>CAWDZE010000005.1:0-372282 GCA_963806705.1 Vicinamibacteria bacterium
CAGCTCGGAATCGGCAAGGTGCGCATCGTGTGCAGGCCGGGCGCCGCGTCGATGACCTTCGGGATGGAGTTGACGGTGATCGAGGCGGTCGCGACGTCGCCGTGCACACCGCCGGCGATCTTCATCGCGAGCTTCGGCGTGCCCTCGATGTCCACAGAGTCGTACGACTCGGGCGCGCCGAGGTACGCCTCCATGTGGAGCGTGATGATCGCCTTGTCGCCGACATAGCCGACGCCATCCTGGATAAGGCCGCACACCAGGCCGGGCGCGACCGTCAGCAGCGGGCTCGAGATGCCCTCCTTGCTCACGACCGGCTGGATCTGATCGGTGACCTTGTCGAGCTTCCAGCCCATCGCGCCGGCGATCATCGCAATCGATTCGGTGAGCCCGACATGCCGCACGGTACCGGCATCGACCCGTGCCTGGAACTGCTCGGTGGTCAGGCCGCACCCGATCTTCTGCTGGAACGGCAGGCGGCGCGTCCGCGCGTCCTGGACGCGGTTGACCCTGATGGCGGTCACCTCCTGGCACACCCCGGTCAGCGTGATGGGCAGCGCGTCCATCGTGAAGCCCGGGTTCACGCCGGTGCCGACGACGGCGACCTTGGCCTTCCTGGCGGCGGCATCGATCTTCTTCGAGAGCGCCTTCTGGTTCCACCACGGATAGGCCAGCTCCTCGGTCGTCGAGACAATCGGCAGCTTCAGCTTGAGCACCGACTCGATCTGCGGCCACACTTTCTTGAGCGACGAGCTCGTGCTCAACACCGCGACATCGGGCCTGGTGGCCTTCACCACGGCGCGCAGGTTGTCCGACACCGTCACCCGGAGCCGGCGCTCGAGGCCGACGACCTCGCCGAGGTCACGCCCCAGTTTGGCGGGGTCGATGTCGATGGCGCCGACGGCTTTGAAGCCGGGCCTGCTGGCAACCTGGCGAACAACCGCGGCGCCGATGGGGCCAAGACCGATATGCAGGACGCGAATGGGCATGTACAGGCGCTCCCCTCAGCAGCGCAAAACTCCGATTATAGTATCGCGATGCCCACGCCTGCCGGGCCGTCGGTGACGGTGCTGCTCGAACGCGCGCGGTCCGGCGACCGCGACGCGCTGGCGACGCTGCTGCCGCTGGTCTACGACGAACTCCGCCGCATCGCGCGCGGTCAGATGCGGCGCGAACATCCCGGGCGCACCCTCAACTCGACGGGGCTGGTCCACGAGGCCTGGCTGCGCCTGTCGGCCAGCAGCCACCTGGCCCCGCACAACCGCGCGCACTTCCTCGCCATCGCCGCCAACGTGATGCGGCAGATCCTGGTGGAGCGTGCGCGGGCGCGTAATGCCGCCAAGCGCGGCGGCCACCGCGAGCGCGTGACGTTCAATGAGGCCGTGCTGCCCGGCCCGGAGCCCGACCTCGACGTGCTGGCCGTCGACACGGCGCTTGAAAAGCTGGCCGCGCTCGACCCCGAGCAGGCCAAAATCGTGGAGCTTCGATATTTCGGAGGGTTGAGCGTGGAAGAGACCGCGGAAGCCCTCGACATCTCGCCGGCCACCGTGAAGCGGCGCTGGACGTCGGCACGCGCATTTCTCGCCAGCGAGCTTGGCAGGCTCATGACCCAGCCGATGGACCCGCTCCGCTGGCCTCGCGTTCGTGACCTCCTCGAGTCGGCTCTCGAGATCGCGGAGCATCAGCGCGCGTCATGGCTCGACACCGCGTGCGGCGATGACAGAGCCGTGCGCGCCGACGTGGAACGCCTGCTCGACGCCAACGCGCGCGCCGGAGGTCAGCTCGACTCGCCCGCCGACGTCGCCGCCGCGTTCGACGAGCGAGCGGGACCAACCCGGGTTGTCGCGCGGCGATCGTGTCGGCATTTACGTCATCGAAGAGGAACTGGCCCGAGGCGGCATGGGCGTCGTCTACCGTGCCTGGGACACGCGGCTCGAGCGGTTGGTGGCGCTCAAGGCGCTGTCCCCAGCGCTGCCGGCAGACCTGCAGGCGCGCGACCGTCTGCATCGCGAGGCCCGGGCGGCAGGCAAACTTTCGCACGAAGCGATCGCCACCATCTACGCGCTCGAAGAAGTCGACGGCGACCTGTACATCGTCTCGGAGTTCGTCGCCGGCCAGACGCTTCGCGCGCGATTGAGCGATGGCCGCCTGCCGGTGCGCGAGTCGGTGGAGATCATGCTGGGCGTCGCGCGCGGGCTGGCCGCCGCGCACGAAAAGGGCATCGTCCATCGCGACCTGAAGCCGGAAAACGTCATGTTGACGACCGGGGGCCGGGTGAAGATCGTGGACTTCGGCATCGCCTCGGTCGGCGGCAGCAGCGGGCTCACCCGCACCGGCATCATCCTCGGCACGCCGGGCTACATGTCGCCCGAGCAGATCAGCGGCCAGCCGGCGGACGCGCGTTCGGACGTCTTTTCGCTCGGCGTGTTGCTGTACGAGATGGTGGGCGGCCGTCCGCCCTTTGGCGACACCGCGTCGTGGACCGTCGTTTCGGCCGTGCTCGAACGCGATCCGCAGCCGCTGGGCCAGATCGTGGACGGCGTTCCCGCGGCGCTGGAGCGTGTCGTGAAGACGTGCCTGGCAAAGGCGCCCGCGGCCCGGTATCCGGACGCCAGCGCGCTCGTCTATGCCCTCGATCCCGTGCTTGCCGAACTGGCGACGCCCGGCAGGCCGGCGAGTGCGCCGGCCGTAACAACACCGGCCGCAGTCGAGCCGACCGGGCCGCGAGCGCGCGGTGGTGGTTGCAGTTCCATCAACTGGCCGCCTCAGTGACCGTCGCGCTGCTGATGATTCCGGCGTGGAAGCTCATGAGCCGACTGCCGAGATTGTCAGGGCGGCTCCTCGTGATGGCGCTGCTCGATCATGGCGGCTGGCATCGGCACGATGCGGTTGCACCTGTGGTTCACCGCACGACACGATGGCGCGGGGCTGGACGGCCAGGCCAGCCGCGTCGTGCCCGTGCTGCGATGGAGCAACCGGCTGTTCGCGCTGCTGCTGGGTCTTGGCGGCGCCGCCGTCGCCGACCAGTCGCCCGAGCTTGCCGCGGTCTGCCTGGCCTGCGCCGCAGGCTATCTCGTGGCTGCCGAGCTCATCGAGCCGGCCACCATCGAGCGCGCCCTCGGCCACCGCCCCTGAAGAACCCGAAGCACCCTTCGTAGTAGCATGCGCGGCATGCCTCGCCGTCTGGGCACGCGCGCTGGTGCTGCTTGCCGCCGTGCTCGTCACCGGCACCGACGTCGTGAGCCAGCGCCAGACACCGGCTGCCGGATCTGCCGAGCCCGCCACCGCCGGCGGTTGCCCGGTCACCGCGCAACGCCAACTACTCGATCGACGTCGAGCTGGATCCGGCCTCACGCACGGTCACCGGCCGCAGCGTCGTTTCGTGGCGCAACATCAGCGGGCGTCCGACCAGCGAGCTGCAGTTTCATCTCTACTGGAACGCGTGGCGCAACACCGACTCCACGTGGATGCGCGAGCGGATCCGCGCCGGCCGCGGCCCCGGCGGCCGCTATGACGATTCGCCTGCCGAGCGGCCGGCCGGCGACTGGAGCTACATCGACGTCACGGCGGTCCGCCTGCTCGCCGGCGACGCGGCCCCGCTGACCGACCTCACGGCACGCGGCACGTTCATCGCGCCCGACGACGGAAACAGGGCCGACCAGACCGTGTTGTCGGTGCCGTTGCCCGGGGCCGTGGCGCCTGGCGAGTCGGTGACGGTGGAACTGGCGTGGACCGCCCACGTGCCGCGCACATTCGCGCGAACCGGCGCGGTGGGCAACTACTTCTTCATCGCGCAGTGGTTCCCCAAGCTGGGCGTGCTGGAAGACACGGGGTGGAACACGCACCAGTTCCACGCCGGCACCGAGTTCTATGCCGACTACGGGGTGTACGACGTGCGAATCACCGTGCCGCGCGGTTGGGTCGTGGGCGCCACCGGGCGCGAGCGCGAGCGGCACGACACGCCAAAGGGCACGACGACGCATCGCTATGTGCAGGAAGACGTCCACGACTTCGTGTGGACCACCAGCCCCGACTACGTCGTGAAGACGGCGACCTTCGAGCATCCCTCGCTGCCGCGCACCGAACTGCGGCTGCTGCTGCAGCCCGAGCATGTCGGCCAGGCCGAGCGGCACTTCGCCGCTACGCGGGCGACGCTCAAGTACTACGGAGAGTGGTTCGGACCGTATCCCTATGGCCACCTGACGATCGTCGACCCGGCATGGCAGAGCAGCGCGGGCGGCATGGAGTACCCGACGCTGTTCACGGCGGGCACGAACTGGCTCGCGCCGGAGCACGTCGGGGATCCCGAAGGCGTGACCATTCACGAAGCCGGCCATCAGTTCTGGTACGGCCTGGTGGGCAACAACGAGTTCGAGCACGCGTGGCTGGACGAAGGGCTCAACCAGTTCTCGACCTCGCGCGCGCTTCACGAAGCCGCCGCGCCGATCCATTTCTACCAGCGGTTCTTCGGCGGGTTCATCCCCTGGGTGTTCCGCGAAGCGGCGGTGACGCGGTTCGACAGCGACGGGCTCGATAGCTACCGGGCGCTTGCCGAAACCGACGTGCCTGCTACGCCGTCGTGGCGATACTTCACGGGAACCGGCGGCGCCATCACCTACAACAAGACGGCGCTCTGGCTGCACACGCTCGAACGGCACGTCGGGTGGCCTCGCCTGCGGCGTGGCCTGTCGCTCTTCTTCGCGCGGTCGCAATTCAGGCATCCGGCGCCCGAGGACCTGTTTGCGGCGCTGTCGGAGGGAGCCGGGCGCGACCTGACGTGGTACTTCGACCAGGTCTATCGCTCGTCGAACACGTTCGACTACGCGGTCAGCCAACTCACGACGACCTCGTCGGGCGTGCGCGGCCTGGTCGGAGACGGTGGGGCGCGGCGATTTGCCGACGGGTCGAGGTCGCAGGGCGACGTGGCGATCGGAGGTCGTCGTGCAGCGGCTGGGAGAAGCGGTGTTTCCCGTCGAGGTGCTCGTGCGGTTTGCCGATCGCTCGACGGCGCGCGAGCGCTGGGACGGCCGGGACCGGTGGAAGCTGTTCACGTACGACCGGGCGGCGGCGGCGGTGTCGGCCGAGGTCGATCCGAACCACGTGCTGCTCCTCGACGTGAATCGCACCAACAACAGCCGCACGGTCGAGCCGCTTGCCCCCAAGGCCAGCCGTCAATGGGCAGGCCGGTGGTGGCTGTGGCTGCAGGATCTGGTGATCACGTATGGCTTCTTCGTCTGAGCCGGCGGTCCGCGCTCCTGGTGCGGCGCCGGTCCGCACGACAGGGGACGCTGTCGGTCGTCGCCGAGGGATGGCGCCGCGTCGCGGGGTTTCCGGTTGGACTCCTGGCGCTGATGCTGGCCACTTCCGCCGCGACGCTGCCGGCTGCCGTCGCGCTTGGTGCGTCAATCGAGGACCATCTCGGCGACAGCCTCACGGCGTCGACGGCCGCCTCGGGCGTCGACCTGCGCTGGTGGGACGAGTTTACGGCCCAGAGCGGGACGCCCCGTTCGTTTACCCCCTCGATCATCGCCGGCGCCGCGCCGGTCGAGCACCTATTCCGATCTGCTCGACGGCAACGGGCCGCGGCTTGACGTGTTCGGCGCGCTGGGGCTCGGCCTGCTGCTCTGGGTATTCCTCAGCGGGGGTCTGCTCGACCGCTATGCCCGCCGCAGGCGCACGGGCGCACGCGGGTTCTTCGGCGCGTGCGGCGTGTTCTTCTTCCGCTTCCTGCGGCTCGGCCTCCTGGCCGGCCTGGCCTACGCGTTCCTGCTCGGGCCGGTGCACTCGTGGCTGTTTGACGGCGCGTATCCGTGGTTGACGCGGGAAACCAGCGTCGAACGCACGGCGTTTCTCTGGCGGGTGATCTTCTATGCGATCTGGCTGGCCCCTCTCCTGCTGGTGAACCTGGTCGTCGACTACGCCAAGGTGCGCGCCGTCGTCGAGGATCGCCACAGCGTGATCGGGGCTGTGGTGGCCGCCGCACGATTCGTCATTCGCCATCCCGCGGCGGTGGCCGCGGTGTACGCGGCCAATGCGGCCATCGCTGGCAGTCGTGCTGCTGGCGTACATCGTGATTGCGCCCGACGGTCGCGGCGGCGACTGGCGCCTGTTGCTGGCGCTTGGGGTCGGCGGCGCCTACCTGCTGGCGCGGCTGGCGGTGCGCCTTGCGTTCCTCACAAGCGCGATGGCGCTGCTGGAGCGCACGTTCGCCCATGCCGACTACACCGCCCCGCCTCTGCCCGTGTGGCCGGATTCGCCAGCCGCCGAGGCCATCGAGAACGCCGCGCTCGTGGCGGGGCGACAGGGATAGCGCAGGCACCCGGCACCAGGCACCTGGCGCCAAGCACTGTCTAAGATCACCTGAAGTGATCGGCACAACCATTCAGCACTATCGCGTGCGCGAGCGCCTGGGCGCCGGAGGCATGGGCGAGGTCTACCTGGCCGAAGACACGCGGCTTGGCCGCGAGGTCGCGCTCAAGTTCCTGGCCTCTTCGGCCCAGTCCGACCCGGAACGGCGTGCGCGCCTGCTGACGGAGGCTCGCGCCGCCTCGGCGTTGCGCTCGTCCAACATCGCCGCGATCTACGACATCGGCGAGTTCGAAGGCGCCGACTTCCTCGTGATGGAGTATGTCGAGGGCGACGTGCTGTCGTCGCGCATCGTCTCATGGGCCGCTCGCGGTCCGCGAGGCGGTGGACATCGCCCGGCAGGTCGCCGACGCCCTGGCCGAAGCACACGGCCGCGGCATCGTCCATCGCGACATCAAGAGCGCCAACATCATCGTGACCGCGCGCGGCCAGGTGAAGGTGCTCGACTTCGGGCTTGCCAAGTTCCTGCAGGCGCCCGCGGGCCGGGCGTCGGTGGACACCGCGCTCACCGTGGCACACGACACGATGGTCGGCACGGTCCTGGGAACCGTGTCCTACATGGCGCCCGAGCAGGCGCTCGGCAGGGCGGCCGATCCGCGTTCGGACCTGTTCTCGCTCGGCGTCGTGCTCTACGAGATGCTGGCCGGCCGCCTGCCCTTCCAGGGCCAGTCCTTCAGCGAGGTCGTCGACGCCATCCTGCATCAGGCGCCGCCCGCGCTGGCGCGCTTCAACTACGCCATCACGCCAGAGGTGGACGCCGTCGTCCGCCGCGCGCTCGAGAAGTCGCCGGAGATGCGGTACCAGGACGCCCGATCGCTCTACGTGGACCTCACCCGCCTGCGATCGATGCTCGACGACACGGTGCGGCCCAGCTCGGGCTCGCGCAGCAGCGGCAGCCTGGGCGTGGCCGCGCCTCCGGAAAATTCCATCGCCGTCATCACGTTTGCCAACATCACGCGGGAGCCGGTCGACGAATGGATCGGCTCGGGCATCGCCGAGACGGTGACTTCCGACCTCAAGAACGTGTCGGGTATCACGGTGATCGGCCGCGAGCGCGTGTTCGATGCGCTGCGCAACCTGGACGCGTCGCACGAGTCGCCGCACGACGATAAGTTTGCGATCGAGATCGGCCGCGGCCTGGGCGCGCGGTGGATCATCGCGGGCGCGTTCCAGCGATTTGGCCCGCAGATCCGGATCACCGCGAGGTTTGTCGAGGTGGACACCGGCGCCGTGCTGCGCAACGTCAAGATCGACGGCTCGCTCGATGAGATATTCGCCCTGCAGGATCGCATCGTCTTCGAGCTGACACAGGACCTGCAGCTGACGCTGGAACAATCGACCATCAACCAGATCCGGACGCCGGAAACACGCTCGGTTGAAGCGTACGAGCTTTTCTCGCGCGGGATGATGACGTTGCGGCTGGCCACGCGCGACGCGCCGGACCGGGCGATCTCGACGTTCGAGCGCGCGCTGGCCATCGACGCCGACTACGCCGAAGCGTGGGCGGGGCTTGCCACCGCTTACCAGGTGAAGGGCGTGTTTCTCGGGTTGACGGAGCTCCTCGACAAAGCCATCAGTTGCGCCGAGCGCGCGCTGTCGCTCGACCCGATGCTGGCCGAGGCGCATGTCGCCTTGGGCAGCGCGCTGTTCGCGCTCGGACGCTACGACCAGGCCGCCACCGCGCTCGAGAAGGCCATCGCCCACGATTCCAAGCACGCACGCGCGCACGCCATGCTCGCGCGGGTGCACTGGATCGGGCGCGGCGACCTCAAAAGCGGAATTCGCGAACTGGAGCGCGCCATCGCAATCAACCCCCAGTTCGGCTACGCCCATCTGCAGCTGGCACACCTTTACACCGAGGAAGGCCAATACGCCCGCGCCGAGGACGCGGCACGCCGCGCCGTGGACCTGCAGGAGCAGTACATCTCCGGTGAGGAGGGCTTCCTGGTCGTCGGCGCGCACACGAGGCTGGGGTACGTCTTCTACCGGCTGGGGCGCTATGACGACGCGTTGAAGGAGTACCAGACCGAGCTGCTCTATTTGTCGGCGAGCGACCACGTGCTCAAGGAGCGGAGCCTGATCGAGCTCCACCAGAAGCTTGGCGCCGTGTACGTTCGACTGGACAACGCGGCCGACGCCTCGCGCCACCTCGACCTGGCGATTCGCCTCTTCACCGAGCGTGCGGCGCGCGGCGAGTCGGACCCGGCCACCGCGTACTACATCGGCATCGCCTACGCGTTGCGCGATGACGTCGAGCACGCGGTGCGCTATCTGCGCCAGGCAATCGAGGCCCGCGGCGGCCAGAACCGCCGGCGCGCCGCGCAGGACCCGGACCTGGTGGCGCTGCGCCCGGCGCTCGAGGCGCTCGGCTTGGTGGAATTGCAGATTGCAGATTGACGATTGAAGGAGGCTTCGCCTCAATCTGCGAACTTTCCTAATCTGCAATCTGCAAAGGGCAGCGGCGTCCGTTGCCGCGGGTTGCGGCCCGCGATAGGATTTGGGGCGCGCGACCATGGACTCCCATTCCCCAGCACGCGAGGCCAAGGCAGCACAGCCACCTCACAAGCGGCTCGAGTCCTGGAAGGAGATTGCCGCCTACCTCCGCCGGGACGTGACGACCGTGCAGCGGTGGGAGAAGCGGGAAGCCCTGCCGCTCCACCGGCACCAGCACGACCCGCCAAGGCACCGTCTTCGCCTACAGCCGTGAATTGGACGCCTGGCTCAACCGGCGTCAGTTGCCGGGCACGCCCATCAACGTGTGGATGGATTGGCTGGCAGGTGTGAAGAGGGGACCGACGATTAATCCGTCAGTCTCTCCATAGCGGCCACGGCCAGCCCGCCGCGGCCCTCGATGATCGCCTTCACGCCTTCGGCGTCGAGGGACTCGACCTGCAGCAGTTCCTCGGCCAGCGCGGCGGCGGCGATGCGATGGCGTGCCACGACCTGGCGTGCGGTCTCGTAGCCTTTCATCACAAGGTCGCGAATTTCGTCGTCCACGCGACGCGCGGTGGCTTCGCTGTAGCCGACGCCGCGATCCTCGTCCCACGGGCCCGGCCGGCGGAAGGCCACCGGGCCGAACGACGACATCCCGAACTCGCAGACCATGCGCCGCGCGATCTCGGTGGCGCGCTCGATGTCGTTGCCGGCGCCGCTTGTAACGCGGCCGGTGAAGATCTCCTCGGCCACGCGGCCGCCCATCAGGATCGCCAGCTGGGCTTCGAGAAACGCCTTCGAGTGCGTGTGGCGGTCGAACTCTGGCAGCTGCATCATCACGCCGAGCGCGCGGCCGCGCGGGACGATCGTGACCTTGTGAATCGGGTCGGCGTGCGGGAGCACGGCCGCCACCACGGCGTGGCCGGCTTCGTGGTACGCCGTCGTCTTGCGCTCGTCGAGCGTCATGACCAGCGAGCGTCGCTCCGCGCCCATCAACACCTTGTCGCGCGCCTGTTCCAGGTCGTGCGCGTCGATGGACGAACGGCCGGCGCGCGCGGCGAGCAGCGCGGCTTCGTTTACCAGATTGGCCAGGTCCGCACCCGAAAACCCGGGAGTGCCCCGCGCAACCGCGCGCAGGTCCACGTCGGGGCCGGTCGGAACCTTGCGCGAATGGATGGCAAGAATGGCCTCGCGGCCGCGCAGATCGGGGTTGGCCACGGTGACCTGCCGGTCGAAGCGACCCGGCCGCAGCAGCGCTTTGTCGAGGATATCGGGCCGGTTGGTTGCGGCGATGACGACGATGCCCTGGTTCGGCGCGAAGCCATCCATCTCGACGAGCAGCTGATTCAGGGTCTGTTCACGTTCCTCGTGGCTGAGCGACTGGGAGCCCCGGCTGCGGCCCACGGCGTCGAGCTCGTCGATGAAGATGATGCTCGCCGCGTGCCTGCGCGCTTCCTTGAACAGTTTGCGGACACGGCTGGCGCCGACGCCGGCAAACATCTCGACGAAGTCCGATCCACTGGCAAAGAGAAACGGCACGCCGGCCTCACCCGCAATCGAGCGCGCCAGCAGCGTCTTGCCCGTTCCCGGAGGGCCCACGAGCAGGACACCCTTGGGGATGCGGCCGCCGATTGCGCCAAAGCGCGAGGGCTCGCGAAGGAACTCGACGATCTCCCGGAGCTCGTCTTTGGCCTCGTCAACGCCGGCCACATCCGCGAAGGTGAGCGACGTGCCATCCTTGAGCGCCTGTTTGGTGTCCTGCTCCATCGAGGGCAGACGCCCCGGGCTGAGACGGTAGAGGGCAAAACCAAGCAGGCCGAAAAAGCCGAGCGTCACCAGCAGCGCGGTGGCGCCGAACATCGCGCCGGCGCCACCGGCCTTGACATCGACGCGAATGCCGCGCGCGGTCAGGTCGGGGACAAAGTTCTGGTGAGCGGCGGCGTAGCCAAGCGGCGCGGCCGTCTGCACCCGGCTGCCATCGGCCTTGACGCCCACGAAGCGGTCCGGCTCGATCTCGACCTGCCGCAGGGTGCCGGCATTGATGGCCGTCAGAAAGTCGGAGAGCGCAACCTCGCGCGCTGGCGGTTGCCTGCTTCGAATGCCGGCCAGCAGGACGAGCGAAAGCACGAGCAAAATGCCGGTCACGATGACGGCGGCACGACGATGACGGGGTGTAATGCGCACGGGCTAAGGGCTCCGAGTTCGTCTGTCTGCGGGCGTGCCGCCAAAGCTCGAAGAGCGGAGGCGGGCGGCCTATCTATCGGTCGAGCTGGCAGATCCATGCACGGCCGACAAGCGCAGGCGCGTGCAATCCCTGCACCCGCGGAGCGATTGTAAGAAGTGGCGTGAAATGTGTCGTTGACGGCCGACAAGGGTCGGCGGTCCGACAGCGGCCGCGGACAAGCGACGTCGGGCCGACTCCAACCGCCCGCCGGGTCGACGTGGGATCGACGAGGGTCGGCATACGCCGTCAGCTCCGTTGATATGGCTCCCCATATTTAGTAATATGTATGTCCATATGAAGACGACTGTGGAGATTCCCGACGCGCTGTTGAATGCCGCCCGGCGCGCGGCGGCGCGCGATGGCGTGACCGTGCGCGCGCTGCTGATCGAGGGGTTGCACCGTGTGCTCGAGTCGCGCAAGCGCGACACCGCGTTTCAGCTGCGCGACGCGTCTTTCAAGGGCGAGGGGCTGCAGTCTGAGGTGGCTGAGGGCTCGTGGGAGCGAATGCGTGACCTGGCGTACGAGGGTCGTGGGGCGTGATCGCCGTCGACACCAACGTGCTCGTGCATGCCCATCGCGTGGATTCCGCGTGGCACGACGCGGCGGTCCTCGCGGTGCGCGGGCTGGCCGAGGGCACCGCGCCGTGGGCTATTCCCTGGCCGTGCGTGCACGAGTTCCTTGCCATCGTCACGCACGCGAAGATTTTCCGCCCGCCCACACCTCTCGCCCACGCGCTCAATCAAGTGGACGCATGGCTCGAGTCGCCGCGCGCGGTCTTGCTGGCCGAATCGGGCACTCATTGGGCCACGCTGCGCGGCACGCTCGAGGCCGGCCGCATCGGCGGCCCGCAGGTCCACGACGCGCGGATAGCCGCGTTGTGCATCGACCACGGCATCGACGAGCTGTGGACCGCCGATAGGGACTTCAGCCGGTTCCCTGCTGTGCGGGTGAGGAATCCGCTGATTCCGGCCTAGCAAGGCGTCCTGCGGCAGCGGGAACTCGCCCTGGACGTGGAGCGCGTCGGAGTCGGATCTCCTTCTAACCCCCCAGCGCCTTCGCTCGCGCCTGCTTCACCGCCTCGCGCAGCAGCGGGTCCGTCGAGGAGGCCAGCGCGTCGAGCTCGGGCAGCAGCGCGTGCAGCCCGAGCGCGCCAATGGCGTACGCCCCGCAGGCCTTCAGCCACGGGTCGTCGCCTTGCAGCAGCATGCGCACGGCCTCGGACGGCGACGGGGGCTGCGCGCTCAGCATCCCGTGGGCCAGCGCCACGCGGTCCTTCGTCGGCACGGCGCTGTCGAGCAGGGGCACCAGCTGCGTGCGCAGCCGGGGCGACAGGATGTTCTCCAGGAACTCCAGCGCGTTGTCGTGAACATTCGGGTTGGTGGACTGGACTCCGACGTACGCGCTGTGCAGATCCTGGTGCGGGAACCGCAGCTTCAGCAGCCGGAAGATCCGTTCGAGCTCCTGCTCCATGGCGGCCTTGAGCGGCGCGAGGACCGGCACTGGATCGGCCAGGGCGGGCAGCAGCGCGCCGATCATCTGGTACGACCGCAAGTGGCCGAGAATCTCGGCGTCGAGCAGGGTCTCGAGCATCGTCGGATCGACGCGCCAGGTGGGGTGCAGCTCCTGCAGCTTGTTGAGCGCGCTGATCACGCCATACCGCACCTCGGCGTCGGGGTCGAGCAGGCTCTCGCCCAGGACGGCATGTGTGGCCGGCGTCCCAATCCGCTGCAGCACCAGGGGCAAGGCCCGCCGCGCGGCAACCGGGGTCTCCGCGTCGACCATGTGATCCCGCAACGTGCCGGCGACGCGGTCGCCAAACTGCGCCAGCGCCGCGACGGCGTCGGCCGACAGCGCCGGGTCGGCCAGCCGATCGACGACGCGGCCAACCAGCTTGCGCTTGCGCAACTTGCCGACGGCATGAATGGCGTGCCGCACCTGCTCGGCCTCGCCCTCCGTCAGCACCGTCAGGATCTGGTCCTCGAAGTGATCGGGCAGCAGCTCCAACAACCGGGCGGCTTCGTACCGCGTCCGCGGCGCGTCGTCGTCCAGCATGCGGTCCAGCAGCAGGCGTGCGGCTTCGATGTTGGTATGCGAGCCAGGCTGCGACAGAAAGCTCACCATCGCGGCGCGGATCGAGAAGTCCGAAAACTCGCCTAACTGCTCGATCCGGTCGAGCGGGTCGATGCGCGAGTGATGGGCGAGATAGAGCAGCGCCTGGGTCCGCACGGCCAGCTCGGGGTCGTAGAGAAGCTTTTCGACCAACGGCTCGACCGCCTCGTCGTGGGACTCGTCGAGGATGCGGACCGCCTCGGCGCGCACTTCACCCGATTGGTGCCGCAACAACCCGCGGACCGCCGGGTGCGAGGTGTGTTGACCGGCCGCGCCCAGCAGCTTCAGCGCGTACAGCACTTCGGCCGGGTCCTCGCCGCTCAACTGCCTCGCCAGTAGTTCCGTAGCGGAGCGATCCAGGCCGGTGGTCGTCGCGCGCTCGGCGTCGAGCCGGTAGTTGTGGATGCTGTCCTGCAGGTTCAGCACGTATTGCCGCTGCGCGATGTAGGCGGCCACCAGCCATCCCGCCAGCAGCCCAAGCGTCATCCACGACATACCCACCGGCCCCAGGCCGGCCAGGTTGGCGAACAGCAGGACAGAAAGACCGGCCAGCCCGTCGCCGAGCCGCCAGACCACCGTGTCGATGAACGACTTCACGCTCAGGGTCTGTTCCGCGGGCACTGGCAGATACAACAGCTCGACGGTCGGTTTGTCCACGGCGTAACGCAACACCTGGTCGGTGCCGCGGAGCACGACCGCTGCAGCCAGCGTGCCGACGATCAGCAGCCCTCCAGTACCCAGCGTCAGCGCCACGGGCACCACAAACAGCGTGAAGCCCAGGCCCGCGCGGCGCAGCAGGCGCCCCGTAAGCACCCACTGCAGTGCAAACGAGGCCAACCCGGCGTAGACATTGAACAGGCCGAAGAACGCGGCCAGTTCGTCGCGCCCGGCCGTGGATTGCCCCACGACCGCCTTGAACTGCCAGCCGATGACGGCCGTGGCCCAGGACGACAGGAGAATCACGCCGGCGATGGCGCGAAGGTAGGGCGAGCCGGCAATCATCGTCAGGCTCTGCCGCAGCCCCGAGTTGGCGTCTTCTCCCCCTTCTTCCCGCGTGCCGTCGCCCGACAGCGGCCGCAGGAGCCAGAGACGGTCCACCAGCACGCCGGCGATTACCAGGCACACGGCCATCCCGATGAGCGAGCTCTCGGCCCCAAACCGCGTGGCGGTGTACTTGGTGATGAACCCGCCGATGACCCAGCCGGCTGTCGCCCCGCTGCCGATGAAGCCAAACATCCGCTTGGCCTCCCGGGTGGTCAGGACGTAGTTGGCCAGGGTCCACACCTGCGCCGGGGCCACGACGCCGAACATGCCGACCCAGACGTAAAGGACGGGCGTCAGCCAGGGCGCGTCCGAGATGTGCGTCAAGTACCAGAAGCCGAGGCAATTGATGGCGAAAAAGCCCAGGCTGCCCATCAGCAGGCTGCGGACGTTCGCCCGCCGGGCTATTCGCAGGTAGACCGACACCCAGATGCCCACGATGGCGGCTATGGCCATATCCGCATAGGGCAGCAGCATCGCCCCGAACTCGTCGAGGAACAGGGCGTCGCGAACGGCCTTGCCGACGGTGAAGCTGCCAATCACGAAAAAGAGATAGGCAAACAGCAGCAGCCCGCGGCCCAGTTCGCCCGGCCGGAGGTCGAGCACGCGTTCAAGGCGTCTCAGCATCGTGCTGCGGGAGTTTACCTGAGTTAAGATGCGGCCACGGATTCCCCTGAATGAAGGCCTTTTTCCGGAAACTCCTCTCCCCGGTCGTCGAGCTGCGCGATACCGAGCTCGCGACGGCGCTGATGATGTTCGCTTACTCGTTCCTGGTGATGACCTCGTACACGGCTCTCAAGCCGGTGACGCGGTCGCAATTCATCAAGGACCTGGGCGCGGACAACCTGCCCCTGGTGCAGTTCGCCTTCGGGATCATGATCGGCTTCATCATGCAGGGCTATGCGGCCATCGTGGGGCGGATGCCGCGCCGGTGGGCCCTGCCGATGACGCTCGGCGGCCTGGTGGGACTGCTCGTGGTGTTCTGGCTCTGGTTCCAGAGCGGGTCGCAGTGGGCATCGACCGGCTTTTACTTCTTCGGGCTGATCCTCGGCATCCTCGTGATCAGCCAGTTCTGGACGCTGGCCAACGAGGTGTACGACCCGCGCCAGGCCAAGCGCCTGTTTGGGTTCATCGGCGGCGGCGCCAGCCTGGGCGGCATCGCCGGCAGCTCCCTGTCGCTGCAGGCCACGAAGATCGGCACGACCAACCTGCTGCTGGTCAGCGCGGTACTGATGACCGTGTGCCTGGTCCTGGTCGTCGCCATCATCAAGCGCGAGCGGCCGATCATCAAAGGGTCGCTCACCGGCGGTGAGGACGAAGGCGTCAGCAGCTCGGAGGCCCTGAAGCTGCTTCGCGACAGCAAGCACCTGCAGACCATCGCCCTCATCATCGCGTTTGCGGCCATCGGCGCCGCCATCGTCGAGCAGCAGCTCAACATGGCGACCGAAGCGGCCAAGGGCCAGGGCAATACCGACTCGATCACCAGCTTCCTGGGTGAGGTGCAACTCTATACGTCGATCATCGGCTTCGTAATCCAGGTCTGGCTCGTGAGCAAGATTCAGCGCTACCTGGGCATCGGCTTCGCCCTGCTCATCCTGCCGATCAGCCTGGGCCTGACCGGCTCGTTCATGCTCATCAACGGCGCGCTGTTGGCGCCGATGATCGCGCGCGTCATCGACACGTCGTTGCGGTACACGGTTGACAAGACCACGCGCGAGATTCTGTTTCTGCCGCTGCCCAACGATCTCAAGCAGCAGGCCAAGCCGTTCATCGACGTCACGGTGGACCGGTTCGCCAAGGGTCTAGGCGCGCTGCTCGTCCTGGTGTTGATCAAGGACTGGGGGCTCGGGCTGGGCTGGCAGCAACTGAGCTGGGCGAGCCTGACCATGATTGGGCTGTGGATCATGGCGGACCTGCGCGCCAAGCGCGAGTACCAGGCCGTGTTCCGCCGCACGCTGGAACGGCAGGACATCGCGCCCGAGGCGCTGCGGCTCAGCGAGGCGGACCTGTCGACCATCGAGACGCTGGTCGAGGAACAGGGCCATCCCGATCCGCGGCACGTGCTCTACGCGATTGAGATGCTCGAGTCGCTCAACAAGCGCCATCTGATCTCGCCGCTGCTGCTGAACCACGAGTCGCCCGCCGTCCGCGCGCGCGCGCTGCAGACGGTGGAAGGCGCCACCGAGACCCTGCGGCAACGCTGGACGCCCGGCGTGGAGCGCCTGCTGAAAGACCACGAGGCCGAGGTCCGGGCGGCGGCTGTCCGTGCGCTGGCCATCGTGCGAGGCGAAGCGGCGATTGGGCTGATGCGCCCGCACCTGGACGACCGGGATCCGCGCCTGGCCGTGACAGCCGCGACGGCGCTCTCGGCCAGCTCGGATCCCGCCGACGTCGACGCCGCCGAGACGACGCTCGAGCGCCTGTCGAGCGACTCGCGCCCGTCGGCCGCGAGCGCACGCCAGGAAGTCGCCCAGGCGCTGGGAGCAATCCCCAATCCACGCTTCCGCCGGTTGCTGGTGCCCCTGATGTACGACCCGCAGCGCGAGGTCGCGCTCGAGGCCATCAAGAGCGCGGGCCGGCTTGGCGGCGAAGATTACATCTTCGTCCCGGCGCTGGTGTCGCTGCTTCGCAACCGGCTGCTGAAGGCGTCGGCGCGGCAGGTGCTGGTCGGGTACGGCGAGGGCGTCATCGACACGCTCGCCTACTTCCTGCGCGACCCCGACGAGGACATCTGGGTCCGCCGGCACATCCCGTCGACGCTGGCGCTGATCCCGTCGCAGAAAACCATGAATGTCCTGGTTGACGCGCTGGGCGAAAGCGACGGCTTCCTGCGGTTCAAGGTCATCAACGCGCTGCTGCGGCTGAAGCAGTCGCACCCGCAGTTCGCGCTGCCGGCCGAGCGCGTCCAGCCGCTGCTGGTCCAGGAGTCGAACCGGTACTTCAGCTACCTGAGCCTGCACTACAACCTGGTGCACAAGGACCCGGCCGCCAAGGAGAGCCTGATCGCGCGCGCTCTCTTCGAGAAGCTCGGGCGGACGCTCGATCGCCTGTACAAGCTGCTCGGCCTGCTCTATCCGTGGAAGGACATCTCTGCGGCCCGGTGGTCGCTCGAGCACGGCGATGGGCGCGTGAAGGCCAGCGCCGCCGAGTACCTCGACAACCTGCTCGACAGCCAGGTCCGCAAGCGCGTGATGCCGGTGCTCGAGGATCTGCCGATCGAGGAGAAGGTCCGGCGCGGCAACCTTCTGCTGAAGACGCGCGTGCGGGACGCCGAGGACAGCCTCGCGCAACTCGTGCACGACGAGGATCAGATCGTCGCGGCCGCGGCCATGCACTTTGTCGAGCAGCGCGGCCTCTGGGCCAGCCTTGCCGACGACCTCGAATACGCGCTCGAGCACCGCGACCCGAAGGACTGGTACGTGTTCGAGGCCGCGTCGTGGACGCTGGCCGGCCAGCGTCTCACCGCCCAACAGCGCCAGACGCGCTGGCTCGAGCCGCTGCCGGCGGTGGAGCTGGCCGACCGGCTGGCGCGGCTGCCGCTGTTCAAGATCACGACGGTCGACGAGCTGTTCCGCATCGCTGGCACCGGACGCCAGGTGCGGCACGAACCTGGACGCACCATCTACGAGGCGGGCCGGCGCGACGTCGATCTGCAGTTCCTGCTCGACGGCAACGTCACGCGCGTGCCGGTTGACGAGGACGGCGGGGCCGGCGCGGCCGAAGAGATCGCCGGGCCGGCCTCCCTGGGCTTCGACGAAGTGTTCGAAGGGGTGCCGCAGAAGGCCACGGTCAAGGCCAGCGGCATCGCCATCTGCCTCTCGCTGGGCAACGAGCAATTCCTCGGCCTGCTCTCGGAGAACACCGAACTGGCGCAGGGCGTCTTCCGGATGCTGCTCGATACCCACGGCGGCACGGCCTGGGGCCAGGTGCTGCGCGATGTCGCGCATCCGCCGCCGGCCTCGCGCCTCCGCGACGGCCTGCAGCCGATCGAAAAGGTGCTCATCCTCGAAGAGATGCCGGTCTTCTCGCGGGCGTCCTCCGATCAGCTCGCGGCGCTGGCCGGCATCACGCGCGAGGTGAAGCTGACCGAGGGCGAAGTGCTGTTCGGCGCCGGCGACGCACCCGCCATTCACATCGTGCTCGAAGGCGAGCTGTCGCTCGAGCCGATGGACGGCGGTACGCCGATGTCTGCCGGCGCCGGTGACAGCACCGGCATCTACGAGACGCTCGGCGGGCTCGATCAGACCGGCTGGCGCGGCCACGTGACGCGCGGCGGCATGGCCTTGCGGGTCGACCGCGAGGCGTTGTTCGATCTGCTCGCCGATCAGATTGACCTGTTGCAAGGCCTCTTCAGCGCGCTGCAGCGGCAGCCCGCGGTGCAAGCAGCACGGCAAACCGTCGACGTGTAGGAGGGCTCCCCATGCGCCGTCGTGCACTGCTCATCGTGTTCGGTGTGTTCCTCGTCTGGGTGCCGTCGCGGGCGCAGCAGCCCGCAGCGCCCCCCAGGCTCGAGTCGGTCCCGGGCACGCCGATTCCGGTCGAGGGGTCCAAGATCTGGATCGGGCGCGAGGCCGAGTTCGAGGCGTTCCTGAAGCAGGCGAAGGTCGAGCGAGTGGCCGACGTGCCGGTCGGCGTCACCAGGCCCAAGCGCGCGTATGTCACCCCCGGCGGCATCGCGGGCAGCTTCGTGTTCAAGGAGCTGATGCCGAGCCGCAAGTCCGGGTTCTTCGAGAGCTACAAGTCAGAGATCGCCGCGTACGAGCTCGACAAGATCCTCGGGATGGGGATGGTGCCGCCCACCGTCGAGCGCAAGCACGACGGCGTCACCGGCTCGGCGCAACTGTGGGTGGAACATTGCTCGCTGCTTCGCGACAACGACACCACCAAGGCGCCGGACCCCGGCCGTTGGAACAAGCAGGTGTACCGGCAGCGCGTGTGGGACAACCTGACTGCCAACATCGACCGCAACCAGGGGAACCTGCTGATGGATCAAGCCTGGAACCTGATCCTGATCGATCACTCGCGGGCGTTCACCGGGGCGATGACGATGCCGTTTCCGATGACCAAGATCGACAAGGAGTTCTACCTGAAGCTCAAGGCGCTCGACGAGGTGACCATCAAGGAGCGCCTGGGCAAGTGGCTCTTCGACGGCCCCAAGCCGATCATCAAGCGGCGCGACAAGATCATCCAACACTTCGACAAGCTCATCGCGCAGTACAACGAAGCCGCCGTCTTCGTGAATTGATGACGTACGCCAGCCACGGAGACACAAAGAACACGGAGACGCACGGAGGGCTTGACTTGGCGGGCAACGCCACGAACGAGCATCAGCCTAAGAAAAGGCTCTGTGCGTGCTCTCGTGTCTCCGTGTCTCTGTGGTTGGCGTACGTCATCCCTTGACCATGGTCTTCACCGCCGCGACGATGTTGGCGGCGCCCACGCCGAAGTGCTCCAGCAGTTCCTCCGGCTTGCCGCTGCGCGGGATCTCGCGCACGGCCAGCCGGTGCACGACGTAGCCATCCGGCGCAATGGCCCCCGCCACCGCGTCGCCGAGGCCGCCGGCCGCGTAGTGATCTTCGACCGTGACCACCCGGCCCGATGTCGCGCGCGCGGCCGCGGTGAGGGTCTCGGCATCGATCGGCTGCACCGAGTACGCGTCGATCACCCTGATGGCAATGCCGTCTTTGGCCAGCGCGTCAAACGCCTTGAGGGCCTCGAACACGGTGACGCCGACGCCGACCACCGTGGCGGCATCGGCGGCCGACTGGCGCAGCACCTTGGAGCCGCCGACCTTGAACTCCTCGTTCGGGTCGTAGGTCACCGGCGTCTTGGGCCGGCTCGTGCGGATGTACACCGGTCCCGGCTGGTAGGCCGCCAGCTCCACGCATCGCTCGGCACTGACGGCCTCACACGGATAGAGCACGGTGAAATTGGGTTCGGCCCGCATCATTGCCAGGTCTTCCAGCGCCATCTGCGATGGCCCGTCTTCGCCAATGGACACGCCTGCGTGGCTGCCGGCCAGCTTGATGTTCAGGTTGCTGATCGCCGCCATGCGGATGAAGTCGTAGGCGCGCGTGAGAAAGCACGCAAACGTGGACGGAAATGGAATCGCGCCTCGTGCCGCAAAGCCCATTGCGGCGCCCACCATCACCTGTTCGGCGATGTAGTTCTGGAAGAAGCGCTCCGGGACGGCCTTCTCGAACCGCTCGCTGAAGGTCGAGTTGCCGACATCGGCGTCGAGCGCCACGATGCGGTCGTCGATCTTGCCGATGCGCGCCAGCGCCGTGCCATAGGCCTCGCGCGTCGCGACCAGGTCGCCGAGCTTGTACGCCGGCGGCGGGATCACGGGGCGCGGCCTGGGCGCCGGGTCTTCGACCGTGGGCTTGCGAATCGACGCGCGCAGCACCGCAATCGCATCGGGCGCCACCGGTTTCAGCGTCGATTCGAGCTCCCGCACGGCGCGATCGGCCTCCTCGCCGGCCTTGAACGCCTTGCCGTGCCAGCCTTCCTTGTCTTCGGCAATCGATACGCCCCGGCCCTTGAACGTCTTGGCCAGGATCATCGTCGGACGGCCCTTGGTGGCGCGAGCCTCGGCCAGCGCGTCGAGGATCGCGCCCATGTCGTGGCCGTCGATCTGCACGGTGTGCCACCCGAAGCCGTTCCAGCGGCGGGCCAGCGCCCCCAGGTCGTGCTGCCAGATGGTCGGGCGGCTCTGGCCAAGGCGATTGACGTCGGTGATGGCCACCAGATTGTCGATGCCAAGGTGCGTGGCGCTCTCGGCGGCCTCCCACACGGAACCTTCCGCCGTCTCGCCGTCGCCCATCAGCACATACGTGCGGTAGTCGGATTTGATGCGGGTGGCGTTGAGCGCAATGCCCAGACCCGCGGCCAGCCCCTGCCCCAACGACCCGGTCGCGACGTCGACAAACGGCAGGCGCGGCGTCGGGTGCCCTTCGAGGTCGTTGCCCAGCTCACGCAGCTTCAGCAACTCGGCCGGGGGCACCAGCCCGACCGCCGACCAGGCGGCGTAGAGGATTGGCGCGGCGTGGCCCTTCGACAGCACGAAGCGGTCGTTGTGCGCGTGACGCGGGTGACGCGCGTCGAATCGCATCTCCGCGAAAAACAGCGCCGCGACAATGTCGGCCGCCGACGCGCAGGTCGTCGGGTGTCCGCTGCCGGCCGCCGTCGTCGCGCGAATCGAGTCGATGCGCAGCTGGGTGGCGATGTTGTGAAGAACGGGAATCAGCTGTGCACGGTCCTGCGACACGGTAGCCTCCTGAAACTCAAACAATAGCAGGATTACGTACGTCAACCACAGAGACACGGAGAACACCAAGGACGCACGGAACGCTCTTGACGTGGCGGGCAACGCCAAGACCCAACCTCAACCCAAGAAAAAACTCTGTGCGTTCTCTGGTTGCTCCGTGGCTCTGTGGTTAACGTTCGCCATCCCCAAACATCTCCAGCACGGCCAGCACGTACGGGGCGCCGAAGAGCCCGTGCTCGCGATAGCCGGTGGTCTGTCCACGAAGTGTGTCGAGGGCGCGCTGCTGGAGGTCGACATCACCGGTGAGCCGCGCGAGCCTGGCAAGCACCGTGGCGGCCGCGCAATTGGCCGCCAGCGGCTTCAGCGGATCGGCCAGCATCCCGACGGCATCGGGCCCGGTCGCCGGTCGATCGAAGAACCCGCCCGAGCGTTCATCCCACAGCGTGCGCACCGCCGTGCGCATCAACTCTTCGGCCATCATCGACCATGTCGGGTTGGCCGTGGCCTCGTGGAGGTCCAGCAGCGCGCGCGCGGCGTACACCTGATCGGTCAGCAGACCGCGCACGCCGGCGCGTCCGTCCACGTAGTGGGCCAGCCCTTCCCCGGGACGATATGAAGCGACCAGGGCGCCGTCGAGCACGCGGCCGCCGAGCTCGGACAGCGACGGATCCTGAAGGCGCTCGCCGGCGAAGATCCACGCCGAGGAGGCATGCGCCGTCCAATCGGTGAACAGCGTGCGGTCCACGCGCGGGGGCGTGAACGACCGGCGCAGCGCTGTGGAGGCCAGCTGATAGAAGCCTTCGTCGGCGGCCTGGCTGCCAAAAAAGCGGCCGCCGGCCCGATCGGCCAGCGTCTGGTGCACGTAGGCGATGGTGTCGCGGGCGACCTCGATCCACTCGGGCCGGTCGAAGGCCGCGGCCGCTTCGAGAAACAGCCGGACCATCCCGACCTGATCCTCGAGCATCTTCTCGGTGTGCGGCCGCATCCATTCGCGCGACGCCGCGTAGCGGAAGAAGCCCCCGTCGACGCAATCCCGAACGCCTTGACTCGCCAGCGCGTCGATCGTCCGTACCAGCGCGTCGCTCAACGCGGGCGTCCGGGCACGCGCGTACTGGCGCACCCCTGCCGTGAGGGCGGCTATGTGGAGGAACTTGCCGTCGGCGCCAAATCCGCCGTACTCGGCGTCGACCTCCCGCACGATCAGGTCGGCCAACCAGTCCGGCGCCGCCAGGTCGGGATCCACGGCCAAGGGCAGGGCGCGCGGCCGTGCGCGGCGCGCGGCCGCCACGGCATCGGCGCGCTCGTCGAGCGCGGCGCGGCCCGACTGGTAGGCGCGCGTCACCTCGTCGAGCATCGTCAACAGCCCGTCGGCCGGCAGGTACGTAGTCCCGGTCAGCATCTCGCCCGACGCTGTGAGCAGGACGGTCGTCGGCCACCCATCGAGGTTGTACCGATCGTTGACATCGGGCCGGCGGTCGGCGTCGACGCGCACTGGCACCAGATCTTCGGCGATAAGCGCGGCGACCCGAGGGTCGCCGTAGCTGACCGTGTCCATCACCGCGCAGCCGTGACACCAGGACGCCGAGATCGACAGCAGCACGGGCTTGCCCTCGGCATTGGCCCGTTCAAAGGCCTCCGGGCCCCACTCCAGCCAGGCAACGGTGTGCGGTGTCGGCAGACTCATGCGCGCAGCCAAACCACTATAATAATCGGCATGATCGCGCTGCGGTACGTGTATGTCGTCGCCCTCGCGATCTGGGTGGGCGGCCTCATCACGATCGGCAGCGTCGTGGCCCCGTCGGCCTTTGCGGTGCTCGAGGCGCTGGGCACCGGCCCGCAACCGCTTGCCGCCACGCTTGTCGGCGAAGTGCTGCGGCGGTTCCACGTTGTGGGGTACGCTGCGGGCGCGCTGCTACTGTCCACGCTGATCCTGATGAAGGTGGTCGGACCGCGGCCGCCCGGCTTTGGCGCGCGCCTCGTGCTGGTGAGCGCGATGCTCGGCGTCAGCCTGGTCACCGGGTTCTGGGTCGATCCGCAGATCGCGTCCATGCGCGCAAGTATCGGCGTGCCCATCAGCACGCTGATGCCCGACGACGCGCGCCGCGTCCGTTTCGGCCGGCTGCACGGGCTGTCGACGGCGTTGATGGCCGTGACGACGCTCGCCGGGCTGGTGCTCTGCTACTGGGAAACGCGCGAATAGGTCCGCGACACGATGAGCCACACGATCACATTGATACCCGGTGATGGCATCGGGCCCGAGGTCACCGAAGCCGTGCTCCGCATCCTGCACGTGGCTGGCGTGGCCATCGACTGGGACCGTCAGGAGGCGGGCATCATCGCTTTCGAGCGGCACAAGACGGCGTTGCCGGTGGAACTGCTCGACTCGGTGAAGCGCACGCGCGTCGCGCTCAAGGGTCCGGTGACCACGCCCATCGGCGAAGGCTTTACGAGCGTGAACGTCGGCCTTCGCAAAGCGCTCGACCTGTTCGTCAATCTGCGGCCCGTCTGGTCGCTGCCTGGCGTGCCCACCCGCTACGCGAACGTCGACCTGGTCATCGTCCGCGAAAACACCGAGGACCTTTATTCCGGTCTGGAGCACGAGGTGGTCCCGGGCGTCGTCGAGAGCCTGAAAATCATCACGGAGAAGGCATCGCGGCGGATCAGCGAGTTCGCGTTCGCGCACGCGCGTCGCCTGGGACGCAAAAAGGTGACGGCCGTACACAAGGCCAACATCATGAAGCTCAGCGACGGGCTGTTCATCCGCACGTCGCGCGACGTTGCGCGGACCTATACGGACATCGCGTACGAGGAGAAGATCGTCGACGCCGCGTGCATGATGCTGGTGATGAAGCCGGAGCAATTCGACGTGCTGGTGATGCCGAATCTGTACGGCGATATCGTTTCGGACTTGTGCGCGGGCCTGGTCGGCGGGCTCGGCGTCGTTCCCGGGGCGAATCTCGGCCTGGAATCCGCCGTGTTCGAGGCCGTCCACGGCAGCGCACCGGACATCGCGGGGAAGAACCTGGCCAATCCGACGGCGCTGCTGCTGTCCGCGCTCCTGATGCTGCGCCACCTGGACGAGACCGCGGCGGCCGACCGGATCCAGCGCGCGCTCGATGGAGTGCTGGCCGGAGGCGCCGTGCGGACGCGCGACCTGGGGGGAAGCGCCAGAACCTCGGAGTTCACCTCGGCGGTCTGCGCCGCCATCGAAGCAGGAGCCTGAACCTAGTGGCCCGCAACACAGCGGCCGACAAGATCACCAGGGGCGTCCTCGCACGCGAGGAAGTGGTGGCGTATCTCAACGGGAGCCATGGCGCCTCCGGCGAGCAGGCCGAGCAGCGTGTCCACGAGTACCTCGACGAGTTGCGCACGCGGCAGCGCCACGCCATCTACCGGGTGCTCAAGCACCCGCTCTATCCGATCTTCCGCAAAATCGACCGTCGCCCCGAGCACATCGATCGCATCCACCAGGCGACCGCCAAACACCGGGTGGTGTACGTCTCGAACCATCGCAGCCACATCGACTACCTGATCGAACCGCTGGTGCTCGAGGACTCGGCCATCCGCCCCCCGGTGATTGCCGCGGGCATCAACCTTTTTGGCGGGCCGCTGGGGTTCATCCACAAGCACGTGACCGGCGCGATTCCGATCCGCCGCAACGTCAAGGACCCCGGGTACCTGATCACCCTCAAGGCATACATCGCCGAGATCCTCGGCCGGCATGACCTGATGTTCTACATCGAGGGCGGCCGAAGCTACAGCGGCGAACTCAAGGCGCCCAAGACGGGACTGGTCAATGCCGCGCTCAGCGCCGAACTCCCCCACCTGGTCTTTGTCCCCTGCGCGATCGCGTACGACCTGATCCTCGAGGACTTCATCCTCGCGCACCAGAAAGTGAAGCGACGCCAGCGTCCCTTCACGCACGAGCTCGCCGAGATGGTCCGCTACGCCGTCGGCTACCGCTCGCGCGCGTTTGTGACCTTCGGCAAACCGATCGCCGCCGCCGGCATCGATCCGCACGCGCGGCGCGACGTACTGGAGCTGGCGCACCACATCCGCGACTCGATCGGCAAGCTGATGAAGGTGCTGCCGACGATGGTGATGGCCACGGCCATGCGGCCTTCGATCGCACGAGCGGATCTCGAGTCGGAAGTGGCGTCCCTGGTCGACGCCCTCCAGGCCGCCGGCGCCAATCTCGCCGCGACCAACCCCCGCCAGATCGTCGACGAGGCTTCTCGACTCTTCGAGGCCCGCGGCATCGTGGTCGAAGAAGACGGCCGGTTCCGCGTGCGCGAGCGGATGGTGCTGAAGTACTACGCGCGCGCCATCGAACACCTGCTCCCGATACCGGCCAGCCGGACGCATTGATGATCGACGCCGCCTCGAAAGCTTTCTTCCATTTCCTGGCGCGCAACGAGGGC
This sequence comes from Vicinamibacteria bacterium, assembly GCA_963806705.1. Taxonomy (GTDB): domain Bacteria; phylum Acidobacteriota; class Vicinamibacteria; order Vicinamibacterales; family JAENWD01; genus JAENWD01. The sequence goes on from CAWDZE010000005.1 coordinate 25,859, forward strand.
CTCAAGGGTCTGGCCAGCCGCTACGGGATGGCCAGCCCCAACAGTTTCGCGCGCCGCTTCATTGCAGGTGAGAGCGTCGAGGAAGCCATCGAGGCGGCCAGACGGCTGGAAAGCCGGGGCCTCTCCCAGACACTCGACTACCTCGGCGAGAGCGTCGCGACGCTCGAGGAAGCCGACGGCGCCACCGTGGACTACGGCCAGATCCTCGATCGCATCGTCGCAAGCGGCGTCGGGCGCAACGTCTCGTTGAAGCTCACGCAACTGGGGCTCGACGTGTCGCAGGAAGCCGCACTGACCAACCTGCGGCGCATCCTCGAGCCTGCCAGGACGCACGGGTTCTTCGTGCGCATCGACATGGAGAACTCCCCGTACACCGATGCCACCCTCGAGATCTTCGAGACGCTCTGGGCCGGAGGCTTCACCAATCTCGGCGTGGTCCTGCAGTCGGCGCTGTTTCGAACGGCGCAGGATCTTCCGCGCGTGGTCGGCCGCGGCGTGCGGGTGCGGCTGGTGAAGGGCGCCTACAAGGAAGACGCCGAGGTGGCCTACCAGCGCAAGGCCGACGTCGACGCGGCGTACGTCATGCAGATGCAATACCTGTTGCGCGAGGGGACGTTTCCCGCGCTGGCCACGCACGACGGCGAGGTCATCGACGCGGCAAAAGCGTTTGTCGCACTCGAAGGCATCGCCAAGGATCGATTCGAGTTCCAGATGCTGTACGGCGTGCGGCGCGACTTGCAGGCGACGCTCTCGAAAGAAGGATACGGGATGCGCGTCTACGTGCCGTTCGGACGCCAGTGGTTCCCGTACTTCATGCGCCGCCTGGGCGAACGTCCTGCCAACGTCGCGTTCGTTCTGAAAAGCCTCGTCAGCGAAAAGTAACCCGCCGGGCCGGAAAACGTGTCCATGTGACCTGATTTCAGACAATCGGGCCTTTGGATCCTGTTCAATTTCCTGCACAGCCTGAAGCTCAGCCTTATGGCGGTAATCTGCCGTAACTTACTGTCTTTTCAATATGTTATCCGTTCAGACATGGACATGGCAGAGCATTTGTAAGGGGAGGGAGTGACGCCTGATGGCCCGGAGAAACGAGACAGTCGGGGCAGGCGTCTTAGTCAGGAGACGCGCAAGGAGCGGCGCAGAGCATGTCGACGAATCTCGCACACGCGGCCTCGCAAGTTGTTGGCGCCGCGAACCCATTCGGCGTCATTCGCACCTGGTGGTCCCGGGCCTCCCGGTCGTGGTCGAGTGCCGTTTGCGGCTTCGGTGGACACGATCCGCTCCTGCAGGTTGAAGGCGGCCGGATGTTCCTGCGTTGCACCACCTGCGGCCACGAGACGCCGGGGTGGACGACGAGCGCGCGGGGACCGAGGCCACGATTTGGCGGGGATAAGTCTCGCCATCGCCTGAACTAGTTTCGCCCCCCGCACGACAGCCATGACGGCGTCGTGACGGGAACCTGAGGCCGGATCGACCGCGATATACGCGGCGCGTCCGGCCTCGTTTTGTACGGCTTCCGCCTTCGCCCCTCAGCCTTCGGTTCCCAGCCAGCGGGTGAACACTTCGGCGCACGCATCGAGGTCCTCGACCAAGACGTACTCGTCGAGGCCGTGGAGTCCGGCGCCGCGCGGTCCAAACAGCACCGTCGGAATGCCGGCCGCGCCAAGCAGCGCTGCGTCGGTCCAGAAACTCATGCCGGTGGTGGGCGCTTCCCGTCCGGCGGTCGCCGCCAGTCGTCGCAATCTGGCGGGCAACGGATGCTCGGCGTCGATGCCATACGCCGGCCGCGCGAGCAGCAACGTCACATCGGCACGGAAGGCCGGATCGGTCCGGCCAAGCGCGTCGAGAATCGCCGCGACTTCTGAAAGCGCGACGTCGATCGGCTCGCCGGGCAGCGTGCGGCGCTCAACCTGCAATGAGCAGCGCGCAGGATAAATGCTCAATTCGGTGCCGCCGACGATGCGCCCGGCGTGAAGCGAACCGGTGCCGAGCCGTGGATGTGGCGGGCGCGACTGCAGTTCGCGGTCGAGCGACTCGAGCCGGGCGAGCACGCGTCCCATCAAGAGCACGGCGTCGATGCCGTCGGCGGGCCGGCTTCCGTGTGCCGCGCGGCCGTGCGTGACCACGTCGACACAGGAAAAGCCTTTGTGCGTGATGGCGACGGCCATGCCCGTGGGCTCGGGAATCACGGCCTCGTCGGCAACCCACCGCCTGGCGAGGACCTCGGCGCCAAGGCTCGCGTACTCCTCGTCGGCCACCGCGGCGACGATCACTCGTCCGGCCCCGCGACGCGGGCCCTGCAGCCATCGTTCGGCGGCGACGATCATGGCTGCCAGGCCGCCTTTCATGTCCTGCGCTCCGCGGCCGTAGAGGCGTCGGTCCCGCAGGTCCGGCGAAAACGGCGCCGTCATGCCATCGACGCCAACAGTGTCCGTGTGACCGCAGAGCATCCGCGTCGGCCCCGGCGCCGCGCCGTCGGCGATTGCGACGACGTTTGGCCTGCCCGCCGCGACGTCCTCCACGTCGACATCGAAGCCGGCCTGCCGCAAGTACGTCGCGAGCCAGTCCGCAATCGCAGCTTCGCCCCTGGCGCCAGGCACCAGTGACGGGTTCACCGAGTCGATGGCGACCAGTTCCCGGGTGAGCGCGAGAGGGTCCATTACGCGAACTTGCCTGGATTACGCAGATGATCGATCCGCAGATTGCGCAGATTTCGCAGATTCATTCATATCGCGGCCCGCTCGCCCAAATCCCAGGGATCTCTCACCAAGTCCAGTCGGCGATGAACACGTTGGTCTCGCCGCTGGCCTTCTGGAATCTGTTTGACGCAAAAACCAGCTTCTTGCCGTCGGGCGAGAACATCGGGAAGCCATCAAACGATGCGTTCCACGTCACGCGCTCGAGCCCCGTGCCATCCACATTCACGAGCCAGAGCTCGAAGTCGCGCCCGCGCGGGTTGTGCTGGTTCGAGGAGAAGATGATCTTCTTGCCGTCGGGGGAAAAAAACGGCGCGAAGCTGGCGCCGCCGAGCGAGGTGACCTGGCGCAGGCCGCTGCCGTCGGCGTTCATCACGAAGATCTCGAGCGAGGTCGGGCGCCAGAGCCCGTCGCGAAGCAGCGTCCGGTAATCATCGAGCTCTGGACCCGGCGTGAGGGTGCGGCCGCGGAAGACGATCTTCGTGCCGTCAGGCGAGAAGAACGGCCCGCCGTCGGGCCCGACGCGGTTGGTCAACCGCTTCACGTCGCCGCCCTCGGCGTTCATCGAGTAGATCTCCATGTCGCCGTCGCGCACGCTGGTGAAGACGATCCGGCCGTCCGGGCCAATTGTCGCCTCGGCGTCGTATCCGGGCGTCGAGGTCAGGCGCGTGATGCCCGTGCCATCCGCCCTGGCCTTGAAGATGTCGTAGCTGCTGTAGACCGGCCACACATAGCCGCGACTGAAATCCGGCCGCGGCGGGCACGTCTTGCCGCCAAGGTAGGTGGAGGCGTACACGACGTGCTGGCTGTCGGGGGTGAAATACGAGCAGGTCGTTCGGCCCTCGCCCGAGCTGACGCGGCGCAGGTTGGAGCCGTCGATCCGCATCGAATAGATCTGGTCGCACTCCCGGCCGTCGCGCGTGGACTGAAAGATGAGCTCCTGGCCGTCGAATGAGAAGTAGGCCTCGGCGTTCTCGCCGCCGAAGGTCAGCTGCTTCACATTGGACAGATGCACTTCCTTCACCGTTTCCGGCGCCGGCGCCAGCGCCGCCGGAGGCCCCTGCTGTGCCACCAGGCTGGCCGACATCGCAACCATAACTCCTACCCCGATCCCGAACTTCATTCGCTGTCGCCCCTCCAACAGACAACGCTATCACAGGGATCGGGTTCGCCAGGTTCACGGGTTCACCGGTTCACGGGTTCACCGGTTCGAGGGTTCACAGGTTCGAGGGTTCACAGGTTCGAGGGTTCACAGGTTCACAGGTGCCTCGCCGTAGCCGAAGGCGGGCGAAGGCCGGCTGAAGGCGCGGTAGCATCAGCAGGTGGCTCTCAGTGACAACGTCCTCGAATCGGCTCGCGCCATTGCGGCCGCTGTGGCCGAGGCCGGTGGCCGGGCGTGGATCGTGGGCGGGTTCGTACGCGACCGTCTGCTTGGCCTCGACTCCAAGGATCTCGACCTCGAGATCTTCGGAATCGCGGCGGCGGATCTGCCTGCGCTGCTCGCGCGCTTCGGGCGGGTCGAGCCTGTGGGCCAGAGCTTTCCGGTGTACAAGGTCGGCGCTGTTGACGTCGCGCTGCCCCGGCGCGAGTCGAAGACGGGCCGCGGGCATCGTGGGTTCTCGGTGGAGGGCGACCCGCGCATGTCGTTTGCCGACGCGGCACGCCGGCGCGACTTCACCATCAACGCCATTGGCCTGGACCCTCTGACCGGCGAACACAACGACCCGTTTGCCGGCCGCGCAGACCTCGAGGCGCGGCGCCTGCGCGTCGTCGATCCGGCGCACTTTGGGGAGGACAGCCTGCGCGTGCTGCGCGCCGTGCAGTTTGTCGCACGATTCGGGCTTCAGGTCGACCCGGAGACCCGGGCGCTGCTCTCCGGCATTCCGCTCGACGACCTGCCGGCCGAGCGTATCTGGGGCGAGATCGAGAAGCTGCTCGTGCGCGCTGCTGCCCCCTCGCCTGGGCTGGCGCTCGCGCTCGACCTCAAGGTGATCGCACGCCTGTTCCCGGAACTGTTGTCCCTGGTCGGCTGCCCGCAGGAACCCGAGTGGCACCCCGAAGGCGATGTCTGGGTGCACACGCTGATGGTGATCGACCAGGCCCGAACCCGCATCGACGACCTGCCTCGCGCCGGGCAGATCGCGGTGATGCTCGGGGCGGTGTGTCACGACCTGGGCAAGCCGGGGACCACCGCCGTCATCGACGGCCGCATCAGGTCGCTGGGACATGAAGAAGCCGGTGTCGCGCCGGCCATCTCGCTGCTCGACCGGCTCAACGTTCACACAGTCGATGGCGTCGACGTCCGCCGCGAGGTGCTGGGCATCACCGCGCACCATCTCAAGCCGGGCGCGTGGTACAAGGTCCGCGACCAGGTCGGTGACGGTCCGTTTCGGCGGCTGGCGCTGAAGCTCAACATGGAATGGCTGGCGCGTGTCGCCAAGTCGGACTGTCTCGGGCGGACGGGCACATTCGACTGCACGGCGATGGACTGGTTTCTCGAGAAGGCGCGGCGCCTCGGCGTCGAGCACCAGCCGCCCAGGCCGCTGCTGCTCGGCCGCCACCTGATCGATCTCGGCGTCGCGCCGGGCCCTGCCATGGGCGCGCTGCTGAAACAGATCTACGAGCGTCAGCTCGACGGCGAGATCACGACGATCGAGGAAGGTATCGAAGCCGCGCGGGGAGTGTTGGAGCGCCGGAACTAAAGTTCCGGCCTACGTACGCAGGTTCCCGCCTACGTACGCAGGGCCGAACCACGTACGTAGGGCCGAAGTTGAGTTCGGCCTGGCGTCACGACGGTCGCGCGCCGGCCAGAATGGCACCGAGCGCCGACATCTCGAGGTTGCCGCCGCTGACAACGGCGACGTGCACGCCGCGCGAACCTGCCGGCGCCATCCTGAGGGCGCCAGCCACCGACGCGGCGCCGCTGGGCTCGGCGACGAGCTTCGACTGCCGCACCAGGAATCGCATCGCATCGCGGATCTCGTCATCGGTCACCGTAACGACCTCGTCGACCAGCGCCTGCACGTGCGCGAAGGTGAGGTCCCCGGGCCGCACCGCCAGCAGGCCGTCGGCAATCGAGTCGATGGCGGCTAGCGTTGTCGGCTGGCCAGCCGCCAGCGACCGGGTCATCTTCGGCGCGCCGGCGGGCTCGACGCCAACGAGTCGCACCGACGGCGCCAGCCGCTTGACCGCCGCGGCCACTCCGGAAATGAGTCCGCCGCCGCCGACGGGCACGTAGATGGCCTTCACATCCGGTCGCTGATCCACGATCTCGAGGCCCGCCGTGCCCTGGCCCGCGATGATGTCGGCGTGGTCGAAGGGCGGCACGATGGTCAGTCGGCGTTCTGAAGCCAGTGCTTCGGCGGCCAACTTGCGGTCGATCGACGTCGTGCCCGCAAACAGCACCTCGGCCCCGAAGGCTCGCGCGCCGTCCACCTTCACCGCAGGCGCCGTTGTCGGCATCACGACGACAGCGGGAGCGCCCAGCCGCCGCGCAGCCAGCGCCATCGCCTGGCCGTGGTTGCCCGAGGAATAGGTGATGACGCCCCGCGCCCGAACCGCGGGGTCGAGCTGGCTGACGAAGTTGAAAGCGCCCCGCAGCTTGAAGGCGCCGCCAGCCTGCAGGTTCTCGCACTTCAGCCACAGGTGGGCCCACGACTCGTCGCTCGAGGCAGGCGCCAGCGGCGTCACGCGCACGGCCTTGAGGATCCGCTGGCGCGCGCGCTGAATCGCGTCGAGCTCCACCAGCGGAATCACGAGGTCGGGCACCACGTCAGTCCTTCTGCCCGTTCCGCCACTCTTCCAGCAGCCGCGGCGCGTTGCCGCCAATCGACCGCAGGCTTGGCATCCATCCCAGAGCGCGCGCTCGAGGGCTGCGCACGACCTGGTCCATCGCGAGGGCATCGGCATAGACGCCCAGCTTGGCGCGAGCCTCGTCAAGCGGCATCAACCGGACGTCGGGCTTGTGCGTCGTGTTGCGCGACAGCGCCTCGACGATGTCCAAAACGGATTCGTCGGCTTCGTCGGTGGCGTGATAGGTGCCGGAAACACCTGGCGCGGTCGCAAGCCGCACGTAGAGATCGGCGAGGTCGCGGTCGTAGATCGTCGCCCACCGGTTGCGCCCGTCGCCGATGATGCGGACCAACCCGTTGACGGCGTCCCGCAGCAGATCGCCGACGATGCCGCGGGTGCCGCCGTACACGATCCCGGGGCGCACGACCACGGGCGTCAGCCCGGTGGCGCCAAGCACCAGCCGCTCGTGCGCGGCGCGCCAGGCAGAATGGGCCGCCGGGGATAGGGTGGCGCGCTCGTCGGCCGGCGCCGCCGTCGAGCCAAGCACCCACACGCCGGAGGTGTAGACCAGGCGAGGATGGCCGCCAGTGGACTTGGCAGCCGAGCACAGCGTCTCGACTGCCCTGGCGTCGGCCTCCGGCCCTCGCTGGGAGTCCAGGGCGGTATGAATAAGCGCGTCAAAGCCGATGGCCGCGTCACGCCATCCCGACTCGGTCAGATTGCCGACGACAGCCTCGACGCCACGTTTCTTGAGTCTCCGCGCCCGCGGCTGATCGCGAACCAGGCCGGTGACCGAATGGCCGGCGCGCATCAGCGCCTCGAGCACCGCACTGCCGACATAGCCGGTGGGGCCCGTGAGAAAGATCCGCAATCGCTCTCCAATCCGCCCGAAGGGATCGCCATTGTAGCCCTATAAATCCCAGACCCGAATGCCGTCGTAGAAGGTCATCGCGCCGTCTTCGCTGACCTTCAACACCGGGCCGAATCGGCTGGCCGTCATCGCCGCGGTCGTCCGGGCGCCTTCGACGATCACGTCGTCGTGCTGGGAATCGGTCGACGCCGAGCGCAGGATGGCGCCGGCCGCGATCAGGCTGCCGCTGGAGTCGGTCACCGTGGCGCCGTCGAGGCTGGCAAGCGCGGCCAGCACGCTGGGCTCGAGGTCGGTGACCGCGCGGCCCGTGAGCAGGTCCAGCAGGTCGCGGCGTGTCGGCAAGCGCGCCAGCCGGCGCCCTTCGGCCGTCAACCCGATGTCGACGCGGTCGGCCACCGACACCAGATGGGGCACGGCGCCGGCCGGGTCGCGGAGTACCACGAACAGCGCACCCTGACGGTCGTTGGACAGTTCGAGGGCCGTCTGAAACAGACGGGTCGCCAGCGACCGCTGACCGACCGCGTCGGCCCACAGCTCGAACTTGGCCTGCACGTCCAGCAGGTGCCAGTGCGCGTGACGGAAGGTCAGGATCTCGGCGCCCTCCGCGAAGACCTTGATCTCGTGCGACGGGCTCAGCACCACGCACACGTGGCCGCCGCGGATCGTCGCGCGGGCGTGCGCCTCGTAGGTCGACGGCACCGGCGCTGGCAGCGTGTCCTCGCCGCAGCGCACCGACGACCACTGCCGCACGTCGACGATGTCGAGCAGGCGGCCATCGTGAGTGGCCAGAAACAACGTGCGCTGACCATCGACGAGCCGAAAGAAGCTCTTCACGCCGGTCAGCGACTGCGAGTACTCGAGCGGCGCGGGCTGCGGCAGGCGCGCCGACGCGCGTTGGTCGCCGTCGGGGCCGAGGATGAGCACGCCGGACGAGATCGCGCGGTTCTCGTAGCTCGACAACGCCGCCACGCGCAGCACTTCGATGGCCGCGGCGATGCGGTCGGCGCGCGAGTTGCCCGCGCCGACCGGATAGGCGTGCCCGTCGGCGAAGACGCCCGCGTAGCGATCCTCGATGGCGCCCGTGAACAGGGCGCCGCGCTCGATCATCGCCTTCGGGTTGAGGATGGCGTGATAGCGGGCGGCCAGCACCGAACCGATGGCTTTGGCCATTCGGATCTCGTGTGACGTGAACGGCCGCCGTTCCGGCACGCGCAGGCGGTAGCGAGTGCCGAACCACCGCACGTACATCACGCAGGGGTCTTCAGTGGGCTCGATCGCCAGCCGGCCGTCGGAACTGGCCGACAGCATCGGCTCTGTCTCAAACGTCGCCCGCGCGAAGAACTGCCGGAGCGCCGCCTGCAGAAAGCTGTCGTAGAGGGCGCCAACGGCGAGCGCGGGCGGGAGGTTGGGGATGACGCTCATCAAATTGACGACTACAAGTTACGCGGATTTCGTTGGCTGCCGGCAGTCTGAAGCCGGCAGCCTGAAGCCCGTATGATAAAGCAGCGCATGCGACGTGACACGCTGCTCGACTTCTTTGATGACCTGGCCGCGCTGCGCGGGACGTTTCTTGCCTACGACAACGGCTTTCGGCGCTGGTCCTTCTCCTACGCGGAGGTGAGCCGCGCCGCGCTGGCCTTTGGCGCGCGCCTCGCCGGGGCGGGGCTGACCAAGGGCGACACGGTGATCTTCTGGTCCGAAAACCGGCCCGAATGGATAGCGGCGCTGTGGGGCTGCTGGCTCCAGGGCATCGTCGCCGTCCCCATCGACTACCGCGCCTCGCCGGACTTTCTCCGGCGCGTCGCCGGCATCGTCGGCGCCCGCCTCGTCCTTGCCGGCGACGAGGTGGACCACGGTCAGGCCGGTCCGACTCCCGTGTGGCCGCTGTCGGACTTCGACTGGCATGCGACAGGCGAGGTCCCGCGCGCGGAGGTCACGCGGGACGACACGGCGGAGATCATCTTCACCTCCGGAGCCACCGCGGAACCGAAAGGCGTGGTCATCACGCACCGGAACGTCCTGGCCAACATCGTGCCGGTCGAGCGCGAGATCGTGAGGTACCGGAAGTACGCGCGGCCGTTTTCGCCCATCCGGTTCCTCAACCTGTTGCCGTTGAGCCACATGTTCGGCCAGTCGATGGCGACGTTCATCCCGCCGTTGCTTGCCGGCACCGTCGTGTTCATGCGCGGCTTCAACCCGCGCGACATCATTCGGCAGATCGAGTCGCGCCGCGTATCGGTGCTCGTGTCGGTGCCGAAGATCCTGGACGTGCTCCGCGAGCACGTGCTGCGCGTGGCCCCCGAGTCTGCCGAACCGCCGCCGGGCAAGGAACACTTCACGCGGCGCTGGTGGCGCTATCGCCGCGCGCACCGCCTCTTCGGATTGAAGTTCTGGAGCTTCGTCGTCGGTGCCGCGCCGCTCGATCCGTCGCTCGAGGAATTCTGGCGGCGGCTGGGCTTCGTGGTGATCCAGGGCTACGGGCTCACCGAGACGGCGCCAATCGTCAGCCTCAACCATCCCTTCAGCACCAGCAAGGGATCGGTCGGTAAGGCCATCGCGGGCGTCGAGGTGAAGATCGCCGACGACGGCGAGATCCTGGTCAGAGGGGAGAACGTCACGAAAGGCTACTTCGGCGCCGCCGAAGCCACGGCCGAGGCATTCGAGGGCGGGTGGTTTCACACCGGCGACATCGGCGAGGTCGACGCGGAGGGGCGGATCTTCATCAGGGGCCGCAAGAAGGAAATGATCGTCACGCCGGAAGGCCTCAACGTCTTTCCGGAGGACGTCGAGCGGGTGGTGGCCGCCCTTGCCGGCGTACGCGAGGTCGCGGTGGTCGGCGTCCGGAGCGGCGCTGAAGAGCGGGTGCACGCCGTCGTCGTCACCGAGCCTGGAGTGGACCTGCAGTCGCTGGTCCGTCAGGCCAACCTCTCGCTGCTCGACCACCAGAAGATCCGGGGCATCTCGTCGTGGCCGGCCGGTGAACTGCCGCGGACGGAAGGCACGCGAAAGCTCAAGCGGCAGCAGGTTCGCGACTGGGTGGCCAGAGGCGGCGCCGCCCCCGTCACGACCGCGCACAGGTCGGGTGTGGAAACGCTGCTGGCGCAGTTCACCGGCGGACGCGCTGTTGGTAGCGGCACGACGCTCGACGAGCTGGGGCTCAGCTCGCTGGAGCGCGTCGAGCTGATGGTCGCGCTCGAGGAGCGATTCGGCCGCACGATCGACGAGACCGCTTTCGCGAATGCCGCCGACATCGCCGCGCTCGAGCGACTGGTGCGCGCCGAGCCGGCCGGTGAGTCGGCCGAGGAGGCGGCCTCGCCCGAGCCGGTGGATTTCCCGTCGTGGAACCGCACATTGTGGGCGCGCGCGATCCGAGCCGCGAGCTACATGACGTGGCTTCTGCCGCTGGCGCGACTGTTCGCGTGGGTCAAGGTCGACGGCGCCGGGCACCTCGACGCCATCGAGGGGCCGGTCATTTTCGCGGCCAACCACCAGAGCCACATGGACACGCCCGCCATTCTCTGGGCGCTGCCCGGGCGCTGGCGATACCGCGTGGCGGTGGCCATGGCCAAGGAATTCTTCAAGGCCCACTTCTTTCCTGAGCAATTCACGCGAAGCGAGCGGCTGACCAACAGCCTGAACTACTATCTGTCGTCGCTCTTCTTCAACGCGTTCCCGCTCCCCCAGCGCGAAGCCGGCGCGCGGCAGACGCTGCGGTACATCGGCGACCTGGTTACCGACGGCTGGTCGGTGCTCATCTTCCCTGAAGGCAAGCGGACGGTGGCCGGCGAGATCAACCCGTTCCGGCCTGGGATCGGGATGATCGGCGCAAAACTGCACGTGCCGGTGGTGCCGGTGCGGGTGGAAGGGCTCGACAAGGTGCTGCACCAGAAGGCGCGCATGGCCACGCCGGGTCCGGTGCGCGTGAGCTTCGGCGCGCCAATCGAGCTCCACGGCGAGGACTACGCCGCGCTCACGAAGAAGGTGGAAGACGCGGTCCGTCGCCTGTAAGGGCGCCGTGAAGACCCGTGAAGACCAATGTCCATGCGGTTGGACACCCCATGCACGCATGTGGCACAATGTTTGATTGAAAGGACGAGAAGGTTGAGCAAGGACGATCTCATCGACATTCAAGGAACCGTCGTGGCCGTGCACAGCGGCGGGCTATATCGCGTCCAGTCGGACGCGGGGCACGAGGTGCTCGCCCAGCTGAGCGGCCGCATGCGCCGGTTCCGCATCAAGGTCGTGCCCGGCGACCGCGTCACCGTCGGGGTGTCACCCTACGATCCGGTGCGCGGCATCATCACCTTCCGCGCACGATAAGCTTTTGAGTTCCCACACAACCGAACATCCCAACCCCGGCCGGCGGCGCAGCCGCGGCCCGATCCGCGGGGGAGCGCGACGAGGCGGCCGACCGCCCCAGATCGCGCAGGTGGCCTCGTACTCGGCGCGCGAACAGGCGCCGCACGACCCGTCACCGCGGCCGTTTTCGACCCTGGATTTGCATCCGGCGCTTGCCCGTGGCATCGCCGACCTCGGTTTCAAGGAGACCCGCCCGGTGCAAAGCGCGGTGCTGCCCTACGCGCTGGCGGGCCACGACGTGATCGCGTGCGCCGAGACCGGCACAGGCAAGACCGGAGCGTTCGTGCTGCCCATCCTGCAGCAGCTGTTGAAGGACGCCGACGCCGCCGGCGGGACGCTCACACCGGGCACGCGCGCCCTCGTTCTCGCGCCGACTCGCGAACTGGCCGTGCAGATCGAAGACACCGTTCAGGGCCTGCTCTATCACACGACCGGCACCAGCTGCGCCGTGTATGGCGGCGTGCCCATGGAGCCGCAGGAGCGCGCCCTTCGCGCCGGCGTGCACCTCGTGGTGGCCACGCCGGGCCGGCTGATGGACCACATGCGCTCGGCGGCGCACAACTTCAAGGGTCTCGAGGTGCTCGTGCTCGACGAGGCCGACCGCATGATGGACATGGGCTTCTGGCCCGACGTCCAGCGCATCGTGAGCGAGTTGCCCGCCGCGCGGCAGACGCTGCTGTTTTCGGCGACGATGCCCGACGAGATGCTGCAGCTGACGGCGTCGATCGTGCGCGAGCCGAAATACATCGAGCTGGGACGCGCCGGCGGTCCGGCCAGGACCATCACGCACGCGATGGAATCTGTCGAGGCGAGGGACAAGCCGCACTGGCTTGCGCGCTTCCTGAAGAAGACCGACGGCCCGGCCCTCGTCTTCGTGCGCACGAAGCACGGCGCCGAGAAACTGGCCAAGCAGCTGCAGGCGCTCGGTGTCCGCGCCGCGGCGATTCACGGCGACCGCACGCAGGAGCAGCGCATGGCGGCGGTCGAAGGTTTCCGTGGCGGCCGGCACAAAGTCCTGGTCGCCACCGACATCGCGGCCCGCGGCCTCGACATCGACGGCATCACGTTTGTCATCAACTACGAAGTCCCGACCTCACCCGAGGCGTACGTGCATCGTGTGGGTCGCACGGGCCGGGACCTCACGACGGGGACAGCACTGACGCTGGTCGCCCCGGAGGAAGTACGCGCGCTGCGCGCGCTGGAGAAATCTGTTGGCGTCCAACTTCAGTGACGAGCCGGTTCCCGGCCCGGTAAACGAGGTGACGCCGGTCGCGCCGGTCGAAACCCCGGCGTCGGTACCGGCGCCGACGCTGTCGCCCGCCGTAGAACGCTTCCGCTCGTGCCGCTGGCGGCGTCCGCCCGAAGATGGCATCGAGTGCTGCACGCACCGCGATGTGCTGCCGATGGCCGGATCGAACGGCTTCAACCCCGACGCCTGGTGCCCGGAGTGCGAGCACTTCAAGGCCAAGAGGGCGCCGAGGAAGCGGCAGGAGCGGGACGAGTACTGGTAGGAGTGAAAGCACCTGATGTGCCGCGTGCCAGGGTGCCCGGTGCTTCGTGCGGTGCCGGGTGCCCTGTGCCGGGTGCGCAACCCGCACCCCGCACCCAGCACTTCGGCACTTCTGCACCGCACCAGGCACGCGGTACTTCGGCACCTCGGCACATCAGAAGTTCTCGGTAAACTCCCTCGCCAACTCCGCCCATGCGCCGTCCGGCGCAAGGCGCTGATACGACTCCCAGTGCGGGCGCGCGTCGGCTGATCGTTCGAGCTTCTCGAGCGTCACGGCCTGGTAGAAGTGCGCTTCGGCGTGTTCGGGATCGAGCGCGAGGGCGGCGTCATAGGACTCAGCTGCCTGCTCGAAGCGTCTGGCGTCGTGCAGCACGTTGGCGCGGTTGTAGTGCGCTTCGAAGTAGTCGGGCGCCAGCGCGATGGCCTGCTCGTACAAGGCCAGCGCCTCGGCCAGCCGATTCCGCGCGTAGTGCAGGTTCCCGAGGTTGATCAGCGCGGCCACCAGATAGGGATCGGCCTCGAGCGCGCGCCGATAGAGGGACTCGGCCAGGTCGGCCTGGTCCGGATCGTCGGACTCGAGCGCCGACGCCTCGAGAAAGAGGGCCTCGGCCCGCAGGATGTCGCTATCGGATGGCCCGCCAGTTTCAGGCGGCGCCGGGCGCTGCCGGGGCGTGAGCGCGATCACCCGCGCCGGCGTCGCGTCGATGCGGAAGTCGAAGGCCAGCTGGCCGTGCCGCTCGGCCTCGAGTTGGCGAACGACGGCACGGAAGGGCCGCCCTGCGGAGAGCGCCGTCGCCGTCTGGCGAATGACCGCGAGATCGCCAAATCCGTACGATCGCCCGGACGGCGTGCGCGCCGGCTGCACCAGACCCCATTTTTCGAGATAGCGGAGCTGATCCTCGCGCAGCGGCGGATAGCGCGACAGCACGTCGCGCGTCGTGACCTCGCGTTGGTCTGACACCTTCGGCATGATAGCGCGCTTCGGATTACAATCGCCCCCGATGCTGCTCGCCGGAGACGTCGGAGGCACCAAGACACTGCTCGGGCTCTTCGCGAAAGCGCCACATCGGCCCACGCCGATAGCCGTCGAGTCGTTCCACACGGTGGAGTACGACGGCCTGGTGCCGATGATCCGCGAGTTCCTGCGGCGTCAGCCGGCCGGCGAGCCATCGGTCGAGGCCGCCTGCTTCGGCGTGGCTGGTCCGGTGCTCGACGATGTGGCCGAGCTGACCAACGTGTCGTGGACCGTCGACGGCAAGGCGGTCGCGGTCGAGTTCGGGCTCGCTCGCGTCCAGCTGCTCAACGACCTGGTTTCCATCGCCCATTCAGTGGCGGTCCTTCATCCTGAAGAGCTCCACGTCCTACAGGCCGGGGCGCCGAACCTGAGCGGCAATGCGGCACTGCTGGCGGCCGGCACCGGCATGGGCCAGTCGTTTCTCTTCAACGACGGTCGGCACCTCGTGCCGGCGCCGTCCGAGGGCGGGCACGCCGACTTTTCCGCGCGCACGCAGCGCGAATGGCAGCTCGTCCAATGGCTCACCGCGCGGTACGGCCGCGCGGAAGTGGAGATGGTCGTGTCGGGCATCGGCCTCAACAACCTCTACCATTTCGCGCATGGCGACGACCCCTGCGTTGCGCTCGATGAGTCGACGCCACCCGACCTGCCAAAGGTCATCTCCGAGAAGGGGCGCGCACGCTCCTGCCCGCACTGCGTCGAGGTCATGGAGATCTTCGCGGACGCGTACGGCGCCGAAGCCGGCAACCTGGCCCTGCGCACGGTCGCCACGCGAGGCGTGTACATCGGCGGCGGCATCGCGCCGAAGAATCTCGATCTGTTCACCCGGCCGTCGTTCCTCGAGCGATTCCGTCAGAAGGGGCCGATGTCGGATCTGCTCCACACGATTCCGCTCAAGGTCATCCTGAACCCGCAGGCAGGACTACTGGGCGCTGCGACGGTCGCCAATCAGATGTAGGGCCCGCGCCGCGCGTCCCTACCTGGTGCCACGGGCGGGCGGCTGCTCCTCGAAGCGGCCGGTCTCGGCCATCAGCTTCTCGATGGCCTCCGGCTCCACCGGAAGAAACCCCGACAGGTTCTCGTAGCCGGTCTCGGTGATCAGAATGACGTCCTCGAGCCGGATGTACACGCGCTCGTCGGGAATCGTCAGTGCGGGCTCGATGGTGAAGATCATCCCTGGCAGGAGCACGTCTGATGGAGGCTGGACGTCGTGCACCTCCATGCCGACGGTATGTCCGAGACTGTTGCGGGTGCTGGCGCGATAGCGCTCCACGAAAGCCTGCGCGGCCTGCTTGTTGACGTCGCTCGAAAAGCCGAAGCTCGCGACGATGCGGTCCATCTTCACGACGGCGTCGCGGATGATGTCGCGCGGTGCGGCGTGCGGCTTGACGGACTCCATCAGCGCCTGATACATCCGCAGGTACACCGTGTAGCGCTCCTTCTGCTCGGGCGAGAAGTGGCCGCTGACCGGGAACATGCGCGTGACGTCCGATGTGTAGTACCGATAGTCGGGCGCGTAGTCGAACAGCACCAGGTCGCCTGACTTCAGCTCCGCCTCGCCGCCATGATAGTGCGGGTAGTGCGCGTTCTTGCCTGCCGCGGCCAGGGCGAAGTAGGCGAAGCCCTGCGCGCCGCCCTGCTTGAAGACGTAGTCGGCGATCGCCTCCAGGTCGTTTTCGTGCTGGCCGGGCCTCGCGCTGCGGATGGCCTCGGCAATCGCCACGCCCGACAGCCGCGTGGCCTCGCGGACCAGGGCGATTTCGCGCGGGCTCTTGATCAGGCGCAGCCGGTCGAGAATCGGATCGAGATCGGCGACGGCGGCGCCAGGCGCGGCCGCGGTCACCTTCTGGATGAACTGCGCCGCCCGCGAGGGCCGGCCGTCCCAGGGATCCTTCGTCGTGGCCGCCGCGTGCGCCGCGGCCGCCTGCGGCGTCGCCGCCCCGAGACTTTCAGCACGGTGCGGGATGTAAAGGGTGCGGCCGGCGGTGGCGGCTGCCTTGAGCGCGTCGGCAAAGTCGCCGCGCTCGCGCACCTGCGCGATGCCGGTGAGCCGCGCGGCCTCGTCGCCGGGGACGAGCACCGGGCCCTCGGATCGCTCGAGCCGCTCGTTGCGCGACGCGACGAACAACGTCGCCGACTTCGTGCGGCCGTCGAGCAACACCAGCGCCCGCGGCACCTCGACGCCCGTAAGGTAGAAGAACTGGCTGTTCTGTCGGAAGCGGACGTACGCGGGATACTCCGCTGCTCCCTGCAGCACCGCCACGCCGTCGCCGATCGCCTCGAAGACCTTCGCTCGGCGCGCGGCGAATTCCTCGGCCGGCAGGGCATCGGTGAAAAGCGGCGCCTGGGCTGCCGGGTGCCCGGCCGCGAGCGCGACCATCGCCAGCGCGATGGCGATCTGTGAGTTGCGTCTGACGTTCATACCTGCTCCCTGGTAGCCATGTGAGGTGCTCCCAGAATCTTAGCTAGATGTGGACAGGGTTCGAGTGAATTTCTTCGGTGCGACAATTGGGCGGAGTTGCCGCGTTACTGCGTAGCAGACGACGACAGCCACGCCGTGCGCATGTCGCCTGGCGTCGCGAACCTCGCCTCCGGGTCGCGCGACAAGGCGCGCAGCAGCGCGTCGGCCTGATGCGCCGGCAGGTCGGCTCGCAGGGTGCGCGGATCGGCCGGTTGCCCCTCGAACATCGCGCCCAGCAGCACGGGCAGCGTCGGCGCGTTGTAGGGCGTTCGCCCCGTTGCCATCTGGTACCCGAGCACGCCAATCGTGTAGATGTCCGACCGCTCGGTCGCAGTCTTCCCCATCAACAATTCCGGTGCGACGTGGAGCAGCTCGGTCTCGTCGGTCGCCTGCGCGCGCAGGGCCTCCTCGCTGAGCGTCGCCAGCACGTCCTGGATCTGAAGCACGCCGGCAGAGGAGACCGCGATTGACGCGCGCTCGCCGTCTTCGATGACCCTGATGATGCCCGGGTGCAACCCGCAGATGCGGCCGCCGCGCTTATGCAGCGCCTCGGTCGCGTCCAGCACCTGGCTGACAAACGCGCTCACCCGGTCGAGCGGCAGCGGACCACGGGACATCAGTTCCACGAGACTGCAGCCCTGCAGCAGGTCGGTGACAACGTAGACCATCTCGGCGTCTTCGCCGAAATCGCGGACCTGGATCAGGTTGGGATGCGGCACCTGCAGCGTGCGGGCCTCCCGGAGAAAGCGAGTCCGGACCGCCTCGCGATCGGGACGTCCCGCATGGCGGAACGTGCGAATCGCGACGGGGTGGCCGAGTGCCCGGTGCGTGCCGGCGTGAATTTCCGAGCCGAAGCGGCCCTGCGCTATCACGGGCCCCAGTTCAAACGTGCTCAGCAGCGTGGACGCCGGCGGCGGCATCATCCGCGACATGGTCGGCTCGGCGTCGTCGAAGGCCCGGGCGAAGTCCATCACCGTGGGCCACCGCTGGTCCGGCTGCTTGGCGAGCGCGCGCATCACCGCATCGCAGACCTTGGCGGGCAGGTCGGGCCGTCGCGCCGAGAGCGGGACAGGGACGGCGTTGAGGTGACGATCGACCAGCACCATGAAGCCGTCGCCTTCGATGGGACGCGCTCCCGCGAGCAGTTCGTAGACGATCACGCCAAGACTGTATTGATCCGCCTTGGCATCCGGAGCCGCGCCGGTGAACTGCTCCGGGGCGGAGTAGGCGACGGTGCCGAGGAACTCGTGCGCCTCCGTGATCCGCGTACTTTCGACATTCGCCTTGAGCGTCACCAGGCCGAAGTCGATCACCTTGTGGACGATCTCGCCGGTCTCGAAGCGGTGCGAGACGATGTTTTGCGGCTTCAGGTCGCGATGGACGATCCCGAGGCTGTGCGCCAGGTGCAATGCGGAGCCGACCGTCGCGAGCAGGTGCTGCACGGAGCCGAGATCGAACCGATCCCGCACCTTCAGCTCTTCGTACAGGCTCGGGCCGTTGAGGTACTCCATCACGAGGTAGGGCTGGCCCTCGGGATCGATGCTGAAGTCGAGGATCGTGACGATGTTCGGATGGCGCAGCTGGGCGCAGGCGCGGCTCTCGCGCAGGAAGCGTTCGCGCCACACCGACGGATTGGATCCGGTCGTCCGAATGACCTTGACGGCGACGTCGTCGCCAAGCAACGTGCGATGCGCGAGATAGACCTCGCCCATGCCGCCCGTGGCGAGCTGCCCGCGAATCTCGTACTTCCCGTCGAGCAGGGTTCCTTCGGCAAGCACCGCGTCCCAGTGTACCCCGTGTGTTGAACTATGATCGCCGCCGCAATGCTCCGGGCCCGCCTGCTCACCTCGTTGGCGTTCAACTTCGCGATTGCGGTCTGGGTGTTTCACGACGCGCGGGCGCGGCGGGCGCGCAAGCCCAGATTTGCCGCCGTGCTCGCGCTGGTGTGGGGTCCGGTTGGCCTGGGGTTGTGGATGTCCGACCGGCCGCTCAGGCAGGACGAACAGCGACGCGGTGGCGCCGCGGCCATCGCGCGCGGCTTCCTCATAGGATGGGCCGCGCTGCTGCCGGCAATGCTGGTGCTGGCGATGCAAGTCGCCGAGCACCGCGCAGCCGTGCCGGGCAGCCTCGGCCGCCAGATCGGAATTCTCCCGGCGGCGGCCGTGATCACGTCGATGTACTGGGGTGGGCCCGCCGTGCTGGCGCTCATGTTTGGACCGTTCGGCCGCCGAGGCACCGTCGAGCACGGCACCGCCGCGACGCCTGCCGCCTCGCTGCCCGCGTGGGTAGCGGCGTCGGTGGCCGGCCTAGCGGCCCTGGTCTGCGCTCTGGTCATGCGTTGAGGCGGCAACGTCGCGCAGCGTGACAGCAATCTCGAGGGACCGGAAATCCGCGCAACGCGAAATCCGCGGATCCTTCCTAGGCTGGAACGAGGCTCTTCACCCGTTCGTGCACGACCTGCCCGTCGAATGTCACCAGCGTCTCGCGCGCGATCTCGTCGTCCATGGTGAGCGTCAGCGCTCCGTCTTTCACCAGATGCGTGACAAACGTCGTGATGTTGCGGCCGTACATCTGGCTGGCGTGGTACGGCACGGTGGAGGGCAGGTTGGTCGGACCGAGAATCGTGACGCCGTGCGCGAGGACGATCTCGTCGGCCCGGGTCAACTCGCAGTTGCCACCACGTTCTGCCGCCAGATCGACGACCACTGAACCCGGCGCCATGCCGCTCACCATCTCGCCGGTGACCAGCACGGGCGAGCGCTTGCCCGGGATCGCCGCGGTGGTGATGACGACGTCGCTTGCGGCGACCACCTTGGCCATCATCTCGCGCTGGCGGCGATAGAACGACTCGTCCTGGGCCTTGGCGTAGCCGCCCTTGTCCTCGGCATCGCCGGCCTCGAGCGGCAGCTCGACGAACTTCGCGCCGACGCTCTGCACCTGCTCTTTCGCTGCTGGCCGCACATCGTACGCCTCCACGGGCGCGCCAAGGCGCCGGGCGGTGGAAATCGCCTGCAACCCCGCCACGCCGGCGCCGACGACGAACACGCGGGCGGGCTTGATGGTGCCGGCCGCGGTCGTCAGCATCGGAAACATGCGCGGCAGGTGACTGGCGGCCAGCAACACCGCCTTGTAGCCGGCCACCGTCGCCATCGACGACAGCGCGTCCATGCTTTGCGCGCGCGCGATCCGCGGCATCAGCTCCATCGACAGCGCCGTGACGCCGCGCGATGCGAGGGCGGCGGCCAGCGCCGGCTCGCCCAGCGGATCGAGAAAGGCGATCACGGTCTGACCCGGGCGCATGAGCGCGAGGTCCGCCTCACCCGACGGTGTGCCCGGCGGCGAAACGCGGACGCGCAGCAACAACTCGGCGCGCGCCACGACCTCGGAGGCCGAGGCGACGATCTCCGCGCCCTTCTCGGCAAACGCCTGGTCCGGATAGCCGGCCGATGCGCCCGCGCCGGCCTGCAGGATGACGGCGACGCCAGCCTTGGAGAGCATAGGCAGGACAGCCGGGGTCAGCGCGACACGACGTTCACCCGGCAGTGTCTCGGTCAGCACGCCTGCGATCATGTCGGGCATTCTACATGGAGCCGAACCCGGACCCGTGGCGAGCGGCGCGTGCGCCCCCAAAGCTATAGAATCGCAAGGACTTAACCTTGACTTTCGCACGCCGCGACAGGTACGCTCGACCGATTGCTCATGCGCATCACGCTCAACGGCCAACCGCACGAATCTGCCTGCGCCGCAGACCATCGACGCCTTGCTGCAATCTCTGGGCATCGACGGCCGCCGTGTCGCCGTCGAGCGCAACCTCACCGTCGTCCGCCGCGCGCTTTACGCCACCGAAGTCGTCGACGACGGCGACGAGGTCGAGATCGTCAACTTCGTCGGTGGCGGATAGTCGCATGGACCCACTCAGGATCGCCGACCGCACCTTTACCTCGCGGCTCATCATCGGCACCGGCAAGTACCCCTCCAACCCCGTGATGGTGCAGGCGCACGATGCCTCGGGCGCCGAGATGGTGACCGTGGCAGTGCGGCGCGTGAACATCAGCGATCGCTCGCGCGAGTCGATGCTGGATTTCATCGACATCGACCGGTACTTCATCCTGCCGAACACGGCAGGCTGCTACACCGCAGACGAGGCCGTCCGCACGGCACGCCTGGCGCGCGAGGCGGGCTTGTCAAACTGGGTGAAGCTCGAAGTCATCGGCGACGAGAAGACGCTGTTTCCCGACAACGAGGCGCTGATTGAGGCCACGCGCGTGCTCGTGAAGGAAGGCTTCGTCGTGCTGCCCTACACGACCGACGATCCGGTGGTGTGCCGCAAGCTCGAGGATGCCGGCGCCTCGGCGGTGATGCCGCTGGGCGCGCCCATCGGATCGGGGCTGGGCATCCAGAACCAGAACAACCTCCGGATCATCCGCGAGTTTGCGCGCGTGCCGGTGGTGGTCGATGCGGGCGTCGGCACGGCGAGCGACGCCGCGCTGGCGATGGAACTGGGAGCCGATGCCGTGTTGATGAACACGGCGATTGCCGGCGCGAAAGACCCGGTGCAGATGGCGCGGGCGATGCGGTTGGCCGTGGAGGCCGGCCGGCTGGCGTACCTGGCGGGCCGGATTCCGCGCCGGATGTACGCCAATGCGAGCAGCCCGCTCGAGGGCGTGGTGGGCCGCTAGGCGAAATGCTGAAGCGTCCGGTCACCTCCGACGACCTCGCCCGCCTGCGCGAAGAGCGCGATCAGGCCGACCGCCGGTACAACGAGGCGCTGACGGCGCTTGACCGTGCGCTGCCGCGGTTCGACGCGGCCGGCGCCCTCATCGCGCCGTACGACGACAGCCAGGTCACGCCCCTCAACGAGCGCTGGAAGATTCTCGGACATACCTCGCTGCCTCCGGTTCGCGGGTTGCGGTCGCGCCTGGCGCACTTCGTGTGGGGCCTCGTCGAGCCGGTCCTGGAGCGGCAACAGACGTTCAACGCAACGCTGGTCGATCACGTCAATCGCACCGTGGGCGCGGCACGCGCGCCGCAGCAGGTGGCCGAGGCCACGGCCCAGGTGCTCGCCGCACACGCGGCCGCCCTTGCGACCTTTCAATCGCACCTTATCCTCTACCTGCAGCAGGTCACCGCGTACGTCGACACCAAGGATCGCCTCGTCGCCGGCAGCCTGATGTCGGTGTATGACGCCGCACTCAACGGCCTCACCGACGAGCTGCTGAAGCGGTGGGAATCGCTCTCGGCGCGCGAGGCTCGCTTTGACGGAAAGGTCTCTGCGACGACAACGGCGTACGAGGACCTGCGCGCGTCGCTCGCGACCGTGCAGCAAAGCACGTTGACCATCAAGCGCGAGCTCGAACGCGTCCTGGCTGGCGCGCCACCGGCGGCAACAGGCGGCGCCGCGCCCTCGCTCGACAGCTACAAGTACGTCGGCTTCGAGGACAGGTTTCGCGGGTCCCAGTCCGATATCAGCGCGAGGCTCGAATCGTACGTGCCACTGTTTGCTGGAGCGCGCGACGTGCTCGACGTCGGGTGCGGCCGTGGCGAGCTGCTCGATCTGCTGCGGACGTCGGGCGTGCCCGCGCGCGGCCTCGAGCTCAACCACGAGATGGCCGAGACCTGCCGCGCTCGCGGACTCGACGTCGCCGAAGGCGACCTGCTTTCGTACCTCGAAGGCCTGCCCGACGGGTCACTGGGCGGCTTGATCGCTATCCAGGTCGTGGAGCACCTGGAGCCCGACTATCTGATGCGCGCGCTCGACGTCGCGTATCACAAGCTGCGGCCCAACGCGCACATCGTGCTCGAGACCATCAACCCGGCGTGCTGGTTCGCGTTTTTCGCCAGCTACGTCCGCGACCTCACGCACGTGCGGCCGCTGCACCCCGAGACGCTCACCTACCTGCTCACGGCCAGCGGCTTCTCGCGTGTGCGCGCGGAGTACCGATCGCCGTATCCCGAATCCGACAAGCTGCAGAAGGTCGCGCCAGCCCCCGATGCACTCCAGGCCGATCTGGCCGACACCGTGAACGGCAACACCGAGCGGCTCAACGCGCTGCTGTTCACTTACATGGACTACGCCGCCATCGGAGAACGCGGGTGAATGGCTGGTGGCTGCCAGCCACGCTGGCGGCGCTGGCAGGGATGGCGGCCCCGACCGAACGGCCCGTGCCGTTTCGCGCCGGAGAAACGCTCACCTTCGACGTGTCGTGGTCGGACTTCGTGACCGCCGGCACGGCGACCATCACCGTCCGCGAGAAGCGGCCGTCGTTTGACTCCGTCGCGTACTACATCGTCGCCGACGGCAGTCCGACGCCGCTGCTCTCCAGGCTCTACACGCTCTACTACAAGGCCGACACGCTGCTCGACGTCTTCACGCTGCTGCCGCAACGCGCGTCGGTCTACAGCAAGGAGGGCAAGCGGGAGCGGATGAAGACCTTGCGCTTCGATCACGCCGCCAAACGCGGAGTGTACGAGGTCAAGACGAGCACCCTGGTCACCAGGAACCTGACGTTGCCACCGCAGGCACAGGACCCGCTGTCGGCCATCTACGTCCTGCGCTCGCGGCCGTTGAAGCTCGGCGCCACCTTCACGATGCCCGTCGTCAACAACGGCGAACTCTACCGCATGGACGCGAAGGTCGTCGCGAAGGAGACCGTCGCGACGCCCGTCGGACAACTGGCCGCCTGGAAGATCGTACCCGCGATCTCCGACGAGCATGGCAAGCCCACCGGTGACAAGCTGGGCCTCTGGATCTCGGATGACGCGCGCAAGCTGCCGGTGAAGCTCGAGGCCGACCTGCCCATCGGACACTTCGTGATCGTGCTGAAAACAGTACGAGAGTAGCCCTGCGCTACACGAGCGAACGAACGTGCCGGGCAAGCGCGTCCTGCCAGGTCGGCATCTCGATACCCAGCGCGCTGAGGCGGGTATTGGACAAGGCGCAGTATTGCGGCCTCGGCGCGCGCATCGGCACGTCGGCCATCGCGACGCCTTCCAGGCCGACCTCAGTGCCCAACAGCTCGGCGAGGGCCTCGCCAAGACCTTTCCACGTCGTCGATCCCGAGTTCACGCAGTGATAGATCCCGCCCGGTGCGTCGAGCGCGATTAGTGCAAGCGTCGTGTCGATCACGTCCTCGACGTAGCTGGGGCTCACGACCCGGTCGACGAAGACAACCGGCGATTCACCGGACCGAAGGCTCTGGATGATGCGGTCGACGCTGCTCCGGGTCGCGGGGCCGCCAAACAGGCTCTCGACGCGGAGCACGACGCTGCCGGGCGCCTCGAGGGCCAGCCATTCACCCACGAGTTTCGACTGGCCGTACACGCTCCGGGGATTGGTGGGGGCATCTTCGCTGTACGGCGTCGACGCCATGCCGTCAAAGACGAAGTCCGTGCTGTAGTGCACAAACCTGGCGCCCACTGCCGAGGCGGCACGCGCGAGGCCGTGGACGGCAAAGGCATTCACCGCCAGCGCCCCGGGCGCGTCGTCTTCAGCCTGGTCGACCGCGTTGTAGGCGGCGCAGTTGAGGATGACGTCTGGACGGACATCCTCGACACACGCACTCACGGCCGTTTCGTCGGTCACATCCAGCTGGTGACGATTCAACGCGAGCAACTGGGCTCCCTGGCTCGCAAGACGCCTCGTGAACGCACTGCCCAATTGGCCGACGGCGCCGGTGACCAGATAGCGACGCGGACCCGTCACCGCCGGTCCCATGACGGTGAAGGCACTCCGACTCTGCCGCTGGCCCGGAAGGCGGCCAGCGCCACCACGTAGGCCAGGACACCAGCCCAGAACGCAGTTGAAATCGACCAGGTCAAGGCGATGGCCACTGCCAGCACCGCTGCCGAAACCGACGTCGCGCCGTTCACGCCCCACAGCCAGGGGGTCAGGGCCGTGGCGCGCCCGGCTGCCAGCCGCATCCCGAGGGGGAACGCCATGCCCATCAGCAGTCCCAGGGGGAAGAGCAGACAGATGGCGGTCAGGATGCGAAGCGGCGTCGTCAGGCCGCTGGCCGCACGGGTGATGGCGGGTGTGACCGTCCCGAACACGACGAGCACGACGATCAAAGCGGCCAGCCGCCGCACACCTTCACGGTGCACGCGCGCGTCGGTGATGGGCTCGGTGAAGTAGCTGCCGATGCCGCTCGACAGCAGGAGCGCGAAGAGCACGACGGAAAGACCGTACGTCGGATGCCCGAGAAAGACGATCAGCCGCTGCATCTGCGACGTCTCGACCAGCATGAAGCCGAGTCCGATTGCGGCAAAAAACGTGATCAGCGGCCAGTCGGTGGCAAGCGCCACCTGCTGTCGAGTGAGCCACAACGGCAGCAGAATGCAGCCGATCGTCAGCACCGTCACCGTGCCAAGCAGCGTTCCGAGCACAACGACCGCCTTCATGTTGTGCGTCTGCTTGCCCGTGTCGAAACGGCCCCACCGGGCGAGGTCGCCCAGGCGCAGCATCTGGAAGAAAAACGGGCTGTCGTCGGTGGGCGGTGCGATGTTGAGGGGAAAGGTGTTCGTGAAGGCCTCGAGGTCACGGCCCGAGGCCAGCTGCGAAAACGTCTCGTCCATGGAGTGTTCCGGGCTCAACGCGACGTCAAACTTCAGCGTCCGCGCCGTCTCCTCGATCCGCCGGACGTCGTCTTGCGAAAACGGAGATGCGCTCACCAGGAGTGTGCCCACGCCGTTGGGCACGTTGGGCTTGCCGGAAATCTGCATGTTCCGGACGATCATCATGTGCCTGCGCGGGTCGGACACGCCACGCCGCAATAACGCAGCAGTGGCTAGCGCGGCGGAGCGATAGAGTTCGGCGGGCCTGTCGCGGAGGTACCATCGCGAGATGCTCAACATGCCGGTCGGCGACAGTCGCGCCAGAAATACGTCCCACGCCTCCACCGTGTAGAGCGAGTTCTCACTGAGCACGAATGCACCGGACGCGGTTGCCGCCCACGTGTCGATCAGTGAGATCTGGATGACGTCGTATGCCCTGGGCTGGCGAGTGATGTAACTCCGGGCCTCGTCGTTGACGAAGGTCACACGCGGGTCACGATCGAGGTGACCGGTGAAGGCGCCGAACCGCTGGTTGGCGGTGAAGATGATGTTCGGGTTCAGCTCGACGCCGGTCACCGACCGGGCGCCGAATAGCAGCGCCGACAGGATGTCGCGGCCGCCGCCGGTCCCCACGACCATGACGTCGCCTGCCGGCCGGATGTGATAGCCGATGTTTGTGACATCCATCCGGAGGTGCTCGGTCTCGGCCGGCTCCCCCGTGTAGTGGGTCAGCACCGTGCCTGCCGTGACGTCGATATCCATCTTCAACTGCCGAACCCGCTGCGCTTCCGGGTAGGTCGCGCTGAGCCCCCAGGCGAAGGGGCGCTCGAGCGCATCACCGTTGCCGGTCACGCGAACCCGCGAGTACGAGTTCCAGCGCTCGTACAACGGGCGCGTCTCGAAGTCGCCCTTCACGTATAGCAGTCGCAGCACGGGGAACTCGCGCCACACGAGCAGCGTGTGGCCGGCGGCGGCAAGCGCCAGCACCACCATCGACGCCCCCGTCAGGCGTCGAAGTCCCGGGGAGTCCACGTCCAGGGCGAAGAGGAACGCGCCAAGAGCCGCCAGCGCCCCGACGACGACCACCGCCGTTGGCCCATCGGTCACTTCGAGCGTATAGATGATGGCGATGCAGCCAAGCGCCGCTCCCGCCAGATCGGCGGCGTAAAGCCGGCCCACCTGCGCCGGAAACCGGGTCAGTGCAATGGTCACCGCGATGCCGCTGAACACGAACGGCACGGCCACCACCAGGTAGGTGAACACGAGAGCGTAGATCGCGACAATCGAGGGATACACCCGGAACGGGATGCTCGCCTGCGTGAGGAAGCTAGCGACCAGGGTCAAGGCGAATAGCAGCGCGTGGATCGCCAGTTGCGCGAACCGGCGGTCAACTGGAAACCACGCCGGCCGCAGATAGACAATCAGCGCGCCGAGCGTCATGCCGAACATCGCCAGCGACACGGCGGCAAACGCAAAGTGGTACTGCATCGTGACGCTGAAAATGCGCGTCAGCAGAATCTCGAACATCAGCGTGGCAAGGGCGACGAAGAACAGGCCCGCGAAGGTCCGTGGGGCGGCACTCAAAGGTCCGGTACGGCTATGTGTGATCATCGTGGCGGCCGCAGCGACGTGTGGTGATGCCGGATGGAACAAGCCGACGCCATCATCAGAACGCGCGCATCTTCGCGTCGTCGAACTCGCCTTCCCAGCGCGCGACGACGACGGTCGCGATGCAGTTGCCCATGACGTTGACGCTCGTGCGCCCCATGTCGAGGACCTGGTCGATGCCAAGCAGGATCGCCGCGCCCTCCAGCGGCAGGCCGAAGGTGGTGAGCGTCGCCGTCAGGATCACCAGGGCGGCCCGCGGAACCCCCGCGACTCCCTTGCTGGTCACCATCAGCGTCACCATCATCACCAGCTGCTGGCCCCAGCCGAGCTCGATGCCGCCCAGTTGCGCGACGAAGATCGAGGCCACCGAGAGGTACAGCGTCGAGCCGTCAAGATTGAAGCTGTACC
Organism: Vicinamibacteria bacterium; assembly: GCA_963806705.1. GTDB lineage: Bacteria > Acidobacteriota > Vicinamibacteria > Vicinamibacterales > JAENWD01 > JAENWD01. The sequence goes on from CAWDZE010000005.1 coordinate 53,129, forward strand.
CGGTCGGCAAGCACGAAGCTGACGATGCGCTTGGGCACGCCAAACTTCTCCATCACTTCGAGCGACTTGGGCAGCGCGGCCTCGCTGCTGGCCGTCGTGAAGGCGATGAGGAACGGCTCGCGAATCGCGCGGACAAACGACAGGAATGGCACCCGGCATACCAGGGCGGCGCCAAAAACGACCAGCAGCACGAACAGTACCAGCCCGGCGTACATTGTCAGCACCAGCTTGCCGAGCGTGACAAGGATGCCAAGGCCCTTGCCGCCGACGGTGGCGGCGATGGCGGCCATGACGCCGATGGGCGCAAAGCGCATGACATAGCCGGTGAACCGGAACATCACTTGCGCGATGCTGTCGAGCAGTGCCACGACCGGCGCGCCGCGCTCGCCGACGGCGGCCAGCGCCACGCCGAAAAACGACGCGAACACGACCACCTGCAGGATGTCGCCTTTGGCCATGGCATCGACGACCGATGTCGGCACCATGTGCAGCAGGATGTCCCACCCGGTCTGCTGCTGCCGGGCCATCGCGGCCAGGGCCGCAGTGTCCGTGCCGGCGGGCAGGGCGACGCCTGCCCCGGGCTGGAACACGTTCACCAGCACCAGACCAATGACGAGCGCCACCGTCGTCGCCAGCTCGAACCAGACGATGGCCTTGACGCCAATGCGGCCCATCGCGCGGAGGTCGCCTGTACCCGCGATGCCGACGACCAGCGTCGAAAACAGCAGCGGCGCGATGATCATCTTGATCATCCGCAGGAACAGATCGGCGAGCGGCTTGATCTCGACGCCGAACGACGGCCGGAGCCAGCCGATGACGACGCCGATGGCCAGTCCGATGAAAATCTGCGCCGTCAGGCTCGGGAATCGACTGGGTGCCGCGCCGTGTGGCACGGGCGGCGACGTCACCTAGCGGCCCGCCTCGTCGAGCGCGGCGGCCATCGACCTGACCACGTGCGTGAGCTGCTCGTCGGTGAGCTCGCCGTAGATGGGCAGCGCGAGCGTCTCTCTGGCGGCCGCTTCGGCGTGCGGAAATGCGCCGGCGGCGTAGCCCAGCGACGCGAAGCACTCCTGGAGGTGGAATGGGACGGGATAGTAGACGGCCGTGCCGACGTGCCGATCGGCCAGCGCCGCCTTGATCCGATCCCGCTCGGGGACGCGCACGACGAACTGATTGTAGACGTGGTAGTGCCCCGTCCCCTCGACCGGCAGCGTCACGCGGCCGCCGAGGCCTGCCTCGCGAAACAGCTGGCGGTAGCGGGCGGCATTCCGCCGGCGGGCGTCGGACCAGCCGGCAAGCCGTGGGGCCTTCACTCGCAGCACCGCTGCCTGCAAGGCGTCGATGCGGAAGTTGCCGCCGACGAGGCGGTGATGGTACTGGCGTTCGGCTCCATGCGTGCGTAAGAGCCGGACGCGTTGCGCGAACGCCTCGTCGTTGGTCGTCACAAGGCCGGCGTCGCCGAACGCGCCAAGGTTCTTGCTCGGGAAGAACGAAAAACAGCCGGCAAGCCCCATGCTCCCCGCCTGCCGATTTCCGAAGCGGCTGCCGATCGCCTGGGCGGCGTCCTCGATGAGGGGCACACCGGCCTTGCGGGCCACTTCGGCCAACGCATCCATGTCCGCGCACTGGCCGTACAGGTGGACCGGCATGATGGCCCTGGTGCGCGACGTCAGGGCCGCCTGCACTGCCGCCGGTTCGAGGTTGTAGGACACCGGGTCGATGTCCACCAGCACCGGTCGCGCGCCGGTCCTGACGATGGAGCCGGCGGTCGCGAAGAACGAATAGGTGCTGGTGACGACCTCGTCGCCGGGCCCCACGCCGAGCGCCATCAGGGCAACCAGCAGCGCATCGGTGCCCGAGGACACGCCAATGGCGTGCGTGACGCCGATGGAAGCGGCAAGTTCACGCTCGAGCGCCTCCACTTCGGGGCCGAGGATGAACCGCTGGCTGTCGCAGACGCGCGTGATGGCGGAGAGCGTCTCGTCGCGGATCTCGCGCCATTGCCCCGCAAGATCGAGAAGCGGCACCGCCACCGCCGACGGGGACTGATGAGTGGAGCCCACGGTCTAACGTTTGCTGTAGACGCGTGGTTCGGCCCAGACCGCCAGGTCGTTGGCGTTGTCGCGGCCTTCGGGCGGGCCTGGATCGGTGTTGAAGATCAGCTTCACCTGGCGGCCCTCATAGGCCGACAGATCCTGGCGCACCGAGAACCAGCGTCGGTCGCCGCGTTTCGGGTTGACGTACTGGCGCACGACCTCTTCGTAGGTCCGCCCGTCAGAGATGCCGATGCGGAACTGGGCGCCGTCGCCCGGCTGGTCCCAGGTCTCCGGCTTCATCGCAAACGACACCTCGAGCCACGCGTCCTGCGGCACCGTGACGTCGTAGATGAGCCGCGAGTGGGGGCGGGCCAGGATCGCCTCCCTCGCGACACCGTCGATGGTCACCGGCTCGATCGAGAATTGACCGGGCGCCTCGACGTTGGTGCGCTTCTCGGCCGAGGCCAACTGCGCCACCAGATTGATTTCGTTGCCGATCTCGGAACGGCTCGACCAGAACCACAGGCCGAGCACGAGGCAAGCAATGACGACGCCGAGCGCCGTCCAGCGTGAAGTGGTCATAGGCGGTAGATGTGGGATCCGGCGATGCCTTTCAGTGCGTTTCTGGTGTCGACGACCAGCGGGGCGCGCTTGACGAGCTCCTGGTAGTCGAAGGTCCGGTGGTCGGTGACAATCACCGCACAATCGATGCCGGTATCGAGCGCCGCATCAAGCGGGGTCGACGACATGACAAAGCCGTGCTCGTCAACCGCGGGGACGTGCGGGTCGCTGTAGCTGACGATGGCGCCGCGCTGTTCGAGCAGCCGCGCGATGTCGATGGCTGGTGATTCACGATAGTCGCCGACGTTGCCCTTGTACGCCATCCCGAGCAGGTGGACCCGCGAGCCCTTGATGGGCTTGCCGGCGCTGTTGAGCGCTTCGCTCACGCGGTCGATGACGTAACGGGGCATGCCGCCGTTGACATGTCCGGCCAGCTCGATGAACCGGCTCTCGAAGCCGCTCTGCCGCGCCTTCCAGCTCAGATAGAACGGGTCGATCGGAATGCAGTGGCCTCCGAGTCCGGGACCGGGGTAAAACGCCATGAACCCGAACGGCTTGGTCCTGGCCGCGTCGATCACTTCCCAGACGTCGATGCCCATCTGGCGGCACATCAGCGCCAGCTCGTTGACCATCCCGATGTTCACGGCCCTGAAGGTGTTCTCGAGCAGCTTGACCATCTCGGCCACGCCCGTCGACGAGACGGGCACGGTCGTGGAGACGATCGTGCCGTACAGCGCGCACGCCGCTTCGGTCGAGGCGCGGTCGATGCCGCCGACCACTTTCGGCGTGTTGCCGGTGTGCCACTCGGCGTTGGACGGGGTCCACGCGCTCTGGAGAAAACGCGAGGAAGAAATCGTGGCCCGCCAGCAGCCCGTCACGTTCGAGCATCGGGCGAACGACTTCTTCGGTCGTTCCTGGATAGGTCGTCGACTCCAGCACGACAAGCTGCCCGCGCCGCAGGTGCTTGGCCACTTCCTCGACGGCCGCCACGACAAACGACAGGTCCGGGTCTTTCGTCTTGCGCAGCGGTGTTGGCACGCAGATGCTGATCGCGTCCACTTCGGCGAGCGCGCGGACGTCGGTGGTGGCGCGAAGGCGACCCGCGTCCACCAGGCGCCGCAGGCGGTCGCTGGAGACGTCGGGAATGTAGGACTGGCCCCTGGCAATGCTGTCGACTTTCGACGCGATCGACGTCGACCGGCACGACCTGCAGCCCGGCGTCGGCAAACTCGACGGCGAGCGGCAAGCCGACGTAGCCCAGGCCGATGACGCCGACCGTCGCTGTGCGGGCGTGCAATCTGCCAATCAGGGCGCTGACATCGGCGGGGGCGGTGGTTGGCACGACAGCTGTTGCGGAAACCGACGACGAATCAGACATCATTGGGCCTTGCGACCGGTGGGGACACCGTCCGGCCGGTCACGTAGTATACCAAGGACGCTGCTGGCTCCCGCAGGGATGGGGCCGACACGCCCCTCCAGAACCCAGCTGATGTTGCCGCGGTTTCTCACACTCGTTGCGGCCGTGCTCGCCTCCGTTGCCGCCAGCGGCGCGGCAGCCGCGGCAGGGGCCGCCAGCAGTGGCGTGGGCCGTCGCCGCCGGTGTGGGTTTCATCGCGAGCCCGGCGCCCTGCTGTCGGCCTGATGCTGGTGGCCGCGTTCGCGCCGCTTGGCGGCGCAATCGCCGCGCTCGGGGGCCTGAAAACATCAGCGACCGAGCCGTTGCTTCTGTCGGTGTTGGCGGGGTGGCTGGTGCGCCGCACCCTGCGCCGTGAGAGCTGGGATGTCGTGGCGGTGAGCCTCGCCGGCAGTCTGGCGCTGATCGTTCTCGCGTCGCTGACCGTGCAATGCGCTCTCGCGTTTCAGATCGCCGCACCCTCCGGCCTGACTTTTCCCCGGGCCTTGCTGCAGTGGCTGACACAGACCAGCGACGTGCTCGGGCCGCAGCGCCCGGAAGTGCCTGCGGCGCTGATTCTGCTGGAAGGATGCGGCCTGTTTGCGATGGCGGTTGAGGTGTGCCGCCGGGAGCCGTCGGTGGCGTTTGCATCGCTGCGGTTGTTGACACTCAGTGTGGCCGCGGTCGCAGTCCTGAACATCAACCGCTTCGTCGAAGTCGTGCTTCGGCAGGACACCGACTTCTGGAACGCGGCGCTGCACGTCCACCAATTCCTCCGCGTCAGCTCGACGATTCCCGATGTCAACGCCGCGGGCGCCTTGTTCGCGCTGGTCCTGCCGCCGGCGGTCTGGCTCTGCCTGGCCACCAACTCGCGCAGATCGATGTGGAGCGCCGTGGCGCTGGCGATCGCTGCCGGCCTGTGGCTGTCGGGATCGCGCGCGGCCATGATGGGGGGCGTCATCGGCTTGCTGGGATTCCTTGCGTTCTTCGCGCGCCGGCACTGGACGTGGAGGCGAACGGCCGCAACATTGACCGTGGTGGTGATGGCCGGCGCGGCCCTGATCGTCTGGTACCCGCGCGCGGCCGCCCACACCGCCAGCCACGACGCGTGGGTGATCCGGCGTGAGTTGGCTGAGGGTCGGGTTCCAGATGGCGCGCGAGGCGCCGCTGTTTGGCATCGGCGTCGGCCGCTTCTTCGAGGAGTCCGCGCGGCTCGCGTCGCCCGAACTGCGGCGGTATTACTCCGCGCAGAACGCGCACAATCAAGTCATCCAGTTCCTGGGGGAGCTGGGTGTGCCCGGGGCGGCGTTGTTTCTGGCCGTGCTGGCATGCAGCCTGGCGCCCGGGTCGCGAGGTCCGGACCCGTGCCTTGCCGGCCACGCTGCGTGGCCCGGTGGTGTTCGGTATCCTGGGATTGCTGGTCGCAAGCCTGCTGATGCATCCGTTGCTCGTGGCCGAGGTCTCGGCGGCCTTCTGGCTCGTCCTCGGGCTTGCCCGCGCGGCAGTCGCGCCCGGCACGAACCGATCCACAGGGTCCGTCGCGTCGCGGTGATCCCGGCCTTTGTCGCGATCGTCCTGGTGGTGACGTTGCCGGGACGCGTCGACGCGTCGCGCAATACGGTCAACCTGGACGGCGTCGGCGTCGGAGTGTCACGCTGGCGTCGCGATGCCGAAGCGGACATCCGCTATCGCATCGGCCAGGGCATCGTCGGCCATCTACGTGGATGGCCGACCGGGGCGGCTTCGACTGCCCCTTCGCATGGCACGAGCAGGTCGCGTGACGACCGACGTCGAATTCTGGTTCGATGGCCGGCCGGCCGGACGCCTCACGCTGCCGTCCGATGTGTGGACCGAGTTGTCGATGCTGCTGCCAGACCCGGCGCCGGGCAAGCCGCGATACCGACGCCTCGAATTTCGCTGGACGCCGGCCCGGTCGGCAGCGCGGCTTCATATCGGGCGCGAGCGCTACTACCATGCCGGTCAGGCTGCCACACAGTGAAAGTGAAGGAGATTCGCGTGCGTAGAGCCAAGCCATCTTTGTCCCGGTTCTGGTCGTCAGCGATGTCGGGCGTTCTGCTGTTTGCTTGCGGCACCGGTGCCTGGCACAGCCGGCCTCCGGATGCGACGGCCTTGAGCCGCGCGTATGCGGCCCTGGCGGCCGGGCGCACGACGGAGGCCCAGCGAGTGGCCCAGGAGGTGCTGGCCGAACAGCCGCGCCACCATGGGGCGGCCACCGTGGCGGTCCTGGCGGCATCGACCCAGGGGGGCCAGGCCGGTCTGGATGCATACGAAAACTGGCTGGCAGCGAGCCGCCACGAGGACGCGTTCATCCTCGAGCCGGTGGCCATCGCCGTTCTCGGCCAGCTCGCCGCCGAAAGCGGACCGCTCCAGGACGACGCCAAGGCGCTATCGGGCGTGGGCCAGGCCGATGGAGGGTCGCCCGCGCGCCAACGTCGGCGGACCGTGGCCGGCAACTGGCGGCCGATCTGGCTGCGGCCCAGGGTGGCAGCCGCGTGCTGCGCCTGCGAGAGCTGGCGCTCACCGGCTATCGCGAGGCCGCGCCCCAGGTGCTGCGCCTCCTGAGCGACCCGACCCCCGAGATCCGGGCGGCGGCCGCCGACACCCTTGCCCAATTGGGCGCGACCGAGGCAATTCCGCCGCTTCAGGCGCTCCTGACGGACCCGGCCAGCGAGGTCCGGTCCTCGGCGGCCCTGGCGCTTCACCGGCTCGGCGATGCCGGCGGCGACACCCTCGTGACCGAGCTCCTGACCAGCGGAATCCCGGACATCCAGCTTCAGGCCGCCGACGCGATGGCCGCCGACCCGCCGGCCAGCTGGGTGCCGTATGTCGAGCCGCTGCTGGCCTCTGAAGCCCCGATGACCCGCCTCAATGCCGCCCGGCTGATGCTGCCGGTCGCACCCGAGAAGGCCCGCCCGGTCCTCGAGGGCCTGTTGGCCCACGCCAACCCGGTCGTCGTCGGGGAAATGGCCAAGACCCTGGTCGACGAGCGGCTGGCCGACCTTCCCACCATCCGCCGGCTCCTGCGGCACACCAACGGCCAGGTCCGCCTTCAGGGCGCCACGGCCCTGATGCGGCTGACAGGAGCTTTTCCCTGAACGATTTCCTGCTTTGCGCCAACGATGAGCCGGTGTAGCCTCTAAAGGCCCCGGACGTCCGCCCGATAAAGGCAATAGACCGGACTTCACACTTTTGCCTGAGGCTGCCCGATGAATATTGTACGGCGCGCGAAGGCGCGCGCTTGCTGCCGTTGCGCTTCTGCTCTGGCCGATTGCCGCGGACGCACAGCTTTCGAAGGTCGGCGCGCCATTTGTCACACCTGGCGGCGCATCGGCCTACAGCTGGACATCCGACACCGGGTACGACTCCACGCACCAGGTGTTCCTGACGGTCGTCAGCGAGCACTACACGGCACCTGGTGGGCGGATCAACGCTTCCTTTGCCAACACCAACGGCACGGTGCTCACCTCCGCGTTCCGCGTCGACAGCACCGGCAACTTTCCCTTTGGTCCCGCACTGGCCTACAGCCCGGAGGCCAACGTGTTTCTCGTGGTCTGGACCGTTGGAGGCGGTCAGGTGAGGGGACGGCTGGTGCGCTACGGCGCCAACGCGCTGGGGTCGGCCGACTTCGCGGTCACCGGCACGGGAGTCGCCTCAGGTGCCTGGGCACCGGCGGTGGCGTACTCGCGCGACCAGCCAGGAATTTCTCGTGGCGTACTCGAAGGGCGGGACGCGTTTCGCCAGGGTCTCGACGGCTGGCGCGGTCATCGGGCAGCCAGTAACGGCGAGTGTCCCGGCCGGCATCGGGTTATCACTGGACGGAGTCTCCGGCGTTGGCGTGGAACCCCACGAACAACGAGTTTCTTCTGACCTACGCCCAGGAACTGTCGCCCGGGTGGCAGATTCGAGCACAGCGGATCAGCGCGGGCCAGTTGGTGGGCGGCATGGCGACTGTGCATACGGCAGGCAGCACGAAGATGCCCGACGTCCAGTACAGCACCCAGGCCGGAAAGTATCTCGTGACCTGGTTTCAGGGCAGTCCCTACGGCATCTACGGCCGGATGCTGAATGCGAACGCCAGCGTCGCGGGATCGCCGCAGCCGATGCTGCCGTCAAATTACGGCACTTACGACGCCAACTCGCTGGCTTACAACTCGTTCAGCCACAAGTTTGCCGTGGCGACGATCACGCCGCAATTTGTTGCGGGCGTCGGCAATCGCGACACAATCGGCGGCGCGGAGGTCTCGACGGCGGGTGTGCCGTCGACCGCCATGCGATTATGTCGAGGCCGATTCCGGAAATCGCTTCTTTCCCGAGATCGACGGCAGCAGCACAAACAACCGGTTCCTCGTATCTTTCAACAAGAGCCACGCGACGTTTTACGGTCAGGTCCTGGCGACGGGCGGCGGCAGTGCACCGGCACCAGCCACCGCCACCGCCACCGCCACCGCCACCGCCGCCTCCGTCAGGTTCGGCGGCTGCGATCACGGCCGCAGAGGCCGATTTCAGCGGCGATTCAAAACCGGACCTGCTCTGGCGCCACGACAACGGCGCGGTCGCCATGTGGAGGATGAGCGGGCTCACCGCGGTCGAGGTCGACGTTCCTCGGCCCCGGTCCCGTCGACCTGGCGTGGCAGACTTGCGGGGACCGGCGATCTCAACGGCGACGGCAAGCCGGAGATCGTCTGGCAGCACTCAGGACGGCTGGCTCTTCGCGTGGTTCATGAACGGTCAGCGATCCTGCAGCATGGCGGTATCCTCACGCCCAACCAGGTCGACACCGCCTTGTGGAAGATCGTCGCCGTCGCCGACATGAACGGCGACAAGAAAGCGGACCTGATCTGGCAGCACGACTCAGGGATGTCTGGCCGTCTGGTACATGAACGGCACCACGCAGGATCGGCAGTTCGCGCATCTGAATCCCGCGAGCGTCGCCGGCAACGACTGGAAGATTGTCGGCGCCGGCGACCTCAACGGCGATCTGAAGCCCGATCTGGTCTGGCAGCAGACCAGCACGAACCTGCTGGGCGCGTGGATCATGAACGGCGTCACGGCGACAAGCATGGTGCTGCTCAGCCCCAGCCAGGTGCAAGCCGGCTGGAAGGTTCGCGGCGTCGTGGACCTCAACGGAGACGGCAACAGCGACCTGGTCTGGCAGCACGACAACGGCTCGGTCGGGGTCTGGTTGATGCAAGGCACCACGGCCGCGATCATGACGAACCTCGCGCCAGGCGTTGTGGGCCCCGAGTGGGACCTGGCCGGTCCGAGGTAGCACGTCGAAGGTCAAGTCACCCGCCACACGTTGACCCTGCCGGGGCGGTCCTGTACGATTTCGTGCAGCCAACCGCCCTGGCGCGGTGGAACCATTCAGTCGAACGCATATGGCGCGACGCGCGATCATCACCGGTATCACCGGGCAGGACGGCTCCTACCTTGCGGAGCTGCTGCTTGAACACGGCTACGAGGTCGTCGGCGTCACCAGGCGCCTGAGCGCCCAGAACTACTGGCGCATCGAGCACCTGCTCGACCGCATCCGGCTCGTGCCGGCGGACCTGCTCGACCAGTTGTCGCTCATCCGGGTCATCAGCGAGGTGCAGCCGCACGAGTTCTACAACCTCGGCGCGATGTCGTTCGTGCCGGCGTCCTGGGATCAGCCGCTGCTGACGGGCGAGTTCAACGCGCAAGGCGTCACGCGCGTGCTCGAGGCGGTCCGCCACGTCGATCCGTCCATTCGCGTCTACCAGGCGTCGTCGAGCGAGATGTTCGGCAAGGTCCGCGATGTGCCCCAGTCCGAGCTGACGCCGTTTTACCCGCGCAGCCCGTACGGCGTGTCGAAGGTGTATGGCCACTACATCACCGTCAACTATCGCGAAAGCTACGGGTTGTTTGCCTGTTCGGGCATCCTCTTCAACCACGAGTCGCCTCGGCGCGGCCTGGAGTTCGTGACGCGCAAGGTCACCGACGGCGTCGCGCGCATCAAGCTGGGACTGACCGACACGCTGGCCCTGGGCAATCTCGACGCGCGACGTGATTGGGGATTCGCCGGCGACTACGTCAAGGCGATGTGGTTGATGCTCCAGCAGGAGACGGCCGACGACTACGTGATCGCAACCGGCGTGAGCCATTCGGTCGAGGAGCTGGTCGACGTGGCGTTTTCGCACGTCGGCCTCAACTGGCGTGACCACGTCGTGAAGGACCCGCGGTTTCTGAGACCGGCCGAGGTGGATCTGCTGGTCGGCGATCCGGGCAAGGCGCGGCGGTCGCTGGGGTGGGAGCCGCAGGTGACGTTCAAGGATCTGGTCTGCATGATGGTCGACGCGGACCTCGAGCGCCTGACTGTGGCCGCCTCCCGTCGATCCGCTCGCGTCGTCTGAGCTCGTTTGCCGCCCTGCGCGTCCAGGCAGCCGCCCCCGGGACTGCTGCTCCGAGTCAGGGCAACGCGTGGCCGCCCGGTCGGTCATACGCGACAGTTGCCTGAACGCGTACAATGAACGGCGCCGCCCGCACTGGAGACAGGCTCGACCGTCGGCACGATGGCAGTCACCCTGCCGTCTCGGTGCTCGTGGTGAACTATCACGCGTACGACGAGTTGGACGCGTGTCTGGAGTCGCTCGGCCGCCAGCGCCTTCCGGTCGAAGTCATCGTGGTCGACCAGGACACGCGCGACAGACGAGCGCCATGTCCTCGAGCGAGGCACCGTGACGTGCGCTGGATCCCACAGACGACGAATTCGGGCTTTGCGGCCGGCGTCAATCTGGCGGCGCGGCACGCGTCGGGTGACTACCTCTATCTGGTGAATCCCGACGCGGTCGTCGCTCCCGATGCCGCTCGCACATTGGCGGCGTGGCTCGACGAGCATCCGCGCGTCGGCGGTCGTCGGATCGCTGGTGCTGGATCCGGATGGCGCGATCCAGGGCTCGGCGCGTCGCTTTCCCGGCGTCTCGACTTTCTTCGGGGGTCGTACGGCCTGGATGACCCGGCAATTTCCTCGCAACCCGCTTACCCGCCGGAATATCCTCACCGGCCCTCACGTCCGTGAGCCACTCGAGGTCGACTGGGTCTCGGGCGCGTCGATGATGATTCGTCGAGCCGCGTTCGACGCGGTGGGCGGGATGGACGAGCGATTCTTCCTCTACTGGGAAGACGCCGACCTCTGCAAGCGGCTCCGCGATGCCGGCCTGCCCACCGTGTACCATCCGGGACCGTCCGTCATCCATCATTGGCGGCCGGAGCGGCGGCGCCAGCCGCGCGGTCCATCGTCGCGTTTCACCGCAGTGCCTACCGCTACTTCCGCAAGCATACCGGCGCCGTCGGCTGGCTGGCCAGCCCTGCTCGTCGGTGTCGCGCTCGCCTGCGGCTCGGCGTCAAGTTGCTGGCCAGTGGCAGACGGCCACGCGCAGGTGCCGAAGTGACCGATCTGACATTTCGGGTCGTCGACGGCCTTCCTGGCTGGCCTGGTGCTGGTCCCGATCGTCCGGGCGCTGGCCACCCGGTTCGGCGATCGTCGCCCGGCCAAGCGCGGGTCGCTGGCACCAGCATCCGACGCCGCTTCTCGGCGGCGTCGCCATCGCGGCAATCGTCATCGCCGGCGGGCTGACGATCGAGCCGTTCAGCAGAGTCGCCTTGACGTTGGCGTGCGGAGCGCTGATCGCCTGCCTGGGTTTTGCCGACGACCTGCGCGACCTGAAGTCATCGACCAAGCTGGTGTTCCAGATCGTCGTGGCGGCCGTCTTCGTGTATGCGGGCCATCGCTTGCACTGGGTCAATTCGCTGACGATCGACACGCTGCTCACCCTCGTCTGGATCGTCGGCGATCACCAACGCGCTCAACCTGCTGGACAACATGGATGGCCTGGCCGCAGGCGTCGGCATCGTCGCGTGCGTGTCGCTTGCTGCTGACCGTGGCGGGAAACAGCCCAGCCGAAGCCCAGCTGCTGGCGACGCTGCTGGGGGCACTGGCGGCGTTTCTGGTGTTCAACGCCCATCCGGCCTCGATATTCATGGGCGATACGGGGAGTTTGTTCACCGGACTGGTGCTTGCGGCCGTCAGCGTCGTCGCCGGAAACAGCGCCGGGCCGCGAGAGTTGCTGTCGGTCGTGGCCGCCCCGGTCATGGTGCTCTTCATTCCGATCTTCGACACGGCGTTTGTCGTCATCGCCCGAATCCTGTCCGGCCGGGCACCCGTGCGAGGGCGGGCGTGATCACTCCTCGCATCGACTCGTGGCCATGGGCCTGTCGGAACCAGCTGCTGTCGCCGTGCTGTGGGTGCTTGCCGCGATCGGCGGGCTCATCGGCGTCGGCGTTCGGGTCGTCAGCACTCCGTTTGCAGGCGTGATCGCCGGTGTCTTCGTGATCGGGATGGCGCTGTTTGCCGCCTACCTGGCCGGGGTCCGCGTCTACGAGGATGGGCCAGCCGTCCAGAGCCGGGGGCTCACGCCAGTCGTCGTCGACTTCATGCACAAGCGCCGGGTGCTCGAGGTGCTGCTCGACCTGAGCCTGGTGTGCATCGCCTACTACTCCGCCTATCGACTCCGCTTCGATCGCACGCAGTTCGACACCGCCTTTCCGTACTTTCTTGCAGTCGTTGCCGATCGTCATCGCGCGGCCAGATTCCGGTGCTGCTGGCGCTTGGCGCGTATCGCGGCATGTGGCGGCACTTCGGGTTGATGGACGCGGTCGTGTTTGGCAAGAGCGTCGCGCTGGGCACTTTGGCGAGCGTCGCGCTGGTCGTCTGGCTCAACGACGGCCTGCCGATGCCAGGCGCGGTCTTCGTGATCTACGCCGCGCTGCTCCTGCTGTTGCTCACAGGCAGCAGGGCGTCGTTCCGGCTGATGACGGAGTTCATCAGCCGGCGCGCGTCGGGCCGGCGTGTCGTCATCTACGCCAGCAGCCAGGATGAACAGTTCGCAGTGCACCGCCTTGCTACCAGCGGCGACGAGCCTCGCCGCGTGCTGGGATTTTTCGAGGACTCCCACACGGGCGTGCGAACCAGCGTGGAAGGCTATCCCATCCTCGGCGACTACGGCGACCTGCTCGACCTCATCGCCGCCGGGCGCACCGACGTGGTGATCGCATGCGTCAAGAACATCCAGGAGGGGCGACTTGACGAGCTGATGGAACACTGCTCGGTCTACAATGTCGCCCTGGTCAAGTTCCGCTACACGCTCGAGGCCGTGACGAAGAAATTCGAGGCGCTCCAGGTCTAGAGGGCGTGCGGGCAAGCACGATCGCGCCGCGAACTCCCTCTTGCCGATGGAGACGACGACGCGGTGCGGTCCAGTCGCCCCCTCACCACGAACGGCGTCGCCGGTTTCGGCGTCGGCATCGAGTGGTGCCGATCGGGGCCGTATGAGGAGTCCTACCTGGGGCCGACGAGTCGCCAGGCTGTGGGCACGCTGGCCGGTAGAAGCAGTTGCATGCTCGTTGCCGTGGTCCCATTCATCAACCACGCCCTCAGCCCCCCGTTGGAATGCTGCCAGATCAGATCGGTTGGCCGTCCGCGTCAATATCGACGACGCCGCGGATGTGCCAGTCGTCGGTTGACCTGGCCGGGGTTCAACATGACAAAACTCGCCGCCGTCGCGCCGTTCATGAGCCACGCCCCGATCAGGCCGCCGCTGGACTGCTGCCAGATCAGGTCGGGCTTCTGGTCGCCATTGACATCGCCGGCGCCAACGATCTTCCAGTCGTTGCCACCGACGGTCGAGGGATTGAGATACTCGCTGCCGATGCGCGTGGCGCCGTTCATGTACCAGACTGGCAGCCCGCCCTGATCGTGCTGCCAGATCAGGTCGGCTCTCAAGTCGCCATTGATGTCGGCAATGGCCGCAATCCTTCCACGCCGTGTGCACCTGGTTGGGAGTGAGAAAGACAGCCTGCTGCAGGGCTTCGCCGTTCATGAACCACGCCCCGAGCCACCCGTCTACCTGGTGCTGCCAAACGATCTCCGGCTTGCCGTCGCCATTCAGATCGCCCGAACCGACCATCTTCCAGACCGGGTCTACCTGGGCTGGGATCAGCGACACCATCTCGCCAGCGGAGAGGCCATTCATCTTCCAGAGACTGATCGACCCATTGCTGTGCTGCCACAGCAGACAGCAGCCACCCGCCTGTCTGATGCTGCCAAACGATCTCCGGCTTGCCGTCGCCATTCAGATCGCCTGAACCGACCATCCTCCAGACCGGGTCCACCTGGCTCGGGGTGAGCATCACCATCTGGCCGGCGGAGAGGCCGTTCATCTTCCAGAGACCAACCGTGCCGTTGTCGTGCTGCCACAGGAGGTCGGCCATCGAGTCGCCGTTGAAATCGGCCTTGGCCGAGTTGGCCCTCGAACCAGCCGGACGTTTGGCCTGGTTGACCGTGAACGCCTGCCCACCGACGTTGATCGTGGCGCTTCGCGCATTGCCGGTGTTGGCCGCCGCGGCAAAGGTTACGGTGCGTGAGGACGAGCCTGTGGCGCCGCCGGTCACGGTCAGCCACGTCGCGCTGCTCGTCGCCGACGCCGTGCAACCCAGCAATGTCGTCAGCGCGGCGCTGCCGGTGGCACCCCCGCCGGACACGGACGCCGAACTCGGCGACCACGAGTAGGCGCACGCGGCCGCCGCCTGGGTGATGGTCAACGTACGGCCAGCGATGGTGATGACGCCGCTTCGCGACATCGCCGTCGGATTGGCCGCGACCGTGTACCCGACCGTGCCGTTGCCGGCCCCTGACGTACCCGAGCTGAGCGTGATCCAGGCCACATTGCTCGACGCGGTCCAGGTGCACCCCGTGGTCGCCGTCACGCCAACCGTGCTCGACGAACCGGCTGCCGCAGCCAGGGCTGTTGTTGTCGAGAGCGTATAGCTGCACGCCCCCGCGGCCTGCAGCACGCTGAAGGTCTGCCCACCCACCGTCACTAAGCCCGTTCGCGCCGTGCCCAGTCCGTTGGCGGCCACGCTTAGCGACACCGTGCCGCTGCCCGTCCCCGATGCGTCGGCGGTCACTGTTACCCAGCTCGCGTTGCTCGTCGCTGTGCGCGTGCAGCCCGTCGTCCCGGTCACCGAGACCGTCACAGATCCGCCCGCGGCGCCCACATTCTGGCTGATCGGCGACAAGGCTGAACGCGCCGCACGCCGCCGCCAGCTGGGTGACCGTGTAGGTCTGCCCGGCCACCGTGACCGTCCCCGTACGCGCCGTGCCCGCCGCGTTGGCCGCCACCGTCAGCGCCACCGTGCCGCTCCCCGTGCCCGTCGCCCCCGCCGTGACCGTGATCCAGCTCGCGTTGCTCGTCGCCGTCCGTGCGCACCCCGTGGTCCCCGTCACCGTCACCGACAGCGACGCGCCTGATGCAGCCACGTTGGACTGGCTCGCCGGCGAAATCGAAAACGCCCCGCACGCCTCGGCGAGTTGGTTCACCGTGTAGGTCTGCCCGGCCACCGTGACCGTCCCCGTGCGCGCCGTGCCCGCCGCGTTGGCCGCCACGGTCAGCGCCACCGTGCCGCTCCCCGTGCCCGTCGCCCCCGCCGTGACCGTGATCCAGCTCGCGTTGCTCGTCGCCGTCCGTGCGCACCCCGTGGTCCCCGTCACCGTCACCGACAGCGACGCCCCCGACGCAGCGACGTTGGACTGGCTCGCCGGCGAAATCGAGAACGCCCCGCACGCCTCGGCGAGCTGGTTCACCGTGAAGGTCTGCCCGGCCACCGTGACCGTCCCCGTGCGCGCCGTGCCCGCCGCGTTGGCCGCCACGGTCAGCGCCACCGTGCCGCTCCCCGTGCCGCGTCGCCCCCGCCGTGACCGTGATCCAGCTCGCGTTGCTCGTCGCCGTCCGCGCGCACCCCGTGGTCCCCGTCACCGTCACCGACAGCGACGCGCCCGACGCGGCGACGTTGGACTGGCTCGCCGGCGAAATCGAGAACGCCCCGCACGCCGCCGCCAGCTGGTTGACCGTGAAGGTCTGCCCGGCCACCGTGACCGTCCCCGTGCGCGCCGTGCCCGCCGCGTTGGCCGCCACGGTCAGCGCCACCGTGCCGCTCCCCGTGCCCGTCGCCCCCGCCGTGACCGTGATCCAGCTCGCGTTGCTCGTCGCCGTCCGTGCGCACCCCGTGGTCCCCGTCACCGTCACCGACAGTGAGGCGCCCGATGCGGCCACGTTGGACTGGCTCGCCGGCGAAATCGAAAACGCGCCGCACGCCGCCGCCAGCTGGGTGACCGTGAAGGTCTGCCCGGCCACCGTGACCGTCCCCGTGCGCGCCGTGCCCGCCGCGTTGGCCGCCACCGTCAGCGCCACCGTGCCGCTCCCCGTGCCCGTCGCCCCCGCCGTGACCGTGATCCAGCTCGCGTTGCTCGTCGCCGTCCGTGCGCACCCCGTCGTCCCGGTCACCGTCACCGACAGTGAGGCGCCCGATGCGGCCACGTTGGACTGGCTCGCCGGCGAAATCGAAAACGCGCCGCACGCCGCCGCCAGCTGGGTGACCGTGAAGGTCTGCCCCGCCACCGTCACCGTCCCCGTGCGCGCCGTGCCCGCCGCGTTGGCCGCCACGCTCAGCGCCACCGTGCCGCTCCCCGTGCCCGTCGCCCCCGCCGTGACCGTGATCCAGCTCGCGTTGCTCGTCGCCGTCCGCGCGCACCCCGTGGTCCCCGTCACCGTCACCGACAGTGACGCCCCCGACGCGGCGACGTTGGACTGGCTCGCCGGCGAAATCGAAAACGCGCCGCACGCCGCGGCGGCCTGGTTGACCGTGTAGGTCTGTCCAGCGACCGTCAATGTGCCACTGCGTGCCGTGCCGACGGTATTGGCAGCGACGCTGAAGCCTGTCGTGCCGTTCCCCGAACCCGACGCGCCGCTGCTGATCGTCAACCACGAGGCGTTGCTGGTCGCCGTCCAGGCACACCCGCTGCCAGCCGTGATCCCGACCGACGAGGTTGCGGCCCCGCTGCCGACCGACGTCGATGTCGCGCTCAGTGAGTACGTGCATGAACCCGAGACGGCTTGGCGGAAGTTCGCGACGGTCGGCGCGGTGTTGTTCAGCGCGAGGGACGTGTTCTGCGAGGCCGTGCCGGTCGGCATGCCGCTGTAGCTCACCGACGGGTTGGCGAAGTACATCAGCCGAGGGCAACTACCGTTCGGGCAAGGGTAAGCCATGACGGTTCGAAACGCTCCGGCGGGGTGCTGGTACCCGTACGCGTAGGTGTACGCTGCGCTGCCGGTGGAGTTGAGCGGGTCATGCTGCAGACCCATGTTGTGACCCAGCTCGTGCGCGTAGCTCAGGTTCGTGGCGGCACAAGTCCGGTCCACGACGTTAAAGGCGTTGCTGGCAAAGCCCGTTGAAACGGTGGTCATCAGGTAGGCCATGCCACAGGAACCCCCGTTTACATAGCCTTGGCCGAGCAGCGTCACGACATCTGCGCCGTAGGTCGTGCGAAGTGTTTGCACGGAGTCGAGATAACCGTCATCGACCGCGGCCATTCGGCTAGAGGTCAGTCGATGGTGAGCTTTCCGTGTAGCTCAACTCACCCGCGTACACGAGCCTCAGTCGTTGGGTGACTGCGCTATTGGCGTAGGCTGTATTGGTGTTGGCGACCGACAGATTGATCAGGCTCTGAATGGCGCTCGTGCCGCCCGCTGCCGCTCGGGCGGCGGGCGTCCAGATCACCATGACGTCGATCTGCGAAGCAGCGTCGCCGGCCACCTGCGCGGCCACGGCCGCGTCCATCGCCTCGGCCTGCGGGTCGGGTTCGATTGGTGCGACGTCGGCGTGCGGATCATCAGTCGGAAACTCCGACGGCTCGATTTCGTTGACTTCGTGCTCGTCCGCGCCCGCAAAGAGGACCTCGAACACCTTGTCGCGGGCGAAGACGGTGCCCGCGACGACCCCGTCCTGGATCGCGAAGGTAGCCTCCCCCTCGACGTCGAGCAGCCGGCCCTTCCATACCCATCCACCGGAGCTCGTGGGCTCGAGTCTGGTTTCTTCGCGCGCGCAACTGCACATCGTCGAACAGATTCAGCGTCACCTCGTCGGCGCCGCCCTGAGCGTCAGCCTGCTGAAGAGCGCCGACATCGACACGGACACGGCGCCCACGCTTCCTGGTTCGATCCACACGTCCGTCGGGACCATCGGCGACGGTCTCGCCGCGCGGCTCGAACAGTTGTCTTGCTCGCCCCTGCCCTTGACCCTGTTGCGCGCGGCTTGACGCGCCGGTCAGCGCGATGACCACGACGACGAGGGCAAGCCAGGCCAGGCGGACGGCAAATCGAGATGGGCGATGACTGACGCTGCGCTTCATGACGGACCCCAGGCGATACGTGACCGAACAACTCGGTGCCTGGAGCCAGTGCATGGCGCGGGCCGGCAACATAGCAAGCTCAAATCATTGAAAACAAACGGTTTGGTTAGCTTTCATCGATTACAGAACCGTAATGGCGCAGTCCAATCCTGTTGCCGGTCCGCCAAAGGCAGGACAGCCGCAGGCCAACATCAATTGGGTGAAGCGCGCGGAAGATGGGAGAGCGAGGCGACCGCGCCGCGGCGAGGCACGGTGCAAACTCGTGGCCGGGTTACGGTCGCGATCCGAAGCTGGAGAGATTTTCGAGGACTTGGCCGACGCCGCGCGATGAGAAGGCGCGAGTCGGCGCGACGACGTTCTTACGTGGTGTGAAGACCTGGTTACACACTCACCGGCTGCGGGCCTTCATCGCCGCGCGCGTCTCGCGGTCGACTTCCTTCTTGCGGATCGCGTCGCGCTTGTCGTGCGCCTGCTTGCCCTTGGCGAGGCTGATGGCCATCTTCGCCTTGCCGCCCTTGAAGTAGAGCCGCAGCGGGACCAGCGTCATGCCCTTCTCGACGGTCTTGCCAATCAGCTTGCGGATCTCCTGCTTGTGCAACAGCAGCTTGCGACGGCGCGTCGGCTCGTGGTCCGCGTAGCCGCGATGGGAGTACGCGCTGATGTGGATGTTGTAGACCCACACCTCGCCGGCCTCCACGCGCGCGAAGCTGTCGCGCAGGTTCACGCGGCCCTCTCGAATCGACTTCACCTCGGTGCCCTGCAGCACCAGCCCGGCCTCGAACGTCTCGAGGATGTGGAAGTCGTGCAGCGCCTTGCGATTTTCGGCGACCAGGCGCTGCGCCAGTTCGCGTTCGGTTGGTTCAGGCACCCGCCCCCCCTCGACGACGGGCGTCGGCCAGGCGCGCCGCCAGGCGCACAGCGGCGATCATCGACCCGGGATCGGCGCGGCCGGTGCCGGCGATGTCAAACGCCGTGCCGTGGTCGACCGACGTGCGCACGATGGGCAGGCCCAGCGTGACGTTGACCGCCTGGCCAAACGCCAGCAGCTTCACCGGAATCAGCCCCTGATCGTGATAACACGCGATGACCGCGTCGAACTCGCCGCGGTGCGCTCGCAGAAAAATCGTGTCCGCCGGGAACGGCCCGGACACGTCGACGCCCGCCTGGCGTGAAGCGGCGATGGCCGGCGACAGCACG
The DNA here is from genome assembly GCA_963806705.1 of Vicinamibacteria bacterium. Classification (GTDB taxonomy): domain Bacteria; phylum Acidobacteriota; class Vicinamibacteria; order Vicinamibacterales; family JAENWD01; genus JAENWD01. The sequence continues at coordinate 72,600 of CAWDZE010000005.1, forward strand.
CGGTCATCCTCCTCGCCCATCAGGCCATGCTCGCCGGCGTGCGGATTCAAAGCAGCGACGGCAAGGCGCGGCCGGGCGACACCAAATCGCGGCAGTTCGCACGCGCTGAGCGCAATTGTCTGTTCGATCAGAGGGCGCGTGATGAGCGCGGGCACGTCCCGGAGCGCCACGTGGACGGTCGCCAGCACCACGCGCAGCGCGGGCGACTCGAACATCATCGCGACAAACGGGCTCCCCGTCAGGTGGCCAAGCAGGTCGGTGTGCCCCTTCCACGGCAACCCGGCCAGGGCAAACGCTTCCTTGCTCACCGGCGCGGTCGCAATCGCGTCCACCTCGCCGCGCCGGGCCGCCGACACGGCCGCGACAATCGTGTCGTACGCGGCCTTGCCGGCCTCCGCAGAGACGTGGCCGATCGATGTCGTCGGGTCTGAAGCCTGCCCGAAGACGATTGGCTCGCAGACCTCGCGCACGCTCGGGTCGGCGGCGGCCATCGCGGCGATCTCCGGGCCGATGCCGGCCGGGTCGCCCACCGTGATGGCCACGCGGGGCAAGGGCATCGGGGGATCGTAACAGGCTTCGAGGTTTGGACTGCTAGTGACCGCAGGTCCCGCATCCGCCGGATCCGCAGCCCCCGGAACCACACCCGCCCGTGCCACAACCCGACGGGTTGTCGCAGCTGCCCTCGTCGCCGCAGCCGCCGCCGCGCACGCCCTTACTGTTGGGAAGCTCGTACCGCAGGCAGCACTTCAGGCGGCCGCAGAGTCCCGAAAGCTTCGACGGATTCAAGGACAGGCCCTGCTGCTTGGCCATCCGGATGGACACGGGCTCAAATGACGTGAGCCATGTGCTGCAGCACAGCGGGCGGCCGCAGGAGCCGTAGCCGCCGAGCATCTTGGCTTCGTCTCGCACGCCGATCTGCCGCATCTCGATGCGGGTCCTGAAGCGGCCGGCCAGGTCCCGGACCAGCTCGCGGAAGTCGATGCGGGTCTCGGCGGTGAAATAGAAGATCAGGCGCGATCCGTCGAAGGGCTGCTCCACTCGCGACAGTTTCATTGGCAGGTCGAGGGCGCGGATGCGGTCCATCGCGTACTGCCGCCCCTCGCGCTCGCGCTGCTCGTGCTTCAGCCGCGTGACGATGTCGGCCTGGGTGGCGCGCCGCACCACGCGCAACGGGGAGGTGTCTTCGGGAGGCGGACGGCGCGCGGCGGTCCCGGCAAGTGCGGTTTCGGCCCTGCCGAGCGCGGCGCCCGATTCGGTCCGGACGACCACGGACGCCCCGGGCGGCGGAGGCTCGACCCCTTCGGCCAGCAGGAAGGGCTGGACGCGCCCGGCCGGCGAAAAGCGCACGGAGACGTAGGTACGGTGGGCGGCTTCCACGCAGGAATCCGATCTATTCAAAACGCCCGAAGGTCCGAGGCTGACCGATGCCTCCTGAGCCCCGAGGCGAGCGCCCGAACTGAAGTTCGGGCCACGTACTTACAGGTTCAGCACTACCCAGTCTGCCACGATCTTCGGACTCGCGTTGCGATCCAGTGCATCGAGCGCGCGGTCGATGGCGGCAAACCCCCTGACCGTTCGGTCGGCGCCAAACGACGGCAGCAGCCGCGCAAGCGACGGCTCCAGATCGACGTTTACCACGCTCTGTGCCGATCCGGTGCCCAGGGCACCCAGGTCGCGCAGCAGCGACGCCAGGGCGTGCAGGTGCGTCGCGAGCGACTCGCGCTCGCTGGCGCCGGAGCCCTTGCCCTTGCCGACGATATCGGAGGTTGCCTCGAGCCGCTCCCGCGGATCGCGGGCATCGGCCACGGTCGCGAGCACGCGTTCTGCCGCTTCGCGCACGGCTTCCACGCCTGACTCGGCCGTCTCGCGCGCCGCGGCCAGGCTCCCGCGGGCGACGGCCGCCACCGCACGCGCCTCGGCCTCGGGTATCGCGTGCGCCCGCATCAGCCACTGGGCGACGTCGGCCGGCGCAAGCGGCGCGAAGCGCACAACGGGACAGCGCGAACGCACCGTCGCCAGAAGGCGATGGGGCTGCGCGGTCACCAGAACCAGGACCGATCCGGGCGGCGGCTCTTCGAGCGTCTTCAGCAGCGCGTTCTGCGCGTCGTCGCCGAGGCTCTCGGCGTCGTTGAAGATGATCACCCGCCGGCGCGCTTCAAACGGCTTGAACGCCGTCTTGCGAATCTCCTCGCGCACGGCGTCGATCTTGATCGAACCGGTTTCTCCTGGTTCGACGACCGTGACATCGGGATGCAGGCCGCGGCTGATGCGGCGGCAGACCGGGCACTCGCCACAGGCGTCGAGAGCCAGCCGATCGGTTGGCGGCGCCGGCGTTGGGCAGTTGAGGGCCTGCGCCAGCGCCAGGGCCGCTGCGCGCTTGCCGACGCCGTCGGGACCCGCAAAGATCAGGCTGGGGGGCAAGGTGCCCGCACCAGCCGCGCGAGCGAGTAGCGTCAGCGTCGTGCGATGGCCGAGTAACGAGCGAAAGGGCATGGCCTGGGGATGCGCGGGATCGTAACACGCGGCCGCGGCAACTTACTTCGGCGCGGGCGCGTCGCGAGGCGGTGGCGTTGGGCTGCTTGTCCCGGCCGAAGATCCGCGACCAGAACCCGCGCTTTTTCTTCACCGGCTCCCCGGCGGCGGTCGCGGGAGGAGCCGCTCGAGGATCGGCCTGGGCTGGCGCCTCGGGCTTCACCCCCGGCGCCGACTGCGTCGGCAATCCCAGGTCCGCGGCGGCGACGGGCTTCGGGCCGTCTTTCCCGAACCAGCCCGCCATGGTGGACAGCAGGTTGTTGCCAGGATGCAGGGGGCAGACGTCGGAGGGCGCTTTGCCGACCGGGAAGTAGTCGGTGATCACCATCGACCGCCGCGACACCTCCCCGGCGTCGCTGATCACTTCGACATCGGAGCAGCCGATGTCGGGCAGCACGCCTGAAACGCGGCACACCGTCACCCCCACCAGGCCCTTTGGCGTCTTGAACCACTCGGGCTTGTCGCCCCTGGTCGCCGCCTTCATGAACCGTCCCCACAGGGGGACCGCGATGTCGCCGGCGTAGCCGCCGCCGATGATCGTCCGGGGCTGGTCAAAGCCAATCCACACCCCGGCCACCAGCTTCGGCGTGTAGCCGACAAACCAGGCGTCGACGTAGTCGTTGGTCGTCCCGGTCTTGCCGGCAGCCGGCAGCATGAACCCGACGTTGCGCGCCTTCCATGCCGTGCCGTAGTTGACGACATCACTGAGCATGCTCGACAGCAGAAACGCGGTCGTTTCCGACACGACCTGTACCGCGGCGTCGGGCGTTTCGAAGATGACCTGCCCGTCGCGGTCCTCGACGCGGCGAATGACGACCGGAGTGCGATGGACGCCCGCGCTGGCAAACGTGGCGTAGGCGGCGGTCATCCCTTCGAGCGTCACTTCGCCGGAGCCCAGCGCCAGCGACGGCACGCTCGGCACCAGGCCCATCCCCAGGCGCTCGGCGTAGGCCACCGTCGGCGAGATGCCGACTTCTTCGAGCAGCCGCACCGCGGCGCGGTTGCTCGACGTGCGCAGCGCAGTCCGCAGCGTCATCCATGGCGTCGTCGCGTGCTCGTCCTCCGGAATCCACGCGCCCTGAAGTGTCTGAATCGGCTCGTCGAGACGGTCAATCACCGAGGCCGGCGACCAGCCCTTCTCGAGGGCCGCGGCAAACACGAACGGCTTGAAGGCCGAGCCCGGCTGGCGCTTTGCCTGGATGGCGCGATTGAACTGGCTCGACTCGAAGCTCCGGCCGCCGACCAGCGCCCGCACGTGGCCCGTGAGCGGATCGAGCGCGACCAGCGCGCCTTCAAGCAGTGTCTCGTCGGCCGGCGCGCCCTTCTTGCGGCGCGTGGCCCGGCGGTTCTCCACTTCGATCAGCGCGTCCTCGACCAGCAGTTCGGCTGCCTGCTGCATGGCCATGTCGACGGTGGTGTAGACCTTCAGGCCGCCCTGGTACACGCGGTCGAGGCCGAAGCGCGCGATCAGTTGCCGCCGGACTTCCTCCTTGAACCAGGCGCCGTGAGGGTCGTCGCGGCCCAGCGCGCTCTTGAGCTGCACGCGTTGCGCTTTTGCCTGCTCGGCTTCGGCGGCCGTGACGGCGCCGCTGCTGACCATCGTCTGCAGCACGAGATCGCGCCGCGTGAGAGCGCGCTTCAGGTTCACCGTCGGCGCGTACGCGGACGGCGACTTGACCAGGCCGGCGATGAGCGCGGCTTCGGCCAGATTGAGATCCGAAGCGTGCTTGCCGAAGAACCCGAGCGAGGCCGCCTCGACGCCGTGCAGGCCGTCGCCGAAGTAGACCTTGTTCAGGTACAGCTCGAGGATCTCGTCCTTCGAGTACTCGGATTCGAGTTCCGCGGCGACGATCACTTCCTTGAGCTTGCGGACATAGGACTTGTCCAGCGTGAGGAAGGCCTGCCGGGCCAGCTGCTGGGTGAGGGTGCTGCCCCCCTGCGCACGCCGGCCCTCGCGCAGATTCGTGAGCGCGGCGGCGGCGATGCGCACGGTGTCGACGCCCTGGTGCTCGTAGAAACGCTGGTCTTCAATCGAGACGATAGCCTTGACGAGCAGCGGCGAGATCTGCGCCAGCGGAACCTCGATGCGCTGCTCGGTGAAAATCGTGAAGACGGCGCGGTCCTGCCGATCGAGCAGCGTGGTGGCCCGGGCCATGTCGCCGACGCGCCGCAGGTGGTCGCGGTCCGGAATGGACGACAGCAAATCCCATGTGAACCAGGCGAGGACGACCGCGCCGACCCAGGAGACGACAATTGTCGCGACCACCGTCGTGCGAGCTGCCCTCGGCCGGCCGGCCAGACACACGCTGAGACGCTCGATCGCGCCGCCGAGGAGGGTCACCAACGACCTCATGTACCTACTGTAGCGCCTCCGAGGTGGGGTTGCCGCCCAATGCGACCCCAGTTGAGGTAGGCTACGGCACCATGGCGACCCTCGACTGGCTGATCATCCTTGCCTACTTCATGTCACTCGCCGGGTTGACGTGGTGGGTGCTTTACAACAACAAGGACACCGCGGAGGACTACTTTCTGGCCGGTCGTGGCCTGGGCTGGTTCGTCGTCGGCGCCTCGATCTTCGCGTCGAACATCGGATCCGAGCATCTGGTCGGACTCGCCGGATCGGGGGCAACCAGCGGCGTGGCCCTGGCTCATTACGAACTGCACGCCTGGTGCCTGCTGGTGCTGGGCTGGGTCCTCGTGCCGTTCTACCTGCGGTCACGCGTGTTCACGACGCCGGAGTTCCTGGAGCTGCGCTTCTCGCCCACCGCGCGGTGGCTGCTGACGGCCATCTCGCTGGTCGCCTATGTCCTCACGAAGATCGCTGTCGGGATCTTCGCCGGCGGCGTCGTCTTCGGCACGCTGATGCCCGAGATGTCGCTGCAGCTGGGAAGCTACACCTTCAACAGCTTCTGGATCGGGTCGGTAGCCGTCGTGGTGCTCACCGGCCTTTACACGGTCGTGGGCGGCATGAAGGCGGTGGCCTACACCGAGGCGCTGCAGACCTTCATCCTGGTGCTCGGCTCGCTGCTCCTCACGGTTTTCGGCCTGAACGCCCTGGGCGGATGGGGTGAGCTGCGGACGACGCTCGGTCCCGAGATGTTCAACCTCTGGAAGCCGTTGATTCCTGCGGGTGTGGAAGGGACGTGGGCGCCGGTCCTGGAACCCGCGCGGATGGCCTGGTACTTCAACGACAACTATCCGTGGGTGGGCATGCTGTTCTGCGCGCCCATCATCGGCCTGTGGTACTGGTGCACGGACCAGTACATCGTGCAACGCACGCTCATCGCTCCCAATGAAACGGAAGCGCGCCGCGGCACGATCTTCGCCGCGTTTCTGAAGCTGCTCCCCGTGTTCATCTTCATCATCCCCGGCATGATCGCGCTGGCGCTGGCCAAGAGCGGCAAGATTCCGGCCCTGGGGGTGCTGGTTGACGCCAATGGCCAAACCGTGAACGCGGCGGCGCAGGCGGCATTTCCACTGATGGTGCAGCACGTGCTGCCGGTCGGTGTGCGCGGCATGGTGGTGGCCGGGCTGCTGGCGGCGCTCATGAGCTCGCTGGCAGGGGCCTTCAACGCGTCGTCGACGCTGTTCACGATGGACTTCTACCGGAAGTTCAAGCCACAAGCGTCACAGGCCGAACTGGTGTGGATGGGGCGCATCGCGACCACTGTGATGGTGCTGATCGGGTTGCTGTGGATCCCCGTCATTCAGGGAGCGCGCGGGCTTTACGACTATCTCCAGGGCGTCCAGGGCTATCTGGCGCCGCCGATTTTCGTCGTGTTCTTCTTCGGCGTCTTCAACAAGCGCCTCAACGCGGCAGGCTGCCTGTGGGCGCTCGTCGTCGGCTTCGCGATGGGCGCGTTCCGCCTCGCGGTCGACACGCCTGTCACCTTGAAAATGGCTGGGTTCGAGACCGGCTATCCGGACGGGTCGTTCCTCTGGATCGTCAACCACATCTACTTCCAGTACTACAGCCTCCTCATCACGCTGGTCTCCATCGTGACGATGTTCGTCGCCAGCTACATGACGGCGCCTCCGTCGCCGGCGCAACTGGTGGGCCTCACGTACGACACGGTCACGGCCGATCAGAAGCAGCACACTCGCGCCAGCTGGAACCAGTGGGACGTCATAAACACCGGCATCGTGCTGGCGCTGATCCTTGCCGCCTACGTGTACTTCAGCGGCTGACAGGGTCAATCGGGCGTCATTTCGTCCCAACTCTGCAATCGTCAATCGTCAATTTCTCCACCCGCTCCCATAGATGATCTTTGGGACTTCCAGAAGATCATCTTCCGGAGTATCCTGACGGCATGCCTCGCCGCGGGACCCCGTCGCTCGATGCCGACCTGCTGCAGGGAACGCTGGACATCCTGGTGCTCCAGACCCTGCTGCTGGGGCCCGCGCACGGCCACACCATCGCCAGCGTCATCGAGCGCCGCTCGGACGATCTGCTGCAGGTCCAGCACGGCTCCCTCTACCCGGCGCTCCACCGTCTCGAGGATCGCGGCTGGGTCGCCTCGTCCTGGGGCACCTCGGAGAACAACCGGAAGGCGCGCTTCTACCGGCTCACCGCGGCCGGACGCCGGCAGCTGTCCCGGCGCACGAGCCGCTGGGCCGAACTGGTGGGCGCCGTGAACCGCGTGCTGCGACCCGTTTCGGAGTAACACCGATGGGCTGGCGAAGGTTCCTGCGGCGAGGCTGGTGGGACCAGGAGCGCGCCCGCGAGCTCCAGGTGCATTTGGACATCGAAACCGACGACAACATCGCGCGCGGCATGCCGCCCGACGAGGCCCGCCAGGCCGCCTACCGCAAGCTTGGAAATCCCGTGCGAATCCGCGAGGAGATCTACTCGATGAACAGCATCGGTGTCCTCGACACGCTGTGGCAGGACCTCCGGTACGGCGCGCGTCTGTTCGCCCGGAGCCCCGGCTTCACGACGGTCGCGGTGCTCACGCTCGCGCTGGGCATCGGCGGCGTTACCGTCATCTACAGCGTCATCCGCAACATCCTGCTGGATCCGTTTCCCTACACCGATTCGCGCCGGATGGTCGACGTCCTCATCTACGACACGTCGACGGGGGATTTCCGCGGGGCGATGGCGTCAAACGAGTTCCTGGACTACCAGGAACAAAGCGACGTGTTCGACGGCATCATCGGCACGGTCTCCGCCCGCGGGATGATGATGCCCACACGCGAGGGCGCGGAAGCGCTGGCGGTCTCGCAGATCACGCCCAACACCTTCTCGTTTCTTGGCGTGCCGCCACTCATCGGACGCGGCATCATCGAATCAGACGGCGACTCCACCGCGCCGCCCATCGCCGTCCTGAGCTACAAGGCATGGGTCGGCAAGTTCGGCGCCGATCCCGGCATCGCCGGTCGGCCCATCACGCTCGACGGGACCGCACGCACCATCGTCGGCGTCATGCCGCCGCGCTTTACCTGGCACGTGGCCGATGCCTGGATTCCGCGCCCGCTGGTCCGCGGCGATCCGGAACGGGTCTTCTGGTTCCAGGCTCGCGTGAAGCCCGGCGTGACGCTGGAGGAGGCCGAGGCGCAGCTCAACCTCATCGCGTCGCGCCGCATGCCGCAGAATCGCGGCGACTACGCCGAGAAATTCCACGTTTCGGTCATCACAGTCATTGACTTTGTCGTCGGCCGGTTCCGCGGCGTGCTCTACACGCTGTTTGCCGCGGTGGGGCTGCTGCTGCTCATCGCCTGCTGTAACGTCGCGAACATGCTGCTGGCACGGGCAACCGCCCGCGAACGCGAGTTGACGCTGCGCGCCGCCCTCGGCGCGGGCCGGATACGCCTGGTCCGCCAGTTGATGATCGAAAGCCTGCTGCTTGCGCTGGCCGGGGCGGCCGCCGGCTGCCTGGTCGCGTACGGAGGCATCAAGGCCGTCGCCTACTTCCTGCCCCGGCAGGGCGTGCCATACGAGGTGGAGCTCAGGCTCGAGAGCTCGGCCCTGCTCTTCAGCCTCGGCACGGCCGTCGTGACGGCCTTTCTCTTCGGGATGCTGCCGGCGTGGCACGGAGCGCGGCGCGACCTGGTGCAGGGGCTGAAGGAGTCCGGCAAGGGCAGCGGCACGAGTCAGGGATGGGTGCGCAACGGTCTCGTGGTGGGTGAAGTCGCGCTCTCGCTGGTACTGCTGCTCGGCGCGGGCGTGATGATGCGGAGCTTCATCGCGCGCGTGCAGATGGACGTCGGGTTCGACCCGTCGAAGATCGTCATTGCGTTCGTGCGATTCCCGGCGGGTGGATACAGGACGCCGCCGGAGCAGCAGGGCTACTATCGCGCGGCCGAGGAGCGGATGGGATCGCTGCCCGGCGTGATCGCAACCGGCATCTCGTCGAGCTGGCCGTTCGGGGGCCGCTCGACAGACATCGAACGGCCGGGTCGGACGGTCCGGGCGCTGAAAGAAGGGGTGTTCAGCCTGTGCAGCGAGGGTTACCTGCCGGCGCTGGGTGTCGGCGCGATCCGCGGCCGGTTGCTGACAGCCGCCGACATTTCGGGGGGCCGGCAAGTGGCCGTCGTGAACCAGGCGCTCGTCGTGCGCCACTTCGGGTCGGAGAACCCGATCGGCCAGTCGATCCGGCTGGCGCGGCTGGCGACGCTGCCCCAACCGGTGCTGGATCCGACTTTCGAGATCGTCGGCGTGATCGGAGACATCCCGAACGATGGAACCAGCGAAACAATTCCCGCCGCGTACGTGCCGTCAAGCGTGACGCCCGGGTTTCCGCGAATGTTCGTCGTTCGCACGTGCCGGCGATCCCGCGCCGATGCTCAACAGCATCCGGCGAGAACTTCGCGCCGTCGATCGCACCGTGGCCGTCAACGAGGTCTCGATGGTGCAAGAGTTGCTTCAGTCGTCGTACGCGCAGCCCAGGTTCACGATGCTGATCCTCGCGGCATTTGCGGCCACGGGGCTCCTGCTGGTGGCCGTCGGCGTCTACGGCGTGATGGCCTACGCGGTCTCGCGCAGGGCGCAGGAGATCGCGATCCGCATGGCGCTCGGCGCCGATCGCCCCCGGATGATCCGCGAAGTGCTGGCCTCTGGCGCCCGGTTGCTGGCCGGCGGCATCGTGGTGGGGCTCATCGCAAGCCTGGGCACGAACCGGCTTCTGGCCAACGACGACTGGACCACCTCCGCATACGACCCGCTCGCGATGGCCGCGGGGATCGTCGTCGTCCTGACGATGGGGCTGGCCGCGTGCTACTACCCGGCGGTGCGCGCGGCGCGGATCGATCCGATGGCGGCGCTGCGACACGAGTGAGCGCGGCGCTGCAACGCGTGTCAACGGAACCGTTGGGCTCGCGACCGGTCGAGCTTGAAACGTCGCTCGAGGTGTTCAGGTATCCTCTAGCGACAGCATGACCACCATCCAGCGCCACCTCGTCATCAACGGTGAGGTGTCTTGCGATGACGACCTCACGATCGAAGGCACCGTGCAGGGATTCGTGTCGGCGCGCGACGCGACGGTGACCATCGAGTCGCCCGCACGCGTCGAGGCCGACGTACGAGCGGCCAGGGTGCTGGTCCGCGGCGACGTGCGCGGCGCGATCTCGGCCAGCGAGCGGATCGAGCTCGGGCCTTCGTCAACCGTGGAAGGCAGCTTGAGCGCCGGGCTGATCGCGATGGTGGAGGGTGCGCAGTTCAACGGCACCATCGACATGAACCGCCGGACTATCGCCGCCAGGGTCGCGGAGTACCGGGCCGGTCGCGCAGAAGCGGAGTAGGCGTTCAGCCCACAGCCGATCAGTTGGATCTCTGCCGCGTTCCGCGGCAGAATCGCGTCCTCCCCGACACGCTTCTACATCAACTCTGTCGAGCCGGCACGGCCGAGCTACTCACCCTTCGCGGCGCGCCCGAAGCTGCCAAGGAGGAGCCGATGAGACCAGACGAAATCGTACCCGGTAGACGGAAGACGATGTCCGCAGTCGTGGTGTTTGCGTTAGGCACGGTCCTGGTCGCGCACGATGCGATGGCGGACGGCACTGTCGCGAAGCAGTGGGTCGTTCAGGCCTTCAATGCGGTCCGAGCGGGGAGCCCAGCCATTCATACCGGGACGCCGGGTGCTGCGCGCACCTACGCCATGGTGACGGCGGCGATGTACGACGCGGTAAACGGCATCGACCGAGCTCTGGGCACTTCAAACCTGAAGCAGTGGCTGATCGCGCCCGATGACGCGCCCGCCGCAGGTAATCGCGAGCATGCCGCCGCCGCAGCGGCTCATGCCGTCCTCGTCTCGCTGTTTCCCGCACGCCAGAACACGCTAGATGCCGCCCTGGCTCCAGACTGCTTGGTCCCGATGACCGATTCGAGCGAGGCCGGATGCAAGTGGGGACATGCCGTCGGCCACGCTGTCTTCGACGCTCGTTCGACAGATGGGTCGCAGGACCCAGCTTCGCAGAATGGCGGTGCCGGCGCGGGCGTCTTCCCCCGAACATTCAGCGGCACGCAGTTCAAAGACATGACGCCGTTTGGCATCGTCAGTGCCACACCATATCTCTCGTCCGGCCCGCCTGCGCTCTCGAGCACTGACTATGCAGAAGACTTCAACGAGGTGAAAGAGATCGGCAGCGCGCTGGATACCGACCCTGAACGCACAGCCATCATGAAGCAGTGGCAGGCAGAAGGCGGAACTGTTCGTGAGACCGGCCTCTGGCTAAAAGCGGCGCTCAACATTGTGGACGATCAAGGAACGGTCAACTCGTTGAGCGACACCGTTCGGCTGGTCGCGCTGCTCGGTATCAGCGTCGCGGATGCGATCAAAGTGTCCTGGGCCGACAAGTACGGATGGCATTACTGGCGGCCTGGCGATGCCATTCGGCAGGCGGATATCGACGGCAACGACGCGACGGTACAAGACGTCGCCTGGAATCCACGCGGCGGCGCAGCCTGCGCGATCGGCGCGCCTGTCTCCACCTGCTCCGGTTTCGGCGGCACGCCCGAACATACCTCGGGGACATCGACGTTTGCGGGCGCGGCGTTGATGATCCTTGCGGGGTTCTACTGTCGCGACGACATTGCCTTCTCTTTTGTCGGCGAGCAGGCAGGCTCGCTGCCCCGCTCGTATGACCGCTTCAAAGAGGCTGCGACGGAAGCGGGCCGTTCGCGTGTCTACGGGGGTATCCACTTTCAATTCAGTATCGAGAAGGGATACGAAGCCGGTAAGGATATCGGCCGAGAGATCCTTCGTTCGCGGCTCACGCCAGAGGACAATGCGTGCCAAGGGATGACGTGCGTCTGTAGGCCGGAATAACCAAACGTTCCGCTTGCGTCTATCGCGGATGCGAGTTGCAGCTCGGCAACCTTCGCATGTCACACGCGCGCTCGCTTGGCTTGCCAACTGTAGCTCGCCGGCATCCAGCGAGCGAAGGTTGCGGGGTCGACGGACTCGAGCCGGTTGACGCACCGAACGTGCGTCACCTGCCTGAGCGCGTCGGCCCGACAACGGCCGAGCGAAGCGAGGTAGTTGGCGGGGTCGACGGGACTCGAACCCGCGGCCTCCGGCGTGACAGGCCGGCGTTCTAACCAACTGAACTACGACCCCAGACGAATTTCGCCCGCCTTCGCGCTTCGCGCTTCGGCGCGGCAGCCTTCGCAAGCGCGTTGCTCGCTGGCCTGCCCAGCCGAAGCTCGCCGATGGCGAGCGAAGGCTGGTGGGCGGTACAGGACTCGAACCTGTGACAGCCGGTGTGTAAAACCGGTGCTCTACCAACTGAGCTAACCGCCCGCTCACAGGTAACGAACAGCACCACCCGACGAAACTCCAATTATAGCCCGGCCGGGTGGACGCGGCAAGCCTAGCGCCAACAGGCCAGGCCAGCCAGGACCGCCAGGAACAGAATCAGGCCGGTCACCGAACGATATTCCTTGTTGCGCCAGGCGCGATCCCAGCTGAAGCGGCGGGACACGCGCGGCCCGCGCGACTCGGCGTACGCGTCGTAGGCATCGCCGAATCGCTCGCGGAGGAAGGCTTCTTCGCTACGAATGGCGGCCGTGATGGTAGCCGCCATGTAGAGGCCGACCAAAACCGCCACGACCGTCGATCGACAGCCGATGGCGACGCCAAGCGCCATGATCGACGAGCCGACGTACAGCGGATGGCGGGTGAACTGGTAGGGACCCGACGTGGTGACCTCCCGGCTCTTCTCGAGGTGACCGGCGGCCCACAGCCGCATCGCCTGGCCAATCACCGCCACGGCGGCGCCGATGCCGAGCGAGCGCCATGTCGGGTGCGCCAGGTACACGACCGCGGCGCCAGATACGAAGCCCAGCGCGACGCGGCGCCGGGCGAGAAACTGTCGAAGCATCTGTTCGTTATTGTCTCAAACGCCGTTCGACAGCGTCGACGACCTCGTCCACGTCAATCGTGTCCAGGCACCACGCGGCCGACGTGCATCGCCGCTTGTGATGACATCGGCAGCGATCGAAGCGCGAGATGCAGACGTCCTCGGGCGACCACGGGCCGTTGCGCGCGGGGTTGGTCGGCCCGTACAGGCCGACCACCGGCGTCCCGGCCGCGGCCGCCAGGTGCACCGGCCCGGTGTCGCCGGCCACGACAATGGCCGCGCGCTGCACGATCGCCATCAGATCCTCAAGGCTGGTCGCCGGCGCGAGCATCGTCGATCCTGACGAGGCCTCCTCGACGCGCCGCGCCAGCGATTCCTCGCCCGGTCCCCACACGGCCACCCAGGGCAGCCCCCGCGACTTCTGAATCGCTGCAGCCACGGCGCCGAATTTCTCCGGTGGCCACTGTTTGTTGGGCCACCCCGCGCCCGGGTTGATCACGCCATAGCGCAGTCCCGTCGCCTGCTGCACGTCGTCGGCAACCTCCGACTGCACCGCCCGAACCGGAATTTCGATCCGCGTGTCATCGATGCCCAGCGCGCGCAGGAGCTGCAGATTGCGGCGCGCGATGTGATCGCCTGCCGGCGGCGCGACAGTCTCCGTATAGAAATGCACGGCCGCCGGCTCGCGAAGCGCCTCGCGCGCGAACCCGATCGTCCGCCGGCCCCCGGCCAACCGCGCCAGCACCGCGGACTTGAGCAGGCCCTGCGCGTCGATCACCACGTCGTAGGCGGCCTCACGAAGCCGCCGCACGACCGCGACGGTTCCCAGGCCCGGCTGAATGGCGATAACCTCGTCGGCCACTGGAAACAAGTCCAATGCCGCCGCATACCGCCGGTCGACGATCCAGTCGATGCGCGCATCGGGCCGGGCGCGCCGAAGGGCCACGGCCATCGGCACGGTATGCACGATGTCGCCCATCGCGCTCAATCGGACGATGAGGGCCTTCACGGATTGGGCACACCCGAGGCGCCGCCGGCCAGACGCGCGAGCAGGTCGCGGGTCGAGTGGTCCTTGGGGTCGCCGACGATGGCCGTGCGGCCGCCGTACGCCAGGACGATCGCGCGCTCGGGGACCGACTCGACGGTGTAGTCGGTGCCCTTGCAGTGCACGTCCGGTTTGAGGCGCGTCAGCAGGTCGCCGACCGTGTCGTCGCCAAATACCAGGACGTAGTCGACGCCGCGCAGCGCTGCCACCATCTCGGCGCGCGCGCGCTCATCCATCACGGGACGGCCCGGACCTTTCAAGCGACGCACCGACGCGTCGCTGTTGATCGCGACAACCAGGCGATCGGCCTCGGCGGAAGCCGCCTGCAGGTACCGGGTGTGCCCGACGTGCAGGAGATCGAAGACCCCGTTGGCAAATGCGATCGTGCGGCCTGCGGCGCGATCGGCCGCGAGCGTACGTTCGAGATCGGGCAGGGACAGGGTGGCCACGAGTTCACGAGTTCACGGGTTCACGGGTTCACGTCGGTTCACGGGTTCACGGGCTTCACAGGTTCACGAGTTCACAGGTTCGTTCGGTTCAAGGCGGAGGCGGTTGGATGGCCGTCCGCAGTTCGTCGGCCAACACGGTGGCCGTGCCGCGCTTCATCACGACCAGGCCCCCGGCGTAGTTGGCCAGCCGCGCTGCGTCGACCAGTGACGCGCCCGCCGCCAGCGCCAGCGTCACGGTTGCAATCACGGTGTCGCCCGCGCCGGTCACGTCGGCGATTTCGTCCGAGCCGTAGATCGGAAGGTGTGTCGTCGGCGCTCCGGGCTCGAAGATCGCCATGCCGCGGCTGCCGCGCGTGATGACCACCGCCTGCATGCCCGTGCGCTTCAACAACGTGCGTCCGGCGCGCTCGAGGCGCCGCGCATCGTCGCCGATCTCGATGCCCAGCATCTGCTCCACTTCCGACTCGTTGGGCGTGCACGCCGTCAACCCGCGGTATTTCAGCGTGTCGTGGCGCGAGTCCAGCAGGAACGGCACGCCTTTCCTGGCGCGGCGGCGCAACTGGTCGACCAGCGCGGGCTTCACCAGACCGGAGCCGTAGTCGGAGACGATCACGGCGTCGGCCGCGGCGACGGCCCGGCGTGCGGCAGATGAAAACTGGGTGCGCATGCGTTCGCTCGGGTCCGCGGACCGGATCCGATCGATCCGCACGACCTGCTGCTTGGCCGAGTGGATGCCGCCGGCCAGAATCCGCGTCTTGACCGGCGTGTGGTAGCCGGCCGGGCGAAGAATCGCCGCGCGGCTGACCCGGGACGGAAAGCTTTTCAACAACCGGCGCCCCACGTCGTCGCGGCCCACAAGCGCCGCCAGTCCCACTTCCCCGCCCAGGGCGGCGACGTTGGCGGCGGCGTTGCCAGCCCCACCCGGCACGACGATCGTCTGGTCGTATCGCAGGATGAGGACGGGCGCTTCGCGCGAGACACGCTCGACCCGGCCGTAGATGAACTCGTCGGCCAGCAGGTCGCCGATCACGGCGACGCGGCGCCCGCGGAACGCGCGAACGATGGCGGCAAGACGATCGGCGATCGGATCACTCATGGGACGCTGGTTCGCTGTCGATGGCCGTGATGATGTAGTCGGCCGCCTCGGAGAGCGTCGCCACGACGCGCTCGGCCCGCATGCCGGGCGGCGGCGCGTCGGCGGTGTCCGCGCCATAGCCGGTCCGCACGAGGATACCCCGAGCGCCGGCCTGATTCGCCAGCCCGACGTCCAGCCACTTGTCGCCGACGACGAATGAGCGCGCGACGTCGAGGTCGAGGTCGGCGGCCGCCTGCTCGACCAGCCCCGGCGCGGGCTTGCGGCAGCGGCACGTGACGCGATACGCCTCGACGACGCCCTCGGGATGGTGCGGGCAGAAGTAGTACGCGTCGGGGATCGCGTCGGGCGGCAGCAGCGTGTTCAGGTGCGCATGCACCGAGCGCACGAACGTCTCGTCGAACAACCCGCGCGCGATGCCTGCCTGGTTGGTGACGACCACCACGGCAAGCCCGGCACGCCGCAGCCGGCCGATGGCCCCGGCCGTAAAGGGAAAGGGCGACACCAGGTCGAGGCGGTTCAGATACCCGCGCTCCTCGATCATCGTCCCGTCACGATCCAGGAACACCGCGCGCCTCACGACAGCTGCTCCACGACGACCTGTGCGACGCGCGCCGGGTCGATGCTCGTCATGCAGCGGTGGTCGATCGGGCAGAACCGCAGCAGGCACGGCCGGCACCGCGCCTGCCCCACGACGACCGCGGCCACTCGTCCCGATGGATGGGGCAGCGGCGAGGTTGCCTTGCTCGTTGGTCGGCCCGAAGATGGCGGTGACCGGCACGCCGACCGCGGCTGCCACGTGCATCGCGCCCGAGTCGTTGGACACCACGGCAGTGCAGAAGGTGAACACTCCCGCCAGCGTCAGCAGATCGGTGCGGCCGCCAAGGTCGATGGAGGTCGGCCGCTGCCCCTGCAAGGTTCCGGTAGCGCCTGAGCACGTCGGCGATCGTGTCAAGGTCGCCCCGCACGCCGACCAGAACCGGCGTCGCTCCCAGGTCGGAGGCAAGGCCGCGTGCGACGTGAGCGACGCGTTCCGGCGGCCAGCGCTTGGCGGGCCCGAACGCGGCGCCGGGCGCAAAGGCCACCAGCGGGCCTCCGGTCCAGCCGCTGGCCCGCAGCAGCGTCGCGGCGGACTCGCGCTGGGCGCCAGTTACCTGAAGCGCCGCGGTCATCGGCGCGTCCGGTCCTCCGAGCGTCCGAACGAGCGCCAGGTAATACCCGGCCTGGGTCAGCGGCCCGCGTGGCTTGGCGACCCCGCGCGTGAGGAGCATCGTGCGCAAGTCGCCGCGGTACCCCCAACGCTCCGCCACGCCAGCCTGTCGCACGAGCCAGCCGGCATGAAACGAGTTGGGCAGCAGCAGCGCGAGGTCGAAGCGGCCCGAGGCGAGCTGCCGCGCGTCGGCACGCCGCCCTTCGGCGTCACGCCAGTCTCCACGGCCGGTTAGCGTGATCACCTCGTCGACGCCATCGGCCATCGACAGCAGCGGCGCCACCGGCACGCGCGCCGCCACGGCCAGGTGCGCGTCGGGGAACCACCGGCGCACCGAGGCGATCGCAGGTAACGCCATGACGACGTCACCCAGCCAGTTGGGTGCAAGAATCACG
The DNA here is from genome assembly GCA_963806705.1 of Vicinamibacteria bacterium. Taxonomy (GTDB): domain Bacteria; phylum Acidobacteriota; class Vicinamibacteria; order Vicinamibacterales; family JAENWD01; genus JAENWD01. Next base: position 89,620 of record CAWDZE010000005.1, read on the forward strand.
ACGCGGCGGAATGCTCCAGCACGCGTGCCATCGTGTCGTCGTGTCATCGCGTCATCGTGGTTGTCACTCGGCCTCGTCTGCCTTCGCCGACGGGAACATCCCCGGCGTCTCGGCCGGCAGCGGCGCGTCGCGCCATCGCCGGTGCATCCAGAGCCACTGCGATGGATGGCGCCGCACGTACATCTCGAGGACGTCGGTGCAGCGCTGCGTGAACTCGCGGACCGCGTCGGGCGAGTCCTGGTCGGGCGGCGGGACCGGGTGCTCGTAGATGAGCCGATAGCGTCCCCCCGGCAACGGCAGCGCGAAGACCGGCACCACCGGCGCCCCGGTGCGCAGCGCCAGCGCCGCCAGCATCGACGTCGTGGCTGCCGGCCGCTCGAAGAAGTCCACGTAGATCGCGTCCGGGCTGTGCATGTGCTGGTCGATCAGCATCGCCACGCCCTGCCCTGCCGCCAGCGCGCGCAGCACTCTGCGGACCGCGCCGTGACGGTAGATCACGAAGTTGCCGCTCCGCCCGCGCACCTGCTCGAGCAGCGTGTTCAGGTACGGGTTGTCCAGCGCGCGCGCCAGCACGCCAATCGGCTGCAGCTCGAGGCCGTGGCCGATGGCGTGGATCTCCCAGAAGCCGAAGTGCCCGGTGACAAACAGGACGCCTTTGCCCTGGGCGTAGGCCGACTCGGCGCGCTCGCGGCCCTCGAACTCGATGCGCGCGCGCATGCCGGCAGGGTCGAGCGTGCTGAACTTCAGCAGCTCCAGCAACAGCCGTCCGAAGTGGACGAACATCGCGCGCGTGACGACCTGACGATCGGCGGCGCTCCAGTTCGGAAACGCCGTCGCAAGGTTCGTCTCGGCCACGCGGCGGTGCACGCGGTCGAGTCCGTAGAACGCCAGGCCGAGCAATCCGCCCAACTGTCGAACCAACCCGTCGGGCAGCACGCGCACGACGGCACGCGCGACCGCCACGGCGGCGTACTCGAGCCGGTGCCTCATGTCTCCTCTGCCTGCAGGGGCGCGCGTGCGCGCCCCGCGAGGGTGCGGCAGGAGGCTGCAGTGTGCACGCGCTCGCACAGCCACGCGGCAAACCGTTCCGCAGGCTCGACACGGACGCTCATCGGCCGCACGGCCAACCGAAAGGGCCAGGGTCGCAGCGGCAGCAGACGCACGAAGTCCTTCTCGGTCGTCAGCACGACCGATGCGCCCGAGGCGCGAACGCGGCCGGCGATGCGCTCGATATCGCCCGCCACAAACGGATGGTGGTCGCCAAAGGCAATATTGGCGGCCACGTCGAAGCCGCCCTCGACGGCTTCGGCCACGAAGCGCCCGGGCAGCGCGATACCGCTGACGACCAGCACGCGCGCGCCGGGGGCCAGCGGCCTGGGGCCGTCGACGGTTTCCTCGACTGCCGGCTCGACGTCGCGGTGCAGCGCAAACGAGTCGGCCACGCCCAGACGTTGGGCGACCTCTCCAACCTGGTCGCCTTCGGCCCCCGTCACCAGCACGGCGTCGGCCGCACGTGCCGCCGACAGGGGCTCGCGAAGGCGGCCCGATGGCAACAAGCGCGGCCGCTCCACGTCGGCGCGGTCCACGATCAGCAGGTTCACGTCGCGCGCCAGCTGCATGTGCTGAAACCCGTCGTCGAGCACATGCACCGTCGCGCCCAGGTGGTGCTCCGCCAGGCAGCCCGCAAGGTACCGGTCCGCGCACACCAGGACTGCAACACCTGGAAGCGACCTCGCCAGCAGCAGCGGCTCGTCGCCGGCGCGGGCCAGGTCGGCGCGCAGTCGCTGGCCGTCGCTGACAATGGTCACCCCGTCATCGGGATCCGTGCGGGCGTAGCCGCGGCTGAGCACGGCGGGGCGCTCGCCCGCTTCCGCCAGCAGGCGCGCGACGACGCGCCGCAAGCGGCGTCTTGCCGCTGCCCCCGACGACGAGGTTGCCAATGCTGACGACGGGACGGCTCAGACGGCGCGAAGCGCCGGGCGTCCTCTCGATCTTCGTGCGGCGCAGGTGCGCGAGCGCGGCATAGAGCTGGCTGGCAATGGCCACGAGTCAGTGCACGCGGCGAAAAGGCCGGACCACCGCGGGCCGCGGCAGGAGGCGAATGAGCACGTCGAGCGTCCTCTCGGCCGCGCCACGGTTGGCGTCCACCAGCGCGCGCGCCGCCGCGCCGATGGCCGCGCGGCGCACCGAATCGCTCATCAGGGAGATGAGCGTCTCCTCGAGCTCGTGCTCGGAGTGCACTTGCACGGCCGCGCCGCTTGCGAGGAACATCTCGGCGATCTCGGCAAAGTTGCTCATCGATGGCCCGAAGATCACGGGACGTCCGTAGACGGCCGGCTCGAGGATGTTGTGGCCGCCGGTGCGGACCAGGCTGCCCCCGACAAACGCCACCGTCGCCAGCTGATAGACCTGGGCGAGCTCGCCGATCGTGTCGAGCACCACGACATCGGCGCGGGGTTCGGCGTCGATGGCAAGCTCCGTGCGCCGCGAGGTGGCAAAACCTTCGCCGCGCGCGATGTGCATGACCTCGGTGAATCGATCCGTGTGCCGCGGCGCCAGGATCAGCAGAGCCGATGGCTGCGTGGCCTTGATGCGTCGGAACGCCTGCAGGACAGGCCGTTCCTCGCCGCGCATCGTGCTGCCGGCAACCACGACCGGACGGCTGGTGGTGAGCCGGAAGAAGCGGAGGACCCGTTGGCGCGGCCGGCCCTGTGCCGATGGCGCCGGCACGTGGACCGCGTCGAACTTCAGGCTGCCGGTGACGACCACGCGCGCCGGGTCGGCGCCCATCAGGGTGATGCGCCGCGCGCCCTCGTCGCTTTGCATGCAGAAGGCGTCGACGTCGGCGAGCACGTGGCGCATCAACGGCGCGAGCAGCCGGTAGCGCGGAAACGAGCGGACGGACACGCGGCCGTTGACGATCGCCGTACGAACGCCGCGGCGCCGGCACTCGCGCAGGACGTGCGGCCAGATCTCGCCTTCAAGCAGGACCAGCAGGCGCGGCTTCACGCGATCCAGCACGCGGCGGACGACCCAGGCAAAGTCGATCGGGAAGTAGAAGACGGCGTCGGCCTGCGGCAGCTGGCGCCGGGCCAACTGCTGGCCGGCGACGGTGGTCGTCGAGACGAACAGGCGGAACCCCGGGTAGCGGGCGCGCAGGTCGTCGACCAGCGGCCGCGCGGCCAGCACCTCGCCCACCGAGACGGCATGGACCCAGATGGACGGCTCGCCGTCGAGATTGAACGACACCGGCAGCGCGCCGAGCCGCTGTCGCAGGCTGCCGAAGTACTTGCGCCGGCGCAGGCCCTGATAGAGAAACCAGGGCGACCCCAGCAGCAGGGCCAGCGCCAGGAGGCCGCTGTAGATGACGTACATGCGTGGCGGGAGGGACGCTGCTAAGGCACGGAGAATCCGGGCTTTACGCTCGCTGCAGTATAGCGGCCGGTTTGACCCTGCGCAACCCGGCCCACTACAATCGCCGTTTACGGCTACCGGTTTGGCCGCTGGCGATAGCGGCAATCCTGACAGCGCTCGCGGAGGCAACAGCTCATGGGTCTGAAAGTCGGCATCAACGGGTTCGGGCGGATCGGCCGCAACATTCTTCGCGCCTCCCTCGGCAAGAAGGAACTGGATTTCGTCGCGGTCAACGACCTCACGGACACCAAGACCCTGGCGCACCTCCTCAAATACGACTCGATTCTGGGCAACCTCTCGCACGACGTGAAGGCCTCCGGCGACACCATCTCGGTCGGCGGCGACAGCTTCAAGGTGCTCTCGGTCCGTGACCCTGGCCAACTGCCGTGGAAGGACCTGGGCGTCGACGTCGTGTTCGAGTCGACGGGCCTCTTTACGGACCGTGAGAAGGCGCAGCTCCACATCAACGCGGGGGCGAAGAAGGTCGTCATCACGGCGCCGGCCAAGAAGCCTGACATCACGCTGGTGCTGGGCGTCAACGCCGACAAGTACGATCCGGCCACGCACCACATCATCAGCAACGCCTCGTGCACGACCAACTGCCTGGCGCCGTTTGCCAAGGTCCTCCACGAGCAGTTCGGCATCGTCCGCGGCTGGATGACGACGATCCACTCCTACACCAACGACCAGCAGCTGCTCGATCTGCCGCACAAGGACTTGCGGCGCGCGCGCGCGGCGGCGCTCTCGATGATTCCCACCACCACGGGCGCGGCCTCGGCCGTCGGTGAGGTGTTGCCCGAGCTGAAGGGCAAGCTCGACGGCATTGCCATGAGGGTGCCGACGGCCAACGTGTCGGTCGTCGATCTGGTCGCGCAGCTTGGGAAGAAGACCACGGCCGAGGACGTCAACGGCGCGTTCCGCGCGGCGGCGGCCGGCCCGCTCAAGGGCATCCTGCACGTCGAGGACGCGCCGCTGGTGTCGATCGACTTCCGCGGCAACGCGCACTCCTCGATCGTCGACTCGGCGTACACGAAGGTCATGGACGGCGACTTCGTGAAGGTCATGTCGTGGTACGACAACGAGTGGGGTTACTCGAGCAGGTGTGTGGACCTCGCTATTCTGCTGGCCAAGAAGGGCTTCTAACTGTCAATGAAGCTCTCGATTTCTGATCTCGAGCTGAGCGGCAAGCGAGCCTTCATCCGCGTCGACTTCAACGTCCCGATCAAAAACGGCGTGATCGGCGACGACACGCGGATCAGGGCCTCGCTGCCGACGATTCAGTACGCGCTCGACAAGGGCGCGACCGTCATCCTCGCCAGCCACCTCGGCCGGCCCAAGGGCAAGGTCGCGCCCGAGTTCAGCCTGCAGCCGCTGGTCGGTCCGCTTGCCAAACTGCTCGGCCGTGACGTCGTGTTCGCCAGCGACTGCGTCGGCGAGGCCGCCGCGGCGGCGGTGGCCAGGGCTCGCAGTGGCAGCCACGTGGTGCTGCTCGAAAACCTCCGCTTCCACGTCGCGGAGGAGAAAAACGACCCGGTATTTGCGGGGCAGCTCGCCGAGCTGGCCGACCTCTACGTCAACGACGCGTTCGGTTCGGCCCATCGCGCGCATGCGTCAGTTGACGGGATCGTCCGTGCCATCGGCGAAGGCGCTGCCGGCTTCCTGATGGAGAAGGAGCTGAAGTATCTCGGCCACGCGGTGGAGCATCCCGTCCGCCCGTTTGTCGCGATCATCGGCGGCGCGAAGGTCTCGGACAAGATCGAGGTCATCGACAACCTGCTCAACAAGGTCGACGCGCTGCTCATCGGTGGCGCCATGGCGTACACCTTCTTCAAATCACGCAACATGCCAGTCGGAAAATCGCTCGTCGAGGACGACCGGCTCGACAGCGCACGCGCGGTCACCTCGAAGGCCCAGCAGCGCAGCGTGCGGCTCGAACTGCCGGTCGATCACATCGTCGCGCCGAAGCTCGAAGCTGGCGCCCCCAACGAGGTGCTTGCCGTCACCGACGCCGCCATTGGCGAGCGCATGGGGCTCGACATCGGTCCTCGGACCGCCGCGCTCTACGCCGAGGTCTTGAAGACCGCGAAGACCGTGATCTGGAACGGCCCGATGGGGGTCTTCGAGATTGCCGAGTTCGCGAGGGGAACCGAGGCCGTCGCGCGCGCCGTGGCGGCGGTGGAGGGCACGACGATCATCGGCGGCGGCGACTCGATTTCGGCGATCAACAAGGTGGGCGTGGCCGATCGGGTGTCGCACATCTCCACCGGCGGCGGGGCCTCGCTCGAGTTCCTGGGCGGGCAGGTGCTGCCGGGGGTGGCGGCGCTGACAGACAAGCCGTAATCTGCAATCTGCAATTCCTGGATCCTCTATGCGTCATCCTTTCATCGCCGGCAACTGGAAGATGCACAAGACCGTCCACGAGTCGGTCGTGTACGTGAAGGAATTCCGCAGCCTCGTCAAGGACATCGAAGACGTCGAGATCGTCGTCTCCCCCACCTTCACGGCGATTCACGCGTGCGCCGAGGCGGCCCGGAACTCGAAGGTCGGCATCGCCGGCCAGAACCTCCACTGGGAGAAGCAGGGCGCCTTCACCGGCGAAATCAGCGCGCCGATGGTCCGCGAGGCCGGCGCAGACTACGTGCTCATCGGGCACTCCGAACGCCGTCAGTACTTCGGGGAGACCGACCAGACGGTGAACCGCAAGCTCCGCGCGGCCCTCGGCGCCGGCCTGGTCCCTATTGTCTGCGTTGGCGAGACGCTCGACGAGCGCGAGCGCGCCGACACGCTGTCCGTGCTCGACCGGCAGATCAAGGACGGGTTTGACGGCATCACCGGCGACCAGATTGCGGGCCTGGTCGTGGCCTACGAGCCGGTCTGGGCCATCGGCACCGGCCGCACGGCCACCTCGACCCAGGCGCAGGAAGCCCACGCGCACATCCGCCAGCGGCTCCGCCAGTGGTTCGGCGGGCCGGCCGCCGACGGGTGCCACGTCATCTACGGCGGCAGCGTCAAGGCGGAGAACACAAAGGAACTGCTCGGGCAGCCCGATGTGGACGGCGCCCTGGTCGGCGGCGCCTCGCTCGAGAATCAAGAGCTTTTTCGAGATCGTCACCCGGTCGCGAACGTAGCCTCGGGGCGGGACGTATTAGACCCCGAGGTGACCATGGGCGCATTCGGGCAGGACCTCCGGTACGCCGCGCGAGCGATCGGCAAGAACCCCGGCATCCCCGCGATCGTCGTCTTTACCCTCGCGCTGGCCATCGGCGCGACCACGGCAATCTTCAGCGTCGTCTACGGCGTGCTGCTGCGGCCGCTGCCGTATCCAGATCCGGCGCGGATCATGGCCGTCTTCGAGGTCACTTCGAAGGGCAGGCTGTCGCGGCTGGCGGACCCGAATTTCGACGACTTTCGCGATCAGGGCCGGAGTTTCCAGGCGATTGCAAAGTACCGCGACGGTGTCGCGTCGGTGTCGGGAGCGTCGCAGCCGACGCGCACCACGGTTGCCTACGTCTCGCCCGACTTTCTCGAGGTCTTCGGCGTTCAGCCGGCGCTCGGCCGGGACTTCGGCGCCGGCGACGCGAGGCAGGGCGCCGGCCTCACTGCACTGGTCAGCCATCGATACTGGAGCCAGCACCTCGGATCTTTGCGGGATCTGTCGCAGTCGCACCTGAAAGTCGATGGCGCGGTCTACTCCGTCATCGGCGTGCTCCCGCCCGGCTTTGGTTTCCCGGCAGAAGTGGATCTGTGGCTGCCCGCCGACCTGGACGGCAGGAATCCAAGCCGGACCTCGCATAACTACGACGCGGTCGGGCGCCTCCGCGACGGCGTGACGGTCGAGCAGGCGAATCGAGACATCAGCGCGATCGCCCGGCGCATTCACGACGCGTCGAACGAGAAAGGCGATTACCTGCTCACCGATGCCGTCGTCGTCGCGCTGCAGGACTCGATGACGGGCAAGGCCCGGTCGCCGCTGCTGGTCCTGCTGGGCGCCGTGGGGTTCCTGCTGCTGGTGGCGTGCGCGAACGTCGCGAATCTGCTGCTGGCGCAAGCGTCGGTGCGAGAGCGCGAGCTCGCCATTCGCAGCGCGCTCGGCGCGGGGCGAGGGCGGCTGATCCGTCAGTTCCTGACCGAGGCTTTCATGCTGTCGCTTGCCGGCGGCGGCCTCGGCGTCCTGGGCGCGCTGTGGGGCGTGGCGGGACTGGTTGCGCTGGCGCCGGACAACCTGCCGCGGCTGGACAGCGTCTCGATCGATATTCCGGTACTTGCGTTCGCGTTCCTCCTGTCGACGGCGGTGGCCGCAGGACTCGGCGCCTTCACAGCCCTGCGCGCGACTTCCGGGGACCTGCGCAAGGACCTGGTCGAAGGGGGCCGCGGGCAAGCAGGCTCGCAAGGCAGCCAGCGCGTTGGCCGCGTCATCGTGGCGGCGCAGATCGCAATCACGCTGGTGCTCGTGGTCGGCGCGGGGCTCTTCGGGCGCAGCCTGATGAAAGTGCTCGAGGTGAATCCCGGCTTCCGCGTGGACAAGATCGTCACGATGGACGTCTCGCTGCCGTGGATTGACGACCCCGGCGAAAAGGCCCGTCAGGCGATTTTCTTTGCGAACCTGATCGACCGGCTGAATCAGATCCCGGGCGTGCGCAAGGTGGGCGCCACCAGCGGCCTGCCCATGGACGGCGGCCTTCCCGACGGCATGTTCCTGCTGATGACGCAGGCTGAGATGCCAAAGTCCATGGAGGGTCTTGGGGCGCTGTTCCGGCAAAAGGAACGCCTTGGCAGTGCGGACTTCTGCGTCGCCTCCACCGGATACTTCCAGGTGCTCGGCATTCCGCTCATTCGAGGGCGCATCTTTGACGAGCGCGACGGCGCGACTTCGCCGCACGTCGCCGTGATCAGCGAATCGCTTGCGCGCGATCGGTGGCCAAATCAGGACCCGATCGGCCAGACGATCCAGTTTGGCAACATGGATGGCGACTTGCGGTTGCTGACGATCGTCGGGATCGTGGGCGACACGCGCCAATACGGGCTCGAGGCGCCACCGAGCCCGACGGTCTACGTGAACCTGTTCCAGCGGCCGCGCGCGGCGATCACCTTGACGCTGCTCGGCGAGGCCGACACGCAGTCGGTGGCCGCGCCGGCGCGGCGCATCCTGCAGGAGCTCAACCCGGAGCTTCCGGCAAGGTTCCGGACGTTTTCGCAGGTCTATTCCGCGTCGCTGGGCTCGCGGAGATTCAACGTCATCCTCATCGGGTTCTTCGGCATCACGGCGCTGCTGCTCGCGACGGCCGGAGTGTTCGGCGTGATGGCCTACTCGGTCAGCCGCCGCACGCGCGAGATCGGCGTTCGTGTCGCTCTCGGGGCTGGCTCCGGCGACGTCCTGCGGATGGTCCTCGGCCAGGGGTTGCGCACGATCGTCATCGGGGTCGTGATTGGGATAGCCGGCTCGCTGGCCCTGACGCGCACCGTGGCGTCGCTGCTGTTTGGCGTGACGGCCACCGATCCGCTGACCTTCGCCAGCGTGACAGTGCTCCTGGTCGCCGTGGCGCTGCTGGCTTGCTACATTCCCGCGCGCCGGGCCACGAAGGTCGACCCCATGGTGGCGCTGCGGTCCGAGTAGCCGGCTCCGTGGAAGGCCCTCCGGCGCTCGGGCTCCCCAATTGAGGTAGAATTGGAAGTTCGTACGTAGTGCCCGAACTCAGTACGTAGGCCCGAACTTCAGTTCGGGCACGTGCCGGTTGAGATTCACATGCTCTATTACCTGATTGCGACCATTTTCGTAGTGAACTGCCTGGTGCTCCTGCTGGTCATCCTGATTCAGCAGGGCAAGGCGGGCGACATGGCCTCGGCGTTTGGCGGCGGCAGCAGCCAGGCTGCCTTTGGCGCGCGCACCGGCGCGACGCTGCTCACCAAGGTCACCTGGGTGAGCGCGAGCCTGTTTTTCGTGGGAGCGCTGGCCCTGTCGATTGTCAGCACCCGGGGCCCGGGATCGGTCATCGGATCGGTGCCTGCGCCAACCCCCGCGGCGACGCAGCCTGCGGCTCCGGCAACGCCGGTGCCGGCGACCCCTGCGCCGGCCTCGACGCCCGCAGCGCCTCAGAAGTAGGGCGGAACTTCAGTTCCGCCTCTCTTCGGTTTCCGCCGCTCTACTTAGCTCTCACTGCTCCAGGGCCGCAATCACGGATAGCGGATCCACCCTGGCGCCCTGCAGCCGCACCGTCCAGTGCAGGTGCGGGCCAGTGGCGCGCCCGGTCGCGCCCACCAGGCCCACCTGGGCGCCAGATGCGACATCGGCCCCCACGCGCACGTCGATTCGCGACAGGTGCGCCAGCAGCGACACCAGCCCGACGCCGTGGTCGATCATCACGGTATTTCCCGTGAAGTAGAGCGGCTCGGCCAGCACCACGCGCCCGCCGCCGGGCGCCAGCACCGGCGTGCCGCTGGGGCTGGCAAAGTCGGCGCCGGTGTGCGGCGCGCGCGGCTCGCCGTTGTAGACACTGCGAACGCCGAAGCCAGACACCACGCTGACCTCGATCGGGCGCACAAACGATCCCCAGCGCGGCTCCGGCACGACGGCCCTGAACAGCGCGCCAAGTTGTCGCCGCTCCCGGTCGATGCGGCGCTGGACGCTGGGCGGCGGGTTCACGAACTGCGGCGCGACGCGGAGCTGGCGCGTCGGGAACTCCCGGGGCTCCACCGTGAAAGTCTGGATGCTTTCCGTTCGGGCGCCGTCTTCAGACGTGGTGTAGATCGTCACCGGGTAGTCGCCGGACGCCACGTCGAGGTCGATGCCGACCAGCGCCCGCCAGCGGCCCTCGCCGAGCTTGGCGACCGCGATGCTCCGGTCGAACGCCCGGACCGTGAGCGCCGTGGTCGGTCGGTTTCTGGTGATGTCCAGGCGCACGACTTCGCCTGGTTGCATTGCGCGCGCAGTGACGCAACACGGAGAACAGCGGCGGATCGGTGTTCGAGAGTGGCGCTGTGGGGGGCGGAAGCTGTTGCGCGGTTGACACCACCAGGCTTGCGGCGAGCAGTGGCACACGCATCCGGTATTCTAGCGCGCGTGGTACCATCCCAGGTACTGGAGGCACTGTCCATGGACCGTTTCGAGGCATCCCACGCTGGCTCGCCCGCCGCAATCAGCGACGCGGCCGTGCGTGTTACCGCGTTTCTGCGTGTCGTATATGGCTGGATGGCCGTCGGCCTCACCGTCACGGCTCTTGTCGCGTGGATGGTCGCCGGGTCCGACGCCCTGGTCTACACGATCGCGAGCAACCGGCTGCTCTTCTGGGGCATCTTCGGCGCGCAGCTTGGCGTCGTGATCTTCCTGTCCGCGCGCGTGCACAAGCTCGCGCCGGGCACGGCCGCCGCGCTCTTTCTCGGCTACTCGGCGTTGACCGGCTTGACGATGGCGTTCGTGTTGCGCGTCTACACCGGCGAGTCGGTGGCGACGACCTTCTTTATCACCGCGGGCACGTTCGGCGCCCTGGCGCTCTACGGCACGGTGACGTCGCGAAGCCTGTCCGGGCTGGGGCAGTTCCTCTTCATGGGCCTCATCGGGATCGTGATCGCCTCGGTCGTCGGGATCTTCTGGCAAAGCGAAGGCCTGCAGTTCGTGATCTCGTTTTGCGGCGTGATTCTCTTCACGCTGCTGACCGCCTACGACGCACAACAGCTCAAGGCGATTGCGCTTGCCGTGCCGGAAGCCCAGGCCGGGTCGTACGCCATCGTCGGGGCGCTGAGGCTGTACCTCGACTTCATCAACCTGTTCCTGTACCTGCTGCGGTTCCTCGGCGGCCGCCGGGATTAGTCATCACAAAGTCACAAAGTACAGAGACGCACGGAACTCTTTGGACGTGATGCGGATTGCCTCGTAGCTCAGCATTGGTCCCTCCACTGACAGGTGATGGGTCCCTGGGGAGCCGGCTCTGACTGCGGCGTCACTTCCTCCGCCATTGCATCTGGAAGCAGGACGCTTCGTGGATGTCGGCGCGCTCGAATTTCTACAGGCTCTAAAGGATGAGTGGTTGACGCGCCGCACGACTCGCGGACGATGAGCGTGCCGTGCAGCAGGATCTCGCGCGGAGGCAGATCCGGCTGCGCGGCGCGATCGACCATCGCACGCATCGCAGACACGCCGATCTCGTGGCACGGCTGCCGCAGCGTCGTCAGCGGCACGGGCAGCAGCCCGGCATAGGGCACATCGTCGATCCCCACCAGCCGCACATCGTCGGGCACACGCCGGCCGAGCGCCCGCAGCGCGTGCATCAGGACGGCCGCCGTGCGATCGCTGGCGCAGACGATGCCGTCGGGGGAATCGCGTTCGAGCAGGGCGGCCAGCCGCAGCCGATCGGCGGGATCCTCGCGCCAGGTCCGCGCGACCGACCCGTCGAGTCCAGCCGTGCGCACGGCTTCACGAAATCCCGCTTCGCGCCCGTCGACGCTGGAAGCCGCGTTGGGCAGCCCCAGAAACACCGGCCGCGCACATCCGACCGACAGCAGGTGCTCGGTCACCAGCGCACCGGCCCGCCGGTTGTCCAGCCCGACCAGGTCGTGGCGCCCCCGGTGCGGAAAGGGCTCTATGGCGCGGTCGATGAGCACCACCGGAATGCGGGCCGCGTCCAGCGCGTCGGCGATGCGCCGGTTCACCGCGTCCTTTGCCGCCGTCAGCTCGATCGGCGCGAAGAACACGCCGTCCACCTGACGTTCGATGTACTGCTCGCAGAGCCGCCACGCATGATCGGCTTTTGACGCCGCTGTCGCCGGGCGGCTGCCCCACACCAGCACGTGTTGCCGCGCCTCTGGGGCCTCGAGCAGGCCGTGACAGATGGCGTCGAACACCTCGACCTCGCCGGCCTCCGGCATCAGCACGCCAAAGGCCTGCGATCGCGAGGCCGCGCGAGGCGCGCGCACGAAGGTGCCCGACCCGGCGCGGCGCTCCACCAGGCCGGCCATCTGGAGGTCGCGCAACGCACGCCCCACTGTGATACGCGAGGCGCCGAACCGCCGCACCAGGTCGGCTTCGCTGGGCAGACGCGCTCCCGCGCGCATTCGGCCGCCGGTGATCTGGTGGGCGAGCGCTTCGTAGACCTGGCGATGCTTCGGTGCGTGGCCGGCGTCTGTCGACTTCATCTCCGAAAATGGTATGACAAGTTTACAATGCTGTCAATACAGCTAATGGCGCCGACCTCAATGGACTAAGCGCAAATTACCCAATTACTTACGGGACACGGGTTGACTTCTGAAGAGAATAGCCGATAAGATCTGCATGCAAGTTGTTATATCAAGTTTCCCTGGAGGGCGACGAATGACTGTCTCCCACGACAGCACCCGCCACTTTCTGCTGGCCTCCGACTTCGACCAGACACTGAGCTTCCATGACTCGGGTCGCGTCCTGGCGGAGATGCTGGGAGTGCGCGACTTCGACGCGAAGGTCGAGGGCCTCGCGCGCATCAACCTGGTGCAGCAGGGCGGCGAGCTGGCCTATCTGATCCGGCACGACCCGGAGTTCCGCAGCGTGCGGCGCGAGCAGCTGTACGAAGCGGGCCGGCGCGTGCGGCTGCGGCACAACATCCCGATGCTCGTGGATTTCCTCGACAAGGGCATCCCCGGGTTCAAGTTCTCGTTCTACGTCGTATCGGCGGCGCCGCGCGAGATCGTCCACGCCGCGCTTGAAGGCATCGTCGCGCCAGGACCACGTCATCGGCACCGAGTTCGAGTGGGACGAGGTGTCCGGCGAAGTGCGTTCGATCGCGCGGGTGCCGGCTGGTTACGGCAAGGTGGCGGCGCTCGAGGATCTCGAGACGCGGCTCGACGTGCACCCCGACAGGACCATCTACGTCGGCGATGGCAGCTCCGACGTGCACGTGATGCTTCACGTGAACAACCGCGACGGCTTCACCATCGCGGTCTCCGAGAACAAGCACCTGGCGCGCATTGCGCGGCGGACGGTGCTGAGCGACAACGCGTTCAGCGTCCTCGTGCCGGTGCTCGAGGACATCGTCGGCTGGCGATCGGCCGAGATCCGCACGCTGTTCGAGTCCTACGGCCTGACGCTGCAGGAGTGGGAGAAAGCGCGGACCGACTGGGTCACCGTCCGCGAAACACCGCCCGCCGACGACGCCGCGGTAGCCTGAACCTGTGAACCCGTGAACCCGTGAACCTGTGAACCTGTGAACCTGTGAACGGTATGACCGCAGATCTGATCGGATGGGTCGCAACCGCGGTGTTCGTCGGCTCCTACCTCTGCACTCGCGCCGATGCACTGCGGCGAGTGCAGATGGTCGGGGCGGCGCTCTGGATCGGCTACGGCGTCGTGATGCAGGCCGCGCCGGTCATCACCGCCAATGTGCTCGTGCTCGGCGCTGCCGCCCTCGCCTCGCGGCGGGCGCGACAGTCCACCGACTCGTAACCCGTCAACTCCTAACTCAGCGGAAGTTCTCGATCAGCATCAGGTCCCTGGTCCACTCACCCCGCGGCACGAGCACGGACTTGCCGTCCGGCGAAACGGCGAACACGCTCGGCTGGTACGGCGCGTCCCGGGTTCGACCGATCACGGCATCGCGGTTCGTCGCCGCGTCGACGAGATGCACGTTCCGATCGGGCCCCGGTCCGCACTCGGCGTAGTAGAGGCCAACGGCATTCGTGAAGATTGAGTATGCCCTCACGCACGGCAGTAGCTGTCGCGGAGCGCCGCCGGCGACAGGGGCGGCCAGCAACGGAGCATCGTCATTGGCTGCGGCCGGAGGCGAATAGAGCAACTCACGCCCATCGGGAGACACCCTGACGCGAAAGCTCGATCCTCCCGTGGTCAACTGCTCGGCGCGGCCGCCGCCCGCCGGGATCCGCCAGACGTTCCGCCCGGCCTTCTGGTCCGACGTGTAGTAGATCCAGCGGCCGTCAGGCGACCACACCGGGCAGTTCTCGTTTCCCGATTCGGTCGTCAGCCGCCTGGGGACGCCGCCATCGGCGTCCACGACGAAGAGGCTCCAGCTGCCGTCGTCGTGTTGCGAGTCGAACGCCACCTGGCGACTGTCCGGCGAGAACGACGGCGAACCCTGAACCCACTCCAGACCGCGCGTGAGCTGGCGCGCGCCCGTGCCGTCCGCACGGGCCGTCCAGATCTCCCTCTCCTCGCCCCCCCGCGTCGAGCTGAAGACGAGCCGCTGCCCGTCGTGGGAGAAATTCACCTCGATGTCAGCGTAGGACGACGCCAGCACCGGTGGCGAGGTGTGGGTCGAATCGAGCGGGTGTTGACTGATCGTGTTCCGCTGAGACACGAACGCGAGCCGATCGCGATGGGCGGCCAGCGCCGGGCTGAGCGCCCCGTAGCCCACCAGTTCAAGGCGTTCGGGTGCGCCGTCTCCCACGACCGCCACGCGCCAGAGGTAGCGGCCGGACTCGTAGATGAGCGAGCGGCCATCACGCGTCCAGGTGACTGCCCACTCGAGGTCGAGACTGCGCAGCGGCGCCACCGTGCGCGCCGCCCCGGCTGGCATGAGCGCCGCGTCCAGCGCGAGCAGCCCCAGCGAACACGCGAACGGAGCGGAGCAGGCCCTGAACGCGAGAGCCCGCCCGTCCGGCGAGAACGAAGGATGGCCGGCGAAGGCCTTCGTCGTGGTCAGCGTTCGCGGCTCGCCGCCCTGGACGGGGACCAGCAGGAGGCTGCTGCCGCCCTGGTCCGGGACGCCACGGCCGGTTGCCAGCCATCGACCGTCGGGTGACCACGACAGGCCCAGCACGAAGCCGGCGCCCAGATCCGAGATCTTGCGCTCCGCACCGGTGACGGGTGAGACCGTATAAACCGTGGTCCTGTCCTGCCCGCGCCGCAAGAACGCGATCTCGCGGCCATCCGGTGACCAGGCGGGCGCGCCGTCCGGCAGGCCGTCCGTCGTGAGGCGCCGCAGTTCGCTCGACCCGACCAGTTTGAGGTAGATGTCCTCGTTGTCCTGTTTCTCGCCGCTCCACTCGAACGCCACCTGTTCGCCGTCCGGTGCGAAGGCCGGCTGAGATTCCCGGCCGTGGAGTGTCGTCAGGGGAGCAAGCCGTTGACCGGGCCTGTCGAACTCGGCCCTCTGTTTCAGCCACCACGCGATGGCGACCGCCGCAAGGACCATCGCTGCGGCCACGATGACGGCCGGTATCAGGCGGGAGCGTCGGTGCGCGTCGCCCGCGGGTACGGTCGCCGACAGGCGCCCCGAGTCGGACTCCTCCTTGATCTCCTGCAGCTCGAGGCTGACATCGCGAATCGTCTGATACCGACGGTCCGGCTCCTTGCGCAGGCACCGCAGAATCAGCCGCTCGAGCTCGCGCGGCAGCCCGGGCACGACTTCGGCGGGTGGCGTTGGCTGCGCCTGGATGACGGCGGCCAGCGTATCGGCAATTGACTTGCCTCCAAACGCTCGCGCACCGGTGACCATCTCGTAGAGCATGGCGCCGAAGCTGAAGATGTCGCTCCGCGCGTCCACCGTGCCGCCGGTCGCCTGCTCCGGCGCCATGTAGGCGGCGGTCCCCGCGATCGTCCCCGGCAGACTCAGCGCCGGGTCCGCGTCGCGCGTGAACGTGCGCTCGTCCGGGCCGTCCTCGCGACCGACGCGCTTGGCCAACCCGAAGTCGAGCACCTTGACGGCGCCGTCGCCGCCGATCATCACGTTGGCCGGCTTGAGGTCGCGATGGACGATGCCCCGCGCGTGCGCGGCGCCGAGCGCGTCGGCCACCGGGATCGCGATGCGCAGCAGCTCGCCCAGCCGCAGCCCGCCGCGGGGAATCGCCGTGTCGAGGCTGCGCCCGCGCACGTACTCCATCACGATGAAGTCGCGATCGCCGGCCGACTCGATCTCGTGGATGGTGACGATGTGCGGGTGGTTGAGGGCGGAGGCGGCCTGCGCTTCCTGCACGAACCGGCGGCGCCGGGTCTCGTCCCCCAGGCGATCGGGCGGCAGGATCTTGATCGCGACCTCTCGCCCCAGCCGGAGATCCTTTGCCCGATACACCTCGCCCATCCCCCCGGCGCCGAGCGGTGCGAGGATCTCGTACGAGCCGAGGCGGGTGCCGGGAGCCAGCGGCATGCGCGATGACGGCCCATTCTAGGGGCATCCGCCGCCCAGGGTCCATCGGCGCCATCGGCCCGACGCCCCTACTTCGCCAGAATCTTCTTCTGGTTCCCCAGAATCTTCTTCTGGTTGGCGAGCAGCGTGCCCTGGTTCTTCTGGATCGTCTTCTGGTTGGCCTGGATCGCTTTCTGATTCGCCAGGATGGCTCTCTGGTTCGAGACGATCCCCTTCTGGTTGGCGAGGATGGTCTTCTGATTGGCGGCGGTCGCGTCGGACATGGGGGCTCCTTCTGGAATTGACGATTGCAGATTGCAGATTGCACGATTGGCGATTACGCGGCGGCCTGCGCGCGCTTCTTTCGGTCGCCGGCGATTTCTATCAGGTTCGCCATGGGGCCGACAATGAACAGTGCGTAGTAGGGGGCGTGCACGAATTGCATTAGACGCAGGGCGGCTTCAACCGCTGCCACGACGACGACGGTCAGCATCTGGCCCCGTTTGGTCCGCACGGTCGTCTTCGGGTCCGTGATCATGAAGAAGATGTAGAGCTGGTACATCGGCCCGGTGATCGGCGCGGCCTCGGCGATGAAGGGATGGCCGGTGACAGGGACCGCACGAAGGCGAACGCCAGGAACGACACGACATAAGTCAGCGTGATGTGGAAGCGCCCGAGCGCGTTGATGATGACCGCGCCAAACAGCCACACCGTCACCATCGGCAGCAGCGTATTCCCCCACTGCACGCTGAGGCTCGCCACCGTATCGGCGGCCAGCACCAGCATCGCGACGATGCCGAGGTTCGAGGGGTTCCAGAGGTGCCGGCCGTCGACGCGGATCAGGTACTTGGACGAGATCGAGATCGCCGAACACAACGCGTACGGCCAGATCTCGGGCGACCGGACGAGCATGCCAATCGAGATTCCCGAGATGTAGGCGCTTGCCAGGTGCGGGATCTTGCCCGTGAAGAGCTTGCCCAGCACCAGCTCGATCGCAATCGCCGTGGCGATCGCCAGCATCGTCCGGCCCCAGCTTTCGAGGAACCCGAACGTGATCTGGCCGACGACCAGCACCATCGTGACGAGGATGGGCGCCAGGTAGCGCTTGTCGATCTGAAACCGTGAACGCGCGCCGCCGCTGGTCAGGGCTGGCGAGGCGACGGCTTCGGGGGTCATACGGGCTCCTTCACCGCGTGCAGGTGGTTGACCTCGGGGCCGGTCAGTTCGCTCATCTTACCCGATGGCCATCGCACCACGACCTTGTCGACTTTCGCGTCGGCGCCGAGGCCGAAGTGCAGCCGGCGCTGGTTCTGCGAGCAGAAACCCGAGCCGCCCGACACTTCCTGGATCTGCTGCTGGCCGTTCCAGAAGACCTCCACCTGCGCGCCGATGGCGCTTCGATTCGTGCACGTGCCGGCCGCCGAAGTGACGCCGCAACCGCCTTCCAGCGAAAACGCGATCCACGAGCGGCCCGGCGCGACGTCGTTCCGGTACAACAGCAGCGGCCCGCGCTGGTTGGCCACGACCACGTCGAGCGCGCCGTGCCCAGAGAAATCGCCCAGCGCCACCGATCGGCCGTCGAAGCGGTCCGTGGCGCCGACCATCTGCGCGACGTCGATGAAACGGCCGGCGCCATCGTTCATCCACACCTTCTTCTGCTGGTAGCCGGCGAGGCTGCGCGTGCCCATCGCCGGCCAGTTCTTCGCGTCCGAGATCACGACCTCGTGGCCGCCGGCGACCTTGGAGTAGTCGTACCAATAGCTCTCGGCGCGTGAGGCCGAGACGTAGCCGTTCACCAGGTAGAGATCGAGGAAGCCGTCGTTGTTCAGGTCGCCGAACTGCGCGCCGAAGCTCCAGCCGCCCAGGTCCACGCCCATCGACCGCGCGAGGTTCTCGTAGGTGGCTAGCGCCTTGGTCCCGCCGGTTGGCATCCACAGGTTGTTGCCCTGCAGCAGGATGCCCTCCTCGGAGATGTTCGAGACGTAAATCGCGAACTTCCCCTGGTTCAGGACGTCCCCCACCGACGCGTTCATGCCGCTCTTGGGGGCGTAGCCGACGCCTGACTCGCGTCCCACTTCGCGAAAGCGGCCGCCCTCGTTGACGAAGAGCTCGGACACGCCGTAGTCGTTGGCGATGAAGATATCCGGGTACCCGGTGCCGCGCAGGTCCGCGGCGACGGCGGCCAGCGCCCAGCGCCGCGAGGTGATGCCGGCCTTCGCACTGACCTCCTCGAACCGTCCGCCGCCGAGGTTGCGATACAGGTATTTGCGCCCGCCGTTGTTCGCGTACTCGAAGCTCTCGGGCATGATCTTCGTGTCGGCGAGCTTCCAGAGATTCAGCGCTTCGGAAAAATAGCCGCCCATGAACAGATCGAGCCGGCCGTCCTTGTCGTAGTCGAGCCAGATGGCCGTGTTGATGTTCGCCCACGGCGGCAGGCCCGCGGTGTCGGTAACGCGCGTGAACGCGGCGCCGGCGTCGTTGTGGAACAGCTCGGGCCGGCCCCAGCGGTGCAGCAGCAGGTCGTCGTAGCCGTCGTTGTCGTAGTCGCCCCAGACGGCGCCCATCGACACCCCGGTCTCCATCCTGTTCAAGTCAGCCAGGCCCAGCCGCTCGGCGATCTCCTCGAAGGTCCCGTCACCGCGATTTCGATAGAGCCGGTTGAACGACCCTTCCTTGCTGTTGACGACGTACAGGTCGTTGTGGCCATCGGCATCGACGTCCATGATGGACACCGCGGCGCCCATGGACGCCACCTGCGGCATGATGTGATTCAGCTTCGAGTCGAGCGTCGGGCCCTCGTGCTGGAAGTAGATGCCCGCGCCCTTGGCGACTTCGGTGAGCTTGAAGCCGTAGCGCGAGAGCGGATCGCCGTCGGCGGAGGTCACCGGCGCGCGAGCCCCGAAGTGGCGGATCAGGAACGGCGTGGCGAGCAGAACCACGAAAACGACGGCAAGTAGTGGTTTGGCGTAACGGTTCATTCACGGGTTCACGGGTTCACGGGTTCACAGGTTCACAGGTTCACAGGTTCACGGGTTCGCAGGTTCACAGGTTCACTTCGCGATAACCGGCCACACGTACCGCGTGTGGTACTGCTCGAAGTCGCCGCGGTGCCGCTGGTAGACCGGGTCGTCCTCGAGGGCGCCCGGAGGCCGATCGTACCGCCCGCTGGCGTGGGTCGGCAACGGCAGCACGGTCCTCGAGAAGGTCGTGTTGAAGTCGCCGTCTTTCACCCACCCATCGCCGATGACGACGAAATCGCGGACCATCCCGGCCGGAAGCGGCGGCGCCTGGTCGATGCGCAAGGCAAGCTCGTCGCCCGCGTTCATGATCGCGTAACGGTCGTCGGTGGCCGTCACCAGGGGCATCACGTCACCGAAGCGCGTGTGATAGCCCTCGAGATCGGGCCAGCGCGGCGCCGTGCCCGAGAGCTTGTAGCGCGGCCGCTCGGGGGTGCTGGCGTCGGGTTGCGCGGTCACCGAGTACCCACGGTAGCGCAAGTCGGCCGCTCGAAGCGGCAGCAGGACCATTCGCGGGCGCACGTCCGGCCGGCCCGCTGCCCATCCGAGCCGGTCCCAGAACACTTCGAGATTGGTGGCGAGCCGCAGGCGCCTGGGCCCTGTCCGCGGGAAGATCCCCGCAAGGTCGATGCGGACGGTCTTGTCCTTGCCAGACGGGAATCCCAGCCCCGCCCGCACCTCGCGAAATCGTCCGGTCGAGTCCCCAACCAGCAGGGACAGGCTCTTCGGCGCGGCGTGCGCGCCCTGCGAGATCGCGACGTTAACCGAGCTGTCGGTGGGATGCACCCATCCTTGCCCGATCAGCCACAAGGGGCCCTCGCGGGGCGCATCCTCGGGCAGCTCGAGCTCGACGAAGTGGTCGCGCGTGATCCCCTGATAGGCGCCGCGGCCGGCAAAATCGAGATGTCGATCGTCGCGCGCAGCGACGACGCCGGCGGCGTCGTGCCCGCCATCGTCCCGGACCGACCGGAACGCTCGAACCTCGCCGGTCGCGACCAGATCGAGCGGCGGCGCCGGCACGGCGAAGCGCTCGTCCACGAACACCTCGGTACCCGCGGGATGATCGACGTAGCCCAGCGCGAGGCGGTCGAAGAAGTGTGTCTCCCAGAGCTCCGCGGTGACCCTCAGGTCGTACGCGCCATCGCGCGCGACAAGCTGGTCGCCGCGCACCTTCACCCAGTCTTCCGTCGCCTGGATGTCGGCCGTCGCCTGCGCGTTGATCCGCAGCCCGAGCGGCGATCGCCAGATGAGGTCGGTGACAAACGCCATCTCGCGGCCGTTCCACGCAAACAGCCACGGGCACGAGCCCTTCAAGCGCTGCGAGGCGGCGATGGTCGCATCGGCGGTCAGCTGGAACTCGGATTGGATGGTGCCGTTGGGCCAGAAGATGCGGGCGACCTCGGCGCTGGTCGCCTGGCCGAGGCCGACGTGGACGATGGGCGAAGTAATGGGCGTCCGCTGCACGTGAAGGCCGGTCCTGATCTCGATTTCCCCGCCGATGCCAAACGAGTTGATGCGCTGGTCGCCCAGCACTGTCGCCGATTTCGGCCGGACGATCTGATAGTGGTACGCCTTGGTGCCGCTGTTCTTCGCGACTACGGCGGCGCCGCTCTTGTCGACGCCAACCAGGTCGAGTCGCCCGTCGCCATCGAGGTCGGCGGCCGCCCCGGCCCGCAGCGGCAGCGTGAGCCTGGACGGCGGCGCGCCCGACGGCGCGGCCAGTTGGATCTCGGTCGTCGTCGGCGTCGTGATGACGAGGTCGGTGGCGCCGTTGTTGTCGACATCGGCGCCGAAACGGCCCCGGCCGGCGGCCTCGGTGTAGGGAAAGTTGGTTCCCTGGCCGCTCGCCATCGCCGCTGGCCCTTCTCTGAACTGCCCGCCGCGAAGGTTCAGGAACACCCGGAGCGTCCCGTCGGCCTGCAGAACGACGGCATCCGGAACGAGATCGTGGTCGAGGTCCAGCCACGCGAATGCCCGCACGTTCTCGATGCTGCCAAACGGCTTCTGCGCGGCAAAGGAGCCGTCGCCGTTGTTGCGAAGCATTGTCGTCGACCCGTCCCCTGACGACACGACGAGGTCGAGATCGCCCTCCGTGTCGATGTCGGCCACCCAGACGCCCCATTGAGGGGCAGTTCGAATCGACGCTGGAAGCCTGGCCCCGGCGGTGACGTCGACGAACCTGCCGCCGTCCCGCTGACGCAGGATTCGCAACCCGCCCTCGCCGGCCAGGACGAGGTCGGTCAGGTAGTCGTAGTTCAGGTCGGCCGCGGCGACGCCGCGGATTGTCGGCAGGGTCGGCCCGCGCCGCCGGGGAAGGCGCCGGCGGGCGTCGACCCGATCCGCACCTGGCGGCCGTCAGCCGTCAACACCTGCGGCGCCGCGTGGTCGGCGGCGATGAAGACGCCGGCAAACCCGACAGGGCTCCGCGCGCCGGCGACTGGCTCGATCGCGAACCGGAGGCCCATGTCGGGAGGCGCCGGCTGCGGGCTTGGAGTGGCCAGTGTCACGAACCCTTCAAACGGCTCGCCGACTTCCTCGCGCGGCGTGCTCACATCAGCGAGCGAGCGGCGGTACTCGGGCACACGCAGCAGGACGTTTTTCAGGAACGCGACGGCTGGCGCCGCTGCGCGGGGGTTGGGACTGCCTGCGGCCGCCGTGACCGCTTTGAATCGCTCCTGAACTTCTGGTGGCCACGAGGCCGATGCCGTCCTCAACGGCGCCAGCGCCTTTTGCAGCGTCGCGCTGTCGCCGCGCTTGGCGGCCAGGCGCGCGAGGTCGAGCCGCGCGACCAGGTTGTCTGCGCGTGCAACCAGGGCCTCGAGGACTTTCTGAGCGTCGGCATCGTGTTCCGGGCCGCCCTGGCGTTCCACCTCCTGCGCGAGCGCGTAGGCAGCCTTGGGATCGGCAGGCTCCAGTTCGATGGCCTTGCGCCAGTGCGCGATGGACGCCTCCAGGTTGCCGCGACGGCTTTCCGCCAGGGCCAGGAGGCGGTGCACGTGACTGTTCGAGGGCGCCAACTCCGCGGCCCTCGTCAGCAGGGGCATCGCCGGCTCAATCTCCTGCTGCCGCAACAGCAGCAGGCCGAGGTTCGCCCAGCCCGCCGGCTCGTGCGGCACCAGCGTCGTCACGCGTTCGAGCGACTGGCGTGCGAGGACGTCCTGACTGGTCTGCATCGCCGCCAGGCCGGTGTAGAACGCCGTGACCGCCTGGCGGTAGGTCGTGTCGCTCACGACCGGCGCGCTGGGCGCCGTTCCTGGCATCCGTTGCAGCCGGCGCCGAGCGCGAGCGCAAGCACCGCGACGGACCGGGCCATGGTTCGATTCATGGCTGCGAAGACTCCCTGGCGAAGCCGCACCGCTCGAGCACACGTCGATCTCGGCGGCTGTTGCGCCCAGCTTCTCCCGTCCGGCGATCAGATCGCCGGCCACCACCGGGTACCAGTCGCGCCGCGCGTCGTCGCCCAACCCGGCGATGTCGAAGGGCCCGATGGTGCGGTCGATCTGCTCGAACAGGTTCGCGCGCGCGCGATCGGTCGGACGAAGGACGGCGGCCTCGGCAATGGCCCGCGAGCCGGGACCAAACGTCGGGTGATCGCACAGCAGGAAGCCCGGCGCCAGTCGGTGTTTGCCAAGCCGCCGCGCGGTCTCGCTGAAGCTGGCGGCCGCGAAGTACAGCCGCGTCAGCCGCTTGAACAGATCGAAATCGTTCATGCTCGCATAGAGCCCCGCCACGAGGCATTCGGTTGCATCAAGCTCGCGTTGGGTCTGCCTGGCGTACTCGTCGAGCGCCGTGTCACGTCCGTGCCCGTCCCACGTGCGGTCGAGCAGATCAACCAGGCGCCCGATGCCGAGCAGTGTCAGCGGAAAGCCGGTCGACAGCAGCGGATCGATGACGCCGGCTGCCGACGGCAGCATCGCCCAGCCATCGCCGCATACGACGCGGCTGCGAAACGCGACCCGCGGGGCATACATGAACGGCAGCGTCGCGCGCGCCGAGGCGAACTGCGCCTTCACCGAGGGCAGCCGGTCGAGCAGGCGGTGCCACGCTGGTTCTCCCTCTTCCAGCTTCAGCTGGCGCGAGAGCGGCGTCGTGACGGCGGCGCCCGCGCTCGTGATGCCGTTGTTGAACCGCAGAATCCAGATCCATCCGCCGGGAAACACCTGGTGCACCGCGGCGGCATCGACCGGATACGGCACGCCGGGCTCGGGCCGCACCGCCTCGTCCCAGCGCGCGACGCCCTCGAAGTGCGTGTAGAGCCCCTCGGTCGCCGGCAGCCAGCGGGTGGGCGCCTCTTCGAGGTCGAGCAGCCGGTGGAACGCCCCTCGAGGGCCGCTGGCGTCGACGACAAAGCGCGCGGTCAGCGTGCGCGTGGCGCCGGCGCGCGTGAGTTCGAGCCGCGTGAGGTTGCCGTGGAGCCCGACGCGATCGATGCGCGTCTGGTCGAGCAGCTCGGCGCCGGCCTCCTGCGCTTCGCGCGTCAGGAACGCGTCAAGTGCGGGCCGGTACCAATGCGTGTCGGCGATCGCGTCGTGCGGGCTGGCGCCCACGAGGAGCTGTCGGGTGTGCGAACGGTCGTCGTCGAAGGGGCGATCGAGCGAGTGGTGAAAGAAGCTGAACCCGCGCTTGAGGCCCACTGGCAGATCCGGATACGCCGCACGCCAGGTGCCCCACTTCGATAGCGGCGCCACTCGCGGCAGGTCGTACTTCGCCGCGAGCTCCTCGATGAGGATGTTGGCCAGCGGCGTCGACGATTCTCCGATGGCGAAGCGCGGGTGGCGTCCACGCTCGATGAGCGCGACCGACCGGCCGAGACGCCGAAGGGCCAGCGCCGTCAACGCGCCGCCGAACCCCGCGCCGATGACGGCGACGTCGACGTCTGCGAGCGCCGGGCCGGTCATGCGCGAGCCTCCGCGTGCGAGCACGCCTCGCAGGACACCGGCGCGACCGCCCGCTGCGTCAGGTTCATTCGTGTCAGCCTGGCCTTGCGCGCGCCAAAACACGCGCCGCACGACGCAAGACGCTCGAGGTCCCACAGGTCGGCGAAGACGCGCCCGCGGGCGCCTTCAATCGCCTGTTCCATCGCCGCCTCGAACCCGTCGAGTGTCGGAGCGTCGTACAGGCCCTCGTCGGCCAGCGCCTCGACGGCGCCGTTGCCGTCGCGCATCGGGATGAGCGAGACGACCGACGCACCGCAGTCGAACGCAAGGTCGACCGACCGGCCCAGCCAGTGCGCCTGCTCGCTGGCGGCGACAAACGGCGGGGCCACGAGCACGAAGACGCGCAGCGCGATGTCGCGGCGAGCCAGTTCGCCGGCGGCGCGGCGGAACTGATCGAGCGTCATCTGCTTGTTGAGCCGTTCGAGCGCAACTGGATTTGCCGTCTCGAGCCCCATCGCCACTTCCAACCGCGGCCCGCGGCCGGCGGCTTCGCCATCGAGCGCATAACGCCACTCATCGACGCGCGGCCCGATCAGGGCGGGATGCGACTCGACGACGACCCTCGAGAATCCGGCCACCGCCGACGCGATCGCGCCGTAGTCGGAGGGCGGCACCGCGCGGGGGTCGAAGAAACTTCCAGCGTTGTAGAGCTTGATGTGGCGTTCGCACGCATCGTGTGAGAACCGGCTCCGGGCTTCCTCAACAGAGCCGCGAATCTGATGTGGAAGCGCGCCGACAGGAGTGTCGCCTTCGATCGTGTATTTCCAGAGGTCGCACATCGCGCAGTGCCAGGGACACTCGCGTCCGGTGAGGAACACCGTGACGACGTCGGCCAGTTGGCCCGACTCGGTCGGCTCCTGCTCGACCGTCATGCCCTGCGGCCGGCGGGGGTCGTGCGCCGGCCGGGCGGGCCGCCGCGACACGATGAAGGCGTCGCGCGCGCGAGCGGTAGCAGGATAGGCGGCCACGGTGCGATCAGGCGTAGAGCGCCAGGAACTGCCGGCGATACTCGCGCTCGGCGGCCCCGCCATCGCCGGAGCGGAGGCGGCTGTGCAGCACGTCGGCCGGCACGGCGCCGTGCTGGAACCGGCGTTTTTCATAGACCGGCATGTCGCGCCCCGTGATCGCGCGGATGCCACGCCGCACGATCTCGCCCTTGAGGCTGTAGAGCGTCGGGACGTCGTACTGCGTCAACGCCGCGAAGGGAATCCCTTCGGCCACGTCGATGACTGATGGACGCGTGAACGGGCTGAAGCCTTCGAAGCCGTACCGGCGCGCGGGCGCATAGCTGCGGACGTAGCCGCGGCTCAGGCCGCCGCTGTAGGTCAGCGAGTGCTTGATCTTGCCGACGCCCCAGCCCTCCTGATACAGCATCGGGTTATTCACGACGCTGCGGATCGTCAGCTCCGGGTTCTCCTCGATCGGGTAGTCCTTGAGGTTCTCATCGCCGCCGTCGCCGTCGAGCAGGTAGCGCCACTCCGGATAGCGCTCGCGGATGCCGCGATGCAGCAGCAGGCCGACCGACGCACACTCGACGTCGAGCGGCTTGTAGTCCTCGAGAACCCGCAGCGTATCCTCGAGATCGATGTTTGACGGATCGGCGGCAATCTCCTCGAGATGGAACTCCAGGCCCAGGTGCGCCAGGAACTGCCGGGCCTGCCGCAGGTCCGGTCCCTCGCCCAGGTTGAGCGTGAACGCCTTGAGCCGCGTCGGCGCGATGCCGAGGCTTCGCATCACGTGTTCGGTGATGACAAACACGGCCCCGCTGTCGACTCCACCGGAAAAACACACGCCGACTGGCGCCCCGGCCGAGGCGCGATCGATGTGACGCAGGAACTTGGCCACCTCGTCGGCGAGCGCGCCGATGTAGCGGCGGCCGATCTCGTCGAGGTCGGCCGGCAGCACGTCACGTGACGGCGCGAAGAATCGCGTGTATGTCGGATCGGGATCGGGACATCCCACCAGCTGCAGCGTGACCACGTGATGCGCCGGGGCCATCCGCGTGTAGCTCGGGTGGAATTGGCCGGCCAGCCCTTCGGCGGCCAGCGCCTGGTGCAGTGTGTCGATGCGATCGGCCACGAACAGCGCCGGGCCGGCGGCGCGCTTGGCGAGGAAGTAACGCACGGGACGGTCCATCGACCGCGCGATGCGCACGGTGACGCCGTCGTGGGCCACCAGCGCAAACGCGCCGTCGATCCCGCGCACAGCCTCGGCATCTCCTGACAACACGCGTCGGACGGCCTCGTCGACGTCCATGTTGTGGATCACGTTGAGCGACGGATCGAGCAGATCGACGATGCGGCTGATGGGTTGATACATGGCGAACCCGTGAACCTGTGAACCCGTGAACCTGTGAACCCGTGAACCCGTGAACCCGTGAACCTTGCCGAGTGAACCCGTGAACCTCAAATTGTACTTTCCTCCCCCGTGAGCGCGTGGGTGCTCCTGCAAACCTATTAGTCACGCGGTTCGTACGCAGTAGCGCAGGAGCGCCTGCGGCCTCGGAGCTAGGGCAATCACCTCCGGGCACAGTAAATTACTCGGTGCCGATGTCATCTGTTCGATCGTCCAGGGGTCCATGGCTGGCGCTGGCCGGGCCCGCCGCACTCGTCGTCGCGTGGGGGGCCATGGCGTCGATGGGCCTGTTTCCCGAATCCCTGTTTCCGGGGCCGTGGGCAGTCGCGCGAGGCCTTGCGGCGGAGCTGTCGAACTTCAGGCTGATCAACGACGCCATCGCATCGCTGTTCCGCGTCAGCCTGGGATTTCTCCTGGCCGTGGGCCTGGGCGTCCCGGCGGGGCTGCTGCTGGGTCATTCGGCGAGGGCGCGCGAGGCGTTCCTGCCGCTGGTGAACTTCTTCCGCAGCCTGTCGCCGCTGGCGTGGATTCCCTTTGCGATCCTCTGGCTCGGCATCGGCGACGCGCCCGCCGTGTTCCTCATCTTCATGGCGGCCTTCTTCCCGGTCGTGCTCTCGACGACGGCCGCCGTCGCCAGCATCCCGAGCGTCTACTTCCGCGTCGCGCGCGATGTGGGCATCGAAGGCCCCGCGCTGCTGCGCGAGGTGACGCTGCCGGCCATCGCGCCGCAGGTGATCACGGCGCTTCGCGTGACGGCCGGGTTGTCGTGGCTCGTCGTGGTCGCCGCCGAGATGATCGCCGGGCACGACGGGCTGGGCTTTGCCGTCTGGGACGCCCGCAACGGCCTGCGGACGGACCTGCTGGTCGCCGCGATGGTCGTCATCGGCCTGATCGGCGTCGCGCTCGACCGGCTGCTCGTGCGGCTCACGCGCATCCCGAGCGTGCGCTGGGGCTACGACCGATGAGCTCGACGCCGGCCGGGCCGCTGCTGCGATTCGATCGCGTGTCGCAGAGTTTTGGCGCCGTCGCGGTGCTGAGCGAGGTGAGCCTCGCCGTGCAGCCCGGCGAGTTCGTCGCGCTGGTCGGACCCTCCGGTTGTGGCAAGACGACGCTGCTGAACCTGTGTTCGGGCTGGCTCGAGCCTACCTCCGGCCGAGTGCACCGGCCCGCCGGTGTGAGAATGGTGTTCCAGCAGGACGGCCTGTTTCCGTGGCTCACGGTCGGCGAGAACGTGCGGCTGGGGCTGCGTCACCTCCCCGACGAGGCCTCGCGCACCCGCCAGGCCGAGGCGCTGCTCGAGCTGATTGGCCTGACCGCGTTTCGCGCGCACTACCCGCACCAGCTGTCCGGAGGCATGCGGCAACGCGTGGAGCTGGCACGCGCCCTGGGCGGCGGCACGGACCTGCTGCTGATGGACGAACCATTTTCCTCGGTCGACTACCTCACGCGGCTGAAGCTCCGCTGGGAGCTGGCGCGCCTGCTCCGTGAGCAGCCGCGCACGGTGGTGCTCGTCACCCACGACATCGAGGAGGCCGCGCAACTGGCCGATCGCGTGTTGGTGCTCAGCGAGCGGCCAGCCCGAATCCGCGACGAAGTCCGGCTCTCGGTCCCGCGCCCGCGCGATCTGACGCACCCGGAGGTCGTGTCCGCAGTCCGCAGGATTCTCATCGAGCTCGGCATCGAAGGCGCCGAGCCGCTTGCCGCCGCCTCGCGCGGCGCGGAGATCAAACGATGATCCGCTCACCCCTGGTCAGGTGGGGTCTGGGAGCGCTGTTGCTCGTCGTCGTCCTCGGCGTGCTCCGCAGCAAGCCCTGGCAACGCGCCGAAACCGCCGCAACGGTTGCGCAGGACGCCAGCCGGCGCGAGACCCTGGCGGTTGGCTTCCTGCCGGTGACCTGCCACCTCACGTGCCCGGTCACCGACTTCGCGTCCAAGACGAGCCCCTCGACCCGCTTCGAGTCCCAGCGCTTCACCGACTTCCCCACCGTCGTCGAGACGATGAAGAGCGGCAGGTTGCAGGCCAGCTTCATGATCGCGCCGCTGGCGATGAAGCTGCGCGAGCAGGGCGTGAAGGTGAAGATCGCCTACCTTGGCCACCGCGACGGGTCCACGGTGATGGTGCGATCCGACCTGACGCAGGTGAAGAGCCTGAAGGACCTGAAGGGGATGACCTTCGCGATCCCCAACAAGGCCAGCAACCAGTACCTGGTGATCCGCAAGCTGATCAAGGACGAGGGGCTGAGCGCGGCTGACATACGCTTCATCGACTTGCCGCCGCCGGACATGCCCGGCGCCCTGGCGACCAAGGCCATCGACGCGTACTTCATCGGCGAACCGCACGCGGCGCGCGCCGAACTGGACGGCACCGGGCGCATCCTCTATCACGCCAAGGACATCTGGCCGCACTTCATCTCGTGTGTGCTGGTCGTCACCGAGCAGCTGATCGAGCAGCGGCCCGGCGTCGTGAAGGACCTGGTGCGCGGCATCGCGGAAAGCGGCGAGTGGGCCGAGGGTCACCGGCTCGAGGCCGCCAGGCTGGTGTCGCCGTACTTCCGCCAGGACGAAAAGCTGCTGCGCCACGTGCTCACCCAGCCGCCCGATCGCGTGAGCTACCGCATGCTCACCCCGGCCGACGACGAGATGCAGCGCATCGCCGACATGGCGCTCGACGCGGGCGTTCTCGAACGCCGGCTCGACGTCCACGACCTGGTTGACCGGCAGTTCATCCCGGCCGACATCAAGGCCGCCGCAATCACCGTGCCATAGGGGCCAGGCCCTGTTAAGAGAGTGTTAACGTCTTAACAGGGCCTGGCCCCTTGATCAGCTCATGCTCAAGCTCCTGCAGTTGCGGTTCCTCCCGACCAGCGTCAACCTGGCGCTGCTCGTCCTACGCGTCTGGTTCGCGCTGCCGCTGCTGACGCTCCACGGGTGGAGCAAGCTCACGGGCTTTGCCGAACGATCGCAGCGCTTCGCCGATCCGTACGGCCTCGGCTCGCCGGCCAGCCTGGCGCTGGTGGTGTTTGGCGAGGTGTTCTGTTCTGTGCTGCTCGTCCTGGGCCTGTGCACGCGGCTTGCAGCGACGGTGTGCGGCATCGTGGTGGCCACCGCGTTCTTTTACGCGCACGGCGGACGGTTCACCGGCCAGGGCAACGGCGAGCTGCCCTTCATGTTCCTCGGCGCGTTCGTCACGCTGCTCGTGGCCGGCGGCGGCCGCTTTTCGCTCGACGCCCGGACAGGCGCGCGGTGATGGCGCCCTGACCTTGACCACTCGCCTGCGCACCGCCCTCTGGCTGTTGCCGCTCACAGCACTCTTCGGCTTGCTCGTGACCGCCAACGGCGCGGGCTATCGCTACGGCCTCTCGGACCAGGCGTTCTACATTCCCGCCATCCACCTCGCGCAGGACCCGTCCTTGTTCCCTCGCGACCGCGTGTTGCTGGCGCCGCAGGCGCGGCTCACGGTGCTCGACGAGGCCATGGCCTGGATGGGCCGGATGTCGGGCCTGTCGCTGGAATGGATGTTCTTGCTCGCCTACCTGCTCACGGGGGGGCTTTTTGCGGGCGGCATCGCGCTCATCGGCAGTCGCCTGTATGTGTCGCAGTGGTCGACGGCGGCGCTGCTGATGGCCCTGACGCTGCGGCATCGCATTGCCCGGACCGGCGTCAACACCTACGAAAGCGGCTTTCATCCGCGCGTTCTCACCTTTGCCATTGGCCTGGTAGCCGCCGGCCTCTATCTCCGCGGCCGCCGGGCATTGGCGGTCGGCCTGGCGCTGGCCGCATGCCTGGTGCACCCGACAACCGGCGCGTGGTTCGTGATCTGGATGACCGCCGCCGCTGCAGTCGAGGCGTGGCCGTCGCGGGTGGGCCGGCGCCTGGTCGTCGGCGCCGCGCTGCTGGGAGCCGTCGTGGGCGTCGGCCTCATCGCATCGGGCGCACTGGCCGAGCGCCTCGCCGTGATGGATGCGGCGTGGCTGGCGGCGTTCGAGAGCCGCGACTATCTCTTCCCCTCCGACGACTGGAAGATCGGCACGTGGCTCACCCACCTGCTGCCCCCGGTGGTCATCGTCGCCGCCTGGCAGTGGCGGCAAAGGCTCGGACTGAACTCGCGGCACGAGCAGGCCGTCGTGTTGGGGTGCCTCGCGCTGCTGGTCGTGTTCCTGGCGTCCGTGCCGCTCATCGACGCGCGCATCGCGCTGGCCGTCCAGCTGCAGACCTCGCGGGTGCTCTGGCAGCTCGAGCTGCTGGCGACGGCGTACGTGGTGTGGATGATTGCCGAAGCGCCGTGGTCACAGGTTCCGCCCGCCCGTCGTGGCATGGCCGCCGCCGCGCTGCTCACGGCGCTCGCCGCCGCGCGGGGCTACTACATCCTGCGCATCGAGCACGATAACCGGCTGGTCGCCGTGCACCTGCCCGCCTCGGACTGGCGACGGATGGGCGCCTGGATTGCCTCGAACACCGCGCCGCAGGCGCACGTCCTGGCCGACCCCGAACATGTCTGGGCCGCCGGCGGCAGCCTGCGCGTGATCGCCAGGCGCGATGTGCTGCTCGAGGGCGTGAAGGACGCCGCCATCGCGATCTACTCGCGCGACAGCGCGCGGCAGGTGACCGACAGACGCCGCGCCATCGGCGATTTCAATGCGCTGACTGAAGCGCGCGCCGAAGCACTGGCCGGCACTTATTCGCTCGACTACCTGCTCACGGAACATTCCCTGCAGTTGCCGCTCGTGCACACCGAGGGCCGGCTCAAGCTCTATCGGCTTCGAGATCGGGTGGAATGAGCCGTGTGCTGAGGTGGCTGACCTTCGAAGCCGCTGGCGCGACGCGACGATGAAGACTCTTGGGATCCAACCGGTTGCGCATGATCTCCGTGAGGAGTAGGCTGGCAGCGCCATGGATCGGAATGTGTCGCGCCGCCACCTCCTGCAGTTCCTGGCACGTGGCACGGCGGCCGCGGCCATGGCCCGCCTCGTGTCATCCCATCCGGAGCTGGTCGCTGCTCAGGCCGATACGGCTATCGTCAAGCCGGCGCCGCCAGAACTGTTCGTGAGAAGCGACAGCAATCTGGAGATGCGGTGGGAAGCCATGTATCACCGGGGCTACCTGGTTCCCAACGAATTGTTCTTCGTCCGGAACAACAGTCCCGTGGTCCCGCGCCTGGAGCCAGCGACGTGGCGCCTGCACGTCGGTGGGTCAGGCGTCTCACGCCCCCGCTCGTTCACCTACGATGACATCCTCTCGATGCCCTCGATGGCGGTCCTCCGCGCGATCGAGTGCGCAGGCAACGGCAGGAACTTCTTTCAGCTGTCCCACGGAAAGAAGATCCCTGGCACGCCGTGGCAGCTGGGCGGGATCGGCGTGGCCGAATGGACGGGGGTGCCCCTGCGAGAAGTGCTGGAGCGGGCTGGAGTCAAACGGACTGCCCGCGACGTCATGCCTGAGGGCCTGGACCAGAAGCGAGTGAAGCGGCCAATGCCCATCGAGAAGGCGCTCGCTGACGACACGCTCCTCGTGTATGCCATGAACGGCCAGCCTCTCCCGCCTGACCATGGCTTCCCCATGCGAGTCCTGGTCCCTGGGTGGGTCGGCATTGCGCATATCAAATGGGTCGGCCGCATCGACGTTTCAGAAGAGCCGCTGTACTCCGAATACAACACCCAGAAATATGTCCTCATCGGCCCGGATTACGCAGCGCGGCCGCCGGCACTGGGGCCCATGTTGACGACGCAGAAGGTAAAGAGCGCATTTGAATTGCCCTGGAATGGGGAGGTCCCCTCCGGCAGACGGCTGCTGCGCGGGCGTTCCTGGTCTGGTGAAGGCAGTATTGCCAAAGTAGACGTGAGCCTCGATGGCGGGCAAGCCTGGCAGCCGGCCCGCCTCCGAGAGCCCAACATCGATCGAGCGTGGGTTCGGTGGGATGTCGACTGGGATGCCCGGCCGGGAACGCACCGGTTGCAGGCGAGGGCGACGGACAATCACGGCAACACTCAGCCCGATCGCATTCCGCTCAACGACGAGGGATATGCCCACTGGGCGGTCGTGACGCACGCCATCACGGCCACGTAGCGATCGTCAACGCCCGATCACGGTGTCGTGCAATCGTGGCTGAACACTCGTCACGGTGGTGTTCATGACGCTGCTGTGGAGGGACCATGTGGAGGGTGGCACTCTTCCCGTGCGTGCTGTATCTTGCGTTTCTATCGCTGGAGCTCACAACACAACCCGTCGCAGAGCACGTGCACGGAATCGGCCACGTGCACATGGACGTGTCGTGCACACCGTCGGCATCCGCTGACTTCGATCGCGCACTCGCGCTTCTTCACAATTTCTGGTACGAGCGAGCGCTGGAAGCGTTCCACAAGGTCATCCGGGCCGACCCGGCATGCGCGATGGCGTACTGGGGAGCCGCGCTGACCTACAACCATCCGTTCTGGGATGCGCCTACGCCATCGGACCTGTCTGCCGCCTGGGCTCTCGTTCAACGAGGACTGCAGGCGCCTCCCAAGACGCCTCGCGAGCGGATGTACCTCGAGGCGGTCGCGGCACTGTACCGAGATGCCGGCGCGGCATCGAAGTCAGAACGCGACGAGGCCTTCAAGGACGCGATGCGAGCGGTCTACGAGCGGTATCCAGACGACGAGACCAGGCTGTTCTACGGCCTCTCCATCCTCGGGACCATCAAGGAAGGCACGCCGGGATTTGAGAGACAGGCGGTGGCGGCGAAGCTGTTCGAGGAGGTCTACGCGGCAAAGCCAGAGCATCCCGGTGTTTTGCACTACCAGATTCACCTCTACGATGACCCGCTGCACGCGGTGGATGGCTTGAAGGCGGCTCGGGCGTATGCCGCAGCAGCCGCAGCGGTCCCACATGCGCAGCACATGCCCTCGCACATCTTCAGCCGCCTGGGGTTGTGGGAAGAGTCGGCCGCGACCAACGAGAATGCCTGGCGCACGTCGGAAGCCGATGTGAAGCGCGCGGGAGAGGGCGACGAGTACCGCGATTTTCACGCGCTCAACTACTTGCAGTACGCATACCTGCAACTGGGCCGCTACCGTGATGCCAGGCGCGTCACCGACCTCATCGGTGCGCAGTACGAGGCATTGCCGGACAGGAAGACGGCCGCGGACACGCCCGACCTGCAGGCGAGGCACGTGCGCGGACGGACGATTTACGCTCTCCCCGATCGTGTGGTGTACGGGCACTTCGATATGCTGACCCGTTACCTCGTGGAGGCGGGCAACTGGCAGGACGTGGCGACGGTGCCCCTGGTTGCGCCCTCACGTGATTTCGTCGCGATGAAACTGCAGCTCGAGGCCATGGCCGCGGCGAAACGTGGAGACGCCGCGAGTGCGCAGGCCGCAGCCGATCGGATCGCGGCGCTCTCGACGGAGGCGGGGCAACACGCCTTCGTGCAGAAGATCATCACGATGCAGGCCAAGGAAACCCAGGCCCTGGCAGCAAAAGCGGCGGGGGACACCGGCCGCGCGATCGCGATGATGCATGAGGCCATCGCCATCGAGGATTCGATCGATGCCCTCTCGCAGCCGCCCTACCCGGTCACTCCTGCCCACGAGCTCTTCGGGGAGATCCTGCTGGAACTCAACCGGCCTGCGGAAGCGATCACGCATTTTGCCGCGGCGTTGAAGCGCACGCCAGGAAGGCCGAAAGCCATTTACGGGATGGCTCGGGCGGCCGATCGCGCCGGCGACACGCGCACGGCGCTTGAACGCTATTCCGAGTTTCTCGAGTTGTGGAAGCAGGCCGACAAGGATCGCCCGGAGCTCGCCGCTGCGCGACAGTTCGTCCAGGCGACGAGAAGCGGACGGTAAGCGCGAGCCGCGACACGCCTTCACCGACGAACTCTCAGGCTCTCCGCCTGGGTCGTGTGTTTTACACCAGAAATATCCTCGCGAGCCCCAGGAACAGGAAGAAGCCGAGGCTGTCGGTGATGAACGTCAGCAGGACGCTTGCCCCCTGCGCGGGGTCGCGGTCCAGGCGCTGCAGCAGCAGCGGCACGCCGATGCCCGCCAGCGCCGCCACGACCAGGTTCAGCAGCACCGCGCCCATCATCACCGCGCCGAGCGACAGGCTGTCGTAGAGGATCACGGCGCCCGCGCCCATGATGCCGCCCCACACCACCCCGTTGAGCACGGAGACGGTGAGTTCCTTGGTGACCAGACGACGGCCTTGGCCTGCGCCAATCTGGTCGAGCGCCAGGCCCCGGACGACGAGCGCCACGGTCTGGTTGCCCGTGTTGCCGCCGACGCTGGCGACCATTGGCATCAGCGCCGCCAGCGCGACGAGCTGGCTGATGGTGTGTTCGAAGGCGCCGATGACACGCGAGGCGGCAAAAGCCGTCACCAGGTTCACAAACAGCCATGGCCAGCGGTTTCGCGCGCTGGCCCACGTGGAGGCGAACATGTCCTCCTCTCCGCGCAGGCCCGCGCGGCTCAGCTCGCGCCGTTGGGCCTCCTCGCGAAGGACGTCCATCACGACGTCCACGGTGAGCCGCCCGATCAGTTTTCCGCGATCGTCCACGACCGGCGCCGACACCAGGTCGTAGCGCTCGAAGCTGCGCGCCGCCTGCGCGGCCTCGGCTTCAGGCGCAAACGTCACGACGTCGGCGTTGACCAGCGAGGCCACGGGCGCCGAAAGGTCGCCGAGCAGCAGCACGTCGATGGGCAGGCTGCCGCGCAGGACGTTGCGCGCATCGACGACGAAGAGCGCGTCGGTTTGCTCCGGCAGGCTGCCGCGTGCACGCAACTCGGTCACGACCTCCGAGAGGACCTGCGTGTCTTTCGCCGACACCACTTCGTGGTTCATCACCGCGCCAACCGAGTCGTCGGGATAACTGACCGCGGCGTGCAGCATCGAACGGTCGCCGGCGTCGAGCGAGGCCGAGACCTCGGCGATGACGTCGGGCGGCACAGCTTCAGCCAGGTATCGCAGGTCGTCGGCGTCCAGGCCGACCAGCGCCGCCACCAGGTCGGTGTGCGCCATCGCGTCGACGATCGGCTGGCGGACGGCGTCGGACATCTCGACCAGCGCCTGCCCGCGCAGCGGCGGCGCCACCTGATCCCACACAAGTTGACGCTGGTCCGGTGGCAGCGCTTCGACGATAAAGGCCAGGTCTGCCGGATGCAGGCCGCGCACCTTCTTGGCCAGTTCCGCCAGGTTCTGGCGATGCTGCAGCCCTTCGAGCAGGTCGCGCTTGGGCCCTTCCTGCCGGTGCGTGAGCGACTCGAGCACGCGATGCGTCTCGAGCAGCCGGCTCACCTCTTCCAGTCGATCCTGCAGTTGGCGTTCGGAACGGTCGATGGGCATGGGTCCGGCTCCGCGTGAAGCGACCGGACGGTTATAGCAGAGAGGGAGGCCGAGGTTTCTACGCGGCGCCGCTCGGCCCGCGCCTGCGCTGGATGAGTTCGTAGGCCATCGGCAGCACCGACACGAACACGATGCCGAGCGCGACCAGCGAAAAGTTCTCCTTCACCACCGGCACGTTGCCAAAGGCGTAGCCGACGCCGACGCACAGCCCGACCCAGATGAACGCGCCGGTGACGTTGTAGAAGGCAAACGACGCGTAGGTCATCTCGCCGGCGCCGGCCACGAACGGCACGAACGTGCGCACGATGGGCACGAATCGGCCCAGGACGATGGCCTTGCCTCCGTGCCGCTCGAAGAAGGCGTGCGCCTGCCGCAGGTGATCCTTGTTGAGCAGCCGATGCCAGAAACCGGTGTGATCCTCGGCGCTGAAGATCTTGGGGCCTGCAAAGTGCCCGACCGAGTAATTCACCGCGTCGCCCAGGATGGCGGCCGTGACCAGCAGGCCCGAGGTCAGCCAGGGGTCCAGCACCCCGGTGGCCGCCAGCGCCCCGCAGGCAAACAGCAGCGAGTCGCCTGGCAGAATGGGGGTCACGACCAGCCCGGTCTCCGCGAAGATGATGAAAAACAGGATGGCGTAGACCCAGGGGCCGTAGGCCGTGACCAGTTCGCCGAGGTGGACGTCGAGGTGCAGGAAGAGATCGATGAGTTCGGCCATGGTGTCGTGAGCAAACGACCCATTGTGTCACGGCCGAGGGGCCCTGCTATACTGGAGGTTCGTTCATCCCCACGCGGAAGTGGCGGAATTGGCAGACGCACCAGCTTGAGGGGCTGGCGCTCGCAAGAGCGTGGGGGTTCGAGTCCCCCCTTCCGCACCACCGTCGCTTGGCTCGGTGTGACGCGTCTGGGCGAACCCAGGCGCTCGGCCTTCGCGCGGTGCGCTCGGCCTTCGGGCACGAGTGCCCCCTTCCTCACCAACAATCTGATTCGGCGCAGAATCAAGGATTCGGCGGGGTTTAGCTAATGGATAGCTAACGACGGCGGAATCCGGCCGCGAACCACGAGAGACCCGAGGCGAGTGCCACTGGCGCAACTCCTATGGCGAGCCAAAATCGCCAGTCGAAGAAGAAGTCCAGCGCAGCCACGGGAAACGCGGGTATGTGGACAATCGACAGGAAGCCGATCACGGCGATCCATACCAGCGAGGCGAACACGGCGAGCCGGCGAGGTCCAGTCATGTTCTGAGGGGACCCAGGTTACTGGCGCGCATGTGAGGCAATTATGGCAAGAGGCCGCCCACTGGAAGTGGAACAAGAGCTGAATCGAGGCATTCCGCCGCAGCGGCTTGGCCAGCGAATACCTGGTCAGCATTCTGCCAAACGCCATCTGGCGCCTCCCGCCTCCGGCCGGACGCGGCCGCACGATTGCCGCCATCGTGGCGCACATGCAGAGCGTCCGCCGCACGTTTGCGCGCATGGGCGGCGTCCGTCCCGGCTCACCTGCACTCGACAGGCAGCGTGTCACTCGGGACGAAGCCTGGCGGGCACTCCGGCAGTCAACCGACGATCTCGCACGCTTGTTCGAATCCGCCTTCGCGGACCGTCACGCCCGCGTGAAGGGGATGCCTCGCCGGGCGATCGACATGCTGACGTATCTGCTGCAGCACGATGCCCATCACCGCGGTCAGATCTGCATGCTCGCGCGCGACCTCGGGCACAAATTCCGTGGCGAGGACATGACGCGTCTGTGGGGCTGGAGAGCGATTGAAGCGCGTCCCGGCAGGCGACCCGCTCGTCACGTGCCATAAACCACGTGCTCGAGGCCCGCTGGGTTAGCGGAAGTGCTGATGCGTCGGATGCCGCTCACGAGCGCGGCTGCCGGGACGCTTTTGAGAACGGACCTCGCGCAACGCGGCGTTCTCGCGCACGCGTGCCCTGAGGATCTTCTCCACGAGGCGTGTCGGCAGCGGATTGTCAGTCGAGAAATGAATCGTGGCGCCGCTAACCCGGTGCGTCTTCGTGATCTCGTCCTTCATCGCCGCGGCCAGCTTCGGGCTGGCCGTGAAGAACGACAGATGTTTCGGCTGCGACACGAATCCCACGAGGTCGCTGCCCAGCGAGAACATCACCGCCGTCCCATACGAGATCCGCTCCTCCACCTCGGGAACGGTCTCCTTGATGAGCGTGCGGAGCCGCTCGAGCGCGTCGCGCTCGGCCTTGGGCAGCGTCGCGAGATAGGCGTCGACCGCCAATGGATCGTTCTTGGACTTTCTGGCCACGAGACACCTCCGATCGGTTTCAACTCGCAGATTCGACGCGCGAGCCTCCGTCGAAGGCGTCTTGCAGTTGCGCTATGTCGAATTTCTTCATCTTCAGGAACGCCTGTGTGACCCGCGCCATCTGCTCGGGCGTTCCTTTCTCCAACATCTCGTTCATGGCGGTCGGTACGATCTGCCACGACAGCCCGTACTTGTCCTTCACCCACCCGCATTGCTCCGCGGCGGGAACAGCGGAGAGCTTCTCCCAGTAGCGGTCGATCTCCGCCTGCGTCTCGCAAGACACCATGAAGGAGATCGACTCGTTGAACTTGAAGAGTGGTCCTGCGCTGATCGCCATGAACGGTTGGCCGTTCAGCTCGAAGGCGACGACGTCGCAATCGCCCGAGGGCGTGTCGCGCAGTGTCGTGACGCTGGTGATCTTCGAGTTCGGGAAGACCGAGCAGTAGAACTGCGCGGCTTCCTTGGCTTCCTTGTCGAACCAGAGATGCGGTGTGATTGGTTTCATCGTCTTCTCCCCTCACTGTCATACCGGTTCAGCCGCTCGACAATCATGGCCGCCGCTATACGCGCTCGCTGAGCAGCGCATCGAGCAGCTGATAGCTCTGCTCCATGCCGTCGGTCATCCCGGTTGCCACCGCCGCGTCCCGCGCCTCCTTCGACCCGAAGTCGATCAGCGTGGTCACCGTCGTGATGCCGCTATCCTCCGTGAACGTCACCGACACGAGCGCTTCGCTCTGGGGGTGTGCGTCGCCGACGGTCCCAGGATCGTAGGTCTCGGTGTGCACGAGCCTCGATGGTGGCGTGACCTCGCGAAACGTGCCGGCGAAGCCGAACTCGCTGGCGTCCTTGTCACTCCGCCAGCGCCACCGGTAACGGCCGCCGACGCGCACGTCCATCTCGCACACCGGCATCGACCATCCGGGCGGACCGAGAAGCCAGCGCTGCACCAGCGCTGGTTCCGTGTAGGCCCTGTACACCAGCGGCCGGGCCGCTTTGAACGATCGCGTGACCTTGACCTCGCGATCGCTGGGCAGCGTGACCTGTGCTTTTTCCGTCGTCATCGGCATGTCGCCCTCCTTCGTGGCTTCTCCATGTCTCCGCGCTACCGTTTTGTCCGCCTCCGCGCGCGCGTCGACGCGGACGTCCTGCGTTGCAACTCCTCCAGAACGCCGTCGAGGCGCTCGAAGTTCGCCTCCCAGCTCGCGCGATATCGCTCGAGCCAGGCACTCGCCTCGGCAAGCGGCTTCCCCTCGAAACGGCGGGGTCGCCGCTGTGCGTCCTGACCGACCGTGATCAGCCCAGCGCGCTCCAGGATTTTCAGGTGCTTCGAGACCGCGGGCTGACTTATCGCGAACGGTTCCGCGAGCTCCGTCACCGATGCCTCGCCGCGCGCGAGGCGAGCCAAAATGGCGCGCCGCGTCGGATCGGCCAGCGCCAGAAATGTGGCGTCGAGGCGCTCTGACATTTGCGTATGCATAGCCTATCGGTTCAATAACCATATAGTTATGTAATTACGAAGCGAATGTCAAGAGAGCGCGGGACTGTATTGCTCGGCTTCGTTAACTGGTCCGCTTGAGCGGCCCCGAAGCCAGCGCGCGTCTCGGGTACCCACGGGTCGAGCAGATTCTGCTCCTGAAACGATCAGCCCTGCTCGTCCCAATCGACGAGAACTAGCGTGAGATCGTCACCCGGCGGTCGTCCGGACCATCTGTCGACTGTGGTCAGGAGACCGTCAGTCACACCCTCCGAGCGGAGTCCGGTCGCCGCGGTGAGCGACGCTTTGAGCCTCTCGAGCCCAAAGAGATCGTCGTCGGCATTGCACGCCTCGATCAGGCCGTCGGTGTACAGGAGAAACCGGTCGTCAGCGCGCAAAGGCCCTTCCAATTCCGTGTAGCCTTGATTCTGGACAATGCCAAGAATCAGTCCGTTCTGGTGCACTTCGTTCACCTCTCCATTTGCGCGCGTTGAGCGCAGCATCGGGGGGTGCCCAGCGGCGCCATACCGAATCATTCGAGATCGAATGTCGATGAAGAGATACGCTGCCGTGACGTACTGGCCGGCAAGGCGTCCGCACAGCGTCTCGTTCATCCCCGCCAGCACCGCGGCAGGACTGTCGGCGTGATCTCTTTGCGCAGCGAATGCGACTTTGACCATTGAGGCGATCAACGCTGCCGGGACTCCGTGGCCCGAAACGTCGGCGACGAGAATGCCGAGCCGCTCGGGGTCGATCTCGAGGAAGTCATAGAAGTCACCGGCGACGGCGGTCATCGGGCGGTACCGTGACGCGATGGTCAATCCTGGTATACGTGGCATAGCCTGCGGCAGGATCGACGACTGGATTTCCCGTGCGATGTCCAACTCCCGGTTGATCGCTACCAGTTGCTGCGCGTCGGCGACGACGCGCCAAATCGCGACTGTTCCGAGAGATGCGATAAGGACCGCAAACCCCACCGGTTCCAGGTCTGGACCCGGGAATGCCAGGACTTTCATCCCGCGCAGGTTGTCGGCGACAGCCGCCACCGAAACGGCCAGCACTCCGATCCGAAGCGTCTGCAGCTCGCGCGACGGCGTCAGGCCTGGACGAAACATCCAACCAATCACACCGACGAAGAACGCGATCGCGATGACGTTGTTTGCCGTGATCGCCGAGTGTGGCTGGTCGAGCGCCGCGTCGGAAACGACGCCATAGATCGCAAAGACGGCCAATCCGATCGCGCCCGTGGTCCAGAAGCGACGCCAGGCAGGAAAGATGGCGCCCGCAAAGAGCACGATGGGAATCGGAACCATATAGGTCAGCGCGGCATCGATCCGCTCCCAAAAGGCCGTTGGGAAATCGAAGGAGAGGCGGAGGATGGCGGCGCGTTCTACGAGCCGGGAGCCGTAAAGGAGAGAGAAGGCGCCCAACCAGAGCAACAAGACGGCGCGTCGGCGCAGCACGCTGCCCAACACCAGGGTGGTCAGCGCGGTCAGTATCAGCAGCAGACCGAGGACCAGACCGAATGCGTCAGCGCGCAGCATGACGCGCAGATCGGCGGCGGTGACAGGCATGACGTCAGCTTCCCGTGCCTCTCTTTAGCTACCCGTGGCGCAAGTCATAGTGGCTCGAGTCCTTCCACATCTGACTTAGCGAGATGCGTCTGAACTCGATGGCTCACTCGAGGCGTCCAAGGGGTGCCCTTGTTGTGTGCGCGCACCCAGCAGCGACCGCCCGTAGGGCCACGATCTCGCGGACTCCGGCACACGCAGCAGATCGAGCATCGTCGCGAAGACGTTGTGGTGGCTCGCGCGGTAGCTCGTATCCACCGGCGGTCTCTCCTCTCCAAACATCATCAGGGGGACGGTCACGACCGGACGCGTGAGCTGGCGGACGAACGGAACGCCGCCGTCCTCCCCCAGCGCCTCGGCGTGATCGGAGGTATAGAGAACCGTCGTGCGCGGCGCGGAGCCGCCAGGTCCAAGCAGCCCCCGGAAGAAACTGTCGAGATTTTACCGAATCCCGTTGTCGTAGGCGTCGGCATTCCGCCAGTCGTCCACCGACCGCATGTCACTCCAACTGATGCCGAACCGCGGCGTTGGTCCCCGCCATCGAACAGGTGTGTCCGGAAGTTCATCGACCTCGCAAATTGAAAGAGCGTCGGAAGTAGCCGAGGAACGGCAATTCAACAGCCACAGATCCAGGGCCGTGATGACGATCGCCAGCGCCAGGGCGCGCCAGACAACCTGAGGCACCAGGCGGCGGTATGAGAGACGCTGCCGGGCGTCGGTTGCGATGGCGCGCGGGAGGGGTCGTGTGGTTGCACGTGCGCCCGCGTATTCTACCCACAGTCGTTCCTTTCCCTTGCTCTTCGCCGACTACCTGACGAAGATCTGGGTTGTGTTGGAACTCTTGAAACGAGGGCTCGAAGAGACGCGTACCGATCGATGGCAAAGCGCTTTTTTCCTGACCGCGGCTGCGATTGCGTTGGGCAACGCGGTCCACATTGCCAATGGCTTCCTTCACCCGGAAGCCATCACGTATCTGTCGTGGGCATTTCTATTCTGCGCCATCGCGGTGCTCATGCCGCGCGTGAATTGGCTCGAACAGCGGCGCGAATTGCCCGCGGTCTTTCTTCTCGCCGCCGGGTTGATTTTTCAATTTGGAGAGCTGCTCACCGATCCGCCGGGAATCTATCTGCGCCTCCGGGGCACGCAGCCCTACGCCACCTACTTCAAGTGGCTGGCCGCTGCCGCAGTCCTCGCGGGTTCGCTCGTGCCGAACGGCACCTGGTTCAGGCGCTCCAGAATTCTGGCGCTCCTGGCGATTCACTTCGCCCTCGGGCTCTGGCTGATTCACGCTTCCCCCAGCCCCGCCATCGACGTCTACCTCTTCCAGCACGACGGCATCAACGAGCTGTTCGCCGGCAGAAATCCGTACGCGATGACGTACCGGGACATCTATGGACAGTCTACGGTCTACGGTGAAGGACTCTCGGTGAACGGGCGATTGACCTTCGGGTTTCCATACCCGCCGTTGAGCCTCTTCCTGGCGATCCCCGGCCACCTTTTCGGCGACCACCGTTACTCGCAGCTCCTCGCGATGACCGCTTCCGGAGCGCTGATGGCGTACGCCCGGCCCGGCCGATTGGGAGCCCTCGCCGCCGCGCTCTTCCTTTTCACGCCGCGCGGCCTCTTCGTTCTCGAGCAGAGTTGGACCGAACCGTTTCTCGTCTTCTTGTTATCGGCGACCGTGTTCGCGGCGTGCCGTAGAGAGACATGGGTGCCGTATTTGTTCGGCCTCTTTTTGGTGGTGAAGCAGTACCTGGTCTTTGTCGTTCCGTTGGCGTGGCTGATTGTCCGGCGGCCGCTTCCTGACAGGAATGAACTGGGCCGATGGGCGTTGAAGGCGCTGGCAATCGGCGCCGCGGTCTCGCTGCCGTTGGCGCTCTGGAACATCAGCGCGTTCACCAGAGACGTCGTCACGCTGCAGATCCACCAACCGTTCCGCATCGACGCGCTCAGCTACCAGGCAAACGCGGTGCGTGGAGGAGGCAGCCCATGGCCCACGTCGTTCGCGTTCATCGCCGCGGTGCTCGCCGTTGGCTTGTCCCTGCTTCGCGCGCCGCGTACCCCGGCCGGTTTTGCCTGTGCCGTCGCCCTCACCTACTTCGGCTTCTTCGCCTTCAGCAAGCAGGCGTTCTGCAATTACTACTACTTCGTCCTGGGAGCGCTCTGCTGCGCGGTTGCCGCCCTCGATGGCAACGAGAACACACACTCGGCTCGGCGTTGAACCGCGACCTGCGCGGCCTTCTCGAGGCTGGCACAACAGGAGCGGTCGTCAGCGCGACGGCAGATCAGCGGCGCGCGCCGCGCTCTTCTCCCGCGCGTCGTGGAGCAGGAAGTCGAGGCCGGGCGTGCTCTCAGCCACCACGAAGATTTGGTACGAGAAAAGCGACTTGCTGAGGTGAATGAGCGCGAGATTGGCCTGAACGGCCGCCTTGCCCAGCAAGCCATTTCCCAGGACCTTCGGGAACGGAGCGGGCACACCGCGGACCTCTTTCACGCGGAAGCCGGTGTCGCGCAGCAGGTGCCGCAGCGTTCGGAAAGTGAACAGCCGAGTGTGGGTGCGATCGAGAATGCCCGCCTTGCCGTAGTTGAACTGACCGAAGAGCAGCATCAGCCGTTGAACGAAAAAGGAGACGTTCGGCGTCGTCAAGACAAGCGTCTTCGGCGTGTGCTCGAACTGCGAGCGCAGCCGCTCGACGAACGTCTCCGGTTCCTTCAGGTGCTCGATGACGTCGAGCAGCAACAGGTAGTCGGACTGGCTGACGTCGAAGGTCAGCTCGTCGTCGAGGTCTTGAACGAAGACCTGGATGGCGGGATCTCTCTCGTCGGGCTCGTGTTGATCGACCACCGAGACCCTGCAGCCCCGGCGTGCCAACTCCTTGGCGAGGCCCCCGGGACCTGAGCCGATGTCCATGACCGACGCGCCGTGAGGCACCGCTTCGAGCGCCCACGAATGGCTGCTCGGGAAGCCAAGCTTCAGGTCGTAGTGCGTGTTGCCGCCGACCGCGGTATCGAAGCGCCGCCGGTACATGACGCCGGCGCGATGCAGGGTGTTCGACACGGTCGCGATCATCACGTCCCTGGCGTATTTCACCCCGTTGACTCGACAGATTTCGTTTCCGTAGTACGTCGGAATCGGCAGCTCC
Source organism: Vicinamibacteria bacterium (assembly GCA_963806705.1). Classification (GTDB taxonomy): domain Bacteria; phylum Acidobacteriota; class Vicinamibacteria; order Vicinamibacterales; family JAENWD01; genus JAENWD01. The sequence continues at coordinate 134,167 of CAWDZE010000005.1, forward strand.
TTGATTCGCAGCCCCGCGTTGATGAGCTGAATGATGACCTCGGTGTCGAAGTGAAAATCGTTCGAGTTCAACCGGAAGTTCAGCTTCTCGAGTGCCGTAATCGCGTAGGTGCGGTAACCGGAGTGGAACTCGGAGAGCCTGGTCCCGAGCAGGAGGTTCTGGACGGTGCTGAGCAGCTTGTTGCCAATGAACTTGTACAGGGGCATGCCGCCCCGCAGCGCGCCAAAGCGGGTCATCATGCGGCTGCCGAAGACCGCATCGGCCTCGCCATCGCGCAACGGCTGAACCAGCCGCAGCAGCTCTTCAGGCGCGTATTGCCCATCGCCGTGAACCATCGCCACGTAGTCGAACCGCTCGGCGATCGCGAAGGCGTAGCCGATTTTTTGATTGCCGCCGTAACCCTGGTTGTACTCGTTGCGGAGCACCGTCATGCGGATGTCGGGGTGGTGCTCTTGGTACTCGCGACCGATAGCGAAGGTGCGGTCTTCCGAGGCATCGTCGACCACCAGCACTTCGCACTCGTACTCGTCGAAGATGCTGCGCGGAATTCGCTCGAGAACGGAACGGAGCGTGTCTTCCGCGTAATAGGCAATGACGAAAATCAGCAGGCGTCGCTTCTGGAGTTCTCTCACGCCTCCTTCTATAGCGCCGGAGCGGGACCGGTTGCAAAGCGAATCGTGGTCCGTCGCCCGAAACACCTCACCCAGCCCACTGGCGCCGTGCGCCTGAGCTCATCCGGCAGGAACCCCTCGCCCACTTCGTACCGCGGCTGGTCGGGCGCGCCGGACATGCGCCGGCCGCGCCGTCAACCAGCCGCCAGGTGAGCACGCTCACCAGTTGATACGCGCGGATCGGAGGCGTCGGATGTTCTCGCCCGCGCGGCCCAACGGCTGGCCTCCGGTCGTCAGGACTTTGGCCTCTCGATCCGTTTCTGAATATCGTCAGCGCGCTGGCTGGCTCGGAACTCGATGATCCGGAAGTCCGCGAGACCGTGCGCGAAAAACGGATCTTCCTCCACGATGGCTTCGATTTGCTGACGACTCTTGCCGACAGCCAGGATGATCCCGCCGTCTCGCGGTATCTTTCGGCCAGAGACCAGGAAATTTCCGGACGCGTAGTACTTCTTCAAGAACGCGACGTGCTCGGCCATGCGTGCATCGATTTGGGCGAGGTCGCTCGTGTACGTGAGTTCAATGACGAACATGGCCGTTCAGCTTGTATTAAACACATCGTGGCGTAAAGGGTCAGGAACTCCACCTTCCCTGCGTTACACTTCGGGGATAGCCTGGAGGGCGGTGCTCATGCCGCGCGCCACACAACTCGAGTTGGGACTGGCCAACGAGACCGGCGTTCTCGCAAGAGCTCTGCCGCGATCTGGCCACCGGCGGCGTGAACCTGCTGGCCATTGCCGCACCTGGCGGCAACGAGCGGCACGCCGACATCGTGCGGCTCCTCGTGGCGAACCGCGACCTGGCTGTGTCCGCGCTGACGCGGGCCGGGTACTCGTTTTCGGTGGACGAAGTCCTGTTCGTGGAATTGAAGAACCGGCCAGGTGCGCTCGCGCGGGCCGTCGAGAAGATCGCGCGCGCCCACATCGACATCCGCTATGCCTATGCGACCGCTCACAGCCGCGCGCAGAAGACCGCGGCCGTGATTGCCGTGCCTCCCGAAGATCTCGACCGCGCAGACCGGCTGCTGGGCCGCTGAACGCGACGGCCGTGGCCGTCGTTCGTCCTTCGTCCCTTCGGCGGTCCACCGGCCGGGCGAACGGGCCGCCTGGCGGGCGGACCCGTTCGCGCTCATCCGAGAAAAGTCAGGTGTGTGGCCCCCTGCTCGTAGTCGCCGAGTGACTCAGTGGCCGCGGTGCTCCGTCTGGCCGCGGACCTCGCCGCCGGGGAAGTCGCCCGGCCCCGTGTTGGTCGCACCGACCCCGTCATTCGTGTGCACGTTCACGTACGTGTTGCCGGACGTGAGCTCGGCCAGCAGCGTCGGACAGCGCCAGACCTGCCAGCGGTCCGACCAGGTTCGCCGCCGTGATCGTTCCCTCGGCAATCGTCCCCTCGATGCGGCCGCCTCCGGTCGCGCCCGGTGCCACCGCCGTGGACGGATAGAGCCAGACGACGATCGGGCCGTTCGAACCGACCGCGCCGCGGTGGATATGAGCCATGAATACGTTCTCGATGTTAGCGACGATGAGCCGATACGAGATCGCCGTCCCGTCAGCGTTGAGCTCGAAGATGGCGCTTCCCCGCGCGGTTGATTCGTTCACGACGCCTGCCGGCATCACCTCTTCTGTAGCCGACAGCGGCGTCCCGAAGTTTCCGCCGTTCGCGTTCGCCGATTCGCTCGGCGCGTGCAGGTCCTGACTGACGACCGGCACGACGGTCGGCGCGGTGGGCTTGGGCGCCTCGGACGAACACGCGGTGAATAGTGCGCCCGCGGCGATGACACAGAAAGCCTTCGACATGATGCCTGTCATGATCCGCTCCTCGTAAGTGTCGGCCCGCTCCTTGACGCCGTAGCTGTGGCGAAGGTGGAGGCAGGCTGGCTTTTCAGCCCTCAACCAAGGCAAGGGCAGAGCCGCGTTTTGCAAGGCCGGTGCCCGACCAGACTCACGCAAAGACCCAATGTTTTCGTGAAAATGACGTCTCGAGGGTTTACGCGAAACGTATGTGCTTACGGCGGCCGGCCCTACTTCGCAGCCTGAGCCTTGGCGATGTACTCGCGGGCGAACTGGTTCAGGTGCGGGCTGTGATGGAGGCCCACCGTCTCGGCGTCCTTCTCGGCGGCCTCGATGGTGAACCCGTCGCGCAGCACGCGGCGGATCATCCAGAAGGCGCCGACGCGAACCGCGGCCGTGCAGTGGATGAACGCCGGCCGATTGGCCGGGTCGTCGGTCAGGCGCAGGAACTCGGTGGCCTGCTCGTCGGTGGGGCTGCCGAAGACAACGGGGATGTTGAAGTAGCGCATCCCGAGGCCCTTGACCGCCGCTTCCTCCTCGTCTGCGCGATGCTCGCCCGGCGTGCGGAGGTTGATCACGGCCTTGACTCCCTCGGCCTTCAGCTGGGCGAAGTGCTCCAGGCGCGGCTGGCCGCCGGTGCAGAACTGGTCGTTGACGCGGACGAAGTTCCGAATGGGTGGCAGCGGCGCCGGCGCCTGGGCCGCCACGCAGGCGCCCACCAGAAAGATCACAACCAGAATCGAGGCGCTCGTACGGGTAGCCATCGGGGTTCTCCTGCGCCGCAGCCTAGCACGGGCCAGGGCGCCGGCTCGACCGCTCGTCCCGGTATGAATTGCCTACGCGGCGTGTATCAATGCGCGGCCAGCTCGACGCCCGTCTCCAGGTACCGCTTCACGGCCCGGAGGTCGTCGTGAATCTGCCGCGTCGGCTCTTCCCCTGTCAGCCATGCGGCCCAGGCGCCCAGCTTGCCCGCAGGCGGCTGATACTGCAGGTGCACGGTCAGTTCCGTTGCGCCTTCCGGCAGGTCGCGGAAGCGAACCGACCCGGCGCTGTCGACGTCGCTGCCCGGCAGCGATTGCCACGCCAGCAGGTAGCCGTCCACCTCGTTGATGATCTCGGCGTCCCACTCGACCTGATGGCCCAGCGGCCCGGCCCCCACCCAGTGCGACCGGCGGTCGCTGATGAGGTCGACCCGCGCCAGATGCGTCATGAACCGCGGCAGGTTCGACAGCTGCCGCCAGAACGCGAACACCACGTGCCGGGGCCTGTCGATAGCGATTGTCTCCCGCACATGGATGCCGCGCGGGCCCGCCAGCGCTTCGCGGGCCGTGTGCGTACGACCAGGGCGGCCCGTCGTCGCCGCAGTGACCGGACAGTAGCCGGCCATGCCGCGAAGGACCAGCCCGACACCCGTGGCGCGGGTCAGCGCGGCGACGCGCGGACGCCGTGCCCCCATGTACAGAAGCGCCAGGCCCCCGGCCACCGAACCGAGGCGCTGCCAGGTACCGATGTTCTGTTCCACGGCGGTCTCCTCCTTGCAGGGTCTCGTGCAAGCGACGTGCCCGCGGCACGGTCGAGGTCGGGGGCCGCCACGACCGATGAGGTAGGATGCCGATCGCACCACGTCGAAAGGTCCACGATGATGTCGCGCCGCGCACTTCTGCCCTTCTACTCCACCGCGATACTGGCGGCCACCGGCGGTGCGTGGATCGCCGTCGCGCAGAACCCTGCGCAGCCAACCCGCACCGAGCGTTTTCTCAAGATGTCGGGCGACGCCGAGGCGCGCGGACTCGCCGAGCCCTTCAAGGGCATCACGACCAATGGCACGCCGATGCGGGGCCTGTTCTCGCTTCGCTCCACGGGCGTCTCGACCGCGCCGGTGCGCATGGCCGCCGAAACGTGGCTGGCATCGCTCACCGCCGAGCAGCGCACCCAGGCGTCGTATGGCGTCGACGACCCCGAGTGGCGCAAGTGGATGAACCAGCACTTCTATGTGCGGCAGGGCGTCAGCTTCGAGGCGATGAGCCTCGCCCAGCGCGAGGCGGCGTTCGACCTGCTGCGTGCGTCGCTGAGCGCCAGGGGGCTCACGCTCACGCGCGACATCATGAAGTTGAACCACACGCTGGGCGAGTTGAACAACAACGACTTCGAGCAGTACGGCGAGTGGCTCTACTTCATCACGGTGATGGGGAAACCCTCGGACACCGAGCCGTGGGGATGGCAGCTCGACGGCCATCACGCCATCATCAATTACTTCGTCATCGGCGATCAGGTCGTGATGACGCCGACCTTTGTCGGCTCCGAGCCGGTCATCGCCGAGTCCGGCAAGTACAAGGGCACGGCGATCCTGCAATCCGAGCAGCGCCAGGGACTGGCGTTTCTGCGCAGCCTCACCGAGGCGCAGCGTGCGAAGGCGATCGTGTCGGTGTCCAAGGACGGCAACAACAACATCGGCGAGGCCTTCAAGGACAACGTCGTGCTCGACTACGCGGGAGTGCGTGCGACCGACCTCTCCGCGTCACAGCGCGCGGACCTGCTGTCGCTGGTGGCCGCCTACGTCGGCAACATGGACGACGGCCACGCGCGCGTGAAGATGACCGAGGTGCAGGCGCACCTTGACGACACGCACTTTGCGTGGATTGGCAGCACCGACGACACCGGCGTGTTCTACTACCGGATCCACAGCCCGGTCATCCTGATCGAATTCGATCACCAGCGCCCGGCGGGCCTGCGTCATCTCTACCCGGCGGATCGGCCGATGCAGCAGCACGTCCACGTCGTGATGCGCACTCCCAACGGCAACGACTACGGCAAGGACCTGCTGCGGCAGCACTACGAAGCGCACCAGCACGACCCGTCCCACGGGCACGCGCATTAGCGTGCCGGAACCGAAGTTCCGGCCTACGCTACGCGGCCTGCCAGAGGCGCGACTGAAACGCCGGAGAAAAGACAGGACCGCGGCCTCCTCGGCGCTCATCCGCGACTCCCGGATCCGCGCCGAACTGCGATCCACGACCTTGCCGGTCAGGTAGGCGTCGACCACACCGGGGTGAATGTAGCAGCGACGGCAGACGGCGGGAGTGTTGCCCAGCCGCGCGGCGACGCCGGCCACGACCTCTGCCACCTGCCGCTTGCGTGCGGTCTCCGATCCGGCCGGCTCGAGGCGGCCGAGTGCGCACGCCGCCAGCACCGTGCCCGCCCACGTGCGAAAGTCCTTGGCCGTGAAGTCCTGCCCCGTCGCGGCGCGAACATACGCGTTCACATCGGCGGAGCCGACGCTCTGGCGCGCGCCGCTCGAATCGAGATACTGGAACAGCACCTGGCCGGGCAGCTCCTGGCAGCGCCTGACGCTGCGCGCCAGGGCCGCGTCTTCCAGTTGCACGACCTGGAGGACGCCGCCTTTCGCGCGGAACTTGAAGTGCACGCGCGCGCCGCGCACGCGCACGTGCCGGTCTTCCAGCGTCGTCAGGCCGAAGGATCGATTGGCGCGGGCGTACTCGTCGTTGCCGACGCGGATCAGCGTCTTTTCGAGCAATGTCACGACCGTGGCCAGCACGCGCTCGCGGGTCAACGCGGCCTGCCGCAGGTCGCGCGCGATCTGACGCCGGAGCGCCGGCAGCGCGCGTCCAAACGTCTCCATGCGCCCGTACTTTGTCTCGTCACGCAAGGCCGTCCACATCTTGTGATAGCGATACTGTTTGCGGCGCCGTGCATCGCGGCCCGTGGCCTGGAGGTGACCGCGCGGATCGGGGCTGATCCAGACCTCGCGCCACGCTGGGGGAATCGCCAGCGCGCGGATGCGGCCGAGCGTGCGCGCGTCTCGCACCAGGCGACCACGCTGATCGCGGTACGCGAATCCCCGGCCGCGCCGCTGCCGCGTCAGGCCCGGCGCAGCGTCGCTGACGTAGCGCAGACCGGCATCGCGCGCCGATTCGACGCCCGCAGGAGCGACTGCCGCAGGGCTTGCCATCACCGTTGCTCCACGGTCGAGGTGCGTTGCAAGGTGTTGGCCACCTGCCCAAAGAGTGCGCCGGCTCAGCTGAGCCGTCACGGCTCTGAGGTAGCATTCACCGCAGAACATGTCGATCAAGCTGACCGCGACGACCGCGGTCATCGTCGTAGCAGCGCACGTCGCCGGGATTGGCGGCGTGTCCTCCATCGATACACTCCTGCGGTCGCACTTCCGCTTCACCGCCGCGCAGGTGTCCGAGGTCCAGCGCGGACGCGCCGTCAGCGTCTCGTTGCCGGGGAAGATCGACCGTGAGATGGTCGCGGCCGGCGCGGTGCGCATCGACGCGCCTGTGGAGCGCCTGCTCGAAGTGCTGCGCGACATCCAGAAGTTCGAACGCGGCGGCGGATTTCTGAAGACCGTCCGCATCGCCGACCCGCCAAGCGCCGCCGACTTTGCCGAGCTGACGTTGCCGCCTGAAGACATCGCCGATCTCCGGACGTGCCGTCCGGGCCACTGCGACGTCAAGCTCGGCGAGCGCGCCTTCGATCAGCTCGCCTCCATCGACCGCCATGCGGCTGACGCCGATCGGCGGCTGCAGCAGTTCATGCGGAGCATGGCGCTCGAGTCGGTGGAGGCGTACCGGAAGCGCGGGACCGCGGCGCTTGCGGTGATGCTCGACGAGAGCCCCTCGCGGCAGGTGGCCGTGGAGTTCGAGCAGATGCTGGCCGGCACGCCGTGGCTCGCCGCGGCCGTGCCGGGCCTGACCGACTATCTCGTCCGCTACCCGAACGCGGCCCGCCCGGCAGGCCTCGAGGAATACTTCTACTGGTCGTTCGTGGAGTTCGGGCTCAAGAAAGTGCTGCGAATCAACCACGTCGTGTTGTATCCGACACCGGGGGCCGGCCCCGCGCGCTGGGCGCTGGCGAACCGGCAGATCTACGCCAGCCACTACTTCCAGAACGCGCTGGAAGTACGTCTGCCGGTGGACGATGCCAGTAGCGACGGCCGCGCGCACTACCTGATGGTGCTCAACGTCGCGCGGCCCGACGGGCTCACGGGCCTGTTTGGAGGGCTGGTCCGCTACAAGATCCGCAGCGGCTCGCGCGAGGCGCTGCGCAAGACGCTGGTCGGCACCAAGCAACGATGCGAGACGCCTTAGTAGCACGCAGGCCGGAACTTCAGTTCCGGCGTCACGCACCCCGGGTAAACAGAGCCGGCGGTCCTTCGTAGATCACTAACGTGAAGGAGGTTCCGATGCGCGTTCGCCTCTTTGTAGGGCTCGTCCTCGCCGGCCTTGGCGGCGTCGTCACTCTCGCCGACCGCCCGTCGGCCGCCCCTGCGGCCCCCGCGGTTGGTCCCACGTTCGAGTCGATTGGCCCACTCGCCTTCGGCCCCGACAACGTGCTCTTTGCGGCCGACACGCAGGGCGCCGCCATCGTGGCGCTCGACCTGGGCGCTGCTGCGGGCACGCCTGGCGCGAAGGCCGTCGCCGATCTCGACCAGAAGATCGCGGCGATGCTGGGCACCGACGCCGCATCGGTCGCGGTGACCGACATGGTCGTCCAGCCCGGTTCCCGCAACGCGTACTTCTCGGTGATGCGCGGCCAGGGCGCCGACGCAAAGGCGGCGCTCGTCCGGCTCGACGGCAGCGGCGCGCTCTCGCTGGTGGAGCTCGAGACGCTCCGCTTCTCGCGGGCCGCGCTGCCCAACGCCCCTGTGGCCGCGCCAACCGAACGCCGCAACCCGCGGACCCAGTCGATCACCGACATGGTGTTCCACGACGGGCAGCTGCTCGTGGCGGGCCTCTCCAACGAGGAGTTCGCGTCGAAGCTGCGCGCGGTGAAGTACCCCTTTGCCGCCGTGGACCCCGGCACGAGCGTCGAGATCTATCACGGCAATCACGGTCAGCTCGAGACCCGGTCGCCGGTGTACACGCTCGTTCCCTACGCGGTGGACGGCACGCCGCACCTCATCGCGGGCTACCTCTGCACGCCGCTCGTGAAGTTCCCGATGAACGCCCTGCAGGCTGGCGGCAAGATCCGCGGAACGACCATCGCGGAGCTGGGTAACCGCAACCGCCCGATCGACATGTTCGTGTACAAGCAGGGCGGCAGGGACTTCCTGTTGATGTCCAACACCAGCCGCGGCGTCATGAAGATCCCAACAAACTTGTTTGCGACGGCCGCTCCGATCACCGCTCCGGTCAAGGAGGAGAAGGCGGGCGTCTCGTACGAGACCGTCGAGAGCATGAAGGGCGTCGAGCAGATGGACCTGTTCGACCAGTCGCGAGCCATCGTGTTGTCCCGCAGCGCCGCCGCCGGGCCACTGGCCGTCGACATCATCGCCCTGCCCTGACCATGAGATGCAGCTCACGCGCGGCGGCCCTGGCCGCCGCGCTGCCGCTGCTCGCCGGCTGCGGGCCGGGCACGCCGGATCACAACCGCCCGGTCATCGCGCTGGTCGTCCCCGCGGATCGACCGGACACCGCGTTTGTCGAGGTGTCGGGACTCACGCCCGCCGCCCTCGACGTCCTTCGATCCCAGCCCGCGCACTCGCCGTCGTGGGAGGCCTTCGGCCGCGTGGAAGTGCTGCCCGGAGGCAGCCACCAGCCCCGCGCGGGCCTGCCTGCCGTGGCTGGCGCCTACGCCGTCAGCGGCACGGCGGTCCGGTTCACGCCGTCGTTCCCGTTCGATCCCGGCGTGCGCTATCGCGTCGCGATAGACACCGGCAGTTTGCCTGGCGGCTCTTCAGGCGTCACCACGGTCATCGTCGGACGGCCGGCGAAGGTGATCACGGCCGCGCCGGCGATGGTCACCCACGTCGCGCCCGGCGGCGACGTGCTTCCCGAAAACGTGCTGCGGCTCTACCTCCACTTTTCGGCGCCGATGGGCCGGCGCGGTGGCGGCGGGCACGTGCGCCTGCTCGACCAGGATGGCCGCGAGGTCGTCGATCCGTTCCTGCCGCTCGAAGCCGAACTCTGGAACGACGACCACACGCGCTACACGCTGTTCCTCGATCCGGGACGCGTGAAGACCGGCATACGGCCCAACGACGAGATGGGCCGCGCTATTGTGAACGGACGCCGCTACACGCTGGTGGTCGATCCCGACTGGCGCGACGCGTACGGGCGGCCGCTCGCCTCGCCCTTCCGTCACCAGTTCCGCGCGGGGCCGGCCATCGAGGCGGCGCTCGATCCGCTGCGGTGGACGGTCAAGCCGCCACGCGGGGGCTCGCGCGACCCGCTGGTCGTCTCGTTCCCGCACCCGCTCGATCAGGGCCTGCTGGCGCGGGCGCTCGCCGTGGAGAGCGAGGCCGGCATCGCCACACCCGGCACGCCGGAAGGAGAGGCGCACGAGACCCGATGGCGATTCGTGCCAGACGCGCCGTGGCAGCCCGGCCGCTATCGTCTCGTCGTGCTCGGCATCCTGGAAGACCCGTCGGGCAATCGCATCGGACGCGCCTTCGAGATCGGCCCACAGCAGGCGACGAAAGAAGTGGATCGCGCGACGGTCCCGTTTATCATTGGCCCATGACACGACTTTCCTCGACGCTCGCGCTGCTGCTGGCGCTGACGATCACCGGCGTAGTCCACAGCCAGCAGTCGCAGCCGCGCCCGCTGCGCATCATCGCGTTTGGCGCCCATCCCGATGACGCGGAACTGAAGGCTGCAGGCGTGGCAGCGCTCTGGGCCGCCAAGGGACACAAGGTGAAGTTTGTCGCGATGACCAACGGCGACGTCGGCCACTTCGAGCAGGCCGGCGGTCCCCTGGCGCAGCGCCGCTACAAGGAAGTGCAGGAGTGCGCGCGGATCCTCGGCATCACCACCGATGTGCTCGACATCCACGACGGCGAGCTCGAGCCGACGCTGGAGTACCGGCGCATGGTCGCGCGTAAGATCCGCGACTGGCAGGCCGACATCGTCATGGGCCACCGGCCGTACGACTACCACCCGGACCACCGCTACACGGGTGTCCTGATGGACGACGCCGCGGTGGTCGTCGTCGCGCCGTTCTTCGTGCCCGACACGACGGCCACGCCGCGCAACCCGCTGTTCTTCTACTACTCCGACGGCTTCGAGTACCCGGCGAAGTTCGTGCCGACGATAGTGGTGGACATCGATGCGGTCGCCGACAAGAAGTGGCAGTGCGTGTCGGCGATGCCCTCGCAATTCGGCGACAAGGACTCCTGGCAGGGACGCACGCGCCCGGATGTGCCCAAGAACGACGCCGAGCGGCCGGCGTACCTGTTGAAGCTCGCGCAGGAGCGCACGGCGGCCGTCGCCAATCAGTACCGCGATCGCCTGGTCGCGCTCTACGGCGAGGAGCGTGGGAGGAAGGTGAAGTACGCCGAGGCGTTTCAGCTTGGGCAGTACGGGCGGCAGGCGACGATCGAGGAACTCAAGAGTTTGTTCCCGTAGGACCCAGTTCACGGGTTCACAGGTTCACGGGTTCTCAGGTTCAGGGTTCACAGGTTCACAGGTTCACTGCTCGCGCAAAGCGAGCGTGGGGCTGATGCGCGTGGCGCGGCGTGCCGGCAGCCAGCACGCCACGACCGCGACGAAAAGCAGCGCCACGGCCGTGGCTGACAGCGTCGGCACGTCGTACGGCGTCACGCCGAACAGCAGCCCGGCCAGCACCTGTCCCAGCATCAGCGCCGCCGCGATCCCCGTGACGATGCCGGCGGCGCACATCTTCATGCCGCCCGACAGCACCACCCGCATGGCCTGACCGGGCGACGCGCCCAGGGCCTGCCGGACCGCAAGCTCCGAAGTGCGGCGCGCGACGGCAAACGCCATCACCCCGGCGACTCCCACCGCGGCGAGCATCAGCGCAAGCCCCGCGAAGACTGCCAGCAGCGCCGCGTTCAATCGCGGCCCCGCAAGCCGGGCGCCCACAATCGCCCGCATCGAGCGGATGTCGAAGATCGGCTGCGCCGCATCGACGCGCGCGACTGCGGCGCGCAACGGCTGCGCGAGCAGCGCCGGGTCGCCCCCGGTTCGCATGACGAGCGTCATCGTCGGCCACAGGTACCAGGACGTCGGGAAGTACATCGCCGGCGCCGGGTCGCGCGCCACGCTGGTGAGCCGCACGTCGCCCACGACGCCAAGCACGAGGAACTCCTGGCCGTTGCCGAGAAAGACGGTACGACCAACAGGCTCCTCGCCGTTTGGCCAGAGCCTGCGGACGAGGCCCTGGCTCATCACGAGGGATTGGGCGGGGTCCTTGCCGGGAACGAAGACACGTCCACGCACGATCGGCACATCCATCGTCCGAAAATATCCGCCCGACACGATGCGCCAGGACGCGTGGACGCCTTGCATGGGCTGCCCTTCGGCCGGCCGCGTCGTCGAGACTGGCATCCCGGTGTTGCCCTGTCCGAGCGGCACGCCGCTGCTGAGCCCGACGTCGGTCACGCCCGGTAGCGCGGCGGCCTCCCGCATCACCGCCTCGTAGAAGGCGACGTCGCGATCCATGTTCCATTGTTCCGACTGCGGCCGCGTGATGTTGGCGGTCAGCAGGCGATCGGGCTGCGAGAACCCGAGTGGCAGCCGCTGCAGGTTCCACGTGCTTTGCAGCAGCAGCATGGCGCCCACGACCAGACACGTCGACAGCGAGAGTTGCAGCGCGACCAACGCGTTGCGCACCGGCGTCTTCGAGGCTCCGGCGGCCGGCCGGGCGGAGTGCTGCACGGCGTCGCGAATGTCCGCCCGGCCCGCGAGGATCGCTGGCAGCACGCCCGCTACGACGGCCACCAGCACTGTGGCGGCCACCGCAGCGAGGAGCACGGGCAGGTTGAGCGACAGGTTGGCGAGCCGGGGCATGGAGTCGGCCAGCGCAGCGCGGCTCCCGCGCATCAGCGCAACGGCCAGCGCGAGACCCAGCGTGCCGCCGAGGGCGGCAATCATCAGGCTCTCGGTCAGCGTCTGCCGCACAAGCCTGGCGCGGCTCGCGCCAAGCGCCAGGCGCACGCCGATCTCGCCGGTGCGGCTGGCGGCCCGCGCCATCTGCAGGTTCGCGACGTTGGCGCACGCCACCGCCAGCAGCAAGCCCACGGCCGCCAGCAGCAGCATCAAGCGCTGCTGCAGCTCGGCGTCGACGATGTCGTCGAAGGCCGGAACCAGCACGGTGCGCCATCCGCCGTTTGACGGCGGAAACTCCTTCTCCAGTGCGGCCGCAATCGTGTTGAGCTCCGCCTGGGCCTCGGCTATCGTCGTCCCGCCGGCCAGTCGCGCCACGACGTCGAGCTGCCGGTTGTCGCGATTCTCCTCGGCAAGGTCGGCCGCCATCGGCACCCACAGGTCGACGTCGGTCGCAAAGCCCACGTCCTGGTGCGCGATGCCGACGACGGTGTGCGGCACGCCGTCAAGCGCGATCGAACGGCCGATCAATCCCGGGTCCCGGCCGTAACGCCGATCCCACAACCCTTCGCTGACCATCGCCACGCGCGCGCCGCCGGGCCGATCCTCGTCGGCGTGAAAATCGCGGCCCGCAACTGGCGCCAGCCCGAGGGTCGGCAGAAACCCCGAGGTCACCGCCATCCCCACCACGTGCTCCGGCGAGCCGCCGTCGGTGAGGTTGGCCTCCGCGCCTTTGGCAGCCGCAACCGACAACCGCTTGACCCGGCGTTGCCACGAATCGAAGTTGGGAAACGAGACGGAGAAGTCGTTGATGTTGCGCGCGTGGTTGGTCTCGTAGATCCGCACCAGCCGGTCGGCGGCTGGAAAGGGCAGCGGCGAGAGCATCACGGCGTAGACGACGCTGAAGATGGCGGTGGCGGCCCCGATGCCGAGCGCGAGCGTCAGAATCGCGCCGACGGCAAACGAACGCTGCGCGCGCGCGGTCAGCGTCCGCCACGCGTAGCGGAGGTCCTGCCGCAGCAGGTCCACGTGGACGCCGGGCGCGGTGAGCATCACGTCGGCCAGCGCCCGCGCCACGACGCCTTTGCGGCGCGGTCCGGCACCGGCGAGCTGATCGTGAAACGCCGATCCCAGCTCGCGCTCGTACTCGTCGCGGAACGCCGCCGGATAGAGGCGCACGACCCACGAGTACGCGCGCTCGAAGAGGCTTCGTGGCGGCAAGGGATGCGGCATGGCGTCAGCTTCGCTTCGGGGAGAGGCCCGCGTGCCGGCCGAGCGCCACCAGTTCGGACAACCGCGCCAGCTCCCGCTGCGCGACCTGGCGGCCGAATGTCGTCAGCCGGTAATAGCGGCGCCGTTGGTCATCGTCGGCCGGGCGCGCGTCGAGCTCCTCGATCAGCCCCTGTTCGAGGAGGCGATGGATGGTGGTGTAGAGCGTCCCGGGATTCAGCTTCGTGCGTCCCTCGGTGCGCTCGGCCACTTCCTGCATGATCGCGTAGCCGTGGCGGTCGGCATCTGACAGCGCGACGAGAATGTGGAACGTCGCGCTCGGAAGCGGCAGCAAGTCGTCGGGCGAGGGCTCGGGTTTGGATGCCATGGCGCCAGATATATTACAGTCAGATATATTAGACGGCAAGGCATCCGTATCCGTTCGCCAGGTTCCCTTCGCGCCTTCGTGGTTGTTGCATAATCCCCCGCATGTGCATTCGCTCTGTTACGACCACGCTGGCTGGGGTGTGCCTGGCGCCCGCGACCGCCTCGAGGTAGCGAGCCGATGGCATTCCGCGCCTGCCGCGTCTACGCACACGGCGCCTCCTTCGAGGCCCGCGTGACCACGATGGAGATCGACGAGCTATCGGCGGGCGACGTCGTCGTCCGCGTCGCGTACTCGAGCCTCAACTACAAGGACGCGCGCGCCGTCACCGGGCGCGGACGCCCCATCATGCGGCGCACGCCGCTCAACGCCGGCATCGACCTGTCAGGCGTCGTCGAGTCCTCCGCCGATTCGCGATTCACGCCGGGCATGCCCGTCATCGCCAACGGCATGGGCCTTGGCGAGGCCCACGACGGCGGGTTTGCGGAGTACGCGCGGGTGCCCGGGGACTGGCTGATGCCGCTGCCTGGCGCCCTCACGCTGCGCGGCGCGATGGCGTTTGGCACCGCGGGCTATACCGCGGCGCTCTGCGTGCACCGGATGGAGGTGAACGGCCAGCGCCCGGAGCTCGGGCCCATCGTCGTCACCGGCGCGACCGGAGGCGTCGGATCAATCGCGGTGCGGCTGCTGGCGTCGCGCGGATATCAGGTGATTGGAGTATCCGGACGTCCAGAACACCACGGCTGGCTTCGAGAGCTCGGCGCAACCGACGTGCGCACGGCCGAAGGGCTGGAGCTGGGCGACAAGCCGCTCGAGCGCCCGCGCTTTGGAGGCGCCATCGACAACGTCGGCGGCACGCTGCTCGCTCAGCTCCTGCCGCACATCGTCGAGTGGGGCAACGTCGCGTCGGTGGGCCTGGCCGGCGGCGCGGAGTTTTCGACGTCGGTCTACCCGTTCATCCTGCGCGGCGTCAGCCTGCTGGGCGCGAGCTCCGCGAACAGCCCGATGCCGTTGCGGCGCGAGATCTGGGGACGGCTGGGCGGCGATCTCAGCATCGCCGACATCGAGCGGTTCGTGACGAAGGAGATCGGGCTGGAAGAGGTCGTGCCGACCTCTGTCGCGTTGCTCGACCGGCAGCTGGTTGGACGGGCCGTCGTGAAGCTGTAACAGTACCTGGCACCGTCTATTGCCAGTTCAGGAACAAGCCGAGCTCCTCGAGGAATAGAGACCAGGCGGGCTCCTCTTCCAGCATCAGGTGATTCGCGCTCGGCAGCGAGACGTACCGCGCACCAGGAATCCCGGCCGCCAGCAGGCGGCCCTCCTCCGGCGACACTGCGTGATCACGATCGCAATGGATGACGAGCGTCGGCGTCTTCACCTGCGGCAAGAGCGGTCGAACGTCAATATCGTCGTCGCGCTCCATGAGTCGCGCCGCGTTTTCGGGCGACGTGGACACGCGCTGAAGTTCGTCGAGCCACCGCTCGTGCTCCGGCGTCGCCTCTGGGATGAACCGGCAGGTGAACGTCTTGCAGAACGCCGGGTTGTTGAGTCCCCACCCAAGGCGCATCAGACTCGTGAGAGCGCGTCGCGCCTCGAGCTGCTCGGGCGTGCCGATGTGTTTCAGTCCTACGGCAAATGCGCCGTAGAGGACCAATTGCGTGACGCGCTCGGGATGCTTCACCGCGTAGGCGATGGCGATGGGACCGCCACGGGAGATCCCAAGAAGCGGAAATCGATCGAGCCCGGCCGCGTCGACGACGGTTTCGAGATCGCGGACCCACGTGTCGAAGCTCACATCGGGCACGTCACGCTGGGACATGCCATTGCCGCGCTCGTCGTAGCGGACGAGCCGGTGATGACGTGAGAGCTCGGTGTACCAATGGCGCCAGATCGGGCTGCCCCATTCGAAGTCGAGATGGGTCAGCCAGTTTGACGCCTTCACGAGCGGCGGTCCGTTGCCCGTAGTGGCATAGGCGATCCGGACACCGTCGCTCGTCGTGCAGTACCGGATGTCCTGCCGGGCCTTCGCCGTTGCACCAGCGGAGGCTCCGGTCTGTGGGACGGCGGCGTCAACCGGTGCGGCGAAGCGATAGCCCACGCGCGGCACGGTCTCGATGTACTGCTGGCCCGTGGCTTTCTCGCCCAGCGCCTTCCGCAGCACCGACACGTTGTGATTCAGGTTGTTTTCCTCGACCGTCGTCTCCGGCCACACCGTGTCGAGCAATTCCTGCTTCGTAACCAGCCGCCCGGCGTTCTGGACCAGCACCAGGAGCGTGTCGAACACCTTCAGACGCAGCGGGATCACCTGCCCGCCGCGAGAGAGCCGGCGCTCACGGACATCGAGGTGAAACGGCCCGAACTGGTACGCGCCTCGTTCGGCGGTATTGGCCACCAGTCGCCTCTCAGGAAAGTTTCAGAAATACGCCAGCCTTCTCAAAGGACGCCGGCGCCCGCCTGATTCTAGTCTCTGGAACGCGCGGATCGAAACCCGCGAGGAGGGCACGAAATGCCGAAACTGCTTCCCGACCAGAGCTTCTATCCCTCGCCGACGATGGCCATGCAGGCCCCGGTGGAAACACTGGCCTACGTGGCGCTGCTCAATCCCGACCCGACCGCCCACGACGCCCTGGCCGTGCTGGATGTCGATCCCGCATCGCCCGGCTACGGCGCTCAGATCTCGCGCGTCGAAATGCCCGGCGCCGGCGACGAGCTGCACCACTTCGGGTGGAACGCGTGCAGCTCGTGCCTGTGCCCGAGCTCGCCGCACCCGCACATGCAGCGGCGCTATCTCGTGGTGCCGGGCATGCGATCGTCGCGAATCCACATCCTCGATACCGCGCCGGACCCGCGGCAGCCGCGCCTCGTCAAGGTGATCGAAGCCGAGGAAATCCTTCGCAAGACCGGCTATACCCGCCCGCACACCGCGCACTGCGGGCCCGATGGCATCTACGTCAACGCGCTGGGCAACGCCGACGGCAATGGCCCCGGCGGCATCTTCGTCCTCGACCCGGAGACATTCGAGATCAAAGGGGCGTGGGAGAAGGATCGTGGACCGCAGCATCTGGCGTACGACTTCTGGTGGCACCTCGGTCACGACACGATGATCACCAGCGAGTGGGGCACGCCGAACATGGTGGAGAACGGCGTGAATCCGGAGCTGCTCCTGGCTGGCAAGTACGGCAACGCGCTGCACGTGTGGGATCTCAACTCCCGGCGTCACGTGCAGAAACTGGATCTCGGTCCCGAGCAGCAGATGGTGCTCGAGCTGCGTCCCGCGCACAATCCCAACGAGACCTACGGGTTTGCCAGCGTTGTCACCAGCCTGAAGGATCTGTCGGCGTCGGTCTGGATGTGGCACCGCGAAGGCAGCAACCGCAGCGGGACCTGGCGCGTCGACAAGGTGATCGAGATTCCCGCCGAGCCAGCGCCGGCCGACGATCTGCCGCCGATCTTCAAGGGCTTCGGCGCGGCGCCGCCGCTTGTCACCGACATCAACCTGTCGCTCGACGATCGATTCCTGTACGTGTCGTGCTTTGGCACAGGCGAGCTGAAGCAGTTCGACGTATCGGACCCCTTCAACCCCGTCGAGACCGGATCCGTGAAGCTCGGGGGCATGGTTCGCCGGCAGCCGCACCCGGCGCGTCCGGGGCAACCGCTGAACGGCGCGCCGCAGATGGTCGAGATCAGCCGCGACGGCAAGCGCCTCTACGTGACCAACTCGCTGTATCGCACGTGGGACGACCAGTTCTATCCCGACGGCGTCAAGGGCTGGCTGGCCAAGGTGGACGTCCGCCCGAACGGCGGCATCGAGCTCGATCCCGCCGGATTCGTGGATTTCGACGGCATGCGTCCCCACCAGGTCCACCTCGAGGGCGGAGATGCGAGCTCCGATTCCTACTGCTTCGCGTGAGAGGTGCGTCATGACGACCGAGACGACGACGTCGTGGGCGATGCTGGTGGCACTCGGTGCCTTTCACGGCATCAATCCTGGAATGGGATGGCTGTTTGCGGTGGCGCTCGGGATGCAGGAGCGCCGCCGCGGTGCGGTGCTCCGGGCGCTCGTGCCGCTGGGCACGGGGCATGCGCTGGCCGTCGCCGTCGCGGTCGGACTCGCGCTGGTCATCGGAGCCGTCATCCCCCTGGGCTGGCTGCGCTGGCCGTTGGCCGGCGTTCTCGTCTCGCTTGGCGTCCTTCGATTCTTTCGTCACCGGCACCCGCGCTGGGCTGGCATGCGCGTGAGCATGGCAGGGCTCACGGTGTGGTCGTTCCTGATGGCCACGGCCCACGGGGCCGGGCTCATGGTGGTGCCGGTGTTCGTGGGCATGTCGATGTCCGGAGCGGGGGAACACGCGCACCACATGCCCGCCGCAGGGGCAGGCGCGGGAACTGCGTTCATCGCAACCGGCCTGCACGCCGCGGGCTATCTGGCGGTGACCGCGTTTGTCGCTGTGCTGGTGTTCGAGAAGCTTGGCGTCGGCATCCTTCGCCGTGCGTGGCTCAACCTCGATTTGATCTGGTCGGCCGCGCTGGTAACGACTGGCCTGCTGAGCCTGACGCTTTGACTCGCACCAACCACCCTCGCAGTGGTCGACGCTTGAGGCTGAGCTTGACCTCGACTTGACGCCCGGCACGCCGTTCCGGCAAAATGCCCGCTCCAGTGAACGCCTCCCACTTGTCGGTCTGTTCGGCGCGCCGCACGGCAGTGACCTGTCGCTGCGCGTGTATGCAGCCGACGACTGGCTGGTGAGCGAGCCCGTACCTCCCGCGTAGTTCCGGACTCTCCCTCTCAGACTCACGTCGGTCGGCTTGCCTGTCGTCCCCCAACCAGGTCTGCCAGTGTCGTGCGCGGCGTGCCGCGCGCGGTGTTTCGCGGCCGATGTGCGCCGCCTTGGGAGAGTTGCATGTCTCGCAGTCTGTTTCTCGCGATTGCCGCGCTGGCGATCGCCATGGTGCCCGTGAGTGCCCGCGCGCAGCCGGCGCCGGGCGTCATCGCCGGCGTCATTCGCGACGGCTCCGGCGCCCCGGTACCGGGCGCCATGGTCCGCGTCGTCAACGAACGCACGGGGTCGACCGCGGTTGTCGTGAGCGACGAGCACGGCGCTTATCGCAGCGGCGCGCTGACCGCCGGCCCCTACCGGCTGGAGACCGAACTCGACGGGTTCGATACGGCCGTTCGACAAGTGGCGCTCGAGCCCGGCCAGACCTCGGCGATCGACGTGACACTCGCCGTCTCGCGGCTCGCCGAGGCGCTCGTCGTCACCGCGCGGCGCACCGAGGAAGTGGCGCAGGAGGTCCCGATACCGGTGTCGGTTATCGGCGCGGCCATCATCGAGGACACCGGCGCCTTCAACGTGAACCACCTGAAGGACCTGGTACCGACCGTGCAGTTCTACACGACCAACCCGCGCAACTCGGCCGTCAACATTCGCGGCATCGGCGCGCCGTTCGGGCTCACCAACGACGGCATCGAGCAGGGCGTCGGCATGTATGTGGACGGCGTGTTCTACGCGCGTCCCGCCGCGGCGGCGCTCGACTTCCTCGACGTCGAGCGCATCGAGGTGCTGCGCGGGCCGCAAGGCACGCTCTTCGGCAAGAACACGACGGCCGGCGCCATCAACGTCACGACGCGCCGCCCCAGCTTCACGCCCGCGGCCGAGGCCGAGATCAACTACGGCAGCTTCGCCTTTGTGCAGGCCCGCGGTTCGATCACCGGTCCGCTCTCGCGCACCATCGCCGCGCGCGCGTCGTTTTCGAGCACCGAGCGCAGCGGCATCGTCGGCAACACCGCAACGGGCCGCCCCGTCAACGACCTGAGCAATCTGGGGGTGCGCGGGCAGCTGCTCTTTACGCCTCGCGACGGCGTCGCGCTCACCTTCGCGGTCGATCACACGCGCCAGCGGCCCGAAGGCTTCACGCAGGTGGTCGCCGGCGTCGCGCCGACCTTGCGCCCCGCGAACCGGCAGTACCCGAAGATCGCGGCCGATCTCGGCTACACGCCCCCCAGCTTCAACGCCTTCGACCGGCTCACCGATGTCGACTCGCCGCTGCGATCGCACCAGGACCTGGGCGGCCTCGCGGCCACGCTCGACTGGAAGCTCCGTCGCGGCCAGCTGACCTCGACGACGGCCTGGCGGTACTGGGACTGGAACCCGTCGAACGATCGCGACTTCATCGGCCTGCCAGTGACGACGGTATCGGCGGCACCGTCGCGGCAGCGGCAATGGACGCAGGAGGTGCGCTACGCCGGCGATCTGGCGCGGAACCTGAACCTGGTGGCCGGCGTCTTCGCGTTTCAGCAATCGCTCGTGTCCGATCCCTCCTTCAAGCAGGAGCAAGGCTCCGCGGCGGCCCGGTTTCTTCTCGCCCCGACGCCCGCGGCCGCTACACCGGGCCTGCTCGACGGCTACGGCTTCGATCAGTACGTCGACTTCGGCAATGTCAGTGCTGCAGTCTTCGCGCAGCTGACCTGGTCGGTGACCGATCGGCTGCGCCTGCTGCCGGGCCTGCGGTTCAACTACGACCAGAAGGACGTGGACTTCGACCAGCAGGTCTACGGCGGGTTGCAGACCAACGATCCGGCGCTCATCGCCCTGCAGCGATCGATCTTCGCGCCGCAGGCATACACCGCCGACGTCGACGACACCAACCTCTCCGGGCAGTTGACGGCGGCGTATCGCGTCAGCGACCGGGTGCACACCTACGCGACGTATGCCACCGGGTTCAAGTCCGTCGGACTCAATCTCAACGGCCTGCCCGCCGATGCGCTGGGTCGTCCCATTCTCTCGACAGCCGTCGTCAAACCCGAGGACGAACGCCACGTCGAGGTCGGGATCAAGACGCAGCCGTTTCAGGGCGTCACGGCGAACCTCACCGCGTTCAACACGACCATCAAGGACTTCCAGGCGCAGGTGGTGAACGCCGACGTCGGTGTGCTGCGCGGTTACCTCGCTAATGCCGACAGGGTGCGCGTGCGCGGCGCCGAGTTCGACGGACAGGCGAGGATCGGCCGTCGTGGCGCGGTGTACGCGGCCGTCGCGTACACAGACGGGATCTACGTGTCGTTTCACGATGCGCCGCCGCCGCTCGAGGACACGGGCGGCCCGCAGGTGAAGGACATCTCGGGGTCGGTGCTTCCCGGCATCTCGAAGTGGGCGGGGTCGCTCGGCGGCGAATACGCGAACCCGGCGACTATTGCCGGAAGAACCGGCGAGCTCTTCGGTGGACTCGACGTGAGCTACCGCACCGAGTTCTCGTCGAGTTCGAGCGCGTCGCGGTATCTGGTCGCGCCCGCCTATTCGCTGCTCAACGCGCGCGTCGGATTCCGCTGGGGTGGCGACTGGGCGCTGTTCGTGTGGTCTCGCAATCTGCTCGACGAGGAGTACTACGAGCTGCTGACCGCGGCGCCCGGCAACACGGGGCTTTTCGTCGGCCAGCCGGGTGATAGCCGTGCGATCGGCGTCACGCTGCGCGCGGGGGTGCGCTGGCCGGGCAAGTGATCGGCCGCGCTTTCCACTACGGATGGCGCACGGGCTCGAATTCGTAAAGCGACGCGGCCAGCCTTTTCAGTCCACGATCGTGAGCGATGAGGTCGAGATGGAGTGAAGACCAGTCCGACAACAGGAGGGTCTCGTTACCCTGCCCGTCGTATGTCTTGAGGTAGCCGCCACAGGACTCGCAGTGGTCGATGCGCAGGCCGCGTTCTCCCTCGATGGTCACGCTCGCGAGCCGCTGCAGTCGAGCCAGCACCGCTTGCCTAGACTGTCAAGGGAAACGCGACGACTTCGATCAGCTCGGCGAACTTCTTCAGGTCGATGTTGCCGCCCGAGACGATCGCCACGATCGGGCCCGGGCCGGCCTTTCCCGTCAGCGCCGCGGCCAGCGGCAGCGCGCCGGCGCCCTCGGAGATCACCCGCGCCTTCTCTGCCATCAGCCGCATCGCCTGCCGTGTCTGGTCCAGGCTCACGACGATACAGCCGTCCACCAGCGGCCGCATGCGCTCCCACATCCGCGGAAACAGGCTCTGCCCTCCGGCGCCGTCGACAAACGAGGGCGTCCAGCCGGCAAACGTCTGCGGCGATCCCTTCGCAAACGACAGCGCCGCCGGCGCGGCGGTCTCCGGTTCGGCGCCCCAGAGCTGAACCTCGGGGCGAAGCGCCTTGATGGCGCTGCCAACGCCGACGATGAGCCCGCCGCCGCCGATGCCGGCAATCACCGCGACCGTATCTGGCGCGTCCTCGAGGATCTCGAGTCCCATCGTCGCGTGGCCGGCGATGAAGTTGTGGTCGTCGAAGGGATGCACGAACGTCCCGTCCACCCCGGGATAGGACCGCTCCTCGAGCGCCTTCCAGGCCGCCGTGTAGGACACGGGGACCAGCGTCGCGCCGAGCGCCCTCATCCGATCGAGCTTGCTCTCCGGCGCCGTTTCAATCGCCACGACCGTGCACGGCACGCCCGCCTTCCGGGCCGCGTAGGCGACGCCTTGCCCGGCGTTGCCGGCGCTGATCGTCCACACGCCGCGGCGGCGCTCGGACTCGGGCAGCAACGCCACCGCGTTGGCGGCGCCGCGCAGCTTGTAGGCGTTGATTGGCTGCAGGTTCTCGAGCTTGAGCCGGATGTCCGGGTAGCCCGGGCCCAACTCCAGCCGCACCAGCGGCGTGCGGACGATGGTGTCCGCGATGCGCTTGCGCGCCTCGCGAATCTCGGCCAGGGCAATGGGGCGGACCGGGTCCATCAAAACCCCATCTGTGTTCGGCCCAGCGGCGTCAGGTCTTCGGCGGTGGCCCGTCCCGCGAAGTCCACCTCGAAGTCCATCGCCGCGAAGTCCGGAGCCGAGCGGCCGGCGAGAAACGCCTCCTTCTGCCTGGGCAGGTACGCCCGGTTCTTCGGACAGTCCGGCGCCGAGCCGATGTAGATGACGCTCGCGTAGTCCTTCCCCGTGTGCTTGTCGCCAACGGCATGGCAGATGTCGGTGTGCCAGAACACGGTGTCGCCCGGCTGCACCTCCGGAATCGAGACCACGCCCGCCATCATCTCCGGGTGCCACTCGGCGCTGACACCAAGCGCGCGTCCCGGCGCGGCGCCGCACAGATCGGTTTCCGCCACGTCGTCTTGCAGCGCGCGGAGAAGCACGTACCAGATCCCCTCGGCGATGGGGATCAGCCGCAGCGTGCCGTCGTTGGGTCCCTGGCGGGTGAGAGCCGTCCAGCCTTGATACGTCCGGAACATGCTGCACACGGCCGGTGACGGAATCTCGCGCGTTTCCAGCCGATGGGTCCCGTCGAAGGGATCGTAGGCGCGCCAGTTGCCGGCAAAGACGTGACGGTAGACCTTCTGGAAGCCGGGATCAATCCAGCGTTCGACGGTGCCGGCGTCCATGTGCGGCGAGAGCCCGAGCGTCTCATCGCCGGGCTGACGCCGGCGCACCCGGTCGGCATACGTGCACTCGCAATCCGGGTCGAACAGGCCTTCGTGCCGCCACAGGTGGTTGAGGAAGGCGCGCGTCTGGGCAAGCTTTGGATCCTGCCGCGCATGCACCTGCGGCCTGGACCAGTAGACGTTGAAGATCTGCGGCCGGCCGGCCTTCAGTGCGGCGAAGTACTTGTCGAGGCCGCGCTTGTCGACCTCGCGCTGCTCGTAGCCGTTTCTGTCCAGGTACTCGCCGAGCTCGGCAAACCACCCTCGCGCGACCGATTCCGGGAAGACCCCTCGCACCACCACGCACCCGGTCTTCCGAATCGCCGCGCGGGTCGCGTCGGACACGAGGCCGTCGTTGATGTGGCGATAGTCCACCTCGGGCACGACCGGCCGGCCGGCCGCCGCATCCGCCAGGATCGCGTCGACGGCCCGCGCGATGTGGTCTTTTGCCTCGACGTAGGCGAGCTGCAGTTCTGCGCGACGGGGGGCCAGCGACCGCTTGAAGGCAGCGACCTGGTCAGCGACGTCAACGGTGTCCGTGTGGTCCGGGTGCATCCGTTTCCTCGTAATCGTCAATCTGCAATCGTCAATTACAGTTTCACGCCGATCGGACAGCTGACGCCGGTGCCCCCGTGGCCACAGTAGCCGTCAGGGTTCTTCGCAAGGTACTGCTGATGGTAGTCCTCCGCGTAGTAGAACTCCGGCGCGGGGACGATCTCGGTGGTGATGCGGCCATGGCCGGCGCGCGAGAGCGCGTGCTGATACTGATCGCGCGACCGCTCCGCCGCCTCGCGCTGCTCGTCGTCGAAATAGTAGATGCCCGATCGATACTGCGTGCCGATGTCGCCGCCCTGCCGCATGCCCTGCGTCGGGTCGTGCCCTTCCCAGAACACCTGCAGCAGGTCGTCGTAGCTCACCTTCGCGGGATCGAACACGACGAGCACCACTTCGTTGTGGCCCGTCAGGCCGGAGCAGACCTCGCGGTAAGTCGCATTCGGCGTGTACCCGCCGGCGTAGCCCACCGCGGTCGAGACCACGCCGGGCACCTTCCAGAACCCCTTCTCGGCGCCCCAGAAGCAGCCCAGCCCGAACAGCGCCGTCTGTAGTCCGGTAAACGGCCCGACCAGCGGCGCGCCGTTCACGAAATGCCGATCGGGCACGGGCATCGGGGTGGTTCGGCCCGGCAGGGCCTCGGCAGGGGTTGGCATGCGAAGCTTCGAAGCGCTGAACACCACGTCTCCTCCTCCGCCTGATTGGACAGCCGGGGTCTTGCGATGGTTTCGCGCTTTTGGCCTATCCGTCAACCAGCAGCCGCGGCTGCACACGGG
Source organism: Vicinamibacteria bacterium (assembly GCA_963806705.1). Lineage (GTDB taxonomy): Bacteria > Acidobacteriota > Vicinamibacteria > Vicinamibacterales > JAENWD01 > JAENWD01. The sequence goes on from CAWDZE010000005.1 coordinate 158,773, forward strand.
ACGCGCGGCGGGCGGGCAGCACGCTGGCGCCAATTGCCACCGCCGCCAGCAGCGCAACGCCGGCGAAAAAAGCCAGCGGATCGGCGGTGCTCACCTCGCCGAGCTGGCTTTGCAGCAGGCGTGCGGCCAGCACGGCCCCGACAACGCCTGCCGCCAGCCCAAGGGCGACCGGCCCCATGGCCTGGCGTACCACCAGGCGGACGACCTGTGCGGGCGTTGCGCCCAATGCCAGGCGGATGCCGATCTCGTGCGTTCGCTGCGTGACGAAATAGGCGATCACGCTGTAGATGCCGATGGCCGCGAGCACCAGTGCCATCAGGCCGAGCGTGCCGACCAGTTGCGTGTTGAATCGGTTGGAGGCCAGCGAGCGCGACAGCCGTTCGCTCATCGTCCTGACGTTGTGCAGCGGGAGGGCCGGATCGACCGCACGCACGCTTGCGCGAATCGGCGCGGCCAGTGCCGCCGCGTCACCGGGCCCCCGCACTGCCAGCGTCAACGTCCGCTGGATCCACGACCACGACTCTTCCGGCGCCTGTGCCGCGGGCAGATAGAACTCGTGCTGCACTTCGCGGGCCGGGCCCGACGAGCGGACATCGCCGACGACGCCAATCACGGTCTTGTCGCGCGGATCGGCCTCGCTCCCCTCGCAACACTGCATCTGCCGGCCGATCGGGTTCTGACCCGGCCAGGCCGCTCTGGCGAGCGACGCGCTGATGATCATCACGCGCGGCGCGCCGCGACGATCGGCCGCGGTGAAGTGGCGCCCGCGCTGCAACGGCACCCGCATCGTCTCGAGATACCCGAGCGAGACGATGCGCAAGCGGCTCGAGATCAGGTTCTCCGGGGCCCGCGGGCGGTCGGTTGGCAACAGGCCGTTGCCGTTGCCGCCTGGTCCCATTGGCACCTGCGAGGTGAACCCGGCCGCGGTCACACCGGGGGTCGTCCGCAGGCGCTCCACCATCGCGTCAAACGCCTGGAGCACCCGCTCGCCGGTGGGATACGCGGCGTCGGGCAGCGTCACGCGCGCCGTGAGCACACCCGCGGGCTCGAAGCCCAGCGCGACGCGCTGCAGCTGCCACGCAGCGCGCAGCAACAACCCGGCGCCGACAATGAGCGTCACGGCGAGGGCCACTTCGGCGGCGACCAGCGCCGTGCGCATGCGGTCGCGCGCGACGCCGGACCCGGACCTGCGGCCGCCCTCCCGCATCACGCCCTGCAGATCCGTGCGTGCGGCGCGCAGCGCCGGGACCAGGCCGAAGATGACCGCGCTGGCGATGGTGAGCGCCACGGCAAAGACCAGCACCGCGCCGTCCACGCTCGCCTGGAAGATGCGCGGCAACGAGGCAGGGCCCGACACCGCGAGAAGTTGGGTCGCCCAACTGGCGATCGCGACGCCGCCCACGGCCCCGGCGGCCGACAGCACGAGGCTTTCGGCCAGCAGCTGGCGGACGATCCGCCATCGGCTCGCGCCGAGCGAGGCGCGGACGGCGAGCTCGCGCGCGCGGCCCGTGCCGCGGGCCAGCAGGAGGTTGGCGACGTTGGCGCACGCGATGAGCAGCACGCAGGCGACGGCGCCCAGCCACGTGAACAGGCGCAGGCGCACGTCCTGGACCAACCATTCGGTGTACGGCGACACGCGGGCGCTGATGCCCGCGTTGTCCTGGGGGTACCGCTTCTCGAGGTCGCGGGCCACCGCCACCAGGCGGTCCTCCGCCTGCGCCCACGTGACGCCGGGCGCCAGCCGGCCGAAGACGGTGAGGTAGTGCTCGTCGTGCTCGGCCTCCTGCTCCGGGGTGAACGCGGCGGGCACCCACAAGGCGCCGTTGTCGGCCAGGTAGTCGAAGGCCTCCGGCATCACGCCGACGACCACGTGCGGGCGCCCGTTGAGGCGAATGGCGCGTCCGACCACCGACGGATCGGCCGCGAAGCGCTGCACGAAGAAGCCGTGGCTCAGCACGACGACGCCGTCGCGGCCCGGGCTGTCCTCGTCGGCGCGCAGCACGCGTCCGTGCAGCGGCGCCATCCCGAACAGCTCGAAGAACCCGCGCGAGACCTGGCCGCCCAGCACGCGCTCGGGCTCCGAGCCGTCAGCGACGTTGAAGTTGGTGTAGTTGATGGCCGCCAGGTGCGAGAAGATGTCGGTCGACGCCGCGCGCCAGTCGACGAAGTTGCCCACCGACACATCGCTGCGCTGATCGCGCCAGAACTCGGTGACCAACACGATCCGATCGGGTTCGGCAAACGGCAGCGGCCGCAGCACCACGGCGTGGACCACGCCGAAGATGGCGGTGGTCGCGCCGATGCCCAGCGCAATGGTCAACACCGCCGCGGCGGTGAAGCCCGGCGCCTTGCGGAACTGGCGGAGCCCGGCGACGACGTCCTGGCGCAGGTCGGCCAGCCAGGTCGTCCAGCGCACGTGGCGCGCGGTCTGGCGGTCGATATGCCGCACTTCCGCCTTCACGGCCGGCAGGCTGCCAAAGGCGCGAACCGCCTCGGCGCGCGCATCGGCCTCGGACAAGCCGCGCTCCGTCAGCTCCGCCGTCCGCATCTCGATGTGGAACCGCAGCTCGTCGTCGGCGTCACGGTCGAGGCTGCGGCCCCAGAAGCGAATCTCACGCCGATAGCGTTCAGGCATGGCGCCCGTCCTCACCTTGCCCAGCTTGGCTGCTCGGTGGCAGTCAACACCTTCGAGACGGCCGCGGCAAACCGGTCCCAGCTCGACACCTCGCGGCGCAGCTGGTGGCGTCCTTGCGGCGTGAGCGTGTAGTAGCGGGCGCGGCGGTTGTTGTCCGACAGGCCCCACTCGGCCGCGATCCAGCCGCGCTGCTCCAGGCGATGCAGCGCCGGATAGAGCGCGCCCTCCTCAATCGAGAGCGCTTCGTCGGTGACGTCGCGGATCCAGCGCGACACCGCGTAGCCGTGTCCTGACCCCCAGCTGAGCGACTTGAGAATCAGCACGTCGAGCGTGCCCTTGATGACTTCCAGCGACTCTGCCATCGGCTCCCCCTGAAACTCTTAGGGGAGTTTACGGCAGGCTCCACTAAAAGTTCATGAACTTTTCTCGGGGCATTTCCGTCTCTTCCCTGTGCCAATCTACAAGAGAGGTAGCGTGAGCGATCAGACCGACGTCCTGCAAGGCACCCTCGACCTGTTGATCATGAGGACCATCGCCCTCGAGCCGTTGCACGGGTGGGCGATTGCGCAACGCATCCAGCAAATCTCCAACGACTTGCTCCGCGTCCAGCAGGGCTCGCTCTACCCCGCGCTGCACAGGCTCGAACACCAGGGTTGGATCACGGCCGAGTGGGGCGCATCGGAGAACAATCGGCGCGCCCGCTTCTACTCGCTCACGAAGGCCGGCCGCACGCAGCTTGCCCTCGAGGTCTCGAAGTGGGAGCGCCTGTCGGCCGGCGTCAACCTCGTGCTGCAAAGGAATTGACCGTGCGCCTCTGGCACATATTGGGAGCCCGGCTGCGATCCCTGTTCTTCCGCGATCGCCGTGAAGCCGATCTCCACGAAGAACTGCAATTCCATCTCGAACGCGAAATCGGGCGCCTTGAAGCAACCGGCATGCGCCCCGACGCGGCACGCCTGCAGGCGCTCCGGACGTTTGGTGCCGTGGAGGCGACCAAGGAGGCCTGCCGCGACGCCCGTGGCACGGCGCTGCTCGACAGTGTGGGGCGAGATGTCCGGTACGCCTGTCGCTCGTTCCTCCGGGCGCCCCTGGTAGCCCTGACGATTGTGATGACGGTGGGGCTCGGCCTCGGGCTGGTAGCCGTCGTGTTCACGAGCCTCAACGCCTTCATCTTTCGCGTCGACGACGTGCGTGACCCTGACGAGTTGTTCGCGGTCGAACGTCAGCGATCGGCGAACCAGGAGCCTGAAGGGTTCACGCGCCCGTGGTATGAAGCGCTCGTCCGCGAGACGGGTTTCTTCTCCGATGCATTCGCGAGGACGCCGGAGATCGACAGCTGGATCGAGGGCACCAGGATGGAGGGCTCCCTCGTCACGGGGAACTTCTTCCACGTGCTCGGTGCCACTCCGGCGCTTGGGCGCACGTTCACGCCGTCAGACGACGAGCCCGGCGGCCGTCTGGCCATTGTGCTCAGCCATCGCGCCTGGTCCCGGCATTTTGGGAGCGATCCCGGAGTGCTCAGCCGCACGGTGCGGGTGAACGGAGCGCCGTTCCAGGTGGTCGGCGTGATGCCCGAAGGCTTTCGGGGGCTCACGGTCGTGGCGCCGGACTTCTGGGCGCCGCTTTCCCTCCTTGCGCAGTTCCGCCGCAGCCAACAGGGACGCGAAGACTCCGTTGGTCTCGACATTGTCGGGCGGCTGCAGCCCGGCCTGTCGCGCGGCCAGGCGCTCGCGCAGCTGCTTGTGTGGGACTCGCGGCGTGTGGCCGAGCGTACGGTCGAGCGGGCGGTCGCGAGCCTCGTGCTCGAACCGAGGAAGGGCACGGTCCCGCTGTCGGCCGAGGTCATGCTGCTATACATGCCGCTCTTCTTTGCGTTCGGAGTCATTCTGCTGATCGGCTGTGCCAACGTCGCCAACCTGCTCCTCGCGCGGGCGGTCGCCCGCCAGCGCGAGATTGGCATCCGGCTGGCGATTGGCGCGTCACGGCGCCGCGTCGTCTGCCAATTGCTCACCGAAAGCCTGCTGCTGGCACTGGTGTCCGCCACGATCGCCTTCGGCATTTCACGACTCGTGCTCGAAGCCGTCGTCTACACCGTGATGAGCAACTGGCCGTCCGACATCGGCGACATTCGTCTCGCGGTGCCGCCAGCCGACTGGCGCGTCGCGCTGTTCCTGGTGGCCGGCGCGATGGTCTCCACGCTGTTCTTCGCGCTCGCACCGGCGCTTCAGGCCACGCGCTTCGAGCTGGTGCGGGCGATTCGTGGCGAGGTTGTGCGCGATGCCCATCCGGGCCGCGCCCGTGATGCGCTCATCGCGCTGCAAGTGACAGGATCCGTTCTGCTCCTCATCTGCGCTGCGGTCTTCCTGCGCAGCTCGTGGGCCGCCGCGACAGTCGATCCGGGTATCCGCACGGCCGACACCGTCAATGTGAGTGTCCTGAACGAGCAGAGGCGCGGGGCCATCCTCGACGTCGTGACGAGCGAGCCGTCGGTCACCTCGGTTGCGGCCTCGTGGCCGGGCGGGCTGGGCGGACGCGCGGCGTTTGCGGACGGCGCGACTGGCAGGTCGACCGTCATGTACCAGTTCGTTTCGCCGGAATACTTCAGCGTCCTCGGCATCGATCTCGTGCGCGGACGCGCCTTCGAGCAGACCGAGCGGGGCAAGAGCGCCGTGGTGGCGATCGTGTCCGAAAGTGTCGCGCGCCGGCTGTGGCCGGGTCTCGACGCGGTCGGGCAGGTCCTGCGGCTCGAGCCGGATCCAAAGAGCCCGACGCGGGAACAGGATGACCCGCCGCTTCTCTCACGTACCGTCGTCGTCGTTGGCATCGCCCGGGACGTGGCGGGCTTCAGGCTCGGCGGCGCGAGGATGGCGGGGGCCGGTGTCTACATGCCGATCGGCGCCGACGCTGCCGGGACGGCGCTTCAGCTCCGTGTCCATGGCGATTCCGAGCGCGCGCGCCGCGCGCTCATCGATCGGCTGGCGGCAATCGATCTGAACATGGCCGAGGTCTCCACGATGCGGACCCTCGCGAACGCGGAAGCCTTTCTTCTGGGGATTCCGTTCTGGCTGACGCTGGTGCTTGGGGCGCTGGCGCTTCTGCTGACGTTGTCGGGACTGTTCTGCGTGCTCTGGTATCTCATCGAGCAACGCACCAGGGAGATCGGCGTCCGGATGGCGCTTGGTGCGACGCGCGGAAGCATCGGCGCGCTCGTGCTGTCCCAGTCGGCTCGCCCCGTCGGCATCGGGCTGCTCCTCGGCGTGGGCCTCACGGCCGCGCTCGGCGCCGCGCTCCTGGCGACGCCTGCGGCAGAGGCGATCGGGTCGAGTGTGCGTCTCTTCGATCCGGTCGCCTACCTCGCAAGCCTGCTCTGCATCGTCACTGCGTGCACATGTGCGGCGTTGATACCTGCGCTGCGTGCAGGGCGAATCGATCCGGTGGCCGCCCTCAGACACGATTGATCCGTTAGCGTCTCACTGGGTGCGTGATCAAGTGGCGGGGCTGTGGACGCACCAGTTGCGAATTGATCCCTAACCCCGGGAGCGCTCGCGCCACAGCATGAGGCGGGGCGACCGTCGAGCGGCTCAGGAACGCGGTTTCCGGCTGAGAAAATACATCATCATCGGCCTGGTGCCCTGTTCCACGATCTCGAAGTCTGCTGCCTCGAGCATCGTCTGCCAGCGGACCGGGTTCGCGCGCGGGTGGTGAGCCATGGCGTGCGGCGATGTGAGCAGCGCCCACCAGTCGACATTCACGATCATCAGGAGAAACTCTCCGCCGGGCTTGAGGACGCGCCCCGCTTCGGACAGCGCCTTGGGGATGTCGCCGCGGGGGATGTGATCGATCGCGAACGAGCTGATGACGCCGTCGTACTCGCCCGTGGGGAGCGGCAGTTCTCGCGCGTCGCCCACCATCGCTTTCGCCCGATCGGCCACGCCGGCAATGCGGGCGTTGACCATGAACCGCTCGGGCGTGTTGTCGTCGATCCCGTAGTAGCCGCTGTAGATGTCCACGCCCGTGACAGTGACGCGAGGCCGCGCCAGCAGCAGCCCCACGGCCGCACGGCCCGAGCCCGCGCCGACATCCACGACCCGGCCGGAGCCCGACGCGAGAAACTGCTCCGTCGGCACGGGTTGGGGAGTGTTGATGCCGAATGCGTGGATGCTGACCAGGCTGAAGGCGGCCCACACGGCCGGAACGCCGGACGCGACGACCACCCATCGCCGCCAGCCCCGCCAGAGCCCGAGGCCGGCAAGCGTGCCAAACAGAACAAGCGGAATCAACTGGCCCCAGACGACGGCCCAGCTGTAGCCAAAGTCGTAGGTGAAGGGGGATGTCATGCTGGCAATGATATCGGTACGGCGTTGAACCGTTCATGAACGTCCCGTTCAGCCGCCGTTCAGGTTTACCCACGCGAAGGTGCGCACTGCCCGCCCACGCTTGCACCTGTTGCTTTCCAACATGAACCGTGGCATGCTCCTGTTGGGAACCCAATAGAGAGGCGAACCGCTGTCGATGAAAGACAAGACCGACGTGCGTCAGGGCACGCTGGCGCTGATGGTGCTGAGGACGCTCGACGTGCTGGGGCCGTTGCACGGCTACGGCATCGCGCGGCGTATCGAGCAGATTAGCGGCGATGTCCTCACCGTCAACCAGGGCACGCTCTATCCCGTGCTGCTGAAGCTCGAGCAGGAGGGATCGATCGACTCTGAATGGGGCACGTCCGAGAACAGCCGGAAGGCTCGCTTCTACCGCCTGACGCGCGCCGGGCGCACACAGCTGCGGGCGGAAACCGCCGACTGGAGTCGGACGGCCGCCATCATCGGGCGATTCTTCGCCGTCAAACCAGAGGATCTGCGATGAGAGCGCTGAGGCGGTTCCTCAGGCGGCTCGGCGCGTTGGCGGCGAGCGGCGAGGCGGCCGACGATCGGTTGCGCGCGGAGATCGAAGACCACCTGGAGCGCCAGACGGCTGAATACGTGCGCGCCGGACTGTCTCCCACCGAGGCGCGACGGCAGGCTCTGCTCAAGTTCGGCGGCATCAGCGCGACCGAGGAGAGCTGGCGGGACCAGCGGGGGCTGCCGCTTTTGGACGCGGTCCTGCAGGACACTCGTCACGCGCTGCGACGACTCCGGCTGGCCCCGGCGTTCACGATCGCGAGCCTGCTCACGCTGGCCCTGGGCATCGGCGCGACGACCGCGATCTTCACCCTGGCCCATGCGGTGCTGTTGAAATCGCTCCCGGTGAGCGATCCGGACGAGCTCTACCGGCTGGGCCAGGAATCGCGGTGCTGTTATTTCGGGGGATTCACTCAGGAGCGCGAGTTTTCCCTGGTCGCGTATCGGTTGTACGCGCAGTTGCGGGACAACACACCGGGCTTTGCGGAACTGGCGGCGTTCTCGGCCGGACAAACGCCGTTGGGCGTGCTGCGCGCCGGCACGGCGGAGCCGGTCGAGAGCCGTCCCGGCGAGTTCGTGTCCGGCAATTACTTCGCGATGTTCGGCATAGGCGCGTATGCCGGTCGCCCGTTGACGCCTGCCGATGATCGGCCTGGCGCTCCGCCCGTCGTGGTGATGAGCTATCGGCTGTGGATGCAGCGCTACGGTGGCGATCCGTCGGTCGTCGGCAGTGTGTTCAACCTGAACACCAAGGCCTTCACCGTCGTGGGCATCACGCCGCCAGGTTTCTACGGCGGCACGCTGCGCAGTTCGCCAGCCGATTTCTTTCTGCCACTCGCCACCGAGCCCCTCGTCAACAGCGATTCGGCACTCGGGCACGACGAGACCCATTGGCTGGCGTTGATTGGCCGCATCCGGCCGGAGGCCTCGCCCGCGTCGGTTGAAGCCCGCATGCGACTGGAGCTCACGCGGTGGCTGCGGTCTCACTGGGGTGAGATGAGCGCAAACGACCGCGCGAAGCTCCCGGCGCAGACATTGTTCCTGCGCCCGGGCGGCGCCGGTATCACGAGCATGCGCGAGCAATACCAGCACTGGCTGGAGATCCTGATGGCGGTGACGGGCTGTGTGCTGCTCATCGTCTGTGCAAACGTGGCCCAGCTGATGCTCGTGCGTGGCATGGAGCGGCGGCGGCAGACATCCTTGAGCATCGCGCTCGGCGCGCGCACGTCACGTGTGGTCAGCGGCCCTCTCATCGAAAGCGTTCTGCTCTCGTTGGGTGGCGGCGCGGCCGGACTGGCGATCGCGCTTGCGGGGACGCGCGCGATTCTGCAGTTTGTGTTCCCCTCGCTCCCGGGAGTAGGCGGCGTGCCCATTGACGCATGGCCGTCTGCCCCCGTGCTGCTCTTCGCCTTCGTGATGTCGCTTGCGACGGGGCTCGCTTTCGGCATCGCGCCGGCGTGGATGGCCGCCCGGGTCGATCCGATGGAAGCGCTTCGAGGGACCAGCCGTTCCACGGCGCGCACCGGCTCACTGCCGCGAGCGACGCTCATCGTGTTTCAGGCGGCGCTGTCGCTCGTGTTGCTGTCGGCGGCGGGGCTGCTGACCATGGCCCTGCACGACCTGGAGAATCAGGCCTTCGGATTCGAGCAGGACGACCGACTGGTGGCACACGTCAATCCGAGGCTTGCCGGATACGGTCAGGAGCAGCTGACGCCACTGTATGCGCGGATCCGCGAAGCGGTGTCGCGCGTTCCCGGCGTCTCCGGGGTCGCGCTCTGCAGTTATTCGCCCTTCGGCAACAACGCCTGGGGTGCCGGGATCCTGGTGGATGGACACGCGCCGCCCGGGCCGAATGACGACATCCTCGCGTTCTGGAACCGCGCCACGGCGGGATACTTCGATGTCATCGGAAATGCGATCGTGCGAGGGCGCGGCATTTCCGAGCAGGATACGGCGACCTCGCGCCAGGTGGCCGTCGTGAGTGAAGCCTTCGCGGGGAAGTTCTTCAGGGGCGAGGATCCCCTTGGAAAGCACTTCGGGCAACACGGCGTCGGTTCGGAGCGCGAATACGAAGTTGTCGGCGTTGCGAGGGACGCTCGCTACTTTGATTTCGACCTCGACAAGCCCATTCGGCCGTTTTTCGTCCTGCCTCAAGGCCAGCAGCCCGATGCCAATCCAGGCTCGCATTTCCTGAACGACATCGTGATTGCCACCAGGCCAGGTGCTCACGTGTCCGAGGCGGTGGTGCGACAGGCGATCGCGTCGGTCGATCCCGCGCTGCCCATCCTTTCGGTCCGCACAATGAAAGAGCAGGTAGCCGGCACGTTCGCCCAGCAGCGGCTGATCGCGCGGCTCGCCTCGTTCTTCGGCGTCCTCTCGCTGGTTCTGGCGTCGATCGGGCTCTACGGTGTGACGGCCCACAATGCAGGACGCCGCACTGGCGAGATCGGCGTGCGCATCGCGCTCGGGGCCACTCGCGGCCAGGTGGTTCGCCTGGTACTTCGCGGCGCACTCGGGTTGATTGTCACGGACTGCTCATCGGGCTGCCCCTGACGTGGGCGGTGGGACGGTTCCTGGGCAATCAGCTGTACGGCACGAGCCCATTCGATCCCGCCGTGATCCTGACAGCGGTGTGCGCGCTCGGAATCTCGGCGCTCGTGGCATGCACGGTCCCGGCCGTTCGAGCGAGCACGATCTCGCCAGTGGACGCACTGCGAACACAATAACGCCTCTGCGCCTTCACGCCTTGGCGATAGTGGCCCTTAAAGGCTGTCACCAACCCCGACTGGTGACATGTCTTTGGGCACATACGCAGCGAATAGGTAGCCAGTACGGCGTTTGTCGGGAGTTATCCCATCCGCGCTCCGTCCCGCCCTATAATTCCCACCGTTGGCCCTCAGCCCCGGCACCCGCCTCGGCGTGTCCGCCTCACCACGCAGATCGGTGCCGGCGGCATGGGCGAGGTCTACCGCGCAACCGACGGCAATCTGAAGCGGTCGGTGGCGATCAAGGTGCTGCCGGCCTCGGTGGCCGGCGATGCCGATCGCCTCGCGCGTTTTCAGCGCGAAGCCGAAGTGCTCGCGGCCCTCAACCATCCGAACATCGGGGCGATCTACGGCCTCTGAGATAGACCCAGACGTCACCGCTCTAGTCATGGAACTGATCGACGGCGACGACCTGTCGTCGCGGATCGCGCGCGGCGCGATCCCAATCGACGAGGCGTTGCCGATCGCGAAGCAGATTGCCGACGCTTCGCCGCCGTCCATGGCATTTCACCGCGATGCTCAGGACGATCCGCCCGGCACTCGCACGCCTCCGGACGATTCGCTCGGCCGGATAGAAGACGCGGGGCCGAGCGAACGAATCGGAATCGAAGGTGGGCAAGCGCTGAGGGTCGTGGGCGTCAGCTGGTATCGCGAGGCGCGAATGCAGACGTCGGGCCTGAGGTCATGAGGGTCGACGATCCCATTGCAGTCCTCCCGCCGCGATACGTGCCTAAATCACAATGTCACCGATTCGTCCGTCGAGAATTACTCCTGAGCAATCGCCCAGTGTTTAGTAATCCGCACGAAGGCACCCCGACGGTCGTGGGTGAACACCCTGATTGCCGGTCCGCGTCCGGGATCGGTGTATGCTGACGGCAAACAAGACACGTCGTAACGGTCAACAGCCTCGCGAAGACGGGAGCATTGATTGCGTACGCTCTGCTTTAGCTGCGCCTTCGTCGCGCTCGCCTTCACGGCATCGAGCGCGCAGTCGCCGCCGCGCCCGAACGTCGTGGTGTTCATCATGGACGACCTCGGGTACGGCGACGTAGGCAGCTACGGCGCTCCCGATGCCAAGACGCCAAACATCGATCGGCTCGCGCGCGAGGGCGTCAGGTTAACCGATTTCTACGCCAATCACGCGAACTGCTCGCCCACGCGCACGGCGTTCATCAGCGGCCGCTACCAGCAGCGTTATGGCATCGAATCGCCGCTGACCCACGACGACAAACGTCATCTGCCGCCGTCCGAGACGTCGCTCCCGCGACTGTTGAAGAACGCGGGCTACGCGACGGGCCTCTTCGGCAAGTGGCATCTCGGCGTGGAAACCAGCTCCGGGCCCAATCGTCACGGGTTCGACGAGTTCTGGGGATTTCGCCGGGGTGCGGTCGATTACTACACGCACAACGTGGCGACGACCGCAGCGGTGAAGCTTGACTCGCCAATCCACGACCTCTATCACAACGAGGAACCCACGACGTCGACGGCGTACTTGACGGATGACATCACGCGGCGGGCGGAAGCTTTCATCGAGCAGCGCGCCAATGGACCCTTCTTTGTCGAGGTCGCGTACAACGCGACCCATTGGCCCTATCAGCGGCCGGACCTGCCGGAAGGAAAACGCGGCTGGGAGCACTATCGCGAAAGCGGGACGCGCGCGGACTACGTCGCCATGCTCGAACGCGCCGATCAGGGCGTCGGCCGCATTCTGGACGCGCTCGAACGGCTGAAGCTCGCGCGGAACACACTCGTGATTTTCACCAGCGACAACGGCGGTGAATGGCTCTCCCGCAATGCGCCGCTGTTCCACCGCAAGGGCACGTTGTGGGAGGGCGGCACTCGCGTGCCTCTTTTGTTGCGATGGCCCGCTCGGCTACAGGCCGGCATGACCTCAGCGCAGGTCGGCATCACGATGGATCTCACCGCGTCGATTCTCGCGGCTGCTGGCGTACAACCGCCGTCAAGCAATCGCCCGGAGGGCGTCGATCTCATCGCGCTTCTGGAGAAGGGCACGATCGTGGAGAGAACGCTCTACTGGCGAATGCCTCCCACGCCCGGTGCGACCGCCACGCCACCGGCGACGCAACGTGCGGTGCGACGTGGTGACTGGAAATACATCGACGACCGCGGACAGTACTTTCTCTTCGATCTCCGCACGGATCCGGGCGAGCGGCATGACCTCGCGCAGCAGCATGGCGATCGGATACGCGAACTCCGCTCGCTTGTCGCCGAATGGGAAGCTGATGTCGACGCCGAAGCCAAGGAGCGCGCCACAGCGGGTCAGTAGAGGCAAGGCGGCTCGATTTAGTTCGTTTCCCGATAGTTGAGGGGAGGCGCAGCGCCCTCGGGAACCCGCGACTTGTAGACCCGTGAACCCTTCGTCTTCTCGAAGCTCTCACGGGCCGCGGCGACCTTGGCGGGGTCGGTCAGCAGGTCCATGGCGGTGAGCGCCAGCGTCTTGGCGGCGACCATCATGCCCTTGCGGCCGATGCTGCCGCCGCTGCACGACGTGGCCTGCCAGCTGTGGCCTGGCGTGCCGGGCACGTAGGTCGCGGCCATGATCCATCCGCTCGGGACCACCCAGCTCACGTCGGCTGCGTCGGTAGATCCCAGCATCAATGGCTCGTCGGACGGGCGGACCGTCGACGCCTCGTCGATCTCGCGCGCGGTGCCGGGCAGGAACGACTTCTGCAGCGTCGCGGCAAACACGCGCTCCTCGGCCGTGTAGGTCACCCCTCCCACCTCGCGCAGGTTCTTGTCGAACAGCACCGTCATCGCCTCGTTCGGCAGCACCTCCGGCGTGCTCCCCACAAGTTCCATCTCCATGGTCGTGCCGGTCGCCAGCGCGCCGGCCTCGGCAGTCTTGAGGATGCGCTCCCAGATGCCGTCGAGGACGGTGATCGTCGGATGGCGGGCGTACATATAGATTTCGGCCGACTCGGGGACGATGTTGGGCGCGACGCCGCCTTTGGTGATCATGTAGTGCAGGCGCGACTCCTGCGGGATGTGCTCGCGCAGCAGGTCCACGGCGTGGGTCATCACCATCACCGCGTCGAGCGCCGAGCGGCCCCTGTCCGGCGCGCTGGCTGCATGCGCGGCGATGCCCTTGAAGCGGAACTTCGCGGATATGACCGCGAGCGTGCTGCCGCGCGGCGCGATGTTGCCGTCGTTTGGGTGCCAGTGCAGCACGACGTCGGCGTCGCTGAACAGGCCCGCGCGCACCATGTAGACCTTGCCGTTGCCGCCCTCTTCGGCCGGCGTGCCGTAGTAGCGGATCGTGCCCGGCAGCTTCCGCGACTCGAGCTGCGCCTTGACGGCCAGCGCCGCCGCCAGCGACGCGACGCCCAGGAGGTTGTGGCCGCAGCCGTGACCGGGCGCGCCGCTCACCCGCGCCTTCTGCTCGGGCACGGTCTCCTGCGACAGACCCGGCAGCGCGTCGAACTCGCCCATGATCCCGATGACGGGCTTGCCTCTGCCCCACGTGGCGACAAATCCCGTCGGCATGCCGGCCACACCCTCGTCGATGCGAAAGCCGGCGGCTTTCAGCTCGTCACGCAGCAGCGCTGAGCTCTTCGTCTCCTTGTAGCCGACCTCCGCCGCCTCCCAGATCGCGCGCGAGAGCTGGCCGTAGTGATCGGCCCTGGCATCGAGCCCCTGGACGACCGGCTTGCGCCACTCCTGTGCCGCCACGGGGATCGCGGTGGCCGTGATGACGCCGAGCATTGTCAATGCACGCCTATGCCACATGCGGGTCGCTCCAGTGTGGTGACGATCACAGTCACGCTGCGATCGAGCCTTTTACTTTATCCGCAGATTACGCAGATTTCGCCGATTCAGACTAACGGGCAGAGCACGCCGCCTCGGTTGCCTCTGGACCCGCGGCGCGGCGTAGCCGTGCTTGGCGCGTGGAGACGGCCTGGCGGATGAATGCGGCGTGCGCTCAGCGCTCGGCGGCGGCTCGCACATCGGCGAGCATGCGGTCGAGCACCAAGCGATCGAGCAGGCGGCCGGACTGAATGACCGCGTGGATCTTCCGCGTCGCGCGGATGTCTTTCGTCGGATCCTCGTCGAGCAGCACGAGGTCGGCGAGCTTGCCGGCCACGACGGTGCCGCGCGAGGCGGTCATGCCGAGCAGCCGCGCCGATTCGCGAGTGCCCGCAAGCAACGCCTGCTCCGCTGAGAAGCCCGCGGCTGCCAGGTTTTCGAGCTCCGCGTGCAGCGAGGGCCCCAGCGGCAGGTAGCTGTCGAAGGCATCGGTGCCGGCGGCGATGGTGACGCCGGCACGATGCATCGCTCCCGTGAATTCGATGCTCGCCCTGGCGATCGACTCGTTGAGGGCGAGGTCGGCGTCGGTGTCCGTCGAGGCCACGGTCTGCCGGCGCTTCAACCATGCCTCGCGCACGCCCCTGGGCACCAGCGACAACGTGTCGGTACCGGGCCAGTCGTTCCTCGCCCTGGGCATCAGGCCGCCTGACCAGGCCAGCGTCGGCACGGCGGTGACATCGTGCTCGCGCATGGCGGCAAACAACGTGGCCGCACGGGCCGGGTCGATTGAATCGATGAGCCGCCGCTGCAGCTCGCGGTTGCGCACTCGAAGCGCGGCGCGATCGGGCTCGGGCCGCGCCCAGCCCTCGGCAATCGCCTTCATCTCGGCCCTGAGCGCCGTCTCGTCGCGCGACACCGACAGCATCAACCCCGCGTCGCCCGGCAGCGCCGGCGACACGTGCTCGACGCTGCGCTGCCCGCCGGCGACGACGTCGAATGCGCTCATCGCCTCCGGGACGTGGCCGGCCACCGGCAGGCGTGCGGCACGCGCGGCCTCGAGCGTCGCACGCCACAGCTCCGCGGTGAGCCCGGCCTGCACCTTGATGAAGTCCACGCGCCGGCTGGCAAGGCTGCGGACCGCGGCAGCGGCCTCGGCAGGCGTCGCGACCGGAGAGACGGTCGGGGACTTGTCCTGCGGGCCATCGATGAACGGCCCGGGCGTGATGATGGCCGGCCCGGCGAGTGTGCCTGCGGCGATCGCCGCGCGAATGGCGATGAGGCGATCAAGGTCGCCGCCCATGTCGCGCACCGCCAGCACGCCGTGGGCGACCAGCGACGGCAGCAGGACCACCGGCGGCGCCTCGGCCTCGGGCCGGGTCGTCAGGTGTACGTGGGCGTCGATCAGCGCGGGGATCAGGAACCGCCCGGCGCTCTCCACGCGCACGGCGTCGCCGGGCACGCGCGCCGAGCCGTCCGCGGTGATCGCCGCGATGCGCCCATCGCGAACGACAACGGTCATGCCCGGGCGGGCGGGGCCGTCTGTGCCGTCGATCAGCGTGACGCCCGTGATCGCCAGCGACGACGGCTGCGCGCGACCGGGCTGATTCGACAGCAACCCGATCAACCCGGCCAACCCGATCAACCAACTCCAACCCGGCCCAACCCGACCCAACCTGACCCAACCCGACCCAACCCGTTTCACTAGAGTTCTCCCGCCTCATCCCCTCGAGCAGGTGGTCGGTCGGTAGCGCCCGACCCCACCACGATGAGGTCGTACTGCGGTATCGCGCCCTGGGTCATGACCGCCTCAGGCTATCACCGCCGCGGCACGGTTCTCGCAGCGGTTGATCTCAGCAGCGGGACGTTCCACCTTCGCCTGAGGAGCCATCGTGTCGATCATTCTCGTGTTACTCGCGGCCCTGGCCGCACAGGGGCCACCCGCCCCCTCGCCGAAGCCCGCGGCGGATGCCTCATCCGGGCTCGATCTGCAGGTCCGGCTGGATCGCGCCGGCTTCTCGCCCGGCGAGATCGACGGCAGGCCCGGCGCGATCACGCGCAGGGCGGTCACCGCGTTTCAGCAGTCCCGGAAGCTGCCAGCCACCGGGCGGGCCGATGCCGCGACGCTCTCCGCCCTGGCCGAGGCGGCTCCTGGCGACACGGTTGTCTCGTATCAAGTCACCGCCGAGGACGTCGCGGGCCCGTTCACGGAACACATTCCCGAGGACATGATGGAACGCGCGGCGTTGCCGGCGCTGGGCTATCGCTCGGCGCTCGAGCGGCTGGGCGAGCGTTTCCACGCCAGCCCAAAACTGCTGAGCGCGCTGAATCCCGAGGCTCGATTCAACACGGCGGGCGAGACGCTGAAGGTGCCGAATGTGGCGCCTCCCCCAGACCCGCCGGCCAAGGGCGCCAAACCGGCGCCGGTGACCGTCACCGTCTCGAAAGCCGAGCGCGCGCTGTCGGTGGTGGACGAATCGGGCAATGTCGTCTTGTTCGCGCCGGTCACCGTGGGCAGCAGCAACGACCCGCTGCCGATCGGCGACTGGAAGGTCACAGGCGTCAAGCGCGATCCGGTCTTTCACTACAACCCCGATCTGTTCTGGGATGCCGACCCGTCGCACGCCAAGGCAAAGATCCCCGCGGGCCCGAACAACCCCGTCGGAGTCGTCTGGGTCGATCTGTCGCGACCGCACTATGGCCTGCACGGCACGCCTGAACCGTCGCGCATCGGCCACACCGAGTCGCACGGCTGCGTCCGGCTCACCAACTGGGATGCGCTGCGGCTGGCGGCCCTGGTCGCGCCCGGCACGAAGGTGGCGTTCCGGCCGTGACGAGCCCGAGAAAGGCCCGCGTGCACGAGCGCATGGTGGCGATGCTCGCCATCGGCTTCTGCCTCGGCGCGTTGGCCACGACCTACCTGGCCTGGCGTCGCGACGTGCTGACTTCTTTACGTGGCGGCGGGGCTTCAGCCCCGCATTCAGCGGACGCCGGGGCCCCGCCGGCCATGGTGCCCGGGCCCGACGAGCCCGTGCATGCCGGCGGCCTGCCGCCGGTCGTCGCGACGGCCCCGGCCATCGGACCCGCGACGACGCCGCCGGATGCGCCACCGCCCTCGACGCTCAACGGCACCGACGTCGAGATCCTGCAGCAGAAGCGGCTGCGAGTCCCCATCGACGGCGTGGCCCGGCCCGCGCTGCAGCAAAGCTTCGATCAGGAGCGTGGAGAAGGCCGTCACGAAGCGATCGACATCCTCGCGCCGCGCGGCACGCCGGTCCGCGCCGTCGACGCCGGCGTCATCGGCAAGCTGTTCACCAGCGCGCGTGGCGGCATCACGGTGTACCAATACGACCCGAGCGGCGCCTTCTGCTATTACTACGCGCACCTTGACCGCTACGCCGAAGGCCTGCGCGAAGGCCAGCGCGTCAACGCCGGCGATGTCGTGGGCTATGTCGGGACCACCGGCAATGCGCCCAGGAACACGCCGCACCTGCACTTCGCGATCTTCCGGATCGCCGAGCCGGGCCGGTGGTGGGAAGGCACGCCCATCGACCCGTACCTCGTGCTGCAGTGAGGCGGAGACGGCGGTACTGACCGCCTTCGCCAAGGCTACGGCGGTCCGCCGAAGCTTACGCGAAGGCGGAAGTTCCGCCCTACGCACTACGTACGTATATTCTTACGGCATGCGTCCACGGTGGGCTGCTCCTGTCGCGCTGCTCCTGTTGTCGGCGTCGCTCGCTTCGCCTCGTGCCACGAGCTCCACGCGCTGGCCGTCATTTCGGGGCGTGCTCGCGTCCGGCGTCGGCGATGGCGCCGAGTTGCCCACCGAGTGGGACCTGGCCGCGGGCACGAACATCAAGTGGCGCACGCCGCTGCCGGGGCTGGCGCACTCCAGCCCCATCGTCTGGGACGATCTCGTGTTCGTGACGACGGCCGTCAGCACCGATCCCAACGCAACGTTTCGCAAGGGCCTGTACGGCGCCGGTGACGCATCGCCGGATCGATCCGAGCATCAATGGCAGCTCGTCGCGATTGACCGCGCCACCGGCAAGGTGCGCTGGACGCAGACCGCGTATCGAGGCGTGCCGCGCGAGAAGCGCCACATCAAGTCCACGTACGCCAACCAGACGCCAGCCACCGACGGCGAGACCGTCGTCGCCTTCTTCGGATCGCAGGGCCTCTACGCGTACGACATGAAGGGCGCGCTTCGCTGGAAGCAGGACCTGGGCGTCCTCAACGCCGGCGCCTACGACCTGCCCGAGTACGAGTGGGGCAACGCCAGCTCGCCGATCGTCGCCGACGGCCGTGTGATCGTGCAGTGCGACGTGCACGGCAGCTCGTTCGTGCAGGCGTTCGACGTGAAGACCGGCCGCAGCCTCTGGAAGACCGAGCGCACGGAGCTGCCGTCGTGGGCCACGCCGACCGTCGTCTCCGGGCCGCGCGGCAAGGAGCTGGTGACAAACGCGCCCAACTTCATACGCGGGTACGACCCGGCCACCGGAGAGCAGCTCTGGCAACTAGGCGGCAGCTCGAAGATCACCGCGCCAACTCCGATTCTCGCCGGCGATCTGGTGATCGTCGCCTCGGGCCGCGCGCCCGAGCGGCCCATCTTCGCGATCAGGCCTGGCAGCCGTGGCAACCTCACTCTCGCCTCGGGCCAGACGACGAGCGAGGCCATTGCGTGGAGCAAGACACAGCGCGGGCCGTACATGCCGACGCCGCTCGCCTACGGCGACCAGCTTTACACCCTGGCGAACCAGGGCTTGTTCGACGCGTACACGATCGCCGCCGGCGCCGAGGTCTACCGGCAGCGCCTGCCGCACGCCGGCAGCGGCTTCAGCGCGTCACCGGTCGCCTCTGACGGACGGCTGTTCGTGTCGAGCGAGGACGGCGACGTGTTTGTCGTGAAGGCCGGGCCGAGTTTCGAGCTGCTCGCGAAAAACCCGATGAGCGAGCCCATCATGGCCACGCCGGCAATCGCCGGATCGCTGCTGATCGTCCGCACCGAGAAACAGCTGGTCGCCATCGGCCGGTAGCCCTGCCGCCTAATCGCCGCCCGGGACGGGTTGTGCAGAACCCGCTACGCGCGCGTCGCGCCCACCAGAACGCTGCTCAGCAGCCACCCGATTACACTCAGCACCAGCGCCCCGACGATGGCCGAGCCCCAGGAGCTGATTGCGAACCCGGGCACCAGCGCCGCAGCCAGCATCAGGCACGCGCCGTTGACCACCAGGTAGAACAGCCCGAGCGTGACGATCGTGAGCGGAAGCGTCAGGATCACCAGCACGGGTTTCACAAGGGCGTTGACGAAGCCGATGACGAGCGCCGCCACGGCCAGCGTGGCATAGGAATCCACCTGGATGCCGCCAACCAGGCGCGTTGTGGCAAACAGCGCCACGGCCATTACCAGCCAAACCACGAGGAATCCGACCATCGCGGGGTGCCTCCTTCAGGTGTGCGGATCCTATCACCGTCTCCTCCCGGTGTCTGGGTCGAAGTCCAATGGTATTCTGACCATCGTGGACGGCCCCAAGAGCGCGTACGAACTGGCCATGGAGCGGCTTCGAAAGAAGGACGCGGAGAGCGGCGACGTCCGTGAATCCGTTTCCGACGAGCAGAAGGCCGAGATCGCCGAGGTGCGCAGCCGCGCCGAGGCGCGCATCGCCGAGCTGAAGATCCTGCACCAGTCGAAGGTGGCCGGCATCTTCGATCCGGAGGCGCGCGCCCTGGTCGACGCCGAGTTCCGGCGCGACATCCAGCGGACCGAGGAAGACCGCGAGTCGAAAATCGCCCGGATCCGCGGAGGCCGGACTTGAGCTCGGGCCGCGCTGCCCAGCGGATGGATTGTCCTGGGCGGCTCGGTGCTCGCCAGCTTCGTGTGGTGGGTGGTGTCGAGGCCCCCGAGTCGCGAAGCGCCAGCGCCGGCGCCCGTCGCCGCAACGGCGGCGGCGCCGGTCGAGGCCACGCCCGCCACGGCAATGCCAGCGAGGCCTGCGCCCCCCGAGGCGCGGCCAAATACGGGGGTGTCAGAGGCTTCGCCCGCACCAGAACCGGCACCGGGAGTCCCCGCTGCGACGCCGCTGCGGCGCGTGGCCGGCGATGTCGCGGCTTCCGTGCAGGTCGTCCACAAACACCGCCTCGGGTCCTGTGAGGGACGCCTGGCCGCCGACCTGACGGGCCTCCGGTACAGGCCGTCCAGCGGCGACGACGCGTTTCATGCGCCGCTTGAAGGTCTCCAGACGCTGGCGGTCGACTACGAGGAGAAGAGGCTGCGGCTGAAGCTCAAGAGCGGCAAGAGCTTCACCTTCACGACCAAAGCCGCAAACGCCGACCCGTTGGTTGTGTTCCACCGCGACGTCGAGAAGGCGCGCAAGAAGCTGGCAGGAGGCGCGTGATGCAGGAGAAGCCACGGTTTGCCATCGCGCTCTCGGGTGTCGTCGGATGCCTCGGCCTTGCTGCCGGCATCATCGTCACCGCGCCACGGGCGAGCGTCATCCCCCCGGTCCCCGGTGTGCCCGTCGCACGCGCCGAGCGGCTGCCAGGATTGCCGATGCCGTCGTGGTCGGATGTGAAGGCTCCTGTCGTGTCCCGACCCGCTGGGCGTCCGGCATCCAGGTCCAGGCTCCGGGACGCACCGCTTTCAGACGCGACGTTGTTCGTGCGCCCCGATGCGCCGCTGGTCGAGGCGGCGACTGCCGCACCTGCCGTACTCAATCGTCAATCGGCAATCGTCAATCGTCAATTCCCAGTGCCGGTCGTGTTCAGCAACGCCCCGACCGCCACAGGTGGAGCCGACCAGAGCACCGATGCTGACGAGCGTGGCCCGGTCACCAGCGCGCTGGCCACCGCCGGCACGCACATCGGGGGCGGGTTCAGGACCGTCGGGCGGACGCTCAAGAAGGTGTTCTAAGGACGAAGGACGAGGGACGAAGTCCGCACATGCTCGAACTCCTGACGACGCCGTGGCCGTGGTATGTCACCGGCCCCCTCATCGGCCTGGTCGTGCCGGCGCTGCTTCTCGCCGGGAATCGCTCGTTCGGCATCTCGTCGAACCTGCGCCACATGTGCGCGATTGGGGCGCCGATCAAGCCGCAGTTCCTGCGCTACGACTGGCGGAATGCCGGTGGCTGGAACCTGGCGTTTCTGGCGGGGGCGGTGCTGGCCGGGGCCTTCATCGGCTGGCTGATCCCATCGCCGACGATTGCGATCTCGGATCAGACGGCGCGGGATCTCGCGGCGCTTGGCGTCGGCGACTTGGCGGGGTACGTGCCGGCGTCGCTCTTCTCGTGGCCCGCGCTCGCCACCGCGCGCGGCCTGGCGATTATCGTCGGCGGCGGCTTTCTCGTCGGCTTCGGCACCGCGTACGCCGGCGGATGCACGTCGGGCCACGGCATCACGGGCCTGGCCGCGCTGCAACTGCCCTCGCTCATCGCCGTCGCCGGGTTCTTCGCCGGCGGCCTGATCAGCACGCACTTCCTGCTGCCGGTGCTGCTGCGATGATCTACGCGCGCTACGTGGCGATCGGATTTGCCTTTGGCCTGGTGCTGATGAAGTCCGAGGCCATCTCCTGGTTCCGCATCCAGGAGATGTTCCGCTTCCAGTCCTTCCACATGTTCGGGCTGCTCGGCTGCGCGGTCGTCACCGCAGGTATCACGATGCGCCTGCTGCAGCGCGCCGGCGTGCGGAGCGTCGACGGCCAGGCAATCTGCCTGGAGCCAAAGACGATGGGCAGCGGCGCGCGCTACGCGATTGGCGGCACGTGCTTCGGGTTGGGCTGGGCGATCGTCGGCGCGTGCCCCGGACCGCTCTTCACGCTGCTCGGCGCCGGCATCGGCGTGATGGCGGTGGCAATCCTCGCAGCGCTAACCGGCACGTGGACTTACGCGATGCTCCGCGAAAGATTGCCGCACTGAACCTAGCGCGTGTGGTTGGCGTCGGCTTTTGCGCCTTCAAGCATCCAGACGCGTACAGCGCCAGCTCCGAGCGTGACGATGGCGGCCTGGCTCCAGATCCGCTCGAGGAAACTGGCATCCGAGATCTGGCTAAAGAGCCAGAATGCGAATGCGGACGAGACGGTGTGCCGAATGATGCGCAGCTGAGTCCCATCGAGGTTGAACATCGCCCTTCCCTCCTTGCTGCCCCGTCCTCCAACAACGGTACAGCCCCCGACGTGGCGAGGACGAAGGGGATGATACACCTGCCCAGCGGCTGAGGCCACGGGTTCACCACCCCCTCACCCGCGCAGAAGCCCAATCGAACACTTGTTGGTACCCGCGCGCGGAGGTGGTCCACGAGAAGTCGGCCGACATGCCACCGCGCTGCAGAGCTTGCCACGACGCAGGGCCCGCCCGGTACGTGCCCAGCGCGCGGCTGAGCGCGCCCCAGAACGCCTCGACGGTGTAGTCGGCGAAGAGGAAGCCGCTGACGCCCTCGCGCACGGTGTCCACCAGCCCGCCGGTGGCGCGGACCACCGGCACGCTGCCGTAGCGCATCGCGATCATCTGCCCCAGGCCGCACGGCTCGAAACGCGACGGCATCAGGAAGATGTCGCTGCCGGCATAGATGAGCGGCGCCAGCGCCGCGTCGTAGCGCAGCACGGCCGCCATCTTCTCGCGGTGATAGGCGGCCAGGTGCCGGAACATGTCCTCGTATTCGGCGGCCCCCGATCCCAGCACGACCAGCTGCGCGTCGCCGCTCTCCGCGTTGAGCAGCAGGTGCGCGACGTGGCCCGTGATGTCCAGGCCCTTCTGCGCGTCGAGCCTGGTGACCATCGCCACCAGCGGCGCGTCAGATGCCGGCAGCCCCAGCCGCTGCTGCAGCGCGCGCTTGTTGGCGGCACGCTGGTCGAGCCGGGTGGCATCAAACGCCGAGGCGATGTGCCGGTCGGTCAGCGGGTTCCACACGTCGTAATCCAGGCCGTTCAGGATGCCGTGGACGTCGAAGTGCCGGTAGCGCAGGAGCGAGTCCAGCCGCTCGCCGTACTCGGACGTGAGGATCTCGTGCGCGTAGGTCGGGCTCACCGTGGTGACCATCGTCGCGTGGAAGATGCCGCGCGCCATGAAGTTCACCTCGCCGGGCCCTTCCTCGATCAGCCGGGGCGCGTCGATGCCCAGGTAGCCCAGCACCTGGCGACTGGCGCGGCCCTGGTGCGCCAGGTTGTGGATGGTCAGGCACGTCGGCAGCGCGCGGTACCGCTCGTCGAGCTGTCCCGCGGTCGCCAGCCACGCGATGGCCGGCGCCGCGTGCCAGTCGTGGACGCTCACCACGTCGGGGCGCCAGCCCCAGGCGCCAATCATCAGGTCGAGCGCCGCGCGGCTGAAAAACGCAAACCGATAGCCATCGTCTGGATACCCGTAGATCTCGGGCCGCACAAAGAGGTGCCGTTCGGCGATGAAGTAGATCGGCACCTGCGACCCTGGCAGCATCGTGTGCAGCACGCCGGCCGGCACCAGGCCGCCACCGACCGGCACGCGAAGCACCGTGGAGTCCGCGGTGACACCCCAGCGGCCGCTCCTCGCCGCCTCTTCGATCGCCGGGTATGCCGGCATCACCACGCGCACGTCGTGGCCCATCGCGGCCAGGGCCTTGGGCAACGAGCCGGCGACATCGGCCAGACCGCCGGTCTTGGCAAACGGCGCGGCCTCGGCCGCGACTATCAGGATGCGCATCGGGCCAAAGTGTAGCGCAGGCCTTCAGGCCCGCCGCCGGCGCCGTCGCCGGGCTTGGCAGCAGCAGACTTGTTTGTCATGCTGTCGCCGTGAAAATTGCGTCGCTTGCCCTGTTCGCGCTCCTCGCCGGCCTCACGTCTCAGCCTCCAACGCCACCAACCCCCGACGCCACGGGCACTCCCGCCCCCTCGACCGACCGTCAAGCCTTCGCGACATGGCTCGACGGCGTGCGCGCCGAGGCGCTGACGCGCGGCGTTCGCGAGGCGACGGTGACGGCCGCCTTCGACGGCGTGGAACCGGTCGACAAGGTGCTGGAACGCGATCGCACCCAGGCCGAGTTCACGCTGTCGCTCGAGGACTACCTGAAGCGCCGGCTCACCACACCCACCGTCCGCACTGCACGCACGATGGCGAAACGGCACCAGCCGGTGCTCACGCGTGCGGGCAAGGCCTACGGCATCGACCCGCGAATGCTGGTCTCGGTGTGGGGCCTCGAATCCAACTTCGGGCGGTTCGCCGGCGTCCGCCCCACGGTGCCCGTGCTGGCGACGCTGGCCTGGGAAGGCCGGCGCGGCGACTTCTTCCGTCAGCAGCTCTTCGACGCCCTCACCATCGTCGATCGCGGCGACATCGCGCTCGACAAGCTCAAGGGGTCTTGGGCCGGAGCGCTGGGCCAGGTGCAGTTCATGCCGTCAAGCTACCTGGCGTGGGCCGTGGACTTCGACAAAGACGGCGACCGCGACGTCTGGACGTCGATGCCCGACGTGTTCGGGTCCATAGGCAACTACCTGCAGCAGCACGGCTGGACGCCGGGCCGGTGGGGCTACGCGGTGACGATTCCCGACGCGGCGCGCGAGAAGGTCGTTACGGTGCCGCTGCGCGACGAGGGCTGCCGCGCAGTGCGCACGTTGAGCCAGCGCCGTGCGCTGAGGGACTGGCACACGCTGGGCGTGACACTCGCCAGCGGCAAGCCCGTGCCCTCGTCGGTGCGGGAAGCCTCGCTGCTGGCCATCGACAACCGCACGTACCTCGTCACGTCGAACTACGAGGCGCTGCTCGCCTACAACTGCGCGCACACATATGCGCTCAGCGTCGCGCTGCTATCCGAGAGGATTCCCGGGTTCTGACGCCGGCAGCGCCGGAACTAGAGTTCCGGCCTACGTCCTGAACGCTCCGGCCTACGTGCCAAAGCAATAGACCGCGCTCTGCGTGCGCACGTAGATGCGGCCGCCGCCGAGCGCGGGCGTCGCGCGGACCTCCTCGCCGAGATCGTTGACGCCCAGCACCTGCCACTGCGCACCGGCCTGCAGCACCGTGATCTTGCCGTCGTTGCTGGCCAGGTACACCTTGCCGTCGGCGGCCACCGGCGACGCCGAGTACCCGCCGATCGCGTCGCGGCTCCGGCCTTCCTTCAGCAGCCTGCCCGTCGCCGGGTCGAGCGACGTGATGATGCCGCCGTCGCGCACCATGTAGAACACGTCCTGGTAGACGAGCGGTCCCGGGATGAACGGCAGGTTCTTCT
Source organism: Vicinamibacteria bacterium (assembly GCA_963806705.1). Classification (GTDB taxonomy): domain Bacteria; phylum Acidobacteriota; class Vicinamibacteria; order Vicinamibacterales; family JAENWD01; genus JAENWD01. Next base: position 184,020 of record CAWDZE010000005.1, read on the forward strand.
GGAAGCGCCAGCGGACCGCGTCGGGCAGAAGCTGCCCCGTTGCGTTGTCCGGACGGATCGCCAGCGCGCCGAACTCGCCGACACCCATCTCTCGTGCCGCGGTCCACTCGGCCCGCTCGACGTTGCCGTCGCTGTTCTCATCGAGCCAGCCGAAGTGCTCGCCGAGATCGGGGTCGCCCTTGAACTCCGCCTCGGAAAGCCGCCCGTCCTTGTTCCCGTCGTACTTCTCGAGCATCGGCCCGAACTCCGGCATCCACGGCTCGCTGGCCGCCAGCGTGGTGATCAGCACACTCTCGCCGCTTTCGACCGGCGTGCCGATCCCGCCCTGCGAGGCCACCCGCATCCACCAGAGAGGCTTGCCGCTGGCCAGGTCGTAGCCGTCCAGGTGCGCTGACCCCAGCACGACCAGCTGCGCCGGTCGCCCGGCCGGCCTGAACACCATCGGCGTCGCCCACCCGACGGTTCGTCCAGTCCGCTCTGTCTTCCAGCGAACGCGCCCGCTGGCGCGGTCCAGCGCGAGCAGGAAGGAGCCGGCGGCCTGATCGCACACCAGGATGACCGTGTCACCGGCGATGATCGGCGACGCGGCCATGCCGTAGAAATTCCGGAAGGGACCCAGGGGATGACGCCACGCTTCCTTCCCGTCGTTCGCATACGCCACCAGGCCGAAGTCGGCGAAGAACACGACCACGCCCGCCTCGTCGGCGACCGGTGTGGGCGACGCCGGATCGTTGGTCTTGTAGATCTTGTGCATGTGCGCGCGCGGAATCTGCCGGCGCCACGCCTCGCGCCCCGTCCTGGCGTCGAGCGCGATCGTCAGCAGCTGGTCGCCCTGGCTTGCGGTGAGGAACACTCGCCCGCCGACGACGACAGGCGAGGACGGCGCGTTGGGGACGGCGGTCTTCCAGACGACGTTCTTCGACGCCGAGAACTCGACGGGATATCCCGTGTCGGCGCCGACGCCGGAGCCGTTGGGTCCGCGAAACTGCGTCCACTGCGCGTCGGCACGGCCGGCCGCAAGAGCCAGCAGTAGAAGGCAACCCAATTGGATCCGTGTAATCTGCGCCATCTGCGGATAACCCCTGTCAGCGCAATCCAAGCCAATCCGCGCAATCACGTGCGCAGCTTCGAATGCGAGTACCCTGTACGCGAAGTAGAGTGCGAGTCCCACCGCGAGCCAGATTCCGAACCGCTCCCACGCCTGGTACGGCAGTCCGACCATGATGAAGATGCAGGCCGCTGCGCCCAGCGGCGCCACCACCCACACCAGCGGCACCTTGAATGGCCGCGGACGTTCCGGCTCGATGATGCGGAGCACCAGCACGCCCGTGCAGACCAGCGCGAAGGCGAAGAGCGTCCCGATGTTGGTGAGATCGTAGGTCTCGGCCGCGTCGCCGACAGCTGCGGCGAGGGCCACCGCGACGCCGGTGATGAGCGTGGTGGTCGCGGGGATCCGCGTGACCGGGTTCAGCCTGGCCGCCCACTGCGGCAGCAGGCCGTCGCGCGCCATCGAAAAGAAGATGCGCGGCTGGCCGTACTGGAACACCAGCAGCACCGCGGTCATCGACACGGCCGCGCCCAGCGCCACGAGCCAGCCCACGCGGCCGTAGCCGGCCGCCTGCAGCGCGTAAGCCAGCGGGTCGGCCGAGTGCGCCAGCTCGGTGTAAGGCACCATGCCCGTCAGCACGAAGCCCACGATCACGTAGATCAGCGTGCAGATCGCCAGCCCGCCCAGGATGCCGATGGGCAGGTTGCGTTGCGGGTCCCGGGTCTCTTCCGCGGCGGTCGAGATCGCGTCGAAGCCGATGTAGGCGAAAAAGACGATCGCCGCGCCCTGATGGATGCCGGTGAAACCGTTGGGAGCAAACGGCGTGTAGTTGACCATGTTCAGGCTGGTCAGGCCGACGCCGACAAAGAGCGCAAGCGCGACCAGCTTGATCACGACCATGATGTTGTTCGCGCGCGCGCTCTCCCTGGCGCCCCGCAGCAGCAGCCATGTGACCAGGGCCACGATGCCGAACGCGGGGAGGTTCACGAGGATCGGGATGCCGGCCAGGTGCGGCGCCGCCTGCAGCAGGCCGTGGACGTCCGGGTTGCTGCTGAGCAGCGCCGTGCGGTAGCCGGTCGTGAGCCAGGCCGGAAAGTCCACGCCGACGCCGCGCATCAGCGTCGTGAAGTAGTCGCCCCACGAGATCGCCACGGCGACGTTGCCCACCGCGTACTCGAGGATCAGGTCCCAGCCGATGATCCAGGCCACCGCCTCGCCCAGCGTCGCGTAGGTGTAGGCGTAGGCCGACCCGGCCTGCGGGATCATCGACGCCAGCTCCGCGTAGCACAGGGCCGCCAGCGCGCACGCGCCTCCCAGCAGCAGGAACGAGAACACCAGCGCGGGCCCCGCGCCGTAGCGGATGACGACCCCGTCGGGCCCCACCTGCCCCGCCGCCGCCGTGCCGATGGCCCCGAAGATGCCAGCGCCGATGACCGCGCCGATGGCGAGCATGACCAGGTCGCCGGCGCCCAGTACGCGTTTGAGCGAGCGCGACGTGTCGGCCTCGTCGACCACCAGTTCCGCAATGGGCTTGCGGCGAAAGAGGGACATGGAGGCGGATTCTATCGCGAGCGGGCGGGAACTAGGCCGGATTGTCGCTATTCCAGATATCCATAGCTAGTTTCCACACGCCTGACTGCCGCCTGAAGACGTGAAGGCCTTTACCTCGGTCCCGAACTTCCGGACCGGCCGCTGAACCCGAGACCGCGACCTCGTACTCGACGCGCTCGAAAGCAACATCGCCGCACACCTCGATTTGCGATGAAGTGAACGCGAACCTGAACCGGCTCACGCTGAAGAGTCGACGGAAGTAGCGTTCGATCTCCTCCCGACCACGAACTGAGGGGTGATGCGGCGGCATCAGCACGCCGCCATCGGACCACAACGCAAGCACGCCGGGGAGATCTGAGTGATTCACCGCGTTCAGCAGGGCGGCGGTGACCAACTCAATCGCCAGGGCATCGGCTGCGTCATGCCCGCCATAGGACCCAGTCCCCGGTGCGCCCACCGAACCTCCTGCGCAATGTCGTCCGCTTCTCGCCCACTTCCGCTACACCTGATAGTCGTTGATAAACATGTGCCCTGACGCTTTGTCAATCAGAACCTTGAAGTTACGCTCGGGCTCGTCAGCGAATATCCAGACCTCGTAGTCCGTCACGCTCTTTGGCGCGAACCAGGAGGGTGAGGCACCGAAGACGTTTTCTCGCGCCTCCGCTGCCTTCTTGCCCGTGATTCGACTGAGCGTGTTCGCATTGAATAGTTGCGCCTTCAGCTGCGGGTTTGGCGCGATTTCAAGGAAATATTGGAACTCGCACGACCAATGCGGAGAACGCCAGTACATGGGAATGAACGACGAGCACATCTTCCGGCTTGGTTGAGTGAAACGCACGGTTCCAATTGCCCGAGTCATCGTCCCAGGTCCCGGCCATGAGGTAGCCACACGCAGTTGTGGCTGCGAGAACTGGCAGGAGGAGTGCGAGCGCCCATCGCTTCATGGTCTTGCGCCGCTGCTGATCTGAGTACGGTTTGTGCTCCCGCTCCATAGCGACCTTGAGGCTCTTGGCTCGATTTGAATGAGCTGTGGCGCCGGCACTTGAATGGTGCCGGTCGGTTCCACGTCCAACTGCGTGGCCCATCGATCCGGGCCGGTCGCTGATTCCGGTGCACGCCTCCCGAACTCGCTGAGGATCGCTTCGAGCACCGGAAGCATCGTCCCCGCGCGCCTGGTGCGGATGATGAGATCCCAGAGCGGCTCGAACTTCTTCCACCCCGCCGAATACGCCAGGTGGCGGAGGCCGGCCATCGCTTCCCCGTGCGCCGAGGCCCCGCGCACGATCGACTTCCATCGGTAGAACTCGCGGTAGGCCCAGTGGTACCCGCGTTCGAGCTCCTCGGGCGACATGCGTGCGGGGCGGAACACGGCGTGGCGGGTGTCGTAGCGGTCCCAGTCATGAACCGTCAGGCGGCCCTGATCCGCGATGCGGCGATAGAGCGCGGTGCCCGGGTAGGGCGTCAGCACATGAAACGTCGCCGTCTCGATGCCCTGCCCTATCGCCCACTCGACGGTGCGCCCGAAGACCGAGCTGTCGTCGCCGTCCATGCCGAAGACAAAGCTGCCGTTGATCATCACGCCAAGGTCGTGCAGGCGGGAAACGGCCGCAGCGTAGTCGCGGCGCAGGTTCTGGTACTTCCGCTGCTCGACGAGGTTGTCGGGGTTGAGCGTCTCGAACCCGACAAAGAGGCTTCTGAGTCCCGCATCCACGGCCCGCTCGAGCAGGCCAGGCGCGAGCACCGCGTTCACCGTCCCGGCGGCCTGCCAGAGACGGCCCATGCCCCGCATTCCCTCGAACAGCGCCGTCGCGAAGCGGCGATCGCCGAACAGGTGGTCGTCGAGGAAATAGAGATGACGGCCGGGCAGGCGCTCGATTTCAGCCAGCGCCGCATCGACAGTCTGTGTGTAGAAGGACCGCCCGCCTTCGAAGAATGCCTCCTTGTAGCAGAAGTCGCACACGTGCGGGCAGCCGCGCGAGACGACGATCGAGTTCGGGACGAGGTAGAGCCGCCGCTTGATCAGGTCGCGGCGGATCGGCGGAAGGCCGGCCAGCGTCCGAAGCGTCGACTGATAAACGCGCTGCGGGCCCCCGCGCCTGAAGTCGCTCAGAAATCGCGGCCATGTGTCCTCGCCAGGACCCAGGAAGATCGTGTCGGCGTGCGTGCTGGCCTCATCGGGCAGCGAGGTCACATGGAGCCCGCCAAGCGCCACGTAGGCTCCGCGGGCGCGGTAGTGGTCCGCGATGCGATAGGCCCGGTGCGCAGAGGTGATGTAGACCTGAATGACGACCAGGTCCGGTGCGTCATTCAGGTCGAGGGCCTCCACGTGCTCGTCCTGAATCTCGACCTCGTCGTCTTCACCCAGGTACGCGGCCAGCGTCGCGAGGCCGAGCGGCGGGAACAGCGAGTACTTGATGGGGCGCCAGAAGGGGCTCGTCGCCTCCGTCAGCGCCGGCAGGATCATCTTGACCCTCATTGCCCGGCCTCCCCGACGAGGAGCACCGAGAGAGTCCGATCGCGCGGGCCGTCCAGCTCGACGAAGAACACGCGCTGCCACTGGCCCAGCAGCAGCCGGCCTCGCGTGACGTTGAGGCACGCCGAGGACGGCAGCAGCAGGGCCCGGCAGTGGGCGTGACCGTTGGGCCGCTCCGCATCCGTGAGGTTCACCGTGCGCGCGGCCGTGTCGTCGTGCCGGTAGCGGCCATCGACGGGCGCGGTCGTCTCGAGCAGCGCCTGGAAGTCGGCGAGCAGCAGCGGCTCGTGCTCGTTGACGACGACGGCCGTGGTCGTGTGGAGCGTCTGGACGTTCAGGATGCCGGAGCGGAAGCCCGCGTCGGCGACAAGGCCCTCGAGCCGGTCGGTGAGGTCAACAAACTCGGTCGGATGGCGGCTCGTGACGCGAATGGTGGCGTGACGGCATGCAGAAGCGGGGGTGAGCGTGTCCATCGATGTCCTCCGCGTGGAAGCATCGGTGGTTGGCGGACGGGAGTCTTCAGCGGTTCCTGAGCATTGCGTGAGCAGTTCGTGAGGGGCGGACCGCCTGGGCCGGTCGTGTCAGTGTGCACGCGGGTCCGACGTCGTGGTCTTCGCAAACGCTGCGATGAAGAGGAGGCCCAACAACAGGTCGGGCCCGGCGGTCGTCGCCTCCGCCGTTGAGATGCGCGCCTGGCCATGCAGCACTGCTACCGTCACGACGTAGCCGAGCTTCTCGACAATGCTCGGGATCATCAGCAGCCGGAATCGCGCCGGGTCCGACCCGATCATGAGAAACGCTATCTGCCACGCCATCGCCACCGACAAAAATCCATAGAAGAAGTGCGGATACGCCGCCGGCGGGGCGTACTGACGTCCTGTCACGTCCAGAAGGAAGTAGAGCGGCGTCAGCACGACAATGCCCCACACGCCGGCGGCGATGAACACGGTCTTTGCAAATCTCACGGTTGTGCTCAGTTCTTGTCGATCGCCGCGGCAGTTGAAGGAGGAAGGCCGGACGCCTTCCGCCTTCATTGCCGCGTTCGCCGGCAGAATCGAACGCCTTACCTCCGCTACCGAATCATCGCCGCGACCAGCGGGTTCAGCGTTTCAACCTCTTGCTGCGCGACGTCGACAAACGCGGGCGAGGGAAGCGTCAGGTCGGCAAACGCGATCCCCGCGCCGTCCTTGCTCGGGCAGAAGAACTGCTCGACCCCGCTCACCCGCACCGTGACGATGATGTTGCCGGTCGGCCCGCGGAACCGCACCAGGTAGTCGTAACCGGGTAACGGGCTCTGCTCCACGGTGCAGTGCTGCACCAGCCCACTCACGTCCGCGGTGGGGATGCCCTGCGGAAATCCGTCAACACCGAACAGCAGCCTCGGCAGCCGAACATTCGTGGTCGGATCCGGAATGCTCTCGCGATCGGTCCCGCCAAAGACGACTGCGTCGAGTCCCCGCCCCCCGATAAACGCCTCACTCCCATCGCCGGGCGCCCAGAGATTCACATCGTTGTCCGGTCCGCCGAACATGATGTCGCTGTTTGGAGGGCCGCCGGGTGCCGCCCCGCCGTCGGGCCCCCCGAGGATGATGTCGGAACCGGGACCGCCGTCGATCGCGTCGTCGCCGTTCAATCCAAAGATCACGTCATTGCCCGGCCCGCCTTCGAGAATGTCGGTGCGGTCGAGGGACTGGTTCGCCGCCGCACCCGCCTGAATATCGACGTTGTCAATTTTGTCGTCGTCCCGTCCGATGAGCAGCTGTGGCCCCTTGCCGTCCTCAATGAGTGCCGCCTGCGTGGGATGGGCTTGGCCCAGGACCGGGACCATGCCCAACAAGGCAACCAGCACACTCGCAGACAGGGCGGGCAGACCGAAACGGGAGATCAATCGCAGGTGGCTCCTTCTTGTCATTGGAGCCAATGAATCAGTTTTCACCATTTTGCGTACCGTTACCTTTCAGATCCGACTTTACGGCTGCGCTGCGGCAATCGCAGACGCTTCCACATTCACCTAATCTCCGGGCACGCTCGAATATTCCCAGGGAGGGCGACACGCGGTGGACGTCGCGCATCATCCGGATGCGCGAGCGCACGCTAGAGTGGAATAGACGCGCTGGCGATCCAGTTATGCCCAACGAGCAGATCGCGGTGCCGCAGGTCTATTGAGGGAGGCGAATCGATGAACATGCTCGGCATTCCGTTCGGGACGACCGATTGGACGGATGTGGCCAGGACCGAACATCCCGGCGCGACTGGCACGAGCGATCTGGAGGACTCGGCAGTTCGGCGACATCAGGGTTCGAATCGTCGAGTACACGCCCGGCTATCTCGCGGATCACTGGTGCGTCAAAGGGCACATCCTGTATTGCCTGGAAGGTGAGCTGCGCACCGAACTCAAGGACGGAAGGCACTTCACTCTGACGCCTGGCATGAGCTACCAGGTCGCCGACAACGAGGAGCCGCATCGCTCCAGCACACACGCCGGAGCGCGATTGTTCATCGTGGACTGAGTCATGGCCCTCATTGCGGAATGCGGCCGCGGGCCCGGGGCGCCGCGGTTGCGGCCCGGAGAACCTGCCTGCCCACTCCCACCATCGCCGCACCGAAGATCACGCCCGATGCGACGAACAGGGCCGCTGCGCCCGGCACAATCTGACCGACGAGGCCGGTCACGAAGGACAGCGCGAACAGGACGGGCACCAACGCCGGGCCGTTCGCCGTCCTCCGCCAATCGAGGCTGAGTAACACCCATCCGATGGAAACCGAAATGGCCCCGGCCGGATACAAGTCAAGGCCGGGAACCGCCCGGCTTGACCTCACCAGGAGAATGCCGGCGACGGTCGCCAGAAAACCGGCCGCACCCCAGCGCCCCAGGGCCTCGTGATTCTGCGCATACGCGGCGAACACGCCAAGTAGAAGGAGCAGGTCGACGATGAAGTAGAGCACCTGTCGTTCAACCTCGCTGCCCCAGGAGGCAAACGAGGCCGCCGCCCGCAACACGCCTGCGAGGATGGCAGAGGCACCGCCGACGCGAACGAAAGTGTCCATGCGCATGGGAATCCTCCCGCAGTGCAAACCGGGTGAGCCTTCGGAATATTCCAGTCCACATCCGCCACTGGGCTGGAATAAACCCGCCGCGGATCCAGTTCTGCCTGAACGCGAGCTCTCCCTGCTCCGAATCCCCTTTTCTACACTGAGGAGAATGCGATGTGGTTGCGCGGTCGATTGCTGTCGTCGGTCGGCCTGATGCTTGTCGTACCGCTACTTTGCGACGCGCAGGAGCGCTTGCCACCGTTGGAACGAGCCGTGCCTGAAGCGGTCATGGCAGCCGGCTCGTACACAAGCCTGGGTGACACTCAAGCTTCCGGGCTCCGGTCCGGTGGCCGTGATTCGCTGCTCAATGGCACCGTGATCGGCTTGGCAGCGGGTGCGGCGTTCGGGATCGCGTACGTTCATGTGGTTCGCGATTCCGATCTGGATGCCGGCGACTACTCGTATAGCGCGCTGATCTTCGGTGGTCTTGGGGCCGCCGCCGGGTTGGGTATCGATGCGCTCCTCGACCGCAATTCGAGCGTGGTTGTCCGTTCGCCTCGACGTGTGGCGCTCAGCCCGAGAGTGTCGCGGAAGACCGCCGGAATTCGCGTCATCATGCGATGGTAATCGTGTGGGCTCTCGTCTGGTCCACGCGGTTCACGCCGGTACCGCGTCTGCCTCCTCTTCTCGAGGATGCGTCCTCCTTGGACTGCCGGACTGTGTCAGCTCGTTGTCCAGTGCCCCGCGGAGCGCCTCACGCGCGCGCGACAGGCTGGACATGACGGTTCCCATGGGCATGCCCATCACATCAGCCAGCTCTCGGTACGACAGACCCTCGAGTTCGCGGAGCACGAGCAGTTGATGAAAACGATCCGGCAAGTTGCGCATGCCCCGCGCGATCAACGTGGCGTCATCGGTTCGAAGCAGTAACGTTTCAGGATCCGTCCCTGGCCGGGGGCTGCGGTGTTGCTCTTCATCAAACGGGTCCGTGAGTGCTTCGAACCGGTGGTCGCGCCAGCCAGAACAGGTGTTGCGAACAATTCTGAGGAACCAGGCACGGCCATCTCCGCCAGTAAATGTGCGAAAGTATCGAAACGCCCGCAGCGACGCCTCCTGTACGACGTCTTCCGCATCGTGCTCATTCCGCATCCGCCAGCGCGCCAGCCGATAGGCGGCATCGAGATGGGGCAGGACGACCTCGTCAAAACTCTCACCGGTTGCGGGTGCCGCCGCCGATCGACGAAGTTGGTTATTCATGCAGCGCCCCGACGATTTGCTGGAGTCCCTGCTCGAGCGTGGGATACTGGAAGCGGAACCCGATCCCGCGCAGCCGGATGTTCGAGAACACGGCGTCGGCGTGGATGTCGTCTGCCAGGACCGGACCGACCACGAGTCGGGTCGCCGCCGCGGGCACCCGACACACGCGCAGCGGACGGTTTGCGAGACGGGCGAACGCTGCCGCGAACTCGTGCAGCCGGATCGGATCGCTGTTCACGAGGAAATACCGGCCGCCAGCTTCGCCGTGCTCGGCCAGATGCACCAACGCGCGGGCACAGTCCAGGACGTGAATGGGCGACACCCACGGCCCGGTCTTCCCAAACTGCAGCACACGGCGGCCCGCCATGACCGGCTCGATGACGCGTTCACGAAACCACGAGCCGTTGCCGTACACCCACCCGGGGAACGCCGTGGTTATCGGCAGGCCGGCGATGACGTATCCGTCGACGCGATCGAGCGCGGGCGTGAGGTAGCGTCCCCACACAGAGGGCCGAGACGGGTGGTCCTCCGTGACTGCACGCGGGCCCGTCGCGCCGTAGCAGCTCGTGTCTGCGACGTACACGATCCGCCGCGTCGCGCCTGCCGCCACCGCGTCGAGCAGGTGCCTATCCATCAGCGCGCGCGCGCGTGCCAGGGATTCGGCGCGTCGCCGAGTCACGCGCGGTCCACGCATGAGGTGCGGCGGAAGATGGAAGACCCAGTCAGCCGCCGCCTCGTCCTGCCACTGACCCGGCTCGAGCAGGTCGCCCATCACGGGTACCGCTCCCGCACGACGCACGCGCTGCGCGGCCTCCGCGCACTGCGCGAGACCGAACACCTGATGGCCACGCGCGACGAGGACCTTGACCAACTCAATGCCAATGAATCCGTCGGCTCCGGTAACAAACGTGGTCGCCCGCGCGTCGCCTGCCATGTGGCCAGTGTGGGGTGGCAGGGAGCTGGCGACCACCGACAGGACCCACACAGGACTCGTACAACGCCCGTACGGCTGCAGCGGTAAGATGAAGGGCCATGAAACCTGGCGCTCCGGGGTCATTCGGCGCGCAACTCAAGGCCCTCCGCGAGGCGGCGGGCTTCACGCAGGAGGAGCTCGCGACGATTGCGGGCCTGTCGGTCCATGCGGTGAGCGCGCTGGAGCGCGGGGAACGACGACGGCCCCATGTCGAGACCGTGCGCGCGCTGTCTGCGGCGCTCGACCTGACTGGTGCGACCCGCGACGCGCTCGTGGCGAGCGCGCGGGCGCCCGCTCACGCCACGGCGGTCGATGAACTGAGCGGCGTCTCGCTGCCCCTGCCTCTGACGGCCCTGCTCGGCCGCGATGCCGACGTGCAGACGCTGCGGCACTGGCTCGCGGATCCCACCGCCCGCCTCATCACGCTCACCGGGCCGGGAGGCGCCGGCAAGACCCGGCTGGCGCTGGAGCTCGCGCGCGCGAACAGCGGCGGAAGGCGCACCCGTGTGCTGTTTGTCGGGTTGGCCGCGGTTCGGGACGCTGCGTTTGTGGCGCCGGCGATTGCCGAGGCGCTCGGCGTGCTGGACGCCACGGCGCTCGACTTGCCGAGGCGCGCGCGGGCCGCGTGCGACGGCACGCCCACGTTGCTGGTGCTCGACAATTTCGAGCACGTCTTGGACGCGGCGCCGCTGGTCGCGGATCTCCTGACAGTCGGTCGCCGCGCTCCGCGTGCTGGCCACCAGCCGCGCCCCGCTCGGTGCGAGGAGAGCGGGAGTACGCCGTCGGACCACTCGCGTTGGATGTGGACGTCGACGCCACGTCACCCGCCGATCTCGCGCGCTCTCCCGCGGTGCGGCTCTTCGTGGAACGGGTGCGGGACGTGCAACCCGACTTTCGCCTCACGGCCGCCAACGGCCCCACCGTGACGGCGATCTGTCGTCGGCTCGATGCCTTGCCGCTCGCCCTCGAGCTGGCGGCCCCGTGGATCAAAGTGCTGACGGCCGAGGATCTGCTCCGCCGACTCGCAGCGCGATGTCCTGCTCTCGACCGTCGGCCCGCGCGATCTCCCCGAACGCCAACAGACGATGAATGCGACGGTCGCCTGGAGTTATCAGCTGCTCGGCCCGAACGAGCAGCGCGTGTTCCGCCGTCTCGGCGCGCTGCCGGGTCGCTTTCCGATCGAGGCAGCCGCGGCGGTCCTTGCCGGTCGTGAGGATTCCTCGGCCGCGAGCGACGACGCGCTCCGCGCGGCGGCCGGCTTGATCGACAAGAGCCTCCTGCTGCGAGCCGAGACCTCAGTCGGCCGACGCGTCCGCTGTACCAGATGCTCGAAACCGTGCGGGCGTACGCGGCGCTCGAGCTCACCGCGGCGGGCGAGCGCGACGACGCACTGGCGGGGCTGGCGCGCTATTGCACGGCCGAAGCCTCCCTCGCCGCGGAGGGGCTGTTCGGTCCCGCGCAGGTCGAATGGCTGGATCGCGTGCGTGACGATCTCGAGAGCTACCGCGGCGCACTGACCTGGCTCATCGAGCGCGGCCGGCCAGCCGAAGCGGCCGACATCGCGTGGGGGCTGATGTATCTTCTGGGTCATCCGGGGCACGCGGCCGAAGGCCTCCAGTGGTATGAACAGATTCTGAACCTGCCGTCACTTCCGCCCGCTGCCGAGTCGAGAGCGCTGGTCGGCGCGGCCATGATGTGGTACACGCTAGGAGAGCTCGGGCGCGCACGCACCGGCGCTCACACGCGCCCTCGCGCTCGCCCACGGACGCCGGCGACATGGACGTGGTCGCGCAGGCTGAGCATCTGCTGGGGCACGTCGAACATGCCGTCGGCAACCTGGACGCGGCTCGCGCTCGATTCACCCGCAGTGTCGAAGGGTTCCGGGCGCTGGCGATCCCGTGGGGCGTTGGGAATGTCGCTGAACGGGATGGCGAAGGTAGCCTTGGCGATCGGCGACGCCGCCGAGGCGGAACGCCTGCTCGATGAGGCCACATCGGCGCTTCGACACGCCGGCCCGTGGTTCCTGGCGCTGGTGTCGTATCGTCGCGCCACCCTGGCGGTGCGGCGCGGAAACGCCGATGAGGCGATCGCGTTGGTGCGTGAAAGCCTCACACTCTTCCGGCAGCTTCATGACAAGTTCGCGTTCGTGTACGCGCTGGTCCCTCTGGCCGCCGCGGCGGTACTCAAGGGCGACGACGAGTGGGCGGCGCGGATCCTGGGCGCCCGGGACGCGGTCACCGAACGCACGGGCGCCACGGTCGTCGACAAATCGGTGCACGACCTTGGAGAACAGGCGGAGCGGGAGGTGCGCGCGCGCCTCGGCCCGGATCGGTGGGCGCGCGCGTATGCGGCAGGGCGTGTGACCTCGATCGATTCGTTGATCAAGGAGATCGACGGGGTCTTGAGAAGCCGCACACGCGCGTAGAACGTCCGAGCGTCGCGGGGGTTTGACGATGGCAGAGACATGCTCGCCCTTGAACGACTGCGATACGGCGGGCGACGGCAAGATGAGGGGCCATGAAAGCTGGCGCTCCGGGGCGCTCTGCGCCTATCGCGCATGCGCCGGAGTGGTACACGGTAATGCGGAAGGCGTTCTGCTCAGAGCAGGCTTAAAGCTGGGTCAGGAGAATCCTCGCGGCTTTGAAGTCTGCGGTCTCATGACCCTCCGTGAACGAATCGCATGCCATTCTGATCAGTGCCCGAGCCTCCGTTCGCTTACCCACGGTTTGAAGAAGACGGCCGACGCTGGTGACGATTCGCAATTCCCAGGATCGCGCCTCCTGGCACCGTGCGATGGCGATGGCCTCTTTGAAACACGCTTCGGCTTCACCGATCGCCTCACTATTCGGTTGCATCATCAATAGCTCGCCCTTGATGCGGTGCAATTCGGCCTCGAAATATAACTCTCCGGTGCTGCGAGCAAGTGTCAGACCCTCATTGACCGCGGCGAACGCCTCGTCGAGACGTTTTGTCTTCGCCAACGCCTCGGCGAACAGACCGAGGAACAGCGGCCGCCAGACTCGCGCACCGGTGCTCTCGTAAACCGCCAGTTCCCGTCGGAGCCGGATGGTTCCCTCTTCCGCGTTCCCCTGCGCGACCGCAGCCCAGGCCTGATGGATCCGCGCGACCGCAGCCCACAACTCCAGACCGTGCTCTTCGGCGAGCTCGACGGCTGTCTGCGCCTGCTGCTGTGACAGCGCCGGTTCGCCGCGCAAAAGGTGGAGATGCGCAGCGTAGTAGGCGGCACTGACCACGCTTTGCACATGAGAGAGCTGCTGAGCCAAGGCCAGCGCACTCGTCACGCCTTCCAGGGCCCGATCCGGGTACCCGAGGGCCCAGAGTGCCCGGGCTCTCGCACATTCGCTCACCACTTTTGGATCATGCCCGGTGAACAGCACGTATGAAGGATGGCGATCGCTTGCGTAGTGCCCCAAAGCCCGGTCGAAGTGTTCCACGGCCGCCTTGAGCTTCCCCGACTCGACACAGGTCCCTCCGAGCGCGCGATGAGCTTCCATGACGAGTGTCGAATCGCCCAGGCGACCGGCGAGCACCATCAGCCGCTCGCCGATTTCGTGGGCCACTTGAATCTCTGCGTGGAACATGTGTGAGAGACCCATGAGCCGCAGAACTTTGAACGCGTCCGGAGAGTCGGGATGTGCTCCGCACAGCTGCCAGGCGCCACGCGAGATTTCGTCCGCTTCGGCGGCGGCGAAACCTTTGGTGACCACCAACGAGACAGCAAGGATCATCCTCAGCTTCAACTCTGGCTCGGCACGCTCGGGTGCATCGGGGAGAGCCGCGAGCGCATGTAGACCGCGCCGCGTCAGGGCAGCCGCCTCATGATGCGCCGACCAACGGGTCGCGTTCTCGGCTGCAAGCAAGAGATACTTCACGGCCCGGGCGGCGTCTCGTCCCCCCTCGAAGTGCATGGCGAGTTCCGCCGCGATTTCGCCGACGCGATCGCCATAAATCACCTCGCCGCGGTCGCCAATGCGCCGATGAATCTGCGCCCGACGCATCGGTGGCAGCAGGTTGTACGGCACGTCGCGGTAAAGCATATGGCTGAACGTGTAGCGCGCAGTAATCGTGCCGTCAGGCAATTCGACGAGTCGGGCTGGCGACAGGAATTGATGTCGCCGTACCAGACCTTCGCAACATTCCTCCACCCACGCCGTCTGCGCATCAAGTCCCGCGGCAATCGCGACCGACGAGCACTCCATGCCGACAACGCTCGCTCCCTCCAGGACGCGTCGCTCGTCGGGGCTGAGTCGCTCGACCTGTCGTTCGATCAACTGCCGAACGTTTTCGGGCACTCCGGCTTCAATGCTGGCGGGGTCCCTGCGAAGCGTCCAACACTCGTCAGACTCGGCGATGACCGCCTCGTCGACGAGGTACTCGACGAGGTTCACCATGAACAGCGGATTACCCTCGCTACGGCCATGAATCAAACGCGCCAGACGGCTTCTCGGGAGCTGATGCCGCGAGAACCTGACGTCGAGATACTGTGCAATGGCGCCCTGACTGAGATACTCGAGCGGAAGCTCGTGACACAGGCCGTGCGCCAGCAGCTCGGGCTTCAAGCGTTTCAAGGCGTGCTCGCCAAGGATCACATCGACGGGCCGGTACGTGCCGATCAGCAGGAGCCGCGCTGGGTCGCGGCGCCTGGCGAGATACGCCACGAGGTCCAGCGTCGAGGGATCGCTCCAGTGCAGGTCTTCGAGCACGAAGATCAGCGGGTCCTCGGCGGTGATGGCTTCGATCGCATCGGCCAACTTCCGCAGCCTGTGCTCGCGCGTGCTCCCGGAAACGTGACGCTGTAGCAGCTCACGGTCACCGGCAGAGAGCAGCGCCGGGAATTCAATCAGCCACTCCGGCGCGTGCTGCCGCAACAGCGCGACAATCCGCTCGCCGTCCGGACCCCGCGCCAGCCGCGAGAAGCCATCGAGCACGGGGAGATACGCCTCCCCGGCGCCGTACTGCTCCAGGCATTGGCCGCGCGCCACGCGCACGCGCTGACTCGCCGCCGCCTGTTCCACCGCGGCGTTGACGAGCGTGGTCTTGCCGATGCCCGGCTCTCCGGTGACGAACACGAGCTGTCGTTCGCCGCGCAGGGCGCGCTCCAGCCAGCCGTGCATTTTGGCGAGCTCGGCAGTACGGCCGAGCAGGCTCACGGCGGCCGGCGAGCGAGAGGCGGGGATGGACCGAGCGGATTCGTCAGAAATCTCGCCGATGAAGCGATAGCCGCGCCGGTGCGCCGTCTCGATGTAGCGCGGCGCAGCGGCGTCATCGCCCAGGGCCTCGCGCAGCTGTCTGATACTGTCTTTCAGTACCGCATCGCCGACGAACGTGGACGGCCAGACGGCCTCGAGCAGCTGTTGCTTGGTGACCAGCTCGCCGCGGTGCTCCACGAGGTGTCGCAACACCGCAAATACCTTCGGCCGCAACGGGACGGCCTCGTCTCCCCGCCATAGGCGTTCGTTGATCGCGTCGAGCCGAAATCGACCGAACGTCACGGGCCTTGTCACCGGCATGACCGAAACATCACCGCAACAAGACACCCAGGTTATGACTCTGGGCGCCAAGCCTCGCTATTCTCGGTCCGAGATGGACGGTTTGCAACACACACGAGCGTTTGTGGTTCAGTTCCGCACCGCCACCGACTTCGCAACGGGCCGTGTCGCCGGTCGGGTCGAGCACATCGCGTCGGGACGGTCCGCACATTTCGAATCATCACACGAGTTGCTGGAGATTTTCGCTCGAGTGTTGAACGATACCCAGCCGACGCCATCGGCGGAGTACTAGGCGGGTGAGAGGCAGCTTTCGCCACGACCTCAGCTCGTGGCGCCCGCCGGCAGGCACCGATCATCTGCATGGGGTCACCGACGCGGGCGTCCGCAGCGTACGACTGCGGCGGCGAGATGAGGGGTCCATGAAAGTTAGCGCTCCGGGGGCATTCGGCGCGCAGCTCAAAGTACTCCGCGAGACGGCGGGGTTCACGCAGGAGGAACTCGCGACGATTGCGGGCCTGTCGGTCCATGCGGTGAGCGCGCTGGAGCGCGGGGAACGACGACGGCCCCATGTCGAGACCGTGCGGGCGCTGTCCGCGGCGCTTGACCTGCCGGGTGCGACCCGCGACGGGCTCGTGGCGAGCGCGCGGGCACCTGCGCCACAAATGGGGGTCGGTCAACCGCGCGACGTCTCGCTGCCCCTGGCTCTGACGGTCCTTCTCGGCCGCGATGGTGAAATGCAGACGCTGCGGCAGTGGCTCGCGGATCCCGCCGCACGGCTCATCACGCTTACCGGGCCAGGAGGCGCCGGCAAGACCCGTCTGGCGGTCGAGTTGGCGCGCGCGAACGCGGCAGAGGGCACATCCCGTGTGCTGTTCGTAGGGTTGGCTGCGGTTCGGAACTCTGCCTTCGTCGCGCAGGCGATCGCCGAGGCTCTCGGCGTGTTGGACGCCTCGGCGCTCGATTTGCCGAGGCGCGCGCGGGCCGCGTGCAACGGGACGCCCACGTTGCTGGTGCTCGACAATTTCGAGCAGGTCTTGGACGCGGCGCCGCTGGTCGTGGATCTCCTGACCGCGGTTGCCGCGCTCCGAGTGCTGGTCACCAGCCGCGCCCCGCTTCGTGTGCGAGGAGAGCGGGAGTACGCCGTTGGGCCACTCGCGTTGGATGTGGACGTCGACGCGACGTCACCCGCCGATCTCGCACGTTCTCCCGCGGTGCGGCTGTTCGTGCAACGGGTGCGGGACGTGCAACCTGACTTTCGCCTCACGGCCGGCAACGGCCCCACCGTAACGGCGATCTGTCGTCGGCTCGATGCCCTGCCGCTCGCCCTCGAGCTGGCGGCCCCGTGGATCAAAGTGCTCATCCCTCAGGATCTCCTCCGTCGACTCGAGCACGATGCCCTGCTCTCGACCGCCGGCCCGCGCGATCTTCCCGAACGCCAGCAGACCATGAACGCGACGGTCGCCTGGAGTTATCAACTACTGGCCCCGAACGAGCAGCGCGTGTTCCGCCGGCTCGCTGCGCTGCCGGGTCGGTTTCCGATCGAGGCAGCAGCGGCGGTCGTTGCCGGTCGTGAGGATTCGGCGGCCGCCAGCGACGACGCGCTCAGCGCGGTGGCTGGCCTGATCGACAAAAGCCTCGTACTGCGAGCCGAAACATCAATGGCAGCGCGTCCGTTGTACCAGATGCTCGAAACCGTGCGGGCGTACGCGGCGCTCGAGCTTGCCGCCGCAGGGGAGCGCGACCACGCGATGGAGGGGCTGGTGCGCTATTGCACCGGCCAGGCAGCCCTCGCCGCGGAGGGGCTTTTCGGACCTGCCCAGATCGAGTGGTTGGATCGCGTGCGTGAAGATCTCGAGAGCTACCGCGCCGCCCTGACGTGGCTCATCGAGCGCGGCCGCGCAATCGAAGCCCCCGAGATCGCGGCTGGGTTGATCATTTTTTGGTCGATCCGAGGGCATGCGGCCGAAGGGCTCCGGTGGTATGAACAGATTCTGAACCTGCCGTCTCTTTCGCCCGCTGGTGAATCCGGAGTCCTCATCGGAGCGGCTCTGATGTGCTACACGCAGGGAAAACTAGGCAAGCACACGCACCGCCATCGGGCGCGCACTCGCCCTCGCACGCAGCGTCGGCCACACCGGTCTGATGGCGCGGGCTGACAATCTGTTGGGGCACGTTGAGCACGCCGTTGGCAACCCGGACGCAGCCCGCGATCAGTTCACCCGCAGTGTTGAAGCGTTCCGGACACTGGCGATCCCGTGGGGTGTCGGCAATGCGCTGACCGGGTTGGCGGCGGTGGCCCTGACGACCGGTGACGTGGCCCAAGCGGAATGCCTGCTCGACGAGGCCACAACGGCGCTTCGACACGCCGCACCCTGGTTCGTGACGTGGGCGTTATATGAGCGCGCCATCCTTGCAGTGCGCCGCGGAAACGCCGATGAGGCGATCGCGGTAGTGCGTGAAAGCCTCACACACATTCGCGAGCTCCAGGACAAGTTCGTGTTCGTATACGCTCTCGTTCCTCTCGCCGCTGCAGCGGCACTCAAAGGCGACGACGAGTGGGCGGCGCGGATCCTGGGCGCGCGGGACGCCGTCACCGCCCGCACAGGCGCCACAGTTGTCGATCAGACGGTGCACGACCTCAGGGAACAGGCGGAACGAGAGGTGCGCGCCCGCCTTGGCCCGGATCGGTGGGCGCAGGCGTATGCGGCAGGGCGCGAGACCTCGATCGATTCGTTGATCAAGGAGATCGACGGGGTCTTGAGAAGCCGCGCCCGCGCGTAAGATGAAGGGCCATGAAATCTGGCGCTCCGGGGTCATTCGGCGCGCAACTCAAGGCGCTGCGCGAGGCGGCGGGCTTCACGCAGGAAGAGCTCGCGACGATTGCGGGCCTGTCGGTCCATGCGATGAGCGCGCTGGAGCGCGGGGAACGACGACGGCCCCATGTCGAGACCGTGCGCTCGCTGTCTGCGGCGCTCGACCTGCCTGGTGCGACCCGCGACGGGCTCGTGGCGAGCGCGCGGGCTCCCGCTCACGCCACGGCGGTCGATGAACTGACCGGCGCCTCGCTGCCCCTGCCTCTGACGGCCCTGCTCGGCCGCGAGGCGGACGTGCAGGCGCTGCGGCACTGGCTGGCTGATCCCGCCGCTCGCCTCATTACGCTCGTCGGGCCGGGAGGGATTGGGAAGACCCGTCTGGCGCTGGAGCTCGCGCGCGCGATCGCGGACGAGGGCGTAACGCGCGTGGTGTTCGTCGCATTGGCCCCGATTCGAGATCCCGCGTTCGTCGCGTCGTCCATTGCCGAGGCGCTCGGCCTGACGGACGTCACCGCGCCCGATTTGCCGCGGCGCGCGCGTGTGGCGTGCAAGGATCACCCGACGTTGGTAGTGCTCGATAACTTCGAGCACGTATTGGATGCGGCGCCGCTGGTCGCGGATCTCCTGACCTCGGTTGCAACGCTCCGACTGCTGGCCACTAGCCGCGCGCCGCTTCGTGTGCGAGGAGAGCGGGAGTACGCCGTCGGACCGCTCGCGTTGGAGGGGGACTCGGATGTGACGTCGCCCGCCGACCTCGCGCGTTGTCCCGCGGTGCGGCTCTTCGTGGAACGGGTGCGGGACGTGCAACCCGACTTTCGCCTCACGGCCGCCAATGGCCCCACCGTGACGGCGATCTGTCATCGGCTCGATGCCTTGCCGCTCGCGCTCGAGCTGGCAGCCCCGTGGATCAAAGTGCTGACGGCCGAGGGTCTGCTCCGCCGACTTGCAGGTGGTGTGTTGCCCTCGACCGTAGGCCCGCGCGATCTGCCCGAACGCCAACAGACGATGAATGCGACGGTCGCCTGGAGTTATCAGCTCCTCGACCCGGACGAGCAGCGCGCCTTCCGCCGCTTCGGCGCGCTGCCGGGTCTGTTTCCGATCGACGCCGCCGCCGCAGTCCTGGCCGGGCGTGCGAGTGCGGCGGGCGGGAACGACGACGCGCTCCGAGCCGCGGTCAACCTGCTCGACAAGAGCCTTCTGCTGCGAGCCGAGACCTCGGTCGTGCCGACGTGTCCGCTGTACTACATGTTCGAGACGGTGCGGGCGTACGCGGCCCTCGAACTCGGCGCGGCGGGCGAGCGCGACGACGCGATGGAGGGGCTGGTGCGCTATTGCACGGGTGAAGCTGCCCTCGCGGCGGCGGGGCTGGTCGGACCTGAGCAGGTCGATTGGTTAGATCGCGTGCGTGAAGATCTCGAGAGCTATCGCGGTGCCCTGGCGTGGCTCATCGAGCGCGGCCGTCCCGCCGAAGCGTCCGACATCGCGTGGAGGCTGATGTACTTCTGGGTGATCCGCGGACATGCGGCCGAGGGACTCTGGTGGTATGAACAGATTCTGAACCTGCCGCCGCTTCCACCCGCCGTCGAGGCGAGAACGCTTCTCGGAGCGGCGGCGATGGGGTACACCCAAGGACACATCGAGTGTGCGCGCACTCGAGTCACGCTCGCCCTCGCGCTCGCCCACGATGCCGGCGACGCGAGACACAGTGGTTCAGGCTGAGTCGCTGCTCGGGTTTGTCGAACATGCTGCTGGCAATCTGGACGCCGCCCGAGACCGGCTGACCTGCAGTGTTGAAGGATTCAGGGCGGTTGGCAATTCGTGGGGCATCGGGCAGGCACTGAGCGGATTGGCTTGGGTCGCCCTGGCGACCGGCGATGCTGGCCAAGCGGAACGCCTGCTTGATGAGGCCACGTCGGTGCTGCGGCACGCCGGTCCGTGGTTCCTGTCGCTGGTGTCCTATCTGCGTGCCATCCTGGTGGTGCGGCGCGGGAGACCCGAGGAGGCGATCGCGTTGATGCGTGAGAGCCTCACACGTATCCGAGAGTTCCCTGACACGTTTGCGTTCGTGTACGCGCTGGTTCCTCTCGCCGCCGCGGCGGCGCTCAAGGGCGACGACGAATGGGCGGCGCGGATACTGGGCGCGCGGGCTGCTGTCACCGAACGCACAGGCGCCACGGTTGTCGATAAAACAGCGCACGACCTCAAAGAACAGGCGGAACGAGAGGTGCGTGCACGCCTCGCGCCAGATCGGTGGGCCCGGGCGTACGCGGCAGGGCGTGTGGCCTCGATCGATTCGTTGATCAAGGACATCGACAGCGTCCTGGCAGGCCGCGCACGCGAATAGAACACGCGTGTTTCCGCATCACGGCCGCGTACAACAATCGCAGACCTCAGAGCACTAACACGGACAGCCTTCGGCCTGCGCAGACAGTCTGCCGGTCCTGCCTCGTCCTGCTCAGCCCGGAATATTCGAGAGCGTCCGCAGATTAGGCGAAATAGAGATCGTTGCGCGAGGTCATGAGCGGCATGGCTCATCGACGCGTCAGCGATCCGTTGGGGACCTCTTATGAAATCGGCACTCGTCGGCCTCGCTCTGGCCGGGGCCACAGTCATGACGCCCACCACGTGGCGCGTAGAGCAGGGCGCCGTCCGCGTGATATGCCCGATGACGATCGGCGGCAGCTTCGATGCGAAGACGACGGCGCTCAGCGGATCGGTGACGGCAGGCCCGACCGGCTCGCACGCATTCGACGGGAGCCTGGCAGTGAATCTCCGCACACTCGACACCGGGATCGACCTCCGCAACGAGCATCTCCGCGAGAATTACCTCGAAGTGGGCAAAGGGCCGGGGTTCGATACAGCGACCCTGTCGGAGATTGATCTTGATAAGTTCAATCCGGATGCGCCGGAGGGCAAGGGATCCTTCACCGGATTGCTGACACTGCACGGCGTGACCAGGTCGGTGACCGGGGCCGTCGACGTTCGCCAGGCCGGCGCCGGCCTTCGCGTGAAGGCATCATTTCCGGTCGATCTGTCCGACTACAGCATCCGCAAACCGCGCTACCTGGGCATCGGGGTCAAGGACATCGTCCAGGTCGAAGTGGCTTTCGCCGTTTCACGGTGAGCAGAACGATGAGAACGCTCTTTGTTCTGCTCGTCACGACGGTTCTCGGGTCAACGGCGTGGGCCGAGCCGACGTTTCTCGCGAAGCAGTACACGCGATGCACGGCGTGTCATTACTCGCCCACGGGCGGCGGGCTGCTGACGCCGTACGGGCGCCTCCTCTCGCATCGAGAGCTGTCGACGACCGGCCGAACCGCGTCGGCTCCGGCGTCGGGCGCGGAAGACGATCCGCACGGCGAGCAGGCATTCCTGTATGGCGCACTGGGAGACGCGCTCGGCCCCGTGCACCTCGGGCTCGAGATGCGTCCGTCCCACTTGCGTATCGGCTTTCCGGGTGGGCATCAGGACCTGAATCTCCTGATGAATGTCGATGTCACTGGCGCCCTGCAGAAGAACGGATGGACCGCCTATGGCACGGTCGGCCGCGAGCCGCCGCGTTCCGCCGTGCGGAACGGCCGCACACTGCCGGACAGCGCATTCATCTCCTACGAGCACTGGATCTCGTATCAGACGGAGGAAGGCTTCCGGATTCGCGCCGGCCGGTTCCTGCCTGCCTACGGCGTGCGGTTTGCCGATCACACGACGTACACGCGCAAGTATCTCGATCTCGATCGCAACGATCAGGTCTACGGCTTCGAGGTCAGCCACACGATGGGTCCCTCGCTGGTCCAGGTGATGGTCAGCCCCGGCAAGGCGGAGGCCATCCTGCACGACCGCAGTCATCGGGGCTTCTCCACCGCCGGCCGCTGGCAGTTCGATCTCGCGCCGCGCGCGACCATCGTCGGCTCGGCCCTCTATCGCCACTCGACGGATCTGGATCCGCGGTCAGGCGCGGCGGGCGCCGCTTTCGGCTTCGCGCCGACGTCTCGCGTGTCGATCTGGACGGAAGTCGACGCAAATCTGCAGACGAAGGCAGCGGGCGGGGACTCGTGGGTGGTGGTCAATGAGACGTCTGTCGAGGTGTACCGCGGGATCTGGCTGAAGTTCTCGCCACAGCTCCGCACGTCCGGCGGGGCGCCGGGCTCGTCAGATTTGCGCCGCCTCGGGTTCGGAGCGGACCTGCTGCCGCGCACGCATTGGAACGTGAACGTCGTGTACTACCGCGATCGCGCGTTCGACGCGAGCACGTCGACGCTGGTGGCACAGCTGCACCTGTACATGTAAGGCGGGTCCTGGGAGTAGCGGGAACATGGTCAACGACGAGACAGCGCGCCTCGCGGCGCTTCGACGGTACCGGATCCTGGACACCGAGCCCGAGCAGGCGTTCGACGACCTGACACTCCTGGCCGCCCAGATCTGCGAAACGCCGATCGCGCTCATTACGCTGCTGGATGAGAAACGGCAGTGGTTCAAGTCGCGGCTGGGCACCAGCGCGACGGAAACCGCGCGCAGCGTCGCCTTTTGTGCGCACACGATCCAGCAGGACGACATGTTCGTCGTTCCAGATACATGGGCTGACGAGCGCTTCCGCGAGAATCCGCTCGTTGTCGGCGAGCCCCGGGTCCGCTTCTACATCGGCGCGCCTCTGGTCACGCATGACGGCCACGCGCTTGGGAGTCTCTGTGTTCTCGATCGTGTTCCGCGGACGCTCACCGCAGAGCAGCAGGCGGCGCTCGATGCGCTTCGACGACAGGCCGTGGCGCAGTTGGAACTCAGACTGAACATTGACGAGCTGGCGCAGGCGCTTCGCGAGCGCGATCACGCCGAAGAGGCGCAGCGGCGCCTCGTCGAGGAGTTGGGGACCGCGCTCGAGAGCGCGAGGCACCTCAGCGCGCTGCTGCCATTCTGCTCGGCCTGTCAGTTCAACATGGTGATCCCCGCCAATCCCGCAGCCATCCGTGCGGTGACCGACGGGGTTGCGGAGGCGCTCCGGAACAAGCCCGGCGTCGTCGGGCATGAGTTCGAGATCGAGCTGGCGCTGCAGGAGGCACTGGCCAATGCCATCCGCCATGGCTGCCAGGGCGATCCGACCAAGTTCATCCAGTGCGTTGTCACGTACGAGGACCCGGGCGATGTGCTGATCGTCGTGCGTGATCCGGGCCCGGGATTCGAGCTCGCCGGCGTGCCGAACCCTCTCGAGGGGACCAACCTGCTCAAGGGAAGCGGCCGCGGGATCTTTCTGATCAACCAGCTGATGGACGAGGTCCGCTTTGCCGACGGCGGTCGGGAGCTTCAAATGCGCAAGCGGCGCAACGCCGCATAACGACAGCCCTGAGCGGTCTCAGACACCGCGCGCGGCACCGGCGAGTGCTTCAATCGCAGATCTCAGCGCCGTCGACAGTTCGGCATCCGCCACGATGCCGCTCGCATCCAGCTTTCTGCCGTCAAGCGGAACGGTGATCGACGCGTCGACTATCACCTGCGCCGACATCACCGCCAGCGTTTCCGCCAGCGATGCCCGGGCGTGTGTCGCGCGACCCGACGCGTTGATGAGGGCAATCGGCTTATTGACGAGTTCACCACTGCCGACCACCCAATCGAGCGCATTCTTCAGGACCCCTGGCACTCCGTGGGCGTATTCCGGACTTGATATCAGGACAGCCTCGCACGCCAGCAACGCGGCTCGAAATCTGGTAACGGCCTCAGGCGCGCTGTCGCCGTCGAGATCCGGGTTGAAAGGCGGAATCTCGGCAAGCCCGCGGTAAATCGACATCTCCAGTGCTGGAGGCGCCAGACGGGCCGCGGCTCCGATGAGCGCGCTGTTCGAGGATGCCCGCCGAAGGCTCCCTGAAATCGCAAGGCCCCGGACGGGTCTATCAATGTCCATGAAGGTGCCAACAAGACCCGCCTCTGAAATATTCCAATGCCGGCAGGCCCTCCCTCGTTCTCGTCATCCGGGAATATTCGAGGGCGCCCCGAGGTTAGGTGATGGTGTAAGCGGTCATTTCACTCATTTCATCTCGGAGGATCTGATGTCGTCATTGCGTCTCGCCCTCGTATCGTCACTCCTGATGGTCGCGATCGCCTGCGGAGGCAGCTACTCGCCACCTCCTACTTCACCGTCTCCAACCCAGCCCGCGCCCGCGCCGACGCCAGCGCCCGCGCCGACGCCAGAGCCCGCGCCCGCGCCAACGCCAGAGCCCGCGCCCGCGCCGACGCCAGAGCCCGCGACCCGCGCCAGCGCCCGCGCCGACACCAGCGCCCGCGCCGACGGCGTCCGTCGCGATTCCTGCGCGCGCCGAATTCCTGGGGAATAGAGCCTTCATTCCCGCCGAACTGAACATCGCGGTGGGCACGACGGTGACATGGACGAACACCGACTCCACTTCCCACACGACGACGTCGGATGCCATTGGGTGGAACTCGGGAATCGTCGCAGCGAGGCCGACAGTTCTCATTCGCATTTCAGACCCCAGGAACCTTTCCATACCACTGCGACATTCACCCGGGAATGGTAGGAACGGTTGTCGTTCGCTGACGGTTGGGTACCCCCATGTCACCGATCGCTGAAGCCATTGCGCTCGCCGCTCCATCGTTCACCGGCCAGTTGCTGCGGCCGACGGACCACGGCTACGACGAGGCCGTCGGGTGCACAACGGATTGTCGACAAGCGTCCGGCCGCCATCGCCGCGCTGTCAGGGCGTCGCCGACATCGTCGATGCCGTGCGTCAGCTCGCACGCTCGGCGTGACTGGCGCCAACGCGTTACGTCAACCCCCCAGTATCGAGAGCGCGTGTCGTTCGCTCGATTGACCGACAAACGGCCTCGATGAGGAGGCATTGACGGCCGCAAAGCGATGGCGATTCAAGCCCGGAACCAGGACGGACGGCCGGTGGCGATGGCCGTGATCATCGAGCTCTCGGTCACCTTGCAGTAGACCTGCGCGGAATATAATCCCGACCTGAACCATGCCCCTCAGTCCCGGCTCCCGCCTGGACGCCTACGACATCGTGCGCCCGCTCGGTTCCGGCGGCATGGGCGAGGTGTGGCTCGCCACCGAGGTGCGCCTGGGCCGGAAGGTCGCACTGAAGGTCCTGCCGGCAGACCTGACCCGCGATCCCCTCCGAGTCGACCGCTTCGAGCAGGAGGCGAGAGCCGCGTCGGCCCTGAACCACCCGAACGTCTGCACCATTCACGCGCTCGGCGAGACCGCTGACGGGCAGCACTACATCGCGATGGAGTACGTCGAAGGAGACACCCTTCGACGTCGCCTCTCCAACGGCCAGCTCTCGATTCGCGAGTCCCTTGACATCGCGATCCAGGTGGCGGCCGGCCTGAGCGCTGCGCACGCCGCGGGCGTCATCCATCGCGACATCAAGCCCGAAAACGTGATGCTCCGCCCTGACGGGCTCGTGAAGGTGTTGGACTTCGGGCTGGCGAAGCTGGCACCCTCGCCGACGGAGATTGCCGGCGCGGACACGACTCGAACGGTGCTGAAGACCGAAATCGGATTAGTGGTGGGCACCACCACGTACATGTCACCGGAACAGGCGCGCGGCCAGGAGGTGGACGCTCGGACGGACATCTGGTCCCTCGGCGTTGTGCTGTACGAGATGCTGACCGGACACGCCCCGTTCCGGGGACGCACGAAGACCGACGTGCTTGGCTCGATCATTCGGGATCAGCCGCGTAGCCGCCGCCGAGATCAACCCCGTCGTGCCGCCGGAGTTGCAGCGAATCCTCGGGGAGTGCCTTGAAAAGGACCCCGCCGACAGGTTCCAGCACGCCGACCAGCTTGTGGTGGATCTGCGGAAGCTCAATAGGTCCACGGACTCGGGCACTTCGGCGCCGCGCACTCCAAGTGGTGTCGATTCCGCTGCACCGCGAACGAATGGGCTGGGGCGACTCCGGAGCCCCGCCCGCCGACGCGTCCTCATGGGCGCACTCGCATGTCTGCTCCTGGCTGCAGGCTTCGGTGCCTGGCAGTGGTTCCGACCGGAACCGGGCTTCGACCGGCGCGAGGGCGTCATCGTGGCGGACTTCGAGAACAGAACGGGACGTCCGGAGTTCGACACGGCCGTACGCGACGCAGTCGAGAACCTGCTGTCACGGTCGACGTACGTGAACGTGATCCGCGGCGACCGCCTGAAGTCTGCCTTGCACCTACGACCCCAGGACCGGTTGCCGACGCTCGGCAGATCGGTCGTTGACCAGGCATGCGCCGGAGGGAAGTGCGCGTTCATCGTCGGGAGCATCGAGCCGGAGAGCGGGAGCTTCCGCGTCGAGATCGACCTGTTTCGCGCAGGCCGTCGCAGGCCCATTTTCACCCGGTCGGCGGCCTTTCGATCCGAAACGTGTCTGGAAGTACTCCATCAGATCGTTATTGATCTGCGCCGGGCCGTCGGAGAAGCGCCCGGCGCACTTGCCCTGGCCGATGCGCCCACGACTCAGTCGCTTGCCGCGTTCCAGGCGTATGCGTCTGGCGAGATCGAAGCGGCAAACACTAGACCCGACATGGCGCTCGGCCTTCACAGAAGGGCGGTCGCGCTCGATCCCGAATTCGTCGACGCCTACACGGGGCTTGCCTATGACTACACGAACCTGGGTGACGTCCTGGCCGGCCGTGCGAGCGCCGAGCAGGCCTATCGACGTTCCGTCCGACTGCCGGAGCATCGCCGCTTGATGGCGCAAATCGATCTATCTGGATATGCAGTACGATCTCGGTCCTGAAATCGAACTTCTCAAGAGCTACCGACGGCTCTACCCCTACAGCGAAATGGCAGCGAACCTCCTCGGGTTCCTGTACGCAATGGTGCTGGACGACCCCGTCTCGAGCCGAGCCACACCTTCGTGCCGCGTATCAACTCAATCCCAGCGTCCTCAACTTCGAAATGCTCACGGGTTCACTTCAGATCCTGGGCAAGAGGGACGAGATCGCACGGATCGCGGACGACTACACTGCGCGTACGGGCCAGGACCCTGCGACTGCCGTTGTGGCGACTCACGCGGTTCGACGGGATTGGAGGGCCATGCTGCAGGCCCTTGAGCGCTATGACCGTGAGGGAACGCTGTCCAGAGCGCGGGTGGCAAGCTGGAGGGCCTCTATGCATATGGCGTCCGGAAGCCTCATGGAAGCGCACACCCAGCAACAGATCGTCAGGCGCGAGGAGCTCAAGGAGCAAGGGGCACCATGGGATCTGAGTACCTCTACCCTCATGTGGCTGAGGATGCGACTGGGACGACCGGTCGTGCTGTCGCAGGAAGACGTGGCTCGAGCCTCAAAAAGCCTGTTGGGCCTTCGCTGGTGGGCGGTCTTCGCGGTCGAGGCAGACAGTCCGGAACCCCTGGCGAGCCTCGTGGCGAGATTCGAGCAGACGGAACGCGGTTCTCAAAGCGTGTTCGTCCACGAAGAGCTGCAGTTCGCGCGCGGGTGTCTCGCGTTCGTTCGCGGCGACGCGAAGACGGCACGCAGGCTGATAGAGCCACTGGCTGAAAACACCGAAATCTCGCACCGCTTCCACGTCCTGGCTCGCCTCTACGACGCGCACAGCATGTGGCCCGAAGCGGCCGCCCGGTACGAGGCTGTCGTGAACACTCCGAACCTCATGGCTCTCGCCTGGCCCGCCCTCTGGCATCTGGATCGGTTTCGTCTCGCACAGGTATACGAACGGCTCGGCGATGCGGCTCGCGCACGGTCGTTGTACGAGGCCTTCGTGACCGAGTGGAAAGACGGCGACCGGGACATCCCCGAACTAGCGACTGCTCGCCAGCGGCTGGCAGTCCTCAGCAAACCGTGACAGCTCGTTACGTCTGATGCCGCGGCCCCAACCAACTCCAGAGGGTCGTCCAAACTGACACCCTGTCTGACTCCCAAGCGTTCGGTGTCGCAGGGACGCATGTGGACGCAGCGGATGAGCGGTTCTCTTGATCTGTTGGTTGATCCACAGTGAAGCAACAGGGCCGACAGGCGCAGGTGCGACGGCGGCAAGCGGTACTTGAGCGAGGCGGGCCGGGCGTGGAGATCTACTCTCCCGTCCACGCGGCCGGCAACCGAGGGCCTTTCCGTCCGACGAGGTGGAGGATATTGAACCTCGGTCTCATGAGCCCCTGTTCCGTGTGTCCGCTGCCCATGAGCCAATGACCGATCTCGTGAGCCACGACACGGCCGAGTCCAAGTCCGACGACGTGTCTCTGGGTGGAGATCGGGAGCTCGGAAATCGGTCTGTCCATGTACGAGCCGGACATCACGAGCGACATGAGCTCCCGGAACGACACCTCGATAAGATTCGCCGGCCGTCGGTCCACACCGAACCTGATCTGGCCAAGCGGAGGATGGGAACAATCCGCAAGTCAGCTCCATCCGTGGTGGCCGGCGGCGACAGCGCACGCCGGACAACCACGACGAGGGTTTCGCCGCCCTGCACCTCGGGGGGAATGGGTGGAAAGTTCCACACCAGGCGGAGGCCGCCATTCGCCCAGATCGTGGCGGCTTCGGCCCCGGCGGCGTCGAGCGTCTCCTGCGCGGCGCCGGCTTCGTTAATCACATAAAGACGCAGATCGCGCGAGGACGCCGGCACGCGGTCCATCGGCGTCGACGTCGTTGAGGCTGGTGGCCCGGCCGACGCATGGGCGACCACTGCCGACGTGAGGAAGACGGCGACGGCGCTTCTGAATCCTCGTGATCGCGCGAATCCGTCGGTGCCCGTGATAGATGTGGTGGCCGCTGCGTCTCTTGCCATGCGGCCAGTGTGGGCCAGGGGTGAACTGGCCACCACCCACAGCAGTCGCACAAGACTCGTACGACGCCCATACGGCCGCAGCAAGAAGACGAAAGGGCCATGAAACCTGGGGAGCGCTGCGTGAGCGGTTCGTAAGGGGTCGCGTCAGTTTCCGGGCTTCCAGTTCAGCAGCACGGTGACATGCGAGGAGCCGTCCACGTAGGTGTTGACCAGGAACCGCGGCCCGTCGCGCGACACGTCGTACCACGTCGCACTGCTGCCCGCGCGATTCGGGCCGGGTGGCAGCGCAAACAGCACGGATGGCGTCTCCGTGTGGAGTTCGCTTCCGCCCGCCCTGATACGCGCCGCCATGAGCCGATCGTCGAGCGATCGAAAGTACAGCTCGCCTCCGTCGCCCCGCCAGAGTGGCGCCATGCCGCCGGCGGTCGAAATCTGCGTCTTCCGGGTGGCGTCGGGAAACGACTGCACGTAGACCTCGGTCCGCCGGTCTCGGGCTAGTGACCGCACGCCTCCACCAGCGGCGGCAGCTCGCGGACGCTTCTCAGCGTGAAGAATCGCCCGGGCGCATCCGGGACCGTCTCCACATGCTCGGCGGCCCACGTGAGGTGATACGGGATGTAAGCGCCCAGCCCGCCCAGCGCCAGCACCGGCTGGATGTCGGACTTGAGCGAGTTGCCGACCATCAGGAACCGCCGCGGGTCGATCGCGTGCCGTCGCAGGATGGCCGCATACGTCGTCTCGTTTTTCTCCGAGACGATCTCCACGGCGTTGAAATGAACCGCCAGCCCGGACTTCTCGAGCTTCCGCTCCTGGTCGCGCAGGTCGCCCTTGGTGATGAGGAGCACGCGGTGGCGCGGGGCCAGCTGCGCCACGGTCTCGGTCACGCCGTCGAGCAGTTCCACCGGGTGCTGCAGCATCTCGCGTCCCAGGTCGAGCACCTGCTGGATTTCGGCGGCGCTGATGTGACCGCCGCTGAGCGCGATGGCCGTCTCGATGGAGGAGAGCATGAACGCCTTCACCCCGTAGCCGTAGAGCTCGAGGTTCCGCATCTCGGTGGCAAAGAGCGTCCGGTTCACCGTCGAGGCGTCGTGGTACCGCGCGAGCAGTGCCTGGAACCGGCCGTGCACGAGCTCGAAGATGGTCTCGTTGTGCCAGAGCGTGTCGTCGGCGTCAAAGCCGATCGTGAGGGAGTCGGCGGCCATCGAGGGCGTCGTGACATTTACTACGCGCGCCGCGTCCGAATCGGCTCGACCGTGTAACACGCGAGTGTCAGCTTTACGTGCTTACCCCCCGGCCCGCGCTCGTCATCGCGCGATTCGACGCCAACAGCGCGTGCGCCGGGGGCACGACTGTTGCTGAGGTACGCCCGATGCCTGTGTGTCCGCACGGGCTCTCCAGCTTTTTCCCCGGAGTCGGAATGCTCTTTGGCGCGTTTGGGTTCACCACAGATCTGGCTATCGACCTTGGCACCGCAAACACCTGCGTCTTCGCACCCGGCCGCGGCATCGTCTTGAACGAACCCTCCGTCGTCGCCTACAACACCGCCCACAATCGCATCGAAGCCGTCGGCTCCAGGGCCAGGGAGATGATCGGCCGCACGCCGCGCGACCTGGTGGCCATCCGGCCCATGCGCGACGGGGTGATTGCGGACTTCGAGGCCGCCGAGCGCATGCTCACCGACTTCATCCGCCGCGCCAACCGCCGCAACGGCTGGATGCGGCCGCGGGTCGTCGTGGGAGTGCCGGCCGAGATTACCCAGGTCGAGCGCCGCGCCGTGCGCGAAAGCACCCTGCGCGCGAAGGCCAGCGAGGTGTACCTCGTGGACGAGCCGGTGGCCGCCGCCATCGGCGCGGGGCTCCCCATCACCGAGCCCACCGGCAACATGATCGTGGACATCGGCGGCGGCACCACCGACATCGCCGTCGTGTCATTGGCCGGGATGGTCTACCGCAAGTCCGTGCGCGTCGCCGGCGACGAGATGGACGTTGCGATCCTCGACTACATGAAGAAGGCGCACGGCCTGCTGATCGGCGAACGCACCGCGGAGGCGATCAAGATCGGGATCGGGTCGGCGGCGCCGCTCGACGAGCCCATGCAGATGGAGGTCCGCGGCCGGCACATCACCCAGGGACTGCCCAAGAGCATCCCCGTGACCGACACCGAGATACGCGAGGCCCTCCGCCCCACCGTCGACATCCTCGTCAACGCCGTGCGCGACGGCCTCGAGCGGATACCGCCGGAGCTGTCGGCCGACATCTACGACCGCGGCGTCGTGATCACCGGCGGCGGGGCCCTGCTGCGCAACTTCGACAAGCGGCTGCGGGAAGACACCGACCTGCCCGTCCAGATTGCCGAGGATCCCCTGACGTCGGTCGTCCTCGGGGCGGGCCGGATGCTGTCCAATTTCCCCCTGCTGAAGAAGCTCGCGATGAGCTAGGGCAGCGTCCAGGTGAAGTTCAATGGGGCACTCGTGCCGTTGGCGATGCCGCTGCGTTGGCCCGAAAAGCGGAAACGGAAGCCCGCGGTTCGTGGATTGGAAACGAATCCGAAGTTGACACAGGCATTGCCTGGCCCTTCACCTGGACAGGTGCCCGCGTCGAGCTTGAAAGTGGTCAGATGCACCCAGCTCGCCGATCCGCCTCCAGCGCACTCGGCAAACGGCACGGGGTCCATCCTGTAGCGATCGCCCTCCCTTCCGGGAACACACGTCGAAAGCTCGCCGAACCACCCTGCGCTGGCAGTCCGGCGCTGTCCTCCACATGCGCCCGGAGAACCAGTTCCTGGCCTGTCGGGAGACTCGAGACGGGTTGGCCGTTGGAAGACCGAAAGGAGAGCTCGTATGTGCCTGGGGCAGCTTCAGCGGCCAGCACACCGACGCTTTCAGTGCTGCCCGCGGAAGGACTGGGCTGAACCGGGGACTCGCCGGAGCAGGCGATACACGTCAGGCTGACGACGGCGGCGGCGACGCGGGCGAGCGTACGACGTAGCATGTGTGACCTCATCTCGAGCCACGGCCTGGCGATCCGGGCCGGCACTCGAGGGCGCTATCGGATTGACGAAACAAGTCGGTGCAACCATGCGCGAAGGGGTCCGGCCGATCAATCACCGCCCCCTGACTTCCGCATCGTTTTCACCTAACCCGCCATCCTCCTGGCCCCAAAAGGACATCGGAGCGCCGGCGAGGTTCGATCCACGAAGCCCTTCACCTCCTCGCGAAGATGTCTCGACGCGGATCACCGCTGGCGAACGAGGCTGCCGCTGCCGAACTCGAGTTCCGGACAGGTGCCGGCGACGAGCACGTAATCGAGACCCATCGTGGACAGATCCTCACTCAGCGTCCCGATTAGCTCGAGGCGCTGAGTTCCGCTGACGATATCGGGGAACAGCCAGCGCCCTCGCGCACGGCGCGTGATCGATGCGTTTGGAAAACACTGAGTGTTCGAGAATGTCACGCTGCCCGAAAGCGCGTAGCCCGCCGACTCGTCGGGCGTGCCAGCCATGTGCAGGTCGATGACGGTCGGAATCGCGCCCAGCTTACCAGCCCAACGACCAGTCAGATCGACAAGACGGCCCGTCATGGAATATTGCGCGCCGTCGTGCTGCACGCCGTCGCTGCAGAGTCCAGTCATCGAGTACGCGCCCTCGAACATATCGCCGGCTGGCGACAGTCGGCCCGACAGATTGATCACCTGCCTGTTGACCGGCTGCGACTGAAGTTCAAAGGTCGGGCCGCTCCGCGTCCCGGTGAAGCGGGCGCGGTCGCTGTCAGGGTTGAAAGCAGCGTCCGAACGGGGCCAGAACTGCGGTTGGCGCACCGCCGGACGGGTCGAAGCTGCCCTCGAGCCCAGTAAGTGAGCCTCCCTGAGTCGGCCAGAAACTCCAGTTGGGGCCGGAGGGCGTCACGGGCGGAAGCGGCGTGGGTGCGGGGGCGGCAGGCGTCGGCGATGTTGGAGAGGGGGCGGGGGCGGGGTTCGGAGAATCTCCGCCGCAAGTGGCGCCGGTGAACGCAAGCACCAACGCAGACGCGAGGCGGCCGACCACGCGGAGCCTCGGTCTTGCTTCGACGCTTTCGATGGGGAACTTCTCATCCTGGAGGTCCTTGGAAGGAAAGGTACAGGAGAGTCTCACAAGTCTAGGTCCTCCATTGAACCTGGGTCTGCGGACCGTCTCGGCAAAAAGAGCGAGTCGAGTTTGGTCATTAACGCCCGCCTCGTCCTTAAGTGGCAAATAGGACTCCTGCGTGACATGACCTGCCTGGTTTATTCGGACCAGCGATTACGCGATGTTCGATCTTGGAGGCCGCGGGCCGGTCCCGCCCCGAAGGAAATCGTCGGAGCAACTCATGCGCGAAGGGGCGCGGTCGTTCAATCACTGCGCCCTAACTTCCGCGTCGTTTTCACCTAACTCGCCATCCCACTGGCCCCAAAGGACTTCGGAGCGCCGGATGAGGTAGACTTGCCGCGGCTCGCTCGCCCAGATGGACACTCCCAGTCAACGCTGTCATTCGTTTCGGGGTGTTCGAGCTGGACACCAGGTCGGGGGAACTGCGGAAACACGGGCGCAGGATCAGGCTGCCCGAGCAGTCCTTTCAAGTCCTGGAGCTCCTGTTGACCAGTGCGGGGGAAGTCGTGACCCGCGACGATCTCCAAAACCGGCTGTGGCCGGGGGAGGCTGCCGGGGACTTCGATGCCGGGCTCAACAACGCGATGCGGAAGCTGCGCGACGCGCTCGGAGACTCGGCCGACGCTCCGCGCTTCATCGAGACGCTGCCGCGACGCGGCTACCGGTTCGTCGCACAGAGAGAAGCGCTGGTGCTCCCCACACCGCCAATCGCGCCGGCGGACGCGGCCGCCCGGACGCCAGGTCGGGTGTGGACGCGGCCGAGGCGCGCCGCCGTGCTGGCGGCGCTCGTGTTGGCGTCTGGATACGCTCGCGTGGAAGCTCGTCGGCATCGGCCGGCTCGCGACGCCTGCGGCGCAGGTCCGGTCGCTGGCCGTCCTGCCCTTCGAAAACCTCACCGGCGATGCCGCGCAGGAATACTTCGTGGACGGCGTGACCGAAGCGGTGACCACCAGCCTGGCGCAAATCCAGGCGCTGCGGGTCATCTCGCGCACGTCCGCCATGCGGTACAGGCATACGCAGAAACCTCTAGGAGAGATTGCCCGCGAGTTGAGCGTCGACGCAATCGTGGAAGGCGCCGTCCTGCGATCGGGGGATCGAGTACGCATCACCGCGCAGCTCATCGACGCGCGGACCGACACGCACCTCTGGGCGCAGTCCTACGATCGCGCACTCCCCGATGTGCTCGCGTTGCACGCGGAAGTCGCCGGCGCCATCGCCAACGCCGTCCACGCCGAAGTCCGTCCGGACGAACGCCGTCGTCTCGAGCGAGTCAGGGCGGCGCACCCCGACGCGTACGACGAGTACCCTGAAGGGGCGCTTCTATTGGAGCCGGCGGTCGCCTGAGAATCTGCTGAAGGCCGTCACGCATTTCAACAAGGCGATCGAACGCGATGCGACGTACGCGCCGGCCTACTCGGGCTTGTCGGACGCTTATCGTCTGTTCGATCTGTTCGGCCTTGCGGCGCCGCGGGAGTCGATGCCGAAGGCCGAGGCGGCGGCTCGCAGAGCGCTGGCGCTCGACGACACGCTGGCTGAAGCGCATGCATCGCTTGCGAGCGTCCTGTATCGCTTTCACTGGGACTGGGACGGCGCGGCCAGGGAGTTCGCCCGCAGCCTGGCGCTCGATCCGAATTACGCCGAAGGACACCGCGCCAGGGCGGTCTACCTGGTGATGCTGCGGCGTCATAACGAAGCCCTTGCCGCCGCCGACCTTGCCCAGACGCTCAGCCCGCTCTCCTCGTTAATCAGGACGGAATTGGCGCTCGGTGCTCTGGCGGTTGGGCCGATACGACGACGCAAGGAGGCAACTCCGGAGGGCGTTGGAGATCGACCCGGACTTCTCCCGCGCTCACGTCGAGCTCGGCCTCATCGCACAGGCGCAACGGCGACATCGGTGGGGCCGTTGCCGCCACCGAGCAAGCCATCGGAATGTCGCCGCAGCGCGCGCAGGTAGAGTGGCTCGGGTATGCGTACGGGGCGGCAGGGCGACACGAGGAAGCCCGGCAGATCCTGGCAGAGCTCGAGAAAAGCGCGCAGCAACGATTCGTCTCGCCGCAGAGCTTCGCCATCGTGCACCTGGGCCTCGGGCAGCGGGCCGAGGCGCTCGGTTGGCTGGAACGAGCATGCGACCAGCGGGCTGTCGAGATGCTCAGCTTTCCTGGGCCCGTCTTCGACTTGCTACAGGCGGAGCCTCGCTTTCGAGCGCTTCTAGGCCGGATGGGACTCCTGGATAAGCGGGAATATGCCGCCGGGGTACCCGTCACGTAGCCCCAACCCATCCTGGAACCGTCAGTCCCCCACCAGTCCTGTCGATATTCGGGCCGCCTGCGGCCTGAAGGCCGGCACGCCTTCACCCGATACAACGCGAAACAGCCCAGATCTTCAGGGGTCCGGCCGGAGGGCCGGTCCCAGGTGGCCGGGCACGGCAGTTGCCACTACAAGGGAACGTCAGTCAGGTCAACCCAACAGCGGAGCGTTTCAACGATGAGATTCGGCAAGGTGCTTCCCTTCTCCTTTGCGACAGACCTGGCCATCGACCTGGGCACGGCCAACACCTGCGTCTTCGCACCCGGCCGCGGCATCGTCCTGAACGAGCCGTCGGTGGTGGCATTCAACAAGGTGTCGGGCCGCATCGAGGCCGTAGGCACGGAAGCCAAGGAGATGGTGGGGCGCACGCCGCAGCACATGGTGGCCATCCGGCCCCTGCGCGACGGGGTGATCGCGGACTTCGAGGCGGCCGAGCGCATGCTCACCGACTTCATCCGCAAGGCGCAGCCGCGCAGCTCCTGGGTCCGTCCCCGCGTCATCGTCGGCGTGCCGGCGGAGATCACCGAGGTGGAGCGCCGCGCGGTGCGCGAGAGCACGCTGCGCGCGAAGGCGAGCGAGGTGTTCCTGGTGGACGAGCCGGTAGCGGCTGCCATCGGCGCGGGACTTCCGATCACCGAGCCCACCGGCAACATGATCGTGGACATCGGCGGCGGCACCACCGACATCGCCGTCGTCTCGCTGTCGGGGATGGTCTACAGCAAGTCCGTGCGCATCGCGGGCAACGAGATGGACGAAGCCATCATCGAGCACATGAAGCGCGCCCACGGCCTGCTCGTCGGCGAGCGCACGGCCGAGCAGATCAAGCTGGAAATCGGATCGGCCTCGCCGCTGGACACGCCCGTCTCGATGGAAGTGCGCGGGCGGCACATCGCCGACGGCGTGCCGCGCAGCATCCTGGTGAGCGACCAGGAAATCCGCCTCGCGCTCAGAACCACGGTGGACGTGCTGGTCAGCGCCATTCGCGACGCGCTGGAGCGGATTCCGCCGGAACTGTCGGCCGACATCTACGACCGCGGCATCATGATCACCGGCGGCGGCTCGATGCTGCGCAACCTGGACCGGCGCATCGCCGACGACACGCAGCTGCCCGTGCAGATGGCCGAGGACCCGCTCACCTCGGTGGTGCTCGGCGCGGGCAAGATGCTTGGGGATCTGTCGCTGCTGAAGAAGCTCGCAGCGGCGTAATCGTCAATCTGCAATCGTCAATTCCTCGAGGCGCCACGCCGTGTCGTTGCTCGACACGACCACTCCGCCCAGCGGATCGAAGGCCACGCCGACCAGTCCGGCGCCGCTCAACACCAGTTGCGGTGGCGCCGCCGACTCCAGTTCCACGCGATACAGTCCGCTCGCCCCCGACAGCGCCTCGACGATGTAGAGCGCGCCGTCGGGGCCAAAGGCGAGGCCCTGCGGCCGGCCGAAGTTCGACCACGCCACGTCCACCTTCCCATCGAGCGACACGCGGTAGACGTGATCGCGCGCGGTGAGCGTGGGTCCGGTCACATAGAGATTGCCGTCCGGGCCCATGGCCAGGTGGAACGCGGCCACCGAGGCCGGGACCGACGCCACCATCGCCGCGTGCCCGTTGGGCAGCACGCGGAAGATCGTCCCCGACCGATCGCCGACCAGCAGCGACCCGTCGGGCGTGAAGGCCAGGCCGCAGGCGACGCCGACGTCGCTGACCGCCGTCTCGTAATGGCCGCCCTCGTCCACCTTGTAGACGACGCCCTCGAAGCGGCTGGAGACGTAGAGAAAACCGTCGGGCCCGAAGGCCAGCGCGGTCGGGTTCACCAGCCCTGTCACCAGCGACTCGCGCCCGCCATCGCGGTCGATGCGAAACACCGATACCGGCACCTGCTGCCCGCGCGCGCCGCTGTAGGTGACGTGGAGGCGGCCCTTCGCGTCAAACGCCGGGCTGTCCACTTGATGCAGCCCCTCGGTGAGGACGCGCGCCGTCTGGAGGCGCGCGTGGCCGTCCGCGCCGGCAACGGTGAGGGGCAGCGCCCCGCCAGGGAGTCCCGGCGGCACCGTCACGGTCAGCCGCGACGCGCGCGCTGCCATCACGCGCGCGGGCACGTCACCGATGCGCACGTCGGGCAAGGCCGGGCCGGAAGTGTCGAAGCCGTCGCCGATGACCGTCAGGCGCCCGCCGTCGGTCGCGGCGGAAGGGGTGATGCTGACTACACGGGACACGGTGCGAGGGTACTACACTCGTTCCCTCATACCGCCGCGCCAAGCTGCCGCATCAAGCCGTCAAAGTCGTAGTCGTCCCATCCCTCCACGATCTTGCCGCCAGCCAGGCGGACAAGCGTCAGGCCCGACACCGTGATCGGGGTCCCCTTGCCAGCGGGAATCCCGGGCGCCGAGCCCGTGTGAGTGCCCTTGGCGACCCAGTGAACGGCCACCATGTCGCGGCCTTCGACGCAGAGCGGGATCTCGATGCGCATGTCCGGAAGCGCGGCGAGGATCGCGCGCTGAAACTCGGGAAACGTCTCGGGCGTGCGAGTGACCCCGTCTGCACCATGCGCTTTCATGTCTGGCGCCGCCAGCTCGGCGATCGCCGCCTCGTCGTTGCCGTTCCAGACACGCTCGAACCACTTGCAGGCGATGTTGTCGCGGGATGTCATCGTGACGCCTCCTGTAACCGCCGATTGTGCGCGCGAGCAGCCGGCGGCCGCAAGGTCCCCCCATCCCGCGCCGAGGCACGAGGCGCGCGGCACGGGCACTTGGCACTCCCGCCCCACTATCTGAGTAAACTGACCGGCAGTGCCGCCCGCGTTGCTGCTGCTCGTTCAGATCGCCGTCATCCTCATCCTCTCGCGCCTGGCCACACCGGTTGCGGCACGCCTGGGCCAGCCGCCCGTCATGGCGGAGATGATCGCCGGCCTGCTCCTGGGGCCGTCCCTGCTCGGATGGATGGCCCCGAACCTGTCGGGCATCCTGTTTCACCCCGCGTCGCTGCCGGCGCTGAGCGCCATCGGACAAATCGGCATCGTCTTGTTCCTGTTCCTCGTCGGCTGGCGGCTCGAGATCGAGACGCTGAAGACTGTCGGCAGGATGGCGCTCGTCATCAGCGTCGTCAGCATCGCGGTGCCGTTTGCGCTGGGAAGCGCCGTGGCGGCGGTCGCGTGGTATCCGTACGCCCCTGACGGCGTGGCGCTGCTGCCGTTTGCGCTGTTCATGGGATCGGCGATGAGCATCACCGCGTTTCCAGTCCTGGCGCGCATTCTCGCGGACCAGGGACTGACGCGCACCCGTATCGGCGTGCTCGCGATGACCTGTGCAGCGTTTGGCGACGCGGCAGGTTGGCTGATCCTTGCGGCGATTACGACCATCGTCGTAGCCGGGCATATGGGCGACGCGGGGGGAACGCTGGCAGGTCTGGCTGTTTACGTCGTCGTGATGTTCGGCCTCGTGCGCCCGATCGTCGCGCGCGCCGCGCGGCGGCCCGGTGAACTGTTCGGCCGATCGGCGCCGAGCCTCGCGATCATCATCGCCGTTACCGTTGCATCGGCGTGGACCACCGATGCGCTGGGACTCCACGCCCTGTTTGGCGCGTTCCTCGCCGGCGTCGTGATGCCGCGCGACGAGGAAGCCGAGCGGGTGTTCGGCGAGGCGGTCGAGCCGATGGCCGTCACTTTCCTGCTGCCGATCTTCTTCGCGTTCAGCGGCCTGCGCACCGGCGTCAACTTGATCGCGGGCCCCGAGCTCTGGGGGCAGATGGCGCTGATCCTTGCCGTGGCCGTCGGCGGCAAGGGCGTCGGCACCACGCTCGCCGCGCGCGTGACGGGCGCGGCCTGGGCCGACGCGACCCTGCTCGGCGTGCTGATGAACACGCGGGGGCTGATCGAGCTGGTGGTGCTCAACATCGGCTTCGATCTCGGTATCCTCTCGCCAGTGCTTTTCTCGATGATGGTGGTGATGGCGCTGACGACGACGCTGGTGACCTCGCCGCTGGTGTCGAGGCTGAAGGGGCGGGCGTCGATGGCGTCAGGCGCGTCGACGTGACGGATGGGAGGATTCTCGTGCAGCGTTACTTAAGGAGCGTGCTGACAACCGTGACGCTGCTGGTGGTCGGGCCGGCGGCGGCGCAAACCGTCGCTCAGACGGGCCCGGTGGTGATCCTGGCCCCGCATCCCGACGATGAGACGCTGGGATGCGGAGGCCTGATCGCGCGGCGCATCAGCGAGGGGCGGCGAGTCGTCGTGGTGGTCATCACCGACGGGCGCGCACTGCTCAGGCGATTCGGCGTCGCGGCCAATCCCACCGAGGGCGAGGTGTCTGCGATGCGGAAGGACGAGACGCGGCGTTCGGTCGAGATCCTTGGCGGCAACGTCGCCGACATTCGCTTTCTCGACTTCGAGAACGAGCGGCTCGTCGCGCAGAAGGCCGAGGCGCTCGCGCGAATCACCGCGCTGCTGAAGGAGCTGGCGCCGGCGGAGGTGTATTTCCCCAGCCCGTTCGAAGGGCATGCCGAACACGTCGTCACCAACGAGATCGCGCGGGCCGCGTGCGCGGCCACGGGCGCGTGTCCCGCCACCTTCGAGTTCATCATCAATCTGAAACGCGGGAGCTCGATCGAGAGTCTGCCGCGACGGCTGCATGCAGTGGACGTGTCGGCGCATCGCGATCGCGAGCGCCGCGCGCTCGCGCAGTTCCGCAGTCACCTCGACATCCTGTATTCGGGACAGCCGGCGCCCCTGGCCGCCGACTACGACCACTACCTCACCGCCGAGGAGCCCTTCCTCGTCGAACCCTGAACAAGGGGTCGGGCCTCCTCACCTTTCGGGGTCGGGGCTGCCGTACGCAGTAACTGCAACCCACTCGTCCCAGCGCATAACGCATGCCGCTCTGTAAACCGGCAGGACTCGACATTCGGCCGATCTCAGCAGCCGAGCTGGCCTCGAAAATGCCCGGTTGTGGTGCAAACGGATCGCAATAACTGCCAACAGTGGGCCCGACCCCACAGCCTTCACAGCCTACTTGCTTCGCATTATTGACGCCCGTCGGCTGCTCCGGACACGATGGCCCCAGATGCCAGCAACTCGGCCCGACGCGCCGCGGTCGCGCCCCTACGTGCTGTGGACCCTGCTCGTCCTCACCGTCGCGATCGGCTTGGGGGTCATCGCCTTCCCGACGCTCTACATCATGCCGTTCAAGACGCAGGACGCGCATGTGCTCGGCTGGGCGCTGACGGCGCGGACGTTGGCGCCTACGCTGACCCTCGTCGCGGCGATCGTCGCGACGATCCTCGCGGTGCTGACGATCCTCCGCACGCGCCGCTGGTGGCTGCGCCCGCTGCCGCTGCTGGTGCTGGCGCCGGTGATCCTGGGCGCCTGGTTCGCCCGCCAGAACCACTTCGAGTGGATGTTCGCGCCGCAGACGACCCTCGTGCACGTCGACGCCGACAAGGCGACCTTCGTCCGGCCCGACGACCTGGTGATGGCCGTCGCGCGGCAGGGCGCCGCCATCGCCTATCCCATCCGCCAGCTCGCCTACCACCACGTCGTCAACGACCTCGTCGCCGGAGAGCCCATAGCGGCGACCTATTGAACGCTCTGTCACACCGGTCTGGTGTGGAGCGCGGTGGTCGACGGCAGGCGGCTGACGTTCCGCCTGGCCGGCATCAACAACCAGAACTTCATCATGCGCGACGAGCAGACGGGCACCTGGTGGCAACAGGTGAGCGGCCTGGCGATTCACGGTCCGCTGAAGGGCCGCCGGCTGCGCCTGGTGCCGCACGACCAGATCATCTTTGCGACGTGGAAGCAGGAACAGC
Organism: Vicinamibacteria bacterium; assembly: GCA_963806705.1. Lineage (GTDB taxonomy): Bacteria > Acidobacteriota > Vicinamibacteria > Vicinamibacterales > JAENWD01 > JAENWD01. The sequence continues at coordinate 225,646 of CAWDZE010000005.1, forward strand.
CGAAGGGCCGGGTGCTCAAGCTCGACGAGCAGGTCGCCAAAGACGACGACTACGCGTCCGCCGACTGGGAAGAGAAGATGGCCGACGCGCCGACGCCCAGGATTGGCACGCCCGAGAAGGGCGGCATCGAGGCGCGGACGCTGATGATCGGCATCACGCTGGACGGCAGGAGCAAGGCGTGGCCGCAGCACAGCGTGATCACCTCAGGCGTGTGGCTCGACCAACTCGGCGACGTCCCGCTGCTGCTGGTGACGGCCTCAGACGGCCGCAGCGTCCGCGCCTTCGACCGGCGATCGAACGGCGACACGCTCACCTTCGTCCGCGCTGGCACGAACGCGCACTCCGGCGTGCTGCTGGATCTCGAGACGTTGAGTGAGTGGGACTTCCAGGGGAAGGCGACCAGGGGCGAGCTGGCCGGACGCCAGCTCGCGCGCGTGGAGTTGTTACTGGACTACTGGTTCGACTGGGTCAGGTACAACCCGAAGACGGAAGTCGTGCGGCCATGGCAGCCGAAGCGGAAGCCGACCAAGCCGCCGATTCCCAAACCCGTCGCCCCGTAATCGTCAATCTGCAATCGTCAATTACGAGTCGTCCAGCTCGACGTTCCAGTACAGGTAATCCCGCCAGCCCTCCGGCGCGTTGCGCAACCCGATCGTGAACCGCACGGCCGGCGCCGAATCGGGCCGCCTCGGGTGGCTCTGCAGGTGCATGCCGGCTTCCCTGGGCGTGCGTCCGCCCTTCTTCCGGTTGCACGTCACGCAGCAGGTGACGATGTTCTCCCAGTCCTTGCGGCCGCCCTGCGCGACCGGTATGACGTGATCGAAGGTGAGGTCAGAGGTGGGGAACAGGTGACCGCAGTATTGGCAATGATGCCGGTCGCGCGCGTAGATGTTCGCGCGACTGAATGGCACGTAGTCGATCCGGCGTTTTATGCGAATGTAGCGAAGCAGCCGGATGACCGACGGCAACCTGAACGTGACGGAGACCGAGCGCACTTCGCGGTCGTACGTCGAGACAATCTCGACTTTGCCCTGGCAGAGCAAGGTTATGGCCTTCTGCCAGTGGACGACCTTCAGAGGCTCGTACGTCGCGTTGAGGAGGAGCGTTTGCTCCATGCCACAGTATATAGGGGCGCGCGGCAGACTGTGTCAAGCCGTTGAGGCGCAAATACGGCGTAAACCAGCAGCCTCAGGCCTGAAGCTATCTTCCCTCCCTCCTGCGGCCGATAGTCACCCTATGCAATGGCGTGCAGCGGCCGTCGCGGGGGTGGGCGTCCTGATAGGCGTCACTTCCGGCTGCGCGTCCTCGGGCGCCCGGCGGCCGTTTCCGCTCCCGCCGGTCGCCCCGGCCCCGGCGACGATCCCCGAGGGCCTGGCGGTCCCGATGCCGGAGATGCGCGACGGGTACGCCATCGCCCGCACGGCGCTTGCGCTGCGCGGCATCCCCTATGTCCTTGGCGGCGCCGACCCGCACGGCTTCGACTGCAGCGGCCTCGTGCAGTACGTCTTCGCCCTCAACGGCCTGGGCCTGCCGCGCGTGGTGCGCGACCAGTACCGCTACGGCGAGCCGGTGAAGCTCGACGAGCTCGAGCCCGGCGACCTCGTGTTCTTCGAGACCAAGGGCGACGAAGTAAGCCACGTCGGCATCGCCATCGGCGGCGACCAGTTCGTGCACGCGCCGAACTCGCGCGGGCAGGTTCGCATCAGCAGGCTCACTTCGGGGTATTGGGGAGATCGCGCCATCGGCGCACGCCGATTGGTGATGGCGGCTTCGCAGACACAGTAGTTCACGGGTTCACGGGTTCACAGGTTCACAGGTTCACGGGTTCACGGGTTCACAGGTTCACGGGTTCACAGGTTCGCAGGTTCACAGGTTCGTTGCGGGCTGGAAAAACCTTGTGCAGGATCGTGCCGACCCACGGAATGGCAAGGTCGACGTCGACACCGCGTTGCTAACCGCTGCCGGGTAACACCATCTGGCGAAGGAGCTTCACGAAGCGCTGGTCCGTCCTGACCGGATCCCATAACGGGGCATCCTTGTAGAAGAGGAAGATGCCGCCGGCGTCGAGCCCGCGATTCAGCCACTCGAACGCGCGATCGCGGTCGCCGAGCGTCAGGTAGACCCGCCCGACCAGCACCGCCGCCGACATGTTCGATTCGGCGGTTTCCTCCAGTTGCCGGACGATCGCGAGCGCCTCGGCCCGGCGGTTCCGGGCCGCGAACAGCTGCGCCCGGCAGTACTGCAGATAGTGATCGCGCTCCCGACCGGGTGTCACGCGGTCGAGCTCGGCGAGGGCTTCGTCAAACGCGGCGTTCTGAATGTAGATCTCGATCTCGATGTGGTTGGAAAAGCCGGGGCCCAGCTGGTTGGCTTGCCGCTGGAGCGTCAACGCGCGCGCGTAGTCCCGGCGGAGGAAGTGCGCGTAGGCGACCAGACGCGCGATAAACGGCGACAGCGGATCGAGATCGCGAGCGGTCTCCCATGCTTTGAGCCCCTCGTCGAGCCGTCCCTGCTCGATCAAGGCCACCCCCAGAAACTGATGCGCGATCGCCCAGCTGGGACTCAGCTCGATCGCCCGGCGCAGCTCGAGTTCGCCCCTCGTGAAGTCGTACGGCGCGGCGTACACCAGGAACTGCCCGGCGGCCGCGTGCGCCTCCGCCAGGTCGGGATCGAGCTCGAGCGCGGTGGCCGCCGCCTCCCTGGCTTTTCGGCGCCCCTCGACGATGGGCAGGAACCCGCGCGCGGTCAGGAGGAGGTAGGCGTCGGCCAGGCCCGCATACGCCAGGGCATACCGGCCATCCTGCGCGATGGCCTGCTGGTAAAGCCCGATGGCCGTCTGGAAGCCTGCCGGTGTCCGGCGCTGCGCGTACGCGCGGCCCTGCATGTAGTTCCGATACGCGTCCACGCTGGACGTGTACCGCTTGGACAGCCCCGCGTCGTCGCGTGGAGACAGACGCAGCCGCAAGTTGCCCGCGATGTCACGGGCGATCTCTTCCTGGACGGCGAAGATGTCCTTCCCCGGCCGGGTGTAGCGGTTGCCCCAGATGAGCGTGCCATCGACCGCATTGTGCAATTCGGCTTGCACCACCAGCATCCCACCCTGCTGACCGACGCGGCCGGTGACGACAACACCGACGCCGAGATCGCGCCCCACGGCCTGCACGTCCACCCCCGCGCCGGTGTAGCGGAGCGCCGGCGCCGACTTCACCTTCAGTTGCGGAAGCTGCGACAGGATGTTTATCAGGTCGTCGGAGATCCCCTCGCCCACGTCTTGCGCGCCCTTTTCAGGCGACGCAAATGGCAGAATCGCGAGAACCGGGGTCGAGCCCGGCGACGAGGAAGCGTCGCGCCGCGACCAGATCCAGCCTCCAGCGGCGAGCACGACGAAAACCAGGCCGGTGGCCACGTACGCGCCACGGCGCACAGAGCGAGCCGCCGGCGGTTGGCCCATGCCCGAAAGCGCGGAGGTGGAACCGCTGCGCAGGTCGCGCAGGTCGGCGAGCAGTTCCTGCGCCGAGGTGTAGCGCCGGTCCTTGTCCGTCTCGAGACACTTGCCGATGATTCGCGGCAGCTGGCTGGATCCCGGCGTCGGGTCCAACAGGGGTGGCGGGCCGGAGAGAATAGCGGCAATCGTGCCCGCCGCGCTTGGCCTGGCAAACGCGCGGCGTCCGCTCACCATCTCGTACATCACGCAGCCGAACGAGAAGATATCTGTCCGCGCGTCCAGCGGCTCTCCCCTCAGCTGCTCGGGAGACATGTACGCCGTCGTGCCCGGGATGGTCCCCGCCTCGGTGAGGGCGGCGACGGTCTCGCTGTCGCCGTCGCGGCGATCCTCGTCGATGGCCTTTGCGAGCCCGAAGTCCAGCACCTTCACCACGCCCCGGGCCGACAGCATGATGTTCTGCGGCTTGATGTCGCGGTGAACGATGCCGCGCGCGTGCGCTTCGCTCAGCGCGTCGGCCACCTCCGACGCGATGCGCAGCACCTCGTCGGCGGCGACGGGCCCTCGAGCGATCCGGTTGGACAGCATCTCTCCGTCGATGTACTGCATCGCGAAGTAGACGGTGCCTCGGTCTTCGCCGACTTCGTAGATGGCGCAGACGTTGGGGTGCTCGAGCCTGGCGGCCGCCTGGGCCTCGCGGATCAGCCGCTGCCTCGCCGTCTCGTCCAGCGTCGTGGCCGGCGACAGGACTTTCAGCGCGACCTGGCGATCGAGCGTGGGATCGTCGGCCAGGTACACCTCGCCCATCCCGCCAGCGCCAAGCTTGCGGACGATCCGAAATCGCGCAACACTCTGAGGCATCATCGTTGAGCCGAGCGGCCCGGCCCGGGTCGCGCGCTGATTCTATACCGCGGATGACCACGACATTCCTCGATCGCAGCCTCTCGGAGCTCCTCTCCTCGATCTCCGATCCGCTTCCAACGCCTGGCGGCGGCTCGGCGTCGGCGCTGGCCGCTGCGCTCGGCTTGTCGCTCCTCGCGATGGTCGCCCAGATGGGCCGCACGCGCGCGGGGTCTGACGACGATCGCGCGGCGCTGGACCAGGCAAAGGCCGCGCTGCTGCCGCTGCGCGATCACGTGAGCACGCTCGTCGAGGACGACTCGAAGGCCTACGACGCGGTGGTGGCGGCGTATCGATTGCCGAAGGCGACCGACGAGGAAAAGGCCACGAGACAAGCGGCGGTGCAAAGCGCGCTGCGCGGCGCGGCCGAGGTGCCGCTCGACGTGATGCGCGCCTGCCAGGCCGGGCTTACCGCCGCCATCGACGTCGCGCGCCACGGCAACCCGTTTGCCGGCAGCGACGTCGGCGTCGCGCTCGAACTGCTGACGGCGGGCCTCCGCGGCGCGGCGCTGAACGTGCGCGCGAACCTTGGGAGCATCGAGGAAGCCGGATGGGTCGAAGGCGTGCGATCCGACGTGGAGCGGCTCGAGGCTGCGGCGCCGCTGCTTGCGGCCGACGCGCGCGCGGCGCTCAGTTGAGCGTCAGCACCACGACGTCGACCGTGAACTTCCACGGCCGCTTGAATCCGGGCGCCAGCAGGATCTCGCGCGTGTACTCGCCGTCAATATCGATGCGGCGCTGCTGCCGGGTCACGGTGATGGCGTCCTCGGGAATCGGCAGGTTCCGCTCGGCCGCCAGCTCCATCACGCGCGCCTTGATCTCCGGGATCGGCTCGCTCTCGCCAAACTGCGCCACCTGCTGCACCGAATCGGTGAAGTGGTAGTGGTCCCAGTACGCCGTCCCTATCTGGTAGGTGGCGTGGACGACCAGCGCGGCGAGGGCGAGCTTGATGAGCGTGCGCATAGGGCTGGAAGCTTACCGTATCTGATGAAAGATCCGATCCCACCGGGTGCGCGTAAAAAAGTGCGTCACGACGTTGACGATCCCGCTCACCGCGGCCCCCAGCCCCTCGCCCTGATAGGACTCGCGGTCCGACTCGAACGACCAGTAGATCATCAGCGCCTTCCCCTTCACGTGGCTGCGCGGAAGAAACCCCCACCAGCGGCTGTCCTGGGAGTTGTCGCGGTTGTCGCCCATCACGAAGTACTGGTCGGCCGGCACGGTGACCGGCCCGTAGTTCTCGCGCACGTCGAAGGCGGCCACCTCCTGCCCCTCGGGGCTGGGCGGGAGCAGGAAGTGCACGTAGGGCTCGTCGATGGGCTTGCCGTTGATGTAGACCTTCTTGTGTTTCAGCTCGAAGGTCTCGCCCGGCAGCCCGATGACGCGCTTGATGAAATCCCGCTCCGGCTCCTCCGGGTACTTGAAGACGACGATGTCGCCGCGCTTGACCTCGCGGACCGGCAGCAGCGTGCGCTCGAGCCCCGTCGGCGCCGGGCCGAAGACGAACTTGTTCACCAGCAGGTGGTCGCCCACCAGCAGGTTGTTCTCCATCGACCCGGTGGGGATCTTGAAGGCCTGCACGACGAACGTGCGGATGAAGAGCGCGAGGATCACCGCGATGGCGATCGACTCGAAGTACTCGCGCGCGGTCGACTTACGGTGTGATGTCATTCGCGATCCCGCCGGAACTGAAGTTCCGGCCTACGAACCCGTGAACCTGTGAACCCGTGAACCCGTGAACCCGTGAACCTGTGAACCCGTGAACCCGTGAACCCGTGAACGAGTGAACCTGTGAACCTGTGAACCTGAGAACCTGAGAACCGGGTCTTATTCCCCGACTTTCAGAACCGCAAGAAACGCCTCCTGCGGTATATCGACCTGTCCGACCCGCTTCATGCGCTTCTTGCCTTCCTTCTGCTTTTCGAGCAGCTTGCGCTTGCGGCTGATGTCGCCGCCGTAGCACTTGGCGATGACGTTCTTCCGCAGCGCCTTCACCGACTCGCGCGCGATGATGCGCTGGCCGATGGCCGCCTGGATGGCGATGTCGAACATCTGCCGCGGGATGAGGCTGCGCATCTTGGACACCAGCAGCTTGCCGCGGTCGTACGCCGAATCGCGGTGCACGATCAGCGACAGCGCGTCCACCGGGTCGCCGTTCACCAGGATGTCCATCTTCACCAGCGGCGACTCCCAGTACCCGGTGACGTGGTAGTCGAGCGACGCATACCCGCGCGACATCGTCTTCAGCCGGTCGTAGAAGTCCAGCACCACCTCGGCAAACGGCATCTCGTAGGTGATGAGCACGCGGTCCGAGGCCAGATACTCCAGCGCCTTCTGCACGCCGCGCTTGTCCTGGCAGAGCTGCAGGATGTTGCCGACAAACTCCGACGGCGTCAGGACCATCGCCGTGATGACCGGCTCTTCGAGCTTGGTGATGCGGCCGAGGTCCGGCAGCTTCGAGGGGCTGTCGATCTCCTGCACGACGCCGTCGGTGGTGGTGACCCGGTACAGCACGCTTGGCGCCGTCGTCACCAGGTTCATGTCGAACTCGCGCTCCAGCCGCTCCTGCACGATCTCCATGTGCAGCAGGCCCAGGAAGCCGCAGCGGAACCCGAAGCCGAGCGCGGTGGACGTCTCCGGCTCGAAGAACAGCGAGCTGTCGTTCAAGCGCAGCTTCTCGAGCGCCTCGCGCAGCTGCTGGTACTCGTGGCCTTCCACCGGGTAGAGGCCGGCGAAGACCATCGGCTTGAGCTCCTTGAAGTCCGGCCACGGCTCGCTCCGCCTGCCGCGCGGTTTCGGTGACCGTGTCGCCAATCTGCGCGTCGCGGACGTTCTTGATGTTGGCCGTGATGAAGCCGACCTCGCCCGGTCCCAGCTCCGTGGCCGGCGTGGGCTTGGGCGCAGAAGCGTCCCGAGCGACTCGATCGGGTAGTCCATCTTCGTCGCCATGAAGCGGAGCTTCGTGCCCAGCCTCAGCGTGCCCTCGAACACGCGCACGACGATGATGACGCCGCGGTAGGAGTCGTACCAGGAGTCGAAGATCAGGGCCTTGAGCGGCGCGTCGGGGTCGCCTTTCGGCGCCGGCAGGCGCGCGACGATGGCCTCGAGGATCTCGTGGGTGCCGCGGCCTTCCTTCGCGCTGGCCAGGATGGCGCCCGCGCCGTCGAGGCCGATGATGTCCTCGATCTGGCGGCGGGCTTCTTCGGGCTGGGCGCTGGGCAGGTCGATCTTGTTGATGACCGGGATGATCTCGAGGCTGCTGTCGACGGCGAGGTACGCGTTGGCCAGCGTCTGCGCTTCCACGCCCTGGCTCGCATCCACCAGCAGGAGCGCGCCTTCGCACGCGGCCAGGGAGCGCGTGACCTCGTACGAGAAGTCCACGTGGCCCGGCGTGTCGATCAGGTTCAGGACGTACTGCTGCCCGTCATCGGCCGTGTAGTTCAGGCGGACGGGATGCGCCTTGATCGTGATGCCGCGCTCGCGCTCGAGGTCCATGGAGTCCAGGACCTGGGCCTCCATCTCGCGGGCCTGGAGCGCCCCGGTCGTATTCCAGGAAGCGGTCGGCCAGCGTGGACTTGCCGTGGTCGATGTGCGCGATGATCGAGAAGTTCCGGATGTTCTGCTGGTTCAAAGACCTGGCTCGGGTCGGCGGCGGAAGGCCGGCCCTTCATTATGCCAGAGAGGGGGTGGCAGCCGGGGTCCTTGCATTCCGGCATCGACAGGTCCAGAATCCAGCCACCCTCCGGCCCCTGCATCCCTTCCAAGGAGACGTCGATGACCCGATTGATCGGCTCGTGCGGCCTTGTACTTGCGATTCTTTTCACATCGTCGGCGGCGTTGGCTCAGACGGACACCGAGAAGATTCGGGCGCGCGTGAAGCAAGGTCAGAAGGTGTCGATCACGGATGATCAGGGCAACGAGGTGAAGGGCAGGATAGGCGCCATGACTGCCGACGGGCTCACAATGCTTGTGGATGAAAAGAGCGCCGATGTCCCGTACGACCGAATCGTCAGGATCGATCGCCCCAACGACAGCCTTGGCAACGGTGCGTTGATTGGATTCGGCGCCGGCGCAGCACTGGGACTCGCCGCAATCGCCGCCGAAGAAGACAGCCAATGCGAGGCGGGAGGGCTCTATTGTGGCGACCCGACAGGGGGCGGCTATGTGGCAGGCATGCTGGTGCTCGGCGGATTGGGCACCGCCGTCGGCGTGGGAATCGATGCCCTCATCCACCGCGACCGCGAGATCTACCGGCGGGGCGGCGGCGCGCTCGCGAGAGTGGCGCCCGTTCTTGGTCACGGGCGCCGCGGCGCTGTCGTTTCCGTGACCTGGTAACGCCGGCGCGACAACACAGGCCCTCCTGGTGGGCGGACCGGCTGAGGCGGCACCGGCCTGAGACGCTCAGGTGCGCCATATACTGGCCCTATGACCGAGCCCGGGGCGAATCCCTTCCCGATCGTCGGGGTGGGCGAGGCGCCGGAGCCGCGGCCCCGGCCCTCTCGCGCGCTCCGGATCCTCGTCGCCGACGACAACGCGGACGGGCGCGAGGCGATGAGCTACTTCCTCCAGAGCGAGGGACACTCGGTCGTCTCGGCCAGCGACGGCACCAGCGCGCTCTCTGCGGCGCTCGAGGACAAGCCGGACGTCGCGATCCTGGACATCGGCATGCCGGGCCTCAATGGCTACCAGGTCGCCGAGCGGCTGCGAGAGGCCGGCGGCGCGACGCCGGTCGTGCTGATTGCGCTGTCAGGGCTTGGACAGGACGAGGACATCCGGCGGGCCGCCGACGCCGGATTCGATCGTCATTTCACCAAGCCGGTCGACATCCCCGCGCTGATGAAGCTTCTGGGCGAGGTCGCCGACCGCTGAACGCGCGCCCGGCATCCCTCATCGCGATCCGAGCGGCACCGCCTGCATCACCGCGCGCGGCTCGACCCACCGGCCGTTGAGCCGCACGACGAGCGTCCCGACTGGCTTGCCGCGCTCGTAGCTGTCGACGCGGAACCCGAGGTCGGCCCCGGAGAGCACGACCGGTTCGTTGAGGATCTGCGCTTTCGGCTGCGCCAAGACCGCACCCGAGACGGCCGACAACAATGACGCGAGTACCACCACGAGCCACGCACGTCTGGACATTGGTCGCACCTCCTGCGTCCCGGGGGGCGGACGCTTCCGTATTGACGTGCGCGCGCGCCAAACGGCCGTGCCACGAGTCGCCTTCCTCGCCTCAGCCAGTGAGTGGACCGTCTGGTGGCGACACACCGTTACTTCCTGACACGGTCCTCGTCCCTCCTACACGGCGGGCGGGATCTGGCTGCGCCGTGACGCGAGAACCGTGGCAGTTCCGCGGCACGTTCGTTGCAATTGTGCGCTCGTAACTTTCATAGGTGACTCGTCATGGTTCAGCCGCGACACCTCCTGCTGCAGCACGTCGACTTCCTCCGCTCGCACATGCCTGGTGTCCTGGAGGGTCAGCCCGACGACATCCACGACGCGCGTGTGGCCATCCGCAGAATCCGCGAACTGCTGCCACTTACAAGTGGCTGGGGACGATGGTCGAATGACGAGCTCGACAACCGGTTCAGGCGAGCGGGCCGCGCGCTGGGGCGCGTCCGGGAAGCGGACGTCCACCTCGTAATGCTGTCAGCGCTTCAACGGCGTGTCCCGACCTCGGCCTCTGCCATCGTCGCCGTGCAGCAGCGTCTCGACGACCAGCGGAGTGCCGACGCCCGCCGGCTCGTAAAAAAGCTCGAGTCGCTTGAACTGCCCTCCTTGCTGTCCCAACTTGCCGGGCACAAGCCGTCAATCGTGGAGGTCGGCGCGCGGTTGTCACGGCGCCACTCCTGGCGCCGCGGCCTCCGGGCGGTAGTCGTGAAGCGAGCCGGTCTCGCGCGCGAGGCGATCGCGCATGCGACCGGCGTGTACATGCCCAACCGGCTCCACGCCGCACGCATCGCCGTCAAACGGTTGCGGTACGCGATGGAGGCATCGCAGGCCACGGGCACACTGGAGCCCGAACGAGCCCTTCGACAACTGCGGAAGACCCAGGAGGTTCTCGGCGATCTCAACGACCGCGAGACCCTCATCGACGCGATGGAAGGCTCGAGCAAGCAGCCCGGCGAGATGACCGACCAAATCGCCGTTGTCATGGGCGTTCTGCAAGCGGAGTGTCGAGAGCTGCACGAGCGCTATCTGGCGCGACGGGCAACCGTGGTCGAGATTTGTCAGAACGCGGGACGCCGGGCCAGGCCGGCCCGGCTTGGCCAGGTGCTGGCCATCGGCGCCCTCGGCGCATCGGTCGGACTCGGTGCCCGGCAGCTCGTGCTCGTCGGCCGGAGGGCGCCGTCATCCCGGCCGGGCACCCACGACGAAGGCCTGGCGCTGGCCGGACGGCGGTCGGAACAGCCCGCGTGATCGATGCGCTGCTTGCCAGGGTGAAGCTCCACCACAAGCTGCAGACGGCCCTTCGCACGCACCTCCCAGCCGGTTGAGGTGGCGCCGTCACACCGTTGTTGTAGCGGCTTGCTACGTTGTCCTGGCGAGCAGCAGCCGGAGCGTTGAGGCGTCTCACCGTGGCGGATACTCGGCGGCAATCGCCTCGCGCTCCCAGTCCACTTCGGGCATTCCACCTCCTTCCGCGCGCGCACTTCCCGGTGCGCGCGCTGATTTTTTTTCGCTGACGAGCACACTCACCGGCTCCCCGCAGCGGGCGCGATCGTGCCCTTCAGGTGCGTGTCGAGGAAGCCGAGAACCGCCGTGTAGCCGCGAATCTCGTTCTCCTTCTTGACGAAGCCGTGGCCCTCGTCGGCAAACACGATGTACTCGGTCGGGACGCCGTTCTTCTTCGCGGCGGCGACGATCTCGTCGGACTCCACCTGCAGCACGCGCGGGTCGTTGGCGCCCTGCAGGACCATCAGCGGCGCCTTGATCTTGGCGGCGTTGAACAGCGGCGAGATGCGGTGCAGGCGTTCGGCGTCGGTCTTCGGGTCGCCCATCTCCGCGTAGAGCGCGTCCTTGAACGACTCCCACCAGGGCGGGATGTTCTCGAGCGTCCGCTTCCAGTTCGAGATCCCGAACAGGTCCACGCCGGCCTTGAACGCGTCGGGCTGCAGCGTCAGCGCGGCCAGCACCATGTAGCCGCCGTAGCTGCCGCCGAGGATGCCGATGCGGGCCGGATCCACATAGCCGGTGGCGGTGAGCATCTGCTTGCTGGCGACGACGTCGCCGAGGTCGGCTTCGCCATGTTTGCGGTCGTCCATGGCGTAGAAGGTCTTGCCGTAGCCGGTGCTGCCGCGGTTGTTGATGTCGAACACGACGTAGCCGTGGTTCACCAGAGCCTGCGTGAGGGCGAAGTAACCGAACTGCGCCTGTCCGCCGGGGCCGCCATGGACCATGACGAGCGCCGGGGCCTTCGCCGACGGCGTGGCATCGCGCGGCGTATACAGCAGGCCTGGAATTTCGACGCCGTCGTACGACTTGAAGCGGACGCGCGTCGGTACGACCAGGTGGTCGCGCTTGATCGCGGGGTTGAGGGCGTTTGTCAGCCGCGCCGGCGCCGCGCCCACCTGGCCCGCGTACAGCTCGTTGGGGACGGCGCCATTGCTGGCGTAAAACGCCATCTTCGAGTCGTCGCGCGACAGCGTCAGCCCGCGCACGAGGCCGGCGGGCATGCCCGGCAGCGCGACCTCCTTCATCGTCGCCGCCTCGTACAGGCGGGTCGTGTAGGCGGCATCCTCGTTGATCCACACCGTCAAGTATTTGCCGCTCTTCGAGTACGCGGCGCCCCAGACGTCCCAGCTGGGTTCCAGGATCGGCTTCTGCTGGCCGGTGGCGAGATCGTAGGCGCGCAGCGACTTGAACTCCCGGCCGGCATCGGAGATGAGGAGCAGCGTCGTGCCGTCGGGAGAAAAGTCCGACGCCTGGTTGCTGACGTCGCCCTGGTGGTCCGTGATGTTCTTCTTGGTGCGCGTCTTCCGATCGATGAGCCAGATGTCCGAGTCGTTGGTCGTGCGCGCCTTGCCGAGCGCGAGGTACCGCTTGTCGCGCGAGATCGGGCCCAGGTCGAAGCCGTCGGTGTTGCGGTGGAAGAGCGTCCGGGCGTACCCGTCGGCGGCGTACTCGTACACGTCGAAGTAGCGCTGATCGCGCTCGTTGGAGGCGACAAAGAACGACTTGTCGTCGTCGGCCCAGCCGAAGAAGCTCGCGTTCAGCTTCTTGCCGGGCGTGAGGTCTTTCGTCGTGCCGTCCTCCGCGCGCACGTACACGTGGCTGAGCTCGTTGCCGCCCTGGTCGCTGGTGTAGAGGATGCGGCCGTCGCCGGGGAACGACGACGCGGCGAAAACGGCGTCGGTCGTCGACTGCGTCAGCCGCTGGGGCTCGCCGCCCGCGGCGGGGATCAGGTAGGCGTTATAGATGCCGGAGGTGTTGGACGAGACCAGGATCTTCGTGCCGTCGGGCGAGAACGACGCCCCGAAGTACTCGGCGTTCTTGTAGAAGTCCGCGACCGAGTACCGGGTCACCGGTGGCGGCGCCGCCGGGGGCGCCTCCCGGGGCGAACCGCAGCCAGCCACACCGGCCCCGACCAGACCGACCAGGAGTCCAACGCGCATTCTCACGGCCACCTCCTTGTCGCAGCGAAGAAGGCATTATCACCCGGCTTCGAGCAGCTGCTTCAGGCGGCGCAGGTCCCCCCGAACGTCCGCGGGGACTGAGTCGAAGGAAGGCAGGTCACTCGGCGCGCGTCGCCGACACTGGATCCACTCGCATGGCGCCAAGGGCAGGCCACAGGCTGCCCGCGACGGCCATGGCCAGCGCCAGCCCGGCAGCAACGCCGAACGTGGCGAGATCGGTTGGACTGACCCCGGCCAGCAGCGCGCGCAGCCACTGGCCTGCCGCATACGCGCCCGCCAGGCCGACGACGACGCCGTAACCCGAAAGGAGCAGGCCTCGCCCGACGATCAGTCGCAGGATGCGGCCCGACCCCGCGCCAAGCGCCATGCGCACTGCGATCTCACGCCCACGACCGGTGACGACGAAGGCGAGCAACCCGTGTATGCCGATGCCGGCCAGCAGGACGGCGAGTCCGGAAAACGCGGCCAGCACACGTAACTGCGCGCGTCGCGACGCCATCTCGTCGTCGACCACATCGCCGAGCGCGCGGACATCGGACACCGGCTGTTGCGGGTCGGCACGCTGAACGATGCGGCGCACGGCGGGCGCCAGCGCCGCGATCGACCCGGTCGTGCGGATCACCAGGTCCTTCGGCGTGTAGTTGATGAGCGATCCGTCCGGCACGGCGGCCGACGGCAGGTAGACCTGCGGTTCGCTGTCACGTTCGAGCCCGCGCACGCGGATGTCGCCGACCACTCCGACGATCGTCGCCTCGAGAAAACCGATGCGGAACCGCTGGCCGAGCGGCTTGCCGTCCGGAAGGTAGTCGCGCACGAAGGCTTCGCTCACCACGGCCACTGAAGGCACCGGGACGCCTTCGACCAGCGGCGTCGACGGATCGAGCTTGTCGCCCGCGCGCACGTCGCGTCCCTGGCGCAGTGGAATCTGCATCGTGTCGAAAAAGCCCGGCGTCACCAGCCGCAGGCTGACGCTGCGCGACTCGACCGGGTCTCCGGGTTGTCCTTCTGGCGTGACCGTCCAGATTCCGCCGCGCATCACCATCGGCAGGAAGCTGATGTAGGCGGCATTCTGCACCGCCGGCAGCGCGCGGATGTCCGTGAGGACACGCTCGAAGAACTGCTCGCGCCTGGCCGTGCTGCGGTACGCGGGCCACGGCAGCGCGGTGCGCATCGTGAGGACGCCATCGGTTCGAAACCCAGGATCCACCTGCTGCACGTTCCACAGTGCGCGCATCAACAGCCCGGCCGCGACCAGCAGCACGACCGACGCGGCGATTTCGGCGACCACGAGGCCCGACCGCAGCCGCTCGGTCGCCCGGCCCGGTCCGACCGGCGTGGTCTCGCGCAGCGCGTCCAGCCGGGTGCTGCGCGCAACGCGGAACGCCGGAAGCACGCCAAAGGCAATCCCGGTCGCCAACGTCACCATCGCGGCCAGGCCGAGCAGCCGAAGGTCGATGCCCGGCATCTCGGCGATGGGCAGGCTCGTCGGCACCAGCCGCGCGATGAGCGGCGTGGCGGCAATCGCGATGAGCACGCCAAGCGCACCGCCACAGCCCGTGACCAGCAGGCTCTCGGTCAGCAACTGTCGGACCAGCCGCTCGGGCGCGGCTCCGATGGCGACCCGCACGGCCAGCTCGCGGCGACGCCCGAGCGCGCGCGCCACGAGCAAATGCGCGAGGTTCATGCACGCGATGAGCAACAGGCAGAGCGAGGCGCCCGCCAACGCAAGCAGCATCAGCCGCGCCTGCGATCCCAGTTCGTCCCGCAGCCGCATGACCGTCGCGCTGGTCTTCGCGTTGCCTTCCGGATACTGGCGTTCGAGCTGTGCGGCGATGAGCCGAAGCTCGGCCCGCGCCTGGTCGACCGTGACGCCGGGTGCCAGGCGCGCGACGACCTGCAGGAACGTGTTGCCGCGGTCCTCATAGGCGTCGGCGTCGAGTTCCAGCGTCGTCCAGAACTCCGTCGTCCGGCTGGGGAAGTCGAATGTCGGCGGCATCACCCCGACGATGACGTGCGGCGTCTCGTCGAGGATGACGGTGCGCCCCAGCACGTTTGGATCGCCGCCAAAAAGCCGGTTCCACAGCGAGGCTCGCGAGAATCACCGGACGGGGGCCGGCGGCATCCGTGGCCAGAAACGTTCGGCCAAGAAGCGCATGCACGCCGAGGGTCGAGAACAGCTCGGTGGTCGCCACGCACGCCTTCGAGCCGCTCGGGCAGCCCTGCCCCGGTCAGGTTCATCGAGGCCGATGTGAAGGCCGCCATCGTCGAGAACCCAGTCGCCATCTGCTTCCAGTCGCGGTACCTGGCTGGCGAAAGCTCGAGGCGCGAGTATCCCTGGAGCGAGTCGTCCTGCCAGAGCTTGACCAGGCGAGCCGACTCGGGAAATGGCAGCGGGCGCACCAGGACGTGGTCGGCGACCGAGAAGACCGCGGTCGTGGCGCCAACGCCCAGCGCCATCACGAGGATGCTGGTGACGGCAAACCCCCTGGCACGAAGCAGGGTCCGTGTGGCATAGCCGACGTCCTGGCGCAGCAGGTCGGCGTGCACGCCACACGCATCGCGCACGGTCTCGGCGATGGTCACGAGCCAGAGCAGGGTGACGGCCCACGGGCCGGCGGCATCGCTTCGGCGCCTGGCGAAGATGGCCGACATCTCGCCCGCCGTACTCGTGACGGAAGGACTTCGGAAACAGCCGGAGCAGCAGCCGATACGCGCGCATCACGCCTTGCCCGTCAGGAAGCCACTGGCTCGTGCCAGCCGCAGGAGCGACGCCAGACGCGCGGCTTCCGCCTTTGCCACCGCCCGACCGAACGGCGTGATCCGGTAGTACCGACGCCGCTCGTCGTCGAGCTCCGGCGCGGGCCGCTCGGTCAGCTCTTCGAGGAGGCCCTGCTCGAGCAGGCGCTGAATGGAGCGGTAAAGCGTGCCGGCGCTGAGCGTGACCTCGCCGCCGGTTCGCTCCGCCACGTCCTGGATGATGGCGTAGCCGTGGCGGTCATCATCGGCGAGCGCCATGAGGATGTGAAACGTGGTCGTCGGCAAGGGCAGGAGATCGGAGGCGTCGGGGTCGAGCCTTTGCATTCCTGGAGACTATATGCACAGCGCACACATAGTCAATGGCCGCCAGGATCAGCTTGACACGCCGCGCGCCGGTACCCTATTTTGCTCTATGCCTAGTTCAAACAAGCCTGACGCGCAGGCGTAGCTCGGTATCGACACGATGGCATCCACCGACCGCAAGGATCTGTTTCCCGGCGCCCTGGAGATGATGGTGCTCCGCGCCCTCAGCCAGGAGCCGCGGCACGGCTACGCGCTCGTGCAGCACATCAAGCGGACGTCCAACGACTTGTTGCAGGTCGAGGAAGGATCGCTCTATCCCGCGCTGCAGCGCATGCTGCGGGCCGGGTGGGTGAAGGCCCGGTGGGACACGTCGCCGAGCGGCCGGCGCGTCCGCGTCTACGCGATTACGCCCGCGGGACGTGCGCGCCTCGAACGCGAGGTCTCGAACTTCGAGCGAATGCTCGAAGGCATCAGGCTCGTCCTCGCACCGGTGAAACCATGAACATGCTGCGCCGGCTGATCGAGCGAC
The DNA here is from genome assembly GCA_963806705.1 of Vicinamibacteria bacterium. Lineage (GTDB taxonomy): Bacteria > Acidobacteriota > Vicinamibacteria > Vicinamibacterales > JAENWD01 > JAENWD01. The sequence continues at coordinate 242,204 of CAWDZE010000005.1, forward strand.
GCCAGCTGGAGCGCGACCTGTCCGACGAGCTCCGGCAGCATCTGGACGAGAAGATCGAGGCGCTCGTGGCCGACGGCCTGCCGCGCGAGGAGGCCGAGCGGCGTGCGCACCGCGAGTTCGGCAACGTGACCGCGATCGAGGAACGTGGCCGCGAGGTCTGGCGCTGGCAGCTGGTGGAAGACGCCTGGGCCGACCTGCGCTACGCCTGGCGGCAATGGCGGCGGACGCCGGCCTTCACGTGCGCCGCGTTGGCCACGCTGGCGCTTGGCATCGGCGCGAACACGGCCGTCTTCAGCGTGGTCAACGGCGTCGTGCTGCGACCGCTGCCGTTCCCCTCTCCTGAACGCCTTGTCTCCGTCCAGTCGGTCGATCGGCGTTCCGGATCGCCCGACAGCCTGTCGTACCCGAACTTCTTCGATATCCGCCGGAGCGCGCGCACGCTGTCGCACATCTCGAGCTATCGCGCCACCGACTTCACGTTGACAGGTCGCGGCCTGCCGGTGCACCTGCGCGGCCAGATCGTGTCGTGGGAGTTCTTCCAGACGCTCGAGGTCGCTCCTGCACTTGGCCGTGCATTCCTGCCGGCCGACGAGCAGGCCGGGTCGCGCGTGGTCGTGCTCAGTCACAACACGTGGATGCAGCACTTCGGCGGCGACGCGGCCATCGTCGGCCAGGCGATCAGCCTGGGCGGCGTGCCGTACGTCGTGGCCGGCGTCGCGCCAATCGGGCTCTCGTTTCCGATCGAGCGGCAGCCGGTCGACGCGTGGACGACGCTGGCGCTCGATGTTTCGTCCGACACGCGCACGCCGGTCACCGAACAGCGCGGCGCGCGGATGCTGGACACGATTGCGCGGCTGGCTCCGGGAGTCACGATCGAGCAGGCCCGCGCGGAGATGAATGCCATCGCCGCTTCTTTGCTGCAGCAGCATCCCGACGACAACGCAAACGTCCCAAGCCGCCGACGTGCGCCACGAGATCGACCGGCTCCTCGGGCCATTGCGCGAGGGAGTCCTGCTGCTGTGGGGGACCGTGGCGCTGGTGCTCCTGATTGCGTGCGCCAACGTCTCCAACCTTCTCGTGGCACGTACGGCCGACCGTCAACGGGAGTTCGACGTGCGTCTGGCGCTCGGCGGCTCGCGGCGCCGCATCATCCGTCAGCTCGTCGCCGAGAACCTGTTGCTCGGCGTGTGCGGCAGCATCGCCGGCGTCGCGATCGCGTTTGCCGCGCTGCGCCTGCTCCTGCCCCTGGCAGATGGCCTGCCTCGCATCGAGCAGGTCGCGCTCGACGGCCGGGTCCTGTTGGTTGCCACGCTGATCGCGATTGGGACAACTCTGCTGGTGACCGTGGGACCGGCCGTCCGCCTGTCGCGATCGGGCCGTACCCGGCCCCTGTTGACGACGGCGAGGACGGTGGCCGAGGGCCGTCATCGTCTGCGGGGAGCGATCGTGACGGCGCAGGTGGCAGTCAGCCTGGTGCTGTTGAGCGCCGCGACGCTGCTGGTCTCCGGCCTCGTGCAGCTGCTCGACCGCGATCTCGGCTTTCAGCCGGAGCGGTTGATGGCCTTCGACTTCTCGCTGCCTGGCGTCAGCTACAACGATGACCGGCGCGTGCAGTTCTACTCGCAGCTGATGGACCGCATCGGCGGCGGTCGGCGGCGTGCGTCGCGTCGCGGCGGCGATGCCGCTGCCTCTTGCGGGCCACCAGATCGGAGTCTCGTTCAGCATCGAGGGCCGGCCCTCGCCGTCGCGAGGGCGACCGACGTCGGACATGGCCATCGTCTCGCCCGGGTACTTCGCGGCGATCGGCACGCCGCTACTGAGAGGACGCGATTTCACCGACCTCGACGACCAGCACCACCCGCGCGTGATGATCGTCAACCAGGCGTTTGCCGACAAATTCTTCCCGGGCCAGTCGCCGATCGGCAAGCGGATCGCGTCGGGCGCGACCGGCCCATACGACGAGGAAACGCCGATGCGCGAGATTGTCGGCATTGTCGGCGATGCCCGGCAGTTCCTGCTGTCGCTGACGCCAGAGCCGATCTACTACATGCCGTTCAGGCAATTGCCGTGGGGCTCGTCGATCATCGTGCGTTCGGACGTGCCGCCAGAGACGCTCGTGCCCACCCTTCGCAAGGTCGCCTCGGATCTCGACCCGCTGGTCGCCGTCCACGGCGTGAAGACATTTGATGAAGCCCTGGAGAGCGGCGTGGCCGCACCCCGGCTGCTCGTGCTGCTGATGGGAAGCTTCGCGGCAATCGCGCTGTTGCTCACCGCCACCGGGCTCTACGGGCTGCTCGCCTATGGCGTCCAGCAACGCACGCGCGAGTTCGGCATCCGGATGGCGCTTGGCGCGCAGCGGCCGACGATTGTCGGCGTGGTGACCCGTGAAGCGCTCGTGCTCGTGGGCATGGGCGTCGCTCTGGGTGGCCTCGGCGTCGTGGCGGTCTCGGCGGTCATCCGCAATCGCGTGCCCGAGATTGGCGCCCCGCTGCCGCTTCTGCTCCTCGTCGCCGGCGGCGTGATCCTGCTGACCGCCATCTCGGCCGCGGCCGTTCCAGCCCGCCGAGCCGCCGGGGTCAATCCCACCGACGCGCTTCGCGCTGAATAGCAGGTTTTTCGGCCGGTTGCGGGGGTCACGGAACCGGGCATTGACAAATGCCGTCAAAGGCGAATATCTTCGCCATGGGCGAAAATATTCGCGCCCAGCACCCGAGGCCTCATGCAGACGCCACCCCGCATCGACCTGACTCGCCGCGAAAGCCAGATCATGGAAATTCTCTACCGCCGCCGGCGCGCGACGGTGGAAGACATCCGTGCCGAACTGCCGGATGCGCCGAGTCCGTCCAGCGTGCGCAAGCTGCTCGACATCATGATGGAGCGCGGCCTGCTGGGCCGCGAGTACGACGGCCCGCGCTACACCTACTACCCCGCCGCCAAGGTCGAAGACGCCAGCCGCTCGGCGCTGCAGCAGCTGGTGCGTACGTTCTTCGACAACTCGCCGGGTTCGGCGATGGCGGCGCTGCTGGATTTGCCCGAGATCACCCTCTCGGAGGCCGAACACCGCCGGCTGGCCCGGCTGCTCGAGCGCGGACGCGTGCAGGGAGACAAGCGATGAACGCATTTGCTGACGGCATGTCGATGCCGCTGCTGGCCCTGGCGCTCAAGGCGTCGGCGCTTCTCGGCCTGACGGCATTGACCATCTTGCTGATTGGACGTCGTGCCTCGGCGGCCACCCGTCATTGGGCGTGGTCGCTGGCCGTCGCCAGCCTCCTGGCGCTGCCGGTGCTCTCGCTGTCGTTGCCGGCGTGGTCGGTGGCCGTGCCGGTGGCCACGACGGTTGCCCCGCCGGCTGCGTCGGCCGATCCGCTGCCAGTTGCCGCCGACGGCTCGTCGGTGCAGGCGGCTGCGGAATCCCCGGCGGCTGGTCCTGCCATGACCGCGTCGGCAGACGAGCCGCGCCAGGCACGTCTCTCGTGGTCGGCCCTGGCACTGATGGTGTACGCGGCCGGGTTGGCCGCCATGGTCGCCCGTCTCGTCGTGCAGCAGGTGGCGGCCTCGCGCTTGGCCCGACGGGCCATCGAGGTCCGCGACCGCGAGTGGATAGCGCTGCTGGCTGAATGCGCCGCGCACCTCGACATTTCGCGGCCGGTCCGTTTGCTGCGGAGCCGCGAGCGGTCAATGCCGATGGCTGTCGGCGTGCGCAAGGGCGCAATCCTCATCCCGTCCATTGCCGACACCTGGACGACGGAGCGGCGCCGCGCGGTGTTGCTGCACGAGCTTTCGCATGTGGGACGCCGCGATTGCCTGACGCAACTGCTGGCGGAGGCTGCTTGCGCGGTGTACTGGCCGCATCCGGCGGTGTGGTGGGTCGCGCGACGACTCCGCGTCGAACGGGAACTGGCGTGCGACGACCGCGTGCTGCGGGCGGGGACCGAAGCGCGGGACTACGCCGGACATCTGCTGGAGATCGCCTACGACCTTGGCGGCTTCCGCGCGCCGTCGCTGGCAGTGAGCATGGCACGGCCGGGACAGCTCGAAGGACGCATGCTGGCGGTTCTCGACGCCGCGCGCAATCGCGCGATTCCCGGCAAGCGCGCCCGGCTGGTCGGCACCGTGGCAGCGGCGGCGACGCTGTTGCCGCTGGCCGTGCTGGCGGTGCGTGCCGAACCGTTGAGCGCCGAGATCGACGACCCCTCGATCCTCGAGTCGCCCGCGCGCGTTGCCGAGCCCCTCGCCCGCCCGGCTCCGGCGCATATCCGACATCTCGAGCCGCACGCCGTGCCCGCGGCGGCCGGCCAAACCCAGTCTCCGTCGCGACAGTCGGGCGCGTGGACCGTTCGGCCGTCGGACAAGCAGCCCGGCACCGTCCAGCTCGAGATGCGCGAGGACCACTCGTCGACGGGCCACAGAGTGCTGCTGTCCTCGCTCGAAGGTCTGACGGCTTCGCAGATGGGCGGCGACAGCACACCGGTGCGCTTCTCCATCCGCCGCGATGCCGGCACCTTCAACTTCGAGGGCACCTTCCGCAACGGCGTCGGCGGCGGCGTCTACTCGTTCGCCGCGAATCAGGCGTTTCCGGGCGAATTGGAGAAGCGTGGTATCGCCCGGCCGACCGCGGATCAGCAGTACGACCTGGCGCGGCACGACGTCGGCCTGGCGCTGCTCGACGAGCTCAACACGCAGGGATATCCCAAGCCGTCGCTCGAGACGCTCATCCAGGCCGGCCATCACGGCGTGCGCGTGGACTTTGTCCGGGAGATGGGACAACTCGGCTACAAGGTCGGCTCCGTGGAGGCCCTGATCAAGATGCGCGACCACGGCGTGTCACCCGACTTCGTCCGTGAGTTGGCAGCCGCCGGCTACACGAAGCTGTCGGCTGACGAACTCGTGCGGGCCCGCGACCACGGCGTGTCGACCGAGTTTGTCAAGCAGATGCGCGACCTCGGCTACGGGACGCTGACGATGGACCAGCTCGTCAACGCGCGGGATCACGGGGTCAGCGGCGAGTTCGCCCGCGAGATGGCGGCGGCGGGCTACAAGCTGACGCTGGAACAGATGATCAAGGCGCGCGATCACGGCGTCGGCACCGACTTCGTGAAAGAGATGGCGGCGCTCGGCTACAGCAAGCTCACGCTCGACGAGCTGGTGAACGCCCGCGACCATGGCGTCTCGTCCAGCTACGCGAAGGAGATGGCGGCGGCCGGCTACGCCAACCTGCCGCTGAACGACCTGATCAACGCACGCGACCACGGCGTGTCGTCGGCGTTTGCCAGGGAGATGCGCGAGCTGGGCTACCAGGCCACGCTGGCGGATCTCGTCCGTGCGCGCGACCATGGCGTGTCGTCGTCGTTTGTCCGCGAGCTGAAGGCGCTCGGCTACGACAACGTCCCGCTCGACCAGGTGATCAACCTGCGCGATCACGGCGTGTCGGCCGAGAAGATCAAGCGCGCCAACGAGAAAGCAGGCACGAAGCTGCCGCTCGACATGGTGCGGTCGATGGCCGACGGCGGCGGCCTGCGCTAGCGCGCGAGGCGGAAGCCGAAATCGTTGTAGCGGAACGACGGATCGAGCTTGCTGCGCAGCGTCACGCGGCAGATGGTCTGCGCGTGGCGCCACGCACCGCCACGTGCGGCACGTCGCACTCCGTGGTCGGGCCCCGCGGGATTCCGCTCGGCGGATCGGCTGTAGTAGTCCTTGTCGTACCAGTCGGCGCACCACTCGTGCACGTTGGCCGCAATGCCGTACAGGCCGAAGTCGGTCGGCTCGCCGAGGGTGACGGGCCACGGCGCCTGTAACGGGCCGCGCCCGCCGTTGGGAATCCAATCCGGCATCTCGTCGCCCCACGGGAAGAGCGACTGCTGCCGCCCGCGCGCCGCCAGCTCCCATTCGGCCTCGGTCGGCAACCGGACCGGGCGCCCGTCCTGCCCGGAGCGCCAGGCGCAAAACGCGACGGCATCGAACCAGCTCACGCCCACCACGGGGAGCAAGGCTTGTGCGAATAGTGGGTCCGACCAGTCGCACGGCGCCTCGTGCCCCGTGGCGTTGATGAACCGCTCGTACTCCGCGCGCGTGACCGGGCAGACGCCCAGTTCGAACGCATCGACGAAGACGCGATGCGGCGGCCGCTCGTCCTCGTGGCCGAGCGACGTGCCCATCGTGAACCAGCCGCCGGGGATCTGCGCGAAAGTTGGCGTGAGCATCGACTTGAGAACGGCCAGCCTCACACCGCCTGTATCAACGCTTTGATATACCCGTACCCGAACGCGAACGCCTGGTCCTGCCGCGGATCGTCGTCATGGTGCGGCATGTGATCGGGCATCACCATATATTGGTAGCCCACCTGCTTCAGCGTCCGCATGACCTCGGCCATGTTCATGTCGCCTTCATCCGGGAACACTTCCTGGAAGTCGTCGCGGCGGCCGCGGATGTTGCGAAAGTGGATGTTGAAGATCTTCCCGCGCTGGCCGAAGTAACGGATGACGTCGTGGATCTCGGTGGCCGGGTGCTGCAGCATCTCGGCCGTCGTGCCCAGGCACAGGTTGAGGCCGTGATAGGGGCTGGCCTTGATGTCGACGAACCGCTTCATGCCGTCGACCGCGCCCAGCACCCGCGCCACACCGCGGAAGCCTGTCGGTGGCACGCCGGGATCGTGCGGGTGACAGGCCAGGCGCACCTTGTGCTCCTCGGCGACCGGCACGACGCGCTCGAGAAAGTAGGTGATGCGCTCCCAGGCGGTATCGGCCGACACCACGCCGGCCGCCGTCAGCGGGGGCTCTTGCCTGGCCTCGCGCAGTCGCCACGTGCTGTAGTGCGAGCCGCCGCGCCCCGGCGTATCGGCCGTGCGCAGCACGCCGAGCAGGTTCATGTTGTACTTGGCGGCCGGGATGCCCACCGTCGCACAATTCCGGATGATGGCGCAGACGGCGTCTATCTCCTGCTGGCGCTCGGGATCCTTGCCAAGCATGATGGCCTTGCCGTGGGTCGTGCCGCGTTGCGGATTGGCCGCGTGCTGCTGAGATAAGCGATCGATCGAGGCCGACGAGAGCGTCGGAAACTGCACCATCTCGAGCGCGACGCCGTGCGACTCGCACAGTTCGCGCAGGCGCGTGAGCGACTCGACGCTCCAGCTGGCCGGGTCGTCTTCGTTGCCCGGATAGCCGCAGATGTGATCGACCCCATGACGCTTGAAGTGTTGAAGGCGCCGCGCGTCGGTGGGCGCGCGCTGGCACCCTGCAACCATCGTCGCGCCTGCGGCGCGGGGCTGGGGCGCCGCGGCGCGGGTCAGCGTACCCGGTGTCAGCGCGCCGAGTCCCGTCAGCCCCGCAAGTGACACGAATTGACGACGTTTCATGATTGGTTCCCGGACGTACACCACGACGATCGCGCCATACGATAGCATTGGCCAGCCGAGGGCGGCTCCTCGCGGGTCGTTGTCAACGGCACAAACATCGGAGGGGTAGTGTCCTCGACGCTGTCGTCCGGAGAGCGGTTCGGCGAGTACGAAATCCTCGGCACGCTCGGCGCCGGTGGCATGGGCGTCGTCTATCGAGCGCGCGATCTCAGGCTGAGGCGCGAGGTCGCGATCAAGACGCTCAAGGCCGGCGCGCCGCAGGACGAGGAGGGCTCGCGCCGGATTCTGCAGGAGGCGCGACGCGCCGCGAGCCTCAACCATCCCAACATCTGCACGATTCACGAAGTCGGAGACGGAATCGGCGGGCGGTTCATCGTCATGGAGCTCGTCGACGGCCGCACGTTGACGTCGATGATTCCTCCGGACGGGATGCCGCAAGAGTCGGTCGCCGCCTACGGCGCGCAGATCGCCGATGCGCTCGCGCACGCGCACGAGCGAGGGCTGCTGCATCGAGACATCAAGAGCTCGAACGTCATCGTCACGCCCAGCGGACAAGTGAAAGTGCTCGACTTCGGGATTGCAGCGCCGACGCCCGCGGCTGCGGGCGAGGCGACGACCGAGGCATCGGCGGAGGCCGGGCCATCGGGCACGTTGGCGTACATGGCGCCTGAGGTGATCCGGGGGCAGCCAGCCGACGAGCGGAGCGACATCTGGTCGCTCGGCGTGCTGCTGTACGAAATGGCGGCCGGCCGCAGGCCATTTGACGGCCCGACGGCGATGAGCGTCGCGGGGGCGATCTTGCATGAGCCACTGCCGCCGCTGACGGGACAAGTGTCGAGCGGCGTGCGCGCGGTGATTCTGCGCTGTGTGCAGCGGCAACCATCCGAGCGCTATCAGCGCGCCGCCGAGGTGCGCTCGGCGCTCGAAGCCGTGAAGGACACGATCCTCGTTGCAGCGCCCTCGTCGGTCAGCGTTCCGGGTGCGGTTCATCGAGCACGGGCAACGCGGTGGAGGGCCTGGGCGCTGCCGGCGGGATTGGCGGCCATTGCGGCGGTTGCCGTGTCGTGGCTGTTGTTCACGTCGACGGCGTGGGGTCCGCCGCGACTGTCGAATCAGCGCGCGGTCGCGCTGTTCGGGGGCAGCTATCGGCAGTCGTCGTTGTCGCCAGACGGCGCCCTGGTGGCGTTTGTCGACGTCGGTTCGAAGCTCCCGCAGGTCTGGGTGAAGAATCTCGCCGGGGGCGATCCGATCGCCATCACCACGGGCGATGTCGCCGCGGCAAATCCCGCCTGGTCGCCGGCCAACGACCAGATCGTCTTCGAGCGGCGGCGTCAGGGCTTGTGGTCGGTCTCGCCGCTCGGAGGGCCGCCGCGGCGCCTGCTCGACTTCGGTGAGAGGCCGCGCTACTCCGGAAACGGCGAGCGACTCGTCTTCGAGAGGAATCGTCGCCAGATCTGGACGTGCCTTCCCGATGGTTCAAACGCCACGCGCGTGACGGGCGTCCCGGAACCCTGGTACACAACCGGCATGAACCCGGCCCTTTCGCCCGATGGCCGATGGATCGTCTATTTCATCGCGGAGCTTGGGCCAAACGGCGACTTGTGGGTGGTGCCTGCCACGGGCGGTCAACCGCGCCAGTTGACTCAGGACCTCACGGAAGCGAGCGATCCGATCTGGACCGCCGACGGTCGCCACATCATCTTTTCTTCGCTTCGCGGGGGCAGCCGGACGCTATGGCGGGTGGCCTCCGATGGCGGCACGCCAGAGCCGGTGACCATCGGCGCGGGCGATGACATCGAGCCGGCGTTGTCGCGAGACGGCAGCATGCTGCTCTACACGAACTTCCACAATCAATGGCGGCTGATGACGTCGGGCGTGTCGCCATGGCAGCCGCGCGAGCTGGTGGAGCGTCGCACGGAACTGTTGTGGCCGCGGTTCTCGCCCGACGGGGGCAGCATCACATTTTTCGGGCGCGGGCAATTCGGAGACGTGCAGATCTTCGTGATCGCGGCCGACGGTCAAGGCGTGCGGCAGTTGACGCGCGGGCGCGGTCAGATCAACACCATGCCGCGATGGAGCCCGGACGGCGCACGGATCTACTACTTTCAGAATCGTCCGAGCGATGCATTTTTCTCGATGCCGGCTGCCGGTGGCGCCAGCGAGCTGGTCGCCAAGTGGCCGTGGGAGACGTACACGTACGCCGAGGTCGCACCCGATGGCCGTCGCTTCGCCTATCTTCGAGGGCCTAGTCCCACCGATCCCCCTCAGCTGGTCGTCGAGGAGTTGTTGACGTCGAGCACCCGTTCACTCGCTGAACCTCTCAGCATGCCACGGTGGTCGCCTGACGGGCGTGTGATCGCAGGTCATGCCAGGACCTCGCCGCCAGTGGTGACCCTGTGCCCGGTTGACGGGACGGCCTGTCGTCCGCTCACCCAGGGCATGTCGGCTGTGTGGGACCGCGACGGCTCGCAGATCTACTTTCTCCGCGACGGTGCCAACCCGCAGCTCAAGCAGTTCTGGTCGATTGGCGCCGACGGCGGAAATCTCCAGATGCTCAGCGAGGCGATCGGGCCGTTCCGCCCGATCGACGTGACCTTCGACGTGTCCGCCAGGGGTCAGGTAGTCTTCTCCCTGCTGCAACCCGGCCCATTCGAGCTCTGGCAGGCCGAGCTGCGCTGACACCCAAGCCCTATTGCTTTCCAATAGGAAAGCTGTCACCATTTCCTATGGCTGACCAATAGGAGAGACATGGGCGACAAAGCAGACGTCTGGCAGGGCACGTTGGCGCTGATGGTGCTCAAGACCATCGCGACGATGGGGCCCTTGCATGGGTACGGGATCGCGCGCCGCATCGAGCAGACCAGCGGCAACCTGCTCTCGCTCAACTACGGCACCCTCTACCCGGCCTTGCTGAAGCTCGAGCAGGAAGGCGCAATCGCCAGCGACTGGGGCGTCTCGGAGAACAACCGCAAGGCAAAGTTCTACCGGCTGACCAAAACAGGGCGCAAGCAGCTCGAGAAAGAGTCCAAGCACTGGGAGCAGGCGACGGCCGTCCTCGCGCGGTTTCTCGCCACGAGCGAGGACCCGTCGTGAAGGGCCTGCGCGCCGCCTTTGCCCGGCTGACCGGCCTGGTCTCGCGCGAGCGCCACGAGCAGGCGTTCGACGCCGAGCTCGACAGCCATCTCCAGATGCACATCGACGACAACCTGCGCGCGGGTTTGGGCGCCGAGGAAGCACGCCGACGCGCGCTGCTGAAGCTTGGCGGCGTCGAATCGACGCGACAGGCGTACCGCGAGCGCAGCTCCGTGCCTTTCCTGGAACATCTCTGGCAGGACCTGCACTTTGCGCTGCGTCAGTTGAGAAAGACGCCCGGGTTCACCGCCACCGCGATCATGACGCTCGCCCTCGGCATGGGCGCCGCCATCGCGATCTACGCCTTTGTCGACGCGGCCCTCGTCGAGCCGCTGCCCTACCCGCAGCCGACGCGCCTCGTGAACGTGACCGAGACCACGCCGCAGATCCCGCGCGCCAATCTCTCCTACCCCGACTACCTTGACTGGAAGCGGCTGAACACCGTGTTCAGCTCGCTCGACGTCCACATGGGCCGCGGCTACTCGCTGGCCACGCCCACCGGGATCGAGCTGGTGCAGGGCGCCCGCGTGAGCGACGGCTTTTTCCGCACGCTGGGCGTGGCGCCCGCGCTGGGACGCGACTTCTACACGGGCGAGGACCGCCCAGGCCAGCCTGACACGCTCATCGTCAGCTACGCCACATGGCACGCTCGATTCGGCGGACGACGAGACGTCATCGGCCAGACCGTCATGCTCGCCGGAGACCCTCACACCATCGTCGGCGTGCTTCCGGAGCGCTTTCAGTTCGCCCCTCAGGGGCGCGCCGAGTTCTGGACGCCGCTTCGCGCGACCGTCGGATGCGACGTGCGTCGAAGCTGCCACGCGCTGAGCGGAGTGGGACGCCTGAAAGACGGCGTGACGGTCGAGGAGGCCCACGCCCAGATGATCGGGATCGCCAAGCAACTGGAGCGCCAGTACCCGGACTCGAACCGTGATCAGGGCGCCAGCGTCGCCCCGCTCGCCGAGGTGATTGTCGGTGACATCCGGCCGATGCTGTTGCTCCTGCTGGGTGGAGCCGCGCTGCTGCTCGCCATCGCATGCGTCAACGTCGTGAGCCTGTTGCTGGTGCGCTCTGAGGGCCGCAAGCGCGAGCTGGCGGTTCGCAGCACACTTGGGGCCTCGAATGGACGGCTGATTCGCCAGTTCGTCACCGAGGCTTTTGTCCTGGTCGCTTCCGGCAGCGCGCTCGGCCTGCTCTTCGCCAGTAGTGCCGTACAGCTGCTCTTCGGGCTGATCTCGGAAGACATGCGCGGGCGCATGCCGTACCTGGACGGCGTGGGCATGAACCCGCGCGTAGCGGCTTGTGCAGGCGTTCTGGCCGTCGTCGCGACAGCGATCTTCTCCCTGGCGCCCGCCGTGCGCGTGCGGTTCAGCGAGCTGCGCGAGGGCCTCGCCGAGGGCACGCGCGGCTCCTCGGGAAACACGTGGCGCCGCCTCGGCTTCAAGCTCGTCGTGCTGGAGCTGGCGACGGCGATGGTGCTGCTGGTCGGGGCGGGTCTGCTGGGCCAGAGCCTGTACCGTCTGCTCAACGTCGACCTCGGGTTCGAGCCCGATCGTCTGGCGACCATGCAGGTGGCGGCCCCGGGCGCGCGCTTCGAGGGCGACGAGCAGCAGCTCCGGCTCGGGCGCGAGGTCGCAAGCCGGGTGGCGCGCCTGCCAGGCGTCCAGTCCGTCGGCCTGGTGGACTTGCTGCCCGTCAGCTTCAACGGGAACACGAACTGGATCAGGTTCGTCGGCCGCCCGTACAACGGCGAGCACAACGAAGTGAACTCGCGCGTCGTCAGCGCCGGCTACTTCACGACTGTCCGCGCACGGCTGCTGCGGGGACGCGGCTTCACCGAAGCCGACAGCGCCGACGCACCCCGCGTGGTCGTCATCAACCAGACCCTGGCGAAGAAGTACTACCCCGACGAAGATCCGATCGGAAAGCGCTACGGCGACACTTCGCTCTCGGCGCCATCGATGAAAGAGATCGTCGGGATCGTGGACGACATCAGGGAAGGGGCGCTCGACGCGGAGATCTGGCCGGCCGAGTACGTGCCGTTCGAGCAGGATCCGGACAACTTCTTCACCGTCGTCGCGCGCACCTCGCAGACCGAGGGGTCGGTGCTGCCGGCGATGACCGCTGCGATTCGCGCCATCGATCCCGCCCTGGGCGCCAGGCGCGGCATCGTCATGCGGGATCGCATCCAGGGCTCGCCGGCGGCGTACCTTCAGCGGTCGTCCGCCTGGCTCGTCGGCGGGTTTGCCGCACTCGCGTTGCTGCTGGGCATCGTCGGGCTCTACGGCGTGATTGCGTACTCGGTGAGCCAGCGCACGCGCGAGATCGGCCTGCGCCTGGCAATGGGCGCACAGCGCCGCGCCGTCTACGAACTCATTCTCGGGGAGGCCGGGCGCCTGATCGCGGTCGGGCTTCTGCTGGGCGTCGTGTGCTCGATCGCGGCGGCACGGCTGATGAGCACGCTCCTCTTCAACACGTCCCCATGGGACGTCACGACACTGGCAGCCGTCGCGGCCGTTCTTGCCATGGCGGCGATGCTGGCAAGCTACATTCCGGCAAGGCGTGCGGCGTCGGTGAATCCGATCGAGGCGCTGCGGATAGAATAGAACTCCAGCCGTCGAGCTTCGCGGCCCCGGCCTGCGTCAACACCTGAGCCATCAGTCCAACGTGGAGTTGCGGAGGTGGTAAGCTGCTTTCCACATCCAGGCGTGGGACCCTGTCAGGAGCATCACCATGAAGCGCCTGCTGACTGTCGTTGCTTTCGCAATATCGCTCGTCGTGCCGGCGATCGCCGGCTCTCCGCAGACTCCTTCAACAACGCCGCAGGCGGTAAAGACGATCGCGCCCGGCCCTACCCTCGTAGTCGAGGGCATCCCGGAGGTGCCCGCATCGTTGGCGTCCGAGGTGAAGCGGTATACCGAGTCGCGCTCCGCCGGTCTCGCGGACTGGCACCCGACGCGTCGTGAGCTGCTGCTTACGACGCGCTTCGGCAACACGGCGCAAGTGCACCGCGTGGCGATGCCAGGCGGCGCGCGTACGCAGCTGACTTTCTTTGACGAGCCGATTGGCGGCGCCACCTATGAGCCAACGAGTGGCAAATATTTCCTGTTCGGCCGCGATACAGGTGGCGATGAGTTCTCGCAGATCTACCGCTATGACGTCGCCGACGGCGCGGTGACGCTGCTGACCGACGGCGGCCGCTCACAGAACGGTGGAATCCGCTGGAGCAGCGCCGGCGATCGCATGGCGTTTGCCTCGACCAAACGCAACGGCGCCGATCGCGACATCTACGTCATGGATCCGCTCAAGCCGCAGTCGGCGCGGCTGGTGCTGGAAGTCTCCGGCGGCGGCTTCTTCGCCAGCGACTGGTCTCCGGATGACACCAAGCTGCTGGTCCAGCAGTACATCTCCGTCAACAAGAGCGACCTGTTTCTCGTCGATGTGGCGTCGGGTACCCGTACGGCGCTCACGGACCCCCAGGCGAAGATCGCGTACGGCGGCGGCGAGTTCACGCGCGACGGACGCAGCATCGTGCTCACCTCCGACGAGGGCAGCGAGTTCAGCCGCCTGGCCCTGTTCGACATCGCCGGCCGCAAGGTCACGCCGCTCGTCACAGACATCAATTGGGATGTCGAGGCGTTCGATCTGAGCGAGGACGGAAAAACGGTCGCATTTGTGACAAACGAAGCCGGCCTTTCGAAGCTATATCTGTACGACATGGACGCGAAGCGCTACCGGCCGGTCAAGAACCTGCCCGTCGCCGTCATCGGCGGTCTCGAGTGGCATCGCAACTCGCAGGAGCTGGGCTTCTCGGCCGGATCCTCGCGCGCGCCGTCTGACGCGTATTCGCTGACCGTGAGCAGCGGAGAGGTCACGCGGTGGACCGAAAGCGAGCTCGGCGGCCAGGTCGCCTCACAGCTCGCCGAGGCCTCGCCGATTGCCTGGAAGACCTTCGACGGACGAGAGCTGTCGGGCTTCTACTACAGGCCGGCGGCACGCTTCACCGGAAAGCGTCCGGTCATCATCAACATCCACGGCGGGCCGGAGGGACAGTCGCGGCCTGGTTTCATGGGGCGCAGCAACTACTTCCTCAACGAGTTGGGCGTCGCCATCATCTTCCCTAACGTGCGAGGCTCCACCGGTTACGGAAAGACGTTTGTCGATCTCGACAACGGGCTGAAGCGGCTCGACTCGGTCAAGGACATCGGTTCGCTCCTCGACTGGATCGCGCGGCAGCCCGATCTCGACGCCTCGCGCGTGATGGTGACGGGCGGGAGCTACGGCGGCTACATGACACTTGCGGTCGCGACGATGTACAACGATCGCATCGCGTGCGCCGTGGACATCGTCGGTGTGTCCAACTTCAACACGTTCCTCAAGAACACCGAGAGCTACCGCCGCGATCTGAGGCGGGCCGAATACGGCGATGAACGAGTGCTCGAAATACGCGACTTCTTCGAGAAGACGGCGCCGCTGAACAACGCGGAGAAGATCACGAAGCCTCTGTTCGTGATACAGGGCGGAAACGACCCGCGCGTGCCGAGGACGGAAGCCGAGCAGATGGTCGCGAAGGTGCGCGGAAACGGCAGCCCCGTGTGGTACCTGATGGCCAGCGACGAGGGGCACGGCTTTCGCAAGAAGCCGAACGTCGACTACCAGTTCTACGCCACGGTGATGTTTGTGCGGCAATTCCTGCTGGGACCGAGCAGCGCGCCGACGGCGTCGCGGTAGGAGATCACAATCGGTGAACCGGAGGGACGCCCCTGCGAGTATGAGCCGCGCCTACTCGCGGCGGAACTCGGCGTCGACGAAGCTGCTCTGAGGGGGCATCGGCGAATATGGCCGGCCGGCGGCCATAGCCTCGCGGTGGAACGCCTGCGGTGCGTCAGGACACAGCTTCAGGAACAGCCCGAGCGCCGCCAGCACGACGCCCAGATCGTCGAGTTGCCCGAGGACCGGGAGGAGGTCGGGCAGAAAGTCGAGCGGCCAGATCAGGTACAGCGCCGCAGTCGCCAGAACGGCTTTCGTCAACGTCGGCACCGCTGGCTCGCGGACAAGCCGGACCGCGAGGCGAGATGCGCGAGCAGCGTCCGGAGCAGACCTGGTTTCTCCAACCACGATCCCGGTGCAGCCATGATCACCACCTTAGCACCGTCAGGCGGCCAGGATACGAGGTCCGTCGGAGGGCATCACTCGCCCTCAAAGCAAAACGGGCGGGGCCGTGTGGCCCCGCCCGTCGATTGTGTTTCGGCTGGCGGAACTGAAGTTCCGCCCTACATGCGTACTGACTCCGTGCGTCTGCGTGTCTCAGTGCCTCTGTGATTGACTACGCACACCCGCTGGTCGTGCCGCAGTTCGCGCACTTGTAGCAGCTGCCGCTGCGGATCATGATGGACCCGCAGGTCGAGCATGGCGGCGCGTCTTCCTGGCTCTGAATCGCAGCGCCAGCGAACCCGCCCCTGGGCGCATCGGCTCTCGCGTCAGCCTTCGGGCCGTCAAACAGCATCGGCTCTTCCATCGGCTCGGCCATGTTCACACCGGCGTCGAACTGCGCCTGCCTGGACATGAACTTGGTCGACATCCACCGGAAGATGTAGTCGACGATCGACTTGGCGAAGCGCACTTCAGGGTTGCGCGTCATCCCCGACGGCTCGAACCGCGCGTGGCTGAACTTGTCCACCAGCACCTGCAGCGGCACGCCGTACTGGAGCGCGTAGGAGATCGCCTGCGCGAAGGCGTCGGCGAAGCCCGAGATCGTCGAGCCCTCCTTGGCCATCACCAGGAAAATCTCTCCCGGCTGCCCGTCGTCGAACAACCCGACGGTGATGTAGCCCTCGTGGCCGGCGATGTCGAACTTGTGCGTCAGCGAGTGCCGCTCGTCGGACAGCTTGCGGCGCACGGGCCGTGGCATCGCGGCGACCGCCGCTTCAGCGACAGCCTGTGCCTTGTCGGCCGCCGTCTTGTCCTTCGACGTGTTCAGCGGCTGCGTGCGCTTGCTGCCATCGCGGTAGATCGAGACGGCTTTGGCGCCCAGCTTCCAGCTCTCGATGTAGGCCGCCATGATTTCGTCGACCGTGGCTTCTTTCGGCACGTTCACGGTCTTGCTGATCGCGCCGGAGATGAAGGGCTGCGTCGCGCCCATCATCCGGATGTGGCCCATGTAGTGGATGGAGCGCTGGCCCTTGGCGGCCTTGAACGCGCAGTCGAACACCGGCAGGTGCTGGTCCTTGAGGAACGGCGCGCCCTCGATCGTCTCGTTCTCGTCGATATAGGCGACGATCTCGGCAATCTGCTCGTCGTTGTAGCCCAGCTTCTTGAGCGCCATCGGCACGGTGGTGTTGACGATCTTCATCAACCCGCCGCCGACCAGCTTCTTGTACTTGACCAGCGCGATGTCCGGCTCCACGCCCGTGGTGTCGCAGTCCATCATGAAGCCGATGGTCCCCGTCGGCGCCAGCACCGTCGCCTGCGCGTTGCGGTAGCCGAACTGCTCGCCCAGCTCCACCGCCTCGTCCCACGACGAGCGGGCGGCCTGGTAGAGATCTGCCGGCACCAGCTTGCCGTTGACGCCGCGCATGGCGTCGCGGTGCTTCCGCATCACGCGCAGGAACGGCTCGCGGTTCTTCTCGTAGCCGGCAAACGGCCCGCCGTGGTCGCGCGCGATGCGCGCCGACTGCGCGTAGGCTTCGCCCGTCATCAGCGCCGTGATCGCGCCCGAGAAGTCGCGGCCCTGGTCGCTGTCGTAGGGCAGGCCGCGCGACATCAGCAGGGCGCCCAGGTTCGCATAGCCCAGGCCGAGCGGGCGGTAGGCGTGGCTGTTCTTCTCGATCGCCTTGGTCGGATAGCTCGAGTTGTCGACCAGGATCTCCTGCGCCGTGATGAACGTGCGGCAGGCCGCCTTGAATGCGTTGGCGTCGAACTCGCCGTTGTCGGCGACAAAGCGCATCAGGTTGATCGACGCCAGGTTGCACGCCGAGTCGTCGAGGAACATGTACTCCGAGCACGGGTTGCTGGCGTTGATGCGATCCGTGTTGGGGCAGGTGTGCCACTCGTTCACGGTCGTATCGAACTGCATGCCCGGGTCGCCGCACACCCACGTGCCCTCGGCGATGAGATGCATCATCTCGCGCGCCTTGTAGGTGTCCACGACCTCGCCGCTGGTCACCGCGCGGGTCTGCCACTCGCCGTCGTCGAGCACGCCGCGCATGAACTCATCGGTCACGCGCACCGAGTTGTTCGAGTTCTGGAAGAACACCGACGAGTACGCCGTGCCCGTAAACGAGCCGTCGTAGCCGGCGTCGATGAGCGCCCACGCCTTCTTCTCTTCCTCGACCTTGCAGTTGATGAACTCGATGACGTCGGGGTGATCGGCGTTGAGGATCACCATCTTGGCCGCGCGGCGCGTCTTGCCGCCGGACTTGATGACGCCGGCAAAGGCGTCGTAGCCCTTCATGAACGACACCGGCCCGCTTGCCGTGCCGCCGCCTGCCAGCAACTCCCGCGAGCTGCGGATCTGCGACAGGTTCGAGCCGGTGCCCGATCCGAACTTGAACAGCATCCCCTCGGTGCGCGCCAGCGTCAGGATCGAGTCCATCGTGTCGCTGACCGAGTTGATGAAGCAGGCCGAGCACTGCGGCGCCTTCTCGAAGCCGCAGTTGAACCACACGGGGCTGTTGAAGGCGCCCTTCTGGTAGACCAGCAGATGCTTGAGGTCGTCGCTGAACGCCAGCAGGTCTGCGTCGCTGCGGAAGTAGTGCTGACGCCTGGCCCACATCGTGATGGTGTCCACGACGCGACCGATCAGCTGCCTGATCGAGCGCTCACGCTCGGGCGAGCCCATCTGCCCCCGGAAGTACTTGGAGACGACGATGTTGGTCGCCTGTTGCGACCAGGCCTTCGGAATCTCCACCTCGCGTTGCTCGAACACGACGTGGCCCTTCTCGTTGCCGATAATCGCCGACCGAAGCTCCCACTCGACCTCGTCGAACGGATCGACGCCGGGCCGGGTGAAATAGCGCGGGAACTCGAGACCTGGCGCGGCGGTTGCCTGTGCGTCGGTCTGGTCCTCCTGCAGCACCCGCTGGGCGGTCGCCTTCGTCTCCTGGGCAGCCCCTGTCTGCATCATCCATCCTCCAAACGAGACGGCACTCCCCCATGCCCCTGGAGGGGTGCCCCGACTTCCAAGAATTTGGTTTGGCGCGATCAGGCGGTGTTGGCGGGACCTACCGTCTCGTCAGAACCGGCAGGATGCTGGGAGCCCCTGCTTTCGCCCGTCTCGCGCGACGAGGACCGACTATGCGCCTCCGGTTGGACCTTGTCAAGCATGTAAACACCACATATTGTGGCAGCGTTTTAGGGCAATCGCAAGATGTGGCGAATTCTCGAAGAAAAGTGCCAGGACGGTAAGAGTAGCTGAGCTTGGGCCGTGTAAACGGATTGTGAACGGGCGGCACAAGCGTCACATCCGTCAACAATCACAAGGGCGTGAATTACGACAACACGCTGATTTGTTAGGAAAATCGTCGCGCGAGGCGTCAGCGACGCAGAAGCAGTGTGGCAATTGCCGCCGCTTTATCCGCAAGCGTCGCAGCAAAGATGAGGTTCTGCTCTCTCAGCGCCTGCTCCCCAAGCGTGATGAATCGCTTGGCGGTGTCGTACTGGGCCTTCAGGTCGTTCGAGAGCATGGCGTAGTTCACCTTCTGCAGGTCGTCTCCCGCCTTGCCGAGTTGCTGGCGTACGCCGGCATCACCACCACGGTCGCCGGGCTGCATTTCAAGCGTAGGAGCGGGCGTGGGGGCCGCTTCCTGCCCATTTGGCTTCGCAGCCTCGGCCGGCGCATCGGCCGGCTTGGGGACCTCTCGCGGGTCAGTGCGTGGCATCGCCGGGCGCGTCGGCCGCGGGCGGGTCGGGGTTGCCGGCGGTGGCGCTTCCTCGGGGGGCGGCGGCGGCGTCGGGTCCGTCGGCACGATGATGCGCGGCGGCGCCGCCGGCACCATCAGCGGCTGGGGCGGCTCGACAACCACACGTGCCGCCTGAGTGGTGGCGCACGACGATGTCAGCGCGGCCAACGCGGCCACAACCAGACTGCGACGACCGGTCAGAGGCAAGGTCAGCAATGTCGGCATTGTCTCACGTCACCGCAGGCCCAGCACGGTCGGCCCGGAGGCCGCCTGCGGCAACAGGATTCGGAACGTCGTCCCGGTGCCCGGGGTGGATTGGACTTCCACCTCGCCATCGTGCAACTGGATCGTCCGGAACACCATCGACAGCCCGATGCCGCTGCCCGCCGACTTGGTCGTGAAGTAGAGGTCGAAAATGCGCGGCAGGTGCGTTGGCGGGATGCCGACGCCGGTGTCCTCGACCGTCAGCGCGACGCGGCGGCCGCTGGCCGGCTGAGCCGACAACCGGAGCGTTCCACCGTTGGGCATGGCGTGGCACGCGTTGATGGCGAGGTTGAACAGGGCCTGCCGCAGCGGCTCGGGGTCGCCGTGGACCCACGGCACATCGGACGGACACGTGCAGACGACACGGATGTTGGCACTGGCCGCATCGGGTTCGACCACGCGCGCGATCCCCTGCAGCAGCTCGCCGACGTTCACGGGCTGCAGCTTCAGGTCCTCCGGCCGCATGAACTTCAGGAACCCCTGCACGACTTGATCGAGACGTCGAATCTCGCCGCCGATCACCGAGACGTGTTCGAGCGCAGCGGTCTGGTCCGCCGTCAGCGGCGGTGGCTCGTAGGCTCCGGCGCCGACGTGCGCTCGCGCCGGCGCCAGCTTGCCCTTGAGCAGTTCGAGGTGAATCGTCATCGCGTTGAGCGGGTTCTTCACCTCGTGCGCGACGCCGGCGGTCAGCCGTCCGAGCGCGGCCAGTTTGCGCGAGTACCGCAACGTCGACTCCACCTCGCCGAGTGCCGCCAGGTCGCGCGCGACCACCATCACGCCCACAAGGCGCCTGTCGCGATCCTCAACGGGATGCGCCGTGACGTGCCACCCACGCGCGCTGCCGTCGGCGTCGCCCGAGGCAAGCGCCAGCGTTACCGGGTCGGCCGAGGCGCGCGACTCGCGCGTCCGGTCGACGATGTCGGCAAACGGCTCGGAGGGTTCCGACGCTTTCAGCAGCGCCCGCAGCGTCGGGTTGGCAAACAGCAACTCGCCGCCAGGACCGAAGATGCCCACCGCGTCGGCCAGGTGCTCGACGATCGAATCAAGCCCCGCCTGCGGGCCCTCGGGAGCCGCGCGCTCGGCGAGCAGCTTGTCGCTCACCGCCTGGATCTCGCGGCCGAGATCGCCGAACTCGTCCTGCGGCAGCTCGATGGCCGCCGGCTCGCCCCGCTCCAACTGGCGCAGGCCGCTGCGCAGCACGTGAATGGGCCGCAGCAGCCACTGCGCCAGGGCCAGCGCGCCGGCAATCGCGATCACCAGCGCCCACAGCCCGGTGACGAGCACCGGCTGCAGGCGTTCTTCGAGGTCCTTTCGGATCAGCAGCGTCGACACGCCGATGTTGATGGTGCCGAAATACTGGTCGCCCAGGCGCAGCGGCTCGACCACCTCATAAGTGCGCCCGTCTTCGCCAAAGATGCGCCACAGCTGTTCGAACCCCGAGAGCAACACCAATTCCTGGAGGCGGGCAGCCGGTGCCTGCCTCATGCCAATCCGATCGCGGTCCAGATGCGCGACGATGCGGCCGTCGGCCGCGACGATGGCCGCGTCGGTTACTTGCGGCGAATAGATTGACGATTCGAGAATCGCACGCAGGCCGCCGTCGGCGGCGAGCGCCGCGTACGGGTCCGGCGCGGTCGGCACGACCTGGAATGACCGCTGGTAGATCGCCCGCGCGAGGAGGTCGGCCCGTGCCTGGGTCTCCTGCAGCCGCACATTGGCCAGCTGCGCCAGCCCCTGCACACTCAGGCCGATCACCACGGCGCTCACCAGCGCGGTGACGCCGAGGACCTGTTTGGTGCGAATGGAAAGGCGCATGGAGAAGACGGTACTCGGTGCCGGGTGCCAGGTGCCGGGTGCCTAGTGCGGTGCTGGGTGCCGAGTGCGTGGTGCCTGGTGCGTTCCGCGGCGCCGTACCCCGCACGCCGGACCCGGCACGTGGCACAGTGTCTGCGATCCCGTCATCCTCCGGCTCCTCGCCTGAGGCCCAGTCGGTTCAACTTGTTGTGCAACGTCTTCAGGCTGATGCCCAGGATCTCCGCTGCGCGTGTCTTGTTGTCGTGCGTGTGTTCGAGCGTGAGGATGATGAGCCGGCGCTCGGCCTCCTCCACTGTGATGCCCGCTTCAAGCGATACGTGCGACCCGCTTGGCGCAGGCGCGGCCATGCCAAGCGGCGGCAGATGCTTGGGCTCGATGAAGTCGCCTTCGGCCAGGATCGTCGCGCGCTCCATGACGTTGCGCAGTTCGCGCACGTTGCCCGGCCAATGATACTGCTCGAGCCGGCGCATCGCATCGGCACTGACGGCCTTGGCTGGTTTGTTGTTGCGATCCGCGAACTCGGCGAGAAAGGCCTGGGCCAGAAGCGGCAAGTCACCCTTCCGCTCGCGCATCGGCGGCAGCGCCATCGAGAAGACGTTGAGGCGATAGTACAGATCCTCGCGCAGCTTGCCTTCGCGCACCGCCTGCATCGGGTCCTGGTTGGTGGCAGCGATCACGCGGACGTCCACCGGTGTTTCCACCCGGCCGCCAAGCCGGCGGAAACTGCGTTCCTGCAGCACGCGCAGCAGCTTCACCTGTGTCTGCGGCGTCATCTCGGCGATCTCGTCGAGGAAGATCGTCCCGCGATCCGCCAGCTCGAAGACGCCGTGCCGGCGATCGATCGCGCCGGTGAAAGCGCCCTTCTCGTGGCCGAAGATCTCGCTTTCGAGCAGCGTCTCCGGAATCGCCGCGCAGTTCACGGCGACGTACGGCATCTTGGCGCGCGGGCTCAGTTGATGAATGGTCTGCGCCACCAGCTCCTTGCCCGTTCCCGATTCGCCCGTGATGAGCACCGAGGCGGTGGTGGGCGCTGCCTGCTCGACGATCTGGTAGATGCGCCGCATTTCGGGGCTGGCCCCTATCAGCTTGCCGAAGGCGCCTTTGTCGCGCAGGTTGCGGCGCAGCACCTGGACTTCGCGCATGGTGTGCTGTCGCTCGGCCGCCTTGTCGAGCAGAATGCGCAGCCGCTGCGGATCGACCGGCTTGGTGAGATAGTCGTAGGCGCCGCTGCGAATGGCCTCGACGGCGGTCTCGACAGTCCCCTGCGCAGTGAGGAGAATCACGGCGATGCCCGGGTCCACTTCTCGAACGGCTTCGAGCAACTCCAACCCGGTGCGTCGCGGCATCACGAGGTCGGTCAGGATGATGCTGGGGCGAAACTGCGAGACCTTCTGGAGGCCTTCCTCGCCGTCGGCCGCCGAGTCAGTCATGAACCCCCAGGTCCGCACCAGCTCGGTAAGCCCGGAGCGTGCCGCGTTGTCGTCTTCGACGATGAGCACACGCTCGGACGCGTTCTGCGCCTGGCGATCCGTGTCGGTCATGGAAACTGTCGTGCTCATGTCACCCTGGCTCTGTAAAGGTAAATTTTACACGATTCGCGCCATGGCTGAACAACACTCCGGGCCCGGCGGAATCAGGGTTAACCAGCTTAATTACGTGTGATTTGGCTGTGGTCCACAGCTTGCACACTTTCGCCGGTATCAAGGGAGGCTTCAAGATGCGAACCAAGTTTGCGGCGGGGATGCTTCTGGGCGTGCTGGCGGGCGCCTGCACGACCCAGACGCCGGCAACCAGCCAGCCGCCGGCCTCGACCGGGGCCGTGCCGGCGCCAGCAGCCGAACCCGCCGCGGCACCCGCGACCCCGAACGCAACACCCTCCAGCGCACGAGGCAGCGCAGCCCCGGCCCCGACGACGCCGGCACCCGTGGACGTGCCTTCAGCGGCTCGCGGAACCGCGCCGAGCGCGCCAGCAGCACCGGCCGCGCCGGCCCCGCCCCCCGCGCCGCGCTTCCGTGAAGTGATGTTGCCGGCGGGCACCGAACTGCCGCTCACGCTCGAGACCGCGCTCGCCTCGGATACCAGCGCCGTTGAGGATCCCGTGCGCGCCTCGCTTCGGCGCGACGTCGTGATCGACGAGGTCACGGCACTGCCCGCCGGAACCGGCCTGCGCGGCGTGGTCACGGGCGTGCAGCGGTCGGCCAAGGTGAAGGGCCGCGCGTCGCTGGCGTTCCGCTTCACGTCGCTGGCGCTCGATGACGAGTCGTACGACATCCGCACGTCGAGCGTCGCGCGAGAGGCCGCGGGCACAAAGAAGAAGGACGCCACCAAGATTGGCATCGGCGCAGGCGCCGGCGCGATCGTCGGCGGCATCGTCGGCGGCGGCAAGGGCGCGGCCATCGGCACGGCGGTTGGCGGGGGCGCCGGCACGGGCATGGTGCTCGCCACGCGAGGCGAGGAAGTGCGGCTTGCCGCAGGCACCCTGGTCACCGTGAAACTGAGCGAGGCGCTCACGGTGCGGGTTCCACTGAATTGACGACTGCAGATTGCAGATTGCAGATTGACGAGATCGGGGGATGCGGCCGACGATGATGGCGACGTGGAACCACTAGCCGTCGCCGACGAGGCTCCCACGCCGATCGATCCGCCGCGCTCGGCTGCGCGGATTCGCGCGGTCGTGCAAGTGCTGGCCTGCTCCGGCATCCCGACGCAGCTGCTGCTCATCCAGGTGCTTGCGCTCGTCGGCGTGCGCCCGTTTGTCGAGGGCGAGACGCTGAATGCGATGTGGGTGTTTCTGCTCTCGCTGGCCGACACCATGCTGCTGCTGGTGCTGATCGGCGTGCTGCTCGCCGCAAACGGGGAATCGGTCCGAGATGTCTTCCTGGGGGCGCGCCCGGCGCGCACGGAGGTGCCGCTGGGGCTGCTGAGCGTCGTGCCGGTGCTGCTCATCGCCGCGGCGGTGCTGCTGACCTCGCAGTACCTCGCGCCGTGGCTGCACAACGTCCCCGATAACCCGCTGGCGGGCCTGCTGCAGTCGCCTCGCGACCGATGGCTCTTCGCGATCGTCGCGCTGGTGGCCGGCGGCGTCCGGGAAGAAGTGCAGCGCGCGTTCCTGCTGACGCGGTTCGAGCAGCACCTGGGTGGCGCGCGCGTCGGGCTGGTCGTGACCAGCGTCGCCTTCGGCCTCGGCCACCTGCTGCAAGGCTTCGACGCGGCGCTGGCCACGGGCACACTCGGGTTCATCTGGGGCGCGATGTACCTGTGGCGCCGGAGTTCGGTGGCGCCGATTGTGAGCCACGCCGGATTCAACGGGCTCGAGATCGCACGGTATCTTGTGGTGGGCAGTGGAGCCTAGACCCGCGGCGGGACCGCCCGTGCCGTGGATCCTCCTTCTCGTCTTCCTGGTGTCGCTTCCCGCCGTCACCACGCGCATCTACGCGTCCGACGAGGTTCAGTACTTCGCCTACCTGCGGTCGCTCTGGTTCGATCGCGACGTCTCGTTCGAAAACGAGTACCGGCATTTCTACGACGCCGGCATCGCGCGCTCGCAGAATTTTCACGAGACCTTCCTCGGGCGGACCACCGAAACCGGACGACGCATCAACTTTGCGACCATCGGCTGCGGGCTCCTGTGGGCGCCGTTCTACGCGGCCGCCGATGCCTGGGTCCAGATTTCCAACCTGCAAGGCGGTCGTCTCGCCCGTGATGGCTACTCGCGCCCCTACGTCGCAGCGGTCGCTTACGCGTCGGCCTTCTATGGGCTGCTGGCCCTGCTGTTGTCGGCGCAGGCGGTGAGGCTGCTGTCGGCGTACTGGCGCAAGCTCGGCCCGCGTGCCGTTGCGGCCGCGGTGCTCGTGTGGATCGGCACGCCGCTGCTCTTCTACATGTACATCGCGCCGCCCATGTCCCACGCAACGTCGGCCTTTGCGGTCGCGCTGTTTGTCGTGATCTGGCTGCGGGTGCGCGACGACTGGTCCCTTGGCGGGCTGATAGCGCTGGGCGCAAGTGCCGGGCTGATGGCGATGGTGCGCGAGCAGGACGCGTTTTTCGCCGTCGGCCCAGCCATCGACTTCTTCGCCGCGCAAGCCACGCGCCGCGACGGCAGGACGGCGCGGCGCTTCGCCCATGCCATTGCCGGGATTGCCGCCGCTGCGGCGGTCTTCACGCCGCAGGCGCTGGCCTATCTCGCCCTCAACGGCTACGTGGGGCCGTCGCGGCTGGTCGCCCGCAAGATGACGTGGACCGCGCCTCACGCCGCGGAAGTGCTCGCCTCGCCGGCACACGGGTTCTTCGTGTGGACCCCGCTGGCCGTGCTGGCAATCGCGGGGCTGCTGGTCCTGTGGTGGCGCCTCGGCGCCGGCCACCGCCAAATCGCGCTGTGCCTGATAGTGATGACGGCGACTCAAATTTACGTCGCCGGCAGCGTGGAGTCGTGGACCGTTGCCGGTGCGTTCGGGCAGCGCCGGTTCGTCGCGCTCACGCCGATTCTCACCGTCGGGCTCGCGGCCCTGCTGACCGCGGTCGCATCCGGCCGCCTGGTGTCGGTTCTGACCACGACACTGCTGGTGGCCGCCTGCTGGTGGAACGTCGGCGTGATGGCCCAGTTTGGTGCAGGGATGATGAACCGGCAGAAGCTGGAACCCGCACGCATCGCCTACAATACGTTCGTCGTGATGCCACGGGCGCTGCCCCATCTGGCGTGGCGGTACGTCGTCGATCGGGCAAGTTTCTACGAGTCAACGCGCCGCCTGCGCGAGTAGTAAGACCTCCACGAGTCGCTTCGGCTGTGCGCATCCTTTATCTGGCAGATATCCGCTTCCCGCTCGAACGGGCCAACGGCCTGCAGACGTTCGAGACGTGCCGTGCGCTCGCGGCCCGCGGCCATGCGGTGACGCTGCTGGTGCGTCCCGACACGACACGGCCCGCGCGTGATCCGTGGCTCTTCTACGGCGCGCCGCGCGAAAACGGCCTGACGCTTTCGCGGCTGCCGCCTCTGCCGGGCCCCTTGCGGCGCGGCGCCTACCTGGCCGCCGCGGTCGGGCGTGCGATCTCGGTGTCGCCGGACATCGTTCTGACCCGCGACCTGCTGCTCGCCGACATGCTGCTGCGGCTCCCCAGGACTCTGCGTCCCCCGGTCGTCTACGAATCGCACGGCTACGCGCCGGCGATGGCCGTCGAGCGCCCCAGAGACATCATGGGTGCGCACGCGGCGTCCTGGCGCAAGCTGCTGCGGCTCACCGCCCGCGAGTCGCGAGTGTGGCGCGCGGCCGACGGCTACATCACGCTGACCCGCGTGCATCAGCAGGAGCTCGAGGACCGCTTCGGGGTGCGCTCCAATGCCGCCGTGATTGCCGACGGCGTGCGTCTCGATCCAGCGCGGACGCTCCGGCCGCCAGCGCCGCCACCGCCGTTCACGGTCACCTACGCCGGCCACCTCTATCCGTGGAAGGGCGTCGACGTGCTGCTGCACGCGCTGGCGGAGCTTCCCGATGTGCAGGCACGCATCGTTGGCGGGCAGCCCGGGGAGACTGACCACGTGCGACTCGACGGCCTCGCGCGCGACAAAGGCGTCGGCGATCGCGTGACGTTCACGGGCTGGCTTCCCCCCGCATCGGTGACCGCGGAACTGGCCCGCGCCCACGTGCTGATTCTGCCCAACACACCGTCGCACGCCTCGGAGCGCTATACATCGCCGCTCAAGCTCTTCGAGTACCTCGCTGCGGGCCGGCCCATCGTGGCCTCTGACCTGGCAGCGTTGCGCGAGGTCCTGAGGCATGAAGACAACTCGCTGCTGGTCGAACCGGGATCCCCAACGGCCCTGGCCGCGGCAGTTCGTCGTCTGATGGCCGACCAGTCGCTGGCCACCCGCCTGGCGACTCGCGCTTTTGACGAGGCGGCCTACTACGGGTGGGAGACGCGCGCGCAGCGAATCGACGTCGTGCTCGAAGCGGCACGGGCGGAGACATGATCTCGGACGCTTTGCTGCGCCTGGTGCGCTGCCCAGACTGCCGCGGCACGCTGGCCGACGGCGTCGATGCCCTCACGTGCACCAGTTGCGGCCGGCAATGCGTGCGTGGGCCGGGCTATCTGGACCTGCGGCCGTCGGCGGCCTTCACCGAGCAGACCAGGTATCTGGACGAGTCGCTGCACGCCGACGCGCGGCATGAAACCGTGTCGCCGGCGCTGCTTCAAGCCGGCGTGCGCCAGTGGATGCTGGGACGGCTTTTGAAGCCGGCGCCCGGCGACGTCATCGTGGATCTGGGATGCGGCAGCGGCCGATCCCTCGTGTGGAACTGCGGAAGCCGGGCCACGATCGTGGGCATCGACGTCGCGCCGTACTTCGCGCAGGAAGCGCTCGAGCGTGGCGATCTGGTGCTTGGCGATCTGCGCCGTCTGCCGTTTGCCGATGGCGCGTTCGCCAAAGGCTACGCGCTCGACGTGTTCGAGCACCTGTCGCGCGGGGCCCTGGCTGAAGTCTTGTGCGAGATCGCGCGCGTGATGCGGCCTGGCGGCCACGTGTTCGTGTACTCGCACGTGCGAAAGAACTCGTGGCTGGCCGGCGGGTTGAAAGCCGTCAACCGGCTGGCGCGGCAACTGGAACGCATCGGCCTGGTGGACCTCCGACAGGAGCGCCTTCGCAAGTCGGACCACCTGAACCCGCTCGCCGACATCCCCGACCTCGAACGTGTCGTCGGCGATGCCGGCTTTGGCATCGCGCGCATCCGCTACTACACGCCGCTCATCGGCGCTTTCGTCGAAAACATCCTGATGCGCGTCGCGGAACGCGCCATGGCGCGACGGGCCCCGGCACCTTCCGGTGTCGAGGGAGGCGCCTCGCATCGCTCGGCGGCGGGCTCGGCGCCGGGCGGCGCCGAGGAGGAAGCGCTTCGCGTCGCGCGATCAGCGGCAAAGCGGCGGCTGGCCGCGAAAGGACCGCTCTACTACACGCTCAAGGGCGTCACCACGCTGATGACGCTCGACGTGTGGGTCTTCGGCCGCGTGCGCACGGGGCCGTTCTTTGCGCTGCTCGAACGGCTGCCATCGGCGAGCCCGCATAGGCAGGCCAACAAATGATCCAGAGCCGCCTGGCGGTCGGAGTCCCGCTCGTCCTGGTCGCCCTCTGTGGCGTCGACCTGGCGGGACGATCCATCGCGCGGACATCGTGGCTGGCCGGGATTGGCCTGGCCCTCGCGCCATCGAGCGTGCTCGTCATCGCCTTCATCGCCACCGCGGCCGCCCTTTGGGCGCTGCATGCTACTGGCGCGTGGCGTGCCGATCGGGCGGTCGCGGCTGTGCTCCTGCTCGCCTTTTCGGCGGGGATGGTCGCGCAACTTCGGCTCGGCGCGCGCCTGCAGAGTGACGGCTTCTACTACTTCGCGCACTTGCGATCGCTCTGGTTCGACGGCGACGACGATCTTGCCAACGACTATCGACTGCTTGGGCTTGGCGACAAAACGCACCTATTTACGCCGACCCCGACTGGCCATGCCCAGTCGGCCTGGTCGGTCGGGCCCAGCCTGGCATGGGCTCCGTTTTTCGCCGTCGGCGACCGGGTCGCCCGCGCGCTTGCCGCGCGCGGGCATGCCGTTGCCACCGATGGCACGTCGTATCCGTACCGACAGGCGGTCTGCGTTGCCGGGTTGTTCTGGGGCCTGGTCGGGCTGCTCTTCTGCTATCGCCTGGCGCGGGTTTACACGACCGAAGGATGGGCCGCACTGGGCACATCGGTCGTGGCGCTAGGCTCTTTCATCCTCTGGTATCTCGTGAAAGAACCGTCGATGGCGCACGCGCCGTCGATGGCCGCCGTTGCGATCTTCACGTGGCTCTGGGCGTCGAGTCGGCATAGACGAACGGCCTGGCAATGGGCGGCGCTCGGGCTGCTGTCCGGCGTGATGGGCGCGATGCGGTGGCAGAACGTGCTCTTCGTGCTGCTGCCTGCGATCGAGTGGACGGCCACTGCGATTGGCCATGGGCGATTGCGGGCGCGCGAGGGACTGCTACTCGACCTGCGGCACGGCGTGCTGTTTGTCGCCATGGCCATCGTCGGATTGCTGCCGCAGATGCTGGCCTGGAAGGCCATCTACGGCGCCTGGTTCGCGGTTTCTCCCATCAGCCCGCAGATTCGCTTGTGGGATTCGCATTGGGACGAGGTCCTCTGGTCGTCGCGCAACGGCCTGTTTGCGATGTCGCCGATTCTGTATGTCGGCGTCTTTGGATTGCTGTTGCTGTGGCGCCGCGATCGGCTCGCGACCGTGGCGGCTCTTACGGTCTTTGGCGCCATGGTATTCCTCAACGGCGCGGTCCAGGACTGGTGGGGCGGCGCGGCATTCGGCGGGCGCCGCTTCGATTCGACGTTGCCGCTGCTCGTCCTCGGTACCGCGCTGGTGCTGGAACGATCGTCGGCGTGGGTGGCGCAGCACCCCCGCGCCGTCGTAGGGCTTGCGGGGCTGGCCTTCGTGATCTGGAACCTCACGCTGATGGAGGCGGCCATCGGCGGCGCGCTGCAACTGGAAGCGCCCAACGCGTTTGGCGCCGTTGCGGGCCGGCAGGCTGCGACGTTGCATCGCTGGCTGGGCCATCCGTTCTCGTATCCGGCCAACCTGGTCTTCGCGCTGCGCAATGGCGTCACCCCGGCCCAGGCCGACCTTCTGTGGCCGACGCGTTTCCTGGGCGATCCGCTTCGCCCGTACGGACGCGTGGATCTGGGTGGCGATGACGAGCTCGCGATCCTGGAAGGATGGCATCGCCCGGAGCGTGACGGCACGACGACGTTCCGGTGGGCATCCCGCGAGGCGGGCGTGCGGATCGCGCTCGACCATCCCGCCAGGCTCAGGGTGCAAGTCAAGGGACAGGCGTTCATGTTCGCGGATGCGCCACCTCAGGCCCTCACTCTGACCGTGAATGGCGTCGCCGCGCCGCCGCTGGCGCTGCCCGGAACATGGACGGTTGTCGAGACGCTGGTGCCGCAAGAGATCTGGCGGACGGGCGTCAACGACGTGCGACTCACCTTTGCGCGCGGAACCCGCCCGTCGGAACTGGGCCCCTCGACCGACCAGCGTGACCTGGCGGCCGCCATCGACTACCTGCGCGTCGTCGTCGAACCCTAGGCGGGGCGCGCGGCGATCCGACGCGATATGCTTCACGAGCGTGGCCGCGTCAAGACCCCTCCGCATTCTCTATGCCGCCATCGACCAGACCGTGCCCGGCACGCTCGGCGGCTCGGTGCACGTGCGGGCCGTGGCCGAGGGGCTGGCAGCGGTGGGCAACGAAGTGCACGCGCTCGTGACGCGTGGCGGAGCCGACTGGCCCGCGGGCCCGGTGCGGTGGCGCGAGGTCGAGGCGCCCGGCGGGCGTCCGCAGTTCCGGCTGCTGGCGACTCGCGAGGTCAAGCGGGTGACTCGGGCCGTCGAGCCGGACCTGGTCCTCGAGCGCTATCACAACTTCGGCGGCGAGGGCATGCTGGCGGCGCGCGCTGTCGGCGCGAAGTATGTGCTCGAAGTCAACGCGCCGGTCATCGACTACCCCGGCTCGCCCAAGTCGCGCGTGGACCGCGCGCTGGTCGTGCAGCCGATGCGGCGCTGGCGCGAACGCCTGGTCCGTGCCGCCGACTTGATTGTCTCGCCAAGCATCCAGATCCTGCCAGACTGGTTGCCCGCCGACAGGGTGCTCGAGATCGAGTGGGGCGCCGACACCGCGCGCTTCAACCCGGCGGCCAGCGGCGATGTCGTGTGGCACCGGCAGCAGGGAGGCATGACGGCTGTCTTCGCCGGCGCGTTTCGCGCCTGGCATGGCGCTGCCCAGTTTGTCGAGGCGATGCGCCTGCTGCGGTCGCGGGGCGTCAACGACGTGCAAGCGGTGCTGATCGGCGACGGGCCGGAGCGCTCGGCGGTGCAGGAGTCCGCACGCGGACTCGATCAGGTGATCTTCACGGGCACGGTCTCGCACGAGCGGATGCCGACGGCGTTGTCGGCTGCCGACGTCGGTGTGGCCCCGTTCGACGTCGACCGGCATCCGCCGCTTCAACTGGGCTTCTACTGGTCGCCCCTGAAGATTTTCGAGTACATGGCGTCAGGTCTTCCGGTGGTGGCGCCGGCCCTGCCGCGCCTGCGGTCGCTGGTGGGCCATCAGGTCGAAGGCGTCCTCTACGACCCGGCAACGCCTGCCGCGCTGGCCGATGCGCTGATGTCGCTCCGCGACCCCGATCGGCGCCGTCGCTTTGGCGTTGCCGCTCGGGCGCGTGCCGAGCGCGAGTACAGTTGGCAGGCGCACTGCGCGCGTCTGGACGCCGCGTTTCGTGCCCTATTGTGAATCCGCGCAATTTCGTCAATCGTCAACCTGCAATCGTCAATTGTGAAAGTCCTCCTGGTCACCGACTCGTTCCCGCCCAACTGCGGCGGCTCCGGCTGGAGCACCCACGAGCTGGCTCGCGGGCTGCGGACGCGCGGCCACGCCGTGACGGTCGTGCAACCGCGGCCGCGCCAGGACGGCGACGGCGTGAGACAGTACGACGGCTTCGTGGTGGACGAAGTTGCCTCAGCCGCGCCGCCGGTGCCGTTCGTGCGCAACTATTTCAAGAACGAACGGCTGTGGGCGCTGCTGACGGATCGGCTTGTTTGGCACATCCGCCAGTCACCGGTGGACATCATTCACGCACAGCACGTCTTGACGACGGTCCCCGCGGTGCGGGCGGCAGAAGCGACCGGCGTGCCGGTGGTGGCAACGGTTCGCGACTACTGGCCCGTGTGTTACTGGTCAGATTTGATCTACGACTTCGAGGCGGACCGGCTCTGCGAGGCATGCACGCCGGCCAACATGCGACGCTGCCTGCGAGGACGCGCGGGAACGGCCGGCACACTCGCGTGGCCGCTCATCCCGTATATGCGCGCCAACCTCCGTCGCAAGCGCGAGGGGTTGTGCGCAGCCGACGCCGTCATCGCGGTCAGCTCGGCGATCCACGCCGACCTCGAGGCCCGCGCGCCGGAGCTGGCGGGCACTGACGTGCGGCAGATCCCCAATCCGGTTGACGTCGCGGGCCTCCGCCAGGCCGCCTATGCCGCGCCCCGGCCGCTGGGCCAGCCGTACGTGCTCTATGTCGGCAAGCTCGAGCCGAACAAGGGCGCAGCGCACCTGGTCGACGTCGCGGTGAGTGCCCGTCTGCAGGACCCTCTCGTCGTCGTCGGGGATGGCCGGTTGCGCCCCGATCTCGAACGCCAGGCGGCCGACCAACGGGGAGCGGTCGACCTTCGCGTGCAGGGCTGGGTGCCCCGCGACCAGGTGCTCGGCTGGATGCGCTACGCCTCGGCGCTGGTGTTTCCGTCACACGGCCCGGAGTCGCTCAGCCGCGTGCTGCTCGAGGCCGCGGCCCTTGGCGTGCCCATCGCGGCGATGGACACCGGCGGCACGCGCGACATCGTGATCCACGAGCGGACAGGCCTGCTGTCGGACAGCCCCGTCGGCCTTTCACGTGACCTCGCGCGCCTGGTTGAGGATCGCGAGCTGGCGTCGCGCCTCGGCGACGGGGCACGCCAGCACGTCGAGCGCAGGTTTGACGCGCCGGCGGTCCTTGCGCAGGTCGAGCAGCTGTACGCCGCCGTCATCGCAAAGCGCAGAGGGTCGCGTGGCTGATCCGGCACCGCTTCGCGTCGTGGTGCTGGGCCGATCCTTCTATGGCCTGCACGGGTACGGCGGGCTCGAGCGCCACCTGTTCGATCTGGTTCGTCACCACCTGGCCGAAGGGTGGCACGTCACCGTCATCACGCGAACGCCGCGCGATCGGGGCGGCGTCGACCCGGAGCGCTGGCGAGTGCTGTCGGCTCACCCTGCGTGCGATGTCCATTACGTGGACTACCGCACGTTCCCGCTCGCCGGCCGGGCGGGCACGACGATCCTCGACCGCAGCACGGCCTACCCGTGGTTCGGCCGCCGCGCCGGCCGCCTGGCCGCGGACCTTGTCGCGTCCGGCAAGGCCGACATCATCTACGGCGTCGGAGCCAGCGTCTGGGGCTATGCGAAAGCGCGGCGGGCCGGCGCAACCGCGCCGCTGGTGTTCAACCCGCAGGGCCTTGAAGAGTTCGGCGGCATGGACGGTTCGTACGGCGGCCACGCCCTCAAGAGCGTGGGTTACGCACCGCTGCGCGCGGTCGTCCGCGACTGCGCCGCGGCAAGTGATGCAGTTATCGCCACGGATCAAGCAATCGTGCCCGCCGTCCTGCGGCATCTGCCCGCCGGCCAGGACCGCGTCCACCTGATACCCAACGGCATCGACGTCCGCGACCTCGACGCGCTGGTCAATCCCTCCGCCGGCCGTGCCACTCGCACGCACGCCGGCATCGCCGACGATGAGACGGTGCTTGTCAGCGTGGGACGGCTCGAAGCGAACAAGGGGTTTGCCGATCTGGCCGAGGCGCTGCCGCGCGCGGCGCTCGCGGCACGCTGGCGATGGGTGCTCGTGGGCGACGGCCCCGAACGGAGAAGCCTGGAAGCGTTGGTGGATCGCCTGGGGATCGGAGACCGCGTGCGCCTTGTCGGCCGGGTCGAGGACCGCGCGCTGCACGCCTGGTACGACGCCGCCGATCTGTTCGTGCATCCCACGCGCTACGAGGGCAGCTCGCTGGTGACGCTGGAAGCGATGCTGCACAGCCGCCCGGTGCTCGCGACACGTGCCGGCGGCCTGCCCGACAAAGTCCTGCCCGGCCGCACGGGATGGCTCACCGAGCCGTCATCGACAGGCGCCCTGGCCGAGACGCTGCGCCAGGCTGTTGCTGAGCGGGAGCGATGGCCTGCATACGGAGCGGCCGGACGCGCGCTGCTTGACGAGGTATTCGACTGGCGCGTGCTGCAGCGGCGCTTCAGCGCGCTATACGCGGCCTTGACCGGCCGCTGATCGCGCTGTCGCACACGTATCAGTCTCGTGGGACGCGGTTGACCGCCGCGGGGCGCACGATGGTCGCGCGCCGCTTGAGCCCGTCGAGCCAGTCTGTCAACAGCGCGCGGCGCCGTGCGGCCATCACGTGTTCGCGGGCCAGCGCGTGCGCTTCGTCGCTGCTCAGCTCGCGCCCGTCGCGCACGAACTCGGCGGCGTGCTCGCGATAGTAGTTCTCGAGCTCCTCGCTGGTTGGTTCGAGCGATCCGGCAAACCGCTGCTCTGTATAGGCCTGGATCCTGAGATCGTCGCGCACCCACCGCTGCACCCACGCCCGATCGATCCCGAGGCGCGCGAGCGTCGTCTGCACCGCGTCGGGCGTGCCAAGCGGCGCCAGCACCGCGGCCAGACGAGACTCGACCGCGTCTGCGGCCGGCTCCGGCGGTGCGAAGCGATCCACTTCCTGCAGCACGAGCAGGCGCTCGATCCACCGATCGAGCGCCGCGTCCCCCCCGGCAGCGTCAACCGGCATCAGGCCCAGCGTGGTCGTCGCCCGCACGTCGGACAGCGTCACCATGTGCCCGTCGACAGTGGCCAGGACACGGTCGAAGACCTGCGCGCGCGCCGACGCCGCGCACAAGAGCAGCGCTGTGAGGACCAATCCAAGCAATCTGCGCAATTTCTTAATCGTCAATCTGCAATCTGCAATCTGCATTTCAGAAGGCCTGCCCCAGGCTGATATGCAGCTCGGTCAAGCGCTCCTGCTCGCCAGTCGGCAATATTCCGCGATCGAGCTTGAAACCAAGGTCGATGCGAATCGGCCCGATCGGCGATTGGTATCGCAGTCCCAACCCGGCTGTCGGCTTGATCTGGCGGAAGTCGAAGTCGCTGACCCGATTGAAGACCTGGCCCGCGTCCATGAAGCCGACCGCGCCCAGGCCACCGATCACGGGAACACGCAGCTCCGCGTTGACAACCAACACCGCATTGCCCCCTGTCGGGAACCCGTTGATGTCGATCGTCTCGAACGGAATCCCGAGACGATCGAGGGCGTAGCCGCGGACCGACGTGTCGCCGCCGGCAAAGAACCGCTCGCTTGCGGGCACGTCGGTCACCACTTGTATGGTGGGCTCTCCGTCGTCGTCGAGTACGGGATCGCCGTTTTCGTCGAGAAGCGGCACCTCTCGCGCGAACCCCCGGGCAAGACCCAGGCGCGCACCTGCGGCAAATATCGTTGCCTTCCGCCCCGGCAGCCGGCGATAGAAGAACCCCTGCGCGAAGCTCTTCACGAAGCCTATCTCCGACCCGATGGCACGCGCGGCGACGTCATTGTCCCAGCCGAGCAAGGCACCGCGAGTGGGGGTGAGCGGGTCGTCGCGTGTGTCACGAATGAGGGCTGCCGACAACGTCGACAACCGCACTTGCGGAAACAACCGGTCGATGAGCGGCTTGTCTTCCGGGTCCAGCCGCTGCTCGAACAGCTTGGCCCGCTCGATCACGTACCGGCCGCTGAAGCTGAGCTCACGGGTGAGCCGGCGCGTCAGTTCCGCTCGCGCTCCGCGTCGGGTGAAGTTGAAGCTGGATCGCAGCCCTTGTTCGAGAAATCCGGTGACGAGCAGGTCGTTGGAGGTGCCGAGGATGCGCGGTAACCGATAGGTACCGAGCAGACGGTAATCACGAAGCGTGTAGCCGGTCGGTTCCTCCTCGCCTTCGGCCACCTCGGTCGTGGACGCCTTGGTACGCAAGCTGGCGCGCGCAAACACGCTGATGGACTGATTGCGCCCGAATAGATTCCGCCTGCCGGTACTCGACGAACCCGCGCGGTGCGACCTCGAACACCTCGGTGGCGTCGCCGCCGGGCTCGACGCGGCGCAACCGCCGACCTCCTTCGACGCCGCCCCCGTAACCCACCGTGGTCGCCGGCGCCTCTTCGACCGTGACGAGCAGGTCGCGCCGGTTTTGCTCGCCGTGATCGAGCTCGGTGATGCGAACACGCCGGAACAGGCCCAGAGCGCTGATGCGACGCTGGCTCTCCATGAGCTCGGCGAAGCTCAGCGGCGCGCCCGGCTTCAGCGTGACCTCGCGCCGGATCATCTCGGCGCTGGTCTTCACGTTGCCCACTACAAGCACATGTTCGACGAAGACCTGGGGGCCTTCGGCGACGACAAAGGCCACCGCGGCAGACGATCGGTCCTGCGTGAAGACCACACGGGCGTCGACGACGGCCGAGGGGTACCCGCGGTTGAGCATGACCAGCGACATGCCGTCGCGGTCGAGAGCGACTTGCTGTTGGTAGTAGGGCTGACCGGTGCGCGAAGTGATCGCGGCCCGCAGCGCCGACTCGTCGACGGCGCCGTGTCCCACGACCGTGATGGGGCCCACGACGGTTCGGGGTCCTTCGGTCACGGTCAGGCGGACTTCGACAGGCACCGGAGAGGTGTTGCCGGCCTCGGGCACCGCAAGTGGCTCGACACGAACCTGCGTGTAGCCCCTGCGGCGGTACTGCTCGGCCAGCGTGGCGGCATCTGATTCGATCGCAGCCCCTACGAAGAGATCCCCTTCGCGCGTTCGCAGCAGCGCCCGCAGCTCGGCCTCGGGCACGGCGGCGGCGCCGGCCAGGGTCACGCGGGCGGTACGAAACTGCGGACCACGGCGCACCTTGAACACCACCGCCAGGCCGCCGTCACGCGGCGTCCGCTCGTACGCGGCGTCGGCGTCGCGATATCCCTGCGCGCGCAGGTGGCCCTCGATGCGGTTGGCCGAATCCTCGAGCAGGTCTTCGTCCACCGAACCCTCGCGCTCAATCGGCGCCAGCTCTCGCCTTTCCTTCTGCGACAGCGGATCGCCCTCGAAGACGACCGTGATGCGCGCGCCGCCGTCGATGCTGAGGGCCAGTTCCGCCGCGCCGGTTTGTGTGCCCGGCCGAAGCTGATGGTCGGCCCGCGCCTCGAAGTAGCCCTGCTCGCGGAGGTCGGACACGAGCTGCTCGAGCTTTCGATCGACGTCGGCCTTCCGGTAGTACTGTCCGGCGGCCAGACCGAGCCGCTGCGGTATCGTGGTCAACGCCATCGGCGCGTTGCCCTCGGCGATCACGCCCGTCAGCATGACGCGGGGCCCGGATTCGACCTCCACCGTCACCTCGTCGCGGGCACTCGACCCGACGAGATCCGGTCGCGGCGTGACCTTCGCCTGCAAGTACCCCTGATCGTGGTAGACGCTTTCGAGAAACGGCGCCAGATCGTTCAGGCGGGACAGCGGAAAGGACGCCCCGAAGCGCTCTTCGATTCGACTTCGCAGCAGACGTTCCGACACGCCGACGTTGCCGCGAAAGACCACGCGCCCGACGGCGCGCGCAGGTACGAGGTCGTAACTTACCGCGACGCCTCCGGCCGCCGGCGCGACCGACACTACGACGTCGTCGAACCGTCCGAGCCCCATGAGGTGGGCGATGCTCTCGCGCACTGCTGAGGCCACAAGCGGCGCTCCCACGCGCGTCTCGATCAGCTCCAGCAGCGCCGGATCCGACACCGGCCGCGCCTCGATGGCGACCGACTGGCTGATGACCGGCTCGCCGAGTCCACGCGCCGGCGCCACCACCTGCGCCCAGGCGGGCAGGGGGAGCGTCAGGGTGCAAGTTGCGACGCAGCCGCACAGCCAGCGGCGTGTCATCAGAAGACGTACCTCACGCGCACGTCGAGCGCGTACGTGCGGTCTTCGTTCTGCGACAGCACCCACGACAGCCGATCGCTCTGGTCGTACTCGAGCAGGATGACCTGGTCGCGCGTCGTCGACGAGGCCGACAGCGACTGCGAGAACGTCAGGTACACGCGATTCGAGATGCGCTTGCCGATGGTGAGGCGCGCGCCGGGGATCAGACGCGAGGACTGCGCGGTCGGGTCCGTCAGCGACGGCGTGATCTGGAAGGTGTCGATGCCGAAGGTCTGTTCGACGACCCGGCCGACCCCCGACGAGATCGGGCTGACCAGCAGTTGCGCGGCACGCGCCTGGATTAACTGCTGCTCGGCCTCGTCGGGCCGACGCAGCGCGGCCAGCTCCGGGTCGGTGGGCGCAGTGTCGTTGAGCAGCATC
Organism: Vicinamibacteria bacterium; assembly: GCA_963806705.1. Lineage (GTDB taxonomy): Bacteria > Acidobacteriota > Vicinamibacteria > Vicinamibacterales > JAENWD01 > JAENWD01. Next base: position 280,614 of record CAWDZE010000005.1, read on the forward strand.
GCCAGCACGTCCACGGTCGGCAGCGGCGGATCGGAGTTGAGCCCCCATTGAAACCGCGTGAAAGTCCCGACGGCATTGAGCGTGACGGTGTAGTTCTGCCCCGGGACCCGCAGGCGCGTCTCGGCTTCGACATCGAAGAACGGCTCGATCTGGTTCGGGTTGCTGAAGTCGATGGTGCCGTGCGTGACGACGTAGCGCTTGCCTTCGAAGGTCACCTCGCCGCGCTCGATTTCGGCGCGGCCGAAGACCAGCGGCTTGTCGTAGGTGCCACGCAGCGACAGGTCGGCGCTCGAGACGATGCGCGCCAGGTTGTTGTCGATGCGCAGGGTCGAGGGCGCGATGAGACGCACGTCGAACCGCAGCGGGAAGGAGCTTGCAGCCGCGCCGGGGCCTACTGGCGTCGCACGTCCGACAAACTCGAGGAAGTTGCCCGACGCCTCGACGCGGCGCGACCACACCGAACTCTTCACTGTGACCGTGCCGCCGAGCACCGGCGCCTCGAACGCGCCGCGCAGCGACAGGTCGGCGTCGATGACGGAGCGGAAGCCCTCCGGGTATCGCAGGCGCATGTCCTCCCCGGTCGCGGTGAGGTTGAACTCGGATGGCCGATAGCCGGCCAGGCTGATGCGGCCACCGAAACGAACCAGCCCACCTCCCAGCCGCGCCGTCACTTCGTCCAGGCTCACGCCGCGGGCGTCGAAGGTGAGACGGCCGTTCACGGCTTCGAGCGCGTGCGGCAGGGAGAAGTGGCGGATGCGTCCGCCCGCAATCGAGGCGCGGCCGGAGAACACCGGGCTGGCCAGCGGACCGCTGATGTCGGCAACCAGGTCGGCCTGTCCCGAACTGCGCAGGTCGCGGAGAAACCCTTGCAGGATCCCGAGGTTCGCATCGCCGGTGGACCGAATCGCGATCTGCCCGGCGCCGAGGTCGACGGTTCCGCCCACGTCGAGCCGCGTGCCGTCGCCGACCAGACGGAACTGGTCCAGGCGAACCACTTCCTGCTCGTATGCGACGCGCAGCGGCCCGTCGTTGCGCACCACGTAGTCGAACAGACGCAGCGTGACACTGTCGGCACGCGCGTCGACGCGGAGATGCTGGGGGTTGCTCAGTTCGCCGGTGACGCGAAGCGTGCCGCTGGCCACCGCCGTGGTGAATGGCGACAGCTCCGGCCGGAACGTCCGCACGTACGGATCGAGCGACGTGTCGGTGAAGCGGAAGGTCAGCTCCGCGTCGTACTCGTCGGTCATCGAGATCCGGCCCGTCCCGGTGACAATCAGTCGCGGCGATGCGGCGTCGAGCTCGACCCCAAGCGTGTTGTCGCGGATCGTCAGGCGCGCGGTGACCTCGCCGATGCCCTCGTCTTCGACGAAGAGGTCCGACACGCTCATCCGGACGTTGTATTGCGGCGACTCGAAAAGGCCGCTGCCCGCGGCCGTGAAGTCGAGCTGCCCGGTGAGCGGCGCCTGCGGGAACGTCATCGCGTGCACCGATTCGACCGGCACGCGGCGACCGGAGAAGTTGAACGAGTAGGTCCCCTCCCAGCCGACGTAGGCCGCGCCGGTCATCTGGCCATCCGCCTTGCGCGCCTCGATGCCGTCCAGGCGCACACCCTGACCCTCGAAGCGCAGCGACGCGGTTGCCGTTTCAAACGGCTCGTCGTAGGCGACGCCCTCGTCGATCTGCATTCGTCCGAAGCCAAAGGGCGTCTCGTACTTGCCGTACAGGTGGAACTCGCCCGAGACCTTCCCTTCAATCGGGTAGTCGTCGAGGAGGAACGCGTGGCGCAGGTCGGCCAACGGCCGATTGGCAAGCCGCACGCGTGCGTCGATCTCTTCGCCTCCGTCGCGGCGCGGGTAGCCGAGCGCAAAGCGTCCTTCGGTCTCGACCACCGACTCACCGGAGGTGACGCGCGCGCTGGTCAACGTCACGTAGCCGTTTTCGATCACCAGATCGCCGTCGGCCGCTCCCCAGACCACATCCCAGGCACGGAGACGCTGGCCGCTGAAGTGCCCGTCGATGCGTGGCCGCCGGAAGGCCAGGTGCATGGTGCCGTCGAACTGGCCGTAGCCGCCCACAGCCACGGCCGTCGTGGGCGATCCGAAGGCCGTCATGATCCCTGCCAGCACACGGTCGCTTTCCTGCCAGTCGGTGCTGGTCACGTGAAACGGAATCGTCGAGCGCTCGCCGTACGCGGTGCGGCCTTCAAACGACACATAGGTGTCCGGGGTTGCCATCCAGGACGGCGACAGATCGATCCATTCCGGGTCGAGCCGCCACGACAATTCGCCAGCGACGGGCACGTCTCCCAGGAGCCGTGGGTCGGGGTTGAACGGCCCCCAGGGCCGCACGCGCGCGGCGTCGCGGTCGTTGGCATCGGGCGGCAACTGCCGGCCGGCGACGCTCACGCCGTCGGGCGGCACAAACGTCAGGATGCCTTCGCCGCGTTTGTCGGCAAAGCGGCCGTTTGGCCAGTGAAGCTTCGAGTAGCCCGACATCGCGCCGGCGGGCCGGATCCCGGGCCAGTCAAACGCTGCACCGAGCGTCGACAGGTCCACGCGGTCGAAGTCCGCGTCAAATGACGCCGTGGGCCGCACGCCAGGCTTGCCCAGCGGCTCGAGCCCGTAGCTGAAATGCGTGCTGCCGCCGTAGAAGTCGGCGTCGGCCTCGGTGACCTCGAAGCGGTCCGGAACCCAGATCAGTGAGCCGGCCAGCTTCGGAAAGCGCATGCCGTTGACCTGGGCCTCGGCGCTTGTGAAGCCGCCCTTCAGCTCGCGGCCGCCCTTGAAGAGATGGAAGGTGCCGGTGAAGTGTCCCTCGCCGCCAAGGACCCACTTCTCGCGCGAGAAAAAGATCTCGCGCATCCGCGGAAAGTCGACGATCGACTTGACGTGCCACGTCTGCTCGGGCCACCGGGACATGTCCACCGTGCCGGTCGCGTCCGAGCGCGATCCATCCGAGCGCAGCTGTAACTGGCTGAACTTGACGAGCGGCCCCTCGATGGTGAAGACGCCGTCCATGTCGGTCTTCATCGGCAGATACTGCTGGATGTCGACCGTGCCATTCCGGAACTTCGCCGTGCCGCCGTAGCCGGTCGTCTTCTCGACGGTGACCTCGAGATTGCGGGCGACCGTGCGCCACGGCACGCCGTGATCTTCGAAGTCGAACTCTCCGTCTGACGCCACCACCGACCGCACGGTGGTGACGAACCGTTTGGGGCCGGGCGGCTGGGTGCGTTCGCGTGTGAAGCGCGGAAAACTGTGGCGCCCGTTCGGCCAGGTCTCCACCGCCATCCGCCAGCCGGTCATCCGCACCGACTCGACCAGCACTTCGCGATGCGCCAGCGCGCTGAAGTCCATCGAGACTTCAATCGTCCTGGCAACCAGAAATGGCTTGTGGTCCTTCTCGAGGCCGCCGATTCGCAGGTCCTCGACGAGGAACCGGCCGGTAAGCAGACGTATTGACAGGCGGCCGATCGTGAAGTCGCGCTTGAGGTAATTGGCGCCCGCCCGTTCGGCGAGGCCGCGCACGCCGGGACCGAGATCGACGCTGAGCGTGGTGACGAAGGCCACGGCCAGCAGGATGGCCGCAAACATCAGCGTCCGCCGGGCCAACCGGCCCAGCAGCCGCCAGCCGGACCGGCGCGGGCGCGCCTCGGGCGTCGCCGCCGGCTCGGCGGTCACCTCGGGGCCCGGCGTCTCCGGTGGCGCCTGCTCGCTCATCCGATGACGACCAGAGGCGCTCCGGCGTCAACCGACGCGCCCTCGACGACGAGGACTTCGCGCACCAGCCCGGAGCGACCCGCGCGCAATTCGTTTTCCATCTTCATCGCTTCGACCACCACGACGCCCTGCCGCGCGACGACCTGGTCGCCGGCCTTCACCAGCACGCGCACGACCTTGCCCGGCATGGGCGCGAGGAGGCGTTGGGGACCGTCGCCGGTCGCCCCAGCGCCGTGGCGCCGGCCGACGTTGGCCGCGCGCCGCGTCACTGCGACGACTGCTCCACCGACGACCACGTCGAGCTGTCCGCCCGGTCCGGAGGCGGTCACGGTTACGTCGTGTTGCCGGCCGCTGACCGGCTCGCGCAACGAGTAGCGGCCCGGACCCAGGCGCGCGACATCGACGTCGACCGGCTGACCGTCCAGCGTGACCGCCAGCGCCGCGCCTCTGGCTTCCACCGATACCGTGCGCACGCGCCCGCCGACTTCGAACTCGAGCCGCACGGTTACCTGCGCGCCTCGGCCCGGGCCGCGCGGGTCCACGAGCTGGCTGCGCCGCGGCGGGGCTGCCGCGGCGCGAAATACGCGTCGAGCGCGGCGCCGAGTGCGGCAAGGTCTTCGACCCCGGCGCCGGGGCTCGCAAAGGGCGTCCCGTTTCTTGCTGCCAGGGCGCGGTCGAGAAACGTCGTGTCGACACGTGCGGCCAGGAAGTCCTCGTCGTCGAGCAGCCAGGTGAAAAACGGAATGGTCGTCTTGACGCCGGCGATCTCGTACTCGGCAAGCGCACGCCGCATGCGTGCGATGGCCTCTGGCCTGCCCGTGCCCCACGTCACAAGCTTCGAGACCAGCGAGTCGTAGTGAATCGGCACCTCGCCCGGCGCGTCGTACCCGCCGTCGTCGCGCACACCCGGACCCGATGGCGGCCGCAGCCTGGTCAGCCGGCCCGGCGATGGCAGGAACCCGGAGTCGGGATCCTCGGCGTAGATGCGGCACTCGACGGCGTGACCGCGCGGCATCGCGGCCGTCTGCGCGTCGACGGTCAGCCGCTCGCCGCGAGCGAGGCGAAACTGCCACTGCACGAGGTCGACGCCCGTGACGGCTTCCGTGATCGCGTGCTCGACCTGGAGCCGTGTGTTCATCTCGAGGAAGTAGAACCGTCCATCGGCGTCGAGCAGGAACTCGATGGTGCCGGCGTTGGTGTAGCCCACCGAGGCTGCCACCTTTCTTGCGGCCTCGCCGAGCGCCGCACGCAGCTCCGCCGACACGGCCGGCGAGGGGCTTTCCTCGAGCACCTTCTGATGGCGGCGCTGAATCGAGCACTCGCGTTCGACAAACGGCACCACGGTGCCATGTGCGTCACCAAGCAGTTGCACCTCGACATGGCGCGGACGCTCGAGCCGCCGTTCGAGGTACACCGCGCCGTCGCCGAAGGCGGACAGCGCCTCGGACCGCGCCGCACGCAGCGCCGACGGCAGGTCGTCGGGCGAGCCAACCGTGCGCATCCCTTTCCCGCCGCCGCCGGCGACGGCCTTGAGCATCAACGGGTACCCGATCGCGGCCGCGATGGTCTTGACGTCGGACTCGGGCGCGTCGGCCGGAAGCGGCGTCGTCGTGCCCGGCACCGCCGCCACGCCGGCGGCCGCCGCAGCCTCGCGGGCGGCGGTCTTGCTGCCCATGAGCGCGATGGCCTCCGGTGTCGGGCCGATGAAAGTGAGGCCGGCGTCGCGACAGGCGGCTGCGAAGTCTTCGTTTTCCGCGAGAAAGCCGTAGCCGGGGTGAACCGCGTCGGCACCGGCTTGCCGGGCGACGTCGATCAGACGGTCGATGCGGAGGTAGCTATCGGCGGGCCGGTTTCCGCCCAGCGGCCAGGCCTCGTCGGCCATCCGAACGTGCCGGGCCGTGCGATCGCAGTCGGAGTACACCGCGACGGAGGCCAGACCGGCCTCGCGGGCCGCGCGAATCACGCGGACCGCGATCTCGCCTCGATTGGCGATGAGAATCTTGTTCACCAATCGCAATTCTATCGAACCTTGTCGGTTCACGGTTCACGGGGTTCGGAGTCGGGCAACCCGTGAACCCGTGAACCCGTGAACCTGTGAACCGTGAACTTGTGAACCTGTGAACTTGTGAACCGGTGAACCCGGTTCAGAGGGGGATGTTCCCGTGCTTTTTCGGCGGGTTCTTGTCTCGCTTTGTCGACAAGCGCGACAGGGCCTCGATGATCTTCCGGCGCGTCGTGCGGGGCTCGATGACCTCGTCGACAAAGCCGCGGCTGGCGGCGACAAACGGGTTGGCGAACTTCTCGCGGAACTCCGCCACCTTCTGCGCGCGCAGCGCGGCAGGGTCCTCGGCGGCGTCCAGTTCGCGGCGGTAGAGGACGTTGACGGCGCCCTCCGGGCCCATTACCGCGATCTCCGCGGTCGGCCAGGCGAAGTTGACGTCGGTTCGAATGTGCTTGCTCGACATCACGCAATACGCGCCGCCGTAGGCCTTGCGCGTGATGACCGTGACTTTCGGCACCGTCGCCTCGGCATACGCGTAGAGCAGCTTGGCGCCGTGGCGAATGATGCCGCCGTACTCCTGCGCAGTGCCCGGCAGAAACCCCGGCACGTCCTCGAAGGTCACCAGCGGGATGTTGAAGGCGTCACAGAACCTCACGAACCGGGCGGCCTTCACCGATGCGTCGATGTCGAGCGTGCCGGCCAGGTGCGCCGGCTGGTTGGCGACGATGCCGACGCTGCGGCCACCCAGGCGCGCGAAGCCCACGATGATGTTGCGGGCGTACTGGGCGTGCACTTCGAGGAACGAGCCCTCGTCGGCCACTACCGTCACCAGGTCGTGCATGTCGTACGGCTGGTTCGGCTGGCGTGGCACCAGCGTGTCGAGTTCGGGCGACTCGCGATCCACGGGGTCGCCCTGATCGCCGATCGGCGGGTCGTCGATATTGTTGCCGGGCAGGTACGACAACAACGACCGGACAAGCGCCAGGCACTCGCGGTCGTTGGCCACCGCGAAGTGGGCGACGCCGCTGGTCTCGTTGTGCGTGGTCGCGCCGCCCAGCTGCTCCTTGGTGACCGATTCGTGCGTGACGGTCTTCACCACGTCGGGGCCGGTGACGAACATGTAGCTGGTGTCGCGCACCATCACCGTGAAGTCGGTGATGGCCGGCGAATAGACCGCGCCGCCGGCGCACGGGCCCATAATCGCTGAGATTTGCGGGATCACGCCGCTCGCCAGGGTGTTGCGCAGAAAGATGTCGGCGTAGCCGCCCAGGGAGATGACGCCTTCCTGAATGCGCGCGCCGCCGCTGTCGTTGAGCCCCACCACCGGCGCGCCCATCTTCACCGCCAGGTCCATGACCTTGACGATCTTCTGCGCGTTGGTCTCCGACAGCGACCCGCCAAACACGGTGAAGTCCTGCGCGAACGCATAGACCAGCCGCCCGTCCACGCGGCCGCCGCCGCATACCACGCCATCGCCGGGAATGACCTGGTCGGCCATGCCGAAGTCCTGGCAGCGGTGCGTGACGAGCGCGTCGATCTCGTCGAAGGTGCCGGGGTCGAACAGCAGCGCGATGCGCTCGCGCGCCGTGAGCTTGCCGGCGTCGTGCTGCCGGCGGAGACGATCCTCGCCGCCTCCGAGCTCGGCTGCACGAAGCAGTTCGGAGAGGCGCTCAGACATTGACGATTGCAGATTGACGATTGACGATTGAAGAGCTCACGGCTGAACCCCGGCGGTGGTTGTACATCCGGTCCCCTTAACCTGCAATCACTCTGCAATCTGCAATTGTCAGCGTGTCACCGCCTGAGCCTTCTCCCAATCCTTCAGGAACTTCTCGAGCCCGATGTCGGTCAGCGGATGCTTGAACATCTGCTCGATCACGGCGGGCGGGCACGTGCACACGTCGGCGCCCAGCCTCGCGGCCTGGACGATGTGGACCGGGTGCCGGACGCTGGCGACCAGCACTTCGGTGCCGAACTCGTAGTTGTCGAAGATCTCGACGATCTCCTCGACGACGTGCATGCCTTCGGTGGCGATGTCGTCGAGCCGCCCGATGAACGGGCTCACAAACGACGCGCCGACCTTGGCAGCCAGCAGCGCCTGCGTCGCCGAGAAGATCAACGTGACGTTGACCGGGATGCCTTCGCCCGACAGCGTCTTGCACGCCTTCACGCCGTCGCGCGTGAACGGCACCTTGACCACCATGTGCTCGTCGATGGCCGCGATGTCGTGGCCTTCGCGAATCATGCCGTCGTAGTCGGTGGCGACCACTTCCCCGCTCACCGGGCCCTGCACGATGCGGCAGATCTCTTTCAGGATCTGGCGCGGGTCGCCGCCCGCCTTGGCCATCAGCGAGGGGTTGGTCGTCGCCCCGTCGATGACGCCAAGCGAGGCCAGCGCCTCGATCTCTTTCACGTTGCCGCTATCCACGAAGAGCTTCATGGCCTGTCTCCTGTAACCGGATTCTCCAGCTCCCCCACTCCCTCGACCGCCACCCGCACCGTGTCGCCGGGCCGGAGAGGGCCGATACCTGAGGGAGTCCCTGTAGAGATGATATCCCCAGGCAGCAGCGTCATGACCGACGAGATGAAGGCCACCAGCTCGGGCACCGGGAATATGAGGTCGGCGGTCGTTGAGTCCTGGCGCAGCGCCCCGTTGACCCACGCCCGCACTCGGAGATTCGACCAGTCCAGCCCCAGGGCGATGCACGGGCCGACCGGGGCGAAGGTGTCGAACCCCTTGGGTCGCGTGTAGTGGCCAATGGTCTTTTGCAGCGCGCGCGCCGTGATGTCGTTCACGCACGTCACGCCGAGGATGTGCTCGGCGGCGCGGTCGGCCGGCACCTTCCGTGCGCGGCGGCCCATGACGAGGCCGACTTCGGCCTCGTGGTCGACCCGCCCGACGCCCGGCGGCAACTCGATCGCCTCGCCCGGCCCGATCACGGCCGTCGAGGGCTTGAGAAAGAAGAGGGGCTCGGGCGGCAATGGCTTGCCTTGTTCGGCCGCGTGCGCTTTGTAGTTGAGCGCCACAGCGACGATCTTGCTCGGCACAACCGGCGCCAGCAATCGCTGGCTGCTCAACCCGCCTGCGATCTCATCCCCAAGCCGCCAGTCGGCGAACAAATCGCCAACCACCCGACGCCATACGCCGCCGTCCTCGGCGACATAACCGGCGTCGGTCCTGAAAATCTTCATCCGCGTAAATCCGCGAAATTCGCAGTCGTCAATCGTCAATCTTCAATCGTCAATTTGTCTGTCACCTCGCCGTCTCCTCGACCCGGTTCGACTGCGACGAGATGTTGGGCGGCGAAGCGGTGTCGACGGCGACCACCGCGTACACGTACCGGGCACCTGCGCGCACGGTCGCATCGCGGAACGTCGTCTCCTTGATCGGCGCGGTCATCAACGGGCGCATCGTCGCGCCAGCCGCCGAGCCGCGCAGGACGATGTAACCGGCAAGATCCGCTTCGGTGTTGGCCTCCCAGATCAGGTTGATCGCGCCTTCGCTGGCGACGGCTGCCAGCGAGGTCGGTGCCTTGGGCGGGAAGGTGTCGCTCGGCGACAGGCACGCCGCCGGCGACGGCTCGCTTTCGACGGCGGTGCCGGCCGTCACGACCGTGGTGATGGCATAACATCGCACCGCCCCGAATTCGATCTTCGCATCGCGCCAGCTGGTCGTCACAACCGGCGTGGGTGTCGCACGCCGCGGCAACGCCGGCACCTCGCCGGGCTGCAGCGGTGGCGCGGACTGCTGCGCCGGTGCCACCTCGTAGATCGAATAGCCGACGGTCGCGGACGGAAAGCCCGTGAGCGACCGGGAGTTCAGTAACGCGGGTGTTGCGATCTCGCCTGAAGCGGCCGCCGGGACGGCAGCCTCGCCGGGCGCGGGGGCCGCCGCAACAGGCGGAGCTGCGACCTCCGGCGCCGATGGTGCCATCTCGACGGGCGCGGGAGGAGGCGCAATGGGTGCAGGGGGTGCCGCGACGGGCGCTGGCGCCTGGTCGTCGTCGTCGTCCTCCGTCGGGACCGGCGGCTTCAACTCAGGCGCTCGAGGCGCACCGGTTGGCGGCGGGCCAGCAGCCGGGCCTCGCGGCGCGGCGGGCGCGCGCGCTGACCCTTTGTGCACGGGCTTGGGCAGGCCGGGCGGTGCGGTCCACGTGAGCTCGACGTAGTTCTCCGCAATCGTCGACGTGGGCTGCGGCGGTGCCGGAGGCGCGGGCCGCAATGCTACGGCCATCCGCTGCGTCAACGCGCCCTTCCGGCCGCCGTTGCGGCCGATGACCACGTAGTCGCGCGTCAGCGGCGGCGGAAGCGGCGTGCCCAGGTCCGGCGGCGTCAGGCGCGGCGGCCCCTGCTCGGCCAGCCGCTGCAGGCGCAGCTCTTCGTCGCGCGCTTTCTCCTTTTCGATCTCCGGCACGACGACGGGCACCAGCGCATCGGCCGTGAGCTCGTCAATGACGACCCCGGGCTGGCCCTGATCGAGTCCCGGCTCCGTCGATGGCTGCGGCGGCGGAGGCGGTGGCTTGCCCTCTTCCACATCAGGCGGTGGAGGCGGTGGCTCCCGAACGGGCACCGTGGCCACCAGCGTGGCGTACTTCATGAACAGGATCGGATCGGTCACCCGTCCGGTCAAAGCCCACACCTCGACACGGTCGATGTGCGCCGGACGCTGGCCGTCGAGATCCACGCTCGGCACCGTGAAGCGGATCTCCACGCGGTTGCCAAGCCTGCGCGCCGTGGCCTCGGCCGGCGCAGCGGGCGCCCTGGCAAACGGCGCCAGCGGCGGGCCCTTCTTGCCGCATCCCGTGGTGACCAACGCGGCCAGCACGCACGCACACGCAATCGGGCGGGTCTGAATCGAGCGGGATGGGCGGGGCGTCGGCAACGGTTGGCTAGAGGATATACCGGGAGAGATCGTCGTTGGCGACGACCTCGGCGAGCATGCGGTTCACGTACGCCTCGTCGATGGTGACGCTGGTGCCGGAGCGATCCGGTGCATCAAACGAGATCTCGTCGAGCAGCCGCTCCATCACGGTGTGCAGCCGCCTGGCGCCGATGTTCTCGGTCTTCTCGTTGACTTCCGCCGCCAGCGCCGCGACGCGCGCGATGGCGCCAGCGGTGAAGGCGATCTCGACACCCTCGGTGGCCAGCAGCGCGATGTACTGCTTTACCAGCGCGCTCTTGGGCTCGGTGAGGATGCGGACGAAGTCGTTCGCGCCAAGCGCCTCGAGCTCCACGCGGATGGGGAAGCGCCCCTGAAGCTCCGGGATCAGGTCCGAGGGCTTGGACACATGAAACGCGCCGGCTGCGATGAAGAGGATGTGATCGGTCTTCACCATGCCGTGTTTGGTGTTCACGGTCGTGCCCTCGATGATGGGCAGGATGTCGCGTTGCACGCCTTCACGGCTCACATCCGGGCCGTGTCCGCCTTCGCGGCCCGCGATCTTGTCGATCTCGTCGATGAAGATGATGCCGGACTGCTCCACGCGCTCGAGCGCCGTGCGGCCCACCGAGTCCATATCGGCCAGCCTGGACAACTCCTCGGACGTCAGGTGCTCGAGCGCCTCCGGCACCAGCAGCTTACGCCGCTTGGTCCGGCCTTGAAACAGCCCCGGCATCATGTCCTTGACGTTGATGCCGACTTCCTCGATGTTGCCGCCGCTGATGATCTCGAAGGCGGGCCCGCTCGTGTCACGCACGTCGATTTCGACTGTGCGGTGATCGAGCCGACCGGACCGCAGTTGCTCCCGGAGCCGCTCGCGGGTGCCCTGGGCCGGATCGGGCAGGCCGGACACGGCGGGGTCGACCTCGGGCCGGGGTCCCGGCGGCAGCAACAAGTCGAGCAGCCGATCTTCGGCCGCCTGGCGCGCCTGCGGCCGCAGCTCTTCGAACCGTTCGTCGCGCACCATCGCAATTGACAGCTCCGCCAGGTCGCGGACCATCGACTCGACATCGCGCCCGACGTAGCCGACTTCGGTGAACTTCGACGCTTCGACCTTGATGAAGGGCGACTGCGCCAGACGCGCCAGGCGGCGCGCGATCTCGGTCTTGCCCACGCCAGTGGGCCCCATCATCAGGATGTTTTTCGGCGCGACGTCCTCGGCCAGGTCCTTGGGCAGCTTCTGTCGCCGCGTGCGGTTGCGCAGCGCGATCGCCACCGCGCGCTTGGCCTTGTGCTGTCCGATTACGTGCTTGTCGAGTTCGGCGACTATCTGGCGCGGTGTCATCGCTTCAGTCGAGCTCTGCGTCCGTTCCGGCAGGTGAATTGCCACGTCTCTGCTAGAGCTCCTCGACGACGATCTGGTGGTTGGTGTAGATGCAGATGTCGGCGGCAATCGCCATCGACTGCTCCGCGACGTCGCGCGCCGAGAGTGAGCTATGCCGAGTGAGCGCACGCGCTGCGGCCAGCGCATAGGGACCACCCGAGCCGATCGCCACGAGGCCGTCGTCAGGTTGAATCAGGTCTCCAGTGCCCGACAGCAGAAATATCGCGTCCTTGTCGGCGACGATCAGCATGGCCTCCAGCCGCCGCAGCGCGCGGTCGGTGCGCCAGTCGCGCGCCAGCTCCACCGCCGAGCGCTCGAGATTGCCCCGGGTACTGTTCGAGCTTGGCTTCAAAGCGCGAGAACAGCGCGAAGGAATCTGCGGCCGAGCCCGCAAACCCCGCGAGGATGCGGTCGTGGTACAGCCGACGGATCTTGCGGGCGCCTTGTTTCATCACCGTCTGCCCGAAGGTGACCTGGCCGTCGCCGGCGAGCACGGTATGATCGCCCTGCCGGACCGCAAGGATTGTGGTTGAATGAAACATGGCGGTGATTTCGAGCCTATCGGTCGCCCGTAGAGGTGTCAAGGAACGGGGACAGTCCAGGTGGTTGTCGCTGGTAAAAGTGACGCCGCGACAGGACAACGGGCCGAAAATCTCCCGGATTGCCCCCGTTGCAGACGGTTTGGTTTGGCAGGGCGGTTGCTTTTACAGCAGATGACAGGAGACACCGCTATGTGCCGTCACTTTCGCGTTGCCATGATCGTGGGGGCGCTTGCCACCCCGGGCGTGGCGGCCCACGCGCAGGACGCCAAGCCGAGGTCCGCACCGCCAACCCGGTCGGAACAGCGGCAGGCGCCGCCCGCACGCGCCAGTGGCGGCAGCGAGCGCGCCGTACCTCGCGCCGCGCCCGCGACACGTGCGGAGGCGCCGCGCCCCGCCCCGGCGCCCGCCACATCGAGCGCACCCGCATCGAGCGGCGACTCGAATCGCGCGCGCCCCGCATCCGGACGAGACCAGTCGCGTCAGCGCACGTCGCCGCCACCGGATCGTCGCGGCTCGGGCGACGGTGATCGTGCCGTCGCACGTCGGGGCTTCTCGCCGGGCCCCGAGTCAGCGACGGCGGCGCCGGTTCATGCGACGCCGCGCGACCGCGGTGGCCGCCAAAGCTTCGGGACCGCCACTCCCCGCCAGTACCCGCCATATGCCGGCCACGGTGGCGGCTACTACCCGCACTGGAATACGTGGTATTACCCGTACTACCCGCTCAGTTACGGCTTCTTCTGGGATCCGTGGTGGGGCTTTGGATACCCGTACGGCGGCTACCACTATGGCCTCGGCCTCGGCTACGGTTATGGCTACGGAGCGGGCTACGGATACGGAGCGGGAGCGGGCTACGGCTACGGATATGGCAGCTACGGGCCTTACCCGGGGCCGACCTATCAGACCTACGGCGGGCTCCGACTGAAGGTGAAGCCCCGCGAGGCCGAGGTGTTCGTGGATGGGTACCTTGCGGGCGTGGTGGACGACTTCGACGGCGCCTTCCAGCAACTGAACCTGGATGTGGGCCCGCACCGCATCGAGGTGCGGGCGACTGGCTACGAGTCGATCAGCTTCGAGATCCGCACGCAGCCGGACGAGAAGATCACCTACAAGGGCGAGCTCAAGCGAGTCCCGTGAGCAGACGCGCGGTTTCCGACCGGCTAGAATCCCTTTGATGGGATCGCCGGTCGGCGCCGACTCGAAGCAATCGGAAAAGGAATACCTCCGCCGCACGGCCGGGGGAGCGTGGGAGCGGCTGAAGCCGTTCTCGCCGCCCGGCACCTCGACACTCGACGACAGCGCAGCGCTCATCCAGGACTTCGCGGCGGCGCTGCATCACCTCCCGCTCTCGCCCGACGATCTGATTCTCGACCTCGGTGCCGGTGCGTGCTGGTGCTCCGACTGGCTGCAGCGTCTGAACCTGCGGACCGTTGCGGTCGACATTTCCGTCGACATGCTCCATCTGGGGCGTACCCGGTTGACCGGTCCGCGCCCATGGGTCGTGGCGGGCGACCTGGAGCGCCTGCCGTTTGCCGCGGGCACATTCGACAAGGCGTACTGCCTCAGCGCGATTCATCACATCCCCGACATCCCGAGCGCTTTGGCCGAGCTGAGCCGGGTGCTGACACCGGCCGGCGCGGTGCTCTTCTCCGAGCCAGGCGTCGGGCATGCCGCCAGGGCCGGGTCGGTGACCGCGATGCGCGACTTCGGCGTGCTCGAGCAGGACATCGTCGCGTCGGACTTCATGGCCGCGTGCGAGCGGGCCGGCTTTGGCCACGTGACGCTCAGGCCGATGTCCTATCTCATCCCGGACTTCGCGATCACCTCCTCGCAGTGGGAGGCGTGGGCGCGGCGCGCGGCTTCGAAGCGTCCGGCCCGGGCGGCGCGCACGATCTGGCGCGGTGTGCTCGAACTGCTGGGCCTTGGCAAGCAGGACGCGCTGGTCGAAGAGACGCTGTCGATGCAGCTTGTGCGGCTGTTGCGCGGCGCCATGGCCGATCACCCGGTCATCGTTGCCGCAAAGCAGCGTCCGGAGCAGCATCGCGGACAGGCACGCCGGGCCGAGATTCAGATTCTGGCGGCCCCATCGCGTGTCGTGGCGGGCGGCCCGGTGCCTGTGCGCCTGCGCATCCGCAACGTCGGGAACGCCGCGTGGCGTACCGACGGAGCGGCGGCGGCGGTCCGGCTGGGTGTTCAATTGCTTGCCGCAGACGAGCGATTGCTCGACCGGGACTTCTACCGACACGAGATTCCTGGTCCGATCGCGCCAGGGCAAAGCGTCGACGTCGAGGTGTCGTGCCCGGTGCCCGAGACAACCGGGCCACACTACTTCAAGTTCGATCTCGTCGAAGAAGGGGTGACGTGGTTCGAACCGCAGGGCTCGTCCATCGCGCGGCACGCCATCGAGGTCACCTCGCCGGCTTGAGCAACGCCATCAGCAAGAGCACGGCAAGCGCTCCGTCGGCGGCCGCCGCGATGCCCGGCAGCCATCCGACCAAGCCGGTCAGCGCCGGGCGCAGGAACAACAGGGCCGCCACCAGCTTCACCCCCACGCCAAACGTCCACAGATACGGGCGTTGCTGCGCGGGATTCAACGCCGCCGGGATGAAACCCACTCCAGAGCCCACGAGGAAGACCGCGAGCAGATCTGCATAGAACGGCAGCGGTGGCGGCATGCCTAATTCCGACAGAAAACCGCCTCGCGTGGCCGCGATCGCCAGACCGGCGCCGGTATTGACGACGAGGCAGACGACGGACAGAACGCGCAGCATCGGCAGATTGTGCAGATTGTATAGTCGATCAAGAACTGAAGGCCGCGAGGCCAATGGCGATCGCCTTCGGCTTAGGATATGCGGGTCATGCCTGCCGCGCCCCTCCGTGCTGTCGTGCTCGTCGCGCTGGTCTGCGCCGGATCAACCCGGCCCAGCCTGATCGACCAGACGCAACCCGACCCGCCTTCGCCTTCGGCTTCGGCGCGGCAAGCGCCAACCCGACCCAACCCGATCAACTCGATCAAGCCGGTCCCGTTCACCTCCGTGCATTTGACGGATCGGTTCTGGCTGCCGCGGATCGAGACCAACCGTCGCGTCACGATCCCGTTTGCCTTCGCGCAGTGTGAGAAGACCGGGCGGCTGGATCACTTCGTGCGCGCCGCCAAGGTGCTGCGCGGTGAGCCGGTCGCCAATCTCGACCCGCCCGGCTACCCCTTCGACGACACCGACATCTACAAGGTGATCGAGGGCGCGTCCTACACGCTCAGCGTCCACCCTGACCCGAAACTGGAAGGCTACGTCGACGGGCTGATCGAGAAGATCGCCGCGGCGCAGGAGCCCGACGGGTACCTCTACACGACCCGCACCATCAACCCGAAGAAGCCGCACGACTGGGCAGGACAGGAGCGTTGGGTCCTCGAGAAGGTCGACAGCCACGAGCTTTACAACCTCGGACATCTCTACGAGGCCGCCGCCGCGCACTATCAGGCCACCGGTAAGCGCACGCTGCTCGAGATCGCCATCAAGACGGCCGACTTGCTCCTCGCCACGTTCGGTCCGGGCAAGCGCGCGATCTGGCCGGGTCACCAGATCACCGAGATGGGCCTGGTCAAGCTGTATCGCGTGACAGGCGAGCAGAAGTACCTCGACCTGGCGAAGTTCCTGCTCGACGTGCGTGGACCCGACGGCGACGCGGGTGCCGGCCGGGAATACAACCAGTCGCACCTGCCCGTCGTCCAGCAGACCGACGCCGTGGGCCACGCCGTCCGCGCGACCTACATGTATTCGGGCATGGCGGATGTCGCCGCGCTCACCGGCGATCGGGCGTACCTCGACGCCTCCGATCGCATCTGGGACAGCGTCGTCTCTCGCAAGCTGTACATCACCGGCGGTATCGGCGCGACCGGCCGCGGCGAGGCGTTTGGCGGGCCGTACGAGCTGCCCAACATGTCGGCCTACAACGAGACGTGCGCGGCCATCGGCAACGACTACTGGAACCACCGGCTCTTCCTGCTGCACGGCGACGCCAAGTACATCGACGTGATGGAACGCACGCTCTACAACGGCCTGGTCTCGGGCGTCTCGCTCGACGGCCAGGCGTTTTTCTATCCAAACCCGCTCGAATCGGCCGGGCAGCATCAGCGGAGCCCGTGGTTTGGCGTCGCCTGTTGCCCCTCCAACGTCACGCGCTTCCTGGCGTCGGTGCCCGGCTATGTCTACGCGGTGACAGATGACAGGATCTTCGTGAACCTGTTTGCGGCCGGCCGTGCCGAGGTCACGCTGGGCAATGGCAGACGAGTGTCGCTGACGCAGCAGACCGACTATCCCTGGGACGGGGCGATACGAATCCGGGTTGACCAGGTCGATGGGACCGGCGACTTCACGCTCAACCTCCGCGTGCCTGGGTGGGCGCGCAACCAGCCCGTGCCGAGCGACCTGTATCGCTACCTCGATTCCGTCGACCAACCGGTGACCCTGTCGGTGAACGGCGCGGCGGCCAGAGTCGCGACCGAACAGGGCTACGCCCCGATCAAGCGCGCCTGGCGTGCCGGCGATGTCGTCGACTTCGGCCTGCCGATGCCAGTGCGCCGCATCGTCGCCAACGATCGGGTCGCGGCCGACAGCGGCCGCGTCGCACTGCAGCGCGGCCCGGTGGTCTTTGCCGTCGAGTGGCCTGACAACCCCGGCGGCCGCGTCAGAAATCTCGTACTCGACGACAAACAGCCGTTGTCGTCGGAGTTCAGGGCGGCCCTGCTTGGCGGCGTCCAGGTGATCACGGGCCGTGCTGTGGCGTACGCGCTGTCGGCGGATGGCGCCAGGTCGAGCGCGTCGCAGTCTTTCACGGCGATTCCGTACTTCGCGTGGGCCAACCGCGGACGCGGCGAGATGGCGGTTTGGATCGCCCGGACGGCCGCGGCCGTGCGACCCGCTCCCGCGCCGACGCTGGCCACCACGGCCACCGTCACGACCTCGCCCAGCCGGAGGCTGCCGATCTTCATCAACGACGGCGAGGAACCCGCGTCCTCGGACGACCCGGCCATGTACTTCGACTGGTGGCCCACGAAGGGCACGACCGAGTGGGCCGAGCTCGCCCTCGCCAAACCATCGCGGGTTTCGGAAGTGGACGTCTACTGGTTCGACGACACGGGCCATGGGCAGGTGCGCGTGCCAGCCGCCTGGCGCGTGCTCTATCGCCGCGGCGACGCATGGCTGCCCGTGGAGACCGCTGACCCGTTCGGCGTTGCCAGGGATCGCTACAACGTGGTCCGCTTCACGCCGGTCGAGACGTCGGCGCTGAGACTTGAAGTGACCCTGCAGAAGGAATGGTCGGCAGGTCTGCAGGAGTGGCGGGTGAGGTAGCATCAAGGTATGCCGACGATCACACATCTCACGACTGAACAGCTCCACGCCGGCCTCGACGAGATCGAGCGCTCGCCCAGGCTCGAAGGGGTGCTGGCGCTGATCGTCCGGCGTCCGGAGGTGGACAAGCGTGAGGTGCTTGAAGAAGGGCAACTCGATCTGGCCGAAGGGCTGGTCGGCGACACGTGGAGCCGGCGCGGCAGCTCGCGCAGCGTCGATGGCCGGGCGCATCCGGAGATGCAGCTCAATGTGATGAACGTGCGCGCCGCGGCGCTGGTCGCCCAGCACCCCGATCGCTGGGCCCTGGCGGGCGATCAGTTGTACGTGGATCTCGATTTGAGCGGCGAGAACCTGCCGCCCGGCACGCGTCTGGCCATCGGCACCGCCGTGATCCAGGTCTCGGCCGAGCCCCACACGGGATGCCACAAGTTCGTGGATCGCTTTGGGCTCGACGCGATGAAGTTCGTGAACTCACCGCTCGGCCGGCGCCTCAACCTTCGCGGGATCAACGCGCGGGTCGTCCAGCCCGGCACGATTCGCGTCGGCGACATGGTCCGGCGCCTCGACGTGGACCTGCCGACACTGTAGGCAGGTACGCCCGAACTTCAGGCCCCGTACGTAGGCCCGAATTTTAGTAGTACGTAGGCCCGAACTTCAGTTCGGGCACAGCAACGATGGCGGAACTGAAGTTCCGCCCTGCGACTACGTGCTCTTGCGAAGGTACAGGTAGAGGGGCAACCCGGCGGCGATGATGGCCAGACCCGCGGCCGACGGGCCCGGGTCGCGCCAGACGGCGTTGCCGACAATCAGGGTCGAGGCGAGCACGAAAAGCCCTGGCATCAGCGGATACCCCCAGGCGCGAAACGGCCGCGGCTCGCCGGGATGCCGTTGACGCAGCACGAACAGCGCTACGCCAGCGATCCCGGAGAAGAGCACCACCGAGAAGCCCGTGTAGATGATGAGCTGGCCGAAGCTGCCCGAGAGGACGAGCAGCACGCTCCACGCCGACTGCGCGAGGATGGCGTTGAACGGCGTTCCATAAACGGGGTGAATCTCCACGGCCTTGCGGAAGAACAGGCCATCGCGCGCCATCGCGAAATAGACGCGTGGGCCTGCGATGATCATCGCGCTGACACTTGCCGCGATACTCACCGCCGTCATCACTGCCAGCAGGTCGCCGGCCCTGGCGCCGAAAAGCTGCTCGGCGATGACATCCATCACGCTGCCTTTCAGCGCGGCCAGCTCTGTCACGGGGATCGAGTAGACGTAGAGAAGGTTCAGGACCACGTAGAGCAACACCACCGCGCCGGTGCCCAGCGCCAGGGCGCGCGGCACGAAGCGCTCCGGATCGCGGATCTCCTCGGCGACGTACGACGCAGCGTTCCATCCCGCGTAACTGAACATCACCGGCACCAGCGCGAGCAGCCAGCTGCCGGCGCCCAGCGGACGCGGCGCCCCGACGTGCGCCCACGACCCGTCACCAAGTCCAAACCCCAACAGGACGAGCATGATGAGGAAGGTGACCTTGGCTGCGGCCAGCAGGTTCTGCACGAGGCGCCCGGGCCCGACGCCGCGCACGTGGACGAAGGTCAAGAGCACGATGAGGGCGATGGCGACCAGCGCTTGCGGCGTCACTGCCAGGTGAATTGGCCCCAGGCCGCCCTC
The DNA here is from genome assembly GCA_963806705.1 of Vicinamibacteria bacterium. Taxonomy (GTDB): domain Bacteria; phylum Acidobacteriota; class Vicinamibacteria; order Vicinamibacterales; family JAENWD01; genus JAENWD01. Next base: position 300,153 of record CAWDZE010000005.1, read on the forward strand.
GAGCAGAGGCCGTGTGTCGGCCGCGGCGGGAATGAAGCGTCCGAGGTAGAAGGCAAACCCGACGGCGCTGGCGGCAATCGCTCCCGAAAATCCCGCGACGAAGGACGTCCAGCCTGTGAGAAATGCGGTCAGGGGCCCGAAGGCCTCCCGCAGGTAGACGTACTCGCCGCCAGCCTGCGGCCGTAGCGCGGCCAGCTCGGCATAGGCCATGGCGCCCGCAAAGGCGATCGCGCCGCCGAGCAGCCAGACCGCCAGCATCGACCATGCATCGCCCATCAGGCCGGCGATGACGGCTGGCGTGAGGAAGATGCCTCCTCCGATGACGTTGCTGACGATGATGGCGGCCGCGTCGAGCGGCCCCAGGCGGCGTTCGAGGACTGTGGCCTTCACCAGCACGTTACCGGGTGAGCAATTGCCGGCCGATTCGGTAATCGCCCAGCTTCACCCAGGTCGCGGACCCGTGCTTGCCGAACACCTCGACTTTGGCGTCGATGAACAGGCGGTTGTCGAACAGCTGCGCCCGAGGCTGCAGGCCGGTATAGCCCTGCGGCGCCCGCACCACCACAGGTTTAGAGGTCGCGCCTGGAGCGAGGCCGCTCCTGTCGACCACTCGAACCAGGGCGGTGCTCCACTCTTCGGGATCGCCGATGCGCCGGAAGATGCAGTTCAACTGCACGCCGTCAGTCGGGTCGCCGCTCGTGTTGGTGAGCTTCAGCGAGATGCTCGGGACGATCTTGTTCTTGCCATCGTCGGTCACTCCCGCATCGAACCATCCGGTGACGACCTCCTCGACGCGGACGACCTTATCGAGCGGAGCGGGAGGCCCGCCGCAGGCCGCGGCAGGCACCACTAACAGGAGAAGGAGGGCGAGGCGGCGCATGGCGACATTATCTCAGTACTCCCTGGCCTCCACCTTCGCCAACGTCTCTTCACGTGTCAGCTTGCCCGCCCGGAAGGCGGAGAGGTCTGCCCCGCTGATGCGCAGGATGATCGTCGACACGTCGTAGGGATCGCCGCCGCCAAGGCGGCTGTCGTTGTCGTCACGCGCGGCAATGGTGAGCCACTGGTCGTCGCCAATGGGGATGGGCGCGCCGTAATCGAGCATCGCGTCGACCAGCGCCGCCTTGACCTCGTTGGTGTAGGCCAGGCCGGGGTCGTCGATGATGGCCGCCTGCTGCGGCGTCACCGATTGCGGGGCGTTGCTCACCGTCACTTCGCCGCGGCCAGTCGAGATGGCCTGGACTTCGGGCGCGAGACCGCCGGACATCTGTCCCGGCATGGGCCCGACGATGCGCGCCAGCCGCTGAATCGCCTGGTCCATCTCGCGGCGAACTGCCGGATCGTTTACGGACTGCAGGTTTCTCCTGAGCGACGTGATGGCGGTCTCCACCGAGCCGTCAGTCCGGCCCATCTGCCTGAAGCTCCACGCCACACTGCGGCGCAGGGCGGGCACATCGACGTCGAAGAACGCCCCATAGCCGTCGAGAAGGAATCCCTTGGCGCGCGCCGCGCCTCCGATGACGAGCATGTCGGGGCTCACCGCCTGCACCTGCTGGCTCAAACGTCGTGCGCCCAACTGCACGGCGCGCTCGAGTACGCCCTCCATGGCTGCAATCTGGAAGCGCACGCGCATCTGTTCGGGCGCAGGCGCGAGCCCTCCGACCGACGCCACTTCCTGCGCCGAGGCACCCGCCGCGGTGACGGCGACCAGCGCCAACGCCGCAAATCCTCGAATCACCATCGTCCTATCTCCAAAATCAGCACGTCGGCACTTCTGCGGCACCGCACTTCGGCAGTCCGGCACGCAGCACTTCAGCACTTCGGCAAGACGTCCTACCGTTCCTGAGACGTGCGCATCAAGTAGTTGATCAACCGACTCTGGCGCGCGCCTTCCTGGACGGTGAGCCCCTCGATCTGTCCGAGGCCGGTTTCGATACGCGCCAGATCGCTCCGGCGCTGTGTGTCGACGTCCTGCATGGCCTGCGCGAGACGGAACGCCAACTCGCGCTGCTGCCGGCGCTCGCTGGCCTCAATCAAGGCTTCCACCTGCCGAAGGCGCGGTCGAACCCGGCGACTGCGGGCGAGGCGAGGCCGGCGCCGACGGCGTGCGCGTGTTCGCCATCTCGGTGCGGAGTCGCGACTCGAGCAACGCCATCGCCGCGTCGACGTCTGCCTTGCTCATCACGGCCGACGCGGTCTGTCCGGCCGGTACCGCGCGAGTCGCCGACGCCGACGGCACGCCAGCCGCCGGGCGGCGCACCTGCCTTCGCCCAGCCCGTGCGCACCACGATTGCGCCGTTGCCGTACTCGACCTGGACGCTCGCCGCCAGGGCCAGCAGCACTCCGGCGGCCATCGCCACCGGCGCCCACGCCGGCACGGCCCACCATCGCCGGCTCGGCGTCACTGGCTCGCGGACGATGCGAAACCCGAGATCTGCCACCGGTGGCTGCCACGCGGCCAGATCCGCGCGCACCGCGCGCAACTCGTCGACTTCCTCGGCACATGCCGCACAGCCGGCAAGATGCGCCTCGACCTCGGCGCGCTCCCGTTCGCTGGTCTCGCCATAGAGAAAGCTGACCAGCCGTTGCTTGTCGTCGCAGTAGTAGCGGTTCGTCATGACACCTTCGTCGTCGCCGGATCGTATTTGCCCTGCTGCTGCAGGTGCCGGCGTAGCACGTTCAATCCCTGGTACAGGCGCGTCTTCACCGTGCTCAGCGGGACGCCCTGCAGGTCGGCGATCTCCTGGAACGTCATCCCGTGGTACTCCTTCAGGACGATCGCCGTGCGTTGTTCCTCCGGCAGCCGCGTCATCAAGTCCGCGACCACCTTGCTGATGTCGTTGCGGGCGACAAGGTCCTCGATGGACTCGACAGGCCCCTGTTCGGCGGCCAGTTCTATCACGTCGACGCCCTCGGGAGTGGGGAGAATCGGGGCGCGGCGCTCGCGCCGGATCCAGTCCCGGCACAAGTTGAGGGCGATGCGGTACACCCAGGACGAGAACTTCGCCTGCCCACGGAAGTTGCCGATCCCGCGAAACGCGCGCAGGAAGGTCTCCTGGACGACGTCGCGCGCCTCTTCCTCCCGGCCGATGACCCTGTACGCCAGGGCAAAGATCGGCCGTTCCCAGCGCAGGTACAAGCTGGTTGAAGCTCTCGACGTCGCCCCCGATCGAAAGGGCGACGAGTTCCTCGTCAGTCCGCGGCATCAGGGCCTGATCAGGCGTTCTACAAGCTTAGACGGGGAAGGTGTCGGGTTGGACGGGCCTCGGGCGGCTTCGCCTAACCTTCTCCGAGCGCCCTGCCGACAGCCGACAGGATTTGCGGGACCCGGAAGGGCTTCACCAGGTAGCCCACCACCCCGAGATTGACAGCCTCGATCGCACTCGATTCGGTGGAATAGCCGGTGATGATGATCGCTTTCAAGTTCGGCTGCAGGCGCCGGGCCTCGCGGATCAGGGTCAGGCCGTCCATGACGGGCATGCGAAGGTCGGCGATGAGCAGGTCGTAGGGCCCAAGCCGCAATCTGTCCAGACCGGCTCGCCCGTCGGCGACCGCCTCCACGTCGTACTCGGTGAGCGCAAGCGTGCGCGTCAGCAATTCCCGAATGCTGGCCTCGTCGTCGACCACCAGGACGCGCGGCCGTTCCGGCGAGACCGGCGCTGACGCCGCGACGGCGGCGCCGCGCGACTTGCGCGATCGCTGACCGTCGAGCCAGGCGTCGAGGTCCGCGCGCTTGAATCTCCACTGACGACCGACGCGCACCGCTGGGATCTTGCCGGCCTTGATCAAGCGGTAGACCGTGCGCAAGTTCACGTGCAGGTAGTCGAGGACCTCTTCGGTCGTCAGGAATGTGTCGTCCATCTCTTAATTCAGGTTCACGGGTTCACAGGTTCATGGGTTCATCAGGGTTCACGGGTTCACGGGTTCACAGGTTCAGTCACGGTTCACGGGTTCACGGGTTCACAGGTTCACGGGTTCACAGGTCAGCGTCACAACAAAACGCGCGCCGCCCTCGTCCCGATTGGACGCCTCGATCGTGCCGCCATGCGCCTTGACGATTCCGTAGGCGATCGCCAACCCCAGGCCGGTGCCCTCACCAACTTCCCTGGTCGTGAAGAACGGCTCGAACAGGCGCGCCTTCACCTCGGCCGACAGCCCCGGCCCGCTGTCGTCGAGCGTGATCGCGACCTGGCCGCTGTCGGTCACCGACGTGCTGACGACCAGTAAGCCCGGGCCCGCCATTGCGTGCTCGGCGTTCAGCAACAGGTTCAGCACTGCCTGCTGCAGCAACAGTCCGTCGCCCTTCACCTTTGGCAGCGCGTCGGCGAGATCGCGCCGCACCTCGATGTGGGCGGCCTCGTGCGCCCTCGACCTCAGCCGCAGCACGCGCGCGACAACGGCGTTGATGGCCACTGGCCGTCGGCGCAAACGGCCCGAGCCAGCGAACACGAGCAGGTTGTGGACAATGCGCGCGGCGCGGTCGGCTTCGCGGTAAACCAGGGCGAGGTCGCGCCGAAGCGACGCCGGCAAAGTCTTCGAGGCACGCAGCAACTCCAGGTGGCCGAGCACCCCTTGCAGCGGGTTGTTCAACTCGTGTGCGACGCCGGCCACGAACTGGCCGAGCGCCAGCAATTTTTCGGATTGTCGGAGCCGCCGCTCGAGCGAAGCACGCTCGGCTTCGAGCCGAGACTCGACCGTGACATCGCGCGCCACGAGGACTAGGCCTCCCGGTGCGTGATCGAGCCCGGCCAGCGGCGTCAGCGTGAGGTTGAACGTTCCGCCAAGCCGCTGGTCGACCAACTCACGGCGCGCAGGCACGGCCGGTGTGGCCGCGTGGCGTTCGCCCTCGATCCATTCGGCCAGCCCGGAGGAGAGCAGGTCGTTGAGCCGGCGATCGACCAGCGCGTCACGCGTCTGCCCCACTCGCGCCGCAAACGCGCGGTTGGCCTCGACGATGCGGCCAGCACTGTCGGTGACGGCAACCAGATCCGTGAGCGAGTTGAAGACGTCTTCCAACTCCGCACGCGATCGCAGCACGTCGTCGAGCAGCTGGACGTTTTCGAGAATCGCCGAAAGTTGCCGGCCGATCTCTGCCGCGCGATCCAGCAGCGCGACTTCACTGCCGGGTTCGAGACGGACGCCGTAAACGGCAAGCACAGCAAGCGCGCGGCGCCGGCCCCGCAACGGGACGAGCAGACCCACATCGGTGCCCAGCGCGGCGCTGCCTGCGGAGGTGACCAGTTCCGGGCGGTCGCGCCGCAGCGCGGCGGCAAGCTGCGCGTTCAGATCCGCGGTTGGGATCGAGGGCCTGACGGTTTCGCGACGCGCGTCCGATGTCGCCGCCAGGACCAGTTCCCTGGCGCGCCGATCATGGAGCCATACTTCCGCGACATCGGCCGCTGTGAGTCGCGCGACGCCACGACACATCGCCTCGAGCGCGGGCGTCAGCGCCAGCGGCGAGGTGCCGCCGCGCGCGAAGGTCTCGATCAGATCCCGGACGTCGCGATGGAGCGCCAGTTCGTCGGCCGTCCGCGCGCGGTCGAGCGCGATGACCATCGCGTCGCCGATCGTCGCGGCCAGATCCAGATCGGGCGTCAACCCGGGCGGCAGCACCTGGAGCAGCAAACCCACGGGGTGTTCCGCGCCCAGGAGCGGCACCAGCACGCAGGCCGACGCGCCCAGCAGGATCGCCAGGTCCGGCAACTCTGTTTCAAGCGAGGCAATCACGAGCGGCCGACCGGTGGCAAGCGCTTGTCCGGCGGCCTCTGCGCCGCGGGCTGTTTCAAGCCACGGACCAACCGTCAAGGTCTCGAGTCCGGCACCGGAAACGGCGTGCCAGCGGCCAGAGGTCGGGTCGGGCCGCAGGAGCACTGAGGCAGTGGCGCCAGATACGTCGAGCGCGGTCTGGTGAAGCGCGGGGATGAGGCGAGCCGGGTCGCTGCTCCGGGCGAGCAGACGCGCGATCGACGGCAGCACGGAGACCGAGGGAGACACACACATTTTTCGGACGAACGCCGACCGGACGACAAGGCTGCCTGCGACATTTTATGTCGGTTGACGACAACTGTCATGCCACATGGTGCAGTTTATAGGCTCTTAAGTCTTTCAATGTCATATATGGCCCTGATTTTGACATGACGATATGGCCTGGTAATTGATTCTCCGGGGACGCGGCGACGGATCGCCAATGAGTTCTCACGGAGGAAACCAGGTCATGAGCAAGCAGATGGGCCGGCTGGTGGCTGGCGCGACAGTGGCGGCGGTGGTGGCAGGTGTGGCGAGTTACTCGCAGCAGCGCGCCGAAGCGGCGTTTTCGACGCCGGTCAACGTAGCGGTGACGGCCAGTGTGGCCTCCAACTGCGTGATGACGGCTGGGTCCGTGGCCTTTGGTCCCTACGACCCGCTCGTGACCCATGCGGCGGCGAACCTCGATCAGACCGGGTCGGTTTCGGTGGCGTGCGTCAAAGGGACCTCCGCCAACGTCGGGCTGGGCAACGGCAGCAACTTCTCGGGGAGCCGGCGGATGACCAACGGCACCGACTTCCTCAACTACCAGCTGTACACGACCGGTGCCCGCGACACCATCTGGGATACGACCAACCGCGTCAATTACGTCGCGGCGACCAAGGCGTCGACGAGCCTGACGATCTACGGTCGCGTGCCGTCCAACCAGGACGTGTCCGCTGGCTCTTATACCGACACCGTCGTCGCGCAGGCGGAGTTCTAAAAACCTCTGGTTCACGGTTCACAGGTTCACGCACGGGTTCACAGGTTCACGGGTTCACTGGTTCACAGGTTCTGAGGGTTCGGGGAACCTTGAACCCGTGAACCTCGTGAACCTGTGAACGCGTGAACCAGGTTCTGCCCGCCAGACTACAGCCCGCCGTTTGTGAGGACGATAACGCCCCTGGCGAGGTGTGGCTTCGCCTGGAAGGGCCCAACCGATGTGGAAAGTCTCCCCGTGCCTGCCGGCGGTCGTCGTCCTGCTCCTTGCCGTTGAGGCCTCCGCGTCCACCTACACCGTGAACCCGACGCGGGTCTACCTGAATGCCAGCACGGCGAGCGCGCTGGTGACGCTGAAGAACGAGAGCGCCGAGCCGTTGCGGATGCAGGTCAAGGCCCAGCGTTGGGCGCAAAGCCTCGACGGCGAGATCCAGTTGTCGGCTACAGAGGACCTCATCGTGTTTCCCGCGCTCCTCACCCTCAAGCCGGGAGAGGAACGCAAGATCAGGGTGGCGACGTCAGTGGCGTTCGGGCCTGTCGAGAAGACCTACCGTCTCTACGTCGAGGAACTGCCGCCGACCACGACCCAGAAGTCGGAGGGCGCGTCGGTGAGAATCCTGACGCGGATGGGGGTGCCCGTTTTCCTTCAACCTGCAAAGCCGCAGGCTGCCGCCTTGATTCGCGACACAGGCCTGGCGAACGGCCGCCTCACGTTTCAGCTCGTGAACAGCGGCAACAGCCACTTCCTGCCGTCCTCCGTCATCGTCCGCGGTTTCACGGCCAATGGCACGACCGTCGCCGACTGGCCCATCAACGGATGGTACGTCCTGGCTGGCAGCGCGCGCGCCTTCGCGCTCACTTTGGACAGGCCGTCGTGCGATCGCGTCCGCACCCTGCTCGTCGAAATCACCGTTGGCGACACGGTGCTCAAGAGCCCGCTGACCACGCCCGGGGGGGCGTGCGGCAACTGAACGCGGAGGCCACGCGCAGTGGTCGATCGTCAATTCCATGCCCCAATGGCTCGTCCACGGTCTCTTCGCACTGGCGCTCATGGTCGGCGCGCCTGCGACGACTCGCGCGCAGGAGCCGGCCGGCGACGTCCAGGCGGTGCTGGACCTGACGCTCAACACGGCGAGCAAGGGCGAGATTCGCGTGCTGTTGTCCGGCGGCGACGTGTGGGCAGACATCGCGGCGCTGCGACGGGCCGGCCTGGTGAGCCTCTCCGGCGTGCGTCGGACCGTCGGCGATCGCGCCTACGTCCGCCTGTCCTCGATCGAGCCGCCGATGCAGGTCGTCGTCGACGAAGCCGCGCTCACGCTCACTCTCACCGCCGACGCGTCGCTGTTTGGCGCGACGACGGTGCAGTTGGACGGGAGCCGGCCAAACGGCATCCTTTACCGGCGGGCGCCCAGTGCGTTTCTGAACTACGGCGCGAACTGGGCCAGCGGCGGCGGACAGGCCTTGAACCTTGAAAGCGGCCTCTCGGTCCACGGCTCCCTGCTGACCTCGTCGTTCTTCCTCCCGTCATTGGGCCCACCGTCGCGAGGACTCACCGCGGCGATCATCGACGACACCCGGCGGCTGACGCGTTACCAGGTCGGCGATGCGATCGCGGGCACGGGGCCGCTGGGCGGTTCGTTGCAGCTTGGCGGCGTCGCGGTATCGCGCGATTTCTCGCTCGATCCGTATTTCATCCGCTATCCCACGACGGGGCTGGCTGGCGTGGTCACGACGCCGTCACGCGTGGACCTCTACGTCAACAACCAGCTCGTACGTTCCGTGCAGCTGCCTCCCGGCGCCTACCAGCTGGCCAACCTCGCGCTGCCGACCGGCGCAGCGGACACACGGGTCGTCGTGCGTGACGCGTTTGGCGGCCAGCAGGAATTCGGCGGGTCCTACTACGTGACAACCAGCATCCTGTCTCGCGGGTTGCAGCAGTTTCAGTACGCGTTTGGCGCGGAGCGGCTGCGGCAGTTCGACACGCTGTGGGACTACGGCCGTCCCGTGTTCACCGGCACGCATCGCATCGGCATCACGGATGCCCTCACCCTCGGCGGACGGATCGAGATCGAGTCGGGCCTGTTCAGCACGGGGCCGACGCTGACGACGCGTCTTGGCCGCTTCGGCGCGCTCGAGCTGACAAGCGGCGCCAGCCATGCGGGCAGCCGCGGCGGCGTGGCGGGCGGCATCGCCTACGAGTACACCGGCCGGCCGGGCGGTGTCTCGCTGGCCTGGCGTCAGGCATCGGAAGGCTACGAGAATCTGACATCGCGGCGCCAGCAGATTGGCATGCGGCGTGAGGTGATGGCCTCGACCACCGTGCGTCTCACCTCACGTCTCACGCTCAGCGCCGGTTGGCAGGCGCAGGACGCCGACGTGGCCGAAGCCTCAGTTCGCCGCGCGAGCGTGTCGTCCTCGATCTCGATCAGCCAGCGGGTGTCGCTGTTCGCGTCGGCGACGCGCAGTCGTCTGGATGGTCTGTGGTCCAACGGCGCCTTTGCCGCGATGAGCCTGAACCTCGGCCCGCGTGCCAGCACGAACGTGACGGCGGAGTCGACCGCGGGAGACACCGCTGTCGGAGTGGACGTGCAGCAGTCGGCGCCGGTCGGACCGGGCTTCGGCTATCGCGTGCAGGCCAGCGGCCTGGGCCCGCGAGGTGAGTTCGTCGACGGCGAGCTGCGTGCGCAGTCGACCTGGGCGCAGGTCGACGTGCGACAGTCCGTCGTCAACGGCACGCGCGACACGTGGGCCCAGGTCAACGGCGCGCTGGTCGCCATCGGCGGCCGTGTGATGGCGACGCGCCCGGTGCAGGATGGCTTCGCGCTGGTGCGGGTGCCCGACGTCAAGGGCGTGCGGGCGTACATCAGCCACCAGGAAATGGGGCGCACAGATCGTCATGGCGACCTGCTGCTCCCGAACCTGCTCGCTTACTACGGCAATCAGATCTCGATCGCCGACGAGGACGTGCCTGCCGATCGCACGCTGTCGTTCAAGCAGCTGCTGCTCGCGACACCGTATCGCGGCGGTGCGATCGCAGAATTCCCTGCCACGCGTGAATGGCGAGTCACCGGATCGCTGACGCTGCCGGGCAACCCCGATGGACTGCGCGGGCAGCGTGCGGTCGACGCGCGGCTGACGGTCGAGACCGCGCGCGGCCCGATCGACAGCTGGCTGGGCGCCGAAGGCGAGTTCTACCTCGAGGGTCTGGCGCCCGGCGCCTACGTCCTTCACGTGATGTCGGGAGACATCGCCTGCGATGCAACGCTGGTCGTGCCCGTCTCCGACGCTCCCGTGATTCGTGCCGGCGACCTCGCCTGTGTGAGGAACAACCCGGAGCCGGGTCGATGAGCTGCGTGTCGTGGACGATCGCGCTGCTCGTGGTGATCTTCGGCGCAGCGAAGGCCGAGGCAGCCTGCACGCTGTCGGCAACTGCCGTCGCGTTTGGCACCTACGACGTTTTCCAGGCCGGACCCGATGACTCCACCGGCACGATCACCTACCGCTGCGGCACCAGCGATCGCAATATCCGCATCGCGATCTCGGCCGGCACCAGCGGCACGTTCGCCAATCGTACGTTGAAGACCGGGAGCGAGGATCTCCTCTACAACCTGTACCTCGGAGGGTTCACGCAGGTGTGGGGCGACGGCAGCGGGGGGACGACGACGTACTTCGAGAACAACCCGCCAAACAACAAGGACGTCGTGCTCACGGTGTACGGCCGCATTGCCGCCGGGCAGGACGTCGGCGTCGGCAGCTACACCGATACCGTCGTGGTGACGCTCGAGGTACTAGACGATCGCTTCCGCCACTCGATTTGCCGATCGTGTGGCTGCTTCCATTCCCCAGTTCAGGTTGTCCGCATACGCGCCGACAAAATGAACGCGCCCCACAGGCTCGACGAGCGCTGGCCAATACTTTGTGAGCTGACCTGGACGATACGCCGTCGTCTCGCACGCCGACGCCCACGGGTTGGTGGCCCACACGTGCACGTGCGCCTTCTCGATATCCTCGGACTTGCCGGGATAGCGGCGGCGGAATCCGGCCAGCGCGCCCTCGGGTGATTGCGGGCCCGTCGAAGTGCCGACCATCAGCCCTCGCGTCGTGTTGACCTCCTCGCAGGTCGGCCACACGTGATTGAGCTCGCGGTCGCCGAATTCCATGTTCGGGCTGATCTGATCCTTCGTCCAGAATTTCGACTTCGACTGGAAGATCGGCCGGGAGTCGAAGTAGTACGGCACGTTCTGGACGGCGAACTGCTTGCCGGCGGGCCAGACCGGCGCGACGGGAATCTGCCGCAGCATCACCGCCGACATCGCGCACACGAGGTAGTCGGCTTCGTGGGTCACCGAGCCGCCGTTGCCGCGGCAAGTCACGCGCACGCCGGTCTGCCCGTGCTCGATCTTCGTCACCGGCGAGTTCAGCTTCACGCGATCGCCGAGCCGCTCGGCAAAGGCGTCGGGCAGCTTCTGGTTGCCGCCGACCAGGCGGTAGACCTTCGGCGGAAACAGCGGGACGCCGCGCAGCTTGAGAATCGCCGCGTGCCACACCGACTGCAGCGCGGAACCGCCGCCGCCGATGAACTCGAGCGCGCCGGCCGACACGCCGTCCTTCTTGAACAGGTCGGTCGTCGAGATGTTGTCCAGGTGATTGAGTCCCGCGTCAAACGGCTTGTACTCGTCGCGAAACGCGTCCATGTAGGGCTTGTAGTAGAGCCCGGCCAGTTCGGGGAAGGTGTTAGCCTTCACGTACTCGATCTCACGCTGGTTCAGGCCGAATTTCGCCAGCACCTTCGAATCGGCCAGCATCTCCTCGGTGTGCATCGTGCCGTTGATCCACCGGAGGATGTGCTCGCGTCGCGGGTAATAGACGTACGGCAGCTTGAACTCCTCGACGTACGCCCGGTAGCGATCGTAGCCGGGGTTCGTGAAGTGCTCGGCGCCGGCATCGGCATACAAGCCCGTCGTCGAGCCCCTCCTTGAACGTGAAGACGTGGCCGCCGGTTCGCGCGGCGGCCTCCAGCACGACCACCTCGTGCCCGCGCTTCATCAGCTCGTAACCGCAACAAAGCCCGCCGATACCGCCACCGGCGACGATCACCTTCTTGCCGGCACGCGCCTGCACCTTGGCGGCCATCAACGCGGCGGCTCCGAGCTTCAGCGCTTCGCGGCGTGTCAGAGTCGTAGACATGATGGAACCTGTGAACTTCAGAACCGCGTGGGCCCGAGCCCGTGAACCTCCAGAACTTGAACACTAGAACCCGTGTCAGAACCGTAGGTGACCTTCCCGGCGTTCTGTTCGATCGTGACGAGCGTATCGACACGATCGATCGCGTAGGTTACCGTCTCCGAACCCGCCCATCGTACTTCAAGCTTCGACACCGTGGCCTGATCCCCGAGGCCGAAGTGGACCCGGAGATCCGACTGCGAGACCTGGCCGCGTCCGCTGGCCACCTCGCCGCGCCGGCGCACGCCTCCGGCGGTGACGAACACGACCGATCCGATCGCGTCGCGCGGCGTTTTCTTTGCCGGCTCGCCAATCAGTCGCAGCTTCAGCCAATGGCCGGCTTTGCCGCCGCCCGCATTGCGCGCCAGCGTCGGAGCCCCGTCGAGGTTGTTGATCACGACGTCGACGCCGCCGTCATTGTCGAGGTCGCCGACGGCGGAACCGCGGGAGACGCGCGGCGTGGTCAGCCCTGGACCGGCGGCTGCCCCGATTTCCTCGAAGCGCTTGCCGGCCAGATTGCGGAACAGCAGCGCCCGCTGCGCGTACGACGTGTTCCAGGGCATCTCGTCGGCCGATGGATACACGTGGCCGTTGACGACCACGAGGTCGAGCCAGCCGTCGTTGTCGTAGTCGAGAAAGTCCGTGCCCCAGCCGAGAAACGGAATCGAGGCGGCGGCCACGCCCAGGCGGAAGCTCACGTCGGTAAACGTCGCGCCGTCGTGGTTGTGGTAGAGGACGTTGAAGTCGTCGGCGAAGTTGGTGATGTGAATGTCGTTGCGGCCGTCGTTGTCGTAGTCGCCGATGGCCACACCCATGTGGGCTTGCTCGCGGCCGTTGCCGTCGAGCGCCGCCCCCGACGGATAGCTCGCATCGTCGAAACCTCCGTCGCCGCGGTTGCGATACACGTAGTTGGGCCCGGAGTCGTTGGCCACCAGCAGGTCCAGCCGCCCGTCATCGTTGAAATCGGTCCACGCGACGCCAAAGCCGAACAGGCCTTTTTCGTCGGCGACTCCCGCCTGACGGCTCACGTCGGTGAACGTGCCATCACGGTTGTTGCGGAAGAGGTGATCGCCTGAGCCTCGCAGACCACGAGGGCCGCACATCACCGGCTCGCCCCGGTAGACGCACACGGTCGCGCCAGCGGAGTACGCAGCGCCCATCCCCCCGCCGGCTGCTGGCGGCGCGCCCTCCGGCCGCGGGCCCGCGCGGCGCGTAGGTGAAGGCGGCAGGTTCGCCAGATCCAGGGACACGTAGCCGGCCACGAACAGATCCAGCCAGCCGTCGGCGTCGTAGTCGCCGAATGCGCAGCCTGTCGACCAGCTGCTCACCGCGACGCCGGCCGACTCGGCGATGTCTGCAAATCGATCCTTGGCGACCGCGCGATACAGACGGTTGGGGCCGAAGTTGGTGACGTACACGTCCTCGTGGCCGTCGTTGTCGATATCGCCCACGCAGACGCCCTGGCCCCAGCGGCGGTTGTCGAGGCCGGCCGTTTCGGTGACATCGCGGAACGTGCCGTCGCCGTTGTTGCGATAGAGGGCAGCCGGCGGCGCGGTGGGAAGCGTCGCACGGCCCGGATCGAGTGTGCCGCCGTTGACGAGATAGATGTCGACGAACCCGTCGCCATCGAAGTCCCACACTGCCACGCCGGATCCGGCGACCTCGATGATGTAGGGCTTTTCCGGGCGAACCCGAGACGTGACGGAACGTGCTCAAACCGGCCGCGGCCGTGATATCCACGAAGGTGACGCCCGGCGCAGCGTTGGTCGATGCCGGCGGCACGACGCGAGTGGGCGGCGCGCCTTGCTGTGCCAGCGTCGCTGCAGCGAGCCCCGTGCCCAGCGTGGCAGCTACGCCGGACAGGATTCGAGCGGTGCGGCTGCCGGAGTGCTGCTTGAGATACGCTGTGCCGTGATCGAGCGATCGCGCGGAGCCGGCCGCGGCAAGCGCGCGCAACGCGGCGGTGAGTGGCCGCACGGCCAGTGACATGGGAATGTTCGCGAGGCTATCAACACGCCGAAGGCAGTGTCAATGCGCGATCGATGTCGCGCGTCTGGCGATCTGCCTGGCTGTGGCGGCTCCGTCGCTGCTCGTCGGCGCCGACTGGCCGATCGCGTTCACCGATGTGGCCGCTGCCCTCGGCGTGGACTTCGTCCACGCCGGGTCGCCCACCAGCGAGAAGTACCTGCTCGAGACGATGGGCGGCGGGGTTGGCGTGCTCGACTACGACAACGACGGCCGCCTCGATCTGTTCTTCGTCAACGGCGCGGCGTTGTCCGATCCCATGTCGAAGAGCGGCACGCCCCAACAAGCGTGACGCCCGCTTTCACAACCGGCTGTACCGGCAGCGGCCCGACGGAGGCTTCGAGGACACCACCGATCGCGCCGGCGTGGCCGGCGTCGGCTACGGCATGGGCGTCGCCGTCGGCGACTACGACAATGACGGCGATCCCGACATGTACGTCACGGCGTACGGCGGCAACACGCTCTATCGAAACAACGGCGACGGCACGTTTGCCGACGTCACCGCACAGGCCGGCGTCGGCGGCAGCGGCTGGTCGGCGAGCGCGGCGTTTGTAGACGTCGATCAGGACGGTCGCCTGGACCTGTTCGTCACCCGTTACCTCGAGTGGTCGTTTGACGCCAACATCTTCTGCGGCGATCGGCCGCCTGGCCATCGTGCGTACTGTCACCCGGACCGCTATCCCGGCGTGACATCGCTCCTGTACCACAACGACGACGGCACGCGGTTCACCGAAAGTGGCGTGCGGGCCGGCATCGCCGATCCGACGGGAAAGTCGCTGGGCGTCGCCATCGCCGACTTCGATCGCGACGGAAAGATCGACGTCTTCGTCGCCAACGATTCGGTGCGCGAGTTCCTGTTCAGGAACCGCGGCGGCGGGCAGTTCGACGACGTGGCGTTGGCGGCCGGCGCGGCGTACGACCAGGACGGTCGGGCGTTTGCGGGGATGGGCGTGACGTTCGACGATCGCGACAACGACGGCTGGCCCGACCTGGTGGTGACGACCCTGTCGAATCAGCTCTACGCACATTTCCGCAACGAGGGCGCCGGCACGTTCAGCTACGCGACGCACGCGACTGGGCTGGCTCCCATCACGCGGCTGCGATCGGGATGGGGCGTCGCGCTGGTGGACGCCGACAACGACGGCTGGCGCGACCTGCTGGTCGCGCAGGGGCACGTGCTGGACACAGTGGAGTTCACCACGCCGCACGTGGGGTATCGGCAGCCGCTGCTCATCGCACGCAACCTGCGCACGCGCTTCGGCGACGTGTCGAACACTGCCGGTCCCGCGTTTGCCGTGCCGCGCGCCTCACGCGGTCTGGCCGTCGGAGATCTCGACGGCGACGGCCGCATGGACGCCGTCGTCAACACGCTGAACGGATCGGCGGTCGTGTTGCGCAACGTGACGGACGCACCGGGTCATTGGCTCGGCGTGCGTCTCACTGGCACCCGGAGCAACCGCGACGGCATCGGCGCCGCAATAGAGGTGGTTGCTTCCGATGGCACGGCGCAAGTCGCGACCGTCAGCACTACGGGCAGCTATCTGTCGGCCAGCGACCGCACCGCGCACTTCGGCCTGGGCGACAACGCGAGTGTGACGGCGGTGCGCGTGCGCTGGCCGAGCGGCATCGTGCAGACGTTGACGCCAACAGCCATCGACCGGGTGCTGACAATCACAGAGGGGTTGAAGTAGCGAACCGGGTACGCCGCGTCACTGTTTCCCCGCGGCGCGCAGCTCCTCGGCCTTTGCAAAGGCCTCCTTGGAGCGGACGGCGTCACCGGTGGCCTGGTATGCCATGCCGAGCATGTACCAGGGTTCGCTCATCCGGGGCTCGAGTGCCACGGCCCGCTTCAGGGCTGCAACGCCGTCGGTCGTGCGTCCGACCTTGACGAGGGCCGCGCCGAGACCCGACCACGCCACGGCCGCCGTCGGATCCCGTTTCACCGCTTGCCCGTATCTGGTGACGGCGGCCGCATCGTCCTGCATGTAGGCGAGACAGAAACCGAGCCCGAAGGCGGAGTCAAACGTCGGTTTCACGGCTTCGGCCCGTTCGTACAGCGCGATGGCATCCTCGCACGCCAGACGAATGCGTTTGAGCTTGGCGAGCGGCAGAAGGGCGTCGAGCAGGTCCGGCTGCACGTTGAGGGCGGCCTGGTAGGCAGTCTCGGCGTCCCTGCGGCGATCCTGGGCCTCGAACGTCTCGCCCTGGAGCTGGAGAACCCGCGCCGAGCCTGGTGCCTCGGTGGCGAGGCGCTCGAAGGCGCTGGCCGCCAGTTGCCCGCTGACGAGGCCGAGATAAGCGAGGGCGTCCACGTTGCGCGGGTCGGCACGTAACGCGCGGTCGAGCTCCTCGTACGCCTGGTCGAGTTCGTCGCGCTCGAGGTGCACGCGGGCCAGCAGCACACGACCTGGCGCCTCACGGGGGTGGGCCTTCACGTAGGCGGAACCAAGCTCGAACGCGCGTGCGAGCTCGCCGCGGGTCAGCGCACGCTGGGCCTCGACCAGCCGCGTGTCGGGCCGGGGGGCCGGAGGCTGTGCGCCGGCGCCGGCGCCGGCGAGCAACAGGCCAGCCAGGACGCAGCCCACGAGCACGCGACGGCCGATCGGAGTCGAGCGAGGGCGCGCCAGCCCTGGGCCATGACGTTTTGCGAGGCGATTAACATGAGAGATCCCCGTCACCGCGACGGCGGCACCACCTCGATCATCCGCAGGAAGTCCTGCGCGCGCTCTCCACGTTTCTTCTGCAGCTCATCGAGGCGGGCGGCCTGTGCGTCGCGCCGGGGGTCGCGCGTGCGGGTGTAGAGCGCCGTGAGATTTACGGTGGCCTGGTAGTTCTCCGCATCGAGTGACAGGGCCTTCTGCAGCGACGCTTCGGCCTCCGCGAACTGCCCGGCCCGCGTCTGCAGCAGCCCGAGCTCTGCCCAGGCGTCCGCGTAGCTCGGGTTGGCCTGTATCGAGCGGTCCACATACCGCCGTGCCTCGTCGAGCTGACTCGACTGGCGGGTGATGCGCGCCAGAAAGTAGTTCGCGCCCGCGGCCGTCTCGGGCCGTTCGGCGACCTCGGCGAGGTCGCGCCGGGCGCCGTCGAAGTCATTGCTGTAGAACCGCGCGACACCGAGCGCAAACCTGCCGCGCGGGTCGTCTGGCTGCAGGCGCACGTACTTCTCGAAATACGGCACCGCCTCCGACGACTCGTGCCGATGCAGGCTGACCGCCCCCATCATGTAGTTCACGGCCGGATTCTCGGGATCGAGCGACACGGCCTTCTTCATCGACTCATACGCCTCGGCGCCAAGGTCGAGCCTCGACGCACACGACGCCGAACAGGAAGTGCACGGTGGCGTTCTGCGGATCGAGCGCACGCGCGTGGGCGAGGTACCCGAGCGCCCCGCGGTGATCCCCAGTTTTGGCCGCGGCGCGCGCCAGGTCCACCAGGACGGGCACCGTGGGCTCGACCGACGCGACGCGCTCCAGCGTCCCCCGTGCGTCGGCGAACTGCCCGCGACGCATCTGGATCGCCGCCAGCCGTCGGAGCAGGTCTGGCGCCACGACGCCGCGTCGGTCGAGCGAGGCGAGCAGCCGGCCGAGCACCTCGTCGCCCTGCACGTGGTCGAAGGCGGGCAGCACGACGAGCACGTCTTCGGGCACGACGTCGGGATGCGCCGCCAGCGTGTCTGCGACGGCCGCCGACGTGGCGTCGCCGGTCCCGGCCAGGTCCGCGACGCGCACGGCGAGCGCCTGGGGTCGTCCCTGCACGTCACGCGGCAGCTGCTCGAGCAACGCACGCGAGGCGGCAAACTCCCCCGCCTGCGCTCGCAGCAGCGCTGACTGGAAGAGCCCCTCCGCGTTGGCCGGGTCCACGGAGAGCAGCGCGCGATAGACGTCGAGCGCCTTGGCTCGCGCCGTGGGGTCTGCCACTGACCGCACCTGATACAGGCGTCCGAGGTTCTCGTAGGGGGGCACGGCACGCGGGGCCAGTCGGATGGCCTCGCGGAAATGGGTTTCGGCCGCGGTCCAGTCGCCCCGCTGCGCGGCGATGACGCCCGCGAAGTTCTGGAGCGCAGGGTCGTCCGGGTACGCGCGGAGCCCGGCGTCGACGGCGGTCCTGGCGCCGTCCACGTCTCCCCGCTCGAGCGCCGCCTGGATCTGCTGGACCGACACGGCGGGATCCTGGCGCGCAGCCGCCCCGGTGCTCTGAGACAGGCACAGGACACACACGAGCCACAGGATCCGCGCGAACGCGCGGGCGACCGTCACCGCCTCACTTCCCGAGCTGGCTGATGGAGCTGTTGGAACGTCGCGAGCGCCGCGTCGGCCTCCGCGATGCGGCCCTGGCGGCGATAGATGCGCGAGAGCGCGAAGTGCGGCTCCGCGTAGGACGGATCCGCGGCGGCGGCACGCAGGAGCGCCTGCACGGCTCCCTCCGTGCGGTCGCTCCCCTCCAGAATCGTGCCGAGATGATAGAGCGCCGGCGCGAAGGCCGGATCCGCCTGAAGCGCTTCGTTGAACAGCGCCTCGGCTTCCTCGATCTGGCCGCTGTTCTTCAGGAGGATGCCAAGGTTCAGGAACGGCCACGGCCACTTCTCACCCGCCTCGCGTGCACGGCGGATCGCCTCGCGGTACTGGCGGATGGCCTCGTCGGGCTGGTTCAGCGCCTCGTAACAGAGTCCCAGGTTGTCGTACGCGCGCATGAACGAGGGTTCGCGCTGGACGACGGTCTGCAGCCGATCGATGGCGGCGGCATAGCGTCCGCTGTCGTAGTCGAGACGCGCGAGCCAATAGGCGTACCCGGCGTTCAACGGGTCTGCCGCCGCCAGCCGCTCGAGCTCGGGACGCGCCCAGTCGTTGCGGCGCATCGAGATGTACGCAAGGACCAGCTGCAGGCGGGTGTTCGCGTCCAGCGGGCCGTAGGTTTCCGCCTTCTTGATCGCGATGGCCGCGTTCAACGGCTTGTGCTCGTTCATGAACACGCTGGCCAGCATCTTCAACAGATCGACCGGCTTCTGCGTGCGCTCGATCTCGGCGACCAGCAGCGTCTCGGCGCGAGGCCAGTCGCGGGCGGCGATCGTCTTGTCGATCTCGGCACGGCGCCGGGCTGCCAGTTCCTTCAGCATCGAACTGTCGGCAGTCGCCTCAGCCGACGGCGCGACTGGAGGTCGCTGGGCGGCGGCCGGGCGTACATCGGCCAGCAGCGTCAGAACCAGGGCCGCAACCGGGATGAGCCGATGCATGCTCGCCTCCGGCACCTTCATCGCGCAGTGCGCGCGGCATCCACGCGCGCCTTCAGCTCGAGGGCTGCGGCACTCCCAGGCGCCACGGCCAGTTCCCGTTCCACCTCCCGGGCCGCGTCGTCCCAGCGCAGGGCGTCGGCGTGAATCCTGGCAAGCGCGAGATGGATGCCCGGCAGCGCCGGGTCGCGCTCGGCCGCCTGCTGGTACTCTCGAAGCGCCAGTTCGGGCTGACCCTGCTGGAGGTATTCGCGCCCGAGCGCCTCGCTCAGGCGGGCCGAGCGCGGATCGATCGCGCTGGATCCGCTTGTACGACCACTCCGAGAGACGGAGGTACGCCTTGCCGAGGCGATAAGTGTACTCGGGGTCTGACGGCGCGAACCCGGCCAGGACGCGGGATTCCCTCGCCAGGCAGGGCACGTTGCCGACCCGCTCGCAGGCGTCGGCCAACTGCAGGTGGGCGGCCTTCTCGCCGGGCAGCAGGCGGACCGCGCGTTCGAGCTCGGCCACGGCCTCCTCGGCCCGCCCGAGGGCCAGAAGGCTGCTGCCCGCGAGCAGTCGTGCGGGGCCGAACGCCGGATCGAGCCGAGCGGCCGCGCGAAACTCCGCGAGCGCCTCAACGTGGTGATTCCGCTGTTGATGGACGATACCGAGGTTGTGATGGACGAATGCCCGGTCACCGCCGCGGGCCAGCACGTCGCGAAATGCCGCCTCCGCAAGATCCAGCTGCCCGGCCTTGAGGGCCTCGACTCCTTCCGAGAAGCGCGTGGCGAGGGCGGGCGCGAGCGACTGCGCCCGGAGGCCGGGCGCGGCCAGCAGCAGGACGAGCGACAGGCAGACCAGGCGGGAGGAAATACCCATGGAACACGAAAACAAAGGGCGCCGCGCCCAGCATACCGCAGAGCGCGACGCCCATACTTACCCGAGACGCGATGTCAGAACTCGAACCGGACCCCGAGCTGGATCTGGCGTGGTTGAGTCACGTTGTCGCCGCCATTCCACTGCCCGAAGTTCCGGGCTGTTGATGTCGGTGTTGAACGCCTGGTTGCCCCACTGACCGTTGGACTGGAACGAGTGCCAGTTCCACAGGTTGAACACCTCGAGCCGCAGCTGGAGGTTCGTGCCCCCGCCCATCCTGGTGTTCTTCATGAGGGTGAAGTCCTGGTTCTTGTACGCGAAGCCGCGGATGCTCTCCTCGACGCGGTTGCCGGTGCCAAAGTTGTAGTTGAAGGCGCTTACCGGCGTGAACGCGTCCTTGTTGAAGAGCGGCCCCAGGCCAGGATCGAAATCGCCCTTGTCCTGCGCGAAGACGGCGTCCGCGTTGGTGATCGCCGGGATGCAGCCCGCACGGAACGCTCCGGGCACGTTGCAGAAGCCTGACCGGAAGTACATCGGCACGCCCGACTGGTACTTGTAGATGGTGCTGAGCTGCCAACCGCTCACGAGCCCGTTGACTACGGCGCCCCCGTCGTTTGACGTGCGCCTTGCCGCGACCAAACGGCAGCTCATAGACGAACGCCGCCGAGAGCACGTGCGGCGTATCGCTTTGCGAGATCACGTAATTCCGGTCCCTCTCGAACGGCGAGATGACCCCGGTGATGCCGCTCCACGTGTTTGCGTCCCGCTGCGTGTTGCTGGACCCGCTCTCCATCAGGTGCGAGAGCGTGTACGACACCAGCGCGTAGACGCCCTTCGAGAACTTCCTCTCGAGCTTCAACTGCATCGAGTTGTACATCGTCTTGCCGTGGGCCTCGTTCTGGCCCTGAAGGTTGTCGCAGTACCTGCGGGAAGGGCCTGAGTGCCTGTGCGACCGACGGCGCGCAGCTGACCATCTGCTCCACCCACCCGGCGTACGGCAGCGGCACGCCGTCGAGGCTCGCCTGCCCAGGCTGGAACTCGTGGTTGAGGCTAGCCCCGGGCGACAGGAAGCCCGGGTCAATCGCGTTCAGCGGATCGATGCTCGAGGGCATCCGGCGGCCGGCGGACCCGACGTACGCCACGCTCAACGCGAACTGGTGGCCGAGCTCGCGATCCACCGTGATGTTCCACTGGTGCGAGTACGGACGCTCGTTGCCATCGATGTTGCGGAAGTAGATGCTCTGCCCGTTCTTGAAGTCGGACCTGATGTCAGGGGGGAGATCGAAGTTGCCGATCGGAAAGCCCTCGTTCAGGTACATCGCGGGCTCGATGCCGCCCTGGCTGGAGCTCACGCTCGGGTCGTTCGAGAACCCGTCCAGGCTCATGCCGCCGCCCCAGCCGGGATAGAACGCCTGCGTGTAGAAGATCCCCCAGCCGCCACGGATGACCGTCTTGTCGTCGAGCGCGTAGACGGCGCCGAGGCGCGGCGCGAGTCCCTCATACCAGTTCTTCTCCGGGTAGCGCGCGCCGTAGCTGGCAGCGCCGTAGGTATCGCCCGCGAAGGCGAGCCGGCCGGGCCGGCCGCCGGCGCCAGGGTTGGCACCCGTCGGATCGAAGAACGACATGCGGTCGTATTTCTCGGACGCTGGCGAGTAGTAGTCCCAGCGCAGGCCGTAGTCGAGCGTCAGCTTGTTGTTGACCTGCCAGCTGTCGCCGGCGTGAAAGATCCACGCGTGCTGCCGCGCGTACCAACTGGACACCGAGCGATACGACGTGCTCGCGTTGTCGACCGCCCCCAGCAGGAAGCTGGCCACCGGGCTGCCCGAGACCTGGCCCACGAGGCCCGTGGCGCCGCGCTCGAAGTTGAACGTCCCGGCCTCGTTGCCGTTGGCGTGGATGTTGCCCATGATCTTGCGCCACTCCATGCCGACCTTGAGCGTGTGCGCGCCTTTTACCCACGTCACCGCGTCGTTGATGATGAAGGTCGGACGCGTCGTGATGTTCCCGACGTTGACACCCGCGTTGCACCCCATACTGCGTTGAACTCCTCGCTCATGCCGATCTGCGGCGGCACGCTGTGGTTCGCCACGCCCGCGATCTTCGGGAAGTCGTCGACAAAGCTCCCGTTGACGCAGCCGTACCCCTCGTTCCGGTTCAGATACCCCATCGACATGTGGTTGAGGAGGGTCGGAGTGAGGGTCCGGTCGAAGTTCATTCTGTTGACCCACGAGTTCTGCGGGTCGGATAACGTCTCGGTGGCAATCGGCTGCGGCAACTGCGAAAACAACTTCACGGGCGCACGCTGGTGCCAGAAGCTGGCGAACACGTGGTTGTTGCCACCCTGCCAATCCAGCCGCCACATGTAGTAGTCGCTGTCGCCCAGAATGGTGTCCGGGATCGGCGGCGCCTGGAAGTTGTTGCGCGTGCCACCGCTTGTCGGCGTCGGCAGTGCCGCCAGCCACGGCTGCACGATCGGGTTGATGCGACTGGGACAGATCACGTTGGGCGTGTTGCCGTCGCAGCCCATGAACTGATCCTTGATGAAGCCGCCGTGGCCGTCGGAGCGCAAGGTCGCCGGGTCGTAGATCGGGATCAGGTTGCCGGACGCGTCGCGCCAATCGCGGAAGTCACCCTGGCGTTCCAGCATCGAGGGTATCGACAACACCGCCGCCGTGGCCCCCCCTTTCTGCCGGTACCGCTCGTAGTCGAAGTAGAAGAAGCTCTTCCACTTTTCGGTCGTGAAGCCGGGCAGCTTGATCGGGCCGCCGATGTTGACGCCGTTGTTGTGCTTGTTGAAATCCGGCTTCTCCGACCTGCCCCACTGGGTGGCCGTGATCGAGTCATCCTGGTAGAACTCGAAGCCGGAACCGTGGAACCTGCTGCTGCCCGACTTGGTGACCGCCATGATCTGGCCGCCGACCGAGGAGCCGTACTCGGGCGCGTAGCCCGACGTGAGGACCTTGATCTCGCTGACCATGTCGGGCGACATCGGGAAGTCCTGGAGGATCGACACCATGCCGCCCTGGCTCATGAAGCCCTGCTGCATGCTGACGCCGTCGACCGACGCCTCGTCGCCCGACTGCAGGCCGCCGTTGATGCGCGCGTCAAACGCGTTGTTGCCCTGACCGGTGCTGACACCGGGCATGAGCAACGCGAATGTCGCGGCCGCGCGCGGTCCGGTGCCGAATTGCAGCGGCAACTGGTTCAGCGTTTCCGGCGAGATGCCATGCTCCTGCGTGCCCGTCGTGCCGAGCACCGATGTGCCGCCGAACACCTCGACGCGCTCGGAGACGGCCCCGGCGGTGATCGCGACGAGCACACGGACCTGCGACCCGAGCGTGACTTCGACGTCGGGCAGCGAGACGGGGTTGAAGCCGTCCTTGGTCGCCTGCACCTCGTACTTGGCCGGCGACAGGTTGCGGAAGGCGAAGCTGCCCTCCGGGCCTGAGACCGTCGTCGCGACGATCTCGTCACGGGCGATGTTGCGCAGGGTCAGGGCGACATCCGGAACGACGCCGCCGCTTGCGTCCTCGACGACGCCGACGATGGCGCCGTTGACGGTCTGAGCCCAGCCTGCGGCTGACCGGACTCAGCAGCAGCAAGGCCGTGACCGAACTTGCGACTAACCGACAGACCTTCATGTGCATCTCTCCTGATGCGGGGCGTGGGAGGGACCTCGGCACTAGTGGGGAAGTGTGCGATGAAATAGCACGTTGGTATTACCAGCGTCAAACTCATCTGTACACAACACGTTACGAACAGCCCGAGTATGGCTCGGCCGAGCTACCTCGGCTGTGGTCCAGGCCCAAATGGTCAGACCTTCGGACCGGTGCGAGGGCGGTGGGGAATTGCGCGTGCTAGAAGCTGTCTAGAAGTGGATCGTGACAGACGTGGCGGAGGGCGCCACGGGAGCCTGGCTGCCGGCAGTGCTTCCAGCCGCCGGCGCTGACGTGTAGCTGACCTGCACGGGCGAGGCCTGCGTGCCGCAGTCGACCGACACCTGCGCGTGCTCCGATGTCACTCGGCACGACCGCACGACGGTCGTCGAGACGGTCACCGGCGCCTTGGCGTCGTCGGCCAAAGCCGGCGCCACACAAGCGGCGGCAACGAGGCCCGATGCGACGAGTCCGCGAAGCGTCATGGCGTCCTGACAATGCTAGGGGCTCGCCAGGCCGGCCACAACGACAGGAGGCTCACCCCGGAACCGACACGAGCGGACAATTCGGGCCAATAGCAGCCAGGGCGCGATCCGCCGCGCGCCCGGGCTGCACGAATCTGCGTGGTACAATCGAGGGTTTGAAGTGTGCGGATCCGCCCGCGCACACCGTGCGTGTGCGCCGGGGCACACGGCACTTCGGCACACGGCACCGCACTCCGGCACGGCAGCACCTGGCACATCGGCACTTCAAATGATCCAGCTCTCCTCCCTCTCCAAGTCGTTCGGCGAGCGCGTGCTGCTCGACGCGGTGACCTGGCAGATCGACGATCGCGAACGCGTCGCGCTCTGCGGCCCCAACGGTGCCGGCAAGACGACGCTGCTGAAGATGCTGGCCGGCCTGGAAGAGCCCGACGGCGGCGATGTCGTCAAGCCCTCGAACCTGACGATCGGGTATCTGCCGCAGGACGGCCTGGTGCATCAGGGCCGCACCGTGTTCGGCGAAGCGAGCCTCGCCTTCGCGCCCCTGCTCGACATGAAGGCCGAGATGCACGCGCTCGAAGAGCGCATGGGCGCCTCCGACGTGTCAGACGACGAGCAGGCGGCGATGCTCGATCGATATGCGGAGTTGAGCGACCGATTCCGGCTGGGCGAGGGCTACACCATCGACCTGCAGGTCGCGACCGTCCTCACCGGGCTCGGGTTTTCCAGGGAGGACTACGAGCGCCCGGCCGATACCTTTTCGGGCGGCTGGCAGATGCGCATCGCGCTGGCCAAGCTCCTGCTGGGGCGTCCGGGCCTGTTGCTGCTCGACGAGCCGACCAATCACCTGGACCTCGACGCCCGCAACTGGCTCGAAAGCTACCTGCGCGAGTACCCGCACGCGGTCATTCTCGTCAGCCACGACCGTTTCTTCCTCGACGCCGTCGTCACGAAGATCGCCGACCTCAACCTGCGAACGATCACCGACTACCACGGCAACTACAGCGACTACCTCGTGGAACGCGACGCGCGGCTCGAGCGGCTGCGCGCGGCCAAGAAGGAGCAGGACGAAGAGGTCGCCCGCATCAAGATGTTCGTCGACCGCTTCCGCTACCAGGCGACCAAGGCCGCGCAGGTGCAGAGCCGCATCAAGCTGCTCGACAAGGTCGTGCCCATCGAGGTGCCTCCGGAGCGCAAGCGCGTGCATTTCACGTTTCCGGCCGCGCCCAAGAGCGGGCGCATGGTGGTGGAACTCGGGCACGTCCGGAAGGCGTACGGAGCGCTCACGGTCTTCGACAACCTGTCGCTGCACATCGAGCGAGGCGATCGCATTGCGCTTGTCGGCCCAAACGGCGCCGGCAAGTCGACGTTGATGCGCATGCTCTCGGGAGAAGAGGCGCCCGATCGCGGCGAGCGGAGTCTGGGGCACCAGGTCGTGCCCGAGTACTTCGCGCAGGACGAGGCGACACGGCTGGACCCCGCGCTGACCGTCTACGAGACGCTCTCGAGCGGTTCGCCGATGCACATGGTCCCGGCGATCCGGAACATCCTGGGCGGCTTCCTGTTTTCGGGCGACGACGTCTACAAGAAGGCCGGCGTGCTATCCGGGGGAGAGCGCACGCGGCTGGCCGTCGCGCGCATGCTGCTCCGGCCATCCAACCTGCTGCTGCTCGACGAGCCCACCAACCATCTTGACCTGGACTCGAAAGACGTGCTGCTCGACGCACTCGTGGACTACGGCGGGACGCTGATCTTCGTCAGCCACGACCGCTACTTCGTCGAGCGGCTGGCGACGACGGATCATCGAGATCGGCCACGGCCGCGCGGAGTCGTTTCCCGGGACGTACCAGGAGTTCCTGTGGCGGAAGGAGCATGTTCAGACCCCCAGCGCCCCAGCGGACAATCACGAAGGCGCGAAGGCGCGAAGGCGCGATGCACCCGTACGGGGCGGACAGGCGCCGCGCAACCGCACGCGGGCGCCGCCGGGCTGCCGCGCCGAAGCCGCAGGCGAACCCGCGCGCGAAGGCGCGCCCCGCGGGCGGTCCCGCCGGCCGCCGCGCCAAAGCCGCAGGCGAAGGCGGGAGACGATCGGCGCGCCGTTCTGGCCGACCAGCGCAAACGTGAGAAAGCGCGCAAGGCGCGTCAGGCGCGGGTGACCGACCTCGAAACACGCATTGCCGCGCACGAAACTGCGATCAAGGCGCTCGAAGCCGAGATGTCGGCGCCGGGGTTCTACGAGCAGCGCGAGGCGGCACAATCCCAGCTCACCCGCCATCAGACCCTGATGTGGGAAGTCGGCGAGCTGATGCATCAGTGGGAAATGCTGTCGGAATCTGACGAATCCGACTCATCCGGTGACGCCTGACCGTCGTTGGACGTCCACCCCGAATCCGGTAACGATTCTGTAATTAAGTGTCAGATCCGTAATCCCCGACTGACAGAAGGCGTCAGTATCCCGACCCCGCCCTACAGTTTTCTTCAAAAACCTCAGATCTTCCGGGTGCCGGGCAGCCGGCACACCGATTGCCCCTTCGGGCGGCGTGACGACCGGGACGCCTCGTCCAGGGCTGTATTGGACCAGCCGTTTGCCCCGCGCGAGCCGCTGATGCCGTCAGAGGCGAAGCTCTCCGCCTTCGCCGAGGCTTCGGCGGACAGGTCCGCCGACGCCGGGGCGGTGGCGCCCGCAGACGCCAAGGCCGTGGCGGAGAAAGGCAAGTCGGGCGACGGCCGGGCGAACAGGTCCGTCAGGCTTCGACGTCGAGCGGCGGTCACGTCGGTTGGCGACCGCTTCTTCCGTGACATGGTCGCCAGCATGCGCAACGGCGTGCTGGCCGTGACCAGGGACGGCGGCGTCGCGGTGATGAACGACGAGGCCTATCGCATCTTCGGGCTCACGCCGGATGCCGACGACATCGGCCGGGCCTACGCAGACGTGTTGCGCGTACACCCGGACATGGTCCGCGTCATCGCGAGCACGTTCGAGCTGAGTCACTTGCCCAACCGCGTCGAGCTGCGCCTGAAGTCGACGGGGCGGGTCATCGGCTACACGCTGGCCCACATCCGCGACGCAGCGGGCGAGGTGGCTGGCGCGGCGCTGTTTTTCAAGGACCTCACGCGGGTCGAGCAGTTGGAGGAACGCGAGCGGCTGCGGGATCGGCTGGCGGCGCTGGGCGAGATGGCCGCGGCCATGGCGCACGAACTGAAGAATCCGTTGGCAGGCATCGAGGTGATGGCGGGGTTGCTCCGGCGGAAGGTCAGCGACTCGCCCGATGCGCAGTCGCTCCTCAACGACATCATCAACGAGGCCAAGATGGCCAACTCCACCGTCGTCGAGATGCTCGACTACGTGCGGCCCGTGAGGCTCGAGCGCGGCCGCACCGCACTCGGGCCGGTGCTGCAGACGGCGGTGTCGATGGCGGAGAGCAAGGCGCAGCGCGGCGCGGTCGGCGTCGAGGTCGCCGTCCCTGACGACCTGCCGCCAATCCAGGGCGACGAGCACCAGCTGTGCCAGGTGTTCACCAACCTGGTGATCAATGCGTTTGAAGCGCTCGGTGGCGCAGGAAAGGTACGCATCAGCGCGTCCACCGGCGTGATGGAAGGCGAGCACGCACCCCAGGGCATGCTGGCCACGGAGACCCCGGTCCACGTTCCGACTGTCGTGATACAGGTCGGCGACGACGGACCGGGGATTCCGCCTGAGCTGACCGACCGGGTGTTCAACGCGTTTTTCACGACCAAGGCGCAGGGTTCGGGGCTGGGCCTGGCCATCGTGCGCAAGATCATCGACGCGCACGACGGCCGTATCGACGTGACGACGGCCCCCGGGTTGGGCACGACCTTTACCGTGACCCTGCCGGTCTGCGCCGAGCAAGAGTGGTTTCAGTGATGCGTAGGCCCGAACTTTAGTTCGGGCAGCGAAGAGGGACAGACATGGGCCGCATTCTCATTGCCGACGATCACGACGCCCTGCGGCGCGGACTTGTGCGCGCGCTCCAGGAGGCGTCGCACGACGTCGACGAGGCCCCCAACGGCAACGCCGCCATCGAGAAGCTGCACGAGAGCTACTACGACGTCGTGCTCAGCGACTTGAAGATGGGCGGCAGCGACGGCATCGAGGTGCTCAAGACCACCAAGGCGCTGCACCCGACGACGGCGGTCATCCTGATGACCGCGTTCGGCTCGGTGAGCACGGCCGTCGAGGCGATGAAAGTCGGCGCCTTCGACTACGTCCAGAAGCCGTTCGAGATCGAGGAGATGGAGCTGAAGATCGAGAAAGCCCTCGAGCTTCGGCGCATGCGCCACGAGCTGGACTACCTGCGGCACACGCAGCAGGACATCTACAACTTCGAGCACATCATCGGCAGCTCCGGCGCCCTCCAGCGCGTGTTGTCGATGGTGAAGAAGGTCGCCAAGAGCAACACGACCGTGCTCATTCGCGGCGAAACGGGGACCGGCAAGGAGCTCATCGCCGGCGCGATCCACCACAACTCGCTGCGGGCCAACCGCAACTTCGTGAAGGTGAACTGCGCGGCGCTGCAGGAGAACCTGCTGGAATCGGAGCTCTTCGGGCACGAGAAGGGCGCCTTTACCGGCGCCGACAAGCAGCGCATCGGCCGGTTCGAGCAAAGCGACGGCGGCAGCCTGTTCCTGGACGAGATCGGCGACATGAGCCCGAGCACCCAGGCCAAGATCCTGCGCGTGCTCCAGGAGCACGAGTTCGAGCGGCTGGGCGGCACGCGGACGCTGAAAGTGGACGTGCGGCTGGTCACCGCAACCAACCGCGATCTGGCGGCCATGGTGGCAGCCGGCCAGTTCCGAGAGGACCTGTACTACCGGCTCAACGTCGTGACCATCGAGATGCCGCCGCTGCGCGAGCGCAAGGAAGACGTGCAGGCGCTGGCGGGCTTCTTCATCAAGCGGTTCGCCGGCGAGCTGAAGAAGAAGATGGACGGGCTCGACTCGGAGGCCAGCAAGCTGCTGATGCGCTACAACTGGCCCGGCAACATCCGCGAGCTCGAAAACGCAATCGAACGCGCGATGCTGCTGACCGAAGGCACGCAGATCACCGCCGAGGACCTGCGGCTGGGCGAGATGACCTCGACCCAGGCCGGCGGCAGCGGGCAGTCGCCGGTGAAGATCCCGCCGTCGGGGATCGCGCTCGAGGAGATCGAGCGCGCGGCGCTCATCGAGGCGCTGAAGATGTCCAACTGGGTGCAGAAAGACGCGGCGGAGCTGCTTGCGATCAGCCCGCGCGTGATGAACTACAAGATCAAGACGCTCAACATCGATTTCCCGCGGGGACGTCGGCCGCAGGCCCTCGAAGAGCCACTGGCGAGCTGATTTCCTACCGGCGCCGTGCCCGCCAGGCGCGGGCGACGAGCGTGAGCGCGCCCACCGCCGACAACGCCCCAAGCGGGTACGCGAAGGCACGGGGCAACGTAAAGGCGAGCACGGCGACCACCGCCGCCATCAGGCTCATGGTCAGTAGCGCCAGAGCTTCGTGCGGCCCCAGGACGCGATACCCGCGAACGGCCGATCCCACGGCAGAGCCCGCCAGCGCGACGTCCTTGATCACGCGTTTGGCACTGCCACTGGCTGCGCGGGCCAGGCGTCGGCGCGGCAGACGGTCACGCGATGTCAGCCGGCGCGGCCGCGCCGATTGCAGCCGCACGGTGTTCCTATCCGTGATCACGACCTCGGTGGCGTTGCGCAGGTCCTGGTCGAAGATCTCCTCCATGCGCGCCGCGACGCCCGCGTCCTCGACGACGACGTCGAGCTCCCAGTTGCCCAACCAGCTCGACAGGTTCAGGTTCGTCGATCCGATTCGGACGAACCGCCGATCGGCCACGGCCGTCTTGGCGTGGATCATCGGGCCATTCCACTCGAAGATGCGGACACCGGCGTCGAGCAGGCGGCGGTACAAGGTGCGCGACAGATTGCCGACCCATGGCACGTCGCTGTTGTTGGGCACCAGCAGCCGGACATCCACTCCGTGGCGTGACGCCGCGCTGAGCGACTCGATGTACACCGCCGTCCCCATGAAATAGGCGTCGGTGAGCCAGATGCGGTCGCTGGCCGCGGCGAGCGCTGCCAGTTCGAGGCGGTAAAGCGTGGTGCGGTCGGGCGAGGTCGGCACCACGCGCACGCTGACGTCGCCTACGACTGGAATGTCCTCGCGTGCCGGCACCGTGCCCGGCGGCAGGCCCTCGCCCCAGGCGGCCCACGCGCCGGCAAAGGCGAGCTCGGCCTCGGCCACTGCCGGGCCTCGCAACTCGATGCCCGTGTCGCGCCACGCGGGGATGTCCCGAGCCGGATCGCCCAGCCAGTCGTCCCCGATGCACAACCCCCCGAGGTAGGCCACGCGGCTGTCGACGGTCAGCAGCTTGCGATGATCGCGGCTGGCCAGGTTGAGCAGCGAATGGGGCCGCGGCGCGTTGACGACCCTCACATGGCCACCGGCATTCGTCAGGGGCGCCCAGAAACGAAATGAGCTGGGCCGCAACGCGCCGAACCAGTCGTACAGCACGCGGACCGTCACGCCGGCCCGCGCGCGTGCCACCAGCGCATCGCGAAAGCGCCGGCCGACGACGTCGTTGTGCACGATGTACATCTCGAGGTGGATCGTGCGCTGCGCCTGATCGATGGCGTGGAGCCAGCGGGGGTAGTTCTGATCGCCGTCGAGCAGCACCTGGACCGCGTTGCCGTCAACCAGCGGCGCGCCCGCCGAGCGGAAGAACAGCGTCTCCAGGACGTTGTCGGCATGCCCCTCCTGTGGTCTCACCTGCCCCAGATGCCGCATCTTCCTAGCCGCCCTTCTTGGCTCGCGGGTGCGACTGGCGATAGACCTCGATCAGGTGTGCGGCGTTGACGTGCGTGTAGCGTTGCGTGGTGCTGAGCTGCGCGTGGCCGAGCAGTTCCTGGATTCCCCGCACATCGGCGCCGCCCTCCAGCAGGTGCGTGGCAAACGAATGGCGCAGCGCGTGCGGCGAAATGCCGAACCGCGTACTGCAAAGCGCGACGTATTTCCGCACCAGACGATGCACGCTGCGCGGGGTCAGTCGCTCTCCACGGTAGTTGACGAAGAGGGGGTGAATCTGGGGCCTGGCCCCCGCGCGACGTACGGGGGCCAGGCCCCCTCGCGACCCCGCGACCATCTTCTCGCGATCCGGCAGGTAGGCCCGGATCGCGTCCGCCGCGGTTTGTGTCATGGGAACGAGCCGCTCTTTCCTCCCCTTGCCCAGCACGCGCACCATCCGCGCATTCAGATTCAAGTCGTCGAGATCAAGGCCAGTCAGCTCGCTCAACCGGAGCCCCGAGGCGTAGAACAACTCGAGCATCGCCTGGTCGCGGCGGCCGAGCGGCGAGCCGCGATCGGGCGTCTCGAGCAGCTTGGCCATCTCCTCGATGGACAGATGGACCGGGATCTTCTGTTCGCGCGACGGGGTGCCCGCAAGCGCCGCCGGGTCGCCCTCGATCACTCCTTCTCGTCGAAGCCATCGCGCGAACGTACGCACGGCGGCCAGCTTGCGCGCGGCCGTCGCGCGACTGGCGCCATCGCGGAAGACGGCGCCCAGAAAAAGGCGCACGGTGTCGGGTGAGAAGTCGGCCGGCGTCAGCGATGGCCGCGAGCGCCGCTGCGCAGCGGCGCTGGCGGTGAGAAATTGCGTGAGGTCGCTTTCGTAGGCGCGTGACGTGTGGGCCGACACGTTGCGGTTGAGCCGCAGGTACTCGACGAAGTCGTGGATGTACTGCTTGAGCGATCCGTCGTGGGCGCGCCTCATACCACGAGATCCGCCAACGCCCGCTCGGACATCGCCCGCTTACGGTCGGCGCCCCTGGGAGCGCGGGCTCCCGCTACGTCGAGCGGCGCCATGATCCCGAAGGTGATGTTGCTTGGCTGGTAGTACTTCGCCTCGGCATGCGACACGTAGTACGAGAGCGCGCCGATGGCGGTCGTGCGCGGCAGTGTCGTCAGCGGCTCACCAAGGACCAGCGCCGCGGCGTTGCGGCCCGCCAGCAGCCCCGAGGCCGCCGACTCGACGTACCCCTCCACACCGCTCACCTGCCCGGCGAAGAACAGGTCGGGGCGCGCGCGCGTCTGCCACGTCGCCTGCAGCACGGTCGGGCCGTTGATGTAGGTGTTGCGGTGCACCATCCCGTAGCGCACGAACTCGGCCTGTTCGAGACCCGGAATCATCCGCAGCACGCGTCCCTGCTCGCCCCACTTCAATTGCGTCTGAAAACCGACGAGGCTCCAGTGGTCGCCGGCCAGGTTGTCCTGACGCAACTGCACGACGGCGTACGCCTGACGGCCTGTTCGCGGATCGACCAGGCCGACCGGCTTCATGGGGCCAAAGCGCAGCGTGTCGCGCCCGCGATGCGCCATCACCTCGATGGGCAGGCACCCCTCGAAGAACTTCGCCTTGTCGAAGTCGTGCACGGTCGCCGATTCGGCGGCAACGAGCGCCTCGTAGAACCGGTCGTACTCGTCCCTGTCAAACGGGCAGTTCAAGTAGTCCCCCTGCCCGTCATCAACGCCGACAGGCGGGCCTCGGGGCTGCGATGCGCCTCGCGGGCCCAAACTTCGATCCCATCGGCTCTGCCTGAACACCTTGCCCCGATCGATCGACTCGGCCAGCACGATCGGGCTGATGGCGTCGTAGAAGGACAAGTGCTCGGCGCCAACCAGGCGCACGATGTCGGCCGACAGCGAGTCGGACGTAAGTGGACCGGTGGCGATGATCCAGGGGGCGCCGTCAGGCTCGGGCACCCGACCGATCTCACGCCGCTCGAGCGTGATGAGCGGATGCGAAGCGATGGCGTCGGTCACCGCCTGGGAAAAGCGATCGCGATCGACCGCCAGCGCGGCGCCGGCCGGCACGCGGGCGGCCTCGGCCGCGCGCATCACCAGCGAGCCGAGCCTGCGCATCTCTTCTTTGAGCAGGCCGACGGCGTTATCGAGCTTGTCGCCGCGGAAGGAATTGCTGCAGACCAGTTCCGCCAGCCGGTCGGTCTTGTGCACCTCGGTCGGCCGAACGGGGCGCATCTCGTACAGCGTGACCGGCACGCCGCGGCTGGCCACTTGCCATGCCGCTTCGGACCCGGCCAGTCCACCGCCGATGATTCGAACCATGTAGCCTGCGGTGGGCGGGTTCGAAACCCGCCCCTACGACGACGCGACGGTTGTCGCGCGCTTTCGGGTCGTCTTCCTCGCGCCACCGGCGGCGCGCTTCACGGCGCGGCCCTTCTTCGGCGCGCCCTCGCGTGCTGCCAGCAACTCCACGGCCTGTTCGAGCGTGACCTGTTCGGGCGCCATGCTCTTGGGCAGCGACGCATTGGTCGTGCCGTCGGTGACGTATGGACCGTACCTGCCGGCCAGCAGGTTGATCGTCGCCCCACCGCGAGGATGCGGGCCCACTTCCTTGAGCACGGTCCTGGTCGCTGTTCTCCGTCCACGGGACTTCTTGGGCGCTGCCAGCAGCTCGAGCGCGCGCGGCAGCCCGATCGTGAAGACGTCATCGGAATCTTCAAGCGATCGGAACTCGTCGCCGTGCTTCACGTACGGCCCAAACCGTCCCTGCCCGGCCACAACCACTTTCCCGTCGGGGTGCTTGCCCAGCTCACGTGGCAACGCCAGCAGCTTGAGCGCGGCGTCGAGCTCGATCGTCTTCTCGCTCATCCCCGCGACCAGGGACGCACGCCTGGGCTTTTCCTTGCTGCCCTTTTCGGCCTCGCCCAGCTGTACGTAGGCGCCGAAGCGCCCGACGATGACGTAGACCATCTGGCCGGTGGCCGGGTCGTTGCCAAGCTCCTTCGGGCCTTGCGCCTTGGCTTCGAGCAGCTGCACCGCAAGTTCGACGGTGATATCGGCAGGCGGCAGGTCGTCGGGCAGCGATGCGGTGTTGCCTTCCCCGCCTTCGCCGCGCTGCAGGAACGGACCGTAGCGGCCGATGCGAACGCGAATGGGTTGATTGGTGCCGGGATCGACGCCGACGTCAATCGCCGGGTAGTCGATCTCGCTTTGCTTCTTGTGGATCAACGCCTCGAGTCCGACGTGCCGTTTGTCCCCGCGGTAGAACGTGCGGACGAAGTCGAGCCACTCGCGCTCGCCGTTGCTGATGGCGTCGAGCACCTCTTCCATCTCGGCCGTGAAGCCGACATCGACATAGTCGGTGAAGTGCAGGCGCAGCAACTCGGTGACGGCAAACGCCGTGAACGAGGGCACCAGCGCCTTGCCGAGACGGAAGACGTAGCCGCGGTTCTGAATGGTCTGGATGATCGACGCGTAAGTGGACGGCCGCCCGATGCCGGCCGCTTCCAGTTCCTTGATGAGCGCCGCTTCGGTGTAGCGCGCAGGCGGCAGCGTCTCGTGCTTTTTCGCGTCGAGGCCGACAAACTCCAGGCCCTCGCGGCCCGACGGCGTCACCCCGCGCGCGTTGACACGGTCGCCGACGGCGCACGCCGGCAGGATCGTCTCCTGATCTTCGAGCTCGGCTTCCGGGTCGTCGCTGCCCTCCACGTAGGCGCGACGGAACCCTGCAAACTCGATGGCCTTGCCCGATGCGGTGAAGATCGCAGGCTCGGCCCCGGCAGCGGTGATCTCCACCGTCGTCTTCAACACGCGCGCGTCCTTCATCTGAGACGCCATCGTGCGCTTCCAGATCAAGTCGTACAGCCGCAGTTCGTCGGGCTCGAGATACGCCGCCAGCTTCTGCGGCGTCTGGCGGAAGTCGCTGGGCCGGATGGCCTCGTGGGCTTCCTGCGCGTTTTTGACCTTCGTCTGATACCGCCGCGGGCCCTCGTGGTATTCGCGGCCGAACATCTCGCCGATCACGCGTGCCGATTCGGCCAGCGCCTTGTCACCGAGCGTCGTCGAGTCCGTGCGGTGATACGTGATGAGGCCCTCGATCTCGCCGTTGCCGATCTCGACGCCCTGAAACAGCCGCTGCGCGATCTGCATCGTGCGGCCCGTGGAATAGCCAAGCTTCCGGCTGGCTTCCTGCGTGAGCGTGGAGGTGGTAAACGGCGGCGCCGGACGCTCGAGGCCCGGTTTGGCTTCAACCGACGTGACGGTCCAGGGGAGGTTGCTCTCGAGCGAGGCCGCCAGCGTGCGTGCGGCGGGTTCGTCGAGGTGACGCACGCCGCGCGTCTTCAGCTCGCCGGTGGCCGAATCGAAGTCCTTGCCCGTCGCCACTCGAGCGTCGCCAAGGCGAACCAGCGTCGCGGGAAACTCCCTGCCTTCCCCGGCCAGCTTCGCCTCGAGGTCCCAGTACGTGCTGGTGCGGAACGCGCGGCGCGCTTCCTCGCGCTCCACGATGAGCCGCACGGCGACACTCTGCACGCGCCCGGCACTGAGCCCGGTCTGCACTTTCTTCCACAGCACCGGCGAGAGCGAGTAGCCGTACAACCGATCGACGATGCGCCGGCTCTCCTGCGCCCGGACCAGGCTCTGGTTGATGTCCCGGGCGTGAGCAATGGCGTCGTTGACCGCGTCTTCCGTGATCTCGTGGAACTCGATCCGCCGGACCGGCACCTTCGGCTTGAGGACCTCGCTGAGGTGCCATGAAATCGACTCGCCTTCGCGGTCCGGGTCGGTGGCCAGCAGCACTTCCGAGGCGTTCTTGAGAGCCGCCTTCAGATTCTGGACGTTCTTCTTCTTGTCGTCGGGGACGACGTAGTGCGGGGTGAAGTCGCCGTCGAGGTCGACGCCAAACCGCGCCCAGGGCTTGTCCTTGATGAGCGCGGGAATCTCCTTGGCCGACTGGGGCAGGTCCCGGATGTGCCCGACACTGGCCATCACGGCATAGTCGGAGCCGAGGAACCGTTCGAGCGTGCGGGCCTTGGCCGGCGACTCGACAATTACAAGTGGTTTAGACATAACAACTTATGGCCGACGACACAGGACTTCCCTGGCGCCGGACCTGAGGCTACGTTATCACCTTCCCCGAACAACGCACGAACCGTCCCCCGGGATATCGGGCAATCTGACAGGACAACTCCAGCTCAGCCAGCCGAGCGAGCAATGGGGTCGCCGACAGGCCCGTCCGCCGCGCGAGCTGGTCGAAATCCTGCGGATCGTCGGCATCGAGCGCGGAGAGAACAGGGTCGTCGGGGGGCTCGCTCGCTCCGCTCGCGAGGGGTGCGCGGCCTTCGGCCGCGGAGGGCCGGAGCGCCGGCACCGCACTCACCAGCACGGCAAGCACGTCCTCGGCGTTCTCTACCAGGGCCGCGCCGTCGCGGATTAGCTGATGGCCGCCGCGATTGCGACCGGCGAGCACAGTCCCGGGGACGACCATGACTTCTCTTCCCTGCGCCAATGCGCAACCGGCCGTAATCAGCGAGCCGCTCTTGTCGTTGGCCTCGATGACGATCACGCCGCGGGCCAGGCCGCTGATGAGGCGATTGCGCTGGCGGAAGTGATGGGGAAGGGGCGGGGCGCCGGGCGGAAACTCGCTGAGAACCGCGCCCTGCCCGACGATCTGCTCAGCCAGCGAGCCGTGTTCCGGCGGGTAGATCACATCGGCGCCCGACCCCAGCACGGCTATGGTGACGCCGCCGGCGTCGAGGGTGCCACGGTGTGCAGCGCCGTCGCAGCCGCGCGCCAGGCCTGAGACGATGGTCAAGCCAATCCTGGCCAGGTCCGCCGCCAGGCGGTGCGCGATGTCGAGGCTTCCCGGCGATGCGCGGCGCGAGCCGACAATCGCGACCGACGTGCGGGCCAGCGCACGCGGATCTCCGCGAAGCCACAGGCCTTCGGGCGGGTCGGGGATGTCGCGAAGGCGTTGGGGATAGTCGGGCGTGGAAGGGTCGAGGTACAGCAGGTCCATGGCGGTTCTCCCGCCCGACCTCCTCGTGCGCTCGATTGTAAGGGCTTACGTCCTCCGAAACAACCTGTCCTGGCCCTCGCCGTGGACAACCGCTCACGCCCAGCCGTTTATCCTGCGGTGGGCGTCTAAACATCCGTGGTATAGGGCTTGCTGCTGAATCGCTGAGATGAGCGCCGGAGAACTGAGATGAGCGCCGGAGAATCCGCCGCATTTGCTTGCACCTCCCGTGGCCCGGTGGCATAGTGAGGGGATTCCTGCCATGACTCGACACGTCCTGGTTGCCGCGTTCCTGCTCTCGGTGTCGGCCGCTCCAGCCCTGGCTGATGACGCACGCGAGAGCGCGAAGAAACACGTCGAGTTCGGGATCTCGGTGGCACAGCGAGGACTGTGGCGCGAAGCCATCTATCGCTGGGATCAGGCCTCCAAGATCGACCCGTCCTACTCGGCCGCGTTCAACAACCTGGCCGTCGCGTACGAGCACGAAGGCGAGTTCGACAAGGCGCGCAAAGCGTACGAACGCGCGCTCGAACTCGATCCGGAAAACCAGATGGTCCGGCAGAACTACGAGCTGTTCAAGGAAATCAATGACCGCACGAGCCGCCGCGGCAGCCGCTAGTCTGGTTGCGCTCACGGTGAGCGCGTGCACCAGCTTCTACGAGGTGCCGATCGAAACGCCGATCCAGCCGAAGATGGACGTGTCGGCGTTTCAGCGCGTGTTGATTGCGGGCTTTCTCGCGGGCGGATCAGAAGACGTCGACGCCAACCTCGAAACCGTGCGGCTGCTCCGCAGCCAGCTGCGTTCGAAGTCGGGTCTGCGCGTGATCGACGCCGACGTGTTGCCGCTGCTGGAACTGGCCGTCGAACAACGTACCGAGCCACCCGCCACGCCGCCGGCCACCGACGGGACGGCGCCCGGAAGTCCGGAGGGCACACACGGCACCAACGGCACCAACGGTCAGGCCCCCGCGACGCAGCCGCCGCCGTCTCAGCCGCCCGCGGCGCAACCGCCCGCAGGTGACGGCCAGACGCCGCGCATCAAGGACGAGAAGGATCTCGAGCCGCTCGAGACGATCTTCGCCAACGTGGACTACTGGAAGAAGATCGGCGAAGAGTTCCAGAACCCGCTGATCGTCACCGGCTCGGTGCTGTTCACGCCGCACGCCCGGTCCGGCTTCGTGCAGCGCGAGCAGGAGTACTACGACACCCTCGGCCGCAGGCGGGTCGTGCCGGTGCGCACCTACATGGAGCGCAAGGGATTCATTCTGCGGCCCAAATTCATCTTCATCGACGGCCGGACAGGCGCCACGCTGTACTCCGAGACTTTCCGCGAAGAGATCCTCTACAGCCCGCAGCAGTCGACGCCGGCCTTGTCGTCATATTTCGAGCTGATGGACCGGCTGGTGCCCAGTTTCCTGAGCACTTTGAGCAGCCAGAAGATCCGGGGATCCCGGGTTCTTCTGAAGTAACCCGGTTCACAGGTTCCGGGGTTCTCAGGTCTCGCGGGTTCGGGTTCCTTGGGTTCCCGGGGTTCTTCGGGTTCTTCGAAGCGTTCCCGGGGAGCTTGCCAGCCCGTCCGGGACCCCTGTATAATCAATCCTTTGTCCGCAGGCGAAAGTTGGCCTCTGGGCGATCAGTCACGGCTGCAATCCGCGTAATCCGAACCTCGGAACCCGCGAACCTGTGAACCTGTGAACCTGAGTAAGTTAGGAGTTCGGTCGTGTACGCAATCATCCAGAGCGGCGGGCGGCAGGTAAAAGTCACGCCAGGGGCCACGGTCGAAGTCGACCACTTCGCGGGTACGGCCGGCGAAGAAGTGTCGGTGAGCTCGGTGCTGTTTGTGGCCAAAGACGGCGGCGACATCATTGCCGGAGCCCCGTTCGTGTCGGGTGCCCGCGTGGTGGCCGTCATCGAGGGCGAGTCGCGAGGCCCGAAGATTCGAGTGTTCAAGAAGAAGCGCCGCAAGGGCTTCCGCAAGTCGCGCGGCCATCGCAGCACCTACACGCGGCTGCTCGTGAAGGAGATCGTGATTTAGCCATGGCAACAAAAAAGGGACAGGGCAGCTCGCGCAACGGCCGCGACAGCAACGCGCAGCGGCTGGGCGTCAAGAAGCACGACGGCAACGTGGTGACCGGCGGGTCGATCCTGGTCCGGCAGCGCGGCCGCAAGTTCCAGGCCGGGCTCAACGTCGGCCTCGGCAAGGACGACACGCTGTTTGCGAAGGTCGCCGGCAAGGTCAAGTTCGAAGACCACGGCGCGCGCGGACGGTTCATCAGCGTTCACCCGGTCGAGCAGCAGTAACAAAGGCTCGTCGGAGGCTTTGACGGGGCGCCCGGCACCTGGCCGCGCGCCCCGTTTGTGTCTTCACCCTCTCCCATGTTTGTTGACGAAGTCGACATCGAAATCGCAGCCGGCCACGGCGGCCGGGGCGCCATGAGCTTCCGTCGCGAGAAGTTCGTGCCCCGTGGGGGGCCCGATGGCGGCAACGGCGGCGCGGGCGGTTCGGTGTATCTGCTGGCAAGCGACCACATCAACACGCTCGTCAACTTCCGCTTCCATCCAGAGCATCAGGCCGACAACGGCAAGCCGGGATCGGGCTCGAACCGCACGGGCAGCACGGGCAACGACCTGGTGCTCGAGGTGCCCATCGGAACGCTGGTCTACGCGCAGGAGATCGATCCCGAGGGCGAGCCTGCTGAGAGCGAGGCGAGCGCTCCGGCTTCCGAACGCGAGTGGACGCTTTTTGCCGACCTGGCCGAACCCGGCCAGCGCGTGCTGGTGGCCAGAGGCGGCAAGGGCGGGCTGGGCAACGCGTTTTTCGCGACCTCCACCAACCGCGCACCGCGCAAGTCGCAACCAGGACTGCCCGGCGAAGCCCGGAGGCTGCGCCTGCACCTCAAGCTGCTGGCCGACGTCGGGTTGGTTGGCTATCCCAACGCGGGCAAGTCCACGCTCATCTCGCGCATCTCGGCGGCCAAGCCGAAGATCGCCGACTACCCGTTCACCACGCTCACCCCGAATCTCGGCGTCGTGCTGATGCGCGACGACCGCAGCTTCGTGGTGGCCGACGTGCCGGGCCTCATCGAAGGCGCGCACACGGGGCACGGGCTCGGCGATCGCTTCCTCAAGCACCTCGAACGCACGAAGGTCCTGATCGTCCTGGTCGACGTCTCGGGGATGTCGGGGCGCCCGCCGGCCGACGATCTCGACGTGCTTCGCAAGGAGCTCGCGCTCTTCGACGCCGAGCTTGGAAGCAAGCCTCAGCTCGTGGCGGCCAACAAGATGGACGCCGCCACCAACGAGTCGCTGGTCGCGTCGCTCGAAGCGCGCGCTCGCGAGCTCGAGCTGCCCTTCTTCCGCATCTCGGCCGTCGCCGGGACCGGCCTGCAGCCGCTGCTCGAAGCCGCCTGGGCCATCCTGGCGGAGGCTCGCGCGGCGCAGAAGGCCGCGCTCGATCTCAGCACGACCGAATCCGCGTAATCCCTTGCGGAATCCGCGTAATTTCGTAATCAGCAATCGTCAATCTGCAATCTGCAATTGACATGATTCTGCTATCCTGCCTTCAGGAATGACGCGGACCGGCCGTATCGGCCTTCTCGGTGGCACCTTCGACCCGTTCCATCATGGACACCTGGCGGCAGCGCTGGCCGCCGACGCGGCGCTGGATCTCGACGCCGTCCACCTGATCCCCGCGCACATCCCGCCCCACCGCACGCTGCAGCCCTCGGCCTCGCCCGAGCACCGATTCGCGATGGTCGCGCTTGGCATCGCCGAGACGCCAGGCCTGCTGGTCGACGACCGCGAGCTGCACGCCGAAGGCCCGTCCTACACCAGCCGAACGCTGGCGGCGTACGCCGCCCAGGGCTGGCAGGCCTGGCAGATCTTTTTCATCACGGGCGCCGATGCGTTTGCAGAAATCGGCACGTGGCACGACTACCCGGCGATCTTGACGCGCTCGCATTTCGTCGTGGTGTCCCGGCCCGGGCGCGACGCGGCGTCGCTGCGCGACGAGTTGCCGTCGCTGGCGGATCGAATGCGTGTGGCCGATGCCTCGACGCCGCCGAAGGACGCGGACACGGCGGAACCGGCCATCTGGCTTGTGCATGCGAAGACGCCAGCGGTGTCGGCGACCGCCATCCGCCTGGCCGCGGCCAGCAACCGCGCCATCGCGGGCATGACGCCCCTGCTGGTCGAGCAGCACATCGCCAGGCACGGGCTGTACGGCCGCGCTTTGGGTCCCCCCTCCCCTGCCGCCGGGCCTTTGAAGGCGGCCAGCGAGTTGCATGCACAAGAGCACGGCTAGGACAGCGAAAACGAGCACGGCAGCGCGCAAGCGGGCCGCCAGGAAGACCTCCGTGCGGAAGCGCGCGGCCTCGACGCGCCCAGAGGTGCCCGTCGATCGCTCGCCGGTCGTTCCGGAAACACGCACCACCGCGCCGGCGGACACGACGATGGTCCCGGCGGCCAGGGCGAAGTTGCCGCTCGACGTGGTGGAAGCGGTGAAGGCTGCGGCGTCGAAGAAAGCGGACCACGTGGCGCTGCTCGACCTGCGCAAGTCGGCCGGCTTCACCGACTTCTTCCTCCTGGCGACCGGCGGCAACGCGCGGCAGATTCGCGCGATTGCCGAAGCGGTTGAGGAAGCGCTCGGCGCGCGGCGGGTGAAGCCGTCGCATACCGAAGGCTACGATCGGACCGGCTGGATCCTGCTCGACTACTTCGACTTCGTCGTGCACGTCTTCAGCGCGGAAACGCGCAGATTTTACGGACTCGAACGCCTGTGGGGCAGCGCGATCCCAATCGACATCAGCAGCCTCGTCGACCTGCCCGCGCCGAAGGCCTAGACCGGCTGGTGGCACGCAGCGCGGCGATGCGCGCGATGCTCGCCGAGCTGAAACGCTATGCGGCGGCCGATGCCAACGTCCTTATCACGGGCGGCACCGGCGTTGGCAAGGATCTCGTGGCGCGCACGCTGCACGCGCTCTCCTCGCGCAAGCGGCATCCGTTTGTTGTGGTCGATTGTCCCGGGCTGCCGGCGACGCTGATTGAATCCGAGCTCTTCGGCCACGAGCGCGGCGCGTTCACCGATGCGACGGTGGCAAGGCCGGGCCGGTTCGAACTGGCCGGCCAGGGGATCGTGTATCTCGACCGCGTCGACGAGCTGCCGCTCGACGCGCAAAGCAAGCTCCTGCGGCTCGTCGAACAGAAACAGGTCGAGCGCCTCGGGTCGAACCTGTCGGTTCCGGTACGCGCGCGGGTCGTGGCGTCAGCCTCGGAGGGCATCGAGCTGGCGGTGGCCGAGGGACGCTTTCGGACGGACTTGTATCACCGGCTCCGCGTGCTGCCGTTGCACGTGCCGACACTGACCGAGCGAAGAGGCGACTTGCCCGTCCTCATCCGGCGAGTCATGAGGGACATCGCTGGAGAGTCCGGCCGCAAGGTCCCCGACTGGCGCCCGACGCCCTCGACGCGCTCGCCAGATACAGCTGGCCCGGCAACGTCCGGGAACTCGGTCACGTGCTCCAGCGGGCCGTGCTCAATGCCGACGCCGCCGTCATTTCGGCAGCCGATCTCCCGTCGTCGATCGCGTCGCCGGAGATTGTGGCCGCCGGTGGTTCCAGCGAGCGGCCGACGCTCGACGTCCTCGAACGCCGCTACGTCGCGCTGGTGCTCACGGAGATGCGCGGCAACCAGAGCCGGGCCGCGGCGGTGCTGGGGATCAGCCGGAAAGCGTTGTGGGAGAAGCGGAAGAGATACGGGATGGACTAGCGACAGGTTGGATCGGGTTCGGTCACGTTGGGTCGGGTTGGGTCAGGTTGGACATGGCATCGATCGCTGATGCGCTCATCGCGACACTCTTTGCGCCAGTGTGCCTGTCGTGCGCGCGGGTGCTCGAAGCGCCGACTCGGTCACCGGTGTGCGACATTTGCTGGGAGCGCATCGGGCGCTTCGCGAGCCCCGCGTGCGATCTCGGCCTGCCATCCACGACGCTGTCGCACGTCCGCGCGGTCGGCCCCTTTGAGGAGGTCCTCCGCGACGTCATCCACGGCCTGAAGTTCCGGGGCCGTCGAAGCCTCGCAACCCGGCTGGGTCCGCTGCTGCGAGGCGCCGCCGGCGAACTGCTCGACGACGTGGATGCCGTCGTGCCGGTGCCGCTCCATCCCTGGCGCCAGTGGCGTCGGAACTACAATCAGGCCGCCCTGCTTGCGGCGACGCTCGGCCGTCCCGTGTGGCACGTGCTTCGCCGCCGGCGCGCCACGCCCCCGCAAACAGCGCTGGACCGCCACCAGCGGCAGGCCAACGTGCGTGACGCATTCGCCATGGGAGGATGGCTGCCCGGCGCCACCGACCGCGCCCGGCGGCAGGTTGAGGGCCGTACGCTGATGCTCGTCGACGACGTGCTCACGACCGGCGCGACTTTGGAAGCCTGCGCGCGCGTGCTCGTCGAGGCGGGAGCGCGAGAAGTGCGCGCGGTGGCCGTCGCGCGGGCCTGAGGAACTTGGCGCTGGGGCGGCCTGACCGGGCTGGTCCGGAGCCAACGACGCGGAACATGTTCGTTCTTGCGCGCACGATCGCTTACGCGACGCTCTTTGTCGGCCTCGTGCTGGTATTCGTCCCGTCGAGCCTCCTGTCCTGGTCAGGGGTGCCG
Organism: Vicinamibacteria bacterium; assembly: GCA_963806705.1. Taxonomy (GTDB): domain Bacteria; phylum Acidobacteriota; class Vicinamibacteria; order Vicinamibacterales; family JAENWD01; genus JAENWD01. Next base: position 343,817 of record CAWDZE010000005.1, read on the forward strand.
ACGCCAGCGCACATCGGCATCTGGCAAGGCGCCGGGGTGCTCGTGGGGGCACTCGGCGCGGCCGTCGCCTTGTGGTGCATCTTCACATTCGCATTCGTCGGAAAAGGAACGCCCGCTCCCTTCGATCCGCCCCGTCGCCTCGTTATCAAGGGGCCCTATCGTCTGGTGCGCAATCCCATGTATCTCGGAGCGGCTCTCGCCTTGGCGGGCGCTGCGCTCTTCTATGAGTCCCTCGCGCTTGCCGGCTACACGGGCGTGTTCCTGCTGACTACGCATGTGTTTGTCGTCACGTACGAAGAGCCTGCGCTGCAGCGGACGTTTGGGGACGACTATGAGGCGTACTGCGGGACAGTCCGGCGGTGGCAGCCAAAACCTAACCGACCCTCTCTCGTATCTCCCTCGCAATCTCGTCCTTCGCGCGATCGGCATCGATGAGATGCCATCCGGGCTGCTGGGCCTGGCGCCGGTAGCTCTCGCGCACGCGTGTCAGCAGCGGCATGTCGCGCTCGTAGCGGTCGCGGTTGGTCTGCTTGCGCGCGGCCGAGATCTCGGGCGCGATGTCGAGGACGAACGTGAGATCGGGCTGTGGCAGATAACGCTGCGCGTCGGTCAACCACGCGGCGTCGAGGCCCTGTGATTCGCCATAGGCGATGCTCGACGCGACATACCGATCGCAGACGACGACGGCGCCGGCTGCCTGCCATTCGAGGATGAGGGACTTTTTCTCGAAACGATTCGCGATGTAGAGCAGCTGCATGACGTCGGGGCCGTACTCGCGGTGCCCGGCCAGGGCCTCGCCGATCTCGCGCCCGATGGCCGTCTGGTAGTCGGGAAACGACAGCGTCTCAACGCGTCGGCCCTGCGCCCGGAGCGAAGCCACCAGCACCCTCGCCTGTGTCTCCTTGCCGCTTTGGTCGAGTCCTTCGAATGCGATCAGCATCTACAGTTCTGTGCTCAGAAGTTCGTCAATGGTCTGGCGCCGTCGGATCACGCGCCACGACCGTCCTGTTGGACCATCGTGCCATCGTGCCTTCGTGCCTTCGTGATGGTGACTGTGCTCATCGTCGATGAGCACCTCCGGCAGCAGCGGCCGCCGGTTATAGGTGCTCGCCATCACCGAGCCATAGGCGCCCGCATCGAGGATCGCCATGACGTCGTCCACTTCCAGCGGCGGCAGTCGCCGATCGCGCCCGAAGATGTCGCTGCTCTCGCACAGCGGGCCGACGATCTCGTAGGAATGCCCGGCCCCCTCGCGTGGCGCCACCGGGACAATCCGGTGAAAGGCGCCGTAGAGCGCGGGGCGCATCAGCTCGGTCATGCCGGCATCCAGCACGGCAAAGCGCAGACCGTCGGCATATTGCTTGAGGTCGATCACCCGCGTCAGCAGCGTGCCGGCGGCGCCCACCAGCGCACGGCCGGGCTCGACGACGATCGAAAAGCCGGTGTCGCGCACGGCGGGAAGAATCGCCGCCGCGTATTCGGCCGGCGTCGGCACCGGCGTGCCGTCGTAGGAAATTCCCAGGCCGCCGCCGAGGTCGAGGTGCTCGATCTGGATGCCGTCGTCGCGTAACTCGCGGGCCAGCATCACGGCCCGCTCGGCGGCACGGCGCAGCGGATCGAGCGACGTGATCTGCGAGCCGACGTGGATGTGCAGCCCCACCGGCTCGAGCCCCGGTTGTCGGGCGTGGTCGCGATAGAGCTGGCGGACCTGCTCGAGCGGCATGCCGAACTTGTTCGTCTTGAGCCCGGTTGAAATGTGGGGATGGCTCTTGGCGTCGATGTCCGGATTCACGCGAAGCGCGACCCGCACCGTCGTCGACAGCGCCACGGCACGCGCCGCGATGCGGTCGAGCTCTCCAGGCGACTCCGCGTTGATGGCTTTCACTCCCAGCGAAACGGCGCGATCCAGCTCGTCGCCCGTCTTGCCCACGCCGGTGAAGACAATCTGGTCGGGGATGAACCCGGCGCGCAGCGCCACCTCGATTTCGCCGCCCGAGTTGGCATCGGCCTGCGCGCCCAGCGCTCGCAGCAGTCGCACCAGGGCGAGCGTGGAGTTCGCCTTGAGCGCATAGTGGATGGCGTGGGGATGCGGCGCCAACCCTTCGGCAAACGCGCGATACGCGCGACGGATGACAGCCGCGTCGTACACGTAGACGGGTGTGCCCACCTCGGCGGCAATCGCCAGCAGCGTCGCGCGGTGGGCCACCGTGAGCGGCAACGTATCGGGCGTCGACATGAATCTTGCGGATCTTAGCGTGAAATCAGGAGTTGCAGTGGTTTGACAGGCGAAAAATCGGGCGGATATGATGAGCCTTCCCCATGTCGCCGTACCAGCCGCCCGCGCAGGCGCCAAGCGTCGATGAGCTCATCGAGCGGTGTCTGGCAGGCGACCAGCACGCCTGGGAGCAGATCGTCCGTCTCCATTGGCGCAAGGTCTTCAACGTCGCCTACAAGTTCGTCGGCAAGCACGACGAAGCCGAAGACCTGACGCAGGACATCTTCCTCAAGATCTTCAAGTCGCTCAACACGTTCGATCGTCGCGCGAACTTTCAGACATGGCTCATCAGCGTGAGCCGCAACCTGTGCATCGACCATTACCGCAGCGTCCGGAAGGAACGCGAGACCATCGATCGCGACATCGACCCTGGCGACCTGATGCCTGTGTCGGTAGAGGTCAGCCCTTATGCGGCCCTCGAGGCGCGCGATCGCGTGTCGATGCTGCGCGAGGCGATGACGTCGCTGCCTGACGCCCTGCGGACGGCCGTCTTGCTGCGCGACATCCAGGAACTGACGTATCAGGAGATCGCGGACCAGCTGGAATTGCCGGAAGGCACAGTGAAATCACGGATCAATCGCGGGCGGACTGAACTGGCCCGCCAGATCAAGCGTCTCAAGGATCAGCATGACGAGCTGGCTCGGAACGCCGCCCGCGAGGCGGAGTCCCGGCGAGCGGAGTGACTTAGGATGAACCTGACTACCGACACCGCAGGCGGCCTCGCCATCGTCAGAATCGGCGAAACGCGGCTGATGTACCCGTTGCTGGCCGACTTTTCCTCGACCGTCTCGGGCCTCATCGGAGGCGGCACCAAGAAGATCCTGATCGACCTGGCGTCGGTCACCTACGTGGACAGCGCGACCATCGGCTGCTTCATGGACCTGTATCGCCAGGCGGACGCCGCCGGCGCCAAACTGAAGCTGGCTGGCGTGCAGAAGCGCGTCGAGACGATGCTGACGATGACCGGCGCGCACAACTTTCTCGAGTTGCATCCTGACGAAGCCAGCGCGGTGAAGAGCTTCGGGAGCTAGCCATGCGGACCATCCGGACCTCTACCGGCGCCGACATCACGCTCGACGGCGACCTGCTCGCCATCATGGAGACGCTCTACAAGGAAGTGACCGCCCGCAAGGCCCTGGCGCGGTCGTTCGAGGACATGGTGCGGGAGATCCAGCACCTGATCGGCCAGATGACCGACGAGGAACTGCGGAGCTACCTGGCCGAAAGTCTGTTCCTGAACACGGTGAAGTACGAGAACGACAAGCTCGAGGCGTATTTCAGAAAGCTCGAAAAAGCCGAGTAGGGGCGCGCCGCGCGCGCCCCGCATGGGTTCCGCCGGATGTCGGCGCGTGCCCGTCATTTGCGAACACTCCGTTGTCTCTAAACTATCTCGCCACCCGGTTCACCTGTTCGTGGCCATGGACCACCATGGTGCTGCTCTGTGATGGGCGGCTCACCTGTGGCTGCGCGGATCCGTATGGACGGCGCATCCTGGGCGACACGCGCACCACCAGCGTCAGCGGTGTCTGGACTGGCGAAGTGGCTTCGTCGCTGCGGAGGGACATCGTATCGGGCGGATCGAAGTTCTGCGGCGACTGCCCGCTGAAGCTTCCGCTGAAGAAGGACGAGGCGCCGCCGGCCCGCCCCCTCGATGTGGGCACGTTGCCGAGCCGCATGTACGTCGAGTGCACGGCGGCCTGCAACATCTCCTGCAACCAGGCGTGCTGCGCGCCAGAGACGGGCATCACACGCACGCGCCAGGCCGGCATGCTCGACTTCGATTTGTTCACCCGTGTGATCGACGAGGCGGGTCCGTCACTGGGGCGCGTCGACTTTTTCAACTACGGCGAGGCGTTTCTGCACAAGCGCGCCGTGGAGATGTGCGAGTACATCAAGTCGAAGTTCCCGCACATCTATCTCTACACGAGCACCAACGGGCTGGCGCTCACCGAGGAGAAGGCGCGTCGGCTCGTGCACTCCGGCATCGACGAGGTGACCTTCTCCATCGACGGCGCCTCGCAGGACACTTACGTGCAGTACCGGCAACGCGGCGACTTCGGCAAGGCGCTGGCGAACTCTGCGGGCGATGACCGACGAGAAGGCCCGCCACGGTCGCGACGTGCCGCACCTGAACTGGCGCTACATCCTCTTCAAGTGGAACGATCGCGACGAAGAGATGGACGCCGCCCGCCGCCTCGCCGTCGAAAGCGGCGTCGATCGCCTCTGCTGGGAGATCACCGATCACCCCGAAGACAGCTTCTCGCAGCGCTTTCGTCCTGGCACCGACGACTACAAGGTCATCGCCAACGAAATCTGGGACCAGAACAACCTGGGCAACGCCATTCCCGGCGCGACGCCGCGGGCGCAGATCGACGTCAAGACGCTGGTGCCCGGGCTTCCGATTCTCGCCCGGCGAGGCCGGAGCGTGCTGCTTCAGACACGCGTCACGAACCTGTCGAACCGCCGATTTGCGGCACAGGCCAGCTACGGTCGCCGGCTCGTGCGCCTGGGCGCGCAGTTGTGCGCTGCCGACGGCGCGTTGATCAACCGCGACTACGCTCGAGCGTGGCTGCCGCACCATCTCGAAGGCGGGCAGCAGGCCGACGTCGCAATCGAGGTTCCCGCACCCGCCGAGCGCGGGCGATACCAGTTGAAGTTCGACCTGGTCAGCGAGGGGATCGACTGGTTCGAGTCGTCGGGGTCTCCGACGACCATGACGCGCGCTGCTCGTCGTCTAGGCGCAGGGGCGATGGCATAGCCAACTTCCTTCAGTTTCTTCTCGTCTAAGTCCGTCATGGTCTTCGAATCCCTTCGCCACGATCTCCGACTGGCGTTTCGTGGACTGGTCCGCGAACCTGGTTACTCGCTGGTCGCCATCCTGATTCTGGGCATCGGCATCGGCGCCAACACGGCGGTGTTCAGCGTCGTCAATCCGCTCGTGCTCAGGCCGTTGCCCTTTCGGGACGCCGATCGGCTGGTATGGATTGCCAACACCGGCCGCGGCGAGGGGCTGAGCGGCAAGACATACCGCGTTGCCGCGTACGAAGAAATGGCGCGCAACAACCGGTCGTTCGAGTCGCTGACCGCCTATTTCGCGTTCTTCGGCTACTTCAGCTACACGTTGACCGGATCGGGCGAACCGGAACGGCTGGTGGGTGTGCAGGTCGCGCCGGGGTTCCTGGAGCAACTGGGGATCCGGCCGCAGCTTGGACGCGGGTTCGTCGGCGACGAATGGAAGAGCAACGGCCCCGGCGCAGCGCTCATCACCGCAGGGCTCTGGAAGCGTCGCTTCGGCGGCGATCCGGCCATCGTCGGCAGTTCAGTGACCATCAACGAAACGCCTTGCATCGTCACCGGCGTGCTGCCGGAGGACTTCGATTTCGGGTCCTCCTTCACCCCAGGGACGCGTGTGGACATGCTGGTGCCGGCTCGGCTGGAGGAGATGCGCAACTGGGGCAACACGCTGGCGATCATCGGCCGGCTCAAGCCCGGGGTCACCGATAGAGCAGGCGCGCGCCGAGTTTGCGACGCTGGTTCCGCCGATCGAGAAGTCGCTGGACTACCGGTTCGGCACGACCATGAGCAGCCTGAAGGCACACGTCAGCGGACCGATGCGACGGGCGCTGATCGTGCTGTGGGCGGCGGTGGGCCTGGTGCTGCTGATCGTCTGCGCGAACCTGTCAAACCTGCTGCTGGCGCGCACCGCCTCGCGCGCCAAGGAGTTCGCGGTGCGGATCGCGCTGGGCTCCAGCCGCGGCCGCATCGTCTCGCAGTTGATGGTGGAAGGCGTGGTGCTCTCGGCATGCGGCGCGGTGCTTGGCGTGCCCCTCGCCTATGTGCTGACCGGCGCGCTCAAGTCGTCGGCGACGCTGGCGATCCCGTTGCTGCACCAGGTGCACGTCGACGGGATGGCGCTGGCAATCACGGCGCTGACGGCGATCGTATCTGGCATTGCCATCGGCGCTGTGCCGGCGCTGCGCGTGGCGGCGCGGCCGCCGCAGGATGCGCTGAAAGCGCAGGGGCGCGGCACCACCGACGGTCGCCATCACGCGCGGGTGCGATCGACGCTCGTGGTGGTGGAGGTCGCGCTGGCCTCCGTGCTGCTGGTCGGCGCGGGCCTGCTGCTGCGCAGCTTCGTCCACATCCTGGACGTCGACCTCGGCTTCCAGCCGTCACGCGCGACGGCCGTCAGGCTCGAAACCAGCAGCCAGCTCGAGCCGGACGCTCGGCGGGCGCGGCTGTATTCGGCGGCGCGCCGCGTCGCCCAGCTGCCCGGGGTTGAGGCCTCCGGGTTGACCGACGCGCTGCCGCTCGATCGCAACCGCACATGGGGCATTGGCGTCCCGGGCCAGACGTATCCCGAGGGGCAGTATCCGATGGCGTTCGTGTACATCATCGGGCCTGGATATTTCCGGGCGATGGGCATTCCGCTGGTCGAAGGGGCGGGACTTCACCGAGCACGACACCGCCGCGAGCGCCACGGTCGGCATCCTGAACGAGTCGCTGGCCAAGCTGCTCTATCCGGGCCGCGATCCGATCGGCCAGCTTGCAGCAAACCGGCAGCACCAAGTTCACGATCGTCGGCATCGTCGCCGACGTGCGGCAGAGCAGCCTGGACGAGTCGCCGGTTACGCAGATGTACCTGCCTTACGCGCGCGGTGGGGGCGTGTCGTCCGAGTCTGATCGTGCGCTCGACGCTCCCACCTTCCTCCCTGGTTGCGTCACTCCGCTCCGCCTTGAAGGAGGTGGACCCAACGATGTCGGCGCCGGAGGTGCGGCCGCTGAAGGACCTGGTCGACCGGGCAGTGTCGCCGCGGAAGTTCCTGTTGTCACTGCTGGCTGGATTTGCCGGCGTCGGGCTGCTGCTGGCGAGCCTGGGCATCTACGGGGTGATCTCTTACGGCGTCTCGCAGCGGGTGCAGGAGATCGGCGTCCGCATGGCGTTGGGCGCCACGGCCGGCCACGTGCAGGGGCAGGTGCTGCGCGAGACGATGCGGCTGGCGCTCTCCGGCATTGCCGTCGGCCTGGTCGCCTCGGTCGCGCTGGCGAGGCTGATCGCGACGCTGCTCTACGAGACCTCGCCGGTCGATCCGATGACGTTTGCCGCAACCGGTGCGCTGCTGGTCACCGTCGCCGCGCTGGCCGGCTACCTCCCCGCGCTGCGCGCCTCGCGCGTCGACCCGATGACCGCGCTGCGGGCGGACTAACTCGGGGTCGGGCCACGCGGACTGTCGGGGTCGGGCCTCAGCATTTCAAGATCTGCGATCCACTCGTCCCAGCGCATAACGCGTGCCGCTCTATAATCCGGCAGGACTCGACATTCGGCCGATCTCAGCGGCCGAGCTGGCCCTCAAAACGCCCGGGTCTGGTGCAATCGAGTGGCAAATACTGCGATGCGCAGGCCCGACCCCACAGGGCTTCCACACTGGCCCTGGAACCCGGCCGGAAAATGAAAAAGGGCGCGATTGCTCGCGCCCTTGGCAATGTGTAGAGGACCTGACGAACTAGTTCGAGACCGGCACCGGGATGGCCGTCGCCGGCGTCGGCACATCCGACGGCGCCTCGACCAGCTGCCACGCGTCCGGTTCGGCCAGCACCTGCGTGGCCATGGCGGTGTGCAGGGCATGCCCGCCACGCGTCACGACGGCATGCGCGACGACCGGATGACCGACCAGCGAGAGGTCGCCGATGAGATCCAGAATCTTGTGGCGGACGAACTCGTCCTCGAATCGCAGCGAGCTGTTCAGCACGCCGGTGTCGCCGACGACGATGGCGTTGTCGAGCGAACCGCCCAGCGCCAGGCCGTTCTGCCGCAGCATCTCCACTTCCTTCAGGAACGTGAAGGTGCGCGCCGGCGCGATTTCTTCCGCGAAGCTGTGCTCGGTCACCGTGATCGCGCGCGACTGGTGGCGTAGCAGCGGGTGATCGAACCCGATGGTGTAGGTGACCTTGAACTGATCCGACGGATAGAGCGCGATCTGCTTGTCGCCCTTCGACAGGCTGATCGGGCGCATGACCTTCAGATACCGGCGAGGCTCGGCCAGCACCTTGACGCCGGCTTCCTGCAGCAGGTACACGAACGGCGCGCTGCTGCCGTCCATGATGGGCACTTCGCGGGTGTTGAGCTCGATGAACGCGTTGTCGATGCGCGCCGACGCCAGCGCAGCCAGCAGGTGCTCGACGGTCTCGACGGTCGCCTCGCCCGACTTGAGCTGCGTGGCGTACGCCACGGCGCCCACGTGCGTGGCGCGTGCCGGAATCTCGATGCCGCCCAGATCGGTCCGGCGGAACCGGATGCCGGTGTTGGCCGGGGCAGGCTTCAGCGAGAGGTTGACCTTTTTGCCGGAGTGGAGCCCGATGCCGGCACAAGAAATCGAGCGTTTGAGGGTGCGCTGTGCGTCCATGAGACCTTCGTTACCCGATATCGGGCGCCAGCATGGACAGCAAACATGGTGCCGGAGTTTCACGAACTGCACGGTCGAGCTAGTAGTCCACGTATTATCAGTCACTTACGGCTGCCTAGCTGATCGGAGTCCCTAACGCTTGAATCCAGTCTTGTGGCTCGATAACCACAGCCCACGTCGACCACAAGTGTGGCGCATTCGACACATCAGACGGCTCTCAGTCGCTTGGGCCTCAGCCCCATCGCCTCGGCCAGAAACGCCCCCGTATGCGACGCGGCCACCGCCGCCACCTGCTCGGGGGTCCCTTGGGCGATCACCCTACCGCCGCGTTCGCCGCCCTCGGGCCCCAGGTCGATCACATGGTCGGCCGTCCGGATGACGTCGAGGTTGTGTTCGATGACGAGCACCGTGTTGCCCTGATCGACCAGCTTGCCCAGCACGTCGAGCAGTTTCTCGACGTCTTCGAAGTGCAGCCCGGTGGTCGGCTCGTCCAGGATGTAGAGCGTGCGCCCGGTGCCGCGCTTGCTCAACTCGCGCGCCAGCTTCACACGCTGGGCCTCGCCGCCCGACAGCGTCGTCGACGCCTGCCCGACTTCGATGTACCCGAGCCCGACGTCCTGCAGCGTGCGCAGCTTGTGCGCGATGGGCGGGACGTTCTCCAGCAGCGGCAGCGCCTGATCGACGGTGAGATCGAGCACGTCGGCGATGGACTTGCCGCGATAGTGGATGTCCAGCGTCTCGCGGTTGTAGCGCCGGCCCTTGCACTCTTCGCACGTCACGTAGACGTCGGGCAGGAAGTGCATCTCGATGCTGATGACGCCGTCGCCCTGGCACGCTTCGCAGCGCCCGCCCTTGACGTTGAATGAAAATCGGCCGGCCTTGAACCCGCGCTGCTTGGCGTCGGGCAGCATCGCAAACAGCTCGCGGATGAACGTGAACAGGCCCGTGTAGGTCGCCGGGTTGCTGCGCGGTGTGCGTCCGATGGGCGACTGATCGATCTCGATGACCTTGTCGATGAGCTCGATGCCGTCGATGCGATCGTGCAGGCCGGCATCGCTGCTGGCCTTGTAGAGCGTCTTGGCGAGCGACTTGTACAGGATCTCGTTGATCAGGGTCGACTTGCCCGACCCGCTCACCCCGGTGACCGCCGTGAACAGCCCCAGCGGGATCGCGACGTCCACGTTCTTCATGTTGTTGGCCCGCGCGCCGCGGACCACGATCTCGCCCTTCACCGCCTTGCGGCGCGACGCCGGTGTCTTGATCGACCGCTCGCCGCGCAGGTACGCGCCGGTCACCGACGACGGGTCGTTCAGCAGTTGCGCCGGCGTGCCCTGAAAGATGACCTGCCCGCCGTGCTCGCCGGCCCCGGGCCCGAGGTCCACGACGTAGTCGGCCTTGCGGATCGTCTCTTCGTCGTGCTCGACGACGATCACGGTGTTGCCCAGGTCGCGCAGGCGGCCGAGCGTGGCCAGCAGCGCACGGTTGTCGCGCTGGTGAAGGCCAATCGACGGCTCGTCGAGCACGTAGAGCACGCCGGTGAGATTCGATCCGATCTGGGTCGCCAGGCGAATGCGCTGCGCCTCGCCGCCCGACAGCGTGTGGGCGCTGCGGCCGACGCTGAGATAGCCGACCCCCACGTCATTGAGAAACCGCAGGCGATCGTGGATCTCTTTCAGGATGCGTCCGGCGATGATCGACTCGCGGTCGGTGAGCTCCAGCGCGCCGAAGACCTGCACCGCTTCCGAGATCGGCAGGTTCACGTAGTCGGCGAGGCGTCGTCCCTTGACCCGCACCGAGCGGCTCTCCGGCTTCAGGCGATCGCCGCCGCAGGACGGGCAGGGGCGCAAGGTGCGGAACTCTTCCAGCTCCTCTTGCGCGGTCCACGTCGCTTCCGCGTGACGCCGGCGCAGGTTCGGGATCAGGCCCTCGAAGTCCTTGCCGAACGGGTCCGGTGGCGGGCCCTTCTTGCGCGACCTGGCGGAGGTGCCGGTGTCGCCGCCGGGACCGAACAGCAGCAGGTCGCGATGCTTCTTCGGGAGCTTCCCGAACGGCGTGCCGAGGGCGATGCCGAACGTCTCGGACAGCTTCGCCAGCGCATCGCGCACCAGCTTGCGATCGCCACGCGCCCACGGCGCGATGGCGCCGTCGGCAAGAGACTTGGTCGGGATCCGGCACGACGCGGCCAGGGTCGAAGTCCCAGGTGGCGCCCAGGCCCTGGCACGTCGTGCACGCGCCATGCGGCGAGTTGAACGAGAAGGCACGCGGCGACATCTCGGGCACGCTGATGCCGCAGTTGACGCACGCCATCTTGCGCGAGAACAGGCGGTCGCCTTCATCCAGGCTGTTGATGACGACGATGTCGTCGGCCAGCTGCAGGGCGGTTTCCACCGACTCGGTGAGGCGGCGCTCGATGCCGGAGCGCACGATCAGCCGGTCCACGACGACCTCGATCGTGTGGTTCTTCTTGCGATCGAGCTTGATGTCGTCTTCGAGCGACTTGAACTGGCCGTCGACGCGCGCCTTGGTGTAGCCGCGCTGGACCAGCGCCGCCAGTTCCTTCTTGAACTCGCCCTTCCGTCCCCGCACCAGCGGCGCCAGGATGTTGATGCGTTCGTCCTGGGGATAGGTCAGCACCAGGTCGATGATCCGTTCCAGCGACTGGCTGGCGATCTCGAGCCCGCAATTGGGGCAGTGCGGCACGCCGATGTTGGCAAACAGCAGCCGGAGGTAGTCGTAGATCTCGGTGACCGTGCCGACGGTCGACCGCGGGTTGCTGGCCGTCGTCTTCTGCTCGATCGAGATGGCGGGCGACAGCCCCTCGATCAGGTCGACGTCGGGCTTCTCCATCTGCTCGAGAAACTGCCGCGCGTAGGCCGACAGCGACTCGACGTAGCGCCGCTGGCCTTCGGCGTAGATCGTGTCGAAGGCAAGGCTCGACTTGCCCGAGCCGCTCAGCCCCGTGAGGACCACCAGACGCTCGCGCGGCAGGTCGACGTCGATGTTCTTCAGGTTGTGAACGCGAGCGCCGCGTACTGCAATCCAGTCCTTGGCCATGTCAAACCTGAGATTGTACCACCCCCTGCGCGGAGACAGCACCCCGCGGTGTTAGGATGCCCTCCGAACAGGGCCTTTTCATGCGCGAATTCCGCGACGCCGTCCGTTCATTGGCCGCCGACCGGCGATTTACCGCCGCGGCCGTCGCCTTGCTGAGCTTGACCATCGGCGCGTCCACCGCGATCTACGCGATCGTCGACGCGGTGATCCTGCGCCCGCTGCCGTTTGCCGAGCCGGACCGCGTCGCGCTGATTTGGCAACGCGACCTTCGTCGGGCCATGCCGGTCATGGAGGTCTCCTACGGCGAGGCGGTCGACTGGCGGCGGCGATCGCGCTCGTTCGACCAGGTCGCGGTGATTGGGTCGGTGAACTGGCCTCTCCCGCTGGCAGGCACATCGCCCGCCGAGTCGCTGTCGATGGCGCCGGTCTCGGCGTCGTTCTTCGACGTCGTAGGACGCCGGCCGGCCATCGGCCGCCGCTTCGAGTCGGCCGACGAGCAGGGATCGAGGCCCCTGGTGGCCGTGATCAGCCACGGCCTGTGGACCCGGCGGTTCGGACGCGACACTGGTGTCGATCGGCCGGGCCTTGCCGGTGGGATCGCCAACGGCCAAGGCCGGCGAGCCCCTCACGATCGTCGGCGTGATGCCCGAGGGTTTCGACTTTCCGCGGGGAACCGAGATCTGGGTGCCGGCGGCGCCGCTGGTGCGCATGAACGCGGCGGAGTGGACCGGCGGCGACGTCGAGGCCGCGATGAAGTGGCTTCGCGTGTTTTATGGCGTTGGTCGCCTGCGGCCGGGCGTCACGGCGGAGATGGCGGCCGGGGAGTTGTCCGGTGTCGTCCGCGCCACCGACACACAGGGCGGGCCCGAGCCGCCGACCAACGCCGTGGTGACGCCGATTCAGTCGTACCTGCTCGGGCCGGCCGAGCCGGTGCTGTGGACGCTGCTCGGCGGGGCCGCGCTGATGCTGCTGGTCGCGTGCGCCAACGTCGCAGGCCTGCAAGTGTCGCGCGCCGCACGGCGCGAGCGCGCGCTGGCCGTCCGGCTGGCGCTCGGCGCGCGTCACGGTCATCTGGTGCGGCAGTCCATCGCCGAAAGCGTGCTCGATCACGGCGGCGGCCAGCTGGCGGAGCCGTCGCCGTCTGCCTCGCCTCCGTGCGGGGTTTGCTGCTCCTGGCGCCGGCCGACGTGCCGCGCCTGGAGACCGTCAGTCTGCTCGACGTGCGCGTCCTCGCATTTGCGGCCGCGGTGGCCTTCCTCACCGTGCTCGTCTGCGGTTTGTGGCCAGCGCTCGTCGTGGGCCGGCTCGACACGCTGTCGGTCCTGGCCCACGGGCCGGCGACGACGAGCCTGCCGCGCGGGCGCCTGGTCCAGCGGCTCGTGGTGACGGCACAAGTCGCCCTGGCGCTGACGCTGCTGGTCGGCACGGCGCTGTTCGTCCGCACGGTCTTCGGCCTCGACCGCACGGTCCTCGGCTTCGAGCCGGATCGCTTGCTTGCCGTCGAAATGGCGCCCGCCAGCGAGGACCTCGACCGCTGGAATCACACCTATGCAGCGATCGAGGCCCGGGTCGCTGCGCTGCCCGGCGTCGCGTCGGTGGGCGCGGTGTATCTGCGCCCGCTCAGCGGGCCAATCGGGCTGGACAACCAGCCGTTTTTTCCGGGGCAGGTGGCGGAGAACCCAACGACGTGGGGCCTGAACCCGCATCACAACCTGCAGACGGTGACGCCGGGCTACTTCGAGGCGATGGGCATCAAGGTCGTGCGCGGCCGCGGCTTTCTGGCGACCGACACGTCTCCAGTCGCCCGGAGTCGTGGTGGTGAGCCAGCAAACGGCGCGGCGCTTCTGGCCCGGCCTCGACCCGATTGGCCAGCGCCTGTCCGACATGTCGTATCGGCGGCGCCCCATGGCGCCGCCGATGGTCTGGCAGACCGTGGTGGGAGTCGTCGACGACGTGCGGTATCGCGGTCTCAACGACGTGCGTCTCGACACTTACGTGCCGGCGGCGCAATCGAACCAGCGCGTCAGGCACCTGATGGTGCGGTCGACCGGCGGATGCGGGCCCAGCTGGCCGCGTCGGTTCGGGCCGCCGCACTCGCCGTGGATCCCCGTGTCTCGGTGAGCCACGCCGTCGCCATGGCCGACATCGTCGCGTCCGAAAGCGCGCCGTGGCGCTTCGTCGTGCGCGTGTTCCTTGCCTTCGCGTCGCTGGCGGCGCTGCTGAGCGCGATCGGACTGGGCACGGTCATCGCGCTCGCCGTGAGCACCAGGCGGCGGGAGCTGGCCATTCGCGCGGCGCTTGGCGCCGATCGGCGTCGCCTGCGCGCGGTGGTGATGAAGGAGGGCACGCTGCTGGTGGGACTCGGCGTGCTGGCTCGGGTTGGCCGTGCGCGCTCGTGCTCGGCCGGGCCGTCGCCGCGGTGCTGGTCGGCGTGCAGCCGCACGATCCGATCGCGCTGCTCGTCGGCGGCCGCACTCGCATTCGCGGTCGGGCTCATCGCCTGCTGGTGGCCGTCGCGACGCGCCGCGTCGGCCGATCCCGTCGAGGCGCTGCGGGCAGTAGTCGACGCTGGCGCACCGATCAGCCTGTCCATCAGCGACCTGCACTTCCTCCCGGCGCTCCGAATCCCTTCGACGCATCGTCGAGCACCAGCACCCAGTCGAGCATCTCGCCGGCGTCCGGGGGCGTGAACGCGCGCTCGCCCGTGTTCGGGAACGTGCCGATGGCGGTCGCCGCGCCGGTGCGGGGATTGAACCACCACGCCTTCACCGTCGGGCCCCGTGACGACGCTCATCTTCACGCTGAAGGGCCGGCCCACCGGCGCGTAGACCATCGCGTAGCTGCCGGCGGAATCGCGCGTGGCGGCAAAGTGATAGCGGCCGGTGCCCGGCACGCTGGTCGGGATCGCGCCGGCGACGATGACATCAGGGTCCGGGATGCGGGTCAGAAACGGCCGCGATTCCAGGAGCGCGCGCGCGTGCTGCATCTGGGCGGCGCCGGGCTGGTCGATGGCCTCGTGCCACGGCATCAGCGGGTTGTTGATCGGTGTCCTGGCCAGGCGACCACATCTGCCAGACCGAGTGATGGCCGTAGGTGTGGCCGAATGCGCCGTCGAACAGATCCCAGTACAGCGGCCGGCGCACGTCGCCGGCGATCGAGTGCCCGAGCTTCTTGGCGTCGAACGCAGACCGGGTGGTCCTCGTAGATCGGCTCGGCGTCGACCACCGGCTTCACAGGCGTGCGGTCGTAGTCGGCGCGCGTCATGTCGTAGCGGCCGGTGAACTCGGGCACGTGGCCGTTCTGCCGCATGTTGAAGTCCAGCCAGTCGTCGTCGTGGAACCAGGTGGCCGAGCCGTTGCCGCCGGTCGGATGAAACGTGCGCAGGTGCGCGCCGCCGTCGCCCGTGCGCAGGCCACGCGCCATGGCGCGCATGATGTCGATGTGCGCGGCGGACTCGACGGGACGGTCACCGCCGAGGATCCAGATGATGCCGGCGTCCTTGTAGCGTCGCCCCAGCCACGCGCCGTACGCCTCGGCGTTGGCGGCCGTGAAGATCTCCGGCCCCACGCCCCACTTCTTGTTCCACTTGTCGCCCCACGTGGGGAGCATGCCGACGTAGATGCCAAGAGCGTTGGCGCGCTTGACGATCCAGTCCACGTGCGCGAAGTACGCCTCGTTGGGCCTGGCCGGATCGTTGTCGACGAGCGGTCGCTCGCCGTAGGCATTCGGGTCGTTGAGCCCGTCGAGCTCTGCCAGCACCACCGCCTGCACGACGGTGAAGCGGCGCTCGGCGCGGTTCTTCAGGTACTTCTCCGCGTCCTCGCGGTTCAGGCGATGGAAGAGCTCCCACGCGGTGTCTGCCGAGCCAGAAGAACGGCTTGCCGTCGGCGGTGACGAGGAACCGCTTGTTGTCTGAAACCTTCAGCCGCGGCAACGGCGGCTGCGCAAACGCCGGGGGCGCCGAGCGCGACGGCCAGCGCGGCAACGGCGGCTGACGAACGGTCAGCACCCGACGCACCTGAAGCATCATCCGCGCCTGCCCGATGGCGTAGACCGCCGAGTCGCTGCGGATGAACAGCATGCCGCCGGACACCGCCATCGACGCCTGGCAGTGCCCTTCGAGCGGATTTCGTCGCCAGCAGCGCGTACGACGCCGCCGGGCGCGACGACGAAGGTCTCGCACGCCTCGTTGAGGAGATAGAGCTTGCCGTCGGCCGCGACAGGCGACGCCGAGAACGCGCCCTCCAGCCGTTGCTGCCACACCTGCGCGCCGCTGGTCTCGATCGAGCGCGCTCAGGATGCCTGTATCGCTGACGAGGAAGACCAGGCCCGTCGGAGGCGACCGGCGAGGCCTGCATCGGCACGCCCTTGGTCTGCTCCCAGGCGACCTCGGGCGTCGCACCAGGCCGCACCGCCCGCACCGTCGGCGCGCCGAAACCCGACACGGTGACGACGAGGCCGCCGGCAAGCACCGGCGACGGCACCACGCCCTCACCGGTGCTTGGGACGGACCACAGGCGGGCGCCCGTGCCCAGGTCGAAAGCCTGCACGACGTCACCGGCCGGGCTGATCAGCACGTCGCGCGCGCCGATACGCGCCACGATGGGCGTGACGTGCGCGATGCGCGAGAGGCCGCGACTGGCCTTCCACCGCTGGCGGCCCGTGCGCGCGTCGAGCGCGATGATGAAGGACTGGTCCCACGGCGTCTGCCATCCGAGCGTCTTGTCGTCGCCCTCGCTGCTGCCGTCGCGCGCCATGATCACCAGGTCGCGATAGAGCACGAGCGAGGTCCCCAGGCCGTGCTGCCCGTAGAACGGAAAGTCGCGGTTGGTCCAGGCGACCTTGCCATTGACCACGTCCACGGCCACGAAGCTGCCGTCGCCGAAGCTGGCGTAGACGCGGGCGCCGTCGGTAACCGGCGTCGGCGTCGCGTACGTGTTCCGGCCTTCCTTGCGCTTGAGCGCCTGGCTGAAGACCAGCGTGTCCCACAGCACCTCGCCCGTCCGCCGGTCCAGCGCCAGCACGTGGCAGGCACGGCCTTCATCGCGCGCCGTGGTCACGAACACGCGGCCGCCCCACACGACCGGCGACGACCAGCTTTCGCCGGGAATCGGCGTTTTCCAGATGACATCACGCGTGGCGTTCCACGACACTGGCAGCCGGATCTCCCTGGAGAGGCCCTGCCCGGTGGGCCCGCGGAACCCCGGCCACGGCTCTGCCGCGGCCAGAACGGCCAGCGGGCCCGCCACGAGTAACTGCGGTCAACAGCGTCGGGGTGCGCATAGGAGAAGGCTCCGGCGCTCGATTCTAATCGGACTCCGGACTTCCGCGACTGGGCGTCTGATAGGATTTGCGGGAAATGCTCTACACCACCTTGAAGTTCCTGCACATCGTGCTGGCGATCACCGCCATCGGGTTCAACTCCGCCTACGGCCTCATCATCGGCCGCGCACGCAAGGCCGGCACGGCCGAGCTGAAGTTCGCGCTGCGCACGGTGAAGTTCATGGACGACTACGTCGCCAATCCGTGCTATGGCCTGCTGCTGCTGACCGGCGTGGGCATGGTTCACACGTCCGGCTATCCGTGGTCGTTGATGTGGATCCACGTCTCGATGGCGCTGCTCGTCGTGGCCTTCGTGCTTGCCCTCGGCTTCTACACGCCCACGCTGCGCAAGCAGATCGCGATTCTCGGAGTCCCGTGGGGCCGACGACGCCGAGTTCGTGCGCCTGTCCAGGCGCGGGGCGATGCTGGGCGGCATCCTCGGCCTCATCGTGCTCGTGATCGTCGCGCTCATGGTTTACAAGCCGGTGTAAGAACCGGGTTCACGGGTTCACGGGTTCACGGGTTCACAGGTTCACGGGTTCACGGGTTCACAGGTTCACGGGTTCACAGGTTCACGGGTTCGCAGGTTCACAGGTTCGGAGGATCCGAAAATGCATCGTCGTGATTTCCTCGTGAAGTCCGCTGCGGCAGTACCGCCGCCACGGCGGCGTTTCCAGGGCTTCAGCCCTACTGCCTTCGCGCAGACGCCGGCGGCGACGGCCAAGCCGAAGAAGAACACCTTCAAGCTGAAGTACGGACCGCACTTCGGGATGTTCAAGGCGCACGCCGGCGAGAACCTGCTGGATCAGCTGCGCTTCATGGCCGACGTCGGGTTCACGGCCTTCGAGGACAACGGGCTGATGAAGCGGCCGGTGGCCGAGCAGGAAGCCATCGGCAAGACGCTGGCGCAGTTGAACATGACGATGGGCGTGTTCGTGATTGACGCCGGCGACAACTGGAAAGTCTCGTACGCGACGGGCAAGCCCGAGTTCAAGGAGCCGTTCCTGAAGGCGTGTCGCGACGCGGTGGACACGGCCAAGCGCGTGAACGCGACGTGGGCCACCGTCGTCCCTGGCTACTACGAGCGAAACCTGCCCATCGGCATCCAGACCGGGCACGTGATCGACATCCTCAAGCGGGGCGCCGACATCCTGGCGCCGAACAACCTGACGATGGTGCTCGAGCCGCTGAGCGACAATCCCGATCTGTTCCTGCGCTACGCCGATCAGGGGTACGCCCTGTGTCGCGCCGTCGGCAGTCCGGCCTGCAAGATCCTCTACGACATGTACCACACGCAGCGCAACGAAGGCCGCATCATCGAGCACATGAACTGGGCGTGGGACGAGATCGGGTATTTCCAGATCGGCGACGTGCCTGGGCGCAAGGAACCGGGTACCGGCGAGATGAACTACCAGGGCATCTTCAAGCACATTCACCAGAAGGCCACCGCCGCGGGCAAGACGTTCGTGCTGGGGATGGAGCACGGCAACTTCGGGCCTGGCGTCGAGGGCGAGCGTGCGTTGATCGAGGCGTACGTGAAGGCGGACAGCTTCTGAGGTCCGCAGGCTCTTCGGGTGCGTCGGGTTCGTCCGGATGTCAATTGCGACTGATGCGCCGACGGCGGCGGGCCTGCCGGCCTCGCGGCTCGACGACGATGGCTGGCCGGTCCTGCGGCCGACACGGCTGACGATCCATCGCACGTCGCCGCTTGACGCCAGGGACCGGCAGATCATCATGAGCCTGGACGGCAAGAAGCTGGCGACGTTGCTGTACGGCCATACGCACACGTGCGAGATCGCGCCCGGGCCGCACACGCTGCGTGCAAACAACACCCTGGTGTGGAAGACGGTGCGCTTCGACGCGGCGCCCGGCGAGGACGTGCACTACACCACCGTCAACCGTGCGCCGGGGAGCCTGTTCTACCTGCTGTTCGTGTTCGGCGTCGGCCCGATGTTCGTGACGCTCACCAAGGGCGCGCCCGGCGCGAATGGTTAGGGGCAAGCCACGTCGGCATCAGGGACCGTCGTTCCGAGAGCCACCAACAGTTGCATCGTAGAACGGCCGCAACCGGGATAGCCGTCGAGTAGTTTCGGCTCGAGGCTTATCGCCTCTCGGAAGGCATCGGCGACCTCCGGGACGCGGCCCAACGCGATGAGCGGCGCCGCCGAAGCAGCCAGGCTTGGCATGCCCGAGCAAGCCTACGGCTGACGTCCCCTGGGCAAGGGCGGCGAGGGACTTCTCAGCCCGAGCACGATACCTAAGCGCTTATCCGGTTGTCCGAGGGTCACCAACACGAAGCCCCCGTGACCTGCCGGACTTCTTCGGACCAGTGATTACTGGAGAATGGCTCCGTCGGCTCGGTTGGTCGTTCGTCTCCGTGTTCTTGTCCGTCAGCGCGAGCCGGCATCGCCGGCGAGCGCCCGCCGTCAACGTCCGGCAGACTGCGTCGCTTTGAACTCGGCCGGCGTCAGGTAGCTCAGACTCGAGTGGGGCCGCACGTCGTTGTAGTGCCGCCGCCACTGCTCGATCCCGACCTTGGCCTCGACGCGGTTGCGAAACCACTGCAGGCTCAGGTGCTCGTCCCGGAACTTGCCGTTGAACGATTCGTCGGTCGCATTCTGCCATGGCTTGCCCGGATCGATGTGGGCGGTCTCGATCTGCGCGTCGGTGAGCCAGCGCAGGATCGCCGTCGCGACGAACTCCGGCCCATTGTCCGAGCGGAGGTAGCGCGGCGCACCGTGGACGCTCACCAACTGCGTGAGGACCTCGATGACGCGCCCCGAGCGGATGCCGCCGGCGACATCGATCGCCAGGCATTCGCGGGTCCATTCGTCGACGATGGTCAGACATTTCAGCGCCTGGCCGTTGGCGCACGTGTCGAAGACGAAGTCGTAGGCCCAGACGTGATTGTGCGCGGTCGGCGGCAGCGGCCGTGGGCGCCCGGTGGCCACGCGCCGGCGCGGCCGGCGCGCGGCACCTGCAGGCCCGCCTGGCGCCACAGCCGATGGGCCCGGTCGGGGCTCATGACGTGCCCCTCGCGCTGCAGGAAGATCCGAATCGGGCGATAGCCGTAGCGCGGATACTGCGCCGGCCAAGCGCGCGCATGGCGGCACGACGGGCGCGTCCCGCGGTGAGCAGCCGCGACTGGTAGCCGAGCGTGGACCGGGCGACCGATGAGCAAGGCGCACGCGCGGCGGCCCGACAGGCCGCGTGATCGGGCATACGCAACCTGCTGCCGGCGCACGCGTGCGCCTACCATTTTTTTCGCGTGATCTCCTTCAGCACGTCGATCTCGAGGTCGCGGTCGGCGACCATCTTCTTCAGCCGGCTGTTTTCCTGCTCCAGCTGCCGCAGCCGCTTGACATCCGCCGGCTCCAGGCTGCCGAAGTGCTTCCGCCAGCGCGTAGATCGTCTGGGCGCTCACGCCGTGCTTCTTCGCGACCTCCGGGACCGGCTTGGCTCCGCTTCCCGAAGGATCGTGACCATCTGCTCTTCGCGTGAATCGGGTCTTCTTCATGGCTCCCTCGTGTGGCCGAGGGGCCATTCTCTCAGGCTTCAGGTGGTCCGAAAATCGGCAGGCAGGTCATCGGCTCGAAGCTTATCGCCTCTCGAAACGCACCGGCGGCCTCCGGGAGCGGCCCAACGCGATGAGCGCGCCGCCGATGCAGCCAGGCTTGGCATGCCCGGGCAAGCCTACGGCTGACGTCCCCTGGGCAAGGGCGGCGAGGGACTTCTCAGCCCGAGCACGATACCTAAGCGCTTATCCGGAGCCTGCCAGGAATTTTGTGTGTGGGGCATAACATGAGGAGTGTTCATGCCCAGCAAACCCAAATCGGCGACGGGTCAGGCGCCCTTGGCGCCAGTGCCCTCAGAGATTCTCGACCAGTTTGTCCGCCAGCGCCCATCTCCCACGAGGAGCTCGACGCCGCGGTCCGGCGCTTCAAGAAAGCCATTATCGAGCGGGCGTTAGGCGGCGAGCTCACGCATCATCTGGGCTATCCGCCCGGCGGGGCCAAGCCCCACGACACGACCAATCATCGCAATGGGACGAGCGGGAAGACGGTCCTGACCGACGACGGCGCACTGGCGATTGACGTGCCACGCGACCGCGAGGGCACCTTTGAGCCGCGGTTCCTTCCCAAGCACGAGCGCCGCTTCAGAGGGTTCGACGACAAGATCCTGGCGCTCTACGCCCGCGGGATGACGGTGCGTGAGATTCAAGGCTTTCTCGCGGAGATGTACGCGGTGGAGGTCTCGCCGGACCTGATCAGCACGGTCACGGATGCGGTCGTCGCGGAGGTCACGGCGTGGCAAAGCCGGCCGCTCGAGCCGATGTATCCGGTCGTGTTCTTCGATGCGCTGCGCGTCAAAATCCGCGACGAAGCGACGGTGCGCAGCAAGGCGGTGTATCTGGCGCTGGCCGTGCTCCCCGATGGCAGCCGTGACATCTTGGGGATCTGGATCGAGCAGACCGAGGGCGCGAAATTCTGGATGAAGGTCTTCACGGATCTGAAGACGCGCGGCTGCCAGGACATCCTCATCAGCCGTCACCGACGGGCTCAAAGGCATGAGCGACGCCTGGCCGCCGGCTTCCCGGCGACGACGCTGGAGACCTGCATCGTCCATTTGATTCGGAACAGCCTCGATTTTGCCAATTGGAAGGAGCGCAAGCCGTTGGCTGCCGCCCTGCGCGCCATGTACACGGCCCCGAGCGCCGAGGGCGCCGGCGCCGCACTCGATGCGTTCGAGCGCGGTCCGTGGGGCGTGAAATTTCCACCGTGGTCGCGGCGTGGCGTCGCGCCTGGGCGCACGTGATTCCGTTCTTCGCTTTCCCCCCGACATCCGGCGTGTGCTGTACACGACGAACGCGCTGGAGAGCGTGCACGCGCAGCTGCGAAAGGTCAAGCCCAAGGGCCGCCGACTACTGGTTAACCAACTCAATGCGGGTTCAAGATACCGCCCGGGTCTGGATGACTGTGTCAAACTCCAGTTCCGCGCGGTCGAGCAAGGACGCGAGCGTTGTACCATCCTCCGGCATGCCCACAACTGCAGCCTGTAGCCTCGGGCCTAGACGTTCGTTCGAAGTTTTGACGACCCGCTCCCCGGCTGAACCGGCAGAGGCGCCGTCCCCATCTGCAATAAGGCAGACGACAGTGTGCTCGTCGCATACAAAAACCAAGTCACCGCCTCGGAGATTTGAGTAAACTTCTGAAACAACTTGTGACAGCGTCCATCGTCTACTTTCGACGCAGGGCGCGACGCGGAGTACCAAAAGAAACAACGACCTAGTTGATCGTCCCTCTAAGAACTGTCTCAGGTATTGGTCTAAATGTGGAGCACCCAGTTGGCCGTCGAATAAGAGGCGGCTCGCTTGTCCGACTGATCTTCGACGCTTAAGAATTGGCGCAAGATGACTAGCAACTCCCTCGATAACTTCCGTGTGGCGCCGTGTGAAGGCCTCGAGTCTCAGGGCGTAAAGGGTCACAACTCCTACCAGAGTGTCGCCTTTCAGTATGGGAGCGCTCATGCTACTCAGATAGTCTTTCAGCATGGCCGAAGGCCCATCATCTGAGTCCAGTGCACCTGGTGAATTGACAACGGTTCTCTTATGAGCGGCAACCCAGCCAGAGAGGCCCTGACCGACCTTGAGTCTGCGTCCTCTTATGGCCGCAAGAGCGTCTCCGTGAACAGTCTCACAGACGAGCTCGTCCATGGTCGAATCGTAGACTAGCACCACTGCAGCGTCGAACGTGACCACAGAACTGAGCCTATGCAGAACAAGGTCCGCTGTATCTTGCCAAGGCCTATCAGTCGCGTCGGCGAGGATCTGGTAAACGCGGAACAGTGAAACTTCATCACCAATATCATTCGGCCTTGAGACAGTGTTTCGCGGGTCAGACGAATGCGAGATTCGTTCGAGTTGTGGAGGGGTCGCATCAACCTGTGCGGCTTCTGTCTGGGAAACCAAGACGGGTTGCAGCTTAATGAACGCGTCGACGACCATCGGATCGTACATGCTCGATCGTCGGTCCAACAAGATCTTGGTGGCCGCCTCCGAACTGAGTCGAGGCCGATAGGGGCGATCGGACGTGAGGGCGTCAAAGCAGTCCACAACTGACAAGATCCTGCGCGCCGATCGGGATATCGATGCCCGAAAGACCAGCGGGATAGCCCGACCCGTCCCAATTTTCATGGTGGTGCCGCACAATTGGGACGACAGGGTAGGGAAACTCAATTGATGACAGTATGTCGGCGCCGATGCTCGCGTGAAGTTTCATTTTCTCAAACTCAGCTTCAGTGAGCTTGCCAGGCTTATTCAGGATGTGTTCAGGGACCGCGAGCTTCCCCATGTCATGCAGGAGAGCGGAGGCTTCGATCGCCTTCAGCTGTTCGTGGCAGTTGATTCCTATTGACTTCGCAAGTTCGACCGCGAACGTTTGAACTCGCCTAATGTGACCATGCGTAACTTGATCCTTGGCGTCAATCGCAAGCGCGAGGGTTTCAATGGTTGATAGGTAAAGTGAGTTGACTTTGGTGAGATGGCGATTTGTGTCTTCGACACGCGCCATCGGAATCTTGAACGTGAAATACAGAATCAACAGGAGGGTACAATGACGCTGAGGTATGCAGGATCGATGTCGCGAGTGTAGACAACCAGGAGAGCCGATACCGAGGCGCCGCCAAAGTAGTTCAAGGACAACCACAGGAAATCTCGCCTCCAAATATCCCAAACTTTCCTCCCCGTTTCGAACCCAACCGCAATCGCGATCAACAGGCTGTTGATCACGAATGAAGAAATGTAAATGCCAACAGCGGAAAGACTATCTGGTTGATTCCAATACGGCTCGATATGAGCGGTTTTACCTCGGGGAACAAGAAATACGCTTGAGCGGCAATCCAAATCGAAAGAGCAGGCGCAGCCATGTTGAACGCGATGCGATAGAGTTCCTTTCGCCGCCTTGCGAACCAAGAGGAGATTATCAGGCCATCCAGCGCAACAATCGTTGTTCCAGCCGAGGGTCCGTACAGGAGCACCGAAGTAAATACGAAGGTCTCGGAGATTGAAATCGTGGCGGGGACTGAAGGGAAGCTTGACGGTCGCTGACCCGCTAAGCAAGGTCAGGACGGCAAGAATGAGCCAGCGCGGCCCGAGAGATTCGCGCCAAACGTCCGTGATCGAATGCGCGATGACCGCGGTGCCAGCGATGGCTACAACGGCTACGAAGAGTTGGCCGCGTTGCGGCAGTAGTCGGTAGCTCATCGGATCGAACGAGCAGTGCGGAAGGTCGTGTACGCGACCTCAACCCCCGTATCCGACTCGCTTATCGGCTGTTTAGGTCCAAACGATTATTCTTGCCATCACAAACCTCCGTAAGTCGTTCGTTAATTGGACTCTTTGGGGAACTCGTTGCCCCAGACCAAGCTGTCCGCATTGCCCCACACGAGGCTGTCGCATGCCCCACGCAGCCAACAAGGCTGTCCGCATTGCCCCAGACGAGCGCGTTGCCCCACACCAGGCTGCGCTTGCCCCACACCAGGCTGTCCGCATTGCCCCACACCAGGCTGTCCGCATTGCCCCACACCAGGCTGTCCGCATTGCCCCACACCAGGCTGTCCGCATTGCCCCAGACCAGGCTGTCCGCATTGCCCCACACCAGGCTGTCCGCATTGCCCCACACCAGGCTGTCCGCATTGCCCCACACCAGGCTGTCCGCATTGCCCCACACCAGGCTGTCCGCATTGCCCCAAACGAGACTGCGCTTGCCCCACACCAAGCTGTCCGCGTTGCCCCACACCAGGCTGTCCGCATTGCCCCACACCAGGCTGTCCGCATTGCCCCACACCAACGCACCGCCCCAGACGAGACTCTCGGAGCTGCCCCAAACCAACGCGTTTGCCAGGAGCAGTGTCCCAGCGTCCTTGCCGAGACTTACCGTTGCGATTCCAGAGTTGACGATGCCTTCAGCCGCTACTTGGGTTGAGATCTGCCCGGGGCCGCTCTTCGCCAGCTGCACGGCTGCCGCGGCGTTCAGGCTCCCGGCGCCGGCGCCGGTCAAGCCCGCTTCCTTCATGAACGTGCTGCTCATCTGCAGCGCGATCCGCACCTGCAGCGGCGTCAGCGTCGGGTTGGCTTCCAGCACCAGCGCCGCCGCGCCGCTCACCAGGGGCGCCGCCATGCTCGTGCCCGAGAGCTCGAACACCCCGTTCTGCCCGTTGCCCGAAATCAGCTTCTCCGGGAACCGCTTGGCCAGCGTGCTGCCAGGCGCGTAAAGCGAGTGCAGCCGCCGACCGGGCGCCGCGATGTCCGGCTTCACCAGCTTGTCGTACAGCGTCGGCCCGGTGGAGCTGAAGTCCGCGATGAAGTCGTCGGACCGCTTGGCCGTCCCGTTGTCGTCAATCGCCCCCACCGTCAGCGCATAGGGCGAGTTACCCGGCGACGGTGATCGCGCGCATCGCCTCCGCCCGTCCTGCGTCTTGCCGTAGTTGCCCGCCGAGGCCACCACCACCAGCCCCGCGCGATACGCGCGCTCCACGGCCTGGCACAGCGGGTCGTCCACGTAGCTCTCAAACACCGGACGGCCCAGCGACAGGTTGATCACCCGCAGCCCGAACTGGTCCTTGTGCGCGATGGCGTAGTCGATCGCGTTGATGACGTCGCTGTCCGCCCGGACCCGTCCGCCCCCAGCACCTTCAGGCTCACCAGCGACGCGTCCGGCGCCACGCCCTTGAACGCCGCGCTGTTGCCGGCGGCCAGGCCCGCGACGTGCGTGCCGTGGCCCAGCTCGTCTTCGCCGGTGCCGTTGGACCTGGTGAAGTCCACGCTCGCCAGGAACTTCCTCGCCAGCGCATTGTGTCTGGAGTAGCCGCTGTCGACGAGCGCGACGCCGATGCCGCGCCCGGTGACCGACCCCACGCCCGGCAGCGACCCGGCCCGCGCCTGGTCGGCGCCGATGGCCTGGTTGGTCACGTCCGCCATCGACCGCACGAGCGTGTCGCCCGAGAGGTGCCCGACGCCCGGATCCGCCGCCAGGGCGCGCAGCTGATCCCCGCTCGCCCGCAACACGGCGCCGGTCTTCAGCCACTTGACCACCACCGGCCCATGCCGCTGGGCCACGGCCTCGACCGTCGCCCGGTCGGCCTGAAAAATCACGTCGCGGCCGGCGCCTGCGTCCACGGCCTCGGCCAGGTCCTTCGACAGCTTCACGCGCGGCGCGGCGATGGCCTCGGATGCGACCAGTAATGCAAGCAGCCCCAACAGGAGCGCCAGCAAACCCAGCTCGCCAAAAGCCCTCTTTGCACCGCGCGTCATCGACCGCCTCCGACTCTGGAAAGGTTGCGTGTGCCGCGATCGGCCACGACTTGCAGGGACTCGAGAAGAACCCGCTGGCTGCGCCCAAGCGTGCGCACGGTCTGCAGCCATCCGCTGGAAATCAGGTAAACGGTGCGTGCGAGCACCGAAAAGCTCCGCGGGCGCGGTCGATGCTCACGCTTCTGCCAATCCGCGGACCCTTGGCAGGCTCGGCCGGGTGTCGGTGTGGAAGTCGAGACTTGGGCATGACCAAGGTCACTTCCGTTGCCTCCCGGCAATGGCGGGACGCGTGCCACACTGGGAAACGTGGTTAGCCCATCCATGTAATCGATTGAATCCGCGTAGCATGTCGGCTCGACCGGCGACTGCACTTTAATTTGCAATTCGGGCCGAACTCGGCGAATCCATTGCCCAGCTACACGCTCTGCTGCTCTGATTCGCACGGAAACTACGGTTCAGGTCGATTTTCCGTGCGGGCTGAGCCGTTCGCGATCGGGTGGCCAATCGGCTGGCCGGCGAGCTCAGACCCTGCCCACCATGTTTCGCCGCATCGCCGCCGTCGTCGGAGTGCCCGCGGTGGCTCGGAGTCGCCGCGGTTTTCTACAGCCGGCCCGCCGTGGCGCCCGCCTGTACAGAACCCCTGCGGCCCCACCTGGCGCGAAAGTGGGGCGGAGACGCTGACCGGCGACGCTCCGCGCCGAGACGCACACCTTCTACCGCTGCGTCTCCATGGGCTTCCCCACCTACCTGGTGAGCCTGCTCACCGACGGCCGCCTGGTGCGGGCGAACCCGGAGACCGATCGTGCGAAGCCGCCGGCCGGCCGAGGCCATCACCCGCACGGACACCGCGATCGACATCACGCTGCGGCCGGGCCTGCGCTTCTCCGACGGCACGCCGGCGACCGCCGACGATGTGGTGCGGCCGCTGAAGGCGGCGTACGTGACGGCGCAAGGCGGGGTCGGCGACGGGCTGCGGCTGGACGGCGCGGAGATGCAGGCCCGCGCGGAACCTCCGACCCGCGCGGCGCTGACGCTTCCAGGCCCGTGGGTGATGGCCGATCGGCTGCTCCAGGGCTGCCATTTAACCGCGCGCGGTGATCGAGCCGGCGCTGGCCGCCAACACCTTTGCCGGCTGCGTGCTCGACCACCGCCCCCGCCCGGGGCCGGGGCTGTTTGTGGTCGCGCGGGACAGCCGGGCGAACGCGTCGTCCCGAACGCAACCCGCACGACCGGCGCAACGACGCGGCCGGCGCGAAGCTGCGGGACCTGGACAGCACGTGCCGGAGATCGTCCGAGCGAGAACGAGAGTCGCCGCGGTCAGGCGGGCAGGCCGACGCGCCGCAGTCCGAGCTGCGCTCGGAAGACATCCGCACGCTGCGGCCCGACGTGCACGCCCGCCGCGTCGTCGTCATCGACGCGGCCCCGCCCTCCATTGCCACATGCCGTGGTTCAACCCGGGGCCCGCGCCCATCGATTGCGCAAAGGCGTTCCTGCGCGAGGACGCGTTCCGGCAGGCGGTGTCGCTGGCCGTCGATCGCACCGGCTTTGCCAACACGGTGTTCTGGGCGCCGGGATGCCGTTGTCAGAGCCCTCTCGGAGGCCAACAAGGCGTGGACGGCGGTCGACTTGCCAAGGCCGACGTTCAACCCCGCGCAGGCGGCGATGCTGCTCCACGGCCTGCAAGCCGCGCGACCGAAACAACGACGGCCTCCGCGAGGACGCGGCGGGCCATCCCGTGCGGTTCGCGGTGCTGGTGCAGTCGGGCATCACGGCCGTGTAGATGGCGATGGGCTTCGTGCGCGACGCGCTGGCCAACGTCGGCGTCGGCATGGACATCGTCGTGCTGGACATGGGCACGGTGATGGGCCAGCGGAAGCAGGGGCAGGACGACGCGGTGTTCCAGGCATGCAGATAAGCCAGACGGATCCGGCCAGCAACCTGGATTTCCGCCTGCCGGAGGCGGCTTCCACCTGTGGCATCCCGGGAGGCGTCGCCGGCCACGCCGTGGGAGGCGGAAATCGATCCGCGGATGCTGCTGGTGGCGTCAACGCCGGATCAGGCTGGCGGGCGCGGGACTTCGCGGAGGTGCAGCGGCTGATGC
>CAWDZE010000006.1:0-10593 GCA_963806705.1 Vicinamibacteria bacterium
CTCGGAAACTGATCCATTCGCCGCTCGGAAAGTAGACCACCTGAGGGCCTGATGGCGGGCTTGCCGGATCGGGGTCCGGGGTCCGCTGGAGGATGCTCAGGATGGATCAGGTGCACGTGGTTCGACACAAGGTGCTGGTGGAGGGTCGCTCGCAGCGGCGGGTGGCGCGGGAATTGGGGATCTCGCGGGTCACGGTTCGGAAGTACTCGGATCAGGCGGCGCCGGCGCGGAACGGAGGCCGCGGCCGCGGCCGCGGCCGGTCTGGGACGCGGTCGCCGGGCGCATCGAGGCGTTGCTGGCCGAGTCGGTGCGATGGACGGGCGGCAAGCAGCGGCTGACGGCCACGCGGCTGCACGAGATGCTGCGGGCCGAGGGGCACGGTCGGCGTGACCGTGGTCAAGGACGCGGTCGCGGAGTGGAAGCGGCAGCGCCGCGAGGTCTTCGTGCCGCTGACGTATCGCCCGGGCGATCTCGCCGAGGTCGATTTCTTCGAGGTGCTGGTCGACGTCGACGGGACCCGCCGCAAGGCGTGGCTCTTCCTGATGCGCCTGATGTACTCGGGCCGCGACTTCGCGTGGATCTACGAGCGCCAGGATCAAATCAGTTTTCTCGACGGTCACGTGCGCGCCTTCGCGCACTTCGCGGCGTGCCGGCGCGGGTCGCGTACGACAATCTGCGGGCCGGCCGTCGTGCGGATCCTGGTCGGCGGCGCGCGCACGCTGACGCCGCGGTTCGCCGCGCTCGCCTCGCACTACCTGTGGAAGCCTGCTTCTGCCGGCCCGGCGAGGGCCACGACAAGGGCGGCGTCGAGTCCCGCGGCAAAGCGGTGCGGCAGCAGGCGCTCGTGCCGATTCCGGTCGGGCCGACGCTCGCGGCGATCAACGCGACCTTGCTGGCGCAGATGGATGCGCGGCTCGACACCAGCGTGATGCGGCCGGGCAGACCATCGGCGTGCGCTTCGTCGAGGAGCAGCGCCAGTTCCGGCTCGTCGCCGACGCCGTTCGCGCCGGAGGCCACGACGTTCGCCACCGTGTCGCCGCGCGCGCTGGTCCGGCTCGAGGGCGCCGTCTACTCGGTGCCGAGTCGCTGGGCGGGGCTCGACCTCGTCGTCCGCATCGGCGCGACGACCGTCACGATCGTCGGGCGCGAGGGGACGCGGATTCTGCATCCGCGCAAGCGCTTCGGGCAGCGGTCGATCGACTACCGGCATTACCTGTCGGAGCTCGCGCGCAAGCCGCAGGCGGTGCGTCAGGTGCTGCCAGATCTCCTGCGGGATCTCGGCGACCCGTTTCCGGCGATCTGGGATCAGCTGCACGCGGCGCACGGGCCGCGTGAGGCGGCGCGGCTCTTCGCCAAGGTCCTCGGCCAGCTGGAGACCCACGGCGCCGCGGTCGTCGTGCCGGCGCTGACGCGCGGCGCTCGCGACCGGGACGCCGCTGCTGCTCGCGCTCACGCCGGCGCGATCACCCGCGCGTGTCGCGCTCGACGCGGTGCCGGCGCCGCTGCGCGACATCGACGTCGCGAGCGGCTGCGCGGCCGACTACGACGGCTGGCTCCTGGGCGGTGCCGCATGAGCGCCGCCACCCTCGCCCGCGATCTCGTCGTCGCGCAGACGCGGGCGTTGAAATTGCCGGGCGTCGCGCGCACGTTTGAAGCCTTGGCCCGCCAAGCGCGCGATGCGCATTGGCCGCACGAGGATTACCTCCACGAGGTGCTCACCGCCGAGCAGGCCTCGCGCCACGAGTCGGTCATCCGCCAGCGGCTGCGCGAGGCGCGCTTTCCCGAGGTGAAGACCCTCGACACCTTCGACTTCACCACCGCCGACGGCGTCAGCGCGACGCAGATCCACACGCTCGCGCGCGGCGAGTGGGTGACCGCGCCCGAGAATCTGATCTTCGCCGGCCCGATCGGCACCGGCAAAACGCATCTCGCGATCGCGCTCGGCGTCGAAGCCACGAAGCAGAAACGACGCGTGCTCTTCACCCGGGCCGCCGATCTCGTGCGGCAGCTGATCGAAGCGCGCGATGCCCGCGAGCTCACCCGGCTGCAGCAGCGGCTCCTGCGCGTCGACGTGCTGATCGTCGACGAGCTCGGGTTTGTGCCCTTCGACCGCGTGGGCGGCGAGCTGCTCTTCAATCTGATCACCGACCGGTACGAGCGACGCGCGACCGTCGTCACGACCAATCTCGCCTTTGCCGAATGGGTGACCGTCTTTGCCGGCGACGAGAAGCTGACCACCGCGCTGCTCGATCGCTTGGCGCATCACGCCACCGTGATCACCACCAAAGGCAAGAGCTATCGCATGCGGAAGCGGCGCGGGCGCGAGGAGCCCTCGTGATCCGTCGAGAGCCGTGGCTCCATCCGAGGCGTGCAGCTTCGCCGTCCTCTGTGGGCGCTCGCCGGCCCAGGCCGGCTCACGCTGTCCTGAAGAAAAAGAAGGGGTCAGTTTTACTGTCGTCGGCGTCAAAACACGTAGAATGAACGTCCCTCGGGTGGTCTACTTTCTCGAGCGGCGTACTGGTCTAGTTTCCGAGCGGCGCAACCACTAAACTTCGTCTGACTCAGCGCCATGCTTTCGAAGACGTAGTCTTGCCCGTCCTCTGCGGCAATTGTCCCGAGCTGCTGGTCGTCGATGAGGCGAGTGATCCGCCCTGTCATGTTGCGCAGTCTCCTGAAAGGCCTCCTCAATTGTCAGGTCGATCAGGGGGTCCGGGGACTCTTTCTTCGCCGCCGACCTTCGGCGCCCCCAAGTCTGTCTCTCAGTAAGTGCTCGGTTCGTAAACACTGCGGCGTTTGGACCAAGCCGCTGGCGCGGCGGACGCTACGCGTAAGCCTCGCTCGATCGGCCGGGTAGGGTGGGGGTCACAGGAGGTGTCTTGTGACCCATTGTCGCCAGATCATGCTGGAGGAGCTCCAGCGCCGTAACTTCGCCCCCACGACGATCTCGACGTATCTCCACGCGGTCGAGCAATTCGCCCGACATTTCAAGTGCCGGCCTGACCGGCTGAATCAGACGCACTTCCGGTCCTACCAGGCGTATCTGCTGCGCGAGCGGAAGATGCGACCGCTGACGGTCCGCCTCCACGTCGCGGCGTTGCGCTTCTTCTTCGTGAAGACGCTGAAGCGTCGGTACCTGCTCGACGACACGCCCTATCCGAAAGCCCCGCGTCGGTTGCCGCAGATCCTGAGCGTCGAGGAGGTGGCGCGGGTGATCGACGCCGCCGACAGTCTGTCGCACCGCACGATGCTGATGGTCCTGTACTCGACCGGCATGCGGAACGCGGAGCTGCGCCATCTGCAGGTCGCCGACATCGACAGCCGGCGGATGCTGATTCACATCCAGCGGGGCAAGGGGGGACGGGATCGCTACGTGCCGCTCAGCCCGACGCTGCTCACGACCCTGCGCGTGTACTACCGGTGGATGCGGCCGAAGACGTGGCTGTTTCCCGGGACGGTCGACGGCTGGCGCGCCGACAAGCCCATCACGCCCAAGGTCCTCTGGGACGCGTGTGTCGTCGCGGCCCGTCGCGCCGGCGCTGCGCAAGCGCTGCTCGCCGCACCTCTTGCGCCATTCCTATGCCACGCACTTGCTGGAGAGTGGCGCGGACCTCCGGACGATTCAGCTGCTCCTCGGCCACGTGGAGATCCGGCACACGGTGCTGTATCTCCATCTCTCGCAGAAGCATCTGCAGGCCGTCGCGAATCCCCTGGACGCGCTGACCCTCTCGGCGCCCGACACCGCGCGACGCACGCGGCTGAAGCACCGGCGGTGACGCGGCCACCCTTCGAGGTGGCCGACATCGTGCGCCAACACGGCGATCGTTTTCTGGAGACGCACCGCGCCTGGGTGACCGGACAGCATCGGCGCGTCCTCCGGGCCATCGCCCAGTGTCGAACGGCGGCACTCGGCGGGCACCGCGATCGCTGCGACCAGTGTGCGCAGCCGGCCCTCTCGTACAACAGCTGTCGGGATCGCCATTGTCCCAAGTGCCTCACGGCCGCCCGCAACGCGTGGGTGGCCGCGCGGGAGCAGGAGCTCCTGCCCGTCGGCTACGTGCACCTCGTCTTCACGGTGCCGGAGCCGCTGGCCCGCCTCGCGTTGGCCAATAAGCGCGTCGTGTACGACCTCCTGTTTCGGGCCGCGGCGGCGACGCTGCTGCAGGTCGCGGCCAACCCGAAACGCTTGGGCGCGACGATTGGCGGACTCATGGTCCTCCACACCTGGGGGCAACGCCTCCAGCATCATCCGCACGTCCACTGTGTCGTGCCCGCGGGCGGACTGTCGCCCGATCGGACGCGGTGGATCCACGCACGCCCGACCTTCTTTCTCCCGGTGAAGGTGCTGCGACAGGTCTTTCGCGGGAAACTCGTCGCCGGCCTCCGCACGGCGTTTCGCGAGGGACGGCTCTCGTTTCCGGGTGCCTTACAGACGCTGGCCCCTGAGTCCGCCTTTCGCGCGTGGCTCCGATCGCTCCATCATCAGCCGTGGGTGGTCTACGCGAAGCCGCCCTTTGGCAGCCCCGCCCACGTGCTGCACTACCTCGCGCGGTACACCCACCGCGTCGCCATCTCCAATCACCGGCTCGTCGCCGTCACGGACGACACGGTCTCGTTTCGGTGGAAGGACTATCGGCACGGGAGCCAGATGCGCACGCTGACGCTCGACGTCGACGAATTCCTCCGGCGCTTCCTCCTGCACGTCCTCCCGAAACGCTTCGTCCGCATCCGCTACTTCGGCCTGCTCGCGCCTCGGTGCCGCACCGACGATCTCGCGACGTGTCGCACGGTCTTGGCCGTCGCGCCGCCACCACCCGTCACCGCACCGTCTGTCGGCTCCACGCTCACGCGCTCGTGGCCGTGCCCGCGCTGTGGCGCGCCCATGCGCATCGTCGAACGGCTGACCGCGCGTCAGCTCTTCCTCGAGGCCCTCCTCGCAGACATCGTCTATGACAGCTCGTAAGCGGCGCGTGCGTCTCGCCCTCCGCCCTCAGTCGCGCTCGTACGCGCGCGCACCGGAGGTGTGTCCGCTCGGCGGCCACGGCGTCCATGAACATCCTGTCGCCACCCGCCTGCGACGTCTTGACCGCCTCGATCGGACCTCCATCGTCACTACGCACGCCCCAACGCCTGGGGCTCGCACGATTCAACGCCCATAGTCATCCCCCGCGTCCGCCGCAAACGCCAGCGGCTTGGTCCAAACGGCTCTATCGAAAGTGACCCGGCGGTCAACGTCCGGGCTCGAGGCGTGCGTCCGCGCGCCGGGTCACTCCCGATAGAGTCCTACCGTTACTCGCGAGTAACCGCGCCAGCCAACACGAGGAAGAGACCTGCGATACGCCCCTCACCCGGCGGCCGCGGCCGTGCCGAGAAAGGCGCGACGGCTGAACAATCGACGTGTGGGCTTCAGATTGAATTTCATTGTTCAAATGCAAACGACGACGAAATTCGGCAGTCGTCGAACGGCCAGCGGAAACGCTGATGTTACGCTCCGGGATCCCCGTCGACCCGGCATCTGCCAGGGAGGCTCTTCAGGCGAACGACGTGGCTGCCCGCAGGCGTGTCGTCAGCGGTGAAAACGCCCACATCGCCTCTGACGGCGCCCTCCACGCCGGCAGGCTCAATGGACACCGTGAACGTCATCGTTTCCACACCGGGGCCGCGGCTGGTGACGCCGACCGTTACTCTGCCCGACACAGGCCGTGATTGCGGAGCGACCTTGGCGCAGGCTGCGCCCCAGAAGAAAAGGGATGCTGAAACCCACAGGCGGGCAGGGAGTAGCGGTTTGCATTGAGTCGACATGATAAGGGATTCTCCTGGGAGGGCCGCGATCTGCAGCCAGATCGGTGTTTTATCGGGATTGACTGTCGAGAGACACCGCGAGCTTTCACCCGGAGCTGAATCAACCCGTTTCACGCCGCATCCGGTCCGGCTGACTTAACTCGAGTGGCAATCAGAAGACGAAGAGGAAAGCACCGGAGGCCGCTGGCCGTCTGGGCTTGGCCGATTCGTGGGACACTGGGGCACGCTGCGAGTTGCAGGAGAGCGACCATGCCGGATCGCAATTGGAACGAGCACTACGCCAGCGGTCAGACGCCGTGGGATTCGGGCGAGCCCGACCCCGCGCTTGTCGCGGCCGTGGAGGCTGGGACGATACCCGCCGGCCGCGCCCTGGAGGTTGGTTGTGGCACCGGCACCAACGCCCTGTGGCTCGCCGCGCACGGCTTCGACGCGCTCGGCGTCGACGTGTCCCCGCTGGCGATCGATCGCGCCCGCGCCAAGATGGGCGACGGCAGGACCGCGTGCCGCTTCGAGGTGCTCGACTTCCTCAAAGACCCGCCGGAGGGCCCCTTCGACTTTGTGTTCGACCGCGGATGCTTTCATGTGTTCGACGCGCCCGAGGTACGCGCGCGCTTTGCTGCGCTCGTGGCCGGGGTGCTCAGGCCGGGCGGCCTGTGGCTGAGCCTCATCGGCAGCACCGAAGGCGCAGCCCGCGACACCGGGCCGCCTCGGCGCAGCGCCCGCGACATCGCCAGCGCCGTCGAGCCGGTCCTCGAGATCGTGCAGCTGCGGTCGATTCACTTCGACCTCGATCTCGAAATGCCACCGGCCGCGTGGCTGTGCCTCTCGCGTGTGCGCGCCGTCCCGGCCCAGCCGTCGACGGGCTCGTGACCTACCGTGAAGGCGCTTGCGGTTGGGCTTGTTTGAGAACCAGAGGATCAGGCCGCCCCCTACCTGACTAGAGCGTCGAGCATCGCGTCCGTTCATTCATTCCCTTCCCCGCGCCTAACAGTAGTTGTTCAATCGGCTGCCTCGAAAAGACCGTCTGCCCGGTGACGGGGTCTCGCATGCCCGGTGCAATCTCAGCGAGCGGTTCGAGAACGAAATGGGCGCTGTCGGATGGGGGAAAGAAGCGTCGGCGGAAAGGGAAGCGCCAACGGCGATCTCTGTCTCGGATGGCGGAGAAGAGAAGCGCCGACGGCCGACAAGGTCTCTCTGTTAACCCGGCACACACCTTGCACATCTCCATTCAACCCTCAGCGTCGTTGACGTAGCATCGCACCCTGTCGGCAAATCTTCCCAAGGAGGGTATATGCAGCGATTCCTTATGTGGAGCGTCGCGCTACTGGGGCACTCGTTGTCGGCGTGACTGCTCAAGGAAAGATGACGCTGAAGAGCACGCCAAGATCATGAAATCTAATGCTCAGGCTGCCGGTGCGATGAACAAGGCCATTGCCGCGGCTTCCTATTCCGATTCGCGCACACAGCTGGCGACACTCCGCACGAACTACATGACCCTGCAGGGCCTGTGGGCGAGCGTGAAGAAGGACGATGCCGTTGCCATCGTCAAGGACGGCCTGACCCGTCTCGACGCGCTGGACAAGATGCTGTCGGCCGCGACGGTCGATCAGATGGCCGCGCAGGGCGCGGTGAAGGAGTTCCAGGGCGCGACCTGCGGCGCGTGCCACAAGTTGTATCGCGACGGTGACGGGAAGACCACGCGGTACAGCTTCAAGGCCGGAGTAATCTGAGCTGAATTCAGAACTCAGAATGCAGGATGCAGAATCGCGTTGGCTTCCGCTTCCTGCATTCGAATTCGCGCCCGCCGCTCGCGCAAAGTCGACGAGTTGGAAAGCGATTGGCGGTTGCATTTGCGCACGAGAGCGCGCCCGGCCCGCCTACGCGACTGCGTCGCTTCGGCGCGCCTCGGATGGCGGTGGAACTCCACAACGCGGAGATGAAGTCACTGGACCGATTCGTGCCGGCTTACTTCACGACCATCCAAGACTGGCTCGCGAATCGGACTCGCCGCTTCGACAAGACCCGGTCAGTCGCGCCAGTGCCCGTCTCCTCTCGGCCGTTCCACATTGCAGGCGTCCGCAGGGCGGCGGTCGCGTGCCTCTTGCAGTGCGGATTGGGGTTTGTTACAGGCTCTACGGTTTGGGCTTCCAATTCAGGATGACCGTAATAGGTGAGGTGCTCCCTTCGACGAGAGCGGAATCATCACGAACGATTGGCCGTTCGCGGAAACAGGGTATTGCTGTCTGTATGGTGTTTATCCGTGCTGCCCACGTTCGTTCCGAACAATCCGCGCGGAATCCCCGGTTCGACAGCCTTGCCGTTTGAAACGAACCGGATCGGTACGGCCATGAGCCGATCATCCGGCCCGATGTAGAACAATTCCCTGCCGTTGGGGTTCCAGCGCACCTGCGCGCCGCCCTCAATGGACACCCGCAGTCGCCTCCGGGACCGGGAAACGGCTGGAGGTAAATCTCATAGCGACCGGTCTTGTCTGACTGGTACGCGATCCACGTGCCGTCAGGAGAGAACTGCGCCAGACGTTCGTTGAAGTCCGTCCGGACGACCTCGAAGGGCTTCGGTCTCCCTCCAGCGGCAGCGCCCAGATGTCAAAACCCCGCTTCGGATCGAGGCTGTCATACAGCAGGAAGCGCCCGTCGGGCGACCAGTCCATTGGAAACTTGAGCTAGGACGTCGAGAGCAGCAGTTCCTCACTTCCCGGCGGGGCGCTCAGGAGCTTCCGGTAAAGATTCATGACGCCACGCCGGCGAGCCGAACACGATGCTGCGTGCCGTCTGGCGACCAGAGCGGGTAAATGTCGTCGCCCGCATCAAACGTGAGCCGGTCCCACGCGCGCGGCCGGTTTCGTACGACCAGATGTCCATATTGCCGTTCGCGACCGGAACACGGCGATGCGGCGGCCATCGCGTGACAGCGACGGACCCAGTGCGGCCGTATCGGGATAGACCACCTTTTCGGTTCCCTGACCGGACCGATCGATCCACACGAACTGCCGCTGGCCGCTGTCTGCGGGCGGCGTGCGATACGCGATGGGCCCCGCGGCCGATGCGGACAGTGTCGTTCCCGCCGGTCACGTTCTCGGCAATCGGAAACGGGTCTCCCGTCAGCTCCAGCCGGTCCGGGTCGAAGTCCTGCGCCAACAGCTTTCCCTCGCGGATGAACAGCAGATGCCCGGTGGCGGCATACACGGCCGGGCCGTCCGCGTCGAACAAGCGCTTCATCTCCAATCCGTCGAGCTGGCCGAGATAGACGCCACGGGCTTCAGGGCTGCCGGTCACAAAGAACAGAAAGTGCCGGCCATCGGGGAGAAACTGCGGGATGGAATGGCCCCGTGTGTTCAGGCGACCGAATCGCGTCGCGGCTGTCGACTCACCCCCTCTCGCGGAGACGCGGAAAATCGGTCCGCCGGGATTGTTCGAAAACAGAATCGTGCCGTCGCTGTTCCACGCGCCTCCGAAAGGCGCCGGACGGGGGACACCAGCGTCCTCACCGATCCGCCGCGATGTCCATGCGCTTCAGCTGGTATCCGCAAAGAACCCGATCGAGCGGCTGTCGGGCGACCAGAACGGACATGATCCGCGCTCGGTGCCAGCCAACGGCCGCGCCAACGGAGAATCGAGCGATCGCAGCCACAACTGAGACTGACCGCGGACCGGCCGCGAAGACAATCTGAGTCCATCGGGCGAAATCGCCAGCGACGAACTCCTGGTAGGAGGCGTGTTGATTTCGAGCCGCACCTCGGCGCCTTGGGTGCCGGACGAAGAGCCCGGACGGCGAACGCCGCGCAATCAGCGTGACGAGCGCCAGCGACCGACGCCCAGGCGAGCCGTTCCGACGTCCTGCGACGCTGCGCACACGCCGCCGCGTCGGCGCGTCCGCTCTGGACATCGTCGATCTCGAGGCGCGCGTCGCGCAATGTCGCGCAGCCGCTGCTTCGGACTTCTGGAGACTGCGGCGCAGCAGGCGCCGGATGCTCGTCGGGCGTTTCGCCGGCAATCGATGCCAGTCGGGCTCGGTCTTCGGTACCGCGCGAGGACTCGGCGCGGTGGCGCCCTCGAACGCGCGGCGTCCCGTGAGCATCTCGTAGAGGACACAGCCGAACGCCCACACGTCGGCGGCGCGGGCGGCATCCCTCCGTTCGCCTGCTCCGGCGACATGTAGGCGCGGATCCCAGAATCATTCCCGGCCTCGTCCCTATCATCGTCGGAGAGTTCGTCGAATCGAGTTGTTGCGTCGGCCTCGAGCATCTTCGCCAGGCCAAAATCGAGCACTTCAGTGACCGTCCCCTCGGCAGTGATCAAGTGCGACGTCTTGATATTGGCTGGTTTCAGGTCGCGATGGATAATGCCTCGGTCGTGGGCGGCTTCCAGCGCTTCCCCGATCTGGCTTGGCGATCGCAGCGCTTCTTGTTCTGAGAGCGGACCGCGCTCGATGGCGGTCGGCAAGCGTCTCCCCTTCGACCAGCTCGAGAATGAACGCGATGGAATCCGAGTCTTCGTCGAGTCCGTAGATCGCGGCGATGTGTGGGGTGATTCATCGAGGCGAGGACCTGGCTTCGCGCCGGAACCGCGTAACCCGGTCCGCATCTTGGAGAAGGCCTCTGCGGCAGGACCTTCATCGCGACGTCGCGTTCGAGCCGGGAATCGTGGGCCCGGTAGACCTCGCCCATGCCGCCAGCACCGAGGGGCGCAAGTGACTTCATAGCGGACCCGAGCGCGGACTTCCAGCGGGCAGGGCCATCAGGCCGACGAGCGTCCGCTCATTTCGCTCCAAGGC
>CAWDZE010000007.1:0-91680 GCA_963806705.1 Vicinamibacteria bacterium
GACGGATCGTCCGATCAGGCGTCCTGGCCGTGACGGCGATGCTGATGCCGGCGCTGGTGCAGGCGCAGCAGCCCCAGCCAGCGGCGCAGACGCCCGGTGGCGAATCCGCCGATCGGCACTGGCAGGACGGCATGCGCGCTTACGAGCGCGACGACTACGCCGCCGCCGCGCGCGCCTTTGCCGCCGTCGCCGAAGCCAGGCCACAGGAAGGCATGGCGTGGGCGATGCTGGGGTTGTGTGAGTACAAGTTGGCACGGCCAGACGAGGCGTTGGCCCACATCCAGAAGGCGCGCACGCTGGGCATCGCCGGCGACACGCAGTTCCGGCAGGTCGTGCAGTACCACGAAGGAATGCTGCTCGCGGGCCGATCGGAGTTCGAGCGCGCGCAGGAGATCTTCGTGGCGCTTGCCGAAGTCCGGCGTCAGCACCGACGAGCTGATCCGGGGGCTGGGGATGACGGTGCTTCGCGTCAGGCCGGCGGAGGCTGGCGCCGATGCCGCCATCATGCCGCTCGATCGAGGAGGCCGGGCGGGCCGAGCAGCTGCTCGCCACCAAGCAGTTCGATCGCGCCGCGGCCGCCTATCGCGATCTCGCCGACCGTCACCGGGCCACGCGCAACGTGCAGTACGCGCTCGGCCGCTACTACGTCGCGACGCGGCAGCCGGCAGCCGCCGTGGCCGCATTCGAAAAGGAGATCGTCAACTCGCCGGACCACGTGCCGGCGCGCCTGGGTCTTGCCGCCATCAAGAAGGACAGCGATCCGGCCGCCGCCCTCGCCTACGCCGAGCAGGCCGTCAGGCTGAATCCGCGTATCCCGCTCGGCCACTATCTGCTCGGGTCGCTGCTGCTGCAGACACCCGACACCACGCGCGCCATCGCGGAGCTCGAGCTTGCCGAACAGAGCGTGCGCGAAGACCCGGGACTCTACTACGCGCTCGCCCG
This sequence comes from Vicinamibacteria bacterium, assembly GCA_963806705.1. Lineage (GTDB taxonomy): Bacteria > Acidobacteriota > Vicinamibacteria > Vicinamibacterales > JAENWD01 > JAENWD01. Next base: position 943 of record CAWDZE010000007.1, read on the forward strand.
CGCGTACGCCCGCGCCGGGCGGACCGCGGACGCCGAACGTGCCCGCGCGACATTCCGCCGCCTCACCGACGAGCGCCAGCGCGCCGCGAGGCGGCAGCCATGACCGTGCGATCGCTCGCCGTGCGCGCGGCCGCGATCGCCATCGCGCTGGCCGCGACGGCGGTACGCGCCAACGCTTCCGACTACGACCGTCACGTCGTCTTCGACAACAGCGTCGCACCCGACGCCTACTACTGGGGCAGCGGCTCGTTGGTCGCGCCAAGCAGCCTGGCGCTCGCCGGCGGCAAGGTGCCGGTGGACGCCGGGCCGTGCGTGAGCCCGCCGAACTGCCTGCGGCTGTCGTGGCAGTCCAGGCGGGGCGGCGACTGGCGCGTGACGCTGGGCCTCAGAAAGCACTGGGGCGGCCTCGACTACGCCGGCGACACGCTCTCGTTCTGGGCGTACGCCGAGCAGGAAATCCCAGCCGACGCCTCGCCGCTGGTCTACGTCACCGATCAGCGAGGCGAAGGCAGCCCCGCGATCCGCCTCCTCGGCGATCGGCCGTCGCTTGCGCCGCGGACATGGACGCGCATTCGCCTCCCCTTCCAATCGTTCGTCGGCCTCTTCGAGTCGACGCGCGATGTCCGCTTCGATTCGCGGCGCCTGGCGAGCATCACCATACTCCAGGGCCTCGACGACGACGTCGCGCGCACGCTGCGCATCGACGAGATCCGGATCGACGACGCGCCGGTCGCAGCCGACACCGCCGCGCCGGCCGTGCCAGGGACGCCGGCCGCCCGCGGCTTCGATCGCCACGTCGAGCTCACGTGGCCCGCGTCGGCAGACACCGACCTGCTTCACTACCGCATCTACCGCGCCGACGACGGCCGCTCGTTTGTCCCCATCGGAATCCAGAAGCCAGGACGCCAGCGCTACGTCGACTTCCTCGGCGCCTCGGGGCGCGCCGCCAGCTACCGGCTCACCGCCGTCGACGTCAACGACAACGAGTCGGCGCCGTCGCCGGCCGTGCAGGCCGCCACGCGAGCGCTCTCCGACGACGAGCTGCTGACGATGGTGCAGGAGGCGAACTTCCGCTACTACTGGGACGGCGCGCATCCGAATGCCGGCATGGCGCTCGAGATCCAGCCCGGCGACGAAAACCTCGTCGCGCTCGGCGCCTCCGGCTTCGGCATCATGGCCCTGCTCGTCGGGGCCGAACGCGGCTTCGTGACGCGCGACGCCGCTGCCGATCGGCTGGTGAAGATCCTCCGCTTCCTCGCGAAGGCCGACCGCTTTCATGGCGTCTGGCCGCACTTCCTCGACGGCCGCACCGGCAAGGCGGTGCCGTACTTCGGGCCGTACGACGACGGCGCAGACCTGGTGGAGACGGCGTTCCTGATGCAGGGTCTGCTTGCGGCGCGCCAGTACTTCACCCGCGAGCACGCCGGCCGAGCGCGAGATCGTCGACGACCATCACCGCGTTCTGGCGCTCGGTGGAGTGGAACTGGTTCCGGAAGACGCCGACGAGCGAGGTGCTCTACTGGCACTGGTCGCCGCGACACGCGTTTCACATCAGCCACCCGCTGATCGGGCTGGAACGAGACGATGATCGTCTACCTGCTGGCGATCGCCTCGCCGACGCATGGCGTGCCGGCCTCGCTCTACCACACCGGGTGGGCAGGCCAATCGCCGCTGCACGTGCGGTACCGGCAGAACTGGAGCCGCACGACCGACGGCGATCACTACGTCAACGGCAAGTCGTACTATGGCGTGAAGCTCGACGTCGGTATCCCGGCCGAGCTCTTCTTCACGCACTTCTCGTTTTTCGGCTTCGATCCGCGCGGGCGCCGCGATCGCTACGCGGACTACTTCGAGAACAACCGCGCGATGGCGCGCATTCACCACGCCTATGCGATCGCCAATCCCCGTGGCCACAAAGGCTACGGCGATGACACCTGGGGCCGCTCGGCGGGCGTCAACGCCGGCAGCGGACGGCCGGCGCCGGACGGCGACAATGGCACGATCACGATCGCACTGCCTCGCTCGCCTCGTTCCCGTATACCCCCGAGGCATCGATGAAGGCCCTGACCCACTTCTACCGCGATCTCGGCGATCGGCTTTGGGGAATCTACGGCTTCCGCGACGGCTTCAACGAAACGGAGAACTGGTTCGAAGACGTGTACATGGGCCTGAACCAGGCGCCGACCGTCGTCATGATCGAAAACCATCGGAGCGGGCTTGCTGTGGAGGCTGTTCATGTCGAATCCCGAGATCGCTCCGGCGCTGGCTGCCATCGGGTTCAGGCCCGAATAGTCTCCATTTCCCTTTCCAGCCCCGCCGGCTTCGTGCTAGTTTGAGAGGTCCGTTTTCCTGACCCGAGTGCCATAGTCCCTCCGGCACGCAAGCGACGTTTAGCCACCCATGAAGACCGAGTTCGTCGACGTCTCCGATACCCGTAAGCAGTTGCGCGTTGAGATTCCGAGCACCGTGGTCGACGCCGAGATCGAGCGCATCGCGCGCGACTACGGCAAGGCCGCCCGAATTCCTGGATTTCGTCCCGGGAAGGTGCCGGCCAAGGTCGTGCGAACGCGGTTTCGCGACCAGATCCTCCACGACGTCGCCCACGACCTGATTCCCCGCGCGGTGGACAACGCGCTGCGGGAACGGGGCGTCGAGCCGGTGGACACGCCCGACATCAAGAACGTGCTGGTCGAGGAAGGCCAGCCGCTGAAGTTCACAGCCGACTTCGAAACCGTCCCGGCATTCGACCCTGGCGACTACGGGTCGCTGAACTTGAAGAAGCCATCAGCCGCGGTGACCGACGACGCCGTGGCGGAGACCCTGGAACGCCTTCGGCAACGGGCGGCGCGCTACGAGCCGGTCGAAGGCCGCCCGGTCGAAGCCGGCGACACGGTCGTCGTGGACCTGGTTCGCGAGGCGCCGGGCGAGGCCGCCGATCGACACGAGAACGTGTCGATCGAGATCGGAGCCTCGGCCAACCCGCCTGGCTTCGACGAGCACTTGATTGGCCTGGCGGTCGGCGACGAGAAGCGCTTCCCGGTCGACTACCCCGCCGATCACAGCGTCAAGGAATTGGCGGGCACGGTGGTGCACTATGCCGTGACCGTCAAGGGCATCAAGACCCGGGTGGTCCCGGCCCTGGACGACGAGTTGGCGAAGGACCTGGGCGAGTTCGACAGCCTCGACGCGCTCCGGGCTCGCGTCCGGGAAGACCTGCAACGGGACGCCGAGCGCGCGGCCGAGCGGGAGCTGCGCAACGACCTGCTGCGGCAGCTGGCCGGCCGGGTGACCTTCGAGATCCCGGAGTGCCCTGCTCGAGCGCGAGGTCGAGCGGCGGACTGAAGAGTTCGTGCGCCGGCTCTACGAGCAGGGCGTGGACCCCCGGCAGGCAAACATCGACTGGCAGGGCTTCCGCGACCATCAGCGGGAGCCAGCTCGAGAAGCGGTAGCCTCGGCCATCGTCCTGGACGAGGTGGCCCGGCGCGAGCAGGTCGCTGTGGAGTCGGCGGAGCTTGATGCCGAAATAGATCGGTACGCATCCGCCACCGGGCGGACCAGCGACGACGTGCGGACGCGACTGGAGAAAGAAGGCGGGATCTCCCGTCTTTACATGGGTTTACGGCGAGAGAAGGCCGTGGATCTCGTCCGGTCGCGTGCTACCATTGTTGAAGGGTGACCCACTCCTTCCGAACGTCTGACAGACCCCAATATGTCCCGATACGCGTCTGAACCCCGTGCGCAGCTCGTGCCGATGGTCGTCGAGCAGACCAACCGCGGCGAGCGCGCCTACGACATTTTTTCGCGCCTGCTCAAGGACAACATCGTCTTCATCGGGACGCCGATCGACGACGCCGTGGCCAATCTGGCCATTGCCCAGATGCTGTTCCTGGAGGCGGAGGACCCGGAAAAGGACATCCACCTCTACATCAACAGCCCTGGCGGCTCGATTACGGCCGGGTTTGCGATCTACGACACGATGCAGTTCATCAAGCCCGACGTGCAGACCAACTGCATCGGGCAGGCCGCCTCGATCGCGGCGGTGCTGCTGGCGGCGGGCGCCAAGGGCAAGCGGTATTCGCTGCCCAACTCCAGAATCCTGATTCACCAGCCGTGGATGTCCGGTCTGGGCGGGCAGGCCACCGACATCGATCTGGCGGCCAAGGAAATCCTGCGGATGCGCGAGCGCATCAACGAGATTCTGGTGTTGCACACCGGGCAGCCCGCAAAGCGTATCCAGGACGATACCGAACGCGACTACATCATGTCGGCAGAGCAGGGCCGGGAATACGGTATTATTGATGATGTCATCCGCAGACGGGCGTAACCTTCAGACTTCGGCGATCCAGGCCCCACCGGGCCTCTAGCGGGAGCACAGCCGCCCCATGGTCAAGAAGAACGGAGAGTCGGAAGTCCTGCGTTGCAGCTTTTGCAACAAGGACCAGAACGACGTCCGCAAACTCATCGCCGGCCCAACCGTCTTCATCTGCGACGAGTGCGTCGAGGTCTGCAACGACATCATCGCGGACGACAACCGCTTCGAGACGCGCGGCGTGCGCAGCTCGCTGCCCTCGCCTCCCGAGATCAAGAAGTTCCTCGACGAGTACATCATCGGCCAGGACCGCACCAAGAAGAAGCTGGCCGTCGCCGTCTACAACCACTACAAGCGGATCGAAATCCAGAAGCAGCCGCGCAGCCGCCACGACGTCGAGCTGACCAAGAGCAACATCCTGCTCATCGGGCCGACCGGCACGGGCAAGACGCTGCTGGCGCAGACGCTGGCCAAGCTGCTGTCGGTGCCCTTCACGATCGTCGACGCGACCACGCTCACCGAGGCCGGCTACGTCGGCGAGGATGTCGAGAACATCATCCTCAAGCTGCTGCAGTCGGCCGGCGGCGACATCGAGAAGGCGCAGCAGGGGATCATCTACATCGACGAAGTGGACAAGATCTGCCGCAAGGACGAGAACCCCTCGATCACCCGCGACGTGTCGGGCGAGGGCGTCCAGCAGGCCCTGCTGAAGATCCTCGAGGGCACGGTGGCCAATGTCCCGCCGCAGGGCGGCCGCAAGCACCCGCACCAGGAGTTCTTCCAGGTCGACACGACCAACATCCTGTTCATCTGCGGCGGCGCCTTCGTCGGGCTGGACAAGGCAATCGACCGGCGCGTGGGCAAGAAAACGCTGGGCTTCAAGGCCGACGTCAAGTCGATGGTGAACCGCGATATCGGTGCGACCCTGGAAGCCTTCGAGCCGGAAGACCTGATCAAGTACGGGCTGATCCCCGAGTTCGTGGGCCGCTTGCCGGTCGTCGGCACGCTGCACGAACTGGACAAGCCCGCGCTGATTCAGATCCTCACCCAGCCGCGCAACGCCATCGTCCGGCAGTACCAGAAGCTGCTCGAGTACGAGAACGTCAAGCTGAAGTTCACCGACGATGCGCTGGAGGCGATAGCGGAATCCGCGCTCAAGCGGAAGATCGGCGCGCGCGGGCTGCGGATGATCATCGAAGAGATGATGCTCGACCTGATGTACAACCTCCCCTCGCAAAAGAAGGTCCGCGAGTGCGTGATCACGCGCGAGGTGGTGGAGGCCAAGGACAAGCCGATTACGCTGATCGAGAAGGCCGGTTAGGGGCGAGGGACGTCTCCCCCGCCTCGGCCTCGACGGGCCGGATTCCTCCGGCCCTCACTTGCTGACCACAATACGGAACCTTGATGGAAGTCTACGAAACGCTTCCGATCGTCCCCCTCAGGGACGTCGTTGTCTTCCCGCACATGATGATGCCGTTTGTCATCGGGCGGCCCAGTCTCGACGCGCGCGCTCGAGCACGCGCTCGGGAAGGACAAGAAGATCTTCCTGGCAGCGCAGCATGACGCGTCGGTGGACGATCCGCGGCCCGAGGACATCTTCACCATGGGCTGCGTGGCCAACGTGGTGCAGTCGCTCAAGCTGCCCGACGGCAACATCAAGGTGCTGGTCGAGGGCGTCGACCGGGCGCGGGCGATTGAGTGGAAGGAAGACAAGGGCTTCTACCGCGTGGTGGTGAAGGTGCTGCCCAAGCACAAGGACGCCGCCGGCGAGGTCGAGAGCACGATGAGCCGCGTCGTGTCGCTGTTCGAGCAGTACGTGAAGCTGTCGAACAACCTGCACTACGACGCGATGATCGCCGCCGTGCGCGTGGACGACCCGGGCAAGCTCGCCGACACGATTGCCGCGCACCTGCTGGTGGGCGTGGACGAGAAGCAGAACCTGCTCGAGATCGTCTCGCCGCTCGAGCGGCTGAACCGCATCGCCAGCATCCTCGAAGCCGAGGTGGACAAGCTCCAGGTCGATCGCCGGATCCAGTCTCGCGTGAAAAAGCAGATGGAGAAGGCGCAGAAGGAGTACTACCTCAACGAGAAGATGAAGGCGATCCAGAAGGAACTGGGCCGCAAGGACGAGAAGGGCAACGAGATTGACGATCTGAAGAAGAAGATCGAGCAGTCGAAGATGCCCAAGGACGTCGAGGAGAAGGCGGTCCAGGAGCTCAAGCGCCTGGAGTCGATGCCGCCGATGTCGGCCGAGGCGACCGTCTCGCGCAACTACCTCGACTGGCTCATCGCGGTGCCCTGGCACAAGAAGAGCAAGGAAAGCCGCGACCTCACGCACGCCGAAACGGTGCTCAACGAAGATCACCACGGGCTGGAGAAGATCAAGGACCGCATCCTCGAGTTCCTCGCCGTGCGGGCGCTGGTGAAGAAGCCCAAGGCGACGATCCTGACGCTGGCGGGCCCTCCGGGCGTCGGCAAGACCTCTCTTGCCAAGTCCATCGCGCGCGCGATGAACCGCAAGTTCGTCCGGCTGTCGCTGGGCGGCGTGCGCGACGAGGCCGAGATTCGCGGCCATCGCCGCACTTACATCGGCGCCTTCCCTGGCCAGATCATCCAGATGATGAAGAAGGCCGGGACGATGAACCCGGTGTTCCTGCTCGATGAAGTCGACAAGATGTCGATGGACTTCCGCGGCGACCCGTCGGCGGCGCTGCTGGAAGTGCTGGACCCCGAGCAGAACAGCACGTTTCTCGATCACTATCTCGACGTCGAGTACAGACCTGTCGCACGTGATGTTCATCTGCACGGCCAACGTGCTGCACACGATTCCGCAGGCGCTGCGCGACCGCATGGAAGTGCTGCAGCTGGCCGGCTACACCGAGCAGGAGAAGGTCGAGATCGCCAAGAAGTTCCTGGCGCCGAAGGCCGTGGAAGGTGCCGGTCTCACGGCCGCCAACCTGAAGTTCACCGACGAGGCCCTGCAGGCCATCATCCAGCGTTACACGCGCGAAGCCGGCGTCAGAAACCTCGAGCGCGAGATCTCGTCCATCTGCCGCAAGATCGCGCGCAAGGTCGTCGTGCAGGGCATGTCGTTTGGCGAGGAGTTCGACCCCACGAAGGTCACCGAGTATCTCGGCGTGCCGCGGTATCGCTCGACCGAGGCCGAGCAGGCCAACGAGATCGGCATCGCGACGGGCCTGGCGTGGACCGAGGTCGGCGGCGAGCTGCTGGTGACCGAGGCGACGCTGATGCCCGGCAAGGGCTCGCTGCTGCTGACCGGCAAGCTGGGCGACGTCATGCAGGAATCGGCGCGCGCGGCGATGAGCTGGGTGCGCAGCCGGGCCGACGACCTGGGCCTGGCCAAGGACTGGAACCGCAAGCACGACGTGCACATCCACGTGCCGGAAGGCGCGATTCCCAAGGACGGCCCGAGCGCGGGGATCACCATCGCCACGGCGCTGGTGTCGGCCCTGGCGCGGGTGCCAAGCCGCCGCGATGTCGCGATGACCGGCGAGATCACGCTGCGCGGCAAGGTGCTGCCCATCGGCGGCCTCAAGGAAAAGGTGCTGGCGGCGCACCGGGCCGGCGTCCGCACGCTGATCCTGCCGAAGGACAACGAGAAGGACCTGGCCGACATCCCGAAGAACGTCCTGGATGTCATGAGCGTCTATCTCGTGCAGACGATGGACGAAGTGCTGAAGACGGCGCTGACCGAGCCGCTGCCCGGGCCGATCACGCCGGTGGCAGGGGACGTGGACGTGGACGCCCCCGATGACACCATCACGCACTAGACCCGGATCGGTTTGAAAGTCCGCGCGACATTCGTGACGAGCGCGGCCGGCCCCGAGGGGTGTCCGGCCGATGGCCTGGCGGAACTGGCCCTGGTGGGCCGGTCCAACGTCGGCAAGTCCACGCTGGTCAACGCGCTGTTGCGCGTCCGGCTGGCGCGCACCAGTGCTGCGCCTGGCAAGACGCGCCTGATCAACGTCTATCGGATCGACGTCGAGGGCGAGCCGCCGTTTCACCTGGTCGATCTGCCCGGCTATGGCTACGCACGCGGAGGCCAGGCCAGCGTCGAGACATTCGAAGAACTGACGCGGCGGTATTTCGAACACCGCACGCGGCAGGTCGCCTCCGAGCGCAGGGCCCCGGAGGGCTTCGCCGTCCTGCAACTTGTCGATGGCCGACATCCCGGCCTCGACAGCGATCGTCGGGCTCATGACTGGCTGGTGTCCCTCGGCGTGCCGCTGTGGGTTGTCGCCACCAAGTTTGACAAGCTGACGCGCGCCGAACGCTCGCGCGCGCAGCATCAATTTGAACGAGCGTTCACTACCCCCGTGCTGCCCGTCGCGGCAACAACGGGCGAAGGACTGAAAGAACTGTGGACACTGATCAGAAGACTGCTCAGCAGCAGCCTCCCGCCAAAGCCGACAAACCCGAGGTCGTCGATCTCGCCACGCTGAAGGACCTGGGCGTCACCGAGCTGACGCGCATCGCCAAGCAGCTGGAAGTGCCGGGCGCGACCGGCATGCGCAAGCAGGAGCTCATCTTCGAGATCCTGCGGGCGCGCGCCGAGAAAAGCGGCCTCATCTTCTCGGAGGGCGTGCTCGAAGTGCTGCCCGACGGGTTCGGGTTCCTTCGCGCCCCCGACTACAACTACCTGCCGGGGCCCGACGACATCTACGTCTCGCCCAGTCAGATCCGCAAGTTCGACCTCCACACCGGCGACACCGTTTCGGGTCAGATCAGGTCCCCCAAGGAAGGCGAACGCTACTTCGCGCTGATCAAGGTGGAAGCGGTCAACTTCGAGCCGCCCGAGAAGGCGCGCGACAAGGTCTTCTTCGAGAACCTCACGCCGCTGTACCCGCAGGGCCGCATCCAGCTCGAGACCGACGGCGAGAACCTGTCGGGGCGGGTGATGGATTTGATGACGCCGCTTGGCAAGGGCCAGCGCGGCCTGATCGTCGCGCCGCCGCGCACCGGCAAGACGATGCTGCTCCAGAGCCTCGCCAACAGCATCGCGCACAACCACCCCGAGGTGTACCTGATCGTGCTGCTCATCGACGAGCGGCCCGAAGAGGTCACCGACATGCAGCGGTCGGTGAAAGGCGAGGTCATCTCGTCGACCTTCGACGAACCCGCGCAGCGGCACGTGCAGGTGGCCGAGATGGTCATCGAGAAGGCCAAGCGCCTGGTCGAGCACAAGAAGGACGTCGTCATCCTGCTCGACTCGATCACGCGTCTGGCGCGCGCCTACAACACGATCGTCCCGGCGTCGGGCAAGATCCTGTCGGGCGGCGTGGACAGTAACGCCTTGCAGCGGCCCAAGCGCTTCTTCGGCGCCGCGCGCAACATCGAGGAAGGCGGGTCGCTGACCATCGTCGCCACCGCGCTGGTCGACACCGGCTCGCGCATGGACGAGGTCATCTTCGAGGAGTTCAAGGGGACCGGCAACATGGAGATCCACCTCGATCGCAAGCTGGTGGATCGTCGCGTGTTCCCGGCCATCGACATCCAGAAGAGCGGCACGCGCAAGGAAGAGCTGCTGCTCGTGAAGGAAGATCTCAACCGCGTGTGGGTGCTGCGTAAGGTGCTGAACCCGCTGTCGCCGGTCGAAGCGATGGAGCTGCTGCTGTCGAAGATGGGCAAGACCAAGAGCAACAGCGACTTCCTTGGAGCACTCACCAACGGCAAGTCGTAGCCTCGCGCGAAGAACGCGCAGCGCCCGGCCCGGCTGCTTTGGCCTTGGGGTCGGGCCTGCGACGCATTGGGGGTCGGGCCTCCCGATTGCAACTTCTGCGTACCTCCCAGATGACAGTGCGAGTGAGATCAACTATCGAAGTCAGAGATTTCGTTCGTGTTTTTGATTGGACCCGCCGCCAGAGGCTTCGAATGGGCCTCAAGCACAGCCATTAGCCACTTTCGGACCTCTAGGGCCATGCTCCATGCGGGGTCACCGAAGGGCTGCCCACTCTTTAGACTGGCGCGCATCTGTTGAGCGGCCTCGTCGGTGAGGCGGACCGTCGACCGTGGTTGTCCTTCCATCGATAGTGGACCGCCAGCCAGCGCCGGCCTGACCACAACGGGCGTGTCGCTCGCGCTCGACCACGGCCAGTCGCCGGGGCGATCCACCAGGTGTGCACGAACGGGGTTCTGCTGGATGTAGCGACGGGCCACGTCGTAGTGCTCACCGCCCTGGACCGCGACCCAACGATAGCGACCCTGGTAGACGGCACCTTTCCCGGGTTGCCCGCGTGCCTGACGCCAACGCTGCGCGTGGACCCCGGTAATCCAACGCATGAAGCGGGCTAGCTGGTCGTCACGCTCCGGCCACACGAGCAAGTGCCAGTGATTCGGCATCACGCAGTACTCGAGCAGTCGAATGGGGCAAGCTGATTCCGCCTCCGCAAGCACCTGAAGAAACGTTACGTAGTCAGCGGGCTCGTCAAACAACGTCAGCTGCTTGGCGCTCCTGTTCATGACGTGGAACACGAACCCTCCACAGCCGGCCAATCGACGTCGTGGCATGGAAGGCCCGTGTGTCACACGGCGTGCCAGCGGCCGAACGTCAGATTTCCCGAATGAATCCAGGTTGACGCACGGCCCGCACGCTAATTGCTGCTATGGCCGCCGGGCGCCAGAGTGGCGACTTCTGCGATGGCTGCTAACGGCATTCTGGACTCCCCCGCGGGTCTCTAGGGACGCCTGTCGTGTTGAAAAATCTGCTAGTTCATGGCCCGACCCCGCAAGTTGGGCAGGCCCGACCCCGTGGGGGGAGGGCTGGCCGTCGACCGGGGGCGGGGTCTTGCAGACGCGGGCCGGGCGGCACTACGATGGCGGTTCACGCTAAGGAGTACCCGCATGACCATGGGAGCGGCCACGATTCCCGACGTGCTCGTCAGCACGGACTGGGTCGCACAACATCTGAACGACACCAAGATCCGCATCGTTGAGGTCGACGTCGACACGGCGGCCTACGATCAGGGCCACGTGCCCAACGCCATCGCCTGGAACTGGACGACCGAGTTGTGCGACACGCTGGTGCGCGACATCATCCCGCCGGCGAAGTTCGAGGCGCTGATGGCCAAGTCGGGCATCGGCAACGACACCACCGTGATCCTCTACGGGGACAACAACAACTGGTTTGCCGCCTGGGCGCTGTGGCAGATGAAGGTCTACGGCCACCGGGACGTCCGGATCATGAACGGCGGCCGCAAGAAGTGGCTGGCCGAGGGACGTGAACTCGGCAACCAGGCGCCCTCGCTCGCGTCGGCGACCTACCGCGCCGGTGCCGCCGACCTGTCGATTCGCGCCTTCCTGCCCGAAGTGCAGGCCGCTGTGAAGGCGGGCCGCGCCGCGCTGGTCGACGTGCGCAGCCCGGCCGAGTTCACCGGCGAGATCCTCGCGCCTCCCGGCCTTCCCGAGACGTGTCAGCGCGGAGGCCACATCCCGGGCGCCAAGAGCATCCCGTGGGGCAAGGCGTGCAACGAAGACGGCACGTTCAAGAGTCCCGACGACCTGCGCCAGCTCTACGGCGGCGCAGGCGTGACGCCCGACCGGCCCGTCATCGCGTATTGCCGCATCGGCGAGCGGTCGAGTCACACCTGGTTCGTGCTGAAGCACCTGCTGGGTTACCCGGACGTCAAGAACTACGACGGCTCGTGGACCGAGTGGGGCAACCTGGTGGGAGCGCCAGTCGAAAAGCCGTGAAAGCCGAAGAGTTCACGCGCCGGCAGCAGCAGCTCTCCGGCTGGTCCATCGTCGTCGAGACCTACCGCGCGGGCGACACGTTCTACTGCACGGTGTCGAACGAAGATCCCGGCGCTCGTTTCGCGAGGGGCCAGGGCCCCTCGCGCGACGAGGCCGAGCGTGTCGCACTCGAGAAGGCCGAACGATGGCTCGGCCAGACGCGCCGCTTTTCTTCCGGCGCCTGAACCCAGCGAGGTGCCAGTACTGAAGGCTCTAAACACTACCGTCTTAACAGTCCCTGGCACCTCCCATCACCCCATCAGTCCGCCGCATCCATGCGATATCGCCAGTATCCTCGTACAGGCTGGGAACTCTCTGAAATCGGCTACGGCATGTGGGGGCTGGGTGGTTGGACCGGCTCCGACGACGCCGAGACGCTGCGGTCACTGGCCGAGGCAGTCGCCCTCGGATGCAACTTTTTCGACACGGCATGGGCCTACGGCGCCGGGCACAGCGAGCGGCTGCTCGCCCAGACGCTCCGGGCACACCGCGATCGCCGGCTCTACGTCGCGACGAAGGTGCCGCCCAAGAACCAACGGTGGATTCAACTCGACGACTGCGCGCTCGACGATGTCTTCCCGTCGGACCACATTCGCGCGTTCACGGAGTCCAGCCTCGAGAATCTGGGTGTCGAAACGATCGACTTGCAGCAGCTGCACGCGTGGAGCGACCGCTGGGCGGCCGACGATCGCTGGCAGCGCACGCTCGACGATCTGCGCAATGAGGGCCTGGTGCGCAGCTGGGGGATCAGCGTCAATCGCTGGGAGACGACCAACGTCATCCGCGCGCTCGACACCGGGCTCGTCGACTGCGTGCAGGTGGTCTACAACATCTTCGACCAGGATCCCGAGGACGTGCTGTTCCCGTACTGCCAGGAGCGCGGCATCGCCGTCATCGCGCGCGTGCCCTTCGACGAAGGCAGCCTCACCGGCAGCCTCACGCGCGAGACGCAGTTTCCCGAAGGCGACTGGCGGAACCTGTACTTCACCCCGGAGCAGCTCGACGCCACGCTGCCGCGCGTCGAGCGGCTGAAGGCGCTCGTCCCGGCGCCAATGACGCTCGCCGAGCTGGCACTGCGATTCATCCTGCAGCATCCCGCCGTCACCACGACGATCCCCGGCATGCGCCGACTGGCCAACGTGCGCGCCAACTGTGCCGTCAGCGACGGCGTGCCCCTGCCCTCGCCGCTTCGCGACCAGCTGCGCGCGCATCGGTGGGAACGGGATTGGGTGGTTCCGTGAAATTGACGATTGCAGATTGCAGATTGCAGATTGACGATTACGCAGATTAGCGGAACGACCTTCGCCGCAGACGCACCGGGCTACGACGTCGTGCGCCTTCCGCTGACGCGGGCGGACTTGCTCGATGCGGACGCAGCCGCCTGGCGCGACGCACCCGCGATCGAGTGGGGCCCCGGGCGCTATCGCACGCGCTTTCGGGCCTGTTGGGATCCGCTCGCTCTTCACGTGCGCTTCGACGCCGACGACGACAAGCCGTGGCACACGATGACCACGCGCGACGACCACATCTGGGAAGAAGAGGTCGTCGAGATCTTTCTCGACGCCGACGGCTCGGGCCGCAACTACGCAGAGCTCGAAATCAGTCCCGCCAACATCGTCTGCGACCTGCGGGTGGTGTCGCCGTGGCCGTCGCTGGTTTCGCTGACCGAGTGGGACTGGGAAGGCATGACGACGAAGGTCGTCCCGGGGGGAGACTCCCGGAACTGGACGGCGCTGGCGCGGCTCCCGTGGACGGGCCTCCGGTCGCTCTACCCTGCGCCCGCGGTGGGCCTGCCGCCGGGGCCGGGAGAGGCCTGGCGCTTCAACGTCTTTCGCATCAAGCGCCCGGGAGGCCGGACCCAGCCGCAAGAAGGAGCGGTCCTGGCTGCCTGGTCGAAGCCGGCCGGACCCAGCTTTCACGATCCGGTCGCGTTCAGACCCCTGCTGTTCCGCTAAGTGTCAGGAAGGATTGGACCTTTGACAGGCATCTGAAGGCGTCTGCTATACTGTTGTTTTGCCCGAGGCCTGAAGGAGCTCGCCGTGAAGCCTGAGATTCATCCGAAGTACTACGAGGTCGAAGCCCGCTGCGCGTGTGGCGCGACCTGGAAGACGCGCTCGACCAAGAACGAGCTGCACCTCGAGATCTGTTCCAACTGCCACCCGTTCTTCACCGGCCGGCAGAAGCTGATCGACACGGAAGGCCGCGTGGAGCGCTTCACCAAGAAGTTCGGCGCCCAGACGGTCGAGAAGCGCAAGGCGGCCGCGGCCACCAAGACGAAGAAGACCAAGTCGGCGACGGCTTAGAGTTGTTGACGATGGCGGTTGAGGGTGTTCGCGAACACCCTCAACCGTCAATCTTCAATCGTCAATTCTTCCCACCACATGCTGCCGGTGTCCATCGGGCTCGGCACACGCAATTTCCTATCCAGCCGCGCCAGCCGGTGCCGGCCATCCTGCATTGTCTGGGTGCCCACGCGTTCGGCCAGCGACAACTGCGCGAAGCGGCGCGCCTGGCCGAGGTCGCGCGCGCGATGCTCGAAGTGGATCGCCAGCGCCTCGAGCGCCTCTCGTCTGATCCCGGCCGGCGCACGCCGATCGGCCGCAATCGCCTGCCACGACTCGGCGGCCTGATCGTGCCGGCCGTCGCGGCGGCACCGCACGGCCAGCGCGCGCAACGCATCGGCGCGCGTCCAGGCGACATCGGGTCCGCGCTCGTACCGCGCCCGCTCGGCCGCATCGCGGTAGCAGGTCTCGGCGACCTCGAGACGATCGGCGCGCTCGAGCAGGCGGCCCGCGCCGAGGCTTTCTCGAGCGCTGGCCGACGAGGCGGGGGCGCCGGCCAGCAGTCGAATGGCCCGAGCCGTCAGCGCGGCCAGCGAGATGAGGTCGAGGCGATTGTGCTCGAGCACGGGCTCGAGCGGCGACGCGTCGCCGGATCGCATGAAGGCGAAGTATCGGGCGGGAATCTCGTGCCCTGGCACGTCGCCAATCCGCCGCACGCCAAACAACGTGCGCTCCAGCACGCTCAGGCGGCAGCTGTCAGTGTCGGGCCACGCACCAGGAGATGCCCCCATGCCACGCCAGAAGCGCCGCGCCGGGTGCAGCATGTCCACGTGCGAGATCCCGTCGAAGGGCGGCGCCAGCCTGTTGAACTGGTAGCGCGTCTCGAGCACCGGCACGTCGAACGACTTGCCGTTGTAGCTCACGAGCGCCGCCGACCCGCGCACGAGCGCTTCGACTTCCGCAAGCAGGTGCCGCTCGTGCTGATACCCGGGCAGGAAGTACTGCCGGATCCGGAACCCGTGCGGCTCGAAGAACGCGCAGCCCACCAGAAACGCGTACGTGCCCGCGCCGCCAGCCAACCCGGTTGTCTCGAGATCGACAAAGAGCAGCGCGCGCGGCGCGCGGTCGAGCGGCTCGGGCACGCCGCCAAGCAGCGACAGTTCCGGCGCCGACGCCAGCGCACATCCAGGGACGTCGCCGATGCGCAGCAGGCCGTGCTGATGATCGGCGGGATAGAACCGGTCCACGACGATCGCCACGCCCCCGTCGCGCTCGAGCACGTCGCCACCAAGCGCAGCGGCCGCCTCGCGCAGGTGAGCGTCGCACCTTCGCGGCTCCGGAAGTGTGTCAACTGCTGGAGTGATGTCGCCGTACGAGACGCGCGCTTCCCGCCGTTGCCGCAGGATCTCCCGTAGCCGCTGTTCCATCCGCGCGCTCATCCCGCGCGTCTCCCGGTGATCAGGTCGAGGATGAACAGCGCGACCGGCTTGGCCTCTGGGCCGCTCTCGCCCACCGGTCCAACACAGGTCGGGCACCCGTGATCGCAGGGGCAGCCGGCGATGAGCTCGCGCGTGCGGGCGACAAGCTCGTCGTGCATCTCAAACAGCGGCTCGCTGAACCCGATGCCACCCGGGTAATTGTCGTACACGAACACGCGTGGCTCGTCCAGGTCGTTCAGCACGAGCCCAGCCTGCCGCGCCGAAGCCGAAGGCGAAGGCGGGCCCACGGCCGGGCCCTCGTCGCCGGCGCCGATCGAGATCCCGATGTCCTGCCGATCGCACATCAGCAGGAGCTGCGCCACCTGCCGCATGGCAAAGGCCAGGCCCACGATGCCGTCGCGCCGATCCTCGAGGCTGTACGGCACGCTCGCCATTACCTGCCGTGGCAGCGTGAGCCAGTACGACGTCGTGTGCATCTGCTGCTCGGGCAGATCGAGCTCGCCGCTGCCGACGTTCTCGTTGGTGTAGAACTTGATCTTCTTGAAGCCGACCACCCGTGACACCACGCGGACGTCGCCGTGCGACTTCAGCGCCGGGTGTGACAGGCCGGGCGAGTGCGTGGACATTGCGTCGGGCGACGGCGGCGCCGCCGACTCGGTCGCGAACACATCCAGGATCGTCACCCGGGTGTACGTGATCGCGTCGGTGTAGTAGTCGCACTCCACAGCGCGCACGAACGCTTTCCGCCCCTCGAAGTCGAGCTTCTCGACCTGGAACAGCTTCCCCTCGATGAGGTAGATCGCCTTCTCGTGCAACGTCGACAACGCCGACGTGAAGTCGGTCTCGCCGATGATGTCCGCGCCACGCGTCGTGTCGACGATGACGAAGTTGTCCGAGGAGATCGACCTCAGGCTCACGGCGTCGGCCGGATACGACTCGCTGGTCCAGTTCCACTGGCCGTTGCCCCCGTCCTCCACGAGGTGCACGAAGCCTTCCTCCGCCAGCAACTGCAGGATCTCCTGCACCTCTTCGTGCCCGAAGCGCTCGCCGGCTCCAAACGGCAGCTCGAACGCGGCGCACTTCAAGTGGTCCAGCAGGATGTGCAGGTTGTCGGGATTGACCAGCGCGTGCTCCGGCGACGCATCGAAGAAGTACGACGGGTTGCGGAGCACGAACTGGTCGATGGGCGCGCTGCTGCCCACCATCACCGCGGCCGACCGCCCCTGCCGCCGGCCGGCGCGCCCAGCGCGCTGCCACGTGGAGGCAATCGTCCCAGGGTAGCCAGCCATCACGGCGACATCGAGCGCGCCGATGTCGATGCCGAGCTCGAGCGCGTTGGTGGCGACGACCGCGCGCACTTGACCTTCCCGCAGCCCGCGCTCGATCTCGCGTCGACGCAGCGGCAGGTAGCCGCCGCGGTATCCGCGGACCTGTTCCGGCGTGCCCGGCGGGCCCTCGAAGTCGTCCTTCAAGTACGTCGTCAGGATCTCGGTCGACAGGCGGCTCTGACAGAACACGATCAGTTGCAGGTGGCGCTTGAGAAATTCCCCTGCCACGCGGCGCGCTTCTGTCAGGTACGAGCGCCGAATCCCGAGCTCCTTGTTGACGACGGGCGGGTTGACGAAGAGGAACAGCTTCTCGCCGCGCGGCGCGCCGCTTTCCTCGATGAGCGTGAACGTCTTCGCGACCAGCCGCTCCGCCAGCTCGCGAGGGTTGGCAATCGTCGCCGACGAGCAGATGAATACCGGGTCGGATCCGTAGTGGCGGCACACCCGCTGCACGCGTCGCAGGACGTTGGCCAGGTGGCTGCCGAAGACACCGCGATAGGCATGGAGTTCGTCGACGACGACGAACCGCAGGTTCTCGAACAGCTTCGCCCACTTCGGGTGGTGCGGCAGGATCCCCGAGTGGAGCATGTCGGGGTTGCTGAGCACGATGTGGGCGCGCGTCCGGATGGCGCGCCGCGCGTCCTGCGGCGTGTCGCCGTCGTAGGTGAAGACGCCGATGTCGGTCCCGGCAGCCTGGTTCACCTGCGTCGTCAACTCGTGAAGCTCGGCCAGCTGGTCCTGCGCGAGGGCCTTGGTAGGGAACAGGTAGATGGCGCGCGAGGCCGGGTCCGCCAGGATGGTGCTCAGGACCGGCGCGTTGTAACAGAGCGTCTTGCCCGAGGCCGTCGGCGTCGTGATGACGACGTTGTCGCCGCCGAGCGCATGCGTCAGCGCGGCAGCCTGGTGCGTGTAGAGCTGCGAGATGCCGCGGGCCTCGAGCGCCGAGCGCAAGCGCGGGTCGACCAGGTCGGGCCAGGGCGCGTAACGGGCCTCCACGGCAGGCAGGGTGCGGACCGTCGTCACCCAGCCGTCGGGGTTGTCGGCGGGTGCGATGGCGCGGCCGGCGCCGAACCGTTCCAGCGCCGAGGTGAGGGCCTGCTCGCGAGCTGGGCCGGTTGGCTTGCGAATGACGGCGAGGGAGTCGCCCGGCGGCAACTGCGCAGGCATGAGAAGGGATGGTAACACGAAGGAGAGGCGAAAGTGGACTGGCAATGGACGAATGCAGATTGGCGACTGCAAGAAATCCAGGGCGCGCCGTTCTCCACATGTGACGACCAAACGCTATGACCCCCGCCTCTATCAGATCGCCGTGCTGGCCGGTCTGCTCTTCTTCGGCCTGACCATCCTCGACTTCGACCTGACAATCGCCCAGGTCGGCCTCACGCTCGGCGCCGCGGTCGTCACGCAGCTCACCTGCGCTCGTATTGTCGGTCTTCGCGGCGACACGGGGATCCGAAGCGCGCTCATCTCCGGCCTCTCGCTCTGTCTGCTCCTTCGCACCGACGTCCTGCTCGTTGCCGCGGCCGCCGCCGGCATCGCCGTCGGCAGCAAGTTCGTGCTGCGCGTTGGCGGCAAGCATCTGCTCAACCCCACAAACGGCGCGATCGTCGCCCTGCTCGCGCTCGCCACTGCCTTTCCATCACTCGATTTGTCCGTCTGGGTCTCGCCGGGCCAGTGGGGCAACACCGCGTTCTTCCTGCTGCTCATGGGGTGCCTCGGCACCATCGTGGTCACACGCGCGGCGCGGGCCGACGTGACGTTCGCGTTTCTCGCAAGCTGGGCGGGGTTGCTGCTCTATCGCGCGTGGGCGCTCGGCGATCCGGTCGCGATTCCTCTCCACCGCCTGCAGAACGGCGCGCTGCTGCTGTTTGCGTTCTTCATGATCTCCGACCCGAAGACGACGCCTGATTCACGCCTGGGCCGCGTGCTGTTCGGAATCATGGTGGCCTGCGGCACGTACTACGTGCAGTTCAAGTTGTTTCACACCAACGGCCTCCTGTGGTCGCTGGCCGCGTGTTCCGTCCTCGTTCCCCTCGTCGACTGGCTGCTGCCGGGCACGCGCTATGCGTGGACCGGCGCGCGATCCCTGGAGTCTGCTCATGAAACGCCTCCTGCTGTTCGTGGCCCCGCTGGTGCTGTGCGTCCTGCTGCTTTCTGACGCGCTTGTCGCGTTCTGCGGCTTCTACGTCGCTCGCGCGGACGCGAAGTTGTTCAATCGCGCGTCCCAGGTCGTGCTCGTGCGCGACGGCGATCGCACGGTGCTGACGATGGCGAACGATTTCCGGGGCGACCCGAAGGAGTTTGCCGTCGTGATTCCGGTGCCGACGGTGATCAGGCGAGAGCAGATTCACGTCGGTGACAAGGCGCTCATCGACCACCTCGACGCCTACTCGGCGCCGCGGCTGGTGGAGTACTTCGACGAGAATCCGTGTGCGCGGATCGAGATGGACCGCCTGTCTGCATCAAGGCGGGCACGAGAGTCGCCGGTGGCGGCGCTCGCCGAGGGGCGGCGCGACAAGGCTCTTGGCGTCACGGTCGAGGCCACCTACGTCGTCGGCGAGTACGACATCCAGGTCCTGTCGGCGACCCAGAGCGGCGGACTGGTGACATGGCTGAAGGCACAGGGATATCGTCTGCCGCCGGGCGCCGCCGACGTGCTCGGCAGCTACATCCGTCAGAACCTGAAGTTCTTCGTCGCGAAAGTGAACCTGACAGAGCAGACACGGCTGGGCTTCACCTACCTGCGGCCGTTGCAGGTCGCCTACGAATCGCCCAAGTTCATGCTTCCGGTTCGCCTGGGCACGGTGAACGCCGATGGCCCCCAGGACCTGGTGGTTTATGCGCTGACGCGTCAGGGTCGCGTCGAGACGACGAACTACCAGACCGTGAGGCTGCCGACCGGCATGCAGTTGCCGGCCTATGTGAAGCAGGAGTTCCCGGCGTTCTACCGTGCGATGTTCGATCAGCAGGTACGCGCGCACGACATGCGCGCGGTCTTTCTCGAGTACGCCTGGGACATGGGCTGGTGCGACCCCTGCGCTGCCGACCCGCTGTCGGTGTCGCAGTTGCGTGAGTTGGGTGTGTTCTGGCTCGACGCGGATCGGGACATGCTGATGCGTGGCCGGGGCGGCGCCGCCGACGTCTTCGTGACGCGCCTGCACGTGCGCTACGACGCGGCGCACTTTCCCGACGACCTCGTGTTCCAGCAGACGGCGGACCGGTCCAGCTTCCAGGGGCGCTACGTCCTGCAACATCACTGGACCGGGACCGAGACGTGCGAGGCGGCGCGACAGTATCGCAGCGCCCTGCCAGCCCGGTTCGACCGCGAGGCACAGACCCTGGCGTCACTCACCGGCTGGCCGGTCAGCGAGGTACGAATGAAGATGCCGAAGGTACAAGCGTCGGGCCCGGGTGACGAACGGGCCTGGTGGGAGCGGCTGTGGAAGTGACCGGACTGATGTGGCGGCTGCCCGCGGCCGATATGAGTCTCATGTCCGCGGTGCATGGGCTTGACATCGCCCATACGGCCGGCGTATCTCTTGTAGACGTCGTCATGAATCATCGCTCGGTCCAGACCTGTTGTTGTTGTCCCACGGCTCGGGAAACTTCCCGTGTGGCAATTGGTCTGACCGCGTTGGCGCTTCACTTCTAGCGCTCGCACTTCAAACACAGACCATCAAGGCCCGGGAAGCACACTTCCCGGGCCTTTTTCATTTCCGCCGGCCGCGGTTTCGCGGTCCGGCCGGCAACGGGTGTGTCTGTCGGATGAGGTGAGTGATGTTTCGTATCTTGTTCAACTCGGTCGTGGTTGTAAGCCGAGCCGTTCGCAGCGTCTGGTTGGCGGTGGAGGCATCGCACCAGCACATCATGCCCGTCGCGATCGGGGTGCTCATCACCGGAGCGTCGCTCTCCGCGCAGTCGGCCGTCACGCTGCTCAACGTCTCCTACGACCCGACGCGGGAGCTCTACCAGGAGGTCAACGCAGCCTTTGCCGCCTCGTGGAAGGTGAAGACGGGCCAGGCCGTGACCGTGAACCAGTCCCACGGCGGCTCGGGCAAGCAGGCGCGCGCCGTCATCGACGGCCTGCCGGCCGACGTGGTCACGCTCGCGCTGGCTTACGACGTCGATGCCATCGACGAGTACGGCCATCTGCTCGCGAAGGACTGGCAGGCGCGCCTGCCGGGCAACAGCGCACCGTACACCTCGACGATCGTGCTGCTGGTGCGGAAGGGCAACCCGAAGCAGATCAAGGACTGGAGCGATCTGGCACGCCCCGGCATCTCGGTTGTGACGGCAAACCCCAAGACCTCCGGCGGCGCGCGCTGGAACTACCTGGCGGCCTGGGGGTACGCACTGAAGCGGTGGAACGGCGACGAGGCGAAAGCGCGCGAGTTCGTCGCCAGGGTCTTCAGCAACGTGCCGGTACTCGATTCCGGGGCTCGAGGCTCCACGACCACGTTCGCGCAGCGCGGCATCGGCGACGTGCTCGTGGCATGGGAGAACGAAGCCCTGCTCGCGCTGAAAAAGCTCGGAGCCGACAAGTTCGAGCTCGTCGTCCCGTCGCTGACGATTCTCGCCGAGCCGCCGGTGGCCATCGTCGACAAGGTCGTGGACCGGCGGGGCACGCGGAAGGTGGCGCAGGCCTACCTCGAGTTCCTCTACTCGCCCGAGGCGCAGGAGATTGCCGCGCGCCACTACTACCGTCCGCGCCTGGAGGCCGTGCGCCTGAAGCATGCGGCCACGTTCCGCCACGTGGAGACGTTCACCATCGATGAGGTCTTCGGCGGGTGGTCGAAGGCGCAGAAGACGCACTTTGCCGACGGCGGCGTCTTCGATCAGATCTATCAACCGGGAACCTAGGCAGCTCAGGTGACCTACACCCTCGCACGGCGGCGCACGTTGCCCGGCTTCGGCCCGACGCTCGGGCTCACCGTGTTCTACCTGTCGCTGCTCGTCCTGATTCCGCTGAGCGGGCTGTTGGTCAAGGCCGCTTCGCTCAGCTGGGGCGAGTGGTGGCAGGTCGTCACGGCGCCGCGCGCGCTGGCGGCGTACCGCCTGACAATCGGCGCCTCGGCCGCGGCCGCGGCCATCAACATGGTGTTCGGCGTGCTGCTGGCATGGCTGCTGGTGCGACACCCGCTGCCGGGGCGGCGGATCGTCGACGCCCTCGTCGATCTGCCGTTCGCGCTCCCCACGGCGGTAGCCGGGATCGCGTTGACCACGGTGTATTCCGTCAACGGCTGGCTGGGACATTACCTCGAGCAAGTGGGCGTCCCAATCGCCTTCACGCCGCTCGGCATCGTCGTGGCTCTCACATTCGTCGGCCTGCCGTTTGTGGTCCGCACGGTCGAGCCCGTGCTGCAGGATCTCGATCCCGAAATGGAGGAAGCGGCGGCCAGCCTCGGAGCGACGCGCGCCCAGATCTTCCGGCGGGTGATCGTTCCGACGGTGCTCCCTGCCGCCCTGACCGGATTCAGCCTGGCGTTTGCGCGTGCCCTCGGCGAATACGGATCGGTGGTCTTCATCTCGGGCAACCTGCCGATGCGCACCGAGATCATCACGCTGCTCATCATGGCGAAACTCGAGCAGTACCGACTACGCCGGCGCGACGGCGCTCGCCTCCGTGATGCTGATCCTGTCGTTCGCGCTGCTGGTTGCGATCAACCTGCTCCAGTCCTGGGCACGCCAGCGGGCATTGACGTCATGACGCCGAGCCATTCGAGATCGGGCCGACAGGCACGCCGCGTCGCCTCGCGTCGAGCGGGCACGATCGCCCTCTGGGCCCTCGCGCTCGTGTTCCTCACGGCCTTCCTCTTCGTGCCGCTGGCGGCCGTCTTCACGGAGGCCCTCGCCGAAGGGGCGGATGCCTACCTGCGTGCCGTCACCGAGCCGGAGGCGTGGAACGCCATTCGTCTCACTCTGGTCACCGCCGCGATAGTCGTGCCGCTGAATCTCGTCTTCGGCGTGGCCGCCGCGTGGGCGCTCGCTCGCTTCGAATTCCGGGGACGCAGGGTCCTCGTCGCGCTCATCGAGCTGCCTTTCGCCGTATCGCCCGTCGTGTCCGGCCTGGTGTTCGTACTGCTGTTCGGCGCGCAGGGCTTCGCCGGCCCGTGGCTGGCCGAGCGGGACATCCGCGTCATCTTCGCCGTGCCGGGCATCGTGCTGGCGACGCTGTTTGTCACCGTGCCGTTTGTGGCACGCGAGCTCATTCCCGTGCTCGAGGAACAGGGCGCGGAGGCGGAGGAAGCCGCGCTTGCCCTGGGCGCCAGCGGCTGGCAGATGTTCCGGCGCGTGACGCTGCCGAACATCCGCTGGGGCCTGCTCTATGGAGTCGTGCTCCTCACGGCGCGCGCCATCGGCGAGTTCGGCGCCGTCTCGGTGGTGTCCGGCCACGTGCGCGGCCAGACCAACACGGTGCCGCTGCACGTCGAGATCCTCTACAACGAATACAACTTCAGCGCGGCGTTTGCGGTCGCGTCGCTGCTCACGACGCTGGCCCTGGTGACGCTGGTCGTCCGGTCGATCGTCGAGTGGAGGGCCTCGTCGGTCGACGAGATCGACGCGGCAGGAGTCGAGGCATGAGCATCGAGGTGCAAGGCGTCACGCACCGCTTCGGCGAGCACACGGCGCTTGATGGCGTCGACCTCACCGTGGAACCCGGTGAGCTGGTCGCGCTGCTCGGGCCGTCGGGATCGGGCAAGACGACCCTGCTGCGCATCATCGGCGGCCTGGAGACGCCAGGGCAGGGTCGCGTGTACCTCGACGGCGTCGACGCCACCAGCCAGCCAGCGCAGCGCCGCCGCGTCGGCTTCGTCTTCCAGCACTACGCGCTCTTCCGGCACCTGACGATTTTCGAGAACGTGGCCTTTGGGCTCCGCGTGCAGCCCAGGGCGACGCGCCCGGCAGAAGCCGCCATTCGCCGGCAGGTGCGTGATCTGCTGCAGCTGGTGCAGCTCGAAGGCCTGGCGGCGCGCTATCCCGCGCAGTTGTCCGGCGGACAACGGCAGCGCGTCGCGCTGGCCCGGGCGCTGGCCGTGCGACCCCGGGTGCTCCTGCTCGACGAGCCCTTTGGCGCGCTCGACGCGAAGGTGCGCAAGGACCTGCGCCGCTGGCTCCTGCGGCTGCACGACGAGCTGCACGTGACCAGCCTGTTTGTCACCCACGATCAGGAAGAGGCGCTGGAGCTGGCCGATCGCGTCGTCATCATGAACCACGGGCGCGTGGAGCAGGTCGGCACACCCGACGAGGTCTATCACTCGCCGGCCTCGTCGTTTGTCTATCACTTTCTCGGTGATGTGAACCTGTTTCACGGCCGCGTCGAAGGAAGCCGCGCGTTTGTCGGCGGCGTCGAGGTCGATGTGCCCTCGGACCTGCGCCCCGTGAACGGGCACGTGCGGGTGTTCATCCGCCCGCACCTGCTCGACATCTCGGCCGATGAGCCGGCAGGCGGCCACTTCCCCGCCCGCGTCGTCCACGTGAACCCGGCCGGTCCGATGGTGAAGGTCGAGCTCGTGACCGACTGGGGCGATGCGGTGCGTGTCGAGCTGCCGCAGGACCGCTACCGGTCGCTCGCGCTGGCCCGCGAAGACCGCGTGTACCTGTCGCCGCGCGAGCACGCGCTGCTGGCGGAAGCGTGAGGAGATGGCGTCGATGACCGCAACCGACTTCGCGCATGCGGCCGAGGAGCTCGAGCACCTGTCGGCAGAGCAGATTCTCGCCTGGGCGTCGGAGCACTATCCGCGCGTGTCGTTTGCCACGGGCTTTGGCGCCGAAGGCTGCGTGCTCATCGACATGGCCGCACGGCACGGCCTGCCGATTGACCTCTTCACGCTCGATACCGGCCTGCTCTTCCCCGAAACCTACACACTGTGGCGCCGTCTCGAGGAGCGCTACGCCGTGACCATTCGCCCGGTACGCCCGGTGCGGACGGTCGGGGAGCAGGCTCTCGAGCACGGCGATCGGCTCTGGGCTCGCGACCCCGATCGCTGCTGCGCGCTGCGAAAGGTCGCCCCGCTGGCCCAGGCGCTCGCCGGCTACGACGCCTGGATCACCGCGATACGCCGCGACCAGACGGCCACTCGCGCCGCCGCCCGCCACGTGGAATGGGACACGAAGAACGGGCTGGCGAAGGTCAACCCGCTCCTGCGCTGGTCGTCCGACGACGTGTGGGGATACCTGAAGGCCCACGATGTGCCCTACAACGCGCTGTACGAAGAAGGCTATGGCAGCATCGGCTGCGCGCCATGCACCACGCCCGTGCGGCCGGACGAAGACCCCCGCGCCGGCCGCTGGCGCACGCGCGAAAAGAACGAGTGCGGCCTGCACATCCGCCTCGAACCTGTGAATCCGTGACCCGTGAACCGTTGACCGTGAACCCGAGAACCCGTGAACCTGGGTTCGTGGAGGAGACCCCGAGATGTCAGAGATAGCGACCCCACACAGCGGCGTGCTCGTCGGTCGCGTCGCCCGGCCGGAGTCGCGCACGACCGGCGCGATCCTCTGGTTCACGGGTCTGTCCGGCGCCGGCAAGAGCACGCTGGCTCGAGCCGTAGGCGACGAGCTGGTTCGAGCCTGGCGGGTCGAGATTCTCGACGGCGACGAGATCCGGACGCACCTGTCGAAGGGGCTCGGATTCTCGAAAGAAGATCGCGACACCAACATTCGCCGCATCGGGCTGGTGGCGCGGCTGCTGGCGCGCAACGGCGTGTTCGCGATCACGGCGGCGATCTCGCCGTACCGCGACGTCCGCAACGAGGTGCGCGCTCGGGCGGCTCGCGACGGCGTGCCGTTTGTCGAGGTCTTTGTCGAGGCCGGGATCGAGGCGCTGGCCGAGCGGGACGTGAAAGGCCTGTATCGCAAGGCGCTTGCCGGCGAGCTCGCGCACTTCACCGGCATCTCGGATCCGTACGAGCCGCCACTCAGTCCGGACGTGGTCGTCCGCAGCGACCGCGAGACCGTGGACGAAAGCCGCGAGCGCATCCTCGCGGTGCTGGCGGCGCGGGGCCTGCTCACGCCGAGGGCCGTCGAGGTCGCCGTATGACCAGTCGTGAGTCGCTGTTCCCTGTGTTCCTCAAGCTGGCCGGCCGCCAGGTTCTTGTCGTCGGCGGCGGGCCGGTCGCGGCATCCAAGCTGGCGGCGCTGGTAGGGGCAGGCGCCGTTGTGCGCGTCGTCTCGCCGGATGTCGTGCCCGCGATCGCGGACCACGGCGTCGAGGTCGAGCGCCGCGAGTTCGTCCCCGCTGACCTGGATGGCGTGTGGTTCGTGGTCGCAGCGGCGACACCCGAGGTGAACCGGCAGGTGGCGGACGCGGCCGAGGCGCGCCGCGTCTTCGTCAATGCCGTCGATGACCTCGCCAGCGCCTCGGCGTACCTGGGCGGCGTCGTCCGCAAGGGCGGCGTGACCCTGGCCATCTCGACCGATGGCCGCGCGCCGGCGCTGGCGGGCCTGATACGCGAGGGGCTGGAGACGTTGCTACCCGACGACCTGGCGAGATGGCACGAGGCCGCGGATGCCGCGCGGCGCGAGTGGAAGGCGGACGAGGTGCCGATGGAGGCGCGCCGGCCGCTGCTGCTGCTGGCGATCAACCGCCTGTACGAGACGCGCCGACACGGCGCCGCGGAGAGCCTGGCATGAGGACGCGAGGACATGTCGCCCTGGTCGGCGCGGGGCCCGGTGACCCGGCGTTGCTGACGCGCGCCGCGCTGGCGCGCCTTCGTCGGGCCGACCTGGTCCTGTACGACGCGCTGGTGCCGCCGGCCATCGTCGCGCTCGCGCGGCGTGCCCAGCGCTTCTCGGTTGGCAAGCGCTGCGGCCGGCCGTCGTTCCGGCAGGAGACGATTCACGCGCTCATGATTCGCGCAGCACGGCGAGGGCGGCGGGTCGTGCGGCTCAAGGCCGGAGACCCGTTCGTCTTCGGGCGCGGCGGCGAAGAGGCGCTGGCGCTCGGCGCCGCGGGCGTGCCCTTCGAGATCGTGCCCGGCGTCACGTCCGCGTTTGCGGCGCCGGCGCTGGCCGGCATCCCGGTGACGCACCGGGGCCTGTCTGCCGGCGTGCTGGTCGTCTCGGGCCACGCGGAATCGAGCTACCGGCCGCTGCTGGAGATGCTGCCGCCAGAGTCGGTCACCGTCGTCGTGTTGATGGGCTTCGGCGAGGCGGAGACGATCGCCTCGATCCTGGTCGGCACGGGCTGGCGCGGTAAGACGCCGGTGGCCGTCGTCTTTGCCGCGGGCACGCCCGAGACGGCGACGTGGATCGGCACGCTGGGCACGATCGGGACGGCGCGCGAGGCAGCGCCAAACGGAGCGCCGGCGACGATCGTCATCGGGCGGGTGGCGTCGCTGGCGGACGTGATCGGATCGGCGGCGGAGAGGCGGAGGCCCGAACTGAAGTTCGGACCGGCGTACCAGGAAGGACAGAGTCATGTCAGCCACGGATGACGTGCGCGTGCTGGGGCGATCGCGCCTCTCGTTTGCCACCCAGGCCGACCTCGACGAGTTCGTCCAGACGCTGGACGCGTTTGAAAGCGGACAGCTGGGCCCCGACCAGTGGCGGGCATTCCGCCTGGTGCGCGGCCTTTACGGCCAGCGTCAGGACGACGTGCACATGATCCGCGTGAAGATCCCGCAGGGCGTGCTGAGCGGCGATCAGCTCGACGCGCTGGCCGAGGTCGCCGAGCGCTACTCGCGCGGTTTCGGCCACATCACCACGCGGCAGAACATCCAGTTTCATTTCGTCAAGCTGGCCGATGCCGAACGAGCCTTCGAGCTTCTCGCGAACAGGGGTTTGACGACCAGAGAGGCGTGCGGCAACTCCGTGCGCAACATCACCGCGTGCCAGTACGCGGGCACCGCCGAGGACGAGGTGTTCGACGTCACGCCATACGCCGAGGCGCTGACGCGGTACTTCCTCCGCCATCCCCTGTCGTCGTCGCTGCCGCGCAAGTTCAAGATCGCCTTCGAGGGCTGCCCCGAAGACCACGCCTTCACCGGGATCAACGACATCGGCTGGCGCGCGGCCGTCGAGGATCGCGAGGGCGTCCGGCGCCTGGGTTTCCGCGTCACCGTCGGCGGCGGCACCGCGACGATGTCGCGGGCGGGCGGGATGCTCTTCGAGTTCCTGCCGGCCGGGCGCATGCTCGACGCCGCCGAGGCCATCGTGCGCGTGTTCCATCGCCTCGGCGACTACCAGCACAAGCACAAGAACCGGATGAAGTTCCTGATCAAGCAGCTCGGCTGGGATCGCTTCCAGGCCGAGGTGCTGCAGGCCTACGACGCGATCGTCGCCGAGGGCGGCACGCCGCTGCCCTTCGACCCGGACGCACCGGCCGTGGAGACCGCGCCGACGTGGCCCCCGGCGGCCGAGCCGGAGCTGGTGGAGCTGGCGCGGCGTGCCGCGGCATCGGTGGTGCGCGGCCCGGGGTTCACGCCCGAGGTGAAGCCGGTGCTGGCCGTGCAGGCCGCCGACTACCTGGCGTGGCAACGGACCAACGTCCGGCGCCAGAAGCAGGCCGGCTACCTGCTGGTCACCGTGCGCCTCACGCTGGGCGACTTCACGGGCGAGCAGATGCGCATCCTCGCGGATCTGGCCGCGGCGTATGGCGACGGCGCCATCCGCATCACGGCGGACCAGAACCTGGTGTTGCGCTGGGTGCCCGCGGCGCGGCTGGCCGCCCTCTACGCGCGGCTGGCCGCGGCCGACCTGCACCAGGGCAACGCAGGTACCGTCCGCGACATCACGAGTTGCCCCGGTGCCGAGTCGTGCAAGCTGGCGGTGACGCAGTCGCGCGGCCTGGCGAGCCTGCTGGGCGATCATCTCGACCTGCATCCGGAGCTCATCGCCGAGGCGCCGGAGACCGTGATCAAGATCAGCGGCTGCCCCAACGGCTGCGGCCAGCACCACGTCGCGACCATCGGCTTTCAGGGGAGCGTGCGGAAGCTGGACGGCCAGGCCGTGCCGCAGTATTTTGTGATGGTGGGCGGCAACGCCGACGGCGAGCGCACGACGTTTGGACGGCTGGCGGCCAAAGTGCCGGCGCGGCGCGTGCCGCAGGCGCTGGAGCGGCTGTTGGCGCTCTACCGCGCCGAGCGGCGCGACGACGAAGACGCGCGCGCGTTCTTCCGCCGCGTCGAGGTGCCGCGCGTGAAGGCCGCGCTGCACGATCTCGAGGTGCTCGATGCGGCAGCGGCCGACGCCGCAGACTTCGTCGATCTGGGCGAGACGGACTCGTTCCAGCCCGATGTGCAGCAGGGCGAATGCGCGGCCCCCTAGATCGTTCCGCGCTGCAGGTGCTGGGCGCGCCGGCGGGCACCGCCGCGCCGTCGGCGGCCGACGTGCGCGCGTGGCCGGGCGTCGCGGAGGCCGTCGTCCTGGCCACCTGCCACCGCACGGAGATCTACCTCGTCGCCCACGACGTCAGCCTGGGCCTGCGCAGCGTCAGTCACGCCGACCTCCCCGCCGCTCACCACCTGTTGCGGGTCGCCTGCGGCCTCGACTCGCCCCTCCTGGGTGATGGCCAGATTCTCGGTCAGGTGCGCCGCGCCTATCTCGCCGCGCGCCGGGCCGGCGCCACGGGGCCGTGGCTCAATCGGCTCTTCGAGACGGCGCTGCACGCCGGCAAGCGGGTGCGTCACCACACCGACCTTGGACGCGGCGCGACGACGACGGCGGCGGCGGCAGTGGGGCTGGCCGAGCACCTGGCGGGAGGTCTGGCCGGACGGCACGTGCTGGTCGTCGGCGCGGGCGAGACCGCGGCGCTGGCGGCGCGGCATGCCGCGCACCGGCGCCCTGCGCAACTCGTGATCGCCAACCGGACGCTTGCGCGCGCCGAGGCCGTGGCAGCCAGGGTCCAGGGCGTCGCGATCGGTCTCGACGATCTCCGCGCCGCGCTGGCCGATGCCGACGTCGCCATCACCGCGACCTCCGCGCCCGGCGCGGTGATTCACGCCGCGCCGCTCGGCGCGCTGATGGCGGCGCGCGGCTGGCGGCCGCTGGTCGCGGTTGATCTTGCCGTGCCGGGCGACATCGAGCCGGCGTGCGGCGCGGTTGCCGGCGTCACGCGCGTCGGCCTGGAACGCGTGGAGGCGGAGGCGGCGACGGACCGGATCACGCGCGCCGCGGCGGTGCCGGCAGCCGAAGCGATCGCCTCTGAGGCCCTGCGCGCGTTCCGCGCCTGGAGCGAGCGGCGCGCTGCGTACGAGTCAGCAGCCTGACCACCAATCTGACGAAACCTGACCGACCTGAGGCACACTTAGGCCACGACTCTCGACGATGAGTGACGACATGTGCCTCAGGGCCGGCACGCGGAGCAGCCGGCTGGCGGTATGGCAGACCGAACTTGTGGCCACGGGCTTGCGCCAGGCGTGGCCGGGCCTTGCGGTCGAGCGCGTCCTCATCACCACATTGGGCGATCGGATCTCCGATGTGCCGCTGCCCCGCATCGGAGACAAAGGCATCTTCACGCGTGAGCTCGAAGACGCGCTGCGCGCCGGCACGATCGATCTCGCCGTGCACAGCCTCAAGGACCTGCCGACCGACGTGCCGCGCGGTCTGACCATCGGCGCGGTGCTCCAACGCGCGGATCCACGGGATGCCCTGGTGGCGGCTTCACCGGTCAGCTTCGACGCGCTCCAGGCCGGTGCCCGTGTGGGCACGTCGTCGTTGAGGCGTCGGGCACAGTTGCTCGCACGGCGCCCGGATCTCGACGTGCGCGACCTGCGCGGCAACGTGCCAACACGCGTCGACAAAGTCCTGGCTGGCGATCTCGACGCCGCGGTGCTGGCGGTGGCCGGACTGACCCGTCTCGGTCTTTCCGCTCACATCGCCGAGGTGCTCGGTACCGACCTGATGCTGCCGGCGCCTGGTCAGGGAGCGTTGGCCGTCGAGATACGTGCAGACGACGAGCGCGCCGGGGCACTGGTCGCGCTCCTCGACGACAGCGACACACGCCTGGCCACCACCGCGGAGCGATCGCTGCTTGCCGAACTCGAGGGCGGCTGCCAGGCCCCGGTCGGCGCATTGGCGACCTTCACGAGCAGCGGAGTCATGCGCCTGGAGGGACTGGTCATCGATCTGGATGGACACGACGCCGTGCGTCGAGTGGTCGAGGCGCCGGTGACCGACCGCGCGGCGGCCTCCGCACTCGGCCAGGCGGTGGCCGCCGGTTTGCGCGCCAGCGGTGCACATGCCATCCTCGCGCGAGCGCGGCAAACGCTGGCGGGGCGGGAGGCGGACGTGCCGGAGTCATGAGCGGCTCAGGGCCTCTCGTGGTCGTCACGCGCGAGGCCGATGCCGGCGCCTCGCTGGCTCGTGCGCTCGAGCGTCACGGCTTGCGCACGTGGAGCGTCCCCACGGTTGCCACGGCGCTGCCGGCCGACACGGCCGCGCTTGACGCCGCAATCGAGTCGCTGCCGGAGGCTGACTGGCTCGTCTTCACGAGTGCGCGCGCCGTGGCCCCGATGTGCGGGCGCCAGGCGTGGCGGCGACTCTGGCCGCAAGTGTCCGGGCGCATCAACGTCGCGGCGGTCGGCCCGGTGACCGCCGGCGCCCTGGCCAAGGCAGGCATTGTGCCGAAGACAGTCGCCGCGGGGGGCGGTGCGGAGTTGGTGCAGGTGATGGCCGCTACGCCGCCTGGGCTGGCCGGCACGCGGCTGGTCTGGCCGCGATCCGATGTCGCCCGTCTGGAGTGGAAGACGATGGCCGAGGCGGCCGGCGCGCGAGTGACAGCGCCGGTGGCGTGACCTGTACCGTCGCGGTGCCGGTCGAGGCGCTCGACAGGCTCGTGGCTGCCATCGTCGACCGCCAGGTCCAGGCCGTGTCGTTCTGCTCGCCGTCGAGTGCGGCGTCGTTGTCACGGGCGTTTGCCGACGGCACCCTGCGAGCCCTGAGCGGCCGCGTCGTCGTGGCAGCGCTTGGCCGTGTGACGGCGGCCGCCCTGGCGCGATTGGGCACCGCTGCCGACGTGGTGGCGTCGGCGCCGCTGGTCGAGACACTGGCCGGCGACCTGGCGCGACATCTTGCGATCGACCGTGGAGGGTCCGTGTGAGCTTTCCAACCCATAGGCTGCGACGCCTCCGGCGAACCGAAGCGCTTCGGCAGCAGGTGCGCGAGACCCGGCTGTCGCCGGACAACCTTGTGGCGCCGCTGTTCGTGTGTGAGGGCGAGCTGCAGCGTCGCGAGATCCCGTCCATGCCAGGCTGCTACCAGATGAGCGTGGATGTGCTCGTCGAGGAGTGCCGCGAGCTGGCCAGCCTTGGCGTGCCCGCGGTGATCCTGTTCGGCCTTCCCGCGCACAAGGACGCGGTGGGATCCAGCGCGGCCGATCCGGAGGGTCCGGTGCCCCGCGCGCTGACGGCACTCGGTCGCGAGGTGCCGTCGTTGGCGCTATGGGCTGACGTGTGCCTGTGCGAGTACACCGACCACGGGCACTGCGGTCCGATCGTCGAGGACCGGCACGGCGTTCGCGACGTGTCCAACGACGCGACGCTCCCCCGCCTGGCTGATGCGGCCCTGGCCTACGCGCGCGCGGGCGCCGATGTCGTCGCGCCTTCGGACATGATGGACGGCCGTGTGGCCGCCATTCGCCGCGCGCTCGACGATGAGGGCCGGACCGATGTCGTGATCGTGTCGTATGCGGCGAAGTACGCGTCGGCATTCTATGGGCCGTTCCGCGAAGCGGCGGGCTCGACCCCGGCATTTGGCGATCGCCGGAGCTATCAGATGGACCCGGCCAACGCGCTGGAGGCCCTGCGCGAGGTCGCGCTCGATCTCGACGAGGGGGCCGACATCGTCATGGTCAAACCGGCGCTGGCCTATCTCGACATCGTGTGGCGCGTGAAGGAACGCTTCGGAGTGCCGGTTGCGGCCTACAACGTGTCCGGTGAGTACGCCATGGTGAAAGCCGCGGGACACGCGGGCTGGATCGACGAGACGCGCATCGTGATGGAGCTGCTGATTTCGATACGGCGCGCCGGGGCCGACATCATCCTGACCTACTTCGCCAAGGACGCCGCACGCGTGCTTGCATGACCCCGCGATGACACCGATCTCGCACGACAATTCGCTCAGCGAGGCGCTGTTCGAGCGCGCGTGCCGCCTGCTGCCCGGCGGCGTGAATTCGCCCGTCCGTGCGTTCAAGGCGGTCGGCGGCACTCCGCGATTCATCGCGCGGGCGGCCGGCCAGCACGTCTGGGACGTGGACGGGCGTCGTTACCTCGACTACGTCGGGTCATGGGGCCCCTTGATTCTCGGCCACGCGCCGCCCTCGGTCGTTGCGGCCATTCAGGCCCAGGCGAGTCTCGGGACAGCCTATGGCGCGCCGACGGCGATGGAAGTCGACCTGGCTGCGCGCATCGCCGCCGCGGTGCCGTCGATCGAGATGGTCCGGCTGGTGAACTCGGGCACCGAGGCGACAATGGCCGCCCTTCGCCTGGCGCGGGCGGCAACCGACAGGTCGCGGGTCATCAAGTTCGAGGGCTGCTATCACGGTCACGGCGACTCGTTCCTCGTGAAGGCAGGTTCGGGTGCGGCAACCTTCGGGGTGCCCGACAGCCCTGGGGTCACGCCTGCGACCGCGCGCGACACGCTGACCGCGTGCTTCAACGACGCCGGCTCGGTGCGCGAACTGCTGGCGTCACATCCCGGCGAGGTCGCCGCGGTGATTGTCGAGCCCGTTGTCGGCAACATGGGCGTGGTGCCGCCGGCGTGGGGCTTCCTGCAGGACTTGCGGGACTTGTGCACGGCCGATGGCGCGCTGCTCATCTTCGACGAGGTGATGACGGGCTTCCGGGTCGCCCGGGGGGGCGCACAATATCTCTACGGCGTGACGCCGGACCTGACGACGCTCGGCAAGGTCATCGGTGGCGGGCTGCCGGTCGGAGCCTACGGGGGCCGTCGTGATCTGATGACGATGGTGTCGCCGGCCGGTCCGGTCTATCAGGCAGGGACCATGTCGGGCAATCCGCTGGCGGTTTCGGCAGGCCTGGCGACGCTCGATGCCATCGAAGGCGAGACTGGCTTCTACGATCGGCTCGACGCGCTTGGCGCCGCCCTCGAGCAGGGCGTCTTGTCGAAGGTCGAGCCCGGCTCGTGTCACTTCGCTCGTGTCGGCTCGATGTGGACGCTGTTTTTCACGGATCGCGCGGTCACGGACTGGCCCAGCGCGTCGCGCGCCGACCGGGCCCGGTACGGCCGCTTCTTCCACGCGATGCTGGCGCGCGGCATCGCTCTGGCGCCGTCGCAGTTCGAGGCCAACTTCATCTCGGCGGCTCACACGCCGGAGGACATCGCGCAGACCGTCGCGGCCATCGTCGAGTCCTTCTGAGGGGCCAGGCCCCGTTAAGGCGGATTTTCCGTCTTAACGGGGCCTGGCCCCATGCGGAGAAATTCCAACCAGTTCTGGGGACGCGGGACTGGTCCCGGGTGGAGGCTCGAGAGGCGCGAGGGCCCGACGCTCGACCAGTGCCATTGTTCCGCGCGTTCCACGAGCCCCGCTCTGATCGGGTTCGACTCGACGTAACTCAGGAGCGTCCGGAGATGGCGCTCATCGCGAACCCGTACGTCGCGGAATCGACCCTGATAGACGTGGCCAGTGAGCTGGTGCCGAGCGTTGAAGTAGCAGGCATGAACACCTGTCAGCCAGTGGATGTACGCAGAAACCGCGTCGTCTTTGTCGGGCCATAGCACCAGGTGCCAATGGTTGGGCATCAAGCAATACGCGATGACACGCATCGGAACCCGGCGCCGTGCGCGCTCCATAAGTCCTTGAAAATGCAGGTAGTCGTCCGCTCCGCGGAACAGCGTCTGTCGGTGCACTCCGCGGTTGAGGACGTGATAGACATACCCGGCTTCAGTGTGTCGTCGTGCTCTCGCCACGCAAAGAGCTCCAGCAACCTCTGGGCCAGTGTCCAGGGGCCAGGCCCCGTTAAGACGGATTTACAACCTTAACGGGGCCTGGCCCCAGTCGGGTCAGGGCACGAGCACGGTAGCCGACCGGTCTGAGTCTCGCGAGTACGCGGCGGCGACGCGCGCGGCGACGGCAGCGCCCTCACCTGCCCGAACCAGCGCGACGATCGACCCGCCAAAGCCGCCGCCGGTCAGTCGGGCACCAAGGACGGCCGGGTCGGCCTGCGCGAGCGCGACCAGCCGGTCGACTTCCGCCACCGAGCACTCGTAGTCGTCGCGCTGGCTGGTGTGCGACGCGTTGAACAGCGCGCCCAGGGCGCCGATGTCGCCGGCGCGCATGGCCGCCACGGCGTCGAGTACCCGCTGGTTCTCGGTGACGACATGGCGCACACGGCGATGGAGCGGCGCGGGCAGCGTCTGGAGCCTTCCGAGATCGGCGACGCCCAGGTCGCGCAGCTCCGCGACGCCGAGCAGCGACGCCGCGCGCTCGCATTCGGCGCGCCGCGTACGGTAGTCCCCGTGTGCATGATGGTGCGCCACGCCGGAGTTGATCACCACCAGCTCGGTGGCCGCCGGCAGCGCGACCGGCTCGGTGGCCAGCGTGCGCGTGTCGACGAACAACGCCTCGCCGACGCCCGCCAGGCTCGACGCCATCTGGTCCATGATGCCGATGGGCGCACCGACAAAGTCGGTCTCGACCGCTCGACCGATCCTCGCCAGCCGCACGTCGTCGAACTCGAGTCCGAACAGACGCCGGAGAGCCCGGAGGACCGACACTTCCAGGGCGGCGCTCGAGGAGAGCCCACTGCCCAGGGGCACGTCGGAGGCCAGCGCGAGATCGAAACCGCCAGTCTCGAAGCCCGCATGGCGAAGGGCGACCGTGACGCCCTGCACGTAGTCCAGCCACCCCTGGCCGGCCTTCTCTCTGCCGAGGTCAAACACCTGAAGCGACGATTCAGTGCTGAGCTCTCGGCTCCAGACGCGAACGCGACGGCCGGAGCTTGACGCCACCGCCGCCACGGTCGCCTGCGGAATCAAGGTCGGCAGCACGAAGCCGCCGTTGTAGTCGGTGTGCTCGCCGATGAGATTCACGCGGCCGTGAGCGGACGAGACGACCATCGGCGCGACGCCGAAGAACCCGGCGAACTGCGCGTCGGGAATCGACGGCAGCCGCGGCTCACTCAAGGCTCACCTCGACGGCCTGCAACTCGCGCGCCTTGTCCTCGGGCAGCGTGTCGGCGGTGAACGCCCCGGCTCCGGCCTCGCTGCCTGCCAGATACTTCAGCCGCCCGGGCATCCGGTAGGCGGGATAGAACTCGACGTGCACGTGCGCCTCCGGGTGCGCGCGCCCATCGGTCGGCGCCTGGTGAAACGCCATGATGTAGGGGAACGGTGTCTGCCACAGCGCGTCGTACTTCATGATCACGGTCTTCAGCGCCCTGGCGAGATCCAGCCTCTCCTCCGGCGTCAGGTCTGGCAGCGAGGGCGCCGGTCGCAGCGGCGCGACCCACACTTCATAGGGATACCTGGCGCAGACCGGCACGAACGCGACGACTTCCGCTCCGCGATAGATCACGCGCCGCGCGTCATCGTCCAGCTCGTGCCGCAGCAAGTCGGCCAGCAGCCCGCGCCTGTTTGCGTCGTAGTGCGCCTGCTGCTGCGACAACTCGCGAGCGGCGACAGGCGGCACGAAGGGATACGCGTAGATCTGCCCGTGCGGGTGGTGCAGGGTCACGCCGACCTCGACGCCGCGGTTTTCGAACGGGAACACATACGTGACGTCATCACGCGCGCCCAGCGCGCTGGTGCGATCGGCCCAGACGTCGACGATGAGCGCCAGGTGGTCCACCGGCAGCCGTCCCAGCGATGACAGCGGGTCCTGCGTGAAGACCACGACCTCGCACGCGCCTCGGCCCGGACGCGTGTCGACAATCGACGCCGGCGCATCGTGCGCCTGCCCGCTCAGCGTCGGAAACAGATTCTCGAACACGGCCACGTCCCACGGTCCTGCCGGCACCTCGGTGGGCGACGAGGGGTCCGTTGTCACGGCCAGCGGGTTCCACTCGGCCGGCGGGAGAAAGGTCCGATGCTGCCGATGTGATGCGTACGCGATCCATTCACCGCGCAGCGGATGCCAGCGCAAGTGCGAGTTGGGCGAGACAGGCTGCTGGTTCGGGCTCGGTGCCATCAGGCCACCTGGAATCGGCCCGCGGGCATAGAGCCACAGCGCGCGGCCGTCGGGCTTCAACAGATCGACTCTGAACATGGAACCGATGGTCAGGCTGTCGAGCGCTCGCGTGCGATCTTCGCCACCAGGCCGCTCAATCCGAGCACGCCGATGATATTCGGGAAGATCTGAAGCGCGTTCATCAAGTCGCCCCACGCCCAGACCAGATCGACCTTCGAGATCGCGCCAAGTGGAATCAGCAGGCAGTAGATCCATCGGTACGGCGTCACGACACTCGGGCCGAAGATGTATTCCAGAAACTGCTCGCCGTAAAACGCCCATCCGATCAGGGTGGTGTAGCCGAAGAGGAACACGCAGAAGGCCACTACCCAGCCCCCCACCGCCGGGACGACCTGATTGAACGAATGCGCGACGGCCGCCGTGCTCGTCAGGCTGGCAACGCCCATGGCGTCGCGCGATTGCTGCACCGCATCCCAGGCCCCCAGCAATACGACCATGGCAGAAATTGTGGATGTCACAAACGAGACGATGAACACCTCCATCACCGCGTTGAGCCCCTGCGCCGCCGGCCGACGGCTGCGCGCAGTGCCGTACGCCACGGCTGCGGTGCCGTAGCCAGCCTCGTTCGCATACATCCCGCGCGCCAGCCCGTACCGCATCGCGATCAGGAAGCCCATGGCGCCACCGGCCGCGGCCCGCGTCGAGAACGCTTCGCGAAACACCAGGGCCAGCACGTCGGGAATTCTCGACGCGAAGCTCACGATGACGATCAACCCGCCAGCGAGGTAGAGGCCGACTTTGAGCGGTGTGAGCCGCTCGGCGGCCTTGCCGATGGACTGGATGCCCCCGATGATCACCAGCCACGTGAGCACCGCGATGAGCACGCCGGAGGCCCAGGTCGGCACGCCGAACTGGGTGTTCCACACGAGCGCGATCGAATTGGTCTGTGTAAACGGCGTCGTCGTCAGCGCCGCCACGCCCGCGATGAGCGCGTAGACCCACGCCAGGGCCGGCGACTTGAGCCCGTCGCGCAGGTAGTACATCGGACCGGTGCGCGTGCGCCCGCCGTCGACGTCGCGAAACGTCACGCCGAGGACCGCTTCGCTGAACTTGACCGCCGTGGCCACGAACCCGTAGCACCAGATCCAGAACAGGGCGCCGGGGCCGCCGGAAACGATGCCGGCAGCGACGCCGGCGATGTTGCCGGTGCCGATGGTCGCCGCAAGCGCGGTCATGAACGCCTGAAACGGCGAGAGCGCTCCGCCCGCAGAGCCGTCCTGGTCGCCGACAAACGTCCCCAGCGCCTCGCGAAACCGGCGCAGTTGCACGACGCCGTAGCGAATCGTGAGGAACAGCCCCGACCCGAACAGCAGGATCACGAGCCACGGCACATACAACGCGTCGGCCGCTGACTGGATGGCGTCGGCCAAAGAGGCGGAGATCATGGGCGCGGGGAGTATAGCCCGCTAGAGGTTCGACCTGGACTGACAGCCGTCGACGACCACCGACGCGCCGCTCACCCAGCTTGCCCGTGGGGAAGCGAGAAACGCGACGACCTCGCCCACTTCCTCGGCGCGCCCGAAGCGGCCAAACGGCAGGTCCTGTCGGACAAACTGCGCGATCCCTTCGGGGTCGGCCTGCTGCCGCTTGTGCCACGAGCCTCCGGGAAACAGGATCGATCCCGGCGCGACGCCGACGACACGGATGTTGTGCGGCGCCAGTTGCTGCGCGAGCGACTTGGCGAGGCTGGTCTCGGCGGCCTTCACCGCGTTGTAAGTCATCCTGCCGCCCGACTCCCGGCCCCAGATGGACGTGATCATCACGATCACGCCGCCGCCACGCGCGCGCATGTGCGGCACAGCCAGCCTCGATGCGCGAATCGCGGGATAGAGAGTCTGGTCGAAGGCCTCCTGCCATTCGGCATCGCTGGTATCGACCAGGCCGGCGCCGCGGGCAAGCCCCATGTTGTTGACCAGGATGTCCAGGCCACCGAATCGCGCAGCCGTTTCTTCCACCGCGCGGGCAACGCCGTCTGACGTCGACAGGTCCGCCGCTACCGACGCCACCGCGTCCGCGCTGGAAGCCACGCGCCGCACCTCGTCAGCGGCGCGGGTGAGTTGCTCGGCCCCGCGGGCCGTGAGCATCACGCGACAGCCTTCGGCTGCCAGTGCCACGGCACTGGCGAGGCCGAGCCCGCGGCTCGAGCCGGTGATGAGGGCGGCTTTGTCAGCGAGACCGAGGTCCATCAACGCTCCCAATCACGAAGGTCACGATGGATACACGAAGGTCACGAAAGCTGTTGTGGGCTGATCATGGACGCGCATCACAACCCGGCCAGCCAGGGCCACAGGGCGGCCTGAAACGCATCGGGCGCCTCGAGGTTAGCCAGGTGCCCTGCACGTGGCAGCACCGCGAGGGTCGACTCCGGAAGCGCACTGGCCATCGAGCGGGCCTCGGTGACGGGCGTGATGGCGTCTTCCTCGCCGACGATGACGAGGGCCGGTATCGCGGCGCGCGCCAGTTGCGGCGTGGCGTCGGGCCTGTCGCGCAGGCGCTGAATCGCACGCGAGACGCCCTCGCCGCTGTTGGACTCGATCATCGCGCGCACCTTCAGCGCCAGCCCCGGATTGGCGCGCTGTGTCGTCGCGCCAAGCAGCTTGGGCACCATCTCGTCGGCGACACCGGCGACGCCGCCGGACGCCACCAGGTCCAGCATCTTCTGCCGGCCGTCGCGGGCCTGCGGTGTGTCGGCGCCGCTCTTGGTGTCGGCGAGGACGATGCCTTTCAGCCGCGACGGGTTCAGCCGCAGGTACGCGAACACCGCATACCCCCCCATCGACAGGCCGCCGAGCACGAAATGCCGCAGGCCCAGGTGGTGGGCCAGGTCGTCGAGGTCGTGCGCGAAGTCGTCGATGCTCGGCCGGCCGTTGTGGTCCGCGGAGCCGCCAAGTCCCGCCAGGTCGGGCGCGACCACGCGGCACCCATCGGGCACGGACTGAAGCTGGGGCTGCCACATGTCTGCGCCAAGCGGAAACGCGTGCAACCACACTAGCGTGCGCGGGGCATTGGTGCTTCCCGCATCGAGCCACCGCGTGGTCCGGCCGCCGATGACGGCGCTCTGCTCGCGTATCATCCCGCCATTGTATGGGCACGGCCGCAAAGAACGTCATCACTTCGCAACGGCCGTGATAGATGATCGACGAGAGTGGAGGATCGCCAACGCATGTCACGGACTGGTTTGCCCGTCTTGCTGCTGACCACGCTGGTCAGTTCCCTGGCCCTGGTGGCCGCCGAGCCGGCGCGCCACGTCGTGCTGATCTCGATAGACGGCATGCGTCCCGCCAGCTACACCTCGGCCGGGCCCGCGAAGATTCCGACCTTGCGCGCCCTTGCGGCGCGCGGCGCCTACGCGAGCGGCGTCGTCGGCGTCCTGCCCACGGTGACCTACCCATCGCACACCACGATGATCACCGGCGTCCCGCCGGCCATCCACGGCATCGTCAACAACACCTGGCTCGATCCCGAGGCCCGCGCGGCGGGCGCCTGGTATTGGTACGCGCGCGACATCAAGGTGCCGACGCTGCCGGGCCTGATTCGGGCAAGCGGCATGACGGCAGCGGCGGTGAGCTGGCCCGTGACGGTGGGGATGGACCTCGACTACAACGTTCCCGAGCACTTCCGCTCACGGCACCCCGAGGCGCTGTCGCTGCTGCGGGCGCTCTCGACGCCCCGCCATCTGATCGACGGCTACGAGAGCAGCCTCGCGGCGCCGATGCCGTGGCCGCCGACTGACGACGAGCGCACCGGTTTGGCCGCGTGGATCATCCGCACGTTCAAGCCCAACTTCCTCATGCTCCACATCTTCGACAACGACGCGGCGTCTCACGCGTACGGGCCCGATTCACCGGAGGCGCTTGCGGCGCTCGAACGCAACGACGCCCAGGTGGGAACGCTTCTCGAGGCCGTGCAGGCCGCGGGCCTCTCCGAGCGCACGGACTTCGTGGTGGTCTCCGACCACGGCTTCGTGTCCCTGCAAACGCAATTGCAGCCGAACTTCGTGTTCAAGCAGGACGGGCTGATTCAGGTGAACGAGGCCGGCGTGATCACGGCATGGGACGCGTATCTGCAATCGTCAGGCGGCGCCGGATTCGTGTACCTGAAGCGGCCCGAGGACGCGGCGCTGATCGCCCGTGTGCGCGCGCTGCTCGATGCGATCGCGGCTGACCCGGCAAATGGCGTCGATCGGCTCTGGACGCGCGAGGACCTGCAGCGCATCGGCGCTGCGCCGGAGGCCAGCTTCGCGATGACCATGAAAGCCGGGTTCTACATGGGGACGTCGCACGCAGCTCTCCTGCAGCCCACCACGGGCAAGGGCGGTCATGGCTTCGATCCGTCGATGCCGGCGCTGCACGCGTCGTTGATTCTGGCGGGGCCCGACGTGGCGCGGAAGGGCGACTTGGGCGTCGTGCGCATGACCCAGATCGCGCCGACCCTCGCGCGGTGGTTTGGCGTGCGGCTCGTGGCCGACGCCGATCAGCCGCTGTGGTGATTTACCTGACAACGACCTACCGCGCGCTGCCGCTCCGAGGGGGGGCGCCAACCCCCGTCTCAATCGTCAGTCGTGGGAGAGCAGCCTGCAGCCGCGAGATCCCGGCTGGAGTCACGCCTGTCTCCCACACGTAGAGCGCGCGCAGCCGCTTCAGCGACGTCAACGGCCCAAGTCCCTCGTCAGTCACGGCCGTGCGATAGAGGTTCAGATACTCGAGCCTCTGCAGGCCTGCCAGGAGCGCCACGCCTTCATCGCCCGTTTGTGTGTGCTGCAAGTGCAGGCGCGTGAGATTGGGCAGCCGCGCGATCTCGGCGAGCCCGCGATCGGACACGCTCGTGCCGCCCAGATCCAACCAGAGCACCTGCGGGCCGATGCGGCCGAGCACCTTGAGCGACGCGTCGGTGATGCTCGTCGTCGCGTTCGTGCTGTGCACGTGCAGAAACGGCTTCCCGTCGGCGATTCGCACGACCGAGAACCCCTCCGCCCTCACCGCCGCGACAGCCTCGGTCGGGGCCTCGGGCACCGCGAGAGCTGGCAGCGTCGGTCCACCATGCTCGATTGGGCCGGCCAGCGCCTCGATCACCGGCAGGACTTCGGACGCGATCTCGGCGTCCTCCAGCGTGAGGTCGAATCGCGCCCCGGTCGCCACCCACCAGCGAATCAGCGCCGCATCGGCGGGCGACAAGGGCGGGTGCCCCCTGGGCGGCATCGCGTCTTCGTGCGACCGCGGAAGGAAGATGCGCCGGAGCAGCTCGCTCGACTCCAGCCGGCCCGCGGCGATCACGGGGCCGTCATGGCCTCCCTTGGTGATGCCCCCCGCGGTGTCCAGGCGCAGATCACCTTTCACCTTTGTCGGGCCGTGGCACGACACGCACTGCTTTTCGAGCACAGGTGCGACCAGGTCTGCGTAGAGGAGGATGCCATCCGGCGCGCGGCCTGCCAGGCGGGCCCCGGTACCGGGGCCCGACACACTGCCAAGGAACCGCTTCAGCATTGGCGGTGCGTACCCGGTCAGATAGCCTTCGCCGTGCGTCAGTGTCGCGCCAAGGTGTCCCGCCGCCAGCATCAGAGCCACGGCCGTGGCCAGCAGCATCGTCTCGAGACGACGGCTCTGGCGTCCAGGCGCATATCCAACAGCGAACGCCAGCGCGGCTGCCACCGCCACGGCAATGCCGAGCCGCTGGTGCCACATAAAGCTGTCGCCGGCATAGCCTCCGCCGTTGCCAAGCAGCCATCCGGTCGTTGCCGAGGCGACGGCCGTCGCCGCGCCGAGGGCCAGCACCAGTCTCGACCAGCGATTCGACGACTCGCCCCGGGAGTCGAACCAGGTCGGGCGCCCCTCGATCAGGCGGAGCAGCGCCGCCAGCAGCAGCAGCGCGATCGGGAAATGCACGAGGAGCGGATGGAACCGCCCCGCGAACTGCGCGAGATCGGTCACGCCAGCAGATCTTTGA
The DNA here is from genome assembly GCA_963806705.1 of Vicinamibacteria bacterium. Lineage (GTDB taxonomy): Bacteria > Acidobacteriota > Vicinamibacteria > Vicinamibacterales > JAENWD01 > JAENWD01. Next base: position 44,139 of record CAWDZE010000007.1, read on the forward strand.
CGACGTGCCCGTGCACGTCGGTGAGCCGGTAGCGACGCCCCTGGTGCTTGAAGATGAGTTTCTCGTGATCCACGCCCAGCAGGTGCATCAACGTGGCCTGGAAGTCGTGGACGTGCACAGGGTCGCGCACCACGTTGTAGCCAAACTCGTCGGTCTCGCCGTAGACCAGCCCCTTCTTCACGCCGCCGCCGGCCATCCAGACGGTGAAGCAGCGTGGATGGTGGTCGCGCCCGTAGTTGGTCTTCTCGAGCTTGCCCTGCGAGTAGTTGGTGCGGCCGAACTCGCCGCCCCAGATGACGAGCGTGTCGTCGAGCAGGCCGCGCTGTTTCAGGTCGAGCACCAGCGCCGCCGACGCCCGATCGACGGACTTGGTCATCGTCTGTATGTCCGCCGGCAGGTTGCCGTGCTGGTCCCAGCCCTGGTGATAGAGCTGGATGAAACGCACGTTGCGCTCCGCGAGGCGCCGTGCGAGCACGCAGTTGGCCGCGTAGGTCCCTGGCACGCGCGCGTCGGGCCCGTACATGTCGATGATGGACGGCGGTTCATCTTTCAGGTCCATCGCATCGGGCACGGCCGTCTGCATGCGATAGGCCATCTCGTACTGCGCGATGCGTGCGTTGATCTCCGGGTCCATCACGCGCGCGTGCTGCTGCTCCTCGAGCGCCCGCAGCGTGTCGAGCATGCGCCGCCGGTTGGTGCGATCCAGGCCGCCGGGATCGCCCAGATAGAGCACGGGGTCCCGCCCGCTTCGAAACTGCACGCCCTGATGCTGCGATGGAAGAAATCCGCTGCCCCAGAGCCACGAGTAGAGGGGCTGGTCGCCGCCGCGCGCGCGCGACAGCAGCACGATGAACGACGGTAGGTTCTCGTTCTCCGAGCCGAGCCCGTACGACAGCCAGGCGCCCATGGACGGCCGCCCCGCCTGCTGCGATCCGGTCTGGAAGAAGGTGACCGCCGGGTCGTGGTTGATCGCCTCGGTGTGCATCGATCGGATGATGCAGAGCTCGTCGACGATTTTCGCGGTTTGAGGGAGCAGGTCGCTCACCCAGGCGCCGGACCGCCCGTGCTGTGCGAAATCGAACTGCGATCCGGCCATCGGAAACGACGCGCTGGAACGCGGTCATCCCCGTCAGCCGCTGCCCCATCCGCACCGAGGCCGGCAATTCCTGGCCGTTCATCTGCCGCAGCGTCGGCTTGTAGTCGAACAGCTCGAGCTGTGACGGACCTCCGCTCTGGAACAGGTAGATCACCCGCTTGGCGCGCGGCGCGACGTGCGGCGCGAGCAGCAGCGGGCCGCCCTGCGCCGCCGGCGGCGCCGAACCTGCCGATCCGCCGCCGAGCGCCCGCAGGGGGTCGAGCAGCGAGGCGAGCGCGACACCGCCGATCCCGAGGCTGGTCGCCGACAGGAAGTGGCGACGGGTGCTGTTGAACTTCAGGTCGTCCAGGGACTTCATGCCACGCTCCTCACCGCTTCATCACGGCGTCGTCCATGTTCATCACCGTGCTCGCGACAATCGACGCGGCGGCCACCTCGGAGGCGGGCAGCGCGCGGTTGCGAGGCGTCTCGCCCGTTGCCAGCAGCCGCCGTGCGGCGCCCGGGTCCTTCTCGAACGCCGCGCGCTCGTCGGCGTACAGCTTCTCGAGGAGGGCAAGCTCCGAGGGGAGTGGCGTGCGGCTGGTCAGCAGACGAAACGCGAGCCTGATGCGATCTGAGGCGCTCGTTCCGCCCTCGAGGAGCATGCGCTCCGCAACCTTACGGGCCGCCTCGACGTACTGCGGGTCGTTCAGCAGGACCAGCGCCTGTAACGGCGTGCTGGTCCGCTGGCGGTTCACCGTGCACACCAGGCGCTCGGCCGCGTCGAAACTGGTCGCCGACGGCGGAGGCGACGAGCGCTTCCACACCGTGTAGAGGCTGCGCCGGTGGAGGTCGTCGCCGTGACCCTGGGTGTAGGTGGTCGCGTTCCGTGTCGCCAGAGCTTCCCAGAGGCCCGCCGGTTGGTACGGGTACACGCTTGGACCGCCGATGGTGGAGACCAGCAGGCCACTGGCCGCCAGCGCGGCGTCGCGAATCTGTTCGGCCGCGAGGCGGTGTGAGGGCCCGCGCGACAGCCACACGTTGCCCGGGTCGGCATCCCGGCGCGCGGCATCGGCAATCGACGACTGCCGGTACGTCGCCGACATCACCAGCTGCTTCTGAAATGCCTTCAAGTCCCAGCCCGACTGCACGAGGCTCGTCGCCAGCCAGTCAAGCAGTGCCGGATGCGACGGCAACTGTCCCTGGCTGCCGAAGTCGGCCAGCGTCGGCACCAGCCCGCGGCCAAAGAGGAGGGCCCAGTACCGATTCGCGATCACGCGCGAAGTGAGGGGATGCGCCGGGTCGAGCAGCCACCTGGCCAGGCCCAGGCGGTTGGCGGGCAGGGCTTTCGGAAACGGGCCCATGACGGCGGGCGTGCCCGGCTCGACGCGGTCGGTGGGCGCGTCGTAGGCGCCCCGGGCGAGCACGAAGGTCGGCCGCGGAGCCGGCAGGTCCCGCATCGTCATCGCTTCGGTGAGCGCGGTGAGCAGGTCGTTCTCACGCTTGCGCAACGCCGTCGCGCGTGACAGCGTGCGTGCGTACTCCGCGTCGGCGTTGAGCAGGAAGTGCTCGCGCAGCTGTGTCATCTGGCCAGCCGTCGGTGACACCTGGCTGGCGAAGACGCTCGCCAGTTCGTCGTCGTTGCCGCCGAGCCCCGCCATGTCGAGCGCCGACAGCTGCCGGTCGTACACGCGGACTTCGTCGAAGGCGACGCCCTCGGTCGTCTCGTCCTGGCGCTTGCCCAGGCGCAACGGCGGCACATCGCCCCAGCTGCCCTTGTTGGTCGTGTAGATGATGCTGCGATGGAGGTTGTCGACCAGCGCGTGCGTCTGGGCGGGAGCGCCGTCGAGGAACAGCCGCAAGCCGGCGACACGGCTCGATCCGTCGTACGTCAGGCCGATGTGATACCAGGTGCCAGTGACGAGCTTCGTCGTCGTCTCGATTTCGATCGAGTTGTCGGGGCCGACGTGATGCAGGCCGGCGCTGAGCGTGCCGTCGGCGCGGAGCAGAATCTCGTACCCGCGGTTGCCGTTCATCACGCCGCCGGAACGTGCGATGAGCGGACCAGACGTGCCGTCCTTGTCGAGGCGGACCCACAGGCTCAGCGAGAACGGCTGGTGGCGGTCGAAGTACGCGAACTCCTTCCCGATGGTGATGTAGCTGTCGCCCGGCAGCCGCTGCGCGTTGCCGAAGCGCCCGGGCACCGTCTGCGGCCGCTTGTCCTTGTCGCCGCCGGAGGTGGCCCGCTGGCGCGGCGTCGCGACGTTCTCGTAGGCCAGCACTTCCTCGGGCGGCTTTGGCGGCGCCTTCGGCTCGACTTTGGGCCGCTCCATGGTCCGTATCGCCCGATCGAACGGCAGATGCCCGATGAGACCGCGCGGCACGGCCCGCGCAGACGGTGGAGCCGCCGATCCGTTGGCGAGCCACTTCGCGAATCGCCGATCGAAGTCCGGACCCTCGGGCCGCAGCCCGGGCTTGAGCGTGGCCAGCTCGGCTCGAACGCGATCGAGGGCCGCCTGCGTCTTCGCATCGACGACCATCACTGCCGGGCTCGGCACGCCCGAGTACGGAATCTGCCCGCTCTCGTTGACGCTGTTGAAGAAGCTGAACAGCCGGAAATAGTCCTTCTGGCTGATCGGGTCGAACTTGTGGTCGTGGCACCGTGCGCACTCGACACTGACGCCGAGCAGCGCACGTCCGAGCGTGGCCACACGGTCGGCGACGTACTCGACCCGATACTCCTCCGAGACGATGCCGCCCTCCTGGCTCTGCATGTGGTTGCGATTGAAGCCGGTGGCCAGCCGCTGCTCGTCGGTGGGAGACGGCAGCAGGTCGCCCGCCAGCTGCCACGTGATGAACTGGTCGAGCGGCAGGTTGCGGTTGAAGGCGCCAATCACCCAGTCCCGCCACGGCCACATGGTCCTCATCCCGTCGTCCTGGTAGCCGTGCGAGTCGGCGTACCGCGCGATGTCGAGCCACTCGACGGCCATTCGCTCGCCGTAGGCAGGCGAGGCCAGCAGCCGATCGACGACGCGTTCGTAGGCGTCCGGCGATTGATCGGCCACGAATGCGTCGATGTCTGCCAGTGTCGGCGGCAGTCCCGTGAGGTCCATCGAGACGCGTCGCAGCAGCGTCTCGCGCGGCGCCTCAGGCGACGGGCTCAGCCCGTGCGATTCGAGCGTGGCCAGCACGAAGCGGTCGATCTCGCTGCGGGCCCAGCCGTCGGTGCGGGTCCTCGGCACCGCCGGCCTCCCCGGCGGGATGAAGGCCCAATGCGGTTTCCACTCGGCGCCTTGCTCGATCCAGCGCACGAGAATCGCTCGTTCGAGATCGTTGAGGGCCAGGTGCGAGTCCGCCGCGGGCATCATCACCTTCGGGTCGGTGCTGAGAATGCGCCGGACCAGCTCACTTCGGCGGGTGTCGCCGGCCACGACGGCGCGCCGGCCCGACGGCAGCTCGCCAAAGGCGACCTCGCGCACATCCAGGCGGAGGCTGGCCTTGCGCGCGCGGTCGTCGGGACCGTGGCACTTGAAGCACCGATCCGAGATGAGCGGCTTGACGTGGAAGTTGAAGTCGATGACGTCGGGCACGCCGGCGACCGCGATCGCCACCGGTGCTCGACGCGCGATCACGACCAGCACGATGACCGCGCCGGCCAGAAGGATCGCGATGCCAACTCGGAGAGCCCGCACCTGTCGATTATACGGCGGTCAGTGAACCGGTTCACGGGTTCACGGGTTCACAGGTTCACGGGTTCACAGGTTCACCGGTTCACAGGTTCACGGGTTCACAGGTTCGCGGGTTCACGGGTTCACCAGTGCAGCTCTAGCGCGCGCAGCGCCCACACCAGAATCAGCCCGGCAACACCGGTCGTGGCGAGGAGGATCGGCAGGGTCGATCGCGCGAGGTGGCGTCGTCTGGCCGCACCCTCGAGCCAGGCGCCCGCGTTCAGCTCGGCGCGGACGCGCGCGAGCGATTCCCCGTGCTCGCCCCCCACCCGCACGTACCATCGCCGCCATTGTCCGCGCACGTGCAGAACGAGCCAGCCACGGTCGGCCCACGCGTGGGCGATGTCGGGCCACTGGCCGTGCCAGCGGCGCCACGGATGCTCCAGGGAGACGCCAGTGACGTCCTGGTGCAGCGCGGTGCGCGACATCGCGACGGCGGCCCACGCCACGCCCACGACAGCCATCGCCTGGAGGGTCACGACCGACCCGAGCGCGACAAAGAGAAGCGCCGCATTGCGGTCGCCGCCCGGGTCGACCAGCGTGCCGACGCGCCAGAGCATCACGAACAACCCAACCTCGACGACGGCCGCTCCAAGCGACGCGAAGAGAACGCCGCGACGAAACGAGGGGGACGCCTGGAGCGTGATGGTCATTCAGATCGGAGGGCCTCCATGGGGTCCACCGCCAGCGCCCGGCGCGCGGGCACGAGGCATGCGAGCGCACCGACGACCAGCAGGACCAGGCCCACTCCTGCGAAGGTTATCGGATCGGAAGGCGCCAACCGCGAGACGCATTGACGATTGTCGACTGACGATTGCAGATTACGGAGCACATTCGTGCAATTCCCAATCGTCAACCGACAATCTGCAATCGTCAATATGCCGGCGGCGCTATGCTGTGGAGGTGGAGGCAGGGCACGCCCAGCGCCGCTCGTTCGACCAGGCCGCCAGCGGACGGCTGTACGCAAGAAGCGGCGCCGAGCGATGGCAGGTCCCGCCCGATCGCCTTGGCGCCGCCGTCGAGCGCAGCCTCGACTATCGCTTCTCCGGCGCGGCGACAGACGCTGAAGCAGCGGTCTATCTCGAATCGCTGCACGTCGACGACCTGGCGCTGGCGTGCGCGTGCATCGACGGTCACGACGGCGCCTGGGAGCACTTCATCCGCGAGCTGCGCCCGCAGCTGTATCAGGCGGCGCGGACGATCGCGGGTGACGACGGAAGGGAATTGGCCGATTCGCTTTACGGCGAGCTGTTCGGATTCCCCGGAAAGGATGGCGTCAGGCGGTCGCTGCTGGCGCACTACCACGGGCGCAGCCGTCTGATCACCTGGTTGCGCTCGGTGCTCGTGCAGCGCCACATCGATCGCGTGCGGGCGACCCGGCGGCTCGAGCCGCTCGACGACGAGGACTCCGGGCGTTCGACGCACGCGGCGACGGCCACGGATCCGGACCCCGAGCGTGACTCTCTGGTCGGCCACGCGCAGCGGGCGCTCGACGCCGGCATCGACGCGCTCGAGGCAAAGGACCGGCTGCGGCTCCGCCTCTACTACGGCCAGGACATGACGCTTGCGGCCATCGGCCGCGTGCTCGGCGAACATGAGGCGACGGTGTCGCGCAAGCTCGACAAAGCCAGGCGCACGCTGCGCGCGGAGGTCGAACGCGCCCTGGCCGCCCAGGGACTCGCGCCTGCCGCTGTCGCTCGCGCCTTCGAGCTGGCCGCCGACGCACCCGACCTGCAGCTCGACCGGCTGCTGGCACGATCTGAGGATGGCTGAGGCGAAATTGCGTATGTGCAAGTTTGGCGCACGACGTTCGTTCTTCACGTAGGAGCCTGTAGCCCGTAGTCTGAAGCTGAAGCCCAGTCATGTCCGATTCCTTCGATCGCGCGCTTCGTGCGGCGGCCAGACGCAGCCGGCCGGCGGGCGTGTGCCCCGACGCGGCAATGCTTGCCTCCTACGCCGACAACGGCCTGTCGGAGGACGAGCGTCGCATCGTCGAGGCGCACGTGGCCGACTGCGCGACGTGCCTGGAACACATGACGCTGCTCGGCGCGGTGAGCCTCGACCGCGAGGCGCCCGAGCCGTCACGATGGTGGCTCGCGCAATGGCGCTGGCTGGTGCCGGTCGCCACGGCTGTCCTGGTTGTCGCCGTGTGGATTCGGCTCCCCGAGCAGAATGAACCAGGAAGTTGTCGGCACGCGAGCGCCGGCAGCGCAGGCCCAGCCTGTCCCTGCGACCGAACAGGAGCTCGCGGCGCCTGCAAGCCCGCCGCCGGGACGCGACAACGCGAGCGACGCAGCCGTGGGAAACGCGATGGAGGCGGCAAGGGTCGCTCCAGAACGCACCGGGCAGCTTTCTGACGAGAAGAAGGATCAGCTGATGCCCCTCGAGCGGCGTGACAGGGCGAGGCAGAAGGCCGCCAATGCGCCGCCGCCCGCGCCTGTGGCCGCACCGGAAGGCACTGCGCCCGTTCAGGCGAAAGAGGCCGGCGCGGATAAAGTCCAGGCCTTCGGAGCCGCGACGAGCAAAGTCGCGTCGCCACCCGCTGCGGCTGCGCCGAGGGCAGCTGAAACCGCCAGGGAAGAAATGCAAGTTGCCGATGCCGGCCGGCGGCGCGAGGCCGATCGGCTCCTGAGCAAGGCGGAGGCGCCGACGCTGGTCGTGTCGGCATCGGCAAAGGAGTCATACCGGGCCGCAGGCAACCAAATCGAGCTGTCTGAGGACGGCGGCGCCAGATGGCGCGCCGTGTCGTCGGGAGCCCCGGCCACCTTCACCGCCGCCGGGTGCGGAGCGGGCGGCCCGTGCTGGTTCGGCACGGCCGACGGGCAGCTCTGGCGGCGCACGCCCGACGGGTTCTCGCGTTATGCCCTGCCAGTCCGCCAGCGGGTCATCGCTATTGCCGTGGAGGACGCCCAAACCGTCGTCGTGACGGTTGACGGCGGCCAGCGCTTCCGTACCTCAAACGGCGGCACCAACTGGGATCCGGATGCCGTAATCCGCGAAATTCGTAATCGCCAATCTGCAATCTGCAATCGTCCAATTGCAAGATTCCGCCCTTCCTCCGTTCTACCAATAGGCGCCACATACGGCGCCACGGAGGAGCGAAATGCGACTGTCCATTCCACTCTGGCGCCGCGCGACTGGCGCCTTCCTGGGAGCAGCTGTTCTGGGTCTTCTGGCCTCCGGCGGCACATCGCCGGCGGTGAAGGCCGTCGAGTCCACCGGTGAAGACGTCGTCGCCGCGACGATCAAGGACCAGACCGAACTTGCGGTCACCGTCTACAACTCGAACATCGCGCTCGTGCGCGACGTGCGCCAGGTGGCGTTGTCGCAGGGCGTCATCGACTTGCGCTTTCTCGACATCGCCGCGACGGTGAACCCGGCGACCGTGCACTTCCGCTCGCTCAGCGAGCCATCGCGGCTCGGCATCCTCGAACAGAATTACCAGTTCGACCTGCTGGATCCGCAACGGCTGCTGAAGAAATACATCGGCCGCGACGTCACGCTCGTCCGCACGCGAATGGACAACGGGAGCAGCCGCCAGGAAGAGGTCAGCGCGCGCCTGCTGGCATTCAACGACGCGCCGGTGTGGAAGATCGGCAACGAGATCGTCACCGGCATGCACGCCGACCAGTTCCGCTTTCCCGAGATCCCCGAGAACCTGCACAGCCGGCCCACGCTCGTGTGGAAGGTCGACAACAGCGGCCAGCGCCAGCATCGCATCGAGACGTCGTACCTGGCGACGAACATGTCGTGGATGGCCGACTACGTCCTCACCGTCGCGAGAGACGATGCGCGGGCCGACCTTGACGGATGGGTGACCGTGACCAACACGAGCGGGACGTCCTACAACAACGCGAAGCTGCAGCTGGTCGCCGGCGACCTGCACCGGGTCCAGAACGGCCAGGCCATGGACGAACTCATGATGGCCAAGGCCGCGCGCGAAGTGGCGGCGGCCCCGCCCCCATTCAATCGCGAGGCGTTCTCGGAGTATCACCTCTACGCGTTGAACCGGAAGACGACGCTGCTCGAAAACGAGACCAAGCAGATCTCGCTGCTCGGCGGCACCGGCGTGCCGGTGAAGAAACTCTTCGTCGTCAACGGACAGAACTTCTACTACCGCAACCGTCAGGCGCCGGGCTCGCCGCTCAAGGATCAGGTGCGCGTCTTCTACAAGTTCCGCAACAGCGAGGCGGCCGGCCTGGGCATGCCGATGCCGGCGGGCACGGTGCGCGTGTATCAGGCGGATTCGAAAGGCGGCATCCAGTTTGCCGGCGAAGATCGCATCGATCACACGCCGAAAGACGAGGACCTGACGCTCCAGATCGGCACGGCCTTCGACGTCGTCGCCGAACGCAAGCAGGTCGACTGGCAGAAGGTGGCCGAGGGCGTGTACGAGATGGCGTTCGAGATCACGCTTCGCAACCACAAGGCGACGCCGATCGCCGTCGAGGTCAACGAGCCGATTGCCGCCGACTGGCGGATGCTCAGCTCTACCCATCAGCACACGAAGACCGATGCCTGGGCGGCCCGGTTCAACGTGGATGTCGCGGCCAACGGCGAAAGCGTGCTGCGGTATCGAGTCCGCGTGAAATGGTGAAGACAGGTTGGTCGGGTTGATCGGGTTGGGTCGGGTTGGGTCGGGTTGGGCCGGGTTGGGTCAGGTTGGAGTTGGGTTGACTGGCGACAGAAGTACAATCCGGGCGCTGGTTGCGGAACAGTCCTCGTCAGGAGGCTTTTCGATGCGAGTCGCCCGGAGCTTTCTTCTCGTTGCGCTGGCGGTCGTGCCCGGTGCTGTCGCGGCCGCGGTGATTCCGCCAGGCGGACAGCTCAAGACGCCGGACGAATGGCGGTGGCGCCTCGACGAGCCGGCGACGATGTCGCCAGCCGGCAAGGTGGAGGCAGGACAGTGGTGGTTCGTCGCGATGCCGCCCGGGTGGCACGTGACGATGGGACCCGGCGGCGTGGTCTTCCACCCGGCCTATCGCGCCGGCGGCCGGTTCATCGTCGAGAGCGAGCTGTTCCTGTTCCCCGATTCGAGCGACGAAGGTGTCGGCCCGTTTGTCGGCGGCCAGTCTCTTGGCGATCAGGAGTCGCCGGCATACACGTCACTGCTGCTGCGCAAGGACGGGTCGGCCGCGGTCGTGCGTCGCGCAGGCGGGGCTGTGACGGCAATCGCCAACTGGGCCGCCGTCGAGGGAGTCAAACCGCACGCCGGCAAAGACGCGGAGAAACACGCCTTCCGCATCGAGGCAGACACGACGACCGTGACCTTCCTGGTTGACGGCACGAAGGTGGCGGCAATCCCTCGCGCCGACGCCGCCGCCGAGGGGCACTTTGGCCTCCGCATCGGCCGCGCCGTCAACATCCACGTCGTCCGGCTGGACTTCACCCAGCAGCTGGCGCCTCCCCGGAGCCCCAAGCCCAGTTAACCGTTCGTCCCAACATTGGTCACAGGGGTCGGGCCTCGGTGGCACCGCTACCGTGCCATGGGTCGCAGAAACTGCTAACGTCGCAGGCGACGACCGGAGTCTATCCATGACCACACGCCTGCTGACAATCGCCGCGCTCGCACTGCTGCTGCCGCTTGCGGACGCAGCCGCGCAGACCGCTTCGGACAAAGAGGCCGTTCGCCAGGCCGCGCTCGATTACGTCGAAGGGATCTACACCGTCGACACCAGTCGCATCGAGCGCAGCGTCCACAAGAACCTCACCAAGCGAGGCTTCTGGCGCGAGCCCAACGACACCGCTTACCGGCCTGAATCGGTGATGACCTTCGATCAGCTGATGAAGCTGACCGCTGGCTGGAACAAGGACGGCAAGCGCGACACGTCAATCAAGGAAGTCACCGTCCTCGATGTGCTGGACCAGACGGCGTCGGCCAAGATCGTCGCGATGTGGGGCATCGACTACATGCACCTGGCCAAGTACGACGGCCGCTGGCAGATCATCAACATCGTGTGGCAGGCTCACCCGCCCAAAGCACAGCCGACTGCCTCGCGGTAAGACAGTCGCCGGTTGCAGGTTGCAGGTTGCCGGTTGACGGTTGTACAACCGAACGCAGGGAGACATCCCGGCCTTCGGAAGCACAACCATCGACTGTCAACCAGCGACCGTGAATATGCCTAGCGCCACCCGTCGCCTGCTGGCCGCCCTGCTGCTCGCCGGCATTCCCGCCACCCTCGCCGCGTGCCGTGTCTGGGCGCCCTCGCCGACGGCCTCGGCGGAGGACGCCGCGAAATTCGTGGCGACGGTCAACGACAGCATCCTCGAGCTCGCTCGCGAGCAGCAGCAGGCCGGCTGGGTCGCGGCGACCTACATCACGCCGGACACGCAGGCGATCACGGCACGCGCCAATCAGGCCTACATCGACGCCGTCGCGCGAAGTGCGAAGGACGCCGCGCGCTTCAACCAGGTCCAGGTCTCTGCGGACGTGCGCCGCCAACTCGACCTGTTGAAGACCATGCTGGTCGTCGTGACGCCGTCGGACCCGAAGCAGGCCAGGGAGTTGACCGAGCTCAGCGCGTCCATGGAGGCTGCCTACGGCAGCGGCAAGTGGTGCAAGGACCCGTCGCAGCCAGCCGCCTGCCTCGACATCGAGCAGATCACCAAGGAGATGGCGGCATCCCGCGACCCCGCGCGGCTGCGGGAGGTGTGGGAAGGCTGGCACACGGTCTCAGTTCCGATGAAGAAGGACTACGTCCGCTTCACGCAGCTGGCCAACCTCGGGGCGAAGGAACTGGGCTTTGCCGACACCGGCGCGCTCTGGCGCGCGAAGTACGACATGCCGCCGGACGCGTTCACGAAAGAGCTCGACCGGCTCTGGGAACACGTGCGTCCGCTCTACGTCTCGCTGCACGCCTACGTGCGGATGAAGCTGCGGGCGAAGTACGGCGACCTGGTTCCGGAGAAGGGCCCGATTCCCGCCCACCTGCTGGGAAACATCTGGGCGCAGGACTGGTCGAACATCGCGCCGCTGGTCTCGCCGGACTCTGGCGGACGTGCCTATTCCCTTTCCGACCTCCTGAAGCGGCGCAACAGCAGCGCCGTGGAGATGACCCGCACCGCAGAGCGCTTCTTCACGTCGCTGGGCTTTGCACCGCTTCCCGCGACGTTCTGGGAGCGCTCCATGCTGGTCAAGCCGGCGGACCGCGACGTCGTCTGCCACGCCAGCGCGTGGGATGTGGACCTGGTCGACGATCTGCGCATCAAGATGTGCGTCGACCCGACGGAAGAGGACTTCACGACGATCCACCACGAGCTGGGGCACAACTTCTACCAGCGCGCGTACAACACGCTGCCGATCCTGTTCCGCGACAGCGCCAACGACGGCTTCCACGAAGCCGTCGGCGATACCATCGCGCTTTCGGTGACGCCCGAATACCTGGTGAAGATCGGGCTGCTCGACAAGGCGCCGGAACCGTCAGGCGACATCGGCCTGCTCCTGGGGCGCGCGCTCGAGAAGGTCTCGTTCCTGCCCTTTGGCCTGCTGGTGGATCAGTGGCGCTGGCAGGTGTTTTCGGGGCAGGTCTCACCGGATCAGTACAACAAGGCGTGGTGGGATCTGCGATTGAAATACCAGGGCGTCGCGCCGCCCGACGTGCGCGGCGAGCAGTACTTCGATCCGGGCGCGAAGTACCACGTGCCGGCCGCGACGCCGTACACACGCTACTTCCTCGCCCACATTCTGCAGTTCCAGTTCCACCGCGAGCTGTCCAAACTGGCCGGCTGCACGGCGCCGCTGCATCGGTGTTCGATCTACGAGAGCAAGGTGGCCGGGGCGAAGCTGGAGGCGATGCTCGAGCTCGGGCTGTCGAAGCCCTGGCCCGAGGCGCTGTCGGCGCTGACGGGCTCGCGCGAGATGGATGCGACGGCCATTCGTGATTACTTCGCGCCGCTGCAGGCGTGGCTGGACGAGCAGCTCAAGGGTCAGGCGACCGGGTGGTAGTACCGGGGCCAGGCCCCGTTAAGGAATTGTTAAGCTGGAGGAACGTGTCTGCTCTTAACAATTCCTTAACGGGGCCTGGCCCCGGTACCCTGGCGCAGTTTGCGTGGGGGGTGCTCGGTTACAACCTCGCCGTCATCCTGTGGGGCGCGTACGTGCGGGCGTCGGGATCGGGCGCCGGATGTGGCGCGCACTGGCCGCTCTGTAACGGCGAGGTCATTCCGCGTGCTCCCTCGGTGGCGACGCTCGTCGAGTATTCCCATCGCCTCACCAGCGGCCTCGCGCTGCTGGGGGTCGTGGCGTTGCTGGTCTGGACGTGGCGGACCTCGGTCCCAGGGCACCCGGGGCGCCGCGGCGCGGTTTTCTCGCTGCTCTTCATCATCACCGAAGCAGCGGTCGGCGCGGGCCTGGTCCTGTTCGAGCTTGTCGCCGACAACGCGACGATGGCGCGCGCGATGTTCATGGCCGCCCACCTGGTCAACACGTTTCTGCTGGTCGCGGCCCTGACGTTGACGGCCTGGTGGCTCTCGGGCGGCGATGCCGTGCGTCCGGGCCGGCGCCCGGCCATTGCGTTTGCCTGGGGAGCGCTCGCGGTCGGGCTGCTGTTGTCCGGTGTCAGCGGCGCCGTCGCCGCGCTCGGCGACACCCTCTATCCGGCCACGTCGCACGTCGAGGGCCTGACGGCGACGCTCTCGCCCAGCTCGCATGTCCTCCTGCGCTTGCGCGCGCTGCATCCGGTCATCGCCGTCTCGGCCGGCGTGCTGTTGATGTTTGGCGCCTCCCGCCTGCCGGCCGCCGGCGACGAGGCGGGGCAACGGCTTGGCCGCGCGACGTTGATGCTGGCCGCCCTTCAGTTGCTCGGCGGGCTGCTCAACCTGCTTCTCCTGGCGCCGGTATGGATGCAGATCGTGCACCTGCTTGTCGCCGATCTGTTGTGGATCGCATTTGTCCTGCTGGGCGCGCGGGTGCTTGCCGGGGAACCCGCTCGCGCAGGGGGCCGTATCAGCGCGGCGTGAACATGCATCGATCTGTCGTTGGCCGCGGCATCTTCCAGGCCCTGCTCGTGCTTCTTCTCGCGTACGCAGGACCGAACTTTAGTTCGGTCGCGAACTTCAGTTCGGTCGCGGCCGTTCCGGGCCGCGTCCCCGGTCAGGCCGCCGCACCTGCCACCCCCGCGCAGCCCGTCCTCGCCCCGGCCGCCGAAATCGCGCAGAAAGCCGAAGCCTACCTGCGGGCGCAGGAGCGCGTGAACGGCTTCAGCGGCGTCGTGCTGGTGGCTCGCGACGGCGTGCCGGTGGTCTCCAGGGGTTACGGGTGGGCCAATGCCGAGTGGGAGATACCCAACACGCCGACGACGAAGTTCCGGCTGGGCTCCATCACCAAACAGTTCACGGCGACGCTGGTGCTGGCGCTGCAGGAACAGAAGAAGCTCAGCGTTCAGGATCCGATCTGCACGTACGTCACGCCGTGTCCGGAGTCGTGGAAGCCCGTCACCATCCACCATCTGCTCACCCATACGTCGGGGATCCCCAGCTACACGGGCCTGCCCGACTACGCACAGACCATGATGATGCCCAGGACGATCGAGCAGATGGTCGCGGTCTTTCGCGACCTGCCGCTGGAGTTCGCGCCCGGGGAGAAGTTCAAGTACAACAACTCGGGCTACTTCCTGCTCGGCGTGATCATCGAGAAGGCCGCGGGAAAGAAGTACCGAGGACGCCCTGCGTGACGAGATCTTCACGCCGCTCGAGATGACCGACACCGGCTATGACTGGTCAGAGCCCCTGCTTCGGCACCGGGCCGCGGGCTACACCCGGCGTGGCAAGGAGGTCGTCAACGCGAAGTTCCTCGACATGCAGCAGCCGTTTGCGGCCGGTTCGCTCTACTCCACTGCCGAGGACATGCTGAAATGGGACCAGGCGCTCTACACCGACCGCGTGCTGCCCGAATCCGCGCGCGCGGCGATGTTCACGCCATTCAAGGACTTCTACGCGTACGGCTGGGTCGTTCAACCCCGGGACAAATCACAGTCCGGACACCAGCAGGTCGGACACGGCGGAGGCATCAACGGCTTTGCGACGATGATCCAGCGCGTGCCTGACGACAAGGTGACGGTGATCGTGTTGTGTAATGTCGACAACATCAGCGCCGCGCAGTGTCGCGCGCGACCTGATGGCCATCACCTACCGTCTGCCGTACCAGATGTGCCTTCGACCGCCGCGAGGAGTAGCCGCGGCCAGCTGGCAGGCCCGCCGCAAGCGCAGAACTTCGGACCGTGCGGATTGTGCCGGCGCGAATCGACGCGTAGCTTCTGATTCAGGGCGAAGCGCTCCGGCCTGCAAGTCGCTGGATAGTGGCAAACCAGCCCGTTTGGATCTGCACGCTGGTCTGGATGGCCGCTCCTGGTTCCGGTTCGAAGCCGTAGAACTCGCCCTGCGGTCCGACGGCATATCCGGCGGGGGTTGCGTCCCACTCGAACATGACTCGCTCCCGCCCTACGTGGATTCCTCGGGAATCGAGCGACACGCCGACCGCGAGCACCTGCCGGTCACGGCGAAAGTAGAGCTCGCGGCCGTCAGGTGACCAGCTAGGTGTATGACCACCGGAGGTGGTCACGTCTGAGCTCCCCCTCTCGCCGGACGGAATCGAGAGGCGGAATCTCTGACCGCGTTGTGGTCACCGACTGGTAGGCCAGCAGACGCCCATCCGGAGACACGGCGCCGGCCGGAATAATGGCGTCACTGCGGATCAACACACGCGGCGGCTCCCCTGGTACGACACTGGAGATTGTGGCGTGACCGGAATTGGTGTCGACCTCGGAGTACGCCAGGGCACCGCCCGACAGGACTCCGCCGAATACGAATCGTTCGACAGGGCCCGGTGGGACAACGGTCTCCATCGTCGGTGCCGTGTCGAGACGCTGAAGGTACAGGCCCAATCCGACACTCCCGGTTTCCGTGGCCGTCAGCACGACGCGCCCATCCTCGGTCCACGCGAGGCTGTAGATCTGCTGGAATTTCTGGGTCGGCAGTTTGGTTCGCGTGCCGCGCTCGAGGTCGAGCACCCAGCTCTCGTCGCTCCACGTACTGGCCGCGACGCGCCGGCCGTCACGCGATAGCACTGGTCCACGAACGAACAGGTCGGGCGTGAACCGCAGTGGAAGCGGCTGGCTGGCCGGGAATCTCCGGATCAGACGCTGCGGCTCGCGACGGCTCTGCGGCAGAAAGCCGGTCACAAAGGCCAACGTGCCCTCGTCTGAGAACGCGAAGACCGGAGCATTGTTGCGGGCGATGGCAACATCAGGCAGGAGGGCGACCGGTGCGCCCGACTTGCGCTTCGAGCCAACATCGAAGCGTACCGCCATAAGCGAGGCATCGACACCGGCATACACGAGATGGCCGGTCGGCGCATACCGGGGACCGGCACCGGCGAGCTCGAGCGACGTAGCCTCTCGGCTCTGAAGATCGGCGATCATGAGCTGCCCGATCCCCGGAGCGTCCCGAGTCAGTCAGGGCAAGCGTCCCCTCACCAGGCAACAACTCCGGCCACGCCACGTGTTTTTGAACATCCTTCCCGCCGATTCGAAATCGAGGCACCACGTTGTCTGGTGTGCCTCCGCTCGCGGGCACGCGCCAGAGTCCAAACGGCTGCGCGCCGACAAAAATTATCGGTGCCGGCGTGGGTCCAGACGCCGCCAAAGTAGTCCGTGAGGCTGCAGACGCGCTGCGTGAGCCGTGTGTCGAGTGAGTACTTCCGCAGTTCGGGAGGATGGCCTCCACCGAGGGATACACCCACGGCAAACGCCACCCAGCGGCCGTCCGGCGAGAAGAAGGGCCCCTCTGCGGACTCACTTGACGGCACCAGCGTCGCCACGCCCTGGTCGAGGCCGCGCACGTACAACTGCTGCAGGCCCGTGGCTCCGCGGGCGACCATCGCCAGCGTCCGGCCATCTCGCGACAAGGCAACGCTTGGCGGACCGTACCCGTCAAGGTGGAGGCCTGGCGGCAGGGCGATGGCCGCGCGAATCGGCACGATGGAGGACGGCGGTTTCCGCGCGTCCCGGGCCACCGACACCGCCATCACGAGAGCAGCCACGCCCGCCACACCGGCAACCAGCTTCCAACGGCGAGCGCTTCCAACCGACAGGGCTGGCGCCGTGGTCGTCGCCGCGTCGCGCAGGGCACCGGCCGCGATGCCGCTCGCTTCCAGCGCGATTCGCGCCTCGCCGATGTCGCGCAGTCGCCGCCGTGGATCACGGGTCAGGCAGCGATGCAGCAGCACCCGAATGCTCGGCGGTGTCCCGACTGGCAACTTCGACCAGTCGGGATCGGATTGCAGCACCTGGGAGATTGTGTCGGCCACTGTGTCGCCATGAAATGCGAGACGAGCCGTCAGACACTCGTAGAGCACGCAGCCGAGCGCCCAGATGTCCGCTCGCCGGTCGACGCCTCGCCCACGGGCCTGTTCGGGGCTCATGTAGGCGGCGGTCCCGAGCACCACGCCCGCGCGGGTCATCGCCGGGCTGAGTGAGCGTGGGCGAGTTCGCGATCTCCCCGGAGACCGAGCCGGCAGGGTCAAGTGCTTTGGCGAGGCCGAAGTCCAGGATCTTCACGGCCCCGTCTGGGCGCAGCGCGATATTGGCCGGTTTCAGGTCGCGGTGGACAATGCCGAGCTCGTGCGCAGCTTCGAGTGCCTCGGCAACCTGATCGAGCGATCGCAACTGCCTCGTCGATGGGAAGAGGGCCGTCGGCGAGACGGTCGGCGAGGGTGCCGCCCTCCACCAGTTCGAGCACCAACGCCTTTCGGCCGCCGGATTCTTCGAGCCCGTAGATGGCGGCGATATGGGGATGACTGAGGGCAGCCAGCAGTTGCGCCTCGCGCTCGAAACGAGCGAGGCGATCCGGGTCGTCTGCCATATCGACCGGTAGCAGCTTGATCGCCACGTCGCGGTGCAACCGGGCATCTCGCGCGCGGTAGACCTCGCCCATCCCGCCGGCTCCAAGCAGCGCGACGATCTCATACGGGCCGATCCGGGAACCGACGGTAGGACCGATCACGGGGCCACCATGCCTGGCCGGGGTCGCAGACTGACCATCGCGATGCTACCTCAGACGACGCGAGGCCGCCTGCGTCATCCTCTCACCAATCCACGACCGACCCGTCCTCCTCGTCGTAGGTCTGCGGGTTGGTCCAGTCGTGGCCGATCTTGTCGGCCATTGCCGCAGCGTCGAGCTCGATGCCGAGGCCCGGTTTGAGCGGCAGCTCCACGTAGCCGCCCTTCACGACAAACGGCGTCTCGAGATAGCCCTCGCCCAGGCTCACCTGCTCCTGGCACATGAAGTTCGGGATCGACGCGGCCAGCTGCAGGCCCGCCGCAAGCGAGATCGGACCGAGCGGGTTGTGCGGCGCAATCGACGCGTAATGCGCCTCGGCCATCCCTGCGATGAGACGGCACTCGGTGATGCCGCCGGCGTGACACAGATCGGGCTGCAGGATCACGGCGGCCTGCTTTTCGAGAATCTCGCGGAACCCCCACTTCGTGAAGATCCGCTCGCCGGTCGCAATGGGCAAGTGCGTCCCGCGCGCGATGTCGGCCATCGCGTCCACGTACTGGCAGTTGACGGGCTCTTCGACGAACATCGGCTGAAACGGCTCGATGGCCTTGATGAGCAGCTTTGCCGTCGCCGGGCTGATCGCGCCGTGGAAGTCGATGCCGATGTCGGCGTCGGGCCCGACGGCCTCGCGCAGCGCCGCGAAGTTGTCGGCGGCCTTCTTCACAAAGCCCGGCGTCTCGACGAATCGCGCCCAGCCCCGGGTGCCGTCGGGGCCGCGGCGGCTCAGGTACGGCCCCGTCTTGAACGCCGTGAAGCCCTGCGCCTTCTGCTGCTTCACCGCGTCGATGGTGCGCGCGTGCGCGTAGACGCGGATGCGGTCGCGTGTGGGGCCGCCCAGCAGTTCGTACACCGGCACCCCCAGCGCCTTGCCCTTGATGTCCCACAGCGCCTGATCGATGCCCGACAGCGCGCTGGTGAGGATGGGGCCGCCGCGGTAGAACGCGTGGCGGTAAATCGCCTGCCAGTGATGGACCACGCGCCGGGCATCCTGACCGACCAGGTACGGCTCGATTTCCTTCACCGCCTCGGCACAGGTCAGCGCCCGCCCTTCGGTGACGGGCTCACCGAGCCCGACGATGCCCTCGTCGGTGTGAACCTTCAGAAACAGCCAGCGCGGCTTGACGAGGAGCGTCTCGAGTTTCGTGATGCGGATGCTGCCGGTCCCCGGGGACTGCCCGCGCTCGTGAGCGGCGTCGCCTGTTGCCGCCGCGGCCGGCCCCGCAAGCGACGCGGCGCCGATTGCCCCGAACACCTCACGCAGAAACGTCCGTCGCGCGCTGGCTCGCTGCACGGTCACCCCCCTTGCTCGCCTACTCTACACTGCTGGTCGCAACACAGGCGCGCTGGCGCCGCAAATTGGCCATAGAGAACGAGCTCGCGGAGAGTGAGGAGGACGCTCGCAGGCGGTCCAATTGCGGGGAGATCGGGAGGGGTGGTGAATACTGGGGGGAGGCGTTGACCTGCCCGCGCCGGCTGCATAGACTCCGCCGCGGAGGCGCACGATGAAGCGACGGGACGCACTGCGACGAATCTCGGGCGGCACGCTGGCGGCCGGAGCCGCGCTGCTCCCGGACCTCACGACGAAGCTTCAGGCCCAGGAGCGGCCGGCGAGCCTCAAGGGGCTGCCTCCCTCAAGATCACCGATGTGCAGACCATACTCACGGCTCCGAATCGGATCCGCCTGGTGGTCGTCAAGGTCGTGACGAGCGAACCGGGCCTGGTCGGGTACGGCTGCGCCACGTTCACCCAGCGCGCCCTGGTCGTGCAGACCGCCGTCGAGCAGTACCTCAAGCCGTTTCTGATCGGGCGCAACGTCGACGAGATCGAAGACATCTGGCAGTCGTCCTACGTCAGCTCGTACTGGCGCAACGGCGGCGTGCTGTTCAACGCCATGAGCGGCGTGGACATCGCGCTCTGGGACATCAAGGGCAAGCGCGCCCACATGCCGCTCTACCAGTTGCTCGGCGGCAAGGTGCGGCACGGGGCCGATTGTTACTACCACGCCAGCGGGCGCGACTTTCAGGAGGTCGAAGACGGCGCGCGCAAGGGCATGGCGGACGGCTTCCGGCACGTCCGCGTCCAGGGCGCCGTTCCCGGCCTGTCGACCTACGGCACGCGCAGCACGACGGCCGCGGCCGGCGCTGCCGGCGAGGCGATTGGCCCGACAAACCCCGGCGCAATCTGGGAATCCGGCCCGTACGTCCGGATGCTGCCGAAGCTGTTCGAGCACCTGCGCGCGAAGCTTGGCGAGGAAGTCGAGCTGCTGCACGACGTCCACGAGCGCGTGCAGCTCATCGAGGCGATCAACCTGTGCAAGTCGCTCGAGCCCTACCGCCTGTTCTTTCTCGAAGACCCGTTCCCGCCCGAAGACAACGGACACTTCCGCCTGCTTCGCCAGCAGACGAGCATCCCGATTGCGATGGGCGAGCTCTTCAACACGGTCCAGGAGTACCTGCCGCTCATCTCGGAACGCCTGATCGATTTCATCCGCATCCACATCTCGCAGATCGGCGGGCTCAGCCCGGCTCGCAAGGTGCAGGCGCTCAGCGAGTTCTTCGGCGTGCGCTCGGCCTGGCACGGCCCGGGCGACGCCTCGCCGCTGGCGCACGCCGCACAGCTTGCGCTCGAGCTGGCCAGCTACAACTTCGGCATTCACGAAGGCGGGGGCTTTCCGCAGGAGACGCGCGAGGTATTCAAAGGCTGCCCCGAAGTGAAGAACGGCTACATGCTCGCCAACGAATCGCCCGGCCTCGGCATCGACTTCGACGAGGCGCTGGCGGCGAAGTTTCCCTTCCCGGCCGGTCCGCCGAACTTCGACTACAGTTGGGGCACGACGCGGCGTCGGGACGGCACCGTCATCAGGCCGTGAAATGGGCACGTACCTGCTGTCGCCGACGTTCGCTGAATTCGCAAGGAGGCGCCGTATGCGTCATGTCATGTTCGTCCTGGTCTTCATCGTTGTCTGCGCGGGCGCGCTGCCATCGGCTCGAGCGAAACAGTCCTCCGACGACCGCCTCGTCGGCGCCTGGACTGGGACGTATGACGGCGACAGCACGGGCAAGTTCACGATGTCGATCGCGCGCGACGAGGCGAAGAAACTCGGCGGCACGCTCGACGTCGCGTTCGACGAAGGCGGGGGCTATACGGCCACGTTCAAGACGATCGCCATCGACGGAGATACGGTGACCCTTGCCTACGACGCGCCGGACGACGGAAGCAAGGTACAGCTGGACGGGACCATCGAGGGCAAGACGCTCAAGGGCACGTGGAAGGCCGCCGAGCCTGGCACCAGCACCGTGGCGTCGAGCGGCACGTTCACGGCCTCGAAACAGTGACGCCTGGTGCAGATTCTCACGCGCCCGTCGGTTGACGTCTGCGTCATCGGCTCGGGTCCCGCCGGCGGCTTCGCCGCAAAGGAGCTGACCGAGGCGGGCGCGTCGGTCGTGCTGCTCGAGGCCGGCGACCAGGTGCGCCCGGAGCAGTTTGCCGGGCACCGGTGGCCGTATGAGTTCCCGCGGCGCGGCACCTTCGAGGAACGCCAGCAGCCCTTTTATCCCGACGACATCGGCCGCCACATCGCATTTGAAGGCCCGGACCGCGTGGGCGTCGATCGGATTCGCGTCCTGGGCGGGCGCAGCATCCACTGGAACGCGGTCACGCTGCGCTTCTCCGCGGACGACTTCCGCGAAGGACGCCACGGGCTCGAGCCCGACTGGCCGCTCTCCTACGAAGAGCTGGCTCCGTTCTACAGCCATGTCGAGCGGACCATTGGCGTCTGCGGCACGCGCGAGGGCCTGGCGCAGATCCCCGACGGCGAGTTCTACGGTCCGCCTCCCAGCATGCGCTGCGCGGAGCGGCTGGCGCAGAAGTCGGCGCGGTCGCTGGGGATCCCGGTCATCCCGGTGCGGAAGGCGATGCTGGTGGGCCAGTCCCGCCCGGGTCGCATGCCCTGCCACTATTGCGGTCATTGCATGCAGGGCTGCGAGGTCGGCGCGATCTTCACGAGCGTCAACACCCTGATTCCGGCCGCGCAGCAAACCGGGCGGCTGACGCTTCGCCCCGGCGCGCTGGCGCGCGAGATCGAACTCGACGGAAACGGCCGCGCCGCCGCCGTCCACTTCGTCGATCGCCACACCGGCAGGACCGATGCCGTACGTTGCTCGGTGGCCGTCGTCGCCTGCGGCGCCATCGAGTCGCCGCGCCTGCTGCTCAACTCGAAGTCACCCCGCTTTCCCAATGGCCTTGCCAACGGCAGCGACATGGTGGGCCGCTGCCTCCACGGCCACACGATCCTCACCATGTACGGATACCTTCCCTCACTGGTCGGCAGGGCCAGCGTCAACGACGACGGGGCGACCGACCACGCGACCATCGCGCGGTTCAATCACCTGCGCGGCAGGCGCGACTACGTCGGCGGCTTCATGGCGCAACTCCAGTACGCCGATCCCGCCTACCCGCATCACGCCAGTCGCGTGCGGGGCTTCGGCGAGGCGTTCAAGCGGCGGGTCCGCGACCTGCAGCCCGCGCTGATGCAGCTGGGCGGCTTCGGCAAGGTGGTCGCGCGGCCCGACAACCGCGTCACGGTGGATCCGGCGCGGACCGATCGGCACGGGATACCGATTCCGGTGGTGCGCTTCTCCTACGACGACAACGACCGTGCGCTCTGGCGCGACATGAGCGGCGCGCTCGAGGAGATCTACCAGAAGGCCGGGACCGAGCTGTTCTTCAAGGACGAGCGCATGAACGGCTTCGCCAGTCACGAGGTGGGCACCTGCCGCATGGGAGCGGATCCGCGCAGTTCGGTGCTCACGCCGTTCAATCAGACTCACGAAGTGCCGAACCTGTTTGTCGTCGACGGCAGCGCGTTTGTGACCTTCCCCGAGAAGAACCCGACGCTCACCATCATGGCCCTGGCGGTGCGCGCGAGCAGGCACATCGTGGAGCGCAGGCGCAGCGGCCAGCTGTAGCGGTGCGCGTGCGGCCTGTTTCCATTACTCTGGGTAGGTGCCGTACGATTCCGATGTGACCGAGCCAGGGCCCCTTCAGCTCTCGGGAGCGGAAGGCGCCAGGATCGGGCCGTACCGTCTGAGCCGCGAGCTCGGACGCGGCGGCATGGGCACGGTGTACCTGGCCGTCCGCAGCGACGACGCGTACCAGAAGCGAGTCGCCATCAAGGTCCTCAAGCGCGGCATGGACACCGATGTCATCGTCCGCCGCTTCCGCAACGAGCGCCAGATCCTCGCCAGCCTCGAGCACCCGTATATCGCCGGCCTCCTCGACGGCGGGACGACGCCCGACGGCCTGCCGTACTTCGCCATGGAGTACGTCGAGGGTCAGACCATCGTGGAGTACTGCGAGTCGCGCCGCCTCGACACCACCGCGCGGCTGGAGCTGTTCACGAAGATCTGCGCGGCGGTGCAGTACGCCCACCAGAACCTGGTCATCCACCGCGACATCAAGCCGCAGAACGTGCTCGTCGCGGCCGATGGCACCCCCAAGCTTCTCGACTTCGGCATCGCGAAGCTGCTCAATCCGGAGCTGGGCGGGCAGACGCTGGCGCCGACCGCCGCGGGCCCGCAGCTGATGACCCCGGAGTACGCGAGCCCGGAACAGGTACGGGGCCTGGCGGTCACCACGGCCACCGACGTCTACTCCCTCGGCGTACTGCTATACGAGCTGCTGACAGGGCGCCGGCCGTACCGGATTACGAGCCGCACGCCGGCCGAGATTGAACGCGTCGTGTGCAACTCGGAGCCCGTGCGGCCGAGCACGGCGGTGACCGAGATCGAGAGAAAGCCCGTTGACCCCGACGCACCGACGGAGGCCGTGACCGCGGCGGCGGAGACCTCCGCCGTCGAGCGGGTGCGCGGGCCGACGTCCAGGCCGGGCTGCGCAAGCGGCTCGCGGGCGACCTCGACAACATCGTCCTGAAGGCTTTGAACAAGGAGCCGGCGCGGCGCTACGCGTCGGTGGACCAGTTCGCCGAAGACGTGCGGCGGCACCTGGAGGGCCTGCCCGTCATCGCGCGGCCGCACACGGTGCGCTATCGCGCGGCCAAGTTCGTCAGGCGCAACCGCGGCGCCGTCGCCGCGGCGGCGGTCATCGCGCTTGCGCTGGTGGCGGGGACCATCGGCACCGCGTGGCAGGCCCGCATCGCGCGTCAGGAGCGGGCGCGCGCCGAACAGCGGTTCGACCAGGTGCGGCAGCTCGCGAACGTGTCGCTGTTCGACCTGCACGACTCGATCCGGGATCTGCCTGGATCGACGCCTGCCCGGCAGCTGCTCGTCTCGAAGGGCCTGGAGTACCTGGACCGCCTCTCGCGCGACGCAGGCGATCGCCCCGACCTGAAACGCGAGATGGCGGGCGCGTACGTGAAAGTGGGCGACGTGCAGGGGCGGCCGTTCAACGCCAACCTCGGCGACACCGCAGGCGGGCGGGCGAGCTACGAGAAGGCGGTCGCGATCTACGAATCACTTGGCGCGCGCACCTCGCAGGACGCATCGCTGCGCCGCGAGCTCGCGACGGCGTACCTGCGGCTGAGCGAGATCGCTTCGTCCACGGGCGGCACTGCCGACGCGCTGACACACGCCAGGACGGCGCTCGTCCTGCAGCGCGAAGCCGCGGGAATGTCGCGATCCGCGGAGGCGGTGGCTGCGATGGACCTGCAGCGCGAGCTCGTCACGAGCCACGCCCGGGTAGGCGACATGCTGTCGGCGACCGGGGACACCAGCGGCGCCCTCGAGCAGCGGCGTCTTGCCGCCGAGCTGATGGAACGGCTCGCAGCCGCCGGGCCGGACGACCAGAACAACGTGCGTCAGCTCGGGATCGCGTACTTCAAGCTCGGCAACCAGCTCGGGAACCCCAACTACCCGAATGTCGGCGATACCGCGGGAGCGCTGGAGCAGCTCCGACGGTCGGCGGACGTCTTCCGCAAGGCCACGGAGCGCTACCCGTCAAACGCGGCGATCCGCCGCAACCTGGCAATCGCCGACAGCGCCGTGTCCGACGTGCTGCTGGCGCTTGGCCGGCGCGACGGGGCGCTGGCGACCCAGCGGCAGGCGCTGGCGACCTTCGAGACGCTCTCTGCCGCCGATCCCGCCAACGTCACCGGCCGGAACGACATCGCCATCAGCGAGTCGAAGATCGGCGAGATCCTCGACGGCGGCGGCCGCTGGCTCGAGGCGGTCAGGTCCTACGAGCGCGCGCTGTCGATTCATCAGGCACTCGCCGCCTCGGATCCCGGAAACGATGCCATGACGCTCGAGGTCGCCAGCGATCAGAATCGCATCGCCACGACGCAGGCCAGGCTCGGCGCCCGCGAGGCGTCGCTTTCGAACCACACCCGCGCAGTCACCGCGACGCGAGCGCTGCGGGACGCCAACGCCGGCAACGTGGAGCTCACTGTCGCGCTGGCGCTGGGTCTGGGCGGGCGCGCCGACGCGCTGCTGCTGTTCGCGCGGAAGCAGCCGGCCCCTCCGACGCGCGCGGAGGATCTGGCGGCCGCCGAACGTGACTACACCGAGTCGGTGGCGTTACTGACTGCCCTCGAGCGATCCGGCACTATCCAGGGAACGGACCTCACGACGCTCGAGAATCACCGCAAGGAGCTCGCCCGCATCCGGGCCGAGCGGTCCGCGACGGGCGCCCGGCGATGACCTTGCTGCACGAGGCGTTACGAACTTCTCGATGGGTGATGGCTGTTGCTGCGCGTCAACTCAGACCGCCGGCAAATCTTTCCGCATGAACACGCACGCAATGGGTCGTCCAGACATGAGCCGCGTTTCTCCGCGAGCGACCTCGTCAAACCCGTTGGCCTTGTAGAACTCTACCCCCGCAAGGGAGGCCTCCACACAAATGCTCTTCGCTCCGCGGGCGATGGCGTGAGCTTCGGCCAACCCGGCGAGAGCAGAGCCAATTCCGTGCCGCGCTGCGAAGCCCCTTACGTATACCGATGTCCCATGCTGCGAGCCGTCGATTCGATAGTCTGTCGCAAAGCCAAGAACGGCCAGCTTGCCCTCGGTTTTCCCGGTGGCAATGAAGAAGGCCTCTCCACCTTCCATGGCCTTGGCGTAGATGTCGCCCGTGAGACCCTCGGCCCAATCATCGACGACATCCGGCGGATAGAACCTGGGGCCGATCGATCGGATCGAGTCACGATGCGCCTCAGCGATGTCGTCGGCATCGGACGGTTGTGCCAGGCGAGTGTCGAACTCGGCGTTCCTCATGAACCGCTCCGTTGTCTTCGCGGCCAATCACGTGCGCCCACCTTACCACCACGGCCGCCGGCGGCGCCCCGCCAGCTAGCGCCGCGAGCGGCGTCGCAGAACCACGATGTAGAGCGCAGCATTGACCAGGAGCACGGCGCCGCCCAGCAGCCACTGCAGCTCGCGGGAAAGCGACTCGGGGTAGAGCAGCGGGAGCAGGTAGTGCTCGATGAAGCTGGAGCTGTAGGCGGTGGCACCACTCTGGGTGCGAAGCCAGTTCTCGAGAGGCGTGAGCGGGCAGTGCCAGCCGGCCAGCTCGACCCACGCGCCCCAGGCGACTGCCGGGACGTGCAGCCAGGCCACTCGAGGCCGGCGCACAACGAGCAGGCCGCCAAGGACCACGAACACGACGAAGGCGAGATGGACGACAACCGTGGCGTCTGCGAGCACGCGGAAGGCCATGATTTCAGACCAGGTGCGGCGCGCCGGCTGAGCGGGTGGTCAAGCGGCGGCCACGGTCCACGTTACGACGGCGATCCGCCACACACCCGCGTCATCGCGCTGCAATAACCAGCCATGCACCCCGGTGATGACCCCGCAGTCCGCTCCGGCCGGGCCTTCGACTGTCGTGCGGAAGGTTGCCAGCTTCAAGGCGAAGGAGCCCGATCCGGAGATCGCAAGATCGTCGATGTCGATACGCCGCACGCTGGCTTCAGCCTGTCGCTCGAGCCACTGCAGAATCTCGGCCCTGCCGCAAAGCGGGGCCTCGTTCGGCGGCAACCAGACAGGTGCCGCAGTACACAACTGCAACAGCGCAGACGTATCACGCCGCATTTCAGCATTCAGCCAGTCGTTGTGCAGCGTCTCGATGGCGAAGCGGTCCTCGGCCGAAAGCACGGTGGTCATTGTGTCACCGCTGGCGCCGCGATACCGATAGGCTATAGTCCTGCCACGGCATGCGCCGGGACTGGGGAGCTGCTTGATCCGATCACGCCTCGCTTACATCGTGCTCTGCGCTGCGCTCGTTTCTTCGGCCGCCCGCGCACAGGCGCCGGCCGCGGCCGCCGCGCCAGTGCCCGTGAAGGCGACCGTGCAACAGCTGGACTGGATCGCGGGCGCCTGGGGCGGCACCCTGGGCGATCGCACGATCGAGCAGCACTGGAGCGCGCCCGCGGCCAGCTCGATTGTCGCGATGTACCGCAGCATCCGGAACAACCAGGTGCAGCTCTACGAGTTGCTGGCGATCGAGCAGGAAGGCGACGCGGTGGTCCTGCGCATCAAGCACTTCGCGCCGGGGCCGGGCCTCGCCGGTCGTGAAGCCAGGGACGAATCGGTGAACCACACGCTGGTCCGGCTGGACGGCCGTACCGCCGTGTTCCAGGGAACCGGCGGGGACAACCCCGCGAAGGTCAGTTTCACGAGCCCCGACCCGCAGACCCTTACGATTCTCGTGGAGCGGATGCGGGACGGCGCCCCGGTGTCGACCGAGTTCAGGTACACGCGCCTGGCGCCCTGAGCTGCGTCAGGTCGCCTCGACGAATCCCTTGCGCATCGGGTCGATGGTCAGCGGCGGCGGTTCGTACTGGACGAGGTATTCGAACTCGTCCCGGAACTCCTGCAGCGACAGGCCCGCCGTCGCGGCGAACTTCGCCAGCTCGTGCGGGTCGTTGAAGTCGTCGCGCCGCAGTCGAATCATGTAGCGGCGCGCGATCGCGTAGCGGGTCGAGTGCACGTCCACCAGGCGCACCTTCGTGCGCCCCGTATTCGGATCGACCATCTGCGCAAACGGGATCGGCACGAAGTGCCCGCCCTGCATCGAGATCATCACGCCGTTGCCGCCCGACAGCAGGTACTTCGCCGCGCAGTAGCCCAGATCCCGCGTGTACTCCATGTCGGCCGGCACCGGATCGGCGCAGCGCAGCTCGTACCCGATGTTTTTCGCCACCAGCGTGGCCTTGATGCCGAACGACTTGAGCCGCTTGCTGACCTCGGCCTTCAGAATCTCGCCGATGTTGACCTCGGCGATCCGGACGTGTCCGTGCGCGTCGCGCTCCACGTCCTCGAGCGCGGCCAGGTCCGCCGCGTCGATGTCGAGCACGAGGCCCTCGGCAATCACCGCGACGCCGTCGCGCCTGCCGTAGCTGAGCCGCTTGATGATCGCCCCGGCCAGCGTGTCCACCATCGCCTTGAGCCTGACGGTCTTCCCGGAGAACTCCTCCGGGATCATCGTCAGCGTCGCACCGGCGGCCTTGCCGATGCCCAGGGCGAGGTGCCCGGCCTTGCGCCCCATCGCGATCACGAAGTACCACCGCGACGTGGTCTTCGCGTCGACCATCAGGTTCTTGACGATCTCCACGCCGTAGTGCCGCGCGGTCTGGAACCCGAAGGTATCCACGTAGGACGGCAGGTCGAGGTCGTTGTCGATGGTCTTGGGCACGTGGACGACGCGGATGCGGCCTTGCGACTGCTGTTCGAGCCTCATCGCCGAGTAGGCCGTGTCGTCGCCGCCGATGGTGATCAGCTGGCTGACGTTGAGCCGCAGGAGCGAGATGACCGCGTTTTCGAGGTGCTGCGGATCCAGCGTCGGGTTGGCGCGCGCGATGCCGATGTGCGATCCGCCCCGGAAGTGAATCCGGCTCACGGCGTCGATCGTGAGCGGCGTGATGTGGTCGATGTTGCCCTGCATCAGCCACTCGAACCCGTCGCGGATGCCGATGACGTCGATGCCCTCCAGCTGCGCGCGGATCGTCGCCGCCATGATGACGCTGTTGATCCCGGGCGCGGGACCGCCGCCGACCAGGATTGCCACGTTCTTATGGTGAGTCACCGTCACGTCTGTCGCCCCCGCAACGTCGGTCGTGCCGCGCGTGTCGCCAGATACTAGCAGCCGGGGCGACCGGGCGACAAACCCGTCACGGTTTCGATGGCGCCAGAAGCCGTGAAGTCGCCTCCCTCCCCCTCGATCGCTGGCACACGAGGCAAGCGCGGTGGCGGGCATGCGACGGGACGCTGCCGCGTCGACTTTTCTACAGATGTTCCGATCGAATACATCGAATCCGGGAGTTCGGGCGCACGGCACGTGGCGCGGTGGTTGCAGCCCGGAGGGCCATGCTGCATACGTTCCAGATCCCGCTCAGCTGGAGCGAACTCGCCAGGCGCACCGCACGCGAGATGGGCCAGGACAACGCGCTGGGCCTGGCGGCGCAGCTTGCCTACTACCTGCTGCTCGCGCTGGTGCCGGCACTGGTCTTCCTGGTTGCGCTGACCAGCTTCTTTCCGCCGCGCCTGCTCGAGCAGATCCTGCACGTGCTGCAGTCCGTGGCGCCGGCCGAGATCGACCGGCTGCTGCGCGACCAGATCGCCGGCATTGCCGCGGGCGAAGACGCCGGGCTGCTGACCCTGGGTTTTGCGATGGCGCTCTGGAGCAGCTCGGCGGCGATCGTCGCCGCCACCGACGCGCTGAACCGCGCCTACGACATCGAGGAAGGCCGGCCGTGGTGGAAGGTGCGGCTCCAGGCGATCGCATTGACCATCGGCCTGGCGCTGTTCATCGTCCTGGCCTTCAGCCTGGTGCTGATGGGGCCGACGCTGGCGACCCGCCTGGCGATCGGCGGCGGCCTTGGCCCGGCCTTCGAATGGGGGTGGAAGATCCTGCAGTGGCCGCTGGTCGTCGCGCTGGTGGCGACGGCGCTGGGCATCCTGTTCTACTTCGGGCCCGACGCCGATCAGGACTGGGAGTGGATCACTCCAGGCGCGGTGCTGGGGGCGCTGCTGTGGCTGCTGGCGTCCCTGCTCTTCAAGCTCTACGTCGCCAATTTCACCAGCTACAACGAGACCTACGGCTCGCTCGGCGGCGTCATCGTCCTGATGCTGTGGTTCTACCTGTCGAGCCTGGCGATTCTGGCCGGCGCGGAGATGAACGCCGAAATCGAGCACGCCTCGCCGCACGGCAAGAGCCCGGGCGAAAAAGTGCCGGGCGAGAGGAAGATGATCGGCGCGCGCGCGGCCCGTGCTTTCGACAGGCGGCGGCGCGAGCCGGCCCTGCCCCCGGCCCCGCCGGCGCGTCCGGTCCTGGTCGCGCCGCAGCGCGAGCCGGAGTTCGCGCCGGTGCGGGTGGTGCGCCGCCTGATCCTGAGCCTCGGAGTGTTCGTTGCCAGCAAGGTGATGGGACGACGTACGCCGGAGTAGCGGACGGCTTTCATCGCAGGCCTCCCACCAGTTCCGGCGTGGGCGCCGCACGCGGCACTTCTCCGGCTTCGAGCAGCTGCTTCAGGCGCCGAAGGTCCTCGCGAATCATCTGCGAGGGCTCGCGGCCCACGAGCATCGCCGCCCAGCTGCCGGCCCGCCCGGCCGGCGGCGCGTACTGGAGGCTCACGGTGACCTGCGTGTTCCGGCCCGCGCGCATGCTGTCGAAGTTCACCGAGCCGGCGCTGTCGACGTCGGCGCCGGGCAGCGAGCGCCACGCGATCAGCCGGTTCTCGACGTCGTTGACGATCTCCGCGTCCCACTCCACGTTCCTGCCGCCCGGGCCTTTGGCGACCCAGTGCGATCGGCCGTTGCCCAGGTCGGTGACGCTCACCAGATGCGCCATGAACTGCGGGAGGTTCTCCAGCTGTCGCCAGAAGCGATACACCTCGGCCAGGGGCAGCTCGAGGCGAATTGCCTCGCGCACCCTGAAGCCGCGGCCGGCCGAGAGCGCGCGCCGAACCCGGCTTGCGGGATCGCCCCGGTGCGCGCGTCTGCCGTGCGGCAGCCAGTGGCCCGACAGTCCTCGAAACGCCAGCGGCGTCGCCGCAGCCGCCAGGACCACGCCCGGGAGCGAGCGGCGGCTGATGCCGTACGTCACCAGCAGCGCCGCGCCTGCCAGCGTCCCCCAGCGGGTGAGGTCTGCTGATCCGTTGCGGGGGCGCGCCCATTCAACGAGGGCCTGGTTCGTGCTTCGCATGAGGCCACCTCCCCCTGCTCGATTCCCGCCCGTCGCCTAGCGCCGGCGCTCATTGGCGGTAGCGGCGTCCTGCGCGCGTGCCGCGGCCTCGGCCGCCTGCTCGTTGATGTGCTTTTCAGCGAGCGCCGAGAGCTTCTCGTCGGCGGCCTTCTCCTCGTCGAGCGTCGCCTGCAGCAGGCCGGCGGCGTCGAGGTGCCCCATCGCGTTGGCCCAGGCCACCAGCGTGCCGTAGGCGGCCATCTCGTAGTGCTCGGCGCGCTGGCCGGCGGCGATCAGGCACGCGTCCATCGTGGGCTCGTCGAACTCCTCGCCGATGATCGCCCTGCCCTCTTCGATGATCCCCGCGATGCCCTCGCAGTGCTTGCCGCGCACCTTCTCGTCCAGCATCCCGAAGATGGTTTCCAGGCGCTCGACCTGCGTGCGCGTCTCCTCGAGATGCGCCTCGAAGGCATCGCGCAGCTCGGGCGAGCACGCGGCCCTGGCCAGCCTGGGCAGCGCCTTGGTGAGCTGCCGTTCGGCGTCGTAGGTATCCCGCAGTTCGTCGATAAATGCGTCGAGAAGGGTTCCGGCTTCAGGCATGAGCGTCTCTCCTGTGTGGCGACTATTCGTGGTGTCAGCGATGCGGATCGGATTGAACGGCACGCGCGCTGCCAGCTCGGCGGCGCCGGCGGCATTCGCCGCGCGATCGTCGCGTCCGGCGGGCATCGGCGGCAGCTCGGACTGCCGGCTGACGATGGTGCGGCTGACGAGCGTGCGGCTGTTGCGGAGCTTGCTGTCGCCGATGGCCGTGCGTGTGAGAACGGCGCGTTTGCGAGTCGACATGACTACGAACGCCCGGTTGCAAGACTGCCGCCGTCTCTTCCCCGCCGCGATCGACACGTACCGCCACCGAGCGTGGTGACGCGAGGGCGAACAACGCGAGGCGTTCTTACGTGACGCCGCCCGCAAGACGTGAGGCGCGCGTGACGTCCTGCGCGGCGGGGTTGTTGCACGGGCGGTCACGTGCCGCGCGCATCCGGCGCGGCGGTGCAACGACCGTCACAGACAGGAGAGGGCCGATGCTGAACTCAACCACGTTCCATGTGCGCTGCGATGCCCTGTGGCTCGCCGGTCGGGCCGGCCGAGGATGTCGACGAGACCGTCGATGACGAGGAAACCACCGAGGTGAACGAGGACGACGAGGACGAGGACGAGGACGAGGACGAAGAAGAGAGAAAGACGAGGACGATGACGAGGAAAAAGACGAGGACGATGACGAGGAAAAAGACGGTGACGAGGACGTCGACGACGAGGACGAGCCGCCGGCGCGCTAGCGCGCCTCGACTCTTCAGCCTCAGCCGGCGCCGGCTGGGCTGGGCGCTCGGACCATGACGTGGATTCACGACCGATCGCTGACGCTGGTCATGATCGCGCTCTTCGCGGCCTGCGGGTGGGGCCAGCTCCTCACGGGGTGGGCGGAGTACAACCAGTCGCAGGCCGAGCACGGGCAGGCGGCCATCGCGCTGCTGTCATACCTGCGGGTGGGACATCCCTGGGAGGCGCTGTTCGAAAACTGGGAGAGCGAGTTCCTGCAGATGACCGCGTTTGTCACGCTGACGGCGGTGCTCTACCAGAAGGGGTCGCCCGAGTCGCGCCGGCCGGGCGTGCGCGAGCTGGTGGACGCGGACCCGCGCGACTTCGCGCACCTCGAGGGGGTCCCGTGGCCCGTGAAGCGCGGCGGCTGGGTGCTGCGTGTCTACGAGCACTCCCTTGGGATCGCCTTGTTCCTGCTGTTCGTCGTGTCGTGGGCCGGGCACCTGGTGGGCGGGTGGCTCGCCTACGCCGGCGATCAGGCCTCGCACGGACAGCCCGGGCCCTCGCTGACCGGGTTCCTGGGATCGAGCCGGTTCTGGTTCGAGTCCTTCCAGAACTGGCAGAGCGAGTTCCTGTCGGTGGGCGTCATGGTGTGGCTGGCCGTCTACCTGCGGCAGCGCGGGTCTCCGGAGTCCAAGCCCGTCCATGCGGCGCACGACCAGACCGGGCGCTGAGCCGCCGCAGCGCGGGGCGAACTCACATGTATTAAAGCGTCGATGGGCGAGGAGGGGCCGCCGGCTGAGCTGGATGGGCGGGAGTGTGGCGTCGATGTTCAGGCGAGCCGCTCGGCCGGTCCGATGGCCGTGGCGCCCGCGATGAGGAACGGGCCGGCCCCTTCGAGGGCTGTACCGATCTCATGCGTAATTTCCTCGGCGTGTGTTCGATCCCAATACTTCGCCAGAGCTGGCGGCACACGCTCGTCGTGGGTGCCGCACTCGTGCGTCCTGTGGATTTTGCGCCGTTTTTGCTGCGAAGAAGGGCGCCGGGCGTCGCGAAGCGGGGTCGTCGCCTTGAGAGCCATGCTGGTAGCTCTTCCAAACCGCGTGCCATCTGCTCTCCGCGTGCGTGACACATCGACCCCCGCTATTTCGGCGTGAAGGACAACTCGAGGGTCACGCGCACGGGGACCGCTTGCCGAAGCGCCGGCCTGGCGTGAACCGCCACTTCCGCGCGGCCTCGAGCGCCTCCCGATCGAGACCATACACGCGGTCTTCCCGTTGGGCAGGACGACCAGCGCTATCCAGACCACGCCCTGAATGCCGCGTCCCAGCGCGTCGGCTGTGTACCTGGGCCGGACCTCCTTTTTGACCCGAGGCCCCTCGAGGTCGCCGCCGGGCGTGTTACTGGTAGACCCCGAGGCGTCTGGCTGCCGGGCGAGCGCCGGCAGCACCGGTGCGTACACGCCGATCGGAACAAGGCAAAGGAGGAGGCGTACGTCAAGCAACCTGCGCAATATGGCAAGACCTTCCCCACCCACTCCGAGATTTCGGTCAGCAGCGCGGAGGTGGGCGTCGAACCATCGGCGTCCCGTGCCGGCCGACCTCGAGTCCGCGCATCGTGGTGGCGGGTTCTTCAACGTCTCGACGAGGCGGCGGCTGCTGGGGACCGCGATGCCGTCGTCACGGCTGGCGGCGCCGAAGGTTGTGATGGCGGGGTGCCGCTCCATGAAATGCGGGTCCGTCGGCGTTAGCGGTCCGCTGAGGACGACCAGCGCCTTGATTGCCGCTGCGCCGCGCGAGCTAGATCGAGCTGTTCACGCCGCAGCTGGCGCCGCCGCCTGCCAGGCGCGGCGTCCACATCCTAGTCCTCGACTATCGCGGGTACGGCGACAGCCCGCGCGCCACGGGCGCCCCTGCCGGGCAGCAGGATCGAGACAAGATGCCGGCGACGTCGACGCGGCCTTTGCCGTGGATGAACGCGATGGCGGGGGAATCGAAACAAGCCGCGCCGCGCTTCTGCGCAGACCTGCGATCGAATTATCGCTCCGGCGTCGATTCCCTTAGAGCATGCTCACGGGAGGTGCAGCCAACCAACACTGACAAAGCACTTAAGATACCGCTCGGGTCGGGATGAACGAATCGAAGTCAAGTTCTGCACGGTCGAGCAATGACGCGAGCGTCGAACCGTCCTCTGGCATGCGAACGACCGTTGCCTGCAGCCTCGGACCTAGACGTTCGCCCGAAGCCTTCACGACGCGCTCCCCGGCCGAACTGGCAGAAGCGCCGTCTCCGTCCGCAATAAGGCAAACAAGTGTGCGTTCGTCGCACACAAAAACCAGGTCACCGCCGCGGAGATTTGAATAGACTTCGCCAACAACTTGCGACAGAGTGGACCGCATACTTTCTATGCTAGGCGCGACGCGGAGTGCCAAAAGAAACAACGATCTAGTTGGCCGCCCCTCCAAGAACTGCCTCAAGTATTGATCTAAGTGCGGAGCAGCCAATTGGCCATCGAGAAGCAGTTGGCTGGCCTGTCCAACTGACCTTCGACGCCTCAGAATGGGCGCAAGATGACTGGCCACTCCTTCGATGATTTCGGTATGGCGTCGCGTGAATGCTTCGAGCTTCGATGCGTAAAGGGTCACCACTCCGACCAGAGTGTCGCCTCTCAGTATCGGAGCACTCAGACTGCTCAGAAAGTCCTTCAGCAGCGCCGAAGGTTCATCATCCGAATCTAACGCGCCCGGTGAGTTGACAACGGTTCTCTTATGAGCTGCGACCCACCCAGACAGGCCCTGACCAACTTTGAGTCTGCGCCCTCTTAGGGCTGCGATAGTTTCTCCGTGAACAGTCTCACAGACGAGTTCGTCTATGCTCGACTCATAGACAAGCACCACGGCGGCGTCAAACGAGACCACAGAGCGGAGTCGATGCAGGACGAGGTCGGCCGTGTCCTGCCAAGGTCTATCAGTCGCATCAGCAAGTATCTGGTAAACGCGGAAGAGCGAAACTTCGTCTCCGGCATCATTCAGCCGTGTTACAGCGTTTCGCAGGTCGGACGAGCGAGAAATCCGTTCGAGTTGTGGCGGAGTGATATCAGTCTGAGCTGCTTCAGTCTGGGAAACCAGGACGGGTTGCAGCTTAATGAACGCGTCGACGACCATAGGATCGTACATGGTCGATCGCCGGTCCAACAAGATTTGGGTGGCCGTCTCCGAACTAAGCCGTGGCCGATAAGGGCGATCGGATGTTAGTGCGTCAAAACAGTCAACAACTGACAGGATCCTCGCACCAATCGGAATATCGATGCCCGAAAGACCAGTGGGATAACCCGATCCATCCCAGTTTTCATGGTGGTGGCGCACGATTGGAACAACAGGGTAGGGAAATTCAATCGAGGACAAGATGTCCG
Organism: Vicinamibacteria bacterium; assembly: GCA_963806705.1. Lineage (GTDB taxonomy): Bacteria > Acidobacteriota > Vicinamibacteria > Vicinamibacterales > JAENWD01 > JAENWD01. Next base: position 79,851 of record CAWDZE010000007.1, read on the forward strand.
CACCGATGCTCGCGTGAAGCTTCATTTTCTCAAACTCGGCTTCGGTGAGCTTTCCTGGCTTGTTCAAAATGTGCTCTGGAACTGCCAGCTTTCCCATGTCATGTAGTAGCGCCGACGCTTCTATCGCTTTCAGCTGTTCGTGGCAAACAATCCCGATGGATTTCGCAAGTTCGACAGCGAAAGTCTGAACGCGCCGAATGTGACCGTGTGTCACTTGATCCTTGGCGTCAATCGCCAGGGCCAGAGTTTCAATGGTCGACAAGTACAGAGAATTGACTTTAGTGAGATGGCGATTTGTGTCTTCGACACGCGCCATCGGAATTTTGAACGTGAAATAGAGAATCAACAGAAGAGGAACAATCACGCTGAGGTACGCGGGGTCGATATCGCGAGTGTAGACAACTAGGAGAGCGGATACCGAGGCGCCACCAAAGTAGTTGAGGGACAACCACAAAAAATCGCGTCTCCAAATGTCCCAGACGTTTCTCCCTGTTTCGAACCCTACCGCAATAGCGATCAACAGACTGTTGATTACGAAATGAAGAAACGTGAATGCCAGTAGTGGAAAGACTATCTGATTAATTCCTATTCGGCTTGATATTAGCGGCTTGACCTCAGGGAACAGGAAATATGCTTGGGCCGCAATCCATATCGAAAGCGCAGGAGCAGCCATGTTGAACGCAATGCGGTAGAGCTCCTTCCGCCGCCTTGCGAACCACGACGAAATAATGAGTCCGTCCAGGGCAACGATTGTTGTGCCCGCTGAAGGGCCGTAGAGCAAAACCGAAGTAAAGACGAAGGTTTCGGAGATCGAAATTGTCGCAGGGACTGAAGGAAGCTTGACAGTCGCTGACCCGCTTAGCAATGTAAGGACGGCAAGAATCAGCCAACGCGGCCCAAGGGACTCGCGCCACACTTCGGTAATGGAGTGGGCGATTACCGCCGTGCCAGCGATGGCTACGACGGCTACAAAGAATTGGCCACGTTGCGGCAGAAGTCTGTAGCTCATCGGATCGAACGACCAATACGGTATGGCCGTCGTCCGGACCTCGACCCCCGTATCCGAATCGCTATATCGGCCGTTTAGGTCCAAACGATTATTCTTGCCATCTCAACCCCTGTAAGTTGCTCATCAACAAGGCCGTGTGATTCGTGCTAGTTGCCCCACACCAGGCTGTCGGCGTTGCCCCACACCAGGCTGTCTGGCGTTGCCCCAGACCAGGCTGTCGGGCGTTGCCCCACACCAGGCTGTCGGCATTGCCCCACACCAGGCTGTCGGCATTGCCCCACACCAGGCTGTCGGCGTTGCCCCAGACCAGGCTGTCGGCGTTGCCCCACACCAGGCTGTCGGCGTTGCCCCACACCAGGCTGTCGGCGTTGCCCCACACCAGGCTGTCGGCGTTGCCCCAGACCAGGCTGTCGGCGTTGCCCCACACCAGGCTGTCGGCGTTGCCCCACACCAGGCTGTCGGCGTTGCCCCACACCAGGCTGTCGGCGTTGCCCCACACCAGGCTGTCGGCGTTGCCCCACACCAGGCTGTCGGCGTTGCCCCACACCAGGCTGTCGGCGTTGCCCCACACCAATGCGCCGCCCCATACCAGGCTCTCGGAACTGCCCCAAACTAGTGCGTTTGCTAGAACCAGGGTGCCGACGTCTGTTGCCCAAACTTGCAGTCGCAACTCCAGAGTTCACGATGGTTTCAGCCGCCACTCGAGTTGAGATCTGTGCAGGTCCGCTCTTGGCCAGTTGCACGGCCGCGGCCGCGTTCAGGCTCCCGGCGCCGGCGCAGGTCAATCCCTCTTCCTTCATGAACGTGCTGCTCATCTGCAGCGCGATCCGCACCTGCAGCGGGCTCAGCTTCGGGTTGGCTTCCAGCGCCAGCGCCACCACGCCGCTCACCACGGCCGCCGCCTGGCTCGTCCCCGACATCTCGAACACCCCGTGCTGCCCGTTGCCCGAAATCAGCTTCTCCGGGAACCGCTTCGCCAGCGTGCTGCCCGGCGCGTAGAGCGAGTGCAGCCGCCGCCCCGGCGCCGCGATGTCCGGCTTCACCTGCTGATCGAACAGCGTCGGCCCGCAGGAGCTGAAGTCCGCGATGGTGTCGTCGCTCCGCCGTGCCGTCCCGTTGTCGTCAATCGCCCCCACCGTCAGCGCGTAGCGGCGAGTTGCCCGGCGACGTGATCGTGCGCAGCGCCCGCCGCCCGTCCTCGGTCTTGCCGTAGTTGCCCGCCGAGACCACCACCACCAGCCCGGCCTCGATACGCGCGCTTGACGGCCTGGCACAGCGGGTCGTCCACGTAGCTCTCAAACACCGGCCGGCCCAGCGACAGGTTGATCACCCGCAGGCCGAACTTCTCCTTGTGCTCGATTGCGAAGTCGATCGCCCTGATGACGTCGCTCGTCAGGCCCGAGCCGTCCGCCCCCAGCACCTTCAGGCTCACCAGCGACGCGTCCGGCGCCACCCCCTTGAACTCCGCGCTGTTGCCGGCGACCAGGCCCGCGATGTGCGTGCCGTGCCCCAGCTCGTCTTCGCCCGTGCCGTTCGACTTGGTGAAGTCCACGCTCGCCAGGAACTTCCTCGCCAGCGCCCTGTGTCTGGAGTAGCCGCTGTCGGCCAGCGCGACGACGATGCCGCGCCCGGTGACCGACCCCACGCCCGGCAGCGACCCGGCCCATGCCTGGTCGGCGCCGATGGCCTGGTTGGTCACGTCCGTCATCGACCGCACGAGCGTGTCGCCCGACAGGTGTCCGACGCCGCAGATCCGCGGCCAGCGCCCGCAGCTGCGCGCCGCTGGCCCGCAGCACCGCGCCGGTCTTCAGCCACTTGGCAATCAAAGCCCCGGTACGCGCCGCCACGGCTTTCACCGTCGGCGGGTCGGCCTGGAAGATCACGTCGCGCCCGGCGCCGGAGGCCACGGCGTCGGCGACGTCTTTCGACAGCTTCGCGCGCGGAGCGGCGATGGCCTCGGATGCGACCAGCAATGCCAGCAGCCCCAGCAGGAGCGCAAGCAACCCCAGCTCGCCAAAAGCCTTCCGTCGACCGCGCCTCGTCATCGTCCGCCTCCGACTCTGGAAAGATTGCGCGTGCCGCGATCCGCGACGACGTGCAGGGACTCGAGCAGCACCCGTTGGCTGCGGCCCAGCGTCCGCACGGTCCGCAGCCAGCCGCTCGAAATCAGGTTGTAGACAGTGCGCCGCGAGCAGCCCAGAAGCTCCGCCGCCCGGTCGATGCTCACGCTTCTGCCAATCCGTGGACCCTTGGCCGGTTCGGCAGGGGTCGGGGCGGGAAGTTGGAGATCGGACATGAGCCAGGGAGCCTCCGTTGCCTCCCGGCAATGGCAGGATGGGTGCCACGCTGTGAAACCGTGGCTGGCCCATCCGTGTAATCCATTGAATCTGCGTAATTTCGCCCTCAATCTGCAATCTGCAATCTGCAATCTGCAATTCCCGCCGACTCGGCCAATCCATTGCCCAGCTACAGGCCTAAGTGCTTGGATCTGCACGGAAAATATTGCTGAGATCGAATTTGCGCAGGGCTCAGCCGTTCGAGATTGGGTGGCCAATCCGTTGGCCGGCCGGGCTAAGATCCTGCCCACCATGTTTCGCCGGGTTGCAGCCGTCGCCCTTGTGCTCGTTCTGGCCGGAATTGCCGTGTTTTTCTACAGCCGGACGGCCGTCGCGCCGGGCCGCAGGCCCGCGATGGCCCCGCCAGGGGCGAAGCCGGGCGGGACCCTCACGGCGACGCTCCGCGCGGAGCCGGCGACGTTCAACCGCTTCGTGTCCAACGGCTTTCCCACCCACCTGGTGAGCCTGCTCACCGACGGCCGCCTGGTGCGGGTGAACCCGGAGACCGATCGGCCCGAGCCGTGGCTGGCCGAAAAGGTCAGCCGCACGGACACCGCCATCGACATCACGCTGCGGCCGGGCCTCCGCTTTTCCGACGGCACGCCTGCTCACGGCAGACGACGTGGTGTGGTCGCTGAAGGCGGCGTACGCGACGGCGCAGGGCGCGGTGGGAGACGGGCTGCGGCTCGACGGCGCGGAGATCCAGGCGCGCGCGGAGTCCCCGACGCGCGTCGTGCTGACGCTGCCGGGCCCGTGGGCGACGGCGGACCGGCTGCTCGAGGCGCTGCCCATCTACCCGCGCGCGGTCGTCGAGCCGGCGCTCTCGTCGAACACGTTTGCCGCGGCGTGCTCGACCACGGCGCCCTGCCCGGGCCTGGGGCCGTTTGCCGTCGCGCGGTACGAGGCGGGCCAGCGCGTGGTCCTCGAGCGCAACCCGCACTACTGGCGGACCGACGCGGCCGGCGCGAAGCTGCCGTACCTCGACAGCCTCGTGCTGGAGATCGTCCCGGACCAGAACGCGGAGCTGGTGCGGCTGACCGGCGGCCAGGCCGACGTGCTGCAGTCGGAGCTGCGGTCGGAAGACGTCCGCACGCTGCGCCCCGAGGCGGACGCGGGCAGAGTCGTCCTCACCGATGTCGGCCCCGGCCTCGATCGCCACATGCTGTGGTTCAACCTGGGGCCCGCGCCAATCGATCCGGCCAAGGCGTTCCTGCGGCAGGACGCGTTCCGCCAGGCCGTGTCGCTCGCCGTCGATCGCACCGGCTTTGCCAACACGGTGTTCCTCGGCGCGGCCACGGCGTCATCCGAGCCCGTGTCGGAGGCCAACAAGGCGTGGACCGTCGTCGATCTGCCGCGGCCCACCTACAATCCCGCGCAGGCCGCGACGCTGCTCGACGGCATCGCGCTGCGCGATCGGAACAACGACGGCATCCGCGAGGACGCCTCGGGCCGTCCCGTGCGCTTCGCGGTGCTGGTGCAGTCGGGCATCACCGCGGCGCAGACGGCGATGGGCTTCGTGCGCGACGCGCTCGGCAACGTCGGCGTCGGCATGGACATCGTCGCGCTGGACATGGGCACGGTGATGGGCCAGTGGAAGCAGGGGCAGTACGACGCGGTGTTCCAGTACATCCAGGTGAGCGACACCGATCCGGCCAGCAGCATGGACTTCTGGCTGTCGCGCGGCAGCTTCCACCTGTGGCATCCGGGGCAGGCCACGCCGGCGACGCCGTGGGAGGCGGAGATCGATCGGCGCATGCTGCTGGTGGCATCCACGACGGACCAGGCCGCGCGCGTCAGGGAATTCGCGGAGGTGCAGCGGCTGATGCTGACGCACAACCCGGCGATCTGGTTCGCGGCGCCGCGCGTGTTCGTCGCCACGCGCCCGCGTGTCGGCGGGGTCGTGCCGCGGCTGACGCGGCCGCAGGTGCTGTGGAGGGCGGACGAGCTCTACATCGTCAATTGACGATTGCAGATTGACGATTACGCCGAGACACACACGCGCGCGCTTTCCCACAGGACGGTTTGCTGCTCGAACGTCTTGCGATACGCCTCGGCAACGGCCAGGACCGATTGCCGCGCCGCCGGCGTATCCGGATGGACCAGGAGCAGGACCTTCGACTGCTCGTGATCGAGGCTGCCAGCCGGTGTCAGCCACTGGCCCTCCGCCTCCCACACGGTCAGCCCGTCGGGAAACCGCCTGGTCACTTCGTCGCGCAGGAATATCTGCCACTCGAGCTCGGTGACCGAGCCCTTCGGCCGCGCGAGCCCGAAATAGAGCGTCGTGCGGACTTGCGGGACCGACGACGCGTCGCAGCCCATGAGGACTGCGGATCCTTGCGCCCCGGCCGGGGGCTGCAGGCGCCCGCCGGCCGCCAGGCCGGCGGCGAAGATCAACGTGCCCACAGAGAATCATCAGCGGTCGCATGGACCATCCTCCTCGCGCCAGCTGTTCGGCGCGCATCGTTCTTCCTGGTCGGCGCGAGCCGGCATAGCCGACGAGCGCCCACCGTCCATCGCGTCGGCCAGATGTTTCCCCTGGTGCCCTGCGGGCGTCAAGTACCCGAGACTCGAATTGTGCGACGGCACCCAGGACCTCGAGAATTAGGGTGCGCGCCGGATCGCCGTCCGCGGTCCTAGGATCGGCCCCGTCAGCCGTCCAGACACGCGAGCCGATTCGTGTGAACTGATTGACGATAACCTCGTTGACCATGAGATCTCGGGCCGGCGTCGTGAAGAAAGGAACCTGGAGCGTCGTTCGTGCTACTGTGTGCCCCCCGAGCGCATCAATGACAGTCGCTTATCGCGCCAAGTTGATTGGGCACCCGGCGGCAGGCGGCGCAACCCTGACGCAACCGAAGCGCCCATCACGCGCATGCCGGCCCATCGCAGCAGCTGCCACCTCTCAATCGGACCCACCACCAACTGGCGATGCCATGAATGAGGAAACAGTCGTAACCCGAGTGCTCGCTGACTATTACGACGCCTTCAGTACTCTCGAAGTCCATGCGGTGTTGCCGTACTTTCACGAGCCGTCGGTACTGATTGGACCGCAAGGGGTGTTCGCCGCGCCCACCTACGCCGTCCTGACGACGGCTTTCACGCCCGCCATGGAAGGCCTCCGCGCCAGAGGCTTTGGTCGAAGTGAGCTGAGTGTGCGAAACGTTAAATCGTTGAGTGCCACGGCGACATTGGTTACAGGCGTTGCGGTTCGATACAAGGTGGACGGACAGGAGTTGGAGCGCGTAGGTGTCACGTACGTGCTGCACAAGGCAGACACTCGCTGGAAGATCGCTGTGTTGATTGTCAACGATGCCAATGAGGTCGCGTTGCATGAATGACCGAGGAACCGATCACGACAGACTCTCGCACAGGCCGCACTCTGACTTATCTTGGGTTCGTGGTTCGAATGACTATTACGGAGGGCGTCGTCCTGGTGCGAACCTGTTCGCCGAGAGTGTGGTCGCGATGTCCGCTGTGAAGAAACCGATCCCCGCGATACCCCCGGCCATCGCTCACGTTTGAATCCGACGCCGACTCGCCGACGGGACCACGATGGCCTCCAGGGCCACTGCGCTCGTCAGCTTCAAGCGCCTGTGCCACGGCTCCTTGCGCCTCACCGAAACAGTTCCTGGAATGCGGCCCGGACCATTAGCGGAGGGTCATGATCGATGCCCGCTGCAAGCCGGAGTCGCCATGCCAGCGGAACCCCCAGAGAATTCGCCTCCTCGGTGGCCGTCGCGAAGAAGCGCAAGCCTCGGGCGACGCGGTTCTGACCCTGGGCCATCGCATCGCTGGTATGTCGGGAATCGATCGCCTGCTCTTCCGGGACGGTCTGCGGTTCCGTGTCCTTATCTCCCAACAGAAGGACGAGGTCGCGTCCAAGCGCGCGAGCGAGTACGGCCGAATCCACCGCCGTGCCTCCCAACCCGTATGGGAAATCAACGGAGCGCACCGGGAGCGCATATCGGCCCGGTGTCGACGCGATGGCGCGGCGAAAGCGAGCCCCGGGTACGAAGAGCACCAAGCGATGAACGAACTGTCCACCGGACGAGTGTCCCACGATGTCATATGTTGGACTCGTCAGTCCCGCGTGCTCTCGGACGAAGTCAAAGAGATGCTCGATTGCGAGGAAGGTCCACTCCCGCTCTGGAAGCAACTTGCCTCCTGAGTCCGTCATGTTGCCGAAGTCATACATCCATCGGCCGGGATAATGTTCTTGCGAGAATTCCGGAGCCAGGAGCACGAAGCCGTGCTCTGGGGCGTACTGCTCGCCAATATCGCGTGCCTGACGGCCAGTGCGTGAGCTGCCGTGCATGAGAAACACGATCCGCATCGACGGAGCGAGCTGTGCTGGCCGGCAGGTACCAAACCGTGATGGGCCGCGCCGCGTTGCCACGGTCATCGCGGAAGACGAAACTGCCGAAGGTGTCGCCGAGGATCGTGGCCTGCTCAGCGGCAGCAGCCGGATTCCCAAACAGGACGCCCTTCGGCGAAGGCAAAGCGAGTTGCCACAGGAACACGCCGAGTCCAAGTGGTGCCAACCTGCGCCGCAGAGTTCTTCGGTTCACGCGCGTCAGCCTCTCCGTCCGTCGACGCTCGCGTCAGTCAGCGCGCCGCGTGGCGCGACGCCTGCGCCTCATTTTAGGAAGCGGCGTGACACGCGAGTGCGTCCGCTGCAACGCGTTGTTCGGCGGCCCGTGCCTCTCAGTGTCGGGCCGACGTCGTGTCACGAGCATCGGAGATCAGGTGGCTCACTATCCGCCACTCATCCTGCTCCTTGACTAGGACGCGTTGGTGACTGGTCCTCCGCGTTCCAAGCTGCTCACCAGACGGCGATGTCTGTCCTTCCCTCTCGACCTGCGTGATGACGACCGCCACCGCGGGAGCGATGAAGCGGATCTCCTGCGCGACGACTCGGCTCCGGGCACCCATGACAAACGCCAGCCCGAATACTTCCTTCAACCTTGTGGCGATCGCATCGCGGCCGTGCTCGCGCATGCCAAAGGCGTTGATCCAGTCTGCGTCCACAGAATAGCCCTGTGCGGCCAACTCCGCGTTCTTGGTCCGCCAACCCTCATTCCATGTCTCGACAACAGCCTCGACTGCAGCGCGGTCGGCCCCTGCTGCGGAAGCTGGACCAGCCAACAGCAAGGCCAACACAATCGCACTCATCGCACCCTCCAGCCCTCCTGTCTTACTCCCACACCTCTCTCGGGTAACGGAACCGGGGAACCTCCATGTCCGCCGAACTAATAGTAGGCTGACCACCTTTCCTGGATTAGGCCGACCCGCATAACACCGCGTTCTCCGCAGCCACCCCCGGCCTCGCGCGCCAACTTCCTGGTCGGTCCCGTAAAGTCGCCTAGTGGCGACCGTCCGTCGGGACGCGGATGGGTCGTCCCTGCGGCGTTTATGAGGAAGACTTCAGGACCGCGACCGCTTCGACGCGGACAAACACGTCGCCTTCTCCATACCGCCTCGCTTGACGCTCGCTACTGCGCGACTGCTCGTTACCTATGCTTCTAGCCCGCAGGCGGCAATCGGTGGTTGCCTTCGGCTACCGATGGTCTGGGCCACGCCACCAAGTGGCGTTTACCGCGGCAAGTCCTTTACCTTGAACCGCTGCGCGCTGGCCCGCCGACCCAGCACATCGTAGGCAATCACCGAGCGTGACCGCGCCCGTGTGGGGCAGCTGACGGCTGAATCGCAGCACGCGGGTCTGTGCCGATGCGAGTGGTCTGCCGTCCGCTGAGCGCGAAGGTCTCGCTCGCCGCGGCCAGCACCCGCTGGTCCTTTCCGCGCACGCGCGCCAGCACCGTAAGGCCGCCTTCAAACGTGCCCCTGGCCGCGTCGGAGGTGAAGGTCAGGGCGCCGCCAGACACGGCGGCCAGGACGGTCACCGCCGATGGGGTCAGCGTGTTCTGGCACGTGAGCGCGAAGTCCGAGGCAGCTTCTCCGCATCGAGCAGCACGTGCGGCGCGACGTCGTGCGGCACCACCATCGGGCTTGCGGGGCGCGGCGTGGCCTGGTAGCCATTGCGCGAGGTCACCACGGCGCCGGGCACGCGCACCTTCACCGTGATGCTCCGGTAGCGGCCGTCGAGCGCCGTGTTGGTTGGGCTGTAGGTGAGCCGGTAGTAGTCGCGCATCTCGGAGGTGAGCCGGCGCACGGCGCCGCCGATGTCGTTGGTGTTGCTGACGAACGGGCCGCCGGTGTCGCGGGCGAGGCGCTCGAGAAAGGAAGTGGCATCGATGGCAAGCACGCCGCCCGCCTCAAGCTTCTCTCCGGGCCGCCGCTTGCGCCGATGCGGCCGGTGACGCTGCTGCCCTGACCATCCTCACTTACGACGGACCTCCGCGGACCCCCGACCGTGCGCAGGCCCGGCCGCGTCAACGGGTGGAAGGTGACGGCCGCTCGATTGGCGCCCGAGGTGAGTCGCTCGAAAATTCGATGGCGTTTGACGGACGGCCGGGAAAGCGATCAGAGAACTTCAACGATATTTTCCGGCCCGGCAAAGCGCGAGCGTGTCGGCCACGGCCTGCAATCCTTTCAAGGTCTCGCTGGCCCGCGTGGCGTCGGACATGCCGCCGCGGCACTCGCTCGCGGGGGCTGCGCTGGCGACGTCGCCCTGCACCTCAATCGGACAGCCCGGCCGCATCGCCGCGCGCCGAAGCCCCGCCAGCAAGGCATCGGTGTCCCTCGTGTAGGGCACCATCGTGTGCACGGCCCGCTCCACGACGAAGACGCCGACGAACTCGCCCGGCCGCCGGCCCTCCCGGACAAAATCGCTGGCCGCGTGCCACGCCGCGACGCGCGCCTGCTCGCTGAGCTCTTCGAAGACCAGCGCGGTGACCAATGGCGGCGTCGAGATGGCGCGCGACAGCGGCAGCGGCAGCGTCGCGACGGACGCAGCGGCCGGATCATGCAGCCCGCATTCGGGGACGTCCACGGCCTCGAAGGAACTGATCTGCTGCGGGACACGGTCTTCGAGCACGTCGAACTGCGAGGCTTCGAGGCACGGCAGATGCCTGCCGTCGGCATCGCGCACCGTGGCGTCGACGACGACGGCTACGGCCGTGGCGCCAAAGCGCGGCTGCGGTTACCGGACGACGACTGCCAGCAGTGGCCGGCCGCGGCGGCAGCGCGTGCGGCCACGACGGCAACCAGCGGCTCGCGGGACATGGGCAGGGGCAGTATACGCGCGAGCAACGGACCAGAGCGCCCGCTGGAGACCAGCTTGAAGTATGGTTCAAAGCTGGTATCGTCGGGGATGAGCACGACCAGGCGGATCGCGGACCCAGGCCGCTCGCCCGGCGAGCAGCGTGAAGATGGGGGGCACTTATGGACCATGTCGAAAGCCTGCTGAAGGCAACGCTTGTCGAAGTCGAGCGTCTTCTCAGCACCCGTACCGTTGTCGGCGAGCCGATCCACATCGAGGGCCAGACGATCATCCCGCTCATTGCGGTTGGTTTTGGCTTTGGTGCTGGCGGCGGGTCCGGCAAAGACCAGAAGACGTCGAGCCTGGAAGGCCTTGGCGCCGGCTCCGGCGCCGGAGGCGGTGTCAAGCCGGTCGCGGTCGTCGTCATCAACAAGGATGGCGTGCGCCTGGAGAGCGTTCGCAGGGGCGCGGCCAACATGGTCGAGAAGGTCGGCGAGGCCGTCGGCAAGATCATGGACAAGCGCGGCGAGAAATCGGCCTAGGCCGGGCCGCGCGTATGCTCGCGCTCGCTGCTGCGTTAGCGGCGCCGATCGCCCTGATGGTGGCGATGCTTGCCGTGCCGCTCGTCCTGTTCATCGAGGCCGAGCGCACGGACAAGCTGAGGGTCCGGTGGCGGCTGTCCTGGCTCTTCGGCCTGGTCGAGCGTCGGTCGCGGAGCGGGTCTGCGCCGTCGGCGCCCGGGCGCGCCCACGCCAGGCCCGCGGACGCGCCGAAGAAGCGCAAGGGGAGATGGCGGCGCATCGCAGTCGTGGTTCTGCGGACACGCGGCCTGCTCGCGAGAGTCGTCCGGCTGGGCCTTGCGCTGCTCCGGCGGGTGACGCTCGAAAGGCTTCAACTGGATACGGTGTTCGGGTTCGAGAACCCGGCGGACACCGGGTTCGTGTACGGATGCCTTTCGCCGGTGCTCGTGATGGCCGAGGCACGGGGACTGGACATCCGCTGCCGTCCGATGTTCCTGGAGCCGGGCGTACGAGGTGCGTTCCGCGCGACGATCCGTGTCCGTCCGCTCCTGGTGGTCGGGCCAATCGTCGCGTTCCTCGTGTCCCCTCCGGCTTTTCGCGCGGCACGTGTGGCGTGGCGAACCAGGAAATGAACGAACTACGCTCCGACACGCGCGTCACGGTCACCGTCACCGTCGGCGACCTGGAGATTGAATCGACCGAGAGCATCGTCGTGCGTCTGGAGCGCGTTTGCGGTGGGGTTGTCGGACTGGCGTCGAAGCAACCGGTATCCATCGTTGTCCGGTCGCCGGCCGGCACATGGAGA
>CAWDZE010000008.1:0-172772 GCA_963806705.1 Vicinamibacteria bacterium
CGAAGTCAAGTTCGCCTGGATGGGCGGCATCGAGAAAGGCTCGCTGCACTACTACCGGGTCCAGGGGCCGACCTTCCTGATCGAATACGACTGCGTTCAGAACGAAGGCAACCACATCCACGCCGTGTGGCGCGACTTCGACGGCGGCTTCGGCGTCGACCTGCTGGAGCAGCATTACAAGAAGTCGGCGCATCATCGCGGGCAGCAGTAGGCCGGAACTTTCGTTCCGGCAGCATCGAGGAGAGACGCAAGATGCGCTGGATCGAACAGGGGCTCCAGGACCTCAGGTTTGGCGCGCGCTCGCTCGTCCGTACGCCCGGCTTCGCCCTGCTCGCGATCGTCTCGCTGGCGCTCGGCATCATGGCGACCACGGCGATGTACAGCGTCGTGCGCGCGGTGGTGCTCGATCCGTTTCCCTACAGAGACGTCGACAACCTGATGAGCATCCGGGTCGCCGACCCTGGCGGGCGCGGCGGGCGCACGTACTACTCGACAGACCAGTACCTCGAGTTTGCCAGGCGCACCACAATCTTCGAGGGCTCGTCGCGTCGACCATCAGCGACGTCATCTGGACCGGCAGCGGCGATCCGCAGCGGTTGCGCGGCAATCACATCACCACTAACACCTTCGATGTAATGGGCGTGCCGCCGCTGCTTGGCCGGACGGTGCGGCCCGCCGATGGTGTGCCGGGCGCGCTGCCAGTCGTGGTGCTGGGGTTCAAGTTCTGGCAGCGGCAGTTTGGCGGCGAGCCTTCCGTCGTCGGACGTCAGATGCTGCTCAACGGCGTCAACCGCACGGTGGTCGGCGTGATGCCCAAGCGCTTCATGTGGCGCGGCGCCGACGTGTATGTGCCCGTCGTCTTCGGCAGGGCAAGGTCATCGAAGGCGTCAGGAACGTGCACGTGCTGGGCCGGCTGAAGGCCGGAGTGACCGATGCGCAGGCCGAGGCCGACCTTCGCCCGATCGTCGCGGATCTGGCCCAGCGGGAGCCGGCACAGTTTCCGGATGGCCGCTGGCGCGTCGGACTGCCTCGTTCAAGGAGACGTTCCCAAGCGGCCTGCGCGAGACGCTGTGGATCCTGTTTGCCGCGGTGGGGCTGCTGCTGCTGATCGCGTGCGTCAACGTCTCGAACCTCCTGCTGTCTCGCGCCGCGACACGCCAGCGCGAGATGGCCGTGCGCGCGGCGATTGGAGCGGGACGCGCGCGGCTGGCGCGGCAACTGCTCACCGAAAGCCTCCTCATCGCTCTTGGGGGCGTGGTCGTCGGGATCCCGCTGGTGTACCTGGGCCTCAATGCCATCATCGCGCTCGTGCCGCCCGACACGATCCCGGATGAATCCGAGATCGTCATCAACGGCGCGGTGCTGGCCTTCACCGTGGCGGTGTCGATAGCGACGGCGCTCATCTTCGGCCTCGCGCCGGCATGGCAGGGCTCGTTCACCGATCTCACCGAGTCGCTGAAGGACGGCGCAAGGTCGGTGACCGGTGGCAGGCGCCAGGCCATCGTGAGCAACGGGCTGGTCGTCGCCGAGGTCGCGCTTTCGGTGATGTTGCTTGTGGGCGCCGCCCTCATGATGCGCACGCTCGTGGCGATGCAGGACCTCGATCTCGGCATCCGGCCGGAGCGCCTGATGACGATGCGAGTCCCGCTCGTCGAGACGCGTTATCCGGACAGCGACCGGCGCGTCGCCTTTTTCCAGGCGCTGCTCGGCCGGCTCGAGACCGCGCCGGGTGTGCGGGCTGCCGCCGTCAGTTCCGGCGTCCACCGTTTGCGGGCTGGCTGACCCCTATTGAAGTGCCGGGCAGCGCCACCGAAGACACCCGCCCCGCGGTCTTTCACCAGGTGAGCGGCGCCTACACCCGCGCCATGGGCATTCCGCTCGCTGCCGGCCGCGCGCTCGACGCAAGCGACGTCGAACGGCGGCAGATGGTCGCCGTCGTCAACAAGGCGCTGGTGACGCGGTACTTCGGCGAGGAGAGCCCTCTTGGAAAAACCGTGCGAGTGCCGCGGCTTCGCCAGCCTCCGGTAAGTCTCGATCGCGACACCTTCGAGATCGTGGGCGTCGTCGCCGACGCGGTGACCCGCGACATCACCGAGCCGGTGCGCCCCGAACTGTACGTCCCCTACTCGCTGACGGGACTTGCGCAGGGAGTCGTCGTGCGCACCGACGGCGATCCCGAGCCCGCGACGGCACTGGTGCGGGCGGAGATTGCCGCGCTCGACAAGGACCAGCCGATCACCGACATTCGAACCCTCGAGTCGGCGATCAACGACTACGTCTTTGCCGGGCCCCGGTTCGGCCTCACCCTCTTTGCGGTCTTCGCGGCGCTGGGGCTGACGCTGGCAGTTGTCGGGGTCTATGGCGTCATCGCGCACGCGGTGAGCCGCCGCACGCAGGAGATTGGCGTCCGGATGGCACTTGGCGCCACGACCGACCGGATCGTCTCGATGGTGCTGACCGGCGGGGCAAAGCTCGTCGCCTCCGGCATCGTCATCGGGCTGGCCGGCTCGGCGCTGGCGGCGCGCGCGATGCGCGAGATGATCTGGAACGTCTCGCCGTGGGACCCGGTGTCGTTTGCCGCCGTCGCGGCGTTGCTGATGGTCGTGGGGCTCCAGGCGACGCTGTGGCCCGCGCTGCGGGCCACGCGCGTCAACCCGGTATCGGCTCTGAGAAAAGAGTAGGGCGGAACTTCAGTTCCGCCGTCCCTCTCACAGATACTTCTTCAACCACGCCTGGACTTCGTTGTACCAGAACGCGCTGTTCTGCGGCTTGAGAATCCAGTGCCCTTCGTCGGGAAAAACTATCAGGCGCGAGGGCACGCCCTGCCGCTGGAGCGCCGTGTAGAACTCGAGACCCTGTGTGGTACGGCACACGGAAGTCCAGCTCGCCGTGAATGACCAGGGTCGGCGTCTTGTGGGTGCCGAAGTCGGCCGCCTTCGTATGGGGAGACTGGCGCAGGAAGTTGTCCGTGTTGGCCCACGGGGTGCCGCGGAACGACCACTCCGGGAACCACACTTCCTCGGTGGCGCCGTACATGCTGACCAGGTCGTACACGCCGGCATGGCACACCAGCGTCTTGAAGCGCCCCTTCGATTGGGACGCCATCCAGCCGATCATGTAGCCGCCGTACGACGCGCCGGCGGCCGCCACGCGCGCGCCGTCGACGAACGCGTATTCCCCAACGCGACGTCCAGGCCTTTCATCAGGTCTTCGTACGCCTTCCCGCCCCAGTCGTTGTTGATGTCGTCGGTGAACTGCAGGCCGAACCCGGTGGATCCGCGCCGATTGATCATCAGGACCGCGTACCCGGGTGCGGCCAGCGTCTGCGTGTTCCACCGGAAGCTCCACGTATCGCCGAACTGCGTTTCCGGTCCGCCGTGCAGGACCATCAGCAGCGGGTATTTCTTCGACGGATCGAACGACGGCGGCTTCAGCAGCATGGCGTGCACGCTGGTCCCGCCGGCGCCGGCGAAAGAGAAGTGCTCTGGTTTCGGCAAGTCCAGCTGAGACAGCCGTTCGGTGTTGTGGGAAGTCAGCGCGTGAATATCGCCTCCAGTGGGTGACACGGCCGCCAGTTCGGCTGGCCCCTGCTGGCTGCTGCGGGCGATGATCAAGGTCTTGCCGTCCGCACCGAGCGCGTACTCTGCGACATAGGTCGCTGGCGTCACCGCGCTTGGCGTCCCGCCGGCGGCGGGCACACGAAACACGGGCATGAACCCCGAATCCTCCCCGTTGAAGTAGATGGTCTGGTTGTCGCGCGTCCAGGCGAGCTGGTTGACGCTGCGGTCGTAGCCCGGCGCCACCTCGCTGTGCGTCGTCGCCTCGCGGTCGTATTCATCAGCCGCCACCGGTCGGCCTCGTTGCCGGGACGGCTCTGCGCGCGATACGCGATCCACTTGCCGTCGGGGGAGTAGGCCGGCGCGCCGTCGAATGCCGGGTTGTCCGTGATCCGCGCTGGCGCTTTCTGGGTGCCGTCCGCCTTCACGACGAAGATATCGCCGTTGGTGCTGATGGCCTCCATCGCGTCGGTGACCGCGACAAAGGCGATCTCGCTGCCATCCGGTGAGAACGCGATCGGATGCGGCCCCGCACGTTGCACGGGCGGCACGTCGTACCCGGCGCCCGGCGTAAGGTCTCTCGGCGTGCCGCCGCCGACGGCCACGGTGAACAGGTGCGACCGTTGACCGGTGCCCCAGGCGGTCCAGTGGCGGTAGAGCAGGCCGTCGTAGGTCCTCGCCTTCACCTGGTCCTTCTCTTTGCCCCCGGTCTTGCGCTTGTTGCACGCGTCGTCGGCGCAGTCGGGCCACACCGACGAGGTGAAGGCCAGCGTCTTGCCATCGGGCGCCCACACGATCTGGTCGGCGCCGCCGTCGAGCGAGGTCAGCTTCGTCGGCTCGCCTCCCGTGAGGTTGAGCAGATAGATATGCTGAGCCCCGTCTCGACTCGACAGAAACGCCAGGCGCGAGCCGTCCGGCGACCAGCGCGCGCCGCCGTCGCGGCCGGTGAAGGTCAACTGCCGCGGTGTGCCGCCCGGCAGTCGGTACAATCCAGAGATTGCCTGCCACGCGGTTGGCCTGACGGTCGGGCGTGGCGACCGTGTAGGCGACGCGGCTGCCGTCTGGCGCGATTTGCGGATCGCTGACGCGGTGCAGCGCCAGGAGGTCGTCGACGGTGATGGCTCGCCTGCTCTGAGCGGTGGCGACGGCCGGCAGCACCAGGGCGACGGCCAGGACTACTGACGGGGGGGACAATCTGCGCATCCTGCGTTGTACAACAGGTTCGCTCTGGTTGGGCCGGAAGGGCGTAGGATTCCTATTCGTCCGCCGCGCACAATTTACGTTCGCGCGAAATGCTTGCGCCAGACTGCGAGCGGGTGCTACACTTCATAGGTTGTTGTGACGCGGGGTGGAGCAGTCCGGTAGCTCGTTGGGCTCATAACCCAAAGGTCGCGGGTTCAAATCCCGCCCCCGCAACCAAAGATTACGGGCCGAAATCGAAAGGTTTCGGCCCGTTTTGTTTGTACGTACCGCATCATCAAATCACGCCATAAAACGACGATTCGCGACATCTTCCGACACAAACGGCTGGCACAACGGCTGGCACAAACTCGACGTTCATCGTTGGCTTACGTGCCGTGCTTGGTGATGTAGGCGCTGGTGTCACTTTGCCCCAAGGCAAAGTGAGAAATCGCGGATCTGAGTGACGCCCTGACTCTCTGATTTAGGTTTGGGAACAATTGGTCCAATCGACATCACCAGTCATGCCATCGGACGCGCAATCTCTCGTGGCTCCACTCTGCCGCATCGTCGGTGCCAAATCTTGTCCTGCTCGAACGCGGCGAGGAAGCGTACTGACGCGCATGCCGAATTATGTGCAAAACAGAGGCAAAAGGCCCCGCTGGTGACAAATGGCGCAGGTTCCTTCAGGTGCTGCTATAAACGTCCATCTACACCTGCGCCGGAAGCGCCACGGAGGAGTCATGTCTCGTTTGCAGAATTGCTGCTTACCCGGGTTGCTGCTGGCCACTTTGATCGCTGCCGGGTGCGCCCAGAGTCCGACCGCGCCAACGACCGACGCGTCCACCGCTCCCGGAACGACCGCTGCGAGGCCTGGGTCGTCACTCGCGGTGGGGTTCTATCAAATGACGTTTCTGAACGGTTCTGGTCAGGAGGTCACAACTCTCCCTGTGGGTGCGGGTTCATATCTGTTGGTAAAGGTCCATGTGGAGGACAGCAACCATCTTCCGGCAACGAGACGGGTCGGCGCTCTTCGAAGTGTGCAGGTGGAAGGGTGTATCCCCGACAACCGGCACCAGGGGCGGCGCCGCGCCAAGCGCCCGGTGCGCCGATGGCTCGGCACGCTGGGAGCGATGGATCGACATCGGGCTCAATCTGACTGGTGACGCGTTCGCTGGTATCGACTGCGTCAACGTCGCGTGCGTCATGGGCTGGCGTGTGACGTACAAGGGAAGCAGGACGATTGCACCAGCCGTCATGGGGCCTGCTGATATGACCTGGCAGTAGCTAGGGGCAAAGGGCAACTGAGGGCAGAGGGCAGGCCTTCCGGAGAAAAACAATCAGCCCTCGCGGCGGTCTGGTGCGGATTGTCCACCGGGCGACAGCGGCTGTCGGAGATAATCCTCGCCCAGGCGCCGCAGCTTTCCGGCGAGGTCACGGGTGAGATTGCGCTGGAAGACGATCCGGGTCTCGGGATCGGCTTCGAGATACCGCCGCAGCGTTGCCACTTCCCAGCGCAACGCACGCACCGGCTCCAATGTCACCGCGTCCACTTCGGCCGGGGCGCCGCTCAGCACGAGTGCGGAGCCGACGATATCCCCGGCCCCCATCTCACCCAGGACCTGTCCGTCCTTGGACACACGCACCTTGCCGCGGACAACGAGTGCGATCGCGCCCGCCGGCGTGCCGTGCTCGATCAGACGCTCGCCGGGAGCCGCTGTGGTCCAGGACCCGAGGCTGGCAAGTTGCAGAACCTTGCGAGACGGCAGTTGCGCGAACGCGAGCCGGCGAACTTCCTCCTCGTCGGGCGTCAGCTTGACCGGTCGACGTTCGAGGTAGAGACGCCAGGATTGGAAGGAATTGATTCCAGCGAAGACGACACTCCAGGCGATCGGTGCCCACTGCGGTGTGGGCTGGAGGACGAAGTATGGGAGCGAAATCAGCGACGCGGCCACCGCGAACACCCGCAGCCACAGAATGTCGCGGACGCTGTACGCCACCAGCAGCAGGACATTGGCCGCGTGAATGTAATAGTTTGGATTGAATGAGGTCATGATGACTTCCCCATGCCGCACCCTGACGCAACCGGGGTTCGCGACACCGCGAAGGGCTGCAGCCGATCTCGGCTCCGTCAATCGACGCGGACGTCGTTCGCGAAACGCGCGAGGCGCTCAAGGTGGGGCGTCCTCCAAGTCTACGCCCGTCCTTTCTGCCAGCAGTCGGGCTGGTGCGAAAAGGGCGATTAGCTGGCCCGGGCCCTCGGGCTGTGGACGGAGCCGACGGGAGTAAACTTCGCATGCTGTGAAACCGATCGTGGAGCGCCGGTGTCAACGCACTGCCGAGCTCGTTCTCACCGTCGTCCTGTTTCAGGCCTCTGCGCAACCCTCTCCGGGCCTGCCAGAGCAACGCGCGGCAGACCTTGCCGCTCTCGACCGGTTCGTTCGCGACTCGCATGCCTTCTTGCCGACGAAGGCGACAGACTGGAATCGCGTAATCAGTGCGCTGATGCCTCGGGCGCGTGCCGCGCGCGACCACGCGGCCTGGCTCCACGTGCTTGAGGAGGCACTGGACTCGCTATACGACGGCCATAGCCAGCTGAACACGAATGCGCCGGATTCGTGGCGGCCGGTCCCGTATGGTGTGTGGGTGCAGCCGGACGCCGCACGCTACATCGTCACAGCAGTACAGCGCGGTTCTCTGCCGGAGCGCACGGGCGTTCGGCCGGGCGACGAACTTGTGGCCATTGATGGCGTATCGGTGTCGGCGTTGTTCGAGTCCCGTCGACCGCGGTTCCTGTCGCGCGCGGACCCGGCTGCAGACGAGTGGGCGCTGGAGAGCGCCGTCGCAGGCCGCCACGATACGCGCTACGAGCTGCTCATCCGACGAGACGGTCGCGAATCGGTCCTGAAGCCCGGGCAAGCGGCGCCGGCACGCGGCGACGTGGAATGGAAGCGCGTGGGAACCGATATCGGGCTGATCGCGATCTCGACGTTTGCGCCGAATCGTGGTGTGGTGGATGCTTTCGATCGCGCGCTGCATGCGCTTCGGAGCACGCGGGGGCTGATCGTGGACGTGCGTTCGAACGCGGGCGGGGACACGGCGATTGCCAGGCCCATCATCGGGCGGCTGATCACAGCGCGCAGGCAGTACGCGTGGATGACAAGCCGCGACGGGCCCGGTCTCGGCCCGCGGCGTCCGGAGTTTGTCGATGCGCGCGGACCGTGGACCTATTCGGCGCCTGTGGTGGTTGTGGTCGATCGGTTCTCGGTGAGCATGGCCGAGGGATTCGCGATGGCGCTCTCTGGCCTGGGGCGTGCGCGCATCGTGGGCACACGAATGGCCAGGCTCGGCGCCGCCGTCGGCCGGATTGAGCTTCCACATTCGAAGATCGCCGTGCAGATCTCCACCGAACCGGTCTATGCCCTCGATGGCACGCCACGATGGGAGTTGGAACCCGACGTCGTCGTGAATCCGCAGCGAGAAGCCGACGGCAACGACCCGTTCGTCGCGGCGGCAATCGAAGCGCTCGAACGAGGTCGCCCGCCCCGCTGAGGACCATCCACCGGCTCGAGCGGAAGCGGCAGGGAGGGACGCATGAAACGCGCGCTCATCGTGCTGATCGTATGGGTGATAACAGGCTCTGCGGCCTCGGCGCAGGCTCAGGGTGCGTCCCGGCGCGGCGGCTCCGTTCCTTCTCGCTCGAACATCCACAAACTCGACGAGCTCACCTGGCCCCAGATCGATGCCCTCGATCGTGAACGGACACTGTTCATCATGCCGGTGGGGATGATCGAGGAACACGGCCCCCATCTGCCCGTCGGTGCCGACACGCTTGGTGTCATGTACGAGGCGAATGCCGCCTCGAGACGGGTGGGTCAGGCTCTGCCAGATTGGAACGTCGTGATGATGCCTTCCATCAACTACGGCCAGGGCGGAGCGAACGTGCTAGGCGACAGGCTGGTCCATCCCGGCACGTATGCCATTCGACAATCGACGTTGAGAGCGCTAGTGGCTGACCTTGGCGCACAGATCGCGGAAAACGGCTTCAAATGGATCTTCGTCATGAACGGCCACGCTGCACCGCCACACAACATCGCCCTCAATGAGGCCTGCGACTTCGTCAGCGAGACGTTTCACGTGACGATGCTTCACCTCACGGGTCTGTTTCGCGGCGATGCGGCGATTCAATCGAACCGACAGCGGATCAACGCCAGCTACTTTTCGGCCGCCGAGCTCTCGTCCTTCGGCATGGACGTTCATGCCGGCGTGAGCGAGACATCGGGCATGCTCGCTGTTCGACCCGATCTGGTTCGCTCCAGCTACAAGACGCTCCCGAGCCGGGCAGGGCGGTCACTCGAAGAGTTGCGTGAGATCGCGACGGCACCTGGGTGGCAAGGGTATCTATCCTCCCCTGCTAAGGCGACGGCAGCGCACGGCCGTGCAGTCAAGGCATTGTGGATCGACGGGTTCACGAGCCTGATCCTCCGCGCTGTGCGCGGCGAAAACATGTTCGTGCTTCCGCGTGTTCCCGAGACGGTGCCCGACGCCGTGGCCCCGATGCTCGAAAAGGTCCTTACGAACGAAGCCGCATTCGGAGCCGCACTCGAGAAGTGGCTGATGCAACGCAGGAAGCGGTAGATGTGACTCGTAGGGATCAGACCGCGGCGGTCACCCGCGGTGGTTCTTCCTCGTTCAGAAATCCACAGACCTCCTCGATGTAACGCCGCCACGCGGGCTCATGAGAGAGGATCAGGTGATTCCTGCTCTCGAGCGGCACGAAGCGGGCGTCGGGGATCCCGCGGGCCAGCATCAGGCCGTGCTCAAATGGCACACGAGCGTCCCCACGACTGTGCAACACGAGGGTTGGAACCGTGACTCGAGGTAACAACTCCGTCACGTCGATGTTGCCGAGGACGTGCAGCAGTCGAATCGCCATGTCGGCAGATGCGGAGATCCGCTCCAGTTCATTGAACCAGCGCATTTCCTCATGTGTCGCGTCGGGCACGATGAGCGAGGTGAACATCTGCCGGGCAGCGGGATTGTCCTGTCCCCAGCCCTCTCGAATGAGGGTGACCGAGGCCTCTGCACGCGCCACCTCCGCCGCATTGCCGCGCTTGCGCCAGCCTTTCGCGAAACCCCCGCACAAGACGAGACGCGACAGACGTTCGGGGTGGCGAGCGGCATAGGCGATCGACACCGGGGCACCTTGCGAGATGCCGAGGAGCGCGAAACGTTGAAGCGCGAATTCGTCGACGACCGTTTCGAGGTCGCGGACGAACGCCTCGAACGAGAAATCCGCGACGTCCCGGTCAGAGAGGCCCGTGCCGCGCTCGTCGTACCGGACGAGCTGGCACTGTGCGGCCAGCCGGCTGAAGAGCGGCGACCACACGGGACTCTGCCAATCGAACTCGAGGTGATTCAACCAGTTGGCGGTCTTGACGAGCGGCATGCCGCAACCGGTTGTTGCGACCGCTAGATGTACGTCGTCTGACGTCTTGCAGAATCGAATGCGTTGTGGAAGGCTCACAACATCGGGTGTTGGCGGCTGGATCGCAGCGGCCGTCGCGTCGGTGTTCGGTCATTTCTCGCACGTCACCCACGAAACGAAATCCCCGGCGCGTCACGGTCCGTATCAGTTGCTGCTCTGCGCCGGTGTCGCCAATGGCTCGTCGAGCTGCGCCCACCCTGCTGGTGAGCGTATCGTCCGACACGAACCGTCCCTCCCACACGGCACGGATGAGCTCGTCTTTGCTGACCACGCGGTCCCGATGCTGCACCAGATAGACCAGCACGTCGAAGACCTGCGGTTCGACATGGGTGGCCGTCCCTTTTCGACGGAGCTCACGCCGTTCGCAGTGGATCTCGCAGTCTCCGAATACAAGAGTCATACGCCGGCCTCCAGGAGAATCCGGATCTTCTCCGGCAAATCTCGCGCGCTTCTTCAGGACAGCAGTCGACCCGCCGCGGCATCTTATGGCGGCCATGACCTCGCATCAACAACCGTCCCGCCGCGACGTGCTCAGAGCCGGCGGATGCATGGCAGGCGTCGCTGCGACGATGGCCGTGCCGCTCCAGGTCCAGACTATGAATTCGAAGGGTTCGTCCTCGTTCACCCTGCATGGCACGGGGCCTGGTTCTGGAAGAAAGTCGTGCCGCTTCTGCGTGAGAAAGGGCACCTCGTGTCCACTCCCACGCTGACGGGACTCGGCGAGCGGAGCCATCTTGCTCGCCCTGAGATCGGTCTCGAGGCTCACGTGACTGACGTCGTCAACGTCCTGGAATACGAGGATCTCCGCGAAGTCATTCTCGTCGGCCATAGTTCTTCCGGAGTCGTGATTACCGGCGTCGCCGATCGTGCGCCCGAGCGAATCGCCCACGTCGTCTATCTGGACGCGTTTGTGCCCGACGACGGTCAAGCCGTGTTCGACCTCGTCACGCCCGACAGACGCCAGGCGCTGGAGGGGTTGGTGAAATCCGAAGGGCAAGGGTGGCTCCTGCCGCGCTTTGCGCCGCCTCCCTGGGAGACGATCGTTCGTGACATGTGGGGTGTGACGGACAACGACGACGTGCGTTGGCTGTTGGACCGCTTGCGGCCGACGCCGGTTGGGCATTTCAAGGATCCGGTGCGCCGCACGAATCCTGCAGCCGAGAAGCTACCGCGCGCCTACGTTCGTTGTCGGCAGTTTCCAAACCCTCGCTTCGACACCCACGCCGAGATGGCTCGACGGACAGCGGGCTGGCGCTCTCGGGAGCTGGCGGCCTCTCATCACGCGGCCGTCACCATGCCCGGCAAAGTCACAAAGTTGCTACTGGAACTTGGGCCCTGACCCAGGACGCACCTAGTCGAGAGCCCCCACGCCGGGAATTGGCTATGCGAACCGCCGGACGCCAATCGGCAACACCCGATACCGCATATACGCGACAAAGGTCGCCATGGCCAGCAGCAGCAACGTGATGGCCGCTGAGCTGAACTCGCTACGCATCAAGTGGAAGGCCGTCGCCGACACCATCACGATCATGATCCCGCCGGCCGCCCACGTGACCAGCCACGGAAGGATCCGCGTCAGCCCAGGTAGTGTAAGTCCCACCGCGGCCAGCACTTCAGCGACGCCGAGGAAGAGCTGGAACCACCCCGGCAGCGACGCGTTTATCTGCTCAGCGATCGCCGGCGGGGGCGACAGAAAGAGCAAGCCGTGAGCGAGGAACGCAACCGCGAGCAGCACCTGCAAGACCCAGAGCAAGATGTTCATGACCTTTTCGTCCTCTATGAGCACGTCCAACGACACACGCCTCGATCGACATCCGACCACAAAAGCAGGTTCGTGTGAAGTCTGCGCCCTGGCGCCAGCTCGACCGTGATTCGTGATCCATAGCTCGTTAACCTCGGCCCACTAGCCGCGTAGTACCGAACAACAGGAGTTCAGGCGGTGCGCTATCTACGACTCGGCGCGGCGTGGTTGTTGTTCGTGTGGATCCTTGGGGCGGGCGACCTGTCGGCGCAGGCTCGTGTCGAGAAGAACGCGGTGCCACGCCACGATTCCATTACCCCGCGCCCGTCAAGGACCTGCAGCGCGTCTGGCCCGCTTCAGAAGCCAAATAGCGCAGGGCCGTCGACTCGGTCACAGGCGAGCTGGCGCGCGATTTGCCATCTCAGCCTGTATGTCGTCGGCAAACAAGCCGTGGGCGGCATTGGAATCGGACACCTCGCGTGAAGGTGTACAAGATCCCGGCATTCCCGACTTCTCGCTCCAGCTCGTCCGCTTGCCGGACCGCCGGAGTGAGCGCCGGCTTCCAACGCCGGTGTGCCCCCGCTGCCTCGGGTCCGACGGTGTGAGCGTTGCCACCCGGTGTGCCCGTGCCTTGCAGTGGCGGTGTGGGCGATGCACCTGGTCGTGGTTGCAGGCGATACCCCCATCGGATCACGAGTCCTGAGCCGTAGGCAGCCTCAGCGCCGAAGCCTGCCCAGGCCTTCCGCCAGCGAGACGAGATCGTGGTGGTTGATCGTCTCGACAACCGCATACCACTCTCCATTCACGGTCTCGGGGCAACGCGCGCCGAGAATCGCACCCGCGATGGAGGCCACCGAATCGCTGTCGCCGCCGACGTTTGCCGCCAGGAGGATGGCCGCTTCAGCCGACTCCAGGATTGTCGCGAGCGCGATCGCCAGCGGCACGACCGTCAGCGGAGTCCTCGGAAAGTACGCCGCCGCCACTTCGTTCGGCTCGAGCGTCGTCCATCGCGACAGCTCGACATGCATGCCGCGTATCGCGCCAGCGACGGAGACGGAACGCGATCGCTGGTGTTCCACGCGCGAAGCCGCCTCCTCAGCGATGCCGACGATGCCTGAGGCCGACGCGCCGTCGATGGCCGCGGACACGGCGGCCGCCGTCGCGGCCGCGGCCGCCAGGGCGAGCGCCCCTCCATGGGTCGAAATGGATGCCTCGTACGCCGCCGCGATGATCTTCTCGAGCCGTTCCGAGCTATACAGTGCGCCAACAGGCGCGACGCGAATGGCGGCGCCGCATCCCTCGTGGCACTGAGCCAGCCGCGCGGGGTCGCCCGCCTTATGAAATTCCCAGAGCGACTTGACGCTGGGGTGCACGCTCTTCCTGCAGCTCAGCAGTTTGCGACCCACGGTTGCGTGACAAACCTCGCCGTCCTCGAGAATCGCGCGGGCCACCGCAATCATTCGCTCGGTGTCGTCGGTGGTCTCGCCGATCAGCCACTCGCGCCTCGCATTTCCGACATACCGAGGGATTGTGGTGCCTGGCGTCCCCTCGAACCCGCGGACACCATCCGGATACCACCGCATGACGGCCTCACGCGACAATGTCTCGGTCTGTTTGCCGATCGCGTCCCCGGTTGCGACCCCTTTTAGAGAGCCGAGAATCCGGGTGTGTTCCATGCACGCCATGCTACCCGCCAAGATCGCGGTAGTACACCGTCGTGCTGCACAACCCGCCGCGCGGCCACAGGGCATAGCGGGGGATGTCACCCACACGCACCCAGCCCAGCCGCTCGTACATCCGTGCGGCATCACCGCCGGTAACGGCATCGAGGACCAGCAGTGTCTTGCCGAGGTCGCGTGCCGTAGACTCGGCGGCTTGCAGCAGCGCGGCGCCCAGCCCGGTGCGCCGGGCCCTGCGGTGGACCAGCATCTTCGCAAGATCGGCTCGGTGCGGCTGGTTCTCGGGAAGGCTCAGGACCAATTGCACCGTTCCGCAGATCCCGTACGCATCGTCGGCGACCAGCAGCGCGCGGCCGCCCGCGGCGACTTCCTGGGCGACCTGACGCCAGAACGCCACCGCCCGCTCACGCGTCAGCGGGTGCATGAAGCTCACCGACGCCCCACCTTCGACGCAGTCGATCAGCAGGTCGGCGAGTTCCTCGATCTCTCGCGTGTCGAGCGCATTCACGCGCCGGGGGGACCAGGCGGCTGTGGTCATCTGTGGTGGCGAAAAAGATGCGCTTGACATGATGCGCGAGGCCGTATTATTTAACTCACAGGTTACTTAACTTTTAGGTTTAGCACGAACCTGGGAGGCGTCTCGAAGAAGTCGCGATGGAACTCGCAGCGGCGTGAGCGCAGTCACTCGCACCGAAGGGCGTCGATCGGATTCGTCCGCGAGGCTCGCCGGGCCGGGATGTAGGCCGCCAGAAACGCCGTGATCGACAGCGCGGATGCCGCGGCGAGAAACACGCCTGGGTCGCCGGGCTCGACGCCGAACAACTGGTTGGCGATGAGGGACCCGCCGCCGGCGCCGAGCAACGTGCCAACGCCGGCGCCAATGGCGGCGATTCGCATCGCGGCGCCGAGGACTTCCCGGCGCACGGTGCCGGGCGCGCCGCCAAGCGCCAGTCGGATGCCGATCTCTCGCGTCTGCTGGCTGACGGCGTACGCCATCGACGAGTAGAGCCCGCCGGCCGACAGCAGCAGCGCGCACACGGCGAAAAAGCCGATGAGCACCGCCTGGAAGCGCGGCTGGGCGAGCGATTCCCGATAGCTCGACTCGAGCGTGTGCAGGCGAACAGGCACGCCGGGATCGAGCGACTCGAAGGCGGCTCGCACCGCGCCGACGAGCGCCGCCGGATTGGCGGTGCGGAGGACGAGGTCCGCGTCGCGTGCGCTCGCGGGATCCTGGAAGAAGTGTCCGTAGATCTCGGGAACTGGGTCGACGGTCAGCGCGCTGTGGCGGATGTCGCCGATCACGCCAATCACGGTCAACGGCTCACGCGCTGATTCGCCGCTCTCTTTTCCACGCCAGCGCAGCTGCTGCCCGATGGGATCCTGCCCTGGCCAGAACTTGCTGGCCGCTGCCTGGTTGATCACCGCCACGCGCGGAGCCGCAGTGGCGTCGCGCTGGTCGAACATCCGCCCCCGGATCAACGAGATGTCGAGCGCTTCGAAAAAGCCGGCCGTCGCCACGCCATACCAGGCGCTGCCCTGAGCGCGTTCATCCAGCCGCTCGACGGTGCCGTTGGGTTCGCCTCCTTCGAGAGGAGCCGATTCAGCCATCCCGACTGACTCGACGCCCGGCAGCGCCGCGACATGCTCGATCGCGCTCCGCCAGAACGCGTTCATTTCCACAGCCGACGGGTATGCCGTTTCCGGCAGCTCGGTCTCGAGCACGAGCGCGCGGCGGTAGTCGAAGCCAGATTCCACCTGGGCCAGCCGCACAAAGCTCTTCGTCAGCAGGCCCGCACAGCTGAGCAGCGCCAGCGCCAGCGCGAACTGGCCCGCGACCAGCGCTTTGCGCAGCCCGCCGTCGCGGCCCGAGACGGTTCGGCTGGCCGTATTGAGCTCGGTCGTCAGTTGCTGCGTCGACGACTGCAATGCCGGCGCAATCGCGAAGAGCAGGCCGGCGGCGCACGACACCAGCAGACCGAACATCAACGCTGACGCGCCCACCGCGATCTCGGCCCGCCGCGGGATGCTGAAAGGCACCATAGCGACCAGGCCCGTGAAGCTCCAATGTGCAAGCGCGAGACCCGCGACGGCACTCAACAGGACCAGCGGCACGCTTTCGACGACGAGCTGGCGCACGACGCGGCCACGGCCCGCGCCCATCACCTGCCGGATCGCGATCTCGCGCCGCCGGCCGACGCCGCGCGCCAGCAGCAGGTTCGCGACGTTTGCGCACGCGATCAGGATCAACAGCCCGCCCGCCGCCAGCAGCGACAGCAACGCCGGCCGGATACCGCGGACCGTGTCGTCGAGCAGGGACGACACGGCCACCGCCGACATCGTGCTGCCGCTTTCGGCACGCAGCCGACTGGCGATCGTCTGCATCTCGCTGCGGGCGGCGGCAATCGGCGTCCCGGCGTGAAGACGCGCGACGACCTCCCAGTTGTAGTCGGTGCGGCCCGAGGCATCGGGTCCGAATGCGTTGGCGGGAGCGAACACGTCGGAGCGCTGCTCCTCGATGGGCGCCAGCACTCCCACGATCGTCAAAGACGTGCCGGAGACCTCGATCGCTTCGCCAACCGCCTGACGCGCATCGTCGGCGACGCGCTCGGCAAAGCCTTGCGACACGACCGCGACCGACGCGCCGGAGCGGATCTCGTCGGGCGTGATCGGGCGGCCGTGTGCCGTGACGGATCCGAATACGCGCAGGAGGTCGCCATGGAAACGAACCGCGTGGATTCGATGGCCCTGCCGGCGGGCCACCGCCGTCGTCGAGTCCCCGCGCTGGGCGGCGATGGCCTCGAAGCTCTTCGCCTGGGCGGCCCAATCGCGAAAGTCCGGCAGCGACACGCGGTGACGCCGCCCGTCGACGTCGACGTCCGCCATTGTCACGATGCGCTCCGAGTCCGGATAGGAAAGCGGCCGGAGCAGGACGCCCTCGACGATGCCGAAGATCGCCGTTGCCGAGCCGACGCCGAGCCCGAGCATCGCGATGGCGGCCGCGGCGAACCCCGGCGATCGCGTCAGCAGGCGCAGGCCGTAGCGCAAGTCGGTGACGAAGTCTTCGAGCGGCCTCGTGCCTCGCGCATCGCGGCACTGCTCCTTGACCCCGTCGAGGCCGCCCATTGCCAGACGCGCCCGCCGCGCGGCCTCCGACGGCGAGAGGCCCGCGTCCATGTACTTCCGGGCCTCGTGCTCGAGATGCTCGCGAAGTTCTTCGTCCAGTTCTTCTTCGACCCTTCGACGGCGGACGAGCGATCGGGCACGAAAAAGCAGATCGGTCAGCATGGCAGTCGCTTCTAGGCCAGATCGAGAACGTGTCCGACCACCGCCGACAGCTTGCGCCATGAGTCGCTGGCCGCCTGCAGCTGTTTACGCCCGGCCCGCGTCAGCTCGTAGTACTTCGCGCGGCGATTGTTGCCGGTGGTCCGCCAGTCGGCCTTGATCAAGCCTCCACGCTCCAGGCGGTGCAACGAGGGATACAGCGACCCTTGACCGACCTGGAGCGCATCGCGCGAAATCTGCTGCAGCCGCTCCGAGACGGCCCAGCCGTGCAGCGGCTCGAGCGCGAGCGCTTTCAGGATCAGCAGATCCAGCGTGCCCTGAGGCAGGACCAACCGGTCGTCGCCCATGATTACATCCCCCTTGTACTTCGACAGCAGACAGGCTACCGCAGGTGCTGTCGAAGCGCAAGGGGAGAGCAGTCGTTCTGTGTCAGAGCGCGAGTCGCATCTGCTCCAAACGCCTCTTATGGTGTGGAGACAGCGCGTACAGTGCGCGGAT
Source organism: Vicinamibacteria bacterium (assembly GCA_963806705.1). Classification (GTDB taxonomy): domain Bacteria; phylum Acidobacteriota; class Vicinamibacteria; order Vicinamibacterales; family JAENWD01; genus JAENWD01. The sequence goes on from CAWDZE010000008.1 coordinate 17,425, forward strand.
GCACGGCGACAGGTAGTTGAACGGCGAGGCCCCGTCTTCGTACGCCTTTTCCTGGTACTGGAGCGCTCGCTCGCGCTCGCCCAGGCCCGCGTAGATGAAGACATACGCTTGCGGCGGAACGTACGTATCGGGCGGCTGGTGACCCAGTTCATCAATCAGGCCGAGGGCCTCCGCGCGCATGCCGAACTCCCCGTAGCATCGGCCGAGGATGGCGAGATAGAACGGCGCGCGACGAGTCAACGAGGCTGACTGCTCGAGGTCGGCAACCGCCTCGTCACGCATCGACTTGGCCAGGTAGCACAACCCCCGGACATGGACGGCGAAGACGTACGCGTGGTCGCCGCGCAGGCAGTCACTGCAGATGTCGATGGCTTCGTCGTACCGACCTGCCACATACAGCGTCTGAGCCCGCGCGCCCGCGACCAGCCGTGACGACGGGGCCAGCGCCTGACCGCGTTGGGCTTCGGCCAACGCGGCATCGTAGCGGCCAAGCAGGCTCAGCAGCCACGAATAATGGACGTGCGCCACGGGACTCTCGGGATCAAGGGCGAGCCCGCGCCTGAAGGCCTGCTCGGCGCCATCCCAATCCCAGTCCCCTCCAAACCTGGCAAGCGCCAACTCGATGAACGCCGAACCAATCGTCCGATCGATCGCCAGTGCGCGTTCGGCCGCGCGCCCTGCTACGGCAAACGCCAGGCTCGGCTTCACCAGTCCGTAGAAGCCCAGGAAGTTGTAAGCGTTGGCGACCGCCACGTGCGCCAGCGCAAACTGCGGGTCGCGCTCGATCGCGTGCTGGAAATGCTCGATCGCCTGACGCCATCCACCTTCGAAACAGGACTTCCACTGATGCTGTCCCCGCTTGAACGCGTGATAGGCGTCGGGGTCCTGCAAGCGGGGTCTCGCCGGTGCTCGGGAGAACGCCGCCGCAAGGCTTTCGCACACGCCGCCTGCGATGGCGTCCTGGGTTGTCAGCGCATCGTCCAGCGACCGGTTGAGCACCACTGACGGCAGCACCGCCGTCTCACTTGCCGCGTCGACCAGACTTGCCGTGACACGCACACTCGCGAGGCTTGCCTGAAGCGTCCCTTCGAGCACGAGCGCGACACCGAGCCGCGCGCCAATCTCACGAATCGACTGGCCTTCGAGGGCGCGAGTTGAGGTCCGCGGGGCCACCCGCAGATCCCTTACATGGCTCAGCCGGCTGCCGAGCTCCACCACGAGTCCATCCCGAAGAGCGATGACGCGCGGATCGGCTGCGCCAATCACATCAAATGGGAGGACCGCCAGCGACGTCGAATCAGACTCCACCGATGGCTCATGTGTCACCGCGTTCAGCGTGGCGTGCAACACGTCCAGCGCGGCGCGCAGAGCGCCGGCCGACGCGTATCGATCGTCGGGCCGCTTGGCTAGCAGCGTGTCGATGATTCGTTCGAGCAGGACAGGGTGGTGCGGCGCAAGTTGTCGCATGGGGAGGTGGGGCTGCGCCTGGATGGCCATGCTGAGGGCGCTTCTCGGCTGAATGTCGAACGGACGAGCACCGGTCGCCATCTGGTATAGCACCGCCCCGAAGGCGAAGAAGTCGCAGCGATAGTCAACCGACGTGGGCTCTGCCAACTGCTCGGGCGACATGTAGTGCAGGGTTCCCGCAACCGCGCCGGCACTGGTGAGCTCCTCGGTCTCGCCGTCGCCGCCCACGATCGCGAAGTGCTTCGCAAGCCCGAAATCGAGCAGCTTCACCAATCCGCTCGCGGTGATGAAGATGTTGGCCGGCGTGATGTCGCGGTGAATGATTCCCTGGGCGTGCGCCGCGCTCAGCCCGTCGGCGACCTGGCGGGCGATCTCGACGATCTCGGCGACGGGCACTGGTCCACCCAGCAGGCGGGACTTCAGGCTCGTGCCTTCGAGCAGCTCCATCGCGATGAAGGACTGCGACCCTTCATCGCCGACCTCCAGAATCGTGCAGATGTTGGGATGGTTCAGTGACGCGGCAAGCCTGGCCTCGCGCTTGAACCGCCTCACGGCGTCGACGTTCCTCGACAGGTCCTCCTTGATGACCTTGATGGCGACAGAACGCGGAAGCCGGGTATCCTGCGCCTCATAGACCACTCCCATTCCGCCCGTGCCGAGCGTCCGGATCAGGTAGAAGTGGGAGAGCTGGCGTCCGATCACATGGCATTGTCGCGTGTAACCGGGTCCAAGAAGGGCGAAAACCGCGAGCTGAGTGGTCGGGATGCACTCGACCGTCCAACCTCTGATTCCTTGTCCGATTCGACCCTGCACATTCTCGAGCGTGCCCAGGCCGGCGACGTGCAGGCCGCGACGATGCTGGTCGAGCGCGCGCTGCCCCCGGTCCGCCGGTGGGCCCGCGGGCGGCTTCCGCGCTACGCACGCGGCGACGCCGACACCGAGGACGTCATTCAGGATGTGTTCCTGCGAACCATCAGGGGCATCAAGCGCTTCCAACATCGAACCGTCGGGGGGCTGCAGGCGTACCTGCGCAAGGCGGTCGTCAATCGGATTCGCGACCTCATACGCGGATCGAAGCGGCGCGGGCTTACCGACGGGATAGACCGCGAGCCGCGCGACTGGAAGCCGTCTCCCCTGGAGGCCGCAATCATGCGCGAGCAACTGGACCGCTTTCTCGAGGCCCTACGCAAGCTCCGCCCCGCTGACCGGCAGGTCATCGTCTGGCGAATCGAGCTCGGATACACGGCCGAGGAGATCGCCACGAGACTCGGAAAATCCAAGGCGGCCGCGGGGATGACTGTGTCGCGCGCCATGGCTCGTCTTGCACACGAACTGAACCTCGAGCCCGACCCAACCGACTAGCGGCTGTTAGCAATCCCGGGCACCGGCGTTTATCTCTATGCGGCTGATTCCGCCGAAGGGACGCCATGTATCGCCACGTGCCCACGATAGTCGTCACCGGGGTTGGATTTGCTCTTACCCTGGCCTTCACCCTGGCCGGTTGCGGTCGGTCACCGGCTTCGCCCTCGTCGGACTCGCCGCCCGACTCCGGGCCGGCTCCCATCGAGCTGGCGGGTGGCGTGACCGACGCCGCCTGGAGACCGCTCGCCGGCGCTCGAGTCGAAGTCGTCGACGGCCCGCACGCCGGGCTGTCTACGACATCGAACGGCGATGGGGCCTTCCGGCTGGCCGGCTACTTCGACGAAACGACCCATTTCCGCGCGACCAGGGACGGTCACGTCGCCTCAACCTGGCCGCTGCCTCCCAAGTGTGCCGAGTGCAATCCCAATTGGTGGATTCACTTCTCCTTGGAGGCGCTCGCCCCTCATCCAAACCTTGCGGGCGCCTACACCCTCACCGTGGCCGCCAACGCCGCCTGCACGAACCTGCCCGACGAGGTCCGCATGCGCACCTACAACGCAACCGTCAGCTCGAGTTCCGGTCCGGGCGTTCCAGCCAACTCGCGCTACGACGTGTCGCTCAGCGCGCCGCCGTTCATGGAGCAACACAGGCTCTTTCAGATTGGCATCGCCGGCGGCTACGTCGCCGGCGCCCTGGGTGACCAGCACGGCACTCCCGGCCTTGCCGAGCAGATCACAACCACGACCTACCTTGCGATCGAGGGTTGGGCGGAGGGTTCGGCGGACATGTCCGGGGCAACGGTGTCCGCGTCGCTTGATGGATCCATCGACTATTGCGAAGTGAGGTCGGAGATGTCTCAAAGCTACAGCTGCGTGCCAAGCCAGGCCGTCGCGCTCAAACAGTGCGCATCGAAACATCAGCTGACCTTGAGGCGGCAATGACGCGACCAACACTCGCCATGCTCGTTATCGGTCTCGGACTGGCCGGGTGCGGCAACCCTTACCCGCCGTCGGCGCCCTCGCCGCCCGAGCCGCCGGGCGAGGCGCCGCCGCCCATCACGCACACGAGCGGGACGCTCCATCAGTTCACCGAATCGGCGACCGGGTTTTCCACCACGGACCTCCGGGACGCGCAGGATCAGATCGTTCGATTCAGCCGAGCGAACGAGCTCATCTGGACCGCCGATGGCACGCGCCTGCGGACATACTTCGTCCGGAAGCGGAGGGCTTCTCGCGTGGGCCGGTGTACTTCATCGAAGGCAAGATCTGCCCCGAAGGCTGTGAGTTCGAGGTCCGCTTTGGAAGCAAGGACGGCGAGAGACGGGCATACCTGACTGTCGACTACGGACACGACAATCCCGGGACGCTGGTCGACGTCGAAGTCGCCGGCGGCGCGCTGGTCGTGACGCAGACCACCTCGTACCGCCCGGTACGTTCTCCCTGTCCGGCGTTGTCACCGAAGTCACCCCGCGCGGCAGCGTTCCGATCGAAGGCGTCGTCGTCTATCGCGGCGTCACGAGCGGATGGCGGGAGGCCACCACCGACGCGAAGGGTTTCTATCAGATCTCCGGGCTCAACGACGGCGCCGAGGAGGTGTCAGCCATGAAGACCGGCTACCAGACCATGGATGCCTCGGTGACGGTCAAAGGTGATACTCGATTCGACATTCGACTGAGCCGACAGTGAGGAGCGACCGGCTCAACTGCTTCACCAGCGCGAGCTTTGCTGCTATCGTTGGCCTCGTTGGCGTTGACACCCTTACGCGCGACGGCCGTCCTATCGCTCGTTCTCTTCCTGTCCGGACGTCCCGCCTTCGCCCAGGCGCCGCCGTCTGTCCCGCCGCCGCAAGCGGCCCCGGAGGAGACCAAGAAGGCGGAGCCGAGCTGGCGGATTTCCGGCCTCATGTTCGGCGACTACTACTGGTTCGCTTCCGACCACCGCGACGCGCTCGAAGACCAGAACGGGTTCTGGCTCCGGCGCATCTATCTCACGTACAGACCAGAAGTTCAGCGAGTCCTTCTCGATGCGTCTCAGGCTCGAGATGAACAGCCCCGGCGACTTCACGACGAGCCAGCGGCTGACCCCGTACGTCAAGGACGCGTGGGTGAAGTGGACCAGGGGCACGCACGCGGTGCTATTCGGCATCCTTCCGACGCCCAGCTTCGAGTTCGTCGAGGCGGTCTGGGGATATCGATCCGTCGAGAAGACACCGCTCGACCTCCTGCGCTGGGACAGCTCGCGCGACACGGGCGTCCTGGCGCAAGGCGCGCTCGGCGACCGCACGCGCTACAGCGTCCAGTTTGGAAACGGCGCCGGCGTCAACGGCGAGACCGATCAGGCCAAGGCGTTCCGTGCCTCTCTCCGACACGAGATCGCCAGGGGCCTGACAGTCGAGGGTTACGGAGACATCCAGGATCGCCCGGACGACCCGCATTGGTCCACGTGGCAGGTCTTCGGCGCGTTCGTGCGGCCGGCCGGCCGGGTGGGCGCGCACTACACACAGCAACGGCGGCACCCCGCGACCGGCGGCGACCTGACGCTGGACCTCGTGTCTGTCTTCGGCGCGCGGCGGCTCCGCGAGCGGTTCTGGGTGTTCGGCCGGGCCGACCACAACTACGATCCCGTGCCCGACGGCGAGCGGATCGAATACCTGCCGCTGAGCGAGGTCGCCTCCAACACGCTGTGGATTGGCGGCGTGGACTTCGAACTCGACCGTCACGTGTTCTTCCAGCCACACGTGGAGATCGTGGACTACGGGACGCCGGTCAGCGGTCCGGCGCTGAGAAGTGACGTCGTGGTGAAAGCCACGGTGTTTGTTACGTGGTAGGTGAGTGGGCACCAGCGCAGGCTGAGCCCCGGCGAGATGCCGCGTGGCGACCCAAGCGGCCAGCGGTCACCGCCGGCGAGGGCCGGTGTCCGGCGCCGCGACCGGCCCGCCGGCGAGAACGCCGCGACCGAGTGCGCGACGCGCTCGGGGTGAGTGTAGACGTTGTAATTTGGAACTGTCCCTGCGTGTAGGCGGTCGTATACTAGAGGGCGTGGATGAATCGCCCGCGGCCCGTCAGCACATGATCGACGACTTGCGCGAGCTCATCACGGCGCTGGACCGGCGCGTGCCGCGGCTGGCGGCGACTGGTGAGATCGACATCGCGTCGGACGCCGCGAAGTTGCGCGACAAGGCCGTCGAGCGGATCGCCGAGCTCGAAAACCCGGCGTCCTGACGCTCTCAGCGTCGGGCGCCCCACGTCGTCGCGTCCCGCCGCCGGCCGGCGTTCCAGACTTCTCCACACGCCCCGCATCGCCAGTACGTCGTCTCGTCCACCGTCTTGCTGGTGGTCTTCAGATCGGTCGAACCACAGGCGGGACAGGTGGTAGGGACGAGGGGTTTGTCGGGAGCAGTGGTGATGTTCGACATGGTTGACCAGGAAGCGTGACCTGTTGAAGTTTCAGCACGCGGCCCGCCACCCACTGCGGATCGAGTGACGCCACCAGGCACCAGTAGCTCAACATGCCCGAGCCGGTGAAGAAGACGCGGGCGCTCTCACGATCGGTCGCCGTGCCCGCAGGGTTCGACAAATCCTGGAGCGCCCGGGCCAGCACGCCCACCGCCAGACGGCGATACGGACGATAGGCTTCATCGCCGCGGTCGGCGCCTCTTTCGGGCGGACCGAAGCCCCGGTTTTCTCTCACCGCTAGATGTTACTCGGAATTCGGTGCGCCATCGCTGTTGATGCGACATGCGCGGGTCGAAAATGCAGTGGATCTGGCTGGAAACGCGAATTCCCTAGGGTGGCAGGACCGCGCGCCGTACACTGCCTGCATGCAAAAGCACTATCGCAAGGTCGTTCTGGCGGGCGCATGGATGACGATCGTCGTCGCGGTCAGCCTGGCGGCCGACGTCACCTCGCTCACCGGCCGGTTCGTCCTCGCCGCCTTCGGCCTCGTGCCGGTCCTGGTCGTCATGCGGTTCTGGAACGGTCCGCCGCAGACCATCAGCCAGAGCATCAGCACCGCCCGCTCCTAAGGCGCCTGCCGCGCCACACGTTCGGGATGGGCGTAGATGTTGAAGCGCCCGTCGCGCACAAACCCCAGAAGCGTCATGCCCGCTTGACGGGCCAGGTCGACCGCCAGGCTCGATGGCGCCGAGACCGCGGCGACCAGCGGGATGCCCGCCAGCCACGCCTTCTGCACGATCTCGAACGACGAGCGTCCGCTGACCAGGAGCAGCGACCGCGAAAGCGGCAGGCGTCCTGCCTCGAACATCCGCCCGACGAGCTTGTCGACGGCGTTGTGGCGGCCGACGTCTTCGGCGCTGGCGACGAGCGTCCCGTCGAGATCGAACAGCCCGGCGGCGTGCAGGCCGCCAGTCTGCGCAAAAGCCGGCTGAGCCGCCTGCAGCGTCGCGGGCAGGCCGTCGATAATCGCGGGCTCTATCGACCATTCCCTGACAAACGGCGGCGCGCTCATCTCGAGCGACTCCAGGCTCCGCCGGCCGCACAGGCCGCAGGACGAGTTCATCGCGACCTGGCGGCGTTGTCCGAGCGCCTCGGCGACGGCGTCGGCGCGCCCGCGATCGAAGATCACGTTGGCGACGCTCGCCGGCTCATCGACGTCGACGCGCCCGACGTCGGCACGGCCGCGGATCAGCCCCTCGCTGAGCAGGAACCCCAGCGCCAGCTCGCGATCGGCGCCCGGCGTCCGCATGATGACGGAAAAGGGTTGGCCGTTGACGCGCACCTCGAGCGGCGCTTCGACGGCGACCCGATCGGAGGACACGCCAGGCTCACCGCGACGGACCACGTCAACGGCGCGTATTGCGAGCGGTGAGGCCTCGGCGCTTCGGATCATGTGCGGCTGGGCCGTATGATACCGCCGAGCGCATGGCCATGTTTGGATTCGGCGCGCAGAAGCCGCGCCACTACACCGAGATGCTGAAGGTCGCGTGGGAGAACCGCGACCAGCTGCCGTTTGCCTGGCGCATCCTGAGCCGCGGCGTCTGCGACGGCTGCGCCCTGGGCACATCGGGCCTCTCGGACTGGACACTGCCCGGCACCCACCTGTGCATGGTCCGGCTCGAGCTGATGCGGCTCAACACCGCCCCCGCCCTCGCGCCGGACCTGCTGTCTGATCCGGCCGCGCTCGCGACCCGTTCCTCGCGCGAGCTCCGCGCGCTGGGACGCCTGCCCGAGCCGTTGCTGCGGCAAGCGGGCGAGCGCGGCTTCCGCGTGGTGAGCTGGGACGACGCCCTGGACCGCATCGCGCGAGAAGCGCGATCGGTCGACCCGCAGCGAATGGCGTTCTACCTGACCAGCCGCGGCGTCACCAACGAGGTGTACTACGCCGCGCAGAAGGCCGCGCGCTTCCTGGGAACGAACCACGTCGACAACTCCGCGCGCCTCTGTCACGCCGCGTCTACCGTGGCGATGAAGTCGACGCTGGGCCATGCCGCGTCCACGTGCAGCTATGCGGACTGGCTGGGCGCCGACCTCATCGTCTTGTTCGGGTCCAACGTCGCTAACAACCAGCCGGTGACGACCAAGTTTCTGTACTACGCCAAGCGCAACGGCGCGCAGATTGCCGTCGTGAACCCGTTTCGCGAGCCGGGCCTCGAGCGCTACTGGATCCCGTCCATTGCCGAAAGCGCGCTCAACGGCACTGCGATCGCCGACCACTGGTTCGAGGTGCACACCGGAGGCGACCTTGCGTTCCTGCTCGGCGTGCTGCTGGCGCTGGTCGATCGCGGCGGCATCGACGAGGCATTCGTGCGCACGAGCACGACCGGCTTCGAGCAGGCCTGCGCCCGGGCGGCGGAGGTCGGGTGGGACCGCATCGTGCGTGACAGCGGCATGTCTCGCGAGCGGATCTTCGAGTTCGCGGACCTGCTGATCGCAAGGCCCAATGCCGTTTTCGTGTGGTCGATGGGGCTCACGCAGCATGCGCACGGCGTCGACACCGTGAAGGCGCTCGTCAACGTCGGCCTCGCCCGCGGCCTTCCGGGCCGGCCGCATCGCGGACTCGTGCCGATCCGCGGTCACTCCGGCGTCCAGGGCGGCGCCGAAGTGGGCTGCGTGCCGCGTCTCGACGCCAAGGCGCGCGGCTGCATGGAACAGGCGTGGCGATTCCCGATGCCTGTGTCGCACGGGTGGACGGCAGGAGAGATGATCGCGCACGCCGCCGAGGGCGACATCGACCTGTTCTGGATCGTCGGCGGCAATTTCCTCGAGACGCTCGGCGACGAGAGCCGGTCGCGCGCCGCGCTGGGCAGGCCCCGCCTTCGCGTCCATCAGGACATCGTCTTGTCGTCATCGATGCTGGCGGCGTGCGACGGGGACGTGCTGCTGCTGCCGGCGACGACACGATACGAGTCGCCCGGCGGCGGCACCGAGACGTCAACCGAACGGCGCGTCATCTTCTCGCCGGAGATTCCCGGGCGCCGAATCGGGTCGGCCAAGGCCGAGTGGTGGGTGTTTCGCGAGGTGATGGCCCGCGCGTGGCCCGAGAAGGCGGCGCTGGTGGGCCTCGAGGACGCAGCCGCGATTCGAGACGAGATCGCACGCACGGTGCCGCTCTATGCCGGCATCGAGAGGCTGGCGGCGCAGGGCGATCAGGTGCAATGGGGCGGGCCGATCCTGTTTGCCGATGGCCGCTTCGCCACGCAGGACGGCAAGGCCAGGTTTTCCACACTGACGCTGACGCGCCCGCAACGGGACCTGGGTCAGCTCACCGTGTCCACACGCCGCGGCAAGCAGTTCAACTCGATGGTGCAGCGCGACGTCGACCCGCTTACCGGTGCCAGGCGCGACGCCATCTTCATCAGCGCCGACGATCTGACGCGACTGGAGCTGGCCGATGGCGCGCTGGTCACGCTGCGCTCGGAACGGGGCACTTTCACGGGACGCCTGCGGCGCGCGCACATCAAGCCGGGAAACCTCGAGGTGTACTGGCCCGAAGGCAACGTGCTGCTCTCCCCCGATCGGCTCGACCCTGAATCGTTCGCGCCGGACTGCAACGCCGAGGTCACCATCGAACCTGCCCTTCAGGCCCGCTTCGGCGCGTAGTACTGCTTGTACATCCCCCGCCTGAAAATCCAGCCTCCGAGCGGTCCCAGCCATTTCAGCACGTAGTACATGTGCCGAAGATCGATCATCTCGATCAAGTTGCCGTCGATGTCTTTCGCGAAGAAGAACCAGTGGCCGCGCGGCGACTGCTCGGGCGCGCTGAGACACTCCACGCCCTTGCTGACCAGATACGCGTGCCACCTCTGTGTGTTGCGTACGTTGAAGCTGAAGTGCGTCAGCCCCACGCGGTTCCACGGGATCGACGCCGAGGCCAGCTGCGGCTGGAACTCGAAGATCTCCAGGATGCCGCCGCCGGGCACGCGGATCCAGCCGATCCGGCAGCGCGGCTCCGGCCCGTCGACGCCGAAGAAACTGCGCACGCGATCCGGCGGCGTGTCCGAGACGCCCACCAGCGGACAGCCGAAGACGTCCCAGTAGAACTGCACGAAGCGGTTGAAGTCGGACACGGTGATGCCGACGTGGCTGAACGACTGCGCTCTCATATGGTCTCCGCCGGAAAGCTACCGCAGATCGGTGGCGGTGAGGTGGTCGGCCACGCGCAGGGCCTGCGCGGCGATTGTCAGGCCCGGATTCACCGCCGCAGACGACGGGAAGAAGGACGCATCGACGACCAGGAGGTTCGGGATGTCGTGGCTTCGGCAAAAGGGGTCCAGCACGGAGTGGCGCGGATCGGTGCCAAACACCAGCGTGCCGCACTGGTGCGTGGTGTTCCTGTCCTTGTGCGAGTGCGTCATCACTTTCCAGAAGCCAAGCCGGCGGAGCATGCGTTTGGCCTCGGTGACCAGCTCCTGGTGCGCCCTGAGATTGTTGGGCGCGTACGAGAGCCGGATGCAGCCGTCGGCCTCGACGGTCACCCTGTTGTCGGGATGCGGCAGGTCCTCGGACATCAGCAGCCAGTCCACGCCGCGCGCGACCCACCAGTCATAGGCCCCGCGCGGGATTCCAGGCACCATCGTGTCGCCCACCACCTGCGCCATCACGCCGTGCGTGCGCCCCTGCGACTGGATTTGCCCGAGCGGGTACGGCCGGCCCGGTCCGCGAAGGTAGAAGTCGTTGATGGCCACCGTCTTCTGAAACACGGTGTCGTTCACGCGGAACGGATGGAACCCCTGCATCATCGTGGCCAGGTGCGCCATGTAGCGCCGGCCGACGAGCCCGGAGGAGTTGGCCAGCCCATCAGGGTGCGCGTCGGTGGCCGAGCGCAGCAGCAGGGCGGCAGAGTTGACGGCGCCGCACGACACCACGACCAGCGGCGTGTCGACGCGTTCGACCTGGCCGCCCCGGACGATCTCCACCGCCTCGACGCGTACGCCGTCGGAGCTCGTCACCAGACGCCGGGCCAGGGCGCCGGTCCACAGCGTGACGTTGGGATGCGCCATTGCCGCGCGAATGCCGCAGACCTCGGCGTCGCTTTTCGCCTGGAGCTTGCACGGGAACGAATTGCACGTGTTGCACAGGATGCACCCACCCGGCGCGCCGGGGTTCAGCAGTCCCAGCGGCAACGGAGAGGGATGCAGTCCCTGGGCGCGCAACTGCTCGACGATGGCGGCCATGCCGCGCGCGTGCGGGATCGGAGCGTGAGGAAACGGACCACGCGGCGGTTCCGTCGGGTCGTCGCCGACCTCGCCGTGCACGTGGTACAGCCGCTCGGCGCGGTCGTAGTAGGGCGCCAGCGTCTCGTAGTCGATGGGCCATGCCGGCGACACGCCCTCGGCGTGTGCGACTTCCTGGAAATCTTCGCGCCGCAGCCGGTACAGCACGCTTCCCCAGAACTTCGTGTTGCCGCCGATGCCGTAGTGCGTGTAGGGCACGAACCACTCACCGCGCTGGTCGAGCCAGCGCTCGGTCGTGCGGTAGCGCAGGTCGCGCCAGACGGCCTCGGGGCTCCAGTTCTGGTCCTCGGTCGCCACGAACTCGCCGCGCTCGACGACCAGGATGCGCCGGCCGGTTCCGGCCAGCGCCAGCGCCATCGTTCCGCCGCCGGCGCCGGTGCCGATGATGACGAGGTCGTAGTGAGGTGATCGCATCACGGCGTGGCGTGGGGCCGATCGAGGCTGGCGTAGATCTGATCCATCAGGCGGTGATCCTCCATGGCCCGTTCGAGGCTCATCTCGGGCGCGCGGTCGTCACGGATCGCGGACAGCCAGTCGCGATACATCGCCTGGTAGCCGCGAATGTCGCGCAGGCCCGGCAGTATCACCCGCGGCCAGCCCTTGCCGCGGGCCAGGACGAAGGCGCCGTTGCTCTCGAAGGTGATGATGCCGTCGCGGCCAAACAGCTTCGACAGGCGCGCGCCGCGGAGAAGCGACGGCACTTCACGGGAATAGTAGAGCGAGCCGACGGCGTCGTTGTCGTATTGAAACGCGACCATCAGGCTCTTCGCCCGTCGATCGGGCCCGGTGCGCGAGACCGGGGGACGATACCCGTGTGCCTTGACGATCGTGGGGCCGAGGCTGCCGGCCAGGTGGAGCCAGTGGATGCCCTCCTCGAAGAACGCATCGCCGCCGGAGAGCGACTCGTCGTTGCGCCAATCCTCGGCCGTCTTCAGGCGAAGGACCAGCGTCGTGAAGTGCGCGAACACCATCTCGCCGATGACCCCTTCGGCCAGCAGCCGCCGCAACACCACCGCCAGCGGCTTGTAGTGGTCGTTTTCGCCGACCAAGACGACGCGCCCTGCGGCTGTCCGGGCCGCGAGGACCCGCTGGTAGTCATCGAGCGACAGGAACGCGGGCTTTTCGACGAGCACGTGCTTGCCTGCGGAGAGCGCCTGCAGCGTCAGATCGAGGTGCCACTTTGGAGGGACGGCGATGACGACGGCGTCGATCGCGGGGTCCTCAATTGCCGCGGTGTAATCGCCGTAGCTGCCAGCGCCGCCAAAACTGCTGCAATACCGGTCGGCCTTGGCCTTGTCGCGGCTGGCGTAGGCGGCGACCACTTCGGCGCCGAGAGCCCTGAGATTCCGACTATGGACACCGGTGATGAAGCCACATCCGATGAACGCTACGCGTAGCGGTCCGGGCATGCGCGCTACGTCACGATGTCGAACATTTGGGCGGCCATCGGTCGGGTCCGGCCAGTCGGCCGATCTCTGGAGTTTATACCGGCTCGAGCCCGAGGCCCGGGCCCAGGGCCTGAGGTTGGGCTACACCCGTTTCCAAGGTGCCAAGTTCGCCTCCGCCGGCTGGGCTGCGGTCGTGCACTTCTTTCCTCGTGTGTTCGATCACATGGCCGGCGACTTACGGGATCTCCACGTCAGAGAGGACTTGGCCGTGGCACGGTCCTTGTCCTTGTCCGGCTCGAGGAATCGTCGATGACGCGTAGGTTTCTGCTTGCGGCCGCCGCCTTGCTCTTCGTGCTCTCGGCAGGCGCGCTGCTGTTATCGGTGCTCGCCGGACAGCCTAACCTCGGCAGCGGCGGGGCGGTTGCGGCTGGCATCGGGTTGGTCGTAGCGGCGCTGATTCTCGGCATCGGCATGGGCCATTGGCAGCGCCCCAAGCCGGTGCCGACCAGCGACGCGCGTCATCACGAAGGGATGCAAGGGTAGGTGTCCGATGCGTCGCTCGCGTGCATTTCTTACGTGCCAGAGCCGGACCCTGCCGATGGCCGTGATCCGCACGCCGCGCTCGGAAACCCGCAGAAACTGGCGTCTTTCCGTGTTCGGATCAGATTGGCACAACCCTTGGGTTGGGTGGCGTAGGAAGAGCGTCGCGAGCCTCGTGGGCGTGACGTCGAAGGAGGACTTGTGACAAGCGCGTCCGCGTACGAATCCCCCCCCGCGTCGTTCAATGAAGGCGGTGGTCTCAGTCCTTCCGCCACGCTGGCGCTCGGCGCGGTGACCGGGCTCGCTGTCGGCTATCTGTTTTTCACCGAGCACGGCCGTCGACTTCTCGACCGGGTCGAGCCGACGGTCGATACCTGGCTGCGTGAGCTCAGCCGTCTGCGCGAAACCGCCGACAAGGCGCGTCTGGTCTACACCGAAGGGCGCGATTCCCTGACCGGGATGACACGCATCGGCGGCGCGGGCCGCCAGGCCCAGGAGCGATCATGACTCCCGATCTGCAGACGACCAACACGTGGCTCGCGATCCTCGCCGTAGCCGGCGCGCTCCAGACGTTGCTGCTGGTTGGGGCAGCGGTGGGGTTATATCGGGTCTACAGCCGCACCGTGGCCGCACTCGAAGCGCTGGAAGAGCGTCACCTGGCCCCCATCAGCGCCCGTGCCTCGCTCATCATGGACGACTTGCAGGATGTCACGGCGCGCGCCCGGCGCGTGGACGACGCCTTGCGCGCGAAGCTGCAGGGGCTGGACACCGCGGCGCGAGTCGCCAAGGACGTCGTGAGCGACCGGATCTGGCCGGTCGTCGGCGTCGCGCGCGCGCTCGGTGCCGGCCTGCGCGCCTTCACCAACCGAACCCCGCACAATCCGGTAGGGGAGGGCGTCTGACCGCCCACTGCCGCGCGGGTTTGCAACCCGCACAACCACGACGTCAAGGAGATCACCATGAACAACGAATTCGACTACGCTTCGAGCAACCAGGGCCGATTCCTGGCGGGAGTGCTCTGCGGCGCTGCCGTCGGCGCGGCGCTGGGTGTGATATTCGCACCTCGGGCAGGCGCCGAAACCCGCCGCCAGCTGGCCGAGTCCAGCGAACGGTTGCGCGAGACGGCCAATCGAACCTATAACCAGGCCAGCGAAGGCGTGAACCAGCTCGTGTCCCGCGGACGCGAGGCGGTCGACAAAGGCCGCGCGGCGTTTGACCGCACTCGCGAGAAGGCGGCCGGCGCGGCCAGCGAGACGTACACCGACACGTTTGGCAACACGCCGTACCCGACGGCCTGAGCCACCACAGGTGGGGCGCGCCGCATTCGGGCGGCGCCGCCCTCTTCACACCGACGCGCGCGCGGCTGCGTCGCCGCCCACTATGCCCGAGCAGCCGCCCCGCCAACGCCAATCGCCGCTCGCCGTCAAGCTCATCGCCGCCCTAGCCGTGCTTGCGGTCCTCTATTGGGGGCGCATCCTCATCGTGCCAGTGCTGATAGGGATGCTGGTGAGCTACGCGCTCAACCCGATTGTCGAGACGCTGACCCGCTGGCGCCTGCCGCGGATGCTTGCGTCGATGTTCGTGGTCCTCGGCGTCCTCGGCCTCGCTGGGACGCTCGCCTACCAGCTTTCCGACGAGACAGCGGACGCCGTGCGCGGCCTGCCCGCCGTGTCCAAACGCCTGCGCACGACGGTCGAGCAGGCCGTCGGCCGGCGGAACAATGTCGTGCAGGAGCTGCAGACCGCGGCCGATTCGATCTCGAAGGCCGCGGAGGGCGAAACCGCGCGACGGCGGGCGGGCGAGCCGATGCCTGTCGAGATCGTCCAGCCCACCATCGACGTGCGGGAGTACCTGTGGATGGGATGGTGGAGCCTGCTCGGCATGACGGGGCAGGCGCTGCTCATCGTCTTCCTGTCCTTCTTCATGTTGTCGTCAGGCGATCTGTATCGGCGCAAGTTCGTCCGGCTGGCCGGCGCGAGCCTTTCGAATCGCCGCGTCACCGTCGAGATTCTCGACGAGATTGGCTCGCGGATCTCCTCGTTCCTGATCCACCAGGTCCTGACGGGAACGGTCGTCGGCGTGACCACGTGGCTGGCGTTCCTGTGGCTGGGCGTCGAGTACGCGGCGCTCTGGGGCGTCGCCGCGGGCGTCATGAACTCGATTCCCTACTTCGGTCCCACGGTCATCGCCATCGCGGCATTTGTCGTCTCGTTCATCCAGTTCAACTCGGCGTGGCAGGCGAGCATGGTGTCGATGGCATCTCTGGCCATTACGACCGTCGAGGGCATGCTCATCACGCCGCTGCTGGTGAGCCGCCTGGCAAGCATGAACCCGGTGGCGGTCTTTCTGGGACTGCTGTTCTGGGGCTGGTTGTGGGGCGTCGTGGGGATGTTGCTTGCCGTGCCGCTGATGATGGTCGTCAAGGCCGTGGCCGACCGTATCGAGGATTTCAAGCCGCTGTCCGAACTGCTGGGAGAGTGAGGCGCCGCTTTCGCGGCGCCTCACGTGGCGTTCCTAGACCACCGATTCCTCCTGGCGTCTCAGGAAGCCATCGACCTCACGCTGCGCCTCGTCGCGGGCGTAGCCATACCGCTCCTGGAGCTTGCCGACCATCTTTTCGGCGTTGCCCTCGATCTGATCGAGGTCGTCGTCGGTCAGCTTGCCCCACTGCTTGCGGGCTTCACCCTTGATCTGAAGCCACTTGCCCTTGAGCACGTCTGAGTTCATTCGCTTGCCTCCGGTGTGAAACGAAACAACACAGACACGCATGGGCGGGTTGGGAACCCGCCCCTACTCGGTCTCGGCCTTCGCCTTGATGTTGGTCGAGACGCGACGCACACCGCGCACCTTGCTGACCGTGTCGACGGCCAGGACGTGCGCCTCGAGCGTTTCCACCGTGCCGCCGAGCAGCACGACGCCCTTGTTGACCGACGACACCGTGACGTCCTTCACCGCCGCGTTCGCCTCGAGCGCCTTCTCGACATTGCTCTTGACGACGTCGTCGGCGTCCTCGACCGCCTCGCGGTTCGGTTTGGGCACGACCTGCAACAGGTTCTTCACCGACTTGGCGCCTTCGATGCCCGCCGCCACGGTCTCGGCCTTGGCCTTGGCCTCTTCGTTCGCGACCTTGCCGTGAAGCGTCACGGCGCCTTTGCTGGTGTCGACGTTGAGGTCCCACGTGTCGATGCCTTCGGTGGTCATCAGCGCGAGCTTGGTCTTCAACGTCACCCACGAATCGGGGCGATCGGCCGCTTGCGCTGCAGCGGCCGAGCCAAGGGTCATACTCAGCAAGAGCCCTGCAACGCCAAGCGCGCGTGTCAACTTCTGCATCACGGTCCTCCCGCGCGCGGAACAAGGTGCGCGCTTACCTGGGTCCAGACGAGTTCAACGGGCGTGCCAGTTGCCCGGACCCTGGGCGGCACCGCGATTTCAAGCGCTTTGCAGGCACCAACCGCACAAACGGGTTGGAGGCGTGGCTGGGGTTGCCGCGCAAGAAGTGCCGCGGTGTCGGAGGAGAGAACTCGACTGTAGACGCACTTGTGTCGCCACGTTCTCGGCTTTTCCGGGTTCCCGGGTGCGGCAGTTCTTGCAGCGCCCAGGGTGGCGCTCGTGTCGCGCCCAGCAAAGAAGGAGTGGACCTGCTATGAACTGTCACGATGTGATGACGCCAGCGCCGGTGTGCTGCGTGCCTGACGATCTCGTCATCGACGCCGCGCGGTTGATGCGCACCCAGGACATCGGGTCGATCCCCGTTGTCGCCGACCACGAGAGCCATCGGCTGGTGGGGATGCTCACCGATCGTGATCTGGCGGTACGCGTGATCGCCGAAGGACGCGACCCGCGCGAGACCGCCGTGCGCGACGTCATGTCGATGCAGCCGGTGACGTGCCTGTCAACCGACGTCTACCAGCAGGCGCTGCAGGCGATGGGAGAGCACCAGGTCCGCCGCATTCCCGTCGTCGACTCGGAGGGCCGGCTCGCCGGCATCATCGCGCAGGCCGACGTCGCGACCAGACTAGCCCAGCCCTCCACGACCGGGGCCGTGGTCGAAGCCATCTCTGAGCCGGCCGACTCCCCGCGTTGAGCCAGTCGCCGTGCGGGACCGGCCCACGGCCCCGCACGGCCGCAATTTGGCTCCGCTTCTCGCGCCAAACGCGCGTCTTCGAAACATTTTTTCCAGCGCTGACGTCTGTACCGGAATGAAAGTAAGCACTTGCATTCAGGTTGTGGGACCGGTAGGCTGGTGAGATGGACGCACGCGAACAATTGCTGCAGGCCGCAATCAAGGTCTACTCGACTTCCGGCGTGCGGGGCGCCACCACCAAGCGCATCGCGCAGGAGGCTGGCGTCAACGAGGTCACCCTTTTCCGTCACTTCGGCTCGAAAGACGCGCTGCTGCACGAGGCGCTGTCGCAAAGCGCAGCGGCGATCTTCGAGTCGGGGTTGCCGGCCAAGCCGGTCGAACCGGCGACGGAGCTGCTGGCGTTCGCGCGCAATCACTACCGCGCGCTCTGGCAGCACCGCGAGTTGATTCGGGTCGCGATGGGGGAGTTTGCCGACCATCCCGAGTCCACGCACGTCGCGTGCGAGGCATCCGCGCGCTTCGACCGCGAGCTGATGTCCTACCTCTCGCAACTCAAGACAATGGGCCTGGCCTCGGGCGACTGGGATCCGGACGCCGCCGCGTCGATGTTGCTGGGCACGCTGTTTTCCGACGTGATGGGACGCGACTGCATGCCCCAGTGTTACGGGTTCAGCCAGGACTCCGCCGTCGGCTTGTACGTCTCGTTGTTCCTCCGCGCCATCGGCGTGGAGGCTGGCGCGCGCGTCCGCGTCGCCCGTTCCCGTTCCTAGGAGTGCGTGGTGTTGTCCGCTGATCGTCGCTCGTTGGTGTTCGCCTCGGCCGCGTTGTGGCTTGGCGTGTCGCTTGGCACGCCGGCCTTCGCCCAGGGCCCCACGGTCCCAGCCAGTCCCACCCGCACGCTCACGCTCGACGAGGCGCTGTCGATCGCCGAGAAGACGAGCGAGCGTGTTGCGATTGCCGAGGCCGGCGTCTCGCGGGCCGACGGAGGCAAGCTGCTGGCGCGCAGCGAGCGGCTGCCGCAGCTGTTTGGCGGGGCATCCTACGACCGCACGTTGAAGTCGGAGTTCGAAGGGCTCTTCGACAGCGACCCCGCCGACCCTGGCGATCCGGGCGGCGACGTCGATTTCTCGAACCTGCCGTTCGGCCAGGCCAACGTCTATCGATTGGGCCTGTCGTTCTCCCAGGTGCTCTATAGCGGCGGCCGCATCAAGGCGCAGGAAGCGCAGGCCTCGATTCGCCGCGACAGCGCGGGGCTGAACCTCGATTCGGCGCAGGCGCAGAACACGCTGGACGTCGCCGAGGCGTACTACGATGCCGCGCTCACCGACTGGCTGGTGTCGATTGCCGAGGCGACCTACGCCCAGGCCGACGGGTCGCTGACCGTCACCAGCGACCAGCACGCCGCGGGCCGGGTCTCCGAGTTCGAGCTGCTGCGCGCCCGCGTCGCGCGCGACTCGCTGCAGCCGGCCGTCGTCCGCGCGCGCAACAACCGCGAGGTCGCTTACCTGCGGTTGAAGCAGCTGCTGGACCTGCCGCTCGACCAGCCGCTCGCGCTCACGGCCGACCTGGACGGCACCGCGCTGTCGCCCCCGGCGCGATTTGCCGCGCCGCTGGCGGAAGCTGAATCGCAGGCGGCCGCGCCCCTGCGCCTGGCGGTCGCGCAGGTGGCCAACGAGGTCAAGGTCGCCGAGCAGGCGATTGCCGTCGCGCGCGCCGAGCGGAAACCGGCCATCGCGTTCCAGTCCGACTACGGGCTGGTGGACTATCCCGACTCGGTGCCCAACTTCACGGACTGGCGCCAGAACTGGACGCTGGGAGTCGCCCTGTCGCTGCCCATCCTCGACGGCGGACGCATCAAGGCGAACGAGGCAATCGCGCGGGCAGGCGTCGAGGAAACATCGGCCACCCTGCGGCTGGCCCGGGAACTCGACGCGCTGGATCGCGCCAGCACGCGCTCGGACCTGACCGCGGCACGCGCCGAATGGGAGGCCAGTGGCAGCACGATCCAGCAGGCGCAGCGCGCCTACGAGATCGCCGAGCTGCGCTTCAGCGAGGGCCTGTCGACGCAGCTCGAGCTCTCGGACGCGCGCCTGCAGCTGGCCCAGTCGCAGGTGACGCGCGCCGAGGCTGCCCGCAATCTACAGGTCCGTCGCATCCGGTTCGCGCTGCTGCCGGCGCTGCCCCTGGCTGCGCCCAGCGCCAGTGCCGTGCAGAACGCCACCAGCACGACCTCGCAGACTCAGAATCGCACGCAAACCGCACCAGCCTCGACTGGTGCCGCCGGCCCCGCCGGCACTTCGGGAGGACGGTAAGTCATGGCTCGGTCGTTGATTGTCTCTTCACGTCTTGCGCTGCTGGCGGCCCTCGGGGCGGCGCTCGGAGGCGCGGCCTGCGGCACCGCCGAAAGCCCGGCGGCCGCCAATACGGCGCCGGCCGTCATCGACATCGGCCGCGAGAACGTCGTGACGGTTCAGACGGCGGAGATCTCCGTGGGTCCGCTGATCTCAGGCGACCTGCGCGCGCAGCGCGAAGCCACGGTCCGCGCGGAACTGGGCGGCTCGATTCTGCAGGTGGTGCCCGACGAGGGCCAGGCTATCAAGCAGGGCGCTCTTCTGGCCCGCATCGAGGCGCGCACGCAGGAAGACGCGCTGCGCTCGGCGCAGTCGATGGTCCGATCGGCGGAGGAGTCCCTGTCGGTGGCCGAACGTGAACTGGCGCGCACCGAGCGGCTGGTCAAGGGCGGCGCGCTGGCGGAGCGCGAGCTCGAGTCCGCGCGCAACGCCGCCGTGCTCGCCCGCGCGCAGCGCGACGACGCGCAGTCGCGGTTCGCCTCGGCCAGGAAGGCGCTCGACGACGGGACGGTGCGAGCGCCGATCTCGGGCCTGGTCGCGCGCCGTCACGTCAGCCGCGGCGACGTCGTGAGCTCCGGTACGGAGCTCTACACGATCATCGACCCGTCGAGCATGCGCCTGGAAGCCTCGGTGCCGTCGGAGCAGTTGAGCGCGATCACGATTGGCGCGACCGTGAACTTTCAGGTACGCGGCTATCCAGGCCAGACCTTCGCGGGGCGAATCGAGCGCATCAGCCCGATGGCCGACCCGGTGACGCGCCAGGTGCCGATTTTCGTGACCATCCCCAACGCGCAGGGCCGGCTGGTGGCGGGCCTGTTTGCCGAAGGGCGCGTCGTGCAGCAGGTCAAGCAGGCGCTGGTCGTGCCGCTGACCGCGATCAACGAGCGCACCGGCGCCCCGTGGGTGCTGCGCGTGCACGATGGCAAGACCGAGAAGGTCGAGGTGACGCTCGGACTGCGCGACACGCAGACCGAACGCGTGGAGATCGCCACGGGTGTGGCTGAAGGCGACGTGCTGCTGGTTGGGGCCGCGCAAGGCATGACGCCGGGGACCCCGGTGAAAGTGCGGGCGGCCGCGCCGGCCGGCGCAGGGGACTGACGTGTTCATCTCAGATTTTTCGATCCGGCGCCCGATCATCACCGTCGTCAGCATGCTGGCGCTGGTGGTGTTTGGCATCTTCGCGCTCGTCCAGTTGAAGACCGACGAGTTCCCCGATGTCTCGCCGCCCATCGTGTCGGTGGCGGTGCCCTACCCCGGGGCCTCGCCCGACACCGTGGAGCGCGAGGTCATCGATCCGATCGAAGAGCAGATCTCGGCGATCAGCGGCGTCAAGAAGATCCAGAGCAACGCGCTCGACAGCTTCGGCGTGATCACGGTCGAGTTCATCTTCACCAAGGACCTCCAGGAGGCCACGCAGGACATCCGCGACGGCATCTCGCAGATCCGCAACGACCTGCCGCCCGAGATGGAGGAGCCGATCCTCACCAAGTTCGACCCGAACGACTTCCCGATCGTGCAGCTCACGCTGGCGTCCAGGACGCTGTCGGGCGGCGACCTGACCCGAATCGCCGATCCGGGCCTGACGCGGCAGTTGCGCGGCGTGACCGGTGTAGCGGAAGTCCGCGTGGTCGGCGGCATCGAGCGCGAGATGACCATCGCGCTCAAGCCGCAGGCGCTGCAGGCGGCCGGCATCGGCGTCGGCGACGTGGTTCAGGCGCTGCAGACGCAGAACCTGGCGGCGCCGGTGGGGCGCCTCAACGGAACCCTCGACGAGCGGACCATTCGCCTGCTCGGACGGCTCGACACGCCGGCCGATTTCGGGCGCATCGTCATCGCGCAGCGCAACGGCAACCTGATCCGGCTGGGCGACGTGGCCGACGCCATCGATGGCACCGAGGAACCGCGCACGGCGGCGCTCTACAACGGGCGCGACGCCGTGGGCATCGACATCATCAAGGCCGACGGATACAGCGCCACCGAAGTCAGCGAGCGCGTCGGCAAGCGCGTCGACGAGATTCGGAAGACGCTGCCGGCCGGCGTCGAGTTGATCACCGCGCGCGACGCCGGGCCGCGCGTGGCCAACTCGGTGTCCGACGTTCAGTACGCGCTCATCGAGGGCGCAGCGCTGACGGTCCTGGTCGTGTTCCTCTTCCTGAACTCGTGGCGGTCCACCGTCATCACGGGTCTGGCGCTGCCGGTGTCGGTGATGGCCTCCTTTGTCGCGGTGTGGGCCTTCGGTTTCACGCTCGACACGATGTCGCTGCTCGGCCTGTCGCTCGCCATCGGCATCCTCATAGACGACGCGATCGTCGTGCGCGAGAACATCGTGCGCCACGTCGAGATGGGGAAGGACCACTACACGGCGTCCCGCGAGGGCACCGACGAGATCGGCCTGGCCGTCGCGGCCACGACCCTGTCGATCGTGGTGGTTTTCGTGCCCGTGGCGTTCATGGGCGATCTGGCGGGCCAGTGGTTCAAGCCGTTTGCGCTGACCATCGCCTGCTCGGTGATGGTGTCGCTGTTCGTGTCGTTCTCGCTCGACCCGATGCTGTCGGCGTACTGGCCCGACCCGCACCTCACGCTCGCCCAGCGCTCGTTGCTGGGGCGCTGGCTGGTGCACTTCAATACCTGGTTCGATCGGCAGGCCGAGCGCTACAAGACCGTCATCGGCTGGGCGCTCGACCATCGGTTCTCGATGACCGCGCTGGCGCTGGCCTCGTTTGTCGGCGCGCTGGCTCTTCCCGCCGTGGGCATCGTCGGCGGCGCGTTTCTTCCGGACTCGGATCAGTCCGAGTTTCTGATCAACATCGAGACGCCGCCCGGCTCCAACATCGAGTACACGAGGGTGAAGGCCGAAGAGGCCGCGCGGCTGGCGCGCGCGGTACCCGAAGTGACCTACACCTACACCACCATCGGCGGCCGGACCGAGGCCGTCGACGAAGGCATCGTCTACGTGCGGCTCACGCCCAAGCGCGAGCGCCAGCGGCACCAGAAGGCGATCGAGGCCGGCCTTCGCGCGGAGCTGGTGAAGCTGGGCGGGGTCACCGCGGCCATTGGCAGCGGCAACTTCGAGAACAAGAAGCAGATCCAGCTTCAGCTGCAGGGCCCGGACAGCCGGGAGCTCAACCGCCTGGCCAACATCGTCAGGGCCGAAGTGGCGCAAGTGGAAGGTGCCGTCGACGTCGGGCTGTCGACCCGCGGACAGAAACCCGAGCTGGAGGTCGCGCTGGACCGAGGGCTGGCCGGCGCCGTGGGTGTGAGCGTCGGCCAGGTGGCGCAGACGCTGCGCGTCGCGTTTGCCGGGCTCGACGCCGGCGACTGGATCGACCCGTCAGGCGAGACGCGAGACGTCTACGTGCGGTTGTCGCCCGAGGCGCGTCAGCGCGTCAGCGACCTGGCCGCGCTGCCGCTGTTCGTCAACGGTCCCGAGGGCCGGGGTGTGGCGGTGCCGCTTGGGCAGGTCGCAAAGATCACGACTGGTGTCGGCCCGGCGCGCATCGATCACCTCGATCGCGAGCGGACGATTGCCGTCGAAGCCAACACACAGGGCCGGGCGCTGACTGAAGTGCTGAAGGACATCAACACGCGCGTGGACGCGAAGGTGACCTTCCCGGCGGGCTACGGGCTGCGGCAAGGGGGCGAGAGCGAGGATCAGGCGCAGGTCTTCGGGCAGATCTTTGCCGCGCTGGGCCTGGCCGTCCTGCTGATGTACTTCGTGCTGGTGGTGCAGTTCGGCTCGTTCCTCGAGCCGCTGGCGATCATGCTGTCGCTGCCGCTGTCGCTCATCGGCGTCATGCTCGCGATGTTGGCCACCAACACGACGCTCAACTTGATGAGCCTCATCGGAGTGATCCTGCTGATGGGCATCGTCGCGAAAAACGCGATCCTGCTCGTGGATTTCGCGAAGTGGTCCGAGGAGGCCGGTATGCGCCGGCGCGAGGCGATCATCGAAGCGGGCCGCGTACGGCTGCGCCCGATCCTGATGACGACCTTCGCGCTCATCGCGGGCATGATGCCCATCGCCATCGGCGCCGGCGAAGGTGCGGACTTCCGCGCCCCCCTGGGCCGCGCGGTCATTGGCGGCGTCATCACCTCGACGGTCCTGACGCTGCTGGTGATCCCGACCTTCTACGAAATCCTCACCGACTGGCGCGACTGGCTGAGCGCCAGGTTGACGGGCAAGGCGCCGGTCGCTCACGGGCACACTGCCTCGCCTGCGCCCGCTACGCGGGCGATCGAGGCTCGCAGCAATTGAAGATTGCAGATTGACGATTAAGGTCTTCGGATGCACCCCGAAGCTGGGGTGCATCCCTTTAATCTGCAGTCGTCAATCTGCAATCTGCAATGCCCTGGTCCACCCATGTCGTAACTACCCGACACCAGCACAGCCATCTGGCTGTAAGCCATTGCGCCTCCGTCCCCCTGGCTGGCACGTGCCTTGATGATTTCAGTGGTGTGCACTGACCTTGAGGAGGGAAGCACACCATGAAACGACAGAACGGACTGATGACCTTCGTGTTTGCGGGCCTTGCCATGGTGGCGACGGCTGCGTGCGATAACACGGCCGCGGGTGCGCGCAAGGATTCGGAGATTGCGGCCGAGGAGGCCAAGCGCGCCAGCGAGAAGGCCGCCGAAGCGACGGCTGATGCGGCGCGCGACGCCTCAGACGCCACCAAGCGGGCTGGCGAAGCAGTCGCCGAAGGAACCGCCGATGCCACTCGTGACGCTGCCGCCGCCAGCAGCGCGGCCGCCACGACGGCCTCGGTGAAGAGCGCCCTGATGGCCGACAAGGCCGTGGATGCGACAAAGATCGACGTCGACTCGGACAGCACCTCCAGGACCGTCACCCTGCGCGGCAGCGTGCCCAATAAGAGCCAGCGCGACTCGGCCGAGCGCATCGCGCGCGCGAAGGCAGGGGGTTACACGGTTGTCAACCAGCTGACTATCGGCTAACCGGTTGACTGGTCAATTGACGATTGCAGATTGACGATCGCAGATTGGGCGTTTGGATGCACCCCAACGCGGGTTTCATCCGGACCAACTGAATCGTCAATCTGCAATCAGTCTTCGAGGAAATCGAGGTCTCGACCGAAGGTCTCGTCCAGACTCCACAGCGCCACGGCAGCAATCGTCACCGTCAGTAAGCCCACCGTCAGGCCAGCCCACGCGAGCCCAAGCGGCTCGCGTAACGCCTGGAACAATAGCGTCACCGGCACGACAGCGCCGCGGACGAAATTGGGCGCCGTGGTTGTCGCTGTCGCGCGAAGGTTCGTGCCGAACAGCTCCGAGGCAACGGTCACGAACATGGCCCAGTAGCCAATGGACCAGCCCAGCGCGAAGCAGATCGCGTAGAAGAGGCTCAGTGACTTCGCAAACGGCGCGAAGTACACCAGGATGCAGGCCAACGTCATCCCGAGGAACAGCGCGAGCGCGCGCTTGCGGCTGCGCATCCACTGGCTGATCAACCCGCTGGCCAGGTCGCCCACCGTCAGGCCGAGATAGGCGAAGAGCACCGCGCGGGCGGCCCTGGGCGTCGGCGAGACGCCGACCGCCGCGCCAAGCTCCGGCGCGAACGTGATCAGGATGCCGATGACGTACCAGATAGGCAAGCCGACCAGGACGGCGCTGAGATAGCGTCGCGTCCGCGCCGGCTTGGCGAACAACGCGAAGAAGTTGCCGCGCGTGACCGTCGTCTGCTTGATGCCTTCAAACAGCCCCGACTCGAACACGCCGATGCGCAGCACCAGCAGCGCCAGGCCCATCACGCCGCCGACGATGTAGGCGATGCGCCAGTCGAACGCGTCGCCGACGAGCACCGCGACTACGGCGCCCATCACGCCGACGCTGGCCACGACAGTCGTGCCGTAGCCGCGGACCTCTTTCGGAAGGATCTCGCTCACGAGCGTGATGCCGGCGCCCAGCTCCCCGGCCAGGCCGACGCCAGCGATGAAGCGCAGCGCCGCGTAGGTCGACACGTCGTGGACGAAGGCGTTGGCGATGTTGGCAATCGAGTAGAGGACGATCGACCCGAAGAGCACCGAGAGCCGCCCGCGCCTGTCGCCCATCACGCCCCAGGCGATGCCGCCGACCAGCATTCCCGCCATCTGCATGTTCAGCAGGAGCACGCCGGACTCGAGCAGCGCGTCGCCCGACAGGCCCAGG
Organism: Vicinamibacteria bacterium; assembly: GCA_963806705.1. Classification (GTDB taxonomy): domain Bacteria; phylum Acidobacteriota; class Vicinamibacteria; order Vicinamibacterales; family JAENWD01; genus JAENWD01. The sequence continues at coordinate 43,470 of CAWDZE010000008.1, forward strand.
GCCGTCAGGCTCGGCACCCGCACGATGCTGAAGAGAATGAGATCGTAGATGTCGACGAAGTACCCGAGCGCGGCGACGAGAATTGGGATGTACGGCCGGCGCTGACGGCCGGCGGCGCTTCCAACCATGGCGCGAACTATATCGCCTACGCCTACTGGGTGCCGCGCGACCGCGCAGCCGCGGCCGGCGTCAGTGCCTCGGCCAGCACGCGACCCGACGACCCGCTTGGATTCTCGACGCTGACGAGCGTCGCCAGGGTCGGCGCCAGGTCGTTGAGCGCGACGGTGGCGTGAAAGCTGCCGGCCGTGATGCCCGGCCCCATCAGCACGAGCGGGATGTGGGCATCGTAGGAGTAGGGCGTGCCGTGCGTGGTGCCAGCGGTGGCGCGCAGCCAGTAGGCGTCGAGCACGATCTCGAGATCGCCGGAACGCTGCAGGTTGTAACCGCGCAGGATGCGGCGCCCGATTAGGTCCGGCGAGACATCCCCGCTCAGCAGCTGTTCCCGCGTGTAGACGCGCGCGACGTGCGGAATCGCGGCGGCGGCGACCGCCGCAACGCGCCGCACCTCCGCCTGGTCGAGGCCCTTTTCGGCGATGAGCGGGTGATTGAAGTAGGGCGACGTGCCGGCGGTGGCCAGGATCCACTTGCCCTCGCCGTACTTGGCTGTGAGGGCCGCGGTGATCGGCCCGAACAGCTCCTCCTGCTTCAAGCGCCCACCCGGCAGCTTGCGCTTCTGCTGGACTTCGGGCACCGGCGCGACGCCGTGATCGGCCGTGAGGGCTACGACGGTGTGGTCGAGGCCGACAAGCGCGTCCACCCGCGCCAGCAGCTCCCCGATCGTTCGATCGAGTCGCACCGCCATGTCCCGCACGTACGGGCTGTCGGGGCCGAAGGTGTGCCCGACGGCGTCATTCGACGAAAAACTCACAGTCACCAGGTCGGTGACACCGCGCTGACCGAGCTTCTCGGCCTCGATGGCTGCCACGGCGAGGTCCTTCAGGAGCTCGTTGCCGAACGGGCTGCCGTAGACCGCCTGGTACAGCTCAGGTCCGGGCGTCGCAGGCATCATGCGCGCCGATCCGGATGCGGCGTCGAGCAACTCCCACTTGCGCCCTGCGTACTTGTCGGCCGGTGCTGCCTGGTTGAACTGGGCCGCCCAGGCATGCAGCTCGGAACGATAGTGCGTGCTCGTCACGAACACGCCCTTCTTGACGTCGAGCCAGTAGGCGGCGTCGGCGCTATGGCCAACCGGCAGAATCGCTGATCGATCCTTCAGCGACAGCCCGAAGACCTTCGGTGCGTTCTCGGCCGGCAGGTGCGCGGCGGCGTTCTTCATCTCGTCGCCCAGCGTGCTCACGAGGAGTCGTCGCGGCGACGCGCCCGGGCCCTCGCCCCCAACCAGCAGCGTGTCGGGATCCGAGACGCTGGTCACGCTGGTGCCGAGTCCGCGGTCGAACCAGTCGTTGCCGACGATGCCGCTCACCGATGGAATCGCTCCGCTCAGCATCGTCGAATGGCCCACCGCGGTGACGGTGGGGTAGTGATCGAGATAGGCCTGCGTGAAGGTCGCCCCGCGCGTGAGCAGCTGGGACAGGCCGCCGGAATACTCCGGCCTGAATCGCGTCAGGTAGTCGTAGCGGAACTGGTCCACCGCGATGAGCAGCACCAGTTTGACTTCGGGCGGCCCACCGGCCCGCCCCTGTGCGCTGGGCGCATCGGGCAGCGACAGGGTCAGCGCCAACAGGACGGGGGCAAGGGTCAAAAACCGCATGGGTAGATATAGTAATTGCAGATTGCAGATTGAGGAAAACCGAATGGCCCCCAACGCCGGGGGTTTATCCCGATTTCCTCAATCGTCAATCTGCAATTGACTGTTGACTATTTTCCCCTGTCAGCGTCCTTGACGATGAAGACAACTTCACCGGGGGCGAGCAGGCGCAGGTCGCGGCGGGCGATCTCTTCGATGGCTTTGGGGTCTTCCCGGAGGCGGCGGGCCCGGCCGCGGAGGGCGGCGTTTTCGGCACGCAGCCGGTCGAGCGACGACTGCATGGCGTGATGCTGCTTGCGGGCCTCGATCATCGCCGTGAACCCGCGCTCGCCGAAGATGGACTCGGCCAGCAGCAACGCGGCCCCGATCCACATCGCGACCCAAAGCGCACGCCGGCCGCGCCCCGGCTTGGGGGGCAGCATGCGTCGGCCGGGGCCTGTTGTCGGAGCGGCGTCTGTCATCGGCGTCGAATCGAGAATATCCTCAGATGCACGAAAGTACAAGCCCTGCCAGAGCTTGTACCGCATCCGCGCCAAGAGTACAAGAGCTCTTGTACCGCAGGACGGGGGGAAAGTACAAGGGCTTTCGAGCCCCGGGAGTGTATCGCATGAGCGCAGTGATCGTGCTGACGACGGTGGGGGCGGCCTTTGACGTCGCGGCCCTGGCCCGGACGCTGGTCGACGAGCACCTGGCGGCCTGCGTGAACGTGTTGCCACCCATGCAATCCATCTATCGGTGGCAGGGCCAGGTTCATGTAGACGACGAGCGCCAGCTCGTCATCAAGACTTCGTCGGAACGGGTGGCGACGCTGCAGCTGCGCCTCGGCGCCCTGCATCCCTACGACGTGCCCGAGTTTCTGGTGATCGATGTCGCTGGCGGCAGCCAGGCCTACCTCGACTGGCTGGGCTCGGTGACGACTCCAACCTGACGCAACCTGACCGAATCCGATCGGGATCGACCTGATCAAACGGCCTCGAGCGCTTGCGCGAGGTCGGCCTTCAGGTCGTCGATGTCTTCGATCCCGGCCGAGATCCGCACCAGCCCGTCGGTGATGCCGATGGCGGCGCGCCGCTCGGGCGGCACCGAGGCGTGGGTCATCGTGGCAGGATGCCCGATCAGGCTCTCGACGCCGCCGAGACTTTCTGCCAGCGCCAGCAGGCGCACGCGGTTCAGGAAGCGCCGCGCGTTTTCGAGCGACCCCAGCTCGAAAGAGAGCATCCCGCCAAAGCCCTTCATCTGACGCGCCGCCAGGTCGTGCTGCGGATGCGACGGCAGCCCCGGATAGAACACCTGCCGCACCTTCGGATGCGCTGCGAGGTATTCGGCCAGCGCGAGGCCGTTGATGTTGTGCTGCGCCATGCGGATAGAGAGCGTCTTGGTGCCGCGCAGCACGAGCCACGAATCAAACGGGCTGAGGATCGCGCCTGCAGCGTTCTGGTAGAACCCGAGCCACTCGATGTCCGCGTCGTGCTGCGCGACGACGAGCCCGCCGACGCTGTCGCTGTGGCCGTTGAGGTATTTCGTCGTGCTGTGCAGCACCAGGTCGGCGCCGTACTCGATCGGACGCTGGAGAGCCGGGCTTGCAAACGTGTTGTCGACGACCACCGACGCGCCGCGCCGGTGCGCGAGGGCCGAGGCGGCCGCCAGGTCGGTGAGCCCCAGCACCGGGTTGGTCGGCGTCTCGAGGAAGAGCATCCGGGTCCTCGAGGTGAACGCGGCGTCGACCAGGTCGAGCCGCCCCGTGTCGACGTAGGTGAAGTGCAGGTCGTATCGCCTCAGCACGCGCTCGAACAGCCGGAACGTGCCGCCGTAGGTGTTGTCGGTCACGACGACGTGGTCGCCTGGCTCGAGGCGCGCGGTGACGGCGCCAATGGCAGCCATGCCGGAGGCAAACGCGAAGCCGGCGCGCCCGGCCTCGAGGGCGGCGACGTTGGCCTCGAGCGCCGCGCGCGTCGGGTTCTGCGTGCGCGCGTATTCATATCCCTTGTGCTGGCCGAGCGCATCCTGGACGTAGGTCGACGTCTGGTAGATCGGCGTGATGATGGCGCCGGTGGCCGGGTCGGGCTCCTGCCCGGCGTGGATGCAGAGCGTGGCGAAGTGCGCGGAAGCTTCGAGTTTCACGTCGTTACGATATCATTGAGCCTCGTCGTCACGGACCCAACTGGTGAGGTTGTTTTCGTCCCGCGCGCCGCGGGCTTCCGTCGCCGAGCGCCCCGGCGCTCGCCACCCGGTTCTGCACGCGCTCGTGGGAACCTGGCCGGGCCGCGCCGTTCTCATCGGCGGCTCGGTCAAGCTTGCCTCGCTCGCCGGTCGCTCCGCGATCGGATCGACACGATGGATGGAACTGATCGGGAGCCTGGGCACACTGGCCCTGCTCATCGGTCTGGCGTACTTCATCGTCCGCCTCATCAGCCTTGCCAGAAAGCACCTGCTCTGGCGGGTGCGCCGCAAGCTGATCCTCTCCTACATCCTCGTGGGTCTGGTGCCGGCGCTGCTCATCATCACCTTCGGGCTGGTGAGCGGGCTGATGCTGTTTGGCAGCGTGAGCCAGTACATCGTGACCACGCGCATGCGCACGGCGGTCGAGCAGGCGCAGTTCCTGGCACGGACGTGCGCGATCGAGTTGGCACGGCTCAGCGGAGAGGCCGACGTCGAGGCGTTTCTCGAGCGCAAGCAGGCCGCCCTGGCCACCCGCTACCCCGGCGCGTCGCTGGCCATGGTGCCGGTCGGCCGGTCGTGCCCCGCCGCCGAGGCCCCCGCAGTCGCCTCGCCGCTGCGTCCTTCTCGCATGGCCAGCGCCGGGCCGTGGCCGCACCTTGAACCGCCGCGAGAGATTCCCGCGTGGGTCGCCTGTGTCGGCTTTGCCGGGCTTGTCGCATACGAAGTCCCGCGGGGCGCGGGCGTTGACGCCCAGACGCAACTGGCGATCCGCGCGGCAGTCTTCGCCGACGGAAAGACTCCGCGCTTTGCCGTCGTCCTGGATCTGCCGGTCGACGAGTCGACCGCCGCGCGCATGCGCGAGGAGACCGGCATCGAGCTGCGCGACATCTCGGCGACCGATCCGCCGCCACCGCCTTCGCGCGACGGCGCGCGGCTGGTGGCGCTCTCGAGCGGAGATGCGGCTCAGCAGCGACGGCTGCAGCCGTCATGGGTGGCGATGCTCGACTTCTCGGACTGGGCGTCGGGACGGACCGGGCAGGCGACGCTGTCGATCGGGATGAGCATCGGCGAGATCTACAACCGGCTCTCGCCGGCGCGGCTCGGGCAGATGAGCTTCGGCCAGCTCCTGATCATCGTCTTGATAGTCGTCGGCATCCTGTTCCTGTTCATCCAGTTCGTCGCGCTGATCTTCGGTCTCGCGCTCGCGCGATCGATCACCGGTTCGATCCACGAGTTGTTTGTCGGCACCGTGCAGGTCCAGAAGGGCGACTTCTCGCACAAGATCGAGGTGAAGGCGCGCGACCAGCTGGGCGAGCTCGCCAACTCGTTCAACACGATGACCAGCCGGCTCACGTCGCTGCTGGCCGAGATGGCCGAGAAAAAGCGCCTGGAAGAGGAGCTGCGCATCGCGCGCGACATCCAGATGTCGCTGCTGCCGCAGGGCCCGCTGCGCATGCCCGGCCTGCAGATGACGGCGCACTGTTCGCCGGCGCGCGAGGTGGGCGGCGACTACTACGACTTTTTCGCCATCGACGACCGGCGTGTCGGCATCCTCATCGCCGACGTCTCGGGCAAGGGCACCTCCGCCGCGCTCTACATGGCCGAGCTCAAGGGCCTGATGCTGTCACTGACCCAGATCCACACCTCGCCGCGCGAGCTGATGGTCGCCGCCAACCGCATCATCGCCGACAACCTCGACGCGCGCAGCTTCATCACGATGACCTACGCCGTGCTCGACATGAGCACGCGCACGATGACGTACGCGCGCGCCGGCCACACGCCGCTCATCCACCTTACGGGCCGTGGCCTGGGCCGGCGTGCGCGGATCCTGATCCCCGACGGCATGGTCCTCGGCCTGAAGTTCGATCGCGGCGAGAAGTTCGCGGCGTGCCTGGAAGAAGTGACGCTGCCGCTGACCTCGGGCGACCTGTTCGTCCTGTTCACCGACGGCATCAGCGAGGCGATGAATGCCGACGAGGATCTGTTCGGCGAGAACCGCTTGAGCACGCTCATCGAGGACCACGCCGAGCTGCCGTTTGACGAGCTGCGCGAGCGGATCCTGCGCGAGGTGCGCGATTTCACCGGCGAGCTGGGCCCGCACGACGACATGACGCTCATTCTGCTGAAGGTCGACGAAATCGGGAGTGTCAAGGGTGACTGGGTTGAACAGGTCGAGCAGGTTGGGCTCCGTTGATCGGAGTGACGATGCTGGTCGGTGTGAACAGGTTGAACAGGTTGATCAGGTTGGTCGGGTTGACTGGGTTGGTTGGGTTTCGGTTGGCGTGCGGCGCGGCCGTGGCCCTGTCGACTGGGGCTGCCGCGCCGATGGTACAGGCGCAGGTTTGTGAACCGGATCTCGTCCTGCTCAACGGCCGCATCTACACGGTCGATCCCGACAAGCCCTGGGCTGAAGCCGTCGCCATCTGCAACGAGCGCATCGTCGCCGTGGGCACGTCGGCCGACGTGCTCGCTGGTGCCCGGTCCGAGACGCGCCGCATCGACCTGGCCGGCCGGCTGGTGGTCCCCGGGTTCAACGACAGCCACGTGCACCTGATTGACGGCGCCAACGAGCTGGTGGAGGTCGATCTGCGCTCGGCCTCGAGCGCGCGCGAGGTCGCCTCGCGCCTGCAGGGGTACGTCGCGACGCAGCCGAAGGGCCGCTGGATTCTCGGCGGCTTCTGGGATCACGAAGCCTGGCCCGGCCGTCAGTTGCCGACCAAAGCCGACATCGACGCGGTGACGCCGGACCATCCCGTGTTCGTCCAGCGGCTGGACGGACACATGGGCCTCTCCAACAGCCTTGCGCTGAAGCTGGCCGGCATCACGCGTGACACTCCCGTGCCCGACGGCGGCGCGATCGTCAAGGACGCCGCCGGCGAGCCGACCGGCATGCTCAAGGACAACGCGATGGCTTTGATCAATCGCGTCGTTCCGCCGCCCGGGCTGGAGGAGACGTTGACGAAGGCGCGTGCCGGCCTGGCCCATGCCGCGCGGCTCGGCGTCACGACCGTGCAGGACATGACGACCAGCGCCACGGAGCTGACGGCGTACCAGCGGCTGCGCGAGAAGGGCGAGCTGCCCGTGCGCGTCACCTCCCACCAGAATCGGCCGATCCAGAGCCTGGTGGCGGCGGGCATCTACACGGGCTTTGGCGACGACTGGCTGCGCATCGGGGGAATTAAGCTCTTTGCCGACGGCGCGATGGGATCGGGCACGGCGGCGTTTTTCGCGCCGTACACCGACGATCCCACGACCTCTGGCCTGCTCATTCAGTCGCCCGACGCGCTCGAGCGGCAGATGCGCGACTCCGACGCCGCCGGCTTCCAGCTTGTCGTGCACGCCATTGGCGACAAGGCCAATGCCTCCGTCCTGGACATCCTCGGCCGGCTGCAGGGCAGCCGCCTCCGCGCCGACTGGCGTCCGCGGATCGAGCATGCGCAGGTCGTCAGGGACGTCGACAAGGCGCGATTGCCGGGGCTGGGCGTCATCGCCTCGATTCAGCCGAGCCACTGCATCGACGACATGCGGTGGGCGGAAAAGCGCATCGGCAAGGCGCGGTCTGCCGAGGCTTACGACTTCAAGTCGTTTGTGACCGCCGGCGCGCGCATCGCGTTTGGCACCGACTGGTTTGTCGAGCCGCTCGATCCGATGCTGGGCCTCTACGCCGCGGTGACCCGCCAGTTTCCGGACGGCACGCCGGAAGGTGGCTGGTTCCCCGAAGAGCGCCTGACGCTGCCGCAGGCCATCGAGTTCTACACGGCCGGCTCGGCATACGCCGAGTTCACCGACACGCGCAAGGGGCGCCTGAAGCCAGGCTACCTCGCCGACCTGGTTGTGTTGTCGAAGAACCTCTTCGAAATCCCGCCGCGCGAAATGCTGACGACCAAGTCAGTGCTGACGGTCGTCGGCGGCCGCATTGTGTACGAGGCTTCGCCGCGATGACGACGACCTTTGTGCCCTCGCCGCCCTCCGTGTCGCGTAATCTGCAACTCTGCAATCTGCAATCGTCAATTTCAGGTGCAGTAGTGGACTGGCCCGTTGTGTTTCGCACGCACTCCGAGATCGAGGCCAGCATCGTCCGCGGGCTGCTCGAGACGCACGGTATCGACTCCATACCGTCGGCCGGTCCGGCGCCCTCCACGTTTCCCTTCAGCGACGGCCTTGTGGAAGTGCGCGTCGCCGTGCCGCCAGAGCTGGCCGACCAGGCGCTGCGCGTGATTGCCGAGCATCGCGAGCAGGTGCCGGCCGGCGTCGTGTTGTCGCTGGGGCAGTCGCTGGCGCTGCTCGAGAGGCGCATCGGATACCGTTTCCGCGACACGGGCATGCTCGAGCACGCGCTGACCCACAAGTCCAAGGCGCACGAGGATGCCACCGGCGGCGTGGTCGACAACGAGTCGCTCGAGTTCCTCGGCGACGCGGTGCTGGGCTTCGTGATTGCCGATCTGCTCTATCGCGAGTTCCCGCAGTTCCAGGAGGGGCAGAAATCGAAGGCCAAGGCCGCGATGGTCTCGACGGCCGCCCTGGCGGCGCTCGCCGAGCGCATCGGGCTGGGCGAGTACCTGCTGCTCGGCCGCGGGGAGGAGAAGACCGGCGGTCGCCGCAAGCAGGCGCTGCTGGCCGACGGTTGCGAGGCGCTCATCGCGGCGCTGTACCTGGATGGCGGCATCGAGGCTGCCCGCGACTTCCTGCTCAACGAACTGGCCGACGAGATCGCGCACGTCCGGTCGCCCGACTTCCTGCGCGACTACAAGTCGGCGCTGCAGGAACGGCTCCAGTCATCCGGCCGTCCGCTGCCGGTCTACGTCGTCACAGCTGAAGTCGGCCCGGAACACGACAAGCGGTTCCATGTCACCGTGCGCGTCGGGCTCGACGTGCTGGCCGACGCAGTGGGCAAGACGAAGAAGGAAGCGGAGCAGGCGGCGGCCAAAGAGGCACTTCACAGGTGCTAGGTGCCGGGTGCCTTGTGCCGAGTGTGGTGCTTGGTGCCTGGTGCCGCGTGCTTCGTGCGGTGCTCAGTGCCGGCCCGCACTCAGCATCCAGCACCAGGCACTAAGCACCGCACCCAGCACTGGGTACCAGGCACCCTGCACTTAGTCGATCTCAATAATCCCCGACCGACTCGTCCTTCCCGCTCCGACCAGGGCGGGTTCAGTCTGCGGCAGGCGTGACAGCGCGTAGTGCTGCACCTGGCGGGCGACCTCGCCTTCCTCCGGCGGCTCGGGGCGGCAGTGCAGTCGCACCCAGAGCCGGAGCAGCGGGTCGGCAAAGCTGTAGCGCTTCTGCCGGACCGACACCAGGTCCACGTCTTCGAGCCACGACAGGTAGTCCTTGGTCGACCCGGGCGTGCGCTGCAGGCGCTGGGCAATCTCGGTCAGCGTCAGCGGTTCCTCGGCGGCGAGGATGTCGAGAATCCCCTTGAGCGCGCCGTAGCCGCGGGCGCGGTGCAGGCGCAGCTCGTAGGAGTAGGTCATCTCGCGGGTGAGCGGGGCCTCAGGCGCCAGCAGCGACGCCAGGGCGCTGATCGGATCGGCGCCGCCAAGGTTGGCCATGGCCTGGCCGATGGCCTGCGCGTAGCCGGCGTGCCCGTCGCTGAGCGCCTGGATGGCGCGCAGCAGATCCGGATCGGACGCCTGGCTGGCGGGCACCACGGCGCGCACCTCGTCGGCCGACAGCGGCGTGAGCGCGATGAGCTCTACTGCGTCGGGCTGATCGCGGAAGAACCGCAGCGCGCGCGTGACGTACCGGGTCGTCAGCACGAAGCGGTTGGTCGACTTCGACAGCCCCTGCATCAGGTCGCGCAGGACGTGCCGGAGGCCCGGGAAGTTCTCGAAGGTGCGGAACTCCAGGACCTCGTCCAGGAGGAACGTCACCGGTCGGTCGCCCGGGCCGCGCGCGCCCTGGAAGAAGGCGAGCAGCGCCTCGAAGGCCGCACGCGGCGAGTCGGCTTCGGCGCTGACGTCGGGCGCGTGAAACGGCGAGGTGGTGACGACCGATCGGAGCATGCGTTCGGGCGTGGACGCCGACCGCTCGACGTCCAGGGTACTGGCACCCGTCCAGGCCCAGATGCTCGCGCAGCGCGCGCAGCAGGTGAGTGCGGCCGGTGCCGCAGCCGCCGATGAGCACGGGGATGCGAACCGGCGTCGCTTCGAGGGCCGCGAGCACGCGGCGTTCGAACTGGGGACGGGCGATGGTCATGAAGCCCTTACCGAATCCTATTCGACAACGGCGGGCTGGTGGCCCGCGCTCCCACGCCGGCGGGGCATCGGCAGCCGTATGCCGCGGCGCTCGGCCGTCTCGATCGCCTCGGGATAGCCGGCATCCGCGTGGCGCGCCACGCCGATGCCGGGATCGCACGTCAGCACGCGCTCCAGCCGCTCGTCGGCGTCCCGCGTGCCGTCGGCGACGATGACCATCCCGGCGTGCAGCGAGTAGCCGATGCCGACGCCGCCGCCGTGATGGACCGAGACCCACGTGGCCCCGGCCGACGCGTTCAACAGCGCGTTGAGCACCGGCCAGTCCGCAATCGCGTCGCTGCCGTCGCGCATTCCCTCGGTCTCGCGATTGGGCGATGCCACCGAGCCGGTGTCGAGGTGATCGCGCCCGATCACGATCGGCGCCGTCACTTCGCCCGTCCGCACCATCTCGTTGATCCGTCGCCCGAACGCCGCCCGTTCCCCGTACCCGAGCCAGCAGATACGGGCCGGCAACCCCTGAAACGCCACCCGCTCGCCGGCCATCCGAATCCACCGCGCCAGTCCTGCGTCGTTGGGGAACAACTCGAGCACCGCGCGATCGGTTGCCGCGATGTCCGCAGCATTGCCCGAAAGGGCGACCCAGCGGAAGGGACCCTTGCCTTCGCAAAACAGCGGCCGGACGTACTCCGGCACGAACCCCGGAATCGCGAACGCGTCTTCGACGCCGGCTGCCTGCGCCTGGGCGCGCAGGTTGTTGCCGTAGTCGAAGACCACGCTGCCACGATCCTGCAGCGCGCGCATCGCACGGACCTGCACGGCCATGCCGGCCATCGCCCGCGCGATATAGATGTCGGGCGCGCGCTGGCGCAGCGCCGGCGCCTCGACGACCGACACCCCGGGCGGCACGTAGCCGTTGAGCGCGTCGTGAGCCGACGTCTGGTCCGTCACCACATCGGGCACCACGCCGCGGGCAACCAGCGCCGGGAGCACGTCGGCGGCGTTGCCGATGAGGGCCACCGACCGCGCTTCACCCAGCCGCGCCCATCGCGACAGCCGTTCCAGCGCGTCGTCGAGCGAGGAGGTGGCTTCATCGACGTATCGCGTGGCAAGCCGGCGCTCGACCCGCGTCGGGTCCACTTCAACCACAAGGGCTGCGGCCCCGTTCATCGTGGCCGCAAGCGGTTGGGCTCCACCCATCCCGCCCAACCCGGCAGTGACCACCGTGCGGCCGGTCAGCGACCCGCCGTAGTGGCGGCGCGCGAGCGCGGCCAGCGTCTCGTAGGTGCCCTGCAGAATCCCCTGGGTGCCGATGTAGATCCAGCTGCCGGCCGTCATCTGGCCGTACATCGTCAGGCCCTTGCGTTCCAGGTCGCGGAAGATTTCCCAGGTTGCCCAGTGCGGCACCAGCAGCGAGTTGGCAATCAGCACGCGGGGCGCGTTGGCATGTGTCCTGAAACGCGCCACGGGTTTGCCCGACTGGACGACGAGAGTCTCGTCGTTGCCAAGCGACGTCAACTCGTGGACGAGCGCGTCAAACGACGCCCAGTCGCGCGCGGCACGCCCCGAGCCGCCGTAGACCACCAGGTCGTCGGGACGCTCGGCAACCTCGGGGTCGAGGTTGTTCATCAGCATGCGGAGCGCCGCCTCCTGCTGCCACCCTTTGCAGGAAAGTGTCGCGCCGCGTGGCGCCCGAATGGTGCGCGTGCCAGAGGTCATCGGTGCAGGCGAAGTCGTGCGCGTCGTATGTGGGAGGTTAGACGTTATGGACGTCTGCCCGCGATGTCAATCCTGTAAAGAAAGATTTATCAGTTGACGAGCGGGCCAACGATGTGATCGAGTGCGCCGGCGCCGATCATCGCGGCAATTGCTTCGATGTCTGGCGACGGCGGACGATCGCCGGTGCGGCGCGCGACGCGCGTGCGGACATGCGCGTGCACCGCCGCAAGCGGCGTCGACGTCGTGAGTGGTGACAGCAGGTCGAGCCCTTCGCACGCGCACAGCAACTCGACCGCGACCACCAACGTCGCAAGCTGAACGGCCGACGCGGCCTTGAGCGACGCCGCCATGCTCATGCTGACGTGGTCTTCCTTGTTGGCCGAGGTCGGGATCGTGTCGACCGACACCGGGTGCGCCAGCGCCTTGAGCTCCGACGCGAGCGCGGCGGCGGTGACCTGCGCGAGCATCAGCCCGGATTCCAGTCCACCCTGCACGGTGAGAAATGCGGGCAGGTCGCTGAGCGCCGGGTTCACGAGCCGCTCAGCTCGCCGCTCGCTGATCGTCGCGACGTGCGTGACGGCGGCGGCGAGCAGATCCGCGCCAAGTCCGATCGGCGCGCCGTGAAAATTGCCGCCCGAGATGATGTCGCCGGCGTCGGCAAACACCATCGGGTTGTCTGTTGAGGCGTTGGCCTCGATCTCGACGGTCCGGCCGATGAACGCAAGGGCGTCGCGGCAGGCGCCGTGCACTTGCGCGGCGCACCGCTCCGAGTAGGCGTCCTGCACGCGCCCGCAGTTGGCGTGCGATCGGTTGATCGCGCTGCCGTCGAGCAGGCGCGAGATGTTTGCCGCGGACACGACCTGCCCGGCATGCGGCCGGGCGGCGTGGATTCTGGCCTGAAACGGCCGGGTTGACCCGCGGAGCACGTCGATGGACAAGGCCGCGACGATGTCGGCCGCGCGGGCGAGCCGTTCGGCGGCGACCAGCGCCAGGGCCAGCACGGCCGTCGACGCCTGCGTGCCGTTGATGAGCGCAAGCCCTTCCTTTGGCGCCAGCCGAACCGGGGCCAGCCCGGCGCGAGCGAGCGCCTCGGCGCCGGAGACCCGCCCGACCTCGGTCAGCACCTCGCCTTCGCCGATGAGGACGAGCCCGAGATGGGCAAGTGGCGCGAGGTCGCCGCTGGCGCCCACCGATCCACGGCTTGGCACCACCGGGTGCACGCCGGCGTTGAGCATCGCGATCAGCAGGTCGAGCGTCTCGAGCCGGATGCCGGAATGGCCGCGTGCCAGGACGTTGGCGCGCAGCGCCATCATCGCGCGGACCGCGGGAACAGGGAGAAGGTCGCCGACACCGGCGGCGTGACTGCGGAGCAGGTTGATCTGCAGCGCGTCGAGCGCGTCGGTCGCGATGCGAACTTCGGCGAAGGATCCAAACCCGGTGTTGATGCCGTAGACGGGCGCGTCGCCCTCGGCCGTGCGATCCACGACGGCACGCGCCGCGTGCACCCGCGCCTTCGCGTCCTCGGTCAGGACGACCGTGGCGCCCTCATCGGCGATCGCCGCCAGGGCAGCGCGCGTCAAGGAGGCGCCGTCGAGCAACACCGGCGCGGTCACGACCACGCATCCTATCACCCTGCTGCGAATGACGGGCGCCGCGGGGTTGGTGTACGATGGCGTGCTTTTGACCATGGCCAGAAATCTCACAGTCATCGGCGCGCAGTGGGGAGACGAGGGCAAGGGCAAGATCGTCGACCTGCTCACGCCGCGCTTTTCGATCGTCGCGCGCTATCAGGGCGGCCACAACGCCGGGCACACGGTCTACGTCCACGGGCAGAAATTCGTCCTGCACCTGATCCCGTCAGGAATCCTGCACCAGGGCGTGTCGTGCGTGATTGGCAACGGCGTCGTCGTGGACCCGCAGGCACTGTTTGCCGAGGTCGACGAGCTGGGCGGGTTGGGCATCGACGTCGACGGCCGGCTCTTCGTGAGCGACCGCGCGCACCTGATCCTGCCGTACCACCGGGAGCTGGACGTGCTGTCGGAAGCCCGGCGAGGCGAGCGGCGCATCGGCACGACCTCGCGCGGCATCGGGCCGGCCTACGAGGACAAGATCGCGCGCCGGGGCATCCGCGTGTGCGACCTGGCCAATCCGTCGGTGCTCGAAGAGGGCGTGCGCGAGAACGTCAAGGCGCGCAACCGCGTCATCAAGGACACCACGCTCGACTGGCAGCAGGTCTACGACCAGCTGGCGGCTTACGGCGAACGCATCCGGCCGTGGGTCGTCGATGCCTCGGTGATGCTCAACGCCGCCATCGCCTCCGGCCAGGCCATCATGTTCGAGGGCGCGCAGGGCACGCTGCTCGACATCGACCACGGCACGTTCCCGTTTGTGACCTCGTCGAACGCGTCGGCCGGCGGCGTGTGCACCGGCCTGGGCGTGCCGCCCAAGGCGGTGGGCACGGTGCTGGGCGTGGTGAAGGCCTACACCACGCGCGTCGGCGAAGGCCCGCTGCCGACGGAGCTCGTCGGCGAGATGGGCAACCGGTTGCGCGAGAGCGGGCAGGAGTACGGCGCTTCGACCGGCCGGCCACGCCGCTGCGGCTGGTTCGACGCGGTGGCCGTGCGTTTTTCCGCGCGCGTCAGCGGCATCGACGCGCTCGCGCTGACCAAGCTCGACGTGCTCGACGGCATCGACTCCATCAGCCTCTGCACCGGCTATCGCTGCGGCGGCCGCACCGTCGAGGACTTTCCGGCCGACCTGAAGCTGCTCTCGAGCTGCGAGCCCATCTACGAGCAGATGCCCGGCTGGACCGAGCCCACCCGCGGCGTGCAGTCCTACGATCGCCTCCCGAAAGCCGCACAGGCCTACGTGCGCCGCCTGGAAGAAGTGACGGGAGTTCCAGCCGCCATCATCTCAACGGGTTCCGATCGGGAAGAGACGATTGTCAGGGACGAGGACATGGCGGTGTCGAAGTAGCCTGCCATTCCGTGCCGAGTGCCGTGGTGCCCGGTGCTGTGTGCGGTGCTTCGTGCCGATGTGCTTGGTGCACGTTGCGACGTGCCGCATGTGCGGAGGCACATGGGAGGTGTCACGCGCGATGCGCCACGCCAGGCACCGAGCGCCGGGCACCACTCACGGTAAGCACCAGACACGAGGCACCGCACTCGGCACAAGGCATTAAGCACGATGCACGAGAGTGCCTTGCGCTACTTCTTCTGATGCCTCCTCGCATACTCGGCAATCCCGTCAGTGTCGGCGCCTGAAAACTCCAACCCGGCGCGATAGCGTGGGCCCAGGTCGCCGCGCGACAGCTCGAAGCGCGCCCAGATGATCGTCGCCTGGCAGCGCAGCGTCACCCGTCCATCGACCATCGACACGCGCACCCGCTGGTTCGGCTTGAGCACGCCGCTCGACAACACCTGGCCGCCGACGCCCGACAGGTCGACCACCCGCGCCGGACTGCCGTCGACCAGCACCTCGACGCCCTCCTGGATGCTCAGCCTCGCGGCACGCCGCGTGCCGTGTTGATCGAGCGGCGGCGCGTCGCTCGTCACCGGGTGCGACACCGCCGACGGCATAGCGTCGCTGGGCCCGGGGCGCCGAGGCGAGATGCGCCAGTAGTCGCTGTCGTGCGAGACGATGCGGAACTCGGCGTGGGCAAGCGCGGGGTCGGCCTTGAGTCGCGACAGCAGCGCGGCGCCTCGCGAGGTGGCCGCAAACAGCCGCTCGAGCGCGACGCGATCGGGTCTGACCGCCAGCACGCGCTCGATGGCTGCGGGGATGTCGGTGTCGGCGCAGGTGGTGAGCTCGCCCGCGTCCTGCGACCGTAGCCGTTCGACCAGGCGCGGCAGCAGATCGGGCGGCGCGATCACCACCGTGCTCTCTGAAGGCATTGGAGGGATAGTTTACATTGACGATTGACGATTGACGATTGACGATTGCAAATTGCGCGGCTTACGGATGGCGCGGATTGAGCTCACTGGCGTGATCGTGCGAATTCCTCGTACTGATCGGTGGCGATGAAGTCGACCTTCGCGTCGCTGGCGGCGCGCCAGCGTCGCGCCGCGGCATCGAGGCCGCCGAAGTTGTAGCTGGCGGTCCAGCCCTCGCGTTCGCCGGCCATCCCGTTGAGGGTGTAGAACCGAATCCACAGGCCATGGGCGTGCGCGTCGCCGACAAGGCCCGCCAGGCGCGCCGCGTCTTCCATCGTCCAATCGCCCGCGTTGCGCTGGCCTTCCACCTCGACAACCCGCCACGGATGGTTCCACCAGCGGCGGTAGTTGGTGGCGGGCGTTGCGCGTGGCAGCGCCGAAGGGTCCGACTCGGGCGCGGCACTGCCGGCAATGGCGCCAAATACCCGCAACCGGGCGCCCACAGGGACGGCGTCGTGGAACGTCACTTGCTGAACGTCGGGCGAGCCGGTAAGGACCATGAGCGGCCCGACCAGTAGCGGCGACACCTCCGTTGCATGGGCCAGGCGGGGCGCCGTGGTGAGCCAGCGTTCGTACTTGCCGAGCAGCGCCCACACGGCCGCGTGGTGCTCGGGCTCGTTGGTCTTGAAGTCGAGATTGAGGGTGATGAGCGGCCAGTCAGGCGCCGGCCCCTTCGTCAGCGCCGCTTCGACGATCGGCCGCACGCGCTGGAAGAAATACGCCTCGAGCGTCGGCTCGCCGCCCACGCACGTGGACTCGTGCGACACCAGCGGCGCCTTCACGCCGCCCGCCGACACGCACCACGCCAGGTCCTGCTCGATCGCCACTGGCAGCCCCGTCGACAGCGCGACGCCGAGGCGATCGGCAAAGCGCCCGCGATCCGGATACGCGTTGTGCGCGTCCAGCAACGTTCGGCGGCCAGGTAGAAATTGAAGATTGACGATTGACGATTGCAGATTACGTAGTGGCAACCCGGTGGGTCGTGCTAGCGCAGCCGCATGTGCCCTGTCAGTTGACGATGGTC
Organism: Vicinamibacteria bacterium; assembly: GCA_963806705.1. GTDB lineage: Bacteria > Acidobacteriota > Vicinamibacteria > Vicinamibacterales > JAENWD01 > JAENWD01. The sequence continues at coordinate 60,264 of CAWDZE010000008.1, forward strand.
TGATGATGGATGACGATTTGCTGGTGCACGCAATGGCGACGGCGACAAGGACCATTTGCAAAGCACAGTGACGCATTGAGGTACTGTCCTATCACACGGTGACGACGAATCGGCGAAAATCCGTCACATGTGCCGTCACCGCAATCCGAGTAATTTCGTTTAATCTGCAATCGTCAATCTGCAATCGTCAATGTCTTCAGCAGTCCGATGCCACAATCTGGTCAAGCGCTTTGCCGACGTCGTGGCCGTGGCGGGTCTCGATCTCGAGGTGCGGCGCGGCGAGTGCTTCGGCCTGCTCGGCCCCAACGGTGCCGGCAAGACGACCACCATAGAGATCCTCGAAGGCCTCACGCCGGCCGATGCCGGTGAGGTGGAAGTGCTCGGCGAGCGCTGGGGCCAGGGACGCGATCGCGCGCTGCGCGGGCGGCTCGGCATTCAGCTCCAGGAAACACAGCTCAACGACAAGCTCTCGGTCGAGGAGACGATCCGCCTGTTCCGATCGTTTGCGGAGCGCGGCCGCACGGTCGACGAGGTGCTGGCGCTGGTCGAACTCGACGCGAAGCGCGCCAGCTGGGTCGGCAAGCTCTCCGGCGGACAGAAGCAGCGGCTCGCGCTGGCCTGCGCGCTGGTGGGACAGCCCGACCTGCTGTTTCTCGACGAGCCGACGACCGGGCTCGACCCGCAATCGCGCCGCCAGCTGTGGGACCTGCTGACGCGGTACCGAGCCGAGGGCGGCACCATCCTGCTGACGACGCACTACATGGACGAAGCCGAGCTGCTGTGTGATCGCGTGGCCGTCGTCGATCGCGGCAAGGTCATCGCTCTCGATACTCCACGCACGCTCATCGCCGCTCTCGGCGCCGAGCACGTCGTCGAGTTCGCGGTGGCCGATGGCGCCACACTCGAATCGGGCGGCGCTCTCGGCGCTGCCCGGCGTGGGCGAAGCGCGTCTCGAGCACGGCGCCTGGTCGCTGGCAACCTCGGAAGTGCACCTTGCGGTGCCTGCGCTGCTGGAGCACCTGTCGGCCCAGGGAGCGGCCCTCTCGCACCTCACCACGCACAGTGCAACGCTCGAGGACGTCTTTGTCGCCCTGACGGGAAGGCATCTGCGCGATGCGTGATCGCGGCGGCGCCTATCCACCGCTGGTGGAGCTCACGCTCGCGCGGCTGCGCGAGTTCCTGCGCGAACCGGAAGCGCTTTTCTGGGTCTTCGTGTTTCCGATCCTGATGGCGTGCGCGCTGGGCGTGGCCTTTCGCGCGCGCGGCGACGAGCCCGTCGTCGTCGGCGTGGTGAGTGGGTCCGGCGCGGTGCTGGTGACGCAGACGCTGGAGCGCACGCCCGGCGTCACGGTGCGCGCGCTGGGCGCTCAAGAGATCGCGCGGGCGCTTCAGCGCGCCGAGGTCCAGGTGGTCGTGGAACCGGGTCCGCCGCCGGTTTATCACCTGGACCCGACCCGCGCCGAGAGCCGGCTGGCGCGCCGCACGGTGGACGACCTGCTGCAGCGCGCGGCCGGACGCGTGGATGCGTTTGCGGCGCGCGAGGCGCCGATCGAGGCGATCGGCTCGCGCTACATCGACTGGCTGCTGCCCGGGCTGCTGGGCATGAACATCATGAGCACGGGCCTCTGGGGCCTGGGCTTTTCAATCGTGCAGGCGCGCACGCGCAAGCTGCTCAAGCGCCTCATCGCCTCACCCATGCGCCGGCGCGACTACCTGCTGGCGCAGTTGTTCGGGCGACTGGTGTTCCTGGGGATCGAGGTCGGCGCGCTGCTGCTCTTCGGCTACTTCGCCTTCGGCGTGCCGATGCGCGGATCCATAGCAGTGCTCCTGGGCACCTGCCTGGTCGGCGCGGTGGCCTTTGGCGGGCTCGGCCTGCTTGTGGCCAGCCGCGCCCGCACCATCGAGGCCGTGTCGGGCCTGCTGAACCTCGTGATGCTGCCCATGTGGGTGCTGTCGGGCGTCTTCTTTTCGGCGTCCAACTTTCCCCCGGCGATGCAGCCCTTCATCCAGGTGTTGCCCCTGACGGCCCTCAACGACGCGCTTCGCGCCGTGATGCTCGAAGGCGCGGCCCTCGCGCAGGTCGGGCACGAACTGGGTCTTCTCGTTGGATGGGGGCTTGTCAGCTTTGGCGTCGCTCTCCGAATCTTTCGCTGGCGCTAGGCCACGAAGTCGAGTGACGCGGGGAGTGCAAAAAGCACCATATTGATACAGAATTTGCCGATATTGAGGACGACCCGGCTTGCGCAGTTGGGCTGGCCAGCTGATCATATGGCCACCCCGTCTGGGACCAGGCCAGCAAGCAATGGTGTTTCAACGAGATAAGGACGTTCCGCAAGACACCTTCGAGACTGGCCTCCCCCCGGCTCAGTCGGGTGAGGAGGTTCCTCGCTGGCTCGTGATCCTCGGCCTGGTCGCGGGCTTCACGCTCCTGGTGGCGCTGCTTCGATACGCCGTCGACCTGCTCGGGGTCGTCTTCGTCATCATCCTCGTCGGGTTTGCCATCCGCGCCTTCAGTGACTGGCTCACGGAGGGCGAATCGGTCTCCGGCTGGGCCATGAGCGCGTTATCGCTCGGGCTGATGGGCACGGTGCTGGTCGGCCTCTGGCTGGTCAACTCCCGGGACATCGCGTCCGAAGCGATCCAGACGCGCCTGCCCGGGCCCATTCAGCGGACGGTTTCGTGGCTGGAATCGCAGGGATGGGGCCAGCGCGTCCTGTTGCCCGGCGGTTCCGCCTCCGAAGCACTGGCCGGCGGCAGTGGTCGCCCTGGGGCGGGCGGCGGCGCCCCGACCGCCGCAGCCGCCTCCGACCCCAGCGAGCCGGCGACGATGCCTGGGCCGTCGCGGCCCTCGACGGTGACTGGCGTAATCGCCGCTGTCACGCGCCGACTGGATCCGAAGTCGCGCCCGGGCTCGGGTCCAGGGGAAGTCGAAGCCGCGCCGACAGGCGGGCAGGCGGGCACGACGGCCCCGGCGCCGGTTGAACCGCCCGCCGTGGTTCCCACCAGCATCACGCTCACGGTCTCGCCGGCGCGCGCCGTGGTGGGCCGCTCGGTGCGGCTCACCGCGTACGTCCGCTCTCTGGGCTCGGACTCCGCACCCACCGGCGCGGTGGTTTTTTCAGCCGACGATGCGGTGCTGGGGAAGGCGATGGTGCACGGCGGCACGGCCGTGCTGGTGACCCTCGACCTGGGCATCGGCGACCACACCCTGTCGGCGGCCTACGACGGCGACGACGCGCACCTGCCAAGCCGCTCCGCCCCAATCTCACAGCCGGTCGCGCGAAAGTAGGAGAACCGTCCGTCAAACGCCGGATGCGAATCCCCGATTGGACCCGGCCTGCCACGCTCTTCCCACCAGCACGCACGTGATGCAGGGCCTGCGCTGAGACGGCAGCGTCGTCGAGCACGCGGACCGAGCACGCTGGCGCAACGAAGGAACTGAAGCGGCACACTACAATCGAAGGATGTCGACCGACACCGCCGAGAGCGGCGAGCGCCCGCTTGCCAACGCGGCTCCGTTCCTCTTGGTTGCGGGCCTTGGGCTTGTCGCGGTCGTCGCCTTGGTGGTGTCGCTGTTCCGCGATCCGGGCCTGCCGGCGTACGTGCAGGACAGCTACATGCGCGTGGCCGGCGGGTTGGTCGCGCTCGACTACCCGGTGCGAAATGCCATGGGCCTGGGCGTGAGGCTGTCGCAGGCGCCCCCCGGAGCGGTGCGGGTGCCAGCGCTCGACAGGCAGGGCTACAGTCTCGAAGGCGGCACGCACGTCACGCTCGGCGGCACGCCGGCCGCCATCGCCATCTATCACAACGCCCTGCGCGACCTGGTCACGTGGCACGGCGTTGTCGGCACGCTGGAGGATCTTCCGGCGACGCCGGACCTGCGGACCCTGGGAGGCCGGCGCTACGCCACGCACTACAAGGCCTCGACGACGATCGTGTTCTGGGAGGAGGGTCCGATCCTGATGGCCGTCACTTCCGCATTGCCCGCCGAGCACGTGATGGCCATCGCGGTAGAGGCGTCGTCGGGGCGACCCTGATACAATCCGCGCGGCGCGCCGCTTCGGAGCGCCGCCTGCCATCGATGTCGGCGCGACAGCTTCATTGGGGTCTGCTCGGCACGGCCCGCATCAACCGGTCTCTGATTCCCGCTATCCGTGCGTCCGCCCAAAGCCAGCTCGCGGGCGTGGCCAGCCGATCGGCCGAGCGCGCGCGCAGCTATGCCAAGGAGTGGGGGATTGAGGGCGTCTACGACAGCTACGAGGCCATGCTGGCCGACCCTCGAATCGACGCGGTGTACATCCCGCTGCCGAACTACTTGCACGTGGAGTGGACGCTCAACGCGATAGCCGCGGGCAAGCACGTGCTGTGCGAGAAGCCGATGGCGCTGGTCCCCTCCGACGTGGACCGCGTCGCCGAGGCCGCCTCTCGTCAGGGCGTCGTGGTGGCCGAAGCATTCATGTACCGGCACCATCCGCTCACGTCGCGTGTTGTGGAGCTTGTCGCTGGTGGCCAGATCGGACGTCTGCGCGCGATTCGGGGCACGTTCACCTTCATGCTCACGCGTCCCAACGACGTGCGCCTGGTGCCCGAGTGGGGCGGCGGCAGCTTGTGGGACGTTGGCTGCTACCCGGTGAGCTACGCGCGCCTGCTCGCGGGCGAGCCCATCGCGGTGACCGCGCAGGCGGTGCGGCACGAGATCGGCATCGACCTGGCCGTTGCCGGCACGCTGCTGTTTCCCGATGACGTCGTCGGCGTATTCGATTGCGGCTTCGGCGCGCACTTCCGGACGTGGGTCGAGATCGCCGGTAGCGAGGGCGTCATCACGCTCGAGACGCCGTTCAAGCCGGGCGCCGAAGCGCCGCTTCGGCTGACCCGGGGTGACGACGTGCGGACGCTCGTCGTGCCTGGCGAGTCACTGTATCTGGGCGAGGTGCAAGATCTCGAGGCCGCCGCGATCGACGGGCGGCCGTCGCGCGTGACCCTCCAGGACAGTCGCGGCAACATCGCGGCGCTGGTCGCGTTACACGAGGCGGCTCGCACCGGGCGTGTCGTCACGCTCGTAGACATCGGATGAACCCGGGCGTTGCCCCGACTTAATCGTCAATCTGCAATCTGCAATCTGCAATCTGCAATGAGCCCCGTAGGGCCGAACTTCAGTTCGGCCGCGCCATCGCAAACGGCCATTGCGAGGTTTTCCACGTCCACACGCCGAAGGCGGCCACACCTGCCAGCAGCGTCACCAGGCCGAACAGGATCACCGTCGCACCCGACGTCGAGAACACGAACACCCACCCGGCCAGCGCGGCCAGGTTGGGGAGCGGGTACAGCCAGATCCGGAACGGCCGTTCCAGGTCCGGCCGGTCGCGGCGGAGCAGCGCCACGGCCACGATCTGGCCCATGAACTGAATCAGGATTCGCGTCGTGATCAGCGCGTCGATCACCATGCCGAGCGTGAGCGTGCTGGCGGCGATAGCGATGGCCCCGATGAGCAGCAGCGAGACGTGCGGGAAGTGCTTTTCGGGGTGGACCTTCGCGAAGACTTTGAAGAAGGTGCCGTCGGTGGCCGCCGCATACGGGATGCGCGAGTAGCCCAGCAGCAGCGCGAAGACGGACCCGAACGCCGTCCACAGCACCAGCAGCGTGAACGCCGTGGCGACGCTGGACCCGTAGATCTTCTCCATGAAGATCGAGACGATGAAGTCCGATTGCGGGTGGGCGGTGTTGGGCACGAACTCGCGCCAGGGCACGACGCCGATGATCGACAGGTTGATGGCGATGTAGATGATCGCCACCGCCAGCACGCTGATGAGGATCGAGCGCGGGATCACGCGGCCCGGCGAGCGCACCTCGTCGCCGATGTAGCAGATGTTGTAGTAGCCGAGATAGTCGTAGATGCCCACGCGCGCCGCGGCGCCCAGGCCGAAGAGAAACCCGGTGGAGAAGTTGAAGGCGCCCTCGGGGAAATCAAACGCGATGGCCGGGTCGAAGTGGAAGGCGCCGGTTACGATCACGGCCAGCGTCGTCATGAGCGTGCCCACCCAGAGGGTCACCGTCAGCGTGCCGATGGAGTCGATACGGCGGTAGAGCAGCGCGATATTGACCACGCCCACCAGCGTGGCCAGCCCGATGGCGCCCGAGCGCGAGAGGTCGGGGAGTATGTAGCGGGCGTAATTGGCAAAGCCTATGTAGCCCGACGCGATCTCGAGCGGGCCGCTGAGGATGAACTGCCAGATGAAGAGGAACGCCATCAGGCGGCCGAATCGCTCGGATCCGAATCCCTCGCGCAGGTAGCGGTAGGTGCCGCCCGAGCCCGGAAGCATCGCGCCCAGTTCGGCCCACACCATGCCGTCGGCCACGACGATCACCAGCGCGACCAGCCAGCCAAGGAGTGCCTGCGGCCCGCCAAGCGCCGTCATCAGCAGCGGGATCGTGATGAACGGCCCGATGCCGATCATGTTCGACATGTTCAGGGCGGTGGCTTGCAACAGGCCGAAGCGGCGTTCGAGCTGCGGAGTGGACATCGCGCGGCAGTCTGACTGAAGAGGTGGCACCGGTCAAACTTGTGCAGCCGAATGCACCTCCTCGTTCGTGGGGCGGAACTTCAGTTCCGCCAGGGCCTGCGGTTGAACCGCTCGGGGGTCGATACTCTGACGAAGGCCGACAGGGCCTTACGACCGATGACCGGAACCTCGAAGGCAATCACCGTGGGGCTGGCCGATGGCCGGAAAGCCGTCAGTGCGCGCCTGTCCAAGGCGCTGACCGACGTGCCGGGCGTGGCCTGCGTCCTGGCAGCCGACGCGGCCGAGGCCGTGCGCCTTGTCCGCGTGCAGCCGGTCGACGTCGTGCTGGTGGACCTGCATATCGCGCCGGCCGGCGCCCTGGGGCTGCTCGATCCGCTGCTGCAGGCGTCGCCGGAGGCGCGGGTGGTGATTCTGATTCCGCCGGACGGCGAGTTCGAGCCGTCGGTCCTCGTGGCCCACGGCGCCCGGGGCTTCCTGTCGAGCGATGCCGACGGACCGATGGTCCGCAAGTGCGTCAGGACCGTCTACGGCGGGGAGTACTGGCTCGCGCGCGACCAGGTGGGGCCGCTACTCGAAAACCTCCGGGCCGAGACGCCAACCGGCGCGGCCGGCAGCCTCGACCTGCTGACCCCACGCGAACACGACATCGTCCGAGCCATCCTGCGTGGGGCGAGCAATGGCGCGATTGCCAGTGACTTCGCGCTGAGCCCACAGACCGTGCGGAACCGCCTGTCGAGCATCTACCTCAAGCTTGGGGTGTCCACGCGGCTCGAGCTGGCCCTGCGCGTGATGCACCTCCAGCGCTCGATTCCTTGAGCTTCAGCCGGCATCAAGCTCAGCAATGAAGACGTGTAGCGGCCCGATGACGCCGGGGACCACAATGACGACAGAACTGGACTCGCACGCACGCCCGTCCCATTGCCGGGCTTCCCGGCGCCCGGCATACTCGCTGCTGGATGAGACCGAGACGGCATTGCGTCCGCGCCGAGCGATACCCCCTGCCGCTGCCGGCGCGCGTACGACCCGTGGGCCACGTGACCTGGCGTGACGGCGATGTCGTCAACGTCAGCCGCAGTGGCGTCCTGCTCTCCGTGGCCGCTTCCTTCCCCCCGGCCGAATCGCTCGATCTCGTGTTTGGCATCACCGACGGCGCCGCGCGGACCGCGGACGTCCGCTGCGTCGTGCACGTCGTTCGCGAAGCTCACGACGGCCACGGTCGTGCGCTCCTGGCGGCGACCATCGATCAATACGAATTCGCGCCAACGCCCACTGAGAGCTGCTCGGGCTAATATTTCGGCATGCCGCCGCCGAGAGGTCCGCTCTTTGCTGTTTGCCTTCTCGCTTCGCTCGCCGCCGGCATCTCGGCGCATCAACCGCAGTCGCTCACCCAGCTCGTCGCCGACTACGTCCCACCCCCTGGCGACTCTGACTGGGCGCGGCGCGACCCGGCCGCGGCCGGGTTCGACCCCGCGAAGCTCGAGGCGGCCGTCGAGTTCGCGCGCACGCACGAGACCCAACGCCCGCGCGACTTCTCGGACCAGGAGCGCATCTTCGGCAAGCCGCTCGGACCGCTCCCAGGCAGCCGCGGCGGCACCAACGGCCTCATCCTCCGCGGCGGTGCCATCGTCGCCGAATTCGGCGATACCTCCGCTGCCGAGCCGCTCTATAGCGCCGCCAAGAGCATGCTGTCGACGCTGCTCGGCCTGGCGCTGGATCGTGGCCTGATCGAAACCATCGACGCGCGGGTTGGAGATCAGGTCAACGACGGCGGCTACGACTCGGAGCAGAACCGGGCCATCACGTGGCGCCACCATGCCACGCAGTCCAGCGAGTGGGACGGGACGCTCTTCGGCAAGGCGCACACCTTCATCGGCGTGGAGGAGTTTGGCGAGGGCGCGCGCGAGCCGCGTGAGCTCCAGGCGCCGGGCGCGTACTACGGTACAACGACGTGCGCGTAAACCGCTTCGCGCTTTCGCTGCTGCGCGTGTGGAAACGGCCGCTGCCCGGGGTGTTCCGCGACGAGGTGATGACGCCCATCGGCGCAGGATCCGGGTGGCAGTGGATCCCGTACTGGGACGCGATCGTTGAGGTGGATGGCAGGAAGCTGTCGACGGTGAGCGGCGGGACGCGGTGGGGCGGCGGCGTGTGGATGAACTCGCGCGACGCCGCGCGCTTCGGCTTGCTGTTCTTGCGGCGCGGTCAGTGGGGCAGTCGCACGGTAGTCTCGCCGGCGTGGGTGCGCGATGCGACGACGCCCAGCGCGAGAAAGGACGACTACGGGTACCTGTGGTGGCTCAACACGGGGCAGAAGCTGTGGCCGGCGACGCCCGCCTCGTCATTTGCCGCCATCGGCTTTGGCGGCAACACGATCTGGATCGACCCTGAGCACGACCTGGTCGTCGTCTGGCGCTGGCACGAGGGCAACGGCTCGGAGTTCTTCGCGCGCGTCGTCGCCGCGCTGGCGCCTTAACGGCGCGCCAGCTTCACCGGCACATCCACGGAGAACGGCTGCGACTGCGGCGGGAAACACACCTTGTCGTCGCACGCCTGGTAGTCCACCGTCCCCTTGACCGTCGTCGTCGCGCCCGCGTCGGCGGCACGGCCCTTCGTGAAGGCGGCGGTGGCCGTCACCGGCACGAGGATGACGAACGGCTTCGAATAGACCTTCACCGATTCCTGCAGCGGCGCGAAGAAGTAGTCGTTGCCGGGAGGGAAGATCGGCGCGCCGATGGTCAGCCCCGTCACCGGAAACACCGTCACCGAGACCGCGATGTATTTGGGGTTGCCGGGGGCGTAGACGTGGACGCCGGGCACCGGCGTTGCGGTCAGCGCAAGGTCGACGGGCTGCGCGGTCCTGGTGATGGGAGCCGAGGCGCGCGCTTCCACGGTGACGCGCGCGGGCTGGTTCTTGCGGAACGACTGCGCGGAGGCAGCGCCGATGGCAGGGCTGAAGCCCTGCCACCACGACACCACCGCGACGACAAGCAACGTGCAGCGACTCACGCCATCACCATAGCGCGGCCTACTGCGACCGGGCCATCGCGCCAGCGGTGATCGTCAGCTGGCGGCGCACCAGGCCGACCGCACGGCCGTCGACCAGCACCTTGGCATGCAGCTCGTAGCTACCCGGGCTCAGCCTCGCCACCGGCAGCTGGGCGATGGCGACGCTTCGGAACTCGCCCTCGGCCTTGGTCGGCGCGATGCGGGTGGTCACGCGCGTGGCGCCATCCATGCCGCGCACGTCGAACTCCACCGTGGCGCGGTCCATGCCCGATTGCGGCCCGCCGTACAGCTCGAGCAGCGCCGAGATCGTGCCGGCATCGGCGGTGAACTGCAGCCGAGGCTGGAAGCGGTTCTCGACGTCCTGCCCGAGCATCAGGTCCGAGAAGTAGAGCCGTTCCGGCGTCGCTTTGTCGCCCAGGCCGGCGTGCGTCATCCGCAGGCCCACCGTGATCGGGTGGTCGACGCTGCCGCGGCGGCCCGCCGCGTCCATCGCGGCAAACCGCAAGGTGTAAACGCCGGCTGGGAGGCTCACCGCCGTTACCAGCATCAGCCCGTCGGGTGTCGCCGACGAGCCGTGGGGCAGCCCGTGATCGAAGGCGTCGGCAATGACGCGGCCCTTGTCGCGAACTTCGAAGCCCCAGGCCAGGTCGGCGGCCCGGCCCACCGGCAGCGCGAGCTCGGCGGCGATCACGGTCTTCAGCCGTAGGTCGGCACTGCCGCGCACGGTGTAGGTCGAGACCTTCATCGGCAGTTCCGTCGCCGGTCGCGGCTGGCGCAGCGTGAAGCCGAGCGCGCGCTTCTGATCGGGCCATTTGGTCAGCGGCGCCGGCGGCACCACCTGCTGCGGCGTGCGTACCGTTAGCCCCGGGCGCTTGACGCGCACCTTCAGGTCGAGCGGCTCGGTGGGCGGCGTGCCGGCGTCCGGCTCGATGCCCAGCACGTAGATGCCGCTGGCTTCGCGGCTGATGCGTTCGAAGACGCCCGAGCCGCGCCCGACGCCGCGGAACAAGGCCCCGCCGGTCAGCCCCACCAGCGTCTGCAGCCCTCGCATGCCCGAGTCGGCGTCGCCCATGAAGGCGGCACCCGAGGCACGTTCCGAAGTATCAAACGAGAAGGTGTCCACTTGCACCGCGTACAGGGTGAGCCGCGCATCCGCTGCGCGGCGCGCCACTTCCTTGTAGCGCGACAGCGCGCGCGTTTCAAAGCCAATGCCGGCCGACAGGAACACGATCGTCTTCGGGCCGTCAACGCCGGCTAATGAATCGGCCAGGCCCGACAGCGCGTTGAGCGTCACCAGGATGCGCTCGCGGTTCTCGTCCAGCACGTCCCGTGCTTCCACGCGCACCTGCTCGGGGCAGGTCTCGTCATAGCGGTGGGCGCACTCGCGTTCCAGCAGTTCCGCGAAGACGCGGTCTTCCTGGCGTTCCATGGCCAGCGCTTCCTCGAAGCTCACGCGCACGGTGCGGAAGCGCGACTGGCGCCGGCCCGTGATCCGCGAGAGCCCGTACTCGATCTCTTCGATGTCGCTGGTGAACTCGATGCGCTGGCCCGGCTGCGGCACCGTCACCAGCGCGACGCGGTCGGCGGGCCCCAGCTGGTGCAACAGCTCGGAGGCGGCCATCATCAGCGGCCGGCCGGCGCCCGACGGCAGGCTCTCGTGATCCACCGCCAGCACCAGGAGACGGCCGTTGAGGCCCGTGTCGTTGCCCGAGTAGTCGCGCGTGGAGGCCAGGCTCGTGCCCGAAGCGATGTCCAGCGTGCGGGGCGCCAGCGCCAGGAACCGCGAGGTCACCACGGGCCGGACCTTGCCGTCCACGCGAACCTCGAAGTCCTCGGAGTTGAGGTCGGCGATCGGGTTGCCGTCCTTCTCGACGACCGTCACGTCGAGCCGGATCAGATCGACGCCGGATCTGAAAGGTCGGACCTTGCACGATTGCCGGTTCCGGAGCCGGCGTCGGCGTCTGCGCCACGGCGATCGAGGGCAGAGCCAATGCCGTCGCGAGCACGAGCCACGAGCCGCGGCGGAGCGTCATCACCGTCAACCTCCAAGGCAGGGGGAAGAGCCTTCAGGGGCGAGTGTAGACCAATTGGGGACAAACAGGGGCGCCAAGGTGCTCCATGGCGCGCGGACGTGCCGTGAGGTGCTCTGGGCTGCGGTCGGGGCTGGTCAGGTGCTGGAGGGACTGCGGGGTGCTACGCTACCGCCGTGAGCGTTGTCGAGCTGGCGTTGATGGTGCAGGTGGTGTGCACCGGCACCGGGCCGGCCGCCGGGCGCGAGTTCGTGCTCGACCGCCCTGTGGACGATCGCCCGTGGCGCCTGTCGTACCGCGACCGCGAGCATCCGCAGTGGATTCGCGTGTCACTCGACAACGCCGTGCCCGTCATCGGCGAGCGCACCGCCACGCTGAAGTACCGCAACGCCAACGGCGGCCGCCAGGTCGACCTCGACGCCGCGCCCGACCGCTCGCGGCTCGACGTCTACGTCGACTACGGCCTGGACGTGAACATCGAGCCTGATCTGGATCCGGAAGTGGATCGCATGAACACCGACGGCCCGTTGACGACGCTGCAATGCCGCGTCGAACCCGTGAACCCGTGAACCCCTGAACCCGTGAACCTGTGAACCTGTGAAACTGTGAACCCGTGATGAGAACAAAAGTCGCGTTGTTCGGTGCCGGCTTCATCGCCGACATTCACCTCGAGTCCTACAAGCGCTTCGTGCCCGACGCGGAGATCACCGCCATCTACTCGCGATCGCCCGAGCGCGCCCGGCGCGTCGCGGCGCACTGGGGCATCCCCCGGTGGTTCAGCGACATCGATCGGCTGATTGCCGACGCCGACTATGATGTCGTCGATATCTGCCTCCCCAATTTCCTCCACCACCGCGTGGCGCTGGCGGCCGCGCGCGCCGGCAGGCACGTCATCGTCGAAAAGCCGCTTTGCATGACGCTCGAGGAGGCCGACGAGATGATCGCCGTGTGCCGCGAGCACGGCCGCAAGCTGATGTACGCGGAGGAGCTCTGTTTCGCGCCCAAGTACGAGCGCGTGCGCAAGCTGGTGGGCGAAGGCGCCGTGGGCGACGTCTACATGCTGAAACAGCTGGAGAAGCACTCGGGCCCGCACAGCGACTGGTTCTGGGACGTCAAGCAGTCCGGCGGCGGCGTGCTGATGGACATGGGCTGTCACGCGTTCGGGTGGTTCCGCTGGATGCTGGGTGGCAACCCCGCGGTGAAAAGCGTGTGGGCGACGATGGACACCGTGCGCCACAAGGGACGCACGCTTGGCGAAGACAACGCCGTCTGCGTCGTCGAGTTCGACGGCGGCGTGATCGGGCTGGCTGAAGACGGGTGGGCCAAGCCGGGCGGGATGGACGACCGCATCGAGGTCTACGGCACCACGGGCGTGTCGTTTGCCGATCTGTTCCGCGGCAACGCGGCGCAGACATACAGTGAGGAGGGATACGGCTACGCCGCGGAGAAGGCGGGCTCGACGCAGGGCTGGACGTACACCATCTTCGAAGAAGTGTTCAACCAGGGCTACCCGCACGAGCTGCAGCACTTCATCGAGTGCGTGCGCGAGGACAAGACGCCGCTCGTGACGGGCGAGGACGGCCGCGCGGTGCTCGAGATCATCTATGCCGCGTACGCGTCGGCGCGTTCAGGCGCAAAGGTGCCGCTGCCGTTCCACCCGAAGGTCAGCAAGCCGATCGATTTGTGGAAGGGGTGACTCCCGGCCTGCGTACGGTCGCCACGTGTACGTCGGTGGCGCCCAGCGCTTCGGCGAGCCGCTCGGCCCACGGCCAGTCGCGGCGCGGCCGGCAGCAATACAGATTCACCGCGGCAAAGCCGCGCTCGGGGAAGGTGTGGCAGGTGAGGTGCGACTCGCTCAACACGATGACGCAGGTGATGCCGCCGGCGTCGGGGAACTGATGCCAGACCGGCTCGGCCACCGGCTGCAGGCGCAGGTCGGCGATGAGCTGCTCGAACAGCGCCTTCAGCGCGTCAACCGAACGCAACGCCGACGGCTCGCATCCGTGTGCGTCGACAATCCACTCGCAGCCGGGCTCCACGCACAGTAGTTTACTTCGGACGTTGGGGCCCGAGGCTATCGGCGATAGAGCCTGAGGCCATCAGTGTTGGCGGCTGAGGCTGCAGTATCCTTGATTGAGCGATGGTCATCATTGTCATGGGCGTCACCGGGTCCGGCAAGACGACAGTTGGCCAGCGGCTCGCCGAGACACTCGGGTGGCGGTTCCACGACGCCGACGACTTTCATCCCCCGGCCAACAAGACGAAGATGCACGCCGGCATCCCGCTGACCGACGAGGACCGGTGGCCCTGGCTGCGCGCCTTGCGGGCCGTGATCGAGAAGGCGCTCGACGACAAGGCTGGCGCGGTCGTGACGTGTTCGGCGCTGAAACGTGCGTATCGTGACGTGCTCTCCGGCGGCATGCCGCAGGTGCACTACGTGCACCTCACTGGAGACCTGGGCGTGCTTGCCGAACGCCTGGCCGGCCGCCGCGGCCACTTCATGAACCCCGCGCTGCTCGAAAGCCAGATCGAGACGCTCGAGGCGCCAGCCGATGCGATCGACGTCGACGTCGCGCTGACGCCGGATGAACAGGTGGCCGCCATTCGCAAGGCACTCTCACTCTAGTCCGCGTAATTTCGCCTTAATCTGCAATCTGCAATTGGCAATGTCTGAATTCAGAGGCTGGACCCGTCCCGGCCCGATCCCGCCCGGCGCACACGACCTGCCGGATGTGCCGCCGGGCGAGACGCTCGATTTCATCTCCGGCCACTTCCGCATCTTTCAGCTGCGCGACGGCCACCGCTTCTCGACCGACGACGTGCTCGCGGCCTGGTATGCCACGACGTGGTGCCCGTCGGCCGGCACGGTGCTGGATCTGGGCAGCGGCATTGGCAGCCTCGCGCTGGTCGCCGCGTGGCGCCTGCCGGGCGCGCGCCTCGTGACGGTCGAGGCGCAGGAGATGAGCGTGGCGCTGGCGCGCAAGTCGGTCGCCTTCAACGGCCTGACAGGTCGCGTGGACGTCCGATGCGCGGACCTGCGTGACCCGGACGCGCTTGCTCCCGACGAACGCTTCGACCTGGTGATGGGCAGCCCGCCGTACTTCCCGGTGGGCTCCGGCATCGAAGGCGACCACCCGCAGAAGATCGCGTGCCGGTTCGAACTGCGCGGCGACATCGCTGACTACTGTGAGGTGGCCGCGCGGCACCTGGCGCCCGGCGGCGTCTTCGCATGTGTCTTTCCGCAACCCGACGGACAGCGCGAACGGCTGCTCGAGGCGGCGCGCGGCGCCGGCCTGGCCATCGTCCGCCACCGCCCTGTCGTCTTGCGCGAAGGGTTCCCGCCGCTGCTGGGCCTGTATGCCATGACGCGGGCCACCGACCTGCCCGAGGCCGTGCGCGCGCGGACCTGGGTGGAGCCCGATCTGGTGATCCGGCGGGCCGACGGGGCCGTACACCCTGAATATCAGGCCATAAAGCTGGTATTTGGGTTCCCGCCCTGAACCGACGCTGCGTCGATTGGGGGTTTAGACCGATAATCGAGGGCGGAGTTCGGACCCCGGACGCCGGACCCCGGCCCGGTTACATCGGTCTGTTATCATCCGCGCCCGACATGCCGCAGAAGACATCCGCGCCCGACGTCGTCATCGAAGCTCCGGCTGCCGCGCCGCCGCCGGTGGACCTGACCGATCCGTCGCTGTACATCAACCGTGAATTGAGCTGGCTCGCGTTCAACCAGCGCGTGCTCGATCAGGCCAACGACCTGGAGCACCCGCTGCTCGAGCGCGTGAAATTTCTGGCCATCGTCGCCGACAACCTCGACGAGTTCTACATGGTCCGCGTCGCCACCCTGCTCAAGAAGTTCCGGGCGGGCGTGGATGGCACGTCACCAGACGGGTTGAACACCGAGCAGCAGCTGCAATCGATCCGCCAGCGCGCGGCGCAGATGCTCGACGACGTCGCGACGTGCTGGCAGGAGTTGCTGCGTCCGCTGCTTGAAAGCGAGGCGATCCGCTTCCTCGAGCCTGCCGACTACACCGCCGAGGTGAAGACGTTTCTGGCGGGCTACTTCAAGACGCACATCTGGCCCGTCCTGACGCCGCTCGCCTTCGATCCCGGCCACCCGTTTCCCTACATCTCGAACCTGAGCAACAGCTTCGCCGTTGTCGTCCGTCATAGCGGGCGCACGAAGTTCGCCCGCGTGAAGGTGCCCGACAAGCTGCCGCGATTCGTGGCGATTCCCGAGCGGAAGAGCGCGCGCGGTTCGGTGGACCGCCCGACGCACTCCTTCGCGTTCATCGAGGACGTCATCCGGCAGAACATGCAGGAACTCTTCCCGGGCACCCAGGTCAAGAGCGCGCACCTGTTCCGCATCGTCCGCGACACCGACATGGTGATCCAGGAGGACGAGGCCGACGATCTGCTCGAAAGCGTCGACCGCAGCCTGCGCCAGCTGCGCTACGGCGCGCTCTCGCTGCTGCAGGTCGAAGCCAGCATGCCGCGGCGGGTGCTCGACATCCTCGTCGAAAACTTCGAGGTCGACGAGGACGTGGTGTTGCGCACGTCGGACAGGCTTGGATTTGCCGACTTCATGGAGCTGACGGGGCTGCACCGGCCGGCGCTGAAGGACGCGCCGTTTGTGCCGCGCCATCTGTGGGCCGGCCACGACAACGAGGCGATCTTCGACGAGATCCGGTACGAGGACCACCTGGTCCACAACCCGTTCGAGTCGTTTGCTTCGGTGGAGTCGTTCCTGCGTGCGGCCGTGAAGGACCCGCACGTTCGCGCGATCAAGATGACGCTCTACCGCATCGGCCAGGACTCGCCGCTGGTCGACATGCTCATCGAGGCCGCCGAGGCCGGCAAGCAGGTGGCGGTGCTGGTGGAGCTGAAGGCGCGCTTCGACGAGCGCAACAACATCATCTGGGCCAATCGCCTGGAGCAGGCCGGCATCCACGTCGTCTACGGCCTGGTGAACCTCAAGACCCACTGCAAGCTGTGCCTGGTCGTCCGCCAGGAGCCCGACGGCATCCGCCGGTACGCGCACGTCGGCACCGGCAACTACAACGCGGCCACTGCGCAGGTCTACACCGATCTTGGCTTCTTCACCTCGGAGGCCGCGATCCTGGACGATGTGTCAGAGGTGTTCAACTACCTGACGGGCTACTCGAACAAGCGCGCCTACACCGACCTGCTGGTCGCGCCGGTGAGTCTCCGCTCCGGCATGCGTGCCCTGATAGACCGCGAGGTCGACCACGCCAAGGCCGGCCGGCCGGCACGCCTGATCCTCAAGAACAACGCGATCACCGATCCGGGCATGATCCGGTGCCTCTACGCGGCATCGCAGGCCGGCGTGCCCATCGATCTCATCACGCGCGGCGTCTGTTGCCTGCGGCCAGGAATCGCTGGCGTGTCCGAGACCATCACCGTGAGGTCGATCGTCGGTCGGTTCCTCGAGCACTCGCGGATCTACTATTTCGAAAATGGCGGAAGCCCGGAGGTCTATATCGGCAGCGCGGACCTGATGGAGCGCAACCTCGACCGGCGCGTCGAGGTGTTGTGCCCGATTCGCGATCCGGACCTCAATCATCACCTTCGTCACGTCGTGCTCGACGCGCTGCTGCGAGACACCGATCGCGCATGGAGCCTGCAGCCCGACGGCGAGTACGTCCGCGTGCGTCCCGAGGAAGGGCAGCCGCCGGTGAACTCGCAGAAGGTGTTGCTGGAACACTACGCCCAGGACGAGCTGTGACAGTCGCCGCCGAGGTCTCGCTCCCCACGCAGCTCGCCCTGGTCAAAGAGGAGCTCTTGTATGCACGCGAGCGCGCGCGCGCCGTGTGCAGGCCGCTCGATCACGCTGCCTGGGCAGCGCGGCCCTCGCCAGACTCGTGGGCCATCGGCGAGTGCCTTGCGCACCTGAACATCACGTCGGAGCGCTTCATCCCGCTCATCGACGACGCGCTCAGGGACGGCCGGGCGCGCAAGCTGGAAGGCAACGGGCCGTACAGCAAGGGCTTCCTCGGCTGGGCGCTGCAGCGGTTCCTGGAACCGCCGTACAGGATGAAGACGAAGACCCCGGACTCGTTCTATCCGGCCGCCGTGGACCCGATGGGCGAGACGCTGGAACGCTTCGATTACCTGCAGCAGGAACTGCAGGTGCGCATCGACCGCTCGGCCGGCCTGGCGATCGATCGGCTGCGCCTGGTGTCGCCGTTCGACGCCCGCATGAAATACAACCTCTACGCGACCTTCTGCATCATCGCCGCCCACCAGCGCCGTCACTTGTGGCAAGCAGAGCAGGTGAAACATCGCATCGTGCGCTGACCGCGGTCGGAATCGGCGTTATTTCGTAATCGTCAATCTTCAATCGTCAATTGACACCAGAGCCTTTCCACGATTATGTGAGCCGGCTTCGCGAGGTAATCGATCGCGCGCTCGGCGCGTGGCTGCCGGGCCCGCCGGCGTGCCCGCCGCTGCTGACCGAGGCGATGAAGTACAGCCTCGAGGCCGGCGGCAAGCGGCTGCGTCCCATCCTCACGCTCGCTGCAGCCGACGCCATCGTCGCCGCGGCCGATCGTCCCGCCGGCGCGGCGGCTTCGAGCGAGCAGGCGCAGGTCCTGGCCTTGCCGGCCGCGTGCGCCATCGAGCTGATTCACACCTACTCGCTCATTCACGACGACCTGCCGGCGATGGACGACGACACACTTCGACGGGGCCGTCCGACCTTGCACGTGGTGTACGGCGACGGCATCGCAATCCTGGCGGGCGACGGCCTCCTCACCGAGGCCTTTTCGCTGCTCTCTCGCGAGCCGTGCGCCGGCGCCGACGGCGAGCTGGCCTCGCGCAAGCTGCGCGTCATCGAGCGGATTGCGACTGCGGCCGGTGCGCTGGGGATGGTCGGCGGGCAGGCGGTGGATCTCGAGGCAGCCGGCACGACCGAGATCCCCGGGCGCACGCGGCCATCGCTCGACGCCAGGGGCCTGCAGGCGATGCACGCGATGAAGACCGGCGCGCTGATTCGTGCCTCCGCGGTGTCGGGCGCGATCATGGCCGGCGGAAGCGAGGCGCAGGTCGCCGCCGTGGACCGGTTCGCGACGGAGGTCGGGCTGGTCTTCCAGATCGTCGACGACATCCTCGACGTGGAGGGCGCCGCCGATCAGCTGGGCAAGACCGCCGGCAAGGACGCCGCGGACGGCAAGCCGAGCTATCCGGCGCTGTTCGGCCTCCAGGAGTCGAGAAAGCTGGCGGCCGAAGGCGTTGCGAGGGCCGAGGCCGCGCTCGCTGACGCCGGCCTCACCGCGAACCACCTGATGGACATCGCGCGATGGGTCATTGGAAGGCGTAACTGAATTGCAGATTGCAGATTGCAGATTGCAGATTGACGATTGAGATTACGCGGATTCGGGCGATGCGCAACTTGATTGCCGGATTGCTGACGTTTGGGGCGCTGGCTCCGGCCATGCCGGCGGCTGCGCAGACCAGTGCCGACCTGCGGGCGACAGCGCCGGCGCTCGAGAAGAACCTCACCGAGAACATCCTCAAGTTCTGGTATCCGGGCACGATCGACCGCGAGCATGGCGGCTTCCTGATCGACCACGACGCACAGGGGCGCTTCAAGGGCGAAGGGCCCAAGGCCATCGTCACGCAGGCGCGGATGGTGTGGCTGTCCGCTCGCCTGATGCGCGAGGGACGAGGCGGCCCGGCGATGGCCGAGGCGGCGCGGCAGGGATATCGCTTCCTGCTCGACAGGATGTGGGACCGCGACTTCGGCGGCTTCTACTGGGAGGTGGACCGCACGGGTACGCGGGTTGTCCATGCGAACAAGCACCTGTACGGTCAGGCGTTCGGTCTCTACGCGATGGCCGAGTACGCGCGGGCCACGCGCGACCAGGCGGCCGTGGCCGACGCGCGCCGGTTGTTCGATCTGATCGAGGCCAGGGCGCACGATGCCACTCACGGCGGCTACCGGGAATTCTTTGCCCGCGACTGGGGCCCGCCGCCGCCGGAGGCACGGCCTTACCTCGGCGGCACCGCCGATCTGAAGTTGATGAACACGCACCTCCACCTGATGGAGGCGCTGACCGCGCTCTATCTCGCCGACCCGTCGCCGCGCGTGGCGATGCGGCTCTCGGAGCTCATCACGATTCAAAGCAATACGGTCGTCCGCAAGAAGATTGGCGCCTGCACCGATCAGTACGCCGCGGACTGGACGCCGAAACTCGACGGCGCCGCCGCCCGCGCCTCGTACGGCCACGACCTCGAGAATATCTGGCTGCTGGCCGACGCGCTCGAGGCGCTGGGCCAGCCCGTGGCGCCGCTCGGCGACCTGTTCACGCAGCTATTCGCCTACTCCGTGGCCAACGGCTACGACGAGAGCAACGGCGGCTTCTACGACAGCGGCCCGCTGGGCCAACCGGCCGATCGCCGCGACAAGATTTGGTGGGTTCAGGCCGAGGCGCTCGTCAGCGCGTTGACGATGTACCGGCTGACCGGCGACCCGCAGTACGCTCGCGTGTACCTGAAGACGTGGGCGTTCACCGATACGAAGCAGACGGATTGGACGGCAGGTGAGTGGCATCCCACCGTCACCGCCGACGGGCGCGCCATCGGCGAGAAGGCCAATCGCTGGAAGGCGGGCTACCACAATGGGCGCGCAATGCTGGAAGGGCTGCGGATACTGCGCGCCCTCGGCAATTGACGATTGCAGATTGACGATTGACGGTTACGAATCGTCGATTACGGAAAAACTCCCAACTCGAGATACGACCGTCCCACCTTTTCAATCGCGACCAGGAACGCCGCGGTTCTCAAGTCCGGAATCGAGGGGTGCTTCTCGCGGATGGCCCGGATCTCGCGATAGGCCGCGCTCATCGTCTCCTCGAGCCCGGAGTTGACCAGCGTCAGCTCGTCGGCGCCCTTGACGACGGCGCTGCGGTCGGCCTCCGTGAAGGTCTTGCCGGTGGCGCGCTCGATGGACGCGAACATCCGCAACTGCGACGCCTCGCGGTACCGGTTCTCCATGCGGCCGAACCGCACGTGCGAGAGGTTCTTCAGCCACTCGAAGTACGACACCGTCACGCCGCCGGCGTTGGCGTAGATGTCGGGGACGACCAGCACGTTCTTGTCGTTCAGGATGGCCTCGGCCTCCGGCGTCGTCGGGCCGTTAGCGCCTTCGAGAACGATCTTCGCTTTGATGCGCGGCGCGTTGTCGGCGCGAACCTGCGTCTCGAGCGCAGCCGGAATCAGCACGTCGCAGGCGAGCTCGAGCGCATCGGTCGACGGCGTGATGTTGGTCGCGCCGGGGAAGTTCAGGATCGAGCTGGTCTCGCGGCGGTGGGCCATCACGGCTTCCAGGTCGAGGCCCGCGGGGTTGGCGATGGCGCCTTCGTATTCAGCCAGGCCGACCAGGATCGCGCCGCCCTCCTGGCAGAACTTCGCGACGTGGTAGCCGACGTTGCCGAGCCCCTGCACGACGATGCGCTTGCCGGCAAGGCCGGGGTCGAGTCCCAGCGTGCGCATGTCGTCGTCGATGGCGCACACCTCGCGCAGCGCGAAGTACAACCCCCGCCCGGTGGCTTCACGGCGGCCGCGGATGCCGCCCTGAGTGACCGGTTTGCCCGTCACGCACGCCAGGGAATCCAGCCCGTTGGGCGCCATGGCCTGGTAGGTGTCGACGATCCACGCCATCTCGCGCTCGCCCGTGCCGTAGTCCGGCGCCGGCACGTCAACGCCCGGACCGATGAAGTTTTTCTTGATCAGTTCGTGCGTGTAGCGCCGCGTCACGCGTTCGAGCTGTTCGGGTGTCAGCTTGTGGGGGTCGACCTGGACTGCGCCCTTGGCGCCGCCAAACGGCACGTCGACGATCGCGCACTTCCAGGTCATCAACGACGCCAGCGCCATCACTTCGTCCTCGTTGACGTCGGCGCTGTAGCGGATGCCGCCCTTCACCGGCAGCTTGTGATGGCTGTGCTCGGCACGCCACGCCTGCACGACCGAGATCGAGCCGTCGTGGTGCCGCAGCGGAAACTCGAACCGGTAGAGGCTGTTGCCCGCTTTGATCTCTTCGAGCAGCCCCTGCGAAAAGCTCGTGAAGACCGCCGCGCGATCGAAGCTGCGATTGACGTTGTCGAGAAATCCGGTCGGGCCGGTCATTATCCCTCCACAAATCTCAGGTTCGCGGGTTCACGGGTTCACCGGTTCACGGGTTCACAGGTTCACGCGTTCGAAGGTTCACTTCCCGCTGATCAGAGCTTGAATCGCCGGGTCTGCAAGCGTCTCGGCGGTGACCATCACGACGCCGGTGTCCACGGTCTTCGGCACCGGGCGGCCCTGCAGGTGATCGACCATCGTCTTCACCCCCAGGTAGCCCATGTTCACGGGGTTCTGCATGACGAAGCCTTTCAGCTCTCCGCGGCTGAGCGGCTCCAGGAATGCTGCGCTGTAGTCGAAGCCGACGAAGGTGATTGCGCCGGCCTTGCCGATGTCCTGCAGGGCGAGCAGCATGCCGGCCGTCGACGACTCGTTGGGCGTGAAGATGCCGTTCACCGTGGAGGCGAACCGGTTGAGCAGGTTTTCGGACGTGCGCTTGGCCGTGTCGCGCGTCGCGCCCGCGTACTGGTCCGACGAGATCACCTCGATGCCGGGAAACCCGCTCTTCAACTCGTCGAGAAATCCCCGCTCGCGCTCTTCGGTCGCGGCCGAGCCTTCCTGATATCGCAGCATCAGCACGCGGCCCTTGCCGCCGAGCAGCTCGCCCATGCGGCGGCCGGCCAGGTGGCCGCCGCGTCGGTTGTCGGTCGAGACGTAGCTGACGGCCTTGTCGGGATTGGCCAGTGCCGAGTCGAAGATGACGGTGGGGATGCCGGAGCGCGCGGCCTCTTCGACGGGACGTTCGAGCGCGCGGCTGTCGAGCGGCGCCAAAACCAGGCCGCTCACGCCCTGGCTGATGAAGCCTTCCACGACCTGCACCTGCTGCTCGCGGTCGTCTTCTCGCAGCGGCGCTTTCCAGATCACTTCGACCGCGGTGCCAGAGGCGCTCAGCTCGGCGGCGGCCTTCTCAGCGCCAGCCCTGACGCGCAGCCAGTGCTCGTGGGTCGATCCCTTGGGGACCACGGCGATGCGGATCGCCGATGGCTTTCGAGGCGCCCCGGGCTGACAGCCGCTCGTCACGGCGGCCAGCGCGAACAGGACCAGCCAAGGCACGCTGGTGTGGCGGCAAGACCTCGGCCCTGCATGGCGGCGTCCCGCGGTTGAAAACATACGCAAGACGATGACCGCTCGCCGCGCGGAGGTCAAGCCAGTCGCGCGCGAAGGGCCTCGACGAAAAATCCCGCGGCGTTGGCCGTCTGCGCCAGCACGACCAGGGCAGAAAGCGGCACTCCCCGCCAGCGGTGCACGCGGACGGGGCACATCAGCAGGTCGCGATAGAACGTCCAGGGCTCGAGGCGCAGCGGCCCGCCGGCGCGGGCCGCCCGTGGAGCGCGCTGCTGCTGGCCGATGGCCATCATGAGCGCGACTGCCAGCCGCGCGCGACGGCTCACGTTCAAGTGATCGCGAGCCTGCTTTCGGCGCCGTTCATCCTGGGGTCTGTGTCCCTTCGGACACTGGATTGCAGGCGCTTCGGACACTCAGTACCGCCGTTGCCGCTGTCGTGAGATGTCGAAGGTCGCCGTGTCGGCGATGGCCATGACGGCCATCACTCCGGCCTGCAGCGGATCGGTGACCACCAGGTCGGCGGCATCGGGCACGCTGCCGGCCATACTGAGGCTGATGACGATTACTCCCGCGCGCTGCAGGTCGTGCACCGCTTCGGTGATGGCGCCTCCCATCAGGGCGCCGGCCAGCACCAGCACACGCGCGCGCGGCAGGCTCGCGACGGCACGGACGGCTGCCGCCAGCGCCTCCTCGCCGACCAGCGGAATGGTGTCCACGGAAATACGCTCGCCGCGGATGTTATGGCGGTCGGCTTCGCTGATGGCGCCAACCGCCACCTGTCCGACCTGTGCGCCGCCCCCAATGATGATCACGCGCTTGCCGTAGATGGCCATCAGCGGCGGCGGCTCTTCGATCCGCTGCACCACCGACAGCGCCAGCAGCTGCGCACGCAGCGTCTGGTAGTCGTCGATCGGGTCGAGCTCGAGATACACGACAAAGCCGTCGTCGCGCGGGCCCAGGCTTTCGATGGACCGGATGTTGGCCGGGTGCGCCGCGATCACCTGGGTGATCTTCGACAGCGCGCCGGGCGAGTCGGCGGTGGTGACAAGCAGCGTGTGGCCGGCGACAGGCATGGCGTATTATGGCCGAGCCCGATAGACCACATGCGTACACCTTCCGGCGACCGGCGAGCCATCCTTGGCTGGGGGCTATTGGCGCTGGCCATGGTCGGCGCCATGGCCGGGGTCCACGCCGAGGGGCCGCCGACACGTCACGTTCTCTTCCTGAACTCCTACCGCCACGGTTTGGAATGGTCCGACGACCTGGTTCGCGGCGTGCACACCGTGCTCGAGGAGCAGGCGTTTCCCATCGACTTCTCGGTCGAGCACATGGACAGCGGCCGTTTCAGCGGTCCGACCCACCAGGCGCAGCTGGTTAGCCTCCTGAGCTTCAAGTACAGGGGCCATCCCGTCGACGCCATCGTCGCCGCCGACGACGCGGCGCTGGCGTTTCTACTCGCGCACCGCGACGAGCTGTTCCCTGGCGTCCCCGTGGTGTTCATGGGGATCAACAACGCCGATCTGATTTCGCGGGCCGACCCGAGTAGCTACACCGGGCTGCGCGAGGAACTGCGCACCGGCGACATCGTCGACCTGGCGACGACGCTGCGCCCGGCCACTCGGCGAATCGTCGTGGTGGGCGACGCGACGCCGACAGCGGCGGTCCAGCTCGAGGCGTACCGCGCGGCGGCGCAGCAGCGGCCCCATCTCACATTTACATTTTTCGATGGCGCGCGCGAATCGCTCGATCAGATCGTCGAGCGGGTTCGCGAGACGTCGGCCGCCGACGCGGTGGTCACCACTGCCTTCACGCGCGACGTCAGCGGCCGGTACTTTCCGCGGGACGAGGCGCTGACCCGGATCGCGGCCGCTTCCAAAGCGCCGGTGTACAGCGCGGCGATCAGCCGGCTGGGACAGGGCATACTGGCCGGCAGCGAGAACGGCGGCCTTCGCTACGCGTCACGGGCTGCGCGCATGCTGGTGGCCGTACTCAACGGGAAGTCCCCGGCCGCGATCCCGCGCGGGTCCGACGACATCCCCCGGTTCGTCATCGACTACGCGCAGGCCGTGCGGTGGGACATTCCCGAGTCGAAGCTGCCGCCCACCGCGATCTTCGTCAACCGGCCCGTTTCCTTCTACCAGAGCAATCGCACCGCCATCTGGGGCGCGCTGTTGTTCATGCTCCTGCAGGCGGCTGTCATCGGCGCGTTGGTGGTCAACATCGGCCGGCGGCGTCGAGCCGAGCAGGCGCTGGCTGCGCAAGCCGAGCATCTGGCGGCGTCCAACGCAGACCTCGAGCGTCTGAATCTGTCGCTGCGCCGCGAGATGAACGAGCGCCGGCACGCCGAGGAGCAGTTGCGCCAGGCGCAGAAGATCGACGCGATTGGCAGGCTGGCCGGCGGCGTCGCGCACGACTTCAACAACCTGCTCACCGTCATCGGCAGCTACGCCGACATTCTGGTACAGACCTTGAGCCCGCTCGATCCCGCGCGGCCGCACGCCGAGCACATCCGACAGGCCACCGAACGCGCGGCCGGCCTGACCCACCAGCTGCTGGCCTTCAGCCGCAAGCAGGTGATGCAGCCGCGCGTCGTGGACCTCAACGTCGTCGTCCACGGACTCGAATCCATGGTCGGCCGCCTCATCGGCGAGGACATCCGGCTGACGGTGCGGCTGAGCGAACAGCCGGCGACCGTCGTCGTCGATGCCGGCCAGATCGAGCAGGTCCTCGTGAACCTTGCGGCCAACGGGCGAGACGCGATGCCCGACGGCGGCCAGTTGGTAATCGAAACCCGCCACCTGTCGTTGACCGCCGATGAGCTGCAGGACCGTCCCGGCATGACCCCGGGCGCGTATGTGCAGCTGGTCGTGACAGACAGCGGCAAGGGCATGGACGCAGAGACGCAGGCGCGGATCTTCGAGCCGTTCTTCACGACCAAGGGGCCTGGCGAGGGCACGGGCCTGGGCCTGTCAATGGCCTACGGCATCGTCAAGCAGAGCGGCGGCTGGATCTGGGTGTACAGCGAAGTGGGGCAGGGCACGACGTTCAAGATCTACCTGCCGGCCACCGACGCGCCGGCAGCGGTGCGGTCGCAGGCCCCGCGGAAGTTCATTCGCGCGTCCTCCGGCGAGACGGTGCTGCTGGTCGAGGATCAGGACGAGGTGCGAACGCTGACGCTCCGGATCCTGGAGCGCGAGGGCTACGTCGTGCTGCCCGCGGCATCAGGGCAGGACGCGCTGGAACTGGCGGCCTCGCACACCGATCCCATCCACCTGTTGCTCACCGACGTCGTGATGCCTGGCCTGTCGGGCCGCGAAGTCGCCGAGCAGTTGACGGCGATGAGACCGGGCACCCGCGTGCTCTTCATGTCGGGCTACACCGACAACGTCATCGCGCAGCGCGGCGTGCTGGATCCCGGCATGGCGTTTCTGTCGAAGCCGTTCACGCCCGAGACGCTGTCGGCGAAAGTGCGCGACGTCCTCGACGCGTGATTGGCGGTGGTAGGATGCCCCACGATGACGCGTCGCGAATGGCTGTGCCGGGCGAGCTCGCTGATACTGTGCGGCGTCGGTTCCGGGCGCGTGATGCGCGCGCAGGTCGAGTGGACGCCACTGTTCGACGGGTCGCAGCTCGGCAAGTGGGAGCAGACGTCGTTTGGGGGAGAAGGCCCGGTCAGCGTCGCCGACGGCGCGATCGTGCTCGGCATGGGCGATCCGCTCACGGGCGTCACCTGGACGGGAGAGCCCCTGCCTGCCACCTACGAGATCGCGCTCGAGGCGGCGCGGCTTGCGGGCAGCGACTTTTTCTGCGCGCTGACCTTTCCCGTAGGCACCTCGCACTGCTCGCTGATCCTCGGCGGATGGGGCGGCACGACGGTCGGCTTGTCCAGCATCGACGGCCTCGACGCGTCGGAGAACGAGACGACGCGCGACATGCGGTTCGAGGACAAGCGCTGGTACCGGGTGCGCGTCGCGGTGACGGCCACGCACATCCGGGCCTGGCTCGACGATCAGCCGATCGTCGAGGTCGTGACTACCGGCCGGCGGATTGGCATCCGCCCGGAAGTCGACGCCTCGCGACCGCTTGGCATCGCGTCCTACCGCACACGCGCGGGTGTGAGGGCGATCCGCGTGCGTAAGCTGTAACCCTCGTTGAACTCCTGGCCTCCTGTGAAGAAGCTTCGCAGGGATCAGTAGTAATCTCAGACCGATGACGCGACTGGCGATCCTCCTCATTGTGACCGCGGCGCTGCAGCAGCCCGCGGCGCCGCCGTTTTCACCGGAGCGGGCCCTCACAACCCTCCGGATCGAACCGGGCTTCCGGATCGAGTTGATGACGGGCGAGCCCGTTGTCGCGAGCCCGGTGGCAATGGACATCGACGAGGACGGCCGCTGGTTCGTGGTCGAGATGCCGGGGTATCCCCTCGATACCAGTCCGAGCGGCCGGGTCAAGCTGCTCGAAGATACCAACGGCGACGGACGGCCGGACAAGTCGACCGTGTTTGCCGATCAGCTCGTCCTGCCCACGGGCGTGATGCGATGGAAGCGTGGCGTGCTGGTCACGGCCGCGCCAGACCTGCTGTATCTGGAAGACAGCGATGGCGACGGCAAGGCCGATAAACGCACCGTGATGCTGACGGGATTTGCCGTCACCAACCCGCAGCACAGCGTGAACGGCCCCACCTACACGCTCGACAACTGGATCCAGCTGGCCTACTCAGGCGGCGGCGGCGCGCTGATCTTCCCGGAGTTGTTCGGCGACCGCGGCAAGCCACTGACGTTCCCCGGCTCGCCCGGCGTCGCGGGCGTGGACGCGAAGAGCCGGTCCGTGCGGCTCCGGCTCGATCCGCCCCGCGTGGAGCCGCGCTCGAGCGACTCGCAGTACGGCAACGCTTTCGACCCGTGGGGTCACTACTTCACGTCCGAGAACAACGACCACGTCCGTCACGAGGTCGTCCCCGCGCGCTACCTGGAGCGGAACCCTCAGCTCGCGGTTTCAGCGGCGTCGCATACGATTTCCGATCACGGCGGCGCCGCACGGGTCTTTCCTGTCACGGCCAACCCGCAGTACGAGCTGCTGACCGAGTCGGGCGAGTTCACCTCGGCCTGCAGTCTGACGCTCTATACCGGCGGGCTGTTCAAAGGCGAGTACGCGCGCAGCTCGTTTGTCGCCGAGCCGGTGCACAATCTCGTGCACCGCGACGTGATCGAGCCGTCGGGTGCGACCTTCGTCGCGCGTCGAGGCGGGGCGTCGCGCGAGTTCCTCGCTTCCACCGACCCGTGGTTCCGGCCGGTGAACTTCTACGTGGGCCCCGACGGCGCGCTGTACGTCATCGACTACTACCGCGCACGCATCGAGCACCCCGAGTGGACGGCCAGCGAGTTCCACAAGAACCCCGCGCAGTTCGCCCTTGGCCGGGATCGCGGCCGCATCTACCGGATCGTCCCCGACGGGGAGGGCGTGACGGCTGCGGCGCCGCGCCTGGGCGCGGCCACCCATGCGGCGCTGGTCGACGCGCTGTCGCACGACAACCTCTGGTGGCGTCGCACTGCGCAGCGGTTGCTGCTCGATCGGAGACCGCCGCAGATCGGGCCGATGCTCGAGACGGTCGCGCGCAAGGGGGCGTCGCCCTTCGGCCGGCTGCATGCGCTCTGGACGCTCGACGGCCTCGGCCTGCTCGATGATCAGATCGTCGCCCTGGCGTTGGGGGACACCGAGGCCGGCGTGCGGGAGAACGCGTTGCGGCTGGCGGAGCCGCGCCTCTCCGGGTCTGCGCTGCTCCAGGCCGCCGTTCTGGCTCGCGCCATCGTCGAACCGGACGCACGCGCGCAGTTCCAGTTGCTGGCGACGCTGGGGAGCCTCGACTCCCCCGAGTCGAAGGCCGCGCAGGAGCAGTTGTTCTTCTCGCAACTCGAAGATCCGTGGATGCAGGTGGCGGCGCTGTCGGCTGGGCCCGAACGCGCCGCGGCGTATCTGGAGTCGGCGCTGGCACCCGACAGCGTCGCGCGCTCGCGCAAATCGGACGGGCATGCCGCGTTTTTCACCCTGTCGGGGTCGGCCGTCGCGGCCACGCGCGAGCCGGTTCGGGTGGCCAGCCTGATTGCGGCCGTCTCACGCGGCGGCCCGACCGACTCGTGGTGGCAGGCGGCGGCGCTCGAGGGCGTGCGTCGCGGGACGCGCGGCGCGGGCGCCAGCCTGCTCGAGGGCAGCCGCGCAGATCTGCTCGCCCTGGCCCAGGGCCCCGATACCGGCGTGCGACGCGCCTCGCTGGCCCTGCTCGGCATCGCGAAGCTGGGCGACGGGCCCGAAGCCGCGGCTGCCGTGACCAGGGCGATTGCCCTGGCCACCGACCCAGCGACCGACGCGGCTCGCCGCGCCGACGCGATCAGCCTGGCGGCGCTTGGCGGCGTGGCGTCGCGGGAGGCGCAGTTTCAGACGTGGGTCGATCCGCGCGAGCCCGAAGCGGTACAGATCGCCGCCCTGGCGGCGCTCGCGATGGTCCCCGGCGACGCCGTGGGCCGATTCGTTCTGCGCGTCTGGCCCACGCTGACGCCCGGCGCGCGCTCGGGCGCCGTCGATCTGCTTCTCGCCGACCCGGCTCGCCAACGCCTGCTGGTCGAGGCGCTGCGCACGGGCGCGGTTCCAAGCTGGACGATGAACTTCTGGCAGAAGCGCGCGCTCATCATGCATCGCGATCCGGAGCTGCGAGCGGCAGCGCGCGCGCTGCTCGAAGATCGCCCGGAGGCGCGGGCCGCAATCGTCAATCGCTACGCGGCCGCGGTGGAGCGCGGGGGCGATGCCGCACGCGGCGAGGCGGTTTTCGCGAAGGCGTGCGCGGCGTGTCACAAGGTCGGCGACGGCACCCCCACCGACCTGGGCCCCGATCTGTCCGGCATCCGGCATCGTCCGCCGCTTGCGTTGCTGGTGGACGTGCTGTCGCCGAACCAGGCGATCGCGCAGGGCTACGAGACGTATCTCATCGAACGCACCAACGGGCGCTCCGATGCCGGGACGCTGGCTGAACAGACGCCGACCACCGTGACGTTGCGTCAGGCGGGCCAGCCGATCCTGATCCCGCGCAGCGACATCAAGACGATGGCGATGCTGCCGCAGTCGTCGATGCCCACTGATCTCGACAAGGTCGTCTCGCCTGCCGAGATGGCGGACCTGCTCGCCTTCCTGACCAGGAGATAGCCGTTGGCGATTCGCATCCTGTCGTTGTCGCTTGCGCTTGGTGTGTCCGCAGCGGCCCAGGCGCCCGCGCGCCCGCCGATCGTGGGACTGGACCATGTCGCCTTCAAGACCAGCGATGTCGACGCCGCACAGCGCTTCTACGGCGAGCTGCTCGGCTATCCGGTCGTGCAGCCACGCATTGCCGGCGCGCCGCTGCTGGTGCGCGTGAACCGGCGGCAGGCGATCGTTCTCGAGCCTGGACTCGCTCCCGATGTGGACGACCGGCTGTCCCACATCGCGTTTGCGACATCGGACCTGCTGGCGCTAGAGACGTACCTCGAAGCGCGTGGGGTTGCCACCAACGGACCCGAGAGCCGGACATGCGGCCGAGTCGGGCTGCGCGCGAGCGATCCGGACGGCAACGTCGTGGAGTTCGTGCAGGAAGACGTCATCGTCGCAGCGCCGCCGACCTCGCCGTACGTGCCGTTGTCCACACGGCTCTATCACACCGGCGTAGCCGTGCGAGACGAAGCGAAGGCGCACGCGTTTTATCGCGAAGTGCTCGGCCTCGAGGAGATCTGGCGCGGCGGCGCCGATCCCGCGCGCACCAGCTGGGTCAACATGCGCGTGCCGGATGGCACCGACTACGTGGAGTACATGCTCAACGACAAGCCGCCCACGCGCCAGCAGCTCGGCTCCCAGCACCACGCGTGTCTGCTGGTCGCCGACATACAGGCGGCGTGGGAAGCCGTCCGCGCACGCACGCCGGCCTCCACTCGGGCGAGCCTTCAGAAGCCCCGCATCGGGCGCAACAACAAGTGGCAGCTGAACCTGTTCGACAAGGACGGCACTCGCGTCGAGCTGATGGAGCCGTTCCCGACACGGATACCAAACTAAATTGCAGATTGCAGATTGCAGATTGCAGATTGAGAAATTCTCGCGGATTTCGTAATCGTCAAACGTCAATCGTCAATGTATGCCACCTTCGCCGGTCATGGCCTTGACGATGTCGCCGAGCACTGCCTTCGCGTCCCCGAATGCCATCAGGCAGTTGTCGGCGGAGTAGAGCTCGTTGTCGATGCCGGCAAAGCCGGGGTTCATCGAGCGCTTGATGGCAATCACGGTCTTGGCCTTGTCGGCGTTGATGATCGGCATGCCGAAAATCGGGCTCGACTTGTCGTGGCGGGCAGCGGGGTTCACGACGTCGTTGGCGCCGACGACGATCACGACGTCCACCTGGGGCATGTCCGGGTTGATGTCGTCCATCTCCGCGAGCGCCGTGTACGGCACCTCGGCCTCGGCCAGCAGGACGTTCATATGGCCGGGCATGCGGCCGGCCACCGGGTGGATCGCGAACCGGCATTCGATGCCGCGCTTCGAGAGCTGCTCGTACAGCTCGCGCACGCGGTGTTGCGCCTGAGCCACGGCCATTCCGTAGCCGGGCACGACGACGACACTGCTGGCGTTTTCGAGGATGTCTGCGGCGTCTTGTGCGGTGGCGCTCTTGATCGTCTTGGCTTCGGCGGCCGCCGAGGCGGCGGCCACCTGGCCGAAGGCGCCGAACAGCACGTTGGTGAACGAGCGGTTCATCGCCTTGCACATGATCACCGACAGGATGAAGCCCGACGAGCCGTCGAGCGCGCCGGCGACGATCAGCAGCTTGTTGTCCAGCACGAACCCCATCGCCACCGCTGACAACCCGGCGTAGGAGTTCAACAGCGAGATGACCGTCGGCATGTCGGCGCCGCCGATGGGCAGGACCAGCAGTACGCCGAAGGCCAGCGACAGCACGATCACGACCGGGAACAGCTGCCACGTCTCCGGGTGCCACACCATGTAGGCGCCCGAGGCCACTGCGACCACCGCCAGGAGCCCGTTGAAGAGGTTCTGGTTCTTGAACGTGATGGGTCGTGTCGGAAGCACCTCCTGGAGCTTGCCCGCGGCCATGAGGCTGCCGGTGAGCGTCAGGTACCCGAGCAGCACCTCGACGATGATCGCGAACATCCGGAACGAGGTGAGCCCGCCGTCCTGGAGCCAGAGCATGTACTTCGCCGTGCCGACCAGACCGGCCGCGAGGCCGCCGAAGGCGTGCGACAGCGCCGTTCGTTGGGGAACCGCGGTGAGCGGCACCCACGACAGCGGCACGCCGACGATCGTCCCGATCACCAGCGCGACCACGATCCATCTGTAGCTGACGATCTCGGGATGAAGCAGCGTGCCGAAGACGGCCAGCGTCATGCCGGCCACGCCGGCCACCACGCCCTGCCGTGCCGTCTTTGGGCTGTTCAGCCACCGCAGCGAGAAGACGAACAGCGCCGCGGCGGCCAGGTAACTGGCCTGCGTCAGGTGCTCGACCGCGCTCACGGCTGCTTCCCCTTCACGCGGAACATCTTGAGCATGCGGTCCGTGATCAGGAAGCCGCTGACGATGTTGGTCATCGAGGCGGCGACGGCGACCGAGCCCAGCACCAGGCTGATCGTGTCCTTCTCCTCGCCCGCGATGATGATCGAGCCGACGATGGCGATGGCCGAGATCGCGTTGGTCAGCGACATGAGCGGCGTGTGCAGCAGGCGCGAGACGTTCTGGATGACCTGGAATCCGACAAACGTCGCCAGCATGAACACGAACAACATGGACCAGAGGTCAAGGGTTGTGTGCACGCGCAGAGTCTACCGTACGGGCCTTTCGACTCCTGCCGGCCCCGTAATCGTCAATCTGCAATCGTCAATCGACAGGCCTTTGCCGCAGGTGCCGATCGGCAAAGGCGAGGTATTGCCCCCAGTCGTAGGCAGTGACGTCGTGCCCGCCGGATCGGACGTGGTAGCCAATCGTCTGGCCCACGGGCGTGTCGACCGCGGGCATCGCTGTCACGCCCATGCCTGGCGTGCCGAGCAGCCGGTACACGGGATCGGCGCCGAGCGCGCCGGTGAATTCGCCGCGTGGATCGGCCCAGAGGTCCTCGACCGCCGAGGCGACGTAGAGCGGGCGGGGCGCGATGAGCGCCAGCAGTTCGTGCTGGTCGATTGGCAGGTCGGCTTCGCGCCCGGCGTAGCGCGCAAAGCCGGCCGTGAACCAGTGCGGGAAGCTGCTGGTGATGTGGCCGACGGTCTCGCCGAACACTCGCTTACTGAGCGCAGCGCCGCCACATCCCGAGTTGTTCGAGATGACCAGGGCAAACCGCTGGTCCTGTACGCCGGCCCAGAGCGCGGCCTTGCCCAGCCGCGAGTGGCCCATCACAATCGCGCGGCCCGGGTCCACCTCACCCCTCGTCTCGAGGTAGTCGAGCATGCGGCTCAGTCCCCACGCCCACGCGCCAATCGCGCCCCACTCGCCGTCTGCCGGCCTGGTCTGCCCGGCTCGATAGAAAAGCGGATGGACGCCGTTCTGGAACCCATCGTCGAAATCAGGATCGAGGTCGCCGTAGTAGGCCGTGGCCAGGGCGTAGCCGCGCGCCATCAGCGTCTCGACCTGCCAGCGCGAGGCCTCGACGCCGCGCGTCTTGTCGGTCGCGCGGTTGTCGACGACGCCGGTGGCGCGCGCGGGCAGCCAGGAAGCGGCCAGGGCGATGCCCGGGTCTGAGGCGACTGCCTGGTTGCCGTTGAAGTTCAGCCCGACGACGACGGGCACAGGGCCGCGCGCGGCCGCCGGCGTGTACAGGAGGACGTGGATCGCAGCTTCTCGATTGGCTTTGGAGAAACGCAGCGTGACCTCCGTACGCATGGCGGCGCCGCCAAGCGCCGTCCGATCCTTGCGAGGGTTCGAGGCCACCACCACCGGGACCGGCCCCGGCGTGCTGCCGTACACGACCGATTCGAACTGGCGCAGCAGCTGGGGACGCCGGCGCGCGCGCCATGAAGCGCCATCGTTGACCCGTGTGCCGTCGGCCATGACCAGCGGATCGGGCAGCGTGTAAGACGCCACCTGCGATTCTTCGGTGATCGTGCCCGGCGGCTGCCAGTTCGACGCCGTCACCACGGCGGCGGCCACGCCGCCCGCCACGAGCGCACACAGGATCTGATTCATTGGGGTCAGAGTGAAGCTTAATCGGCAATCGTCAATGTGCAATCGTCAATTGAGCTATCATCACCCCCAATGCTGTTTGCTCAGGCCCTGGTCGAGCGCGGCCTGCTGGATTCGATGGTGTCGAGCATCTGGTCCGCGCTGATGGACGTTGAGTACTACATCGGCGAAGGCAATTCCAAGTGGGTGCTCGTGGCTCTTGCCGTCGTGATGGCCGTGCTCTTCAAGTCCCGGCGCTGACCCGTGCGCGCTGCCGCCCGGTGGTGGGAGATCCTGCGGCCGCCGGCGTGGGGGCTCGCGGTTGCCGTCCTGCTGGCGCTGATTGCCGCGGTAGTGGACGGGCAGCTTGGCGTCTGGCGCAGCGCGGCCAATCATGATGGGCAGGACTTCGGCATCTTCCTGGCCTCCGCCCGGCACGACCTCTCCGGGCGTTCCCTCTACGGGCCGCTGTCCATTCGCGTCGCGCCCAGCGGGCCTACGACGGCCGTCCTCAATCTGAACCTGCCCCACACGATGTTGCTGTTGTGGCCTCTGGCACACCTGCCGGATCGTGTGGCGCTGGCGGTCTGGCTCTGTGTCGGATTGGTGCTCGGCGCGGGGTTCAGCCTGGCGAGCCTGCGCGCGCTCGGCTGGAGGATCCGCCTGCTGCCGACGCTGATCGTCGTCCTGTACCTGCTCGCGTGGGCGCCATCGGCCGCATTCACGATGACGGCTCAGATCAGCTTCTTCATCATGGCGCCGGTGTGCGCGGCATGGCTGGCGTACCGGCGCGGCGACAGCACCCGATCCGGGTTGTGGCTCGGCCTGGCGGCGGCGATGAAGCCGTTTCTGCTCCTGTTCGTGCCGTACTTCCTGGTGCGCCGCGATCGCCGAGCCCTGACGGCGATGCTCGGGGTGCTGGCGGCGTCGGTCGCCGTTGGCCTGGCGGTGTTCGGGGCAGGCGCCTATGCGGAATGGCTGGAGCAGCTGCCGCGGATCAAGTGGAGCGCGCACTTCCTGAACGCGTCGATCATGGGCGTGCTGGAACGCGCGCTCGGACGGTCGAGTTTTGCCGTCATCACGCGCGCGCAGGCCCTGGTGATCCCGGTGGCGGCCTCGCTCGCCCTGATCGTCGGCCTCGTGACGTTGACGCGTGTTGCGCGCTCGCGCCCCGAGCCCGAGCGCTCCGACGGCGACTGGGCGGCGCTGCTGCTGGCCGCGCTGCTGATGTCTCCGCTCGGATGGAACTACTACCTCTGGATCGCCGTCTGGCCCTTCGGGGCGCTGCTGGCACATCACGCACCGTGGCGCCAGAAGGCACCCTGGGATCTCTGGCTGCTGCCTGGCTTGGGCGGCTGGCTCTGGTGGGGCAAGATGACCGCGTGGGGACAGCCCCACGTACTCGCCACGCTCACCGCGGCCTCGCTCTATTTCTGGGCGCTGCTCGCGCTCTGGATTTGGACCATCGGCGCCATCGCCCGTCCCACCGCTCGATAGCGTGCCGACCGGCCCACCCAGTTGACAACGGCCTGCACGAGGCAGACACTGGCCTGTACATCCCCACGGCAGGCACTAATCGTTTCCGCCCTTGTCACGACTCGTTAGGGAGGACGCCATGCCGCACCGGTTCCGGGCGATCAACTACCGGGTGTTCGCCACGCTTCTTGTGGTCGGCATCCCGGTTCTGCTGATTGGTTCGTTCTTCGTCATCGAACGCGGACGTGCGCAGCTGCGCGAAGCCTTTGGACTCGGGCTGGCGCAACGCGCGGAGCAATCCGCTGCGGCCATCGACGCGTACGTGTATCGCCGCATCGTGGACGTGTCGCTGCTGGCGCGCGTGCCCGACGTGCGCGCTACCGCGTCGCGCCCGAGACGCGCGATGAGCGCCACCGAGATCGCGGATCTCGACCGGCGATTCTCGGCCCTTGACCTCAAGGCGCCGATGGTCGTCGAGGTGCTCGGCAACGCGGCCTCCCGGTACTTCACCGACATCACTCGCGAGGACCCGATTTACCGCGAGGTGCTGCTCACCGATCGCGACGGCCGGCTGGTCGCGGCCTCGAACCTGACGAGTGACTACGACCAGTCCGACGAGGAGTGGTGGAAACGCGTGATGTCGGGCACCGGCAGTGGCGAGGCGACCGTGAGCGACGTCCGCTGGGACGAAAGCGCGCGTACCTACGCGATGGAGATCGCCGTGCCCGTGCCGGGTGACGACGGGCGTCCCAGCGGCGTGCTGAAGGCCGTGGCGGACATCCGCGAGATGCTGGCCTCGGTGGCCGGCATCGACCTGGGCAGCGGTGGCGACGCGATGGTCGTGCGGCGCAATGGGTCGGTCGTCTTCAGCCGCGGCGCCGTGGACCCGCGTGCGCGGTTCTTCGCGGAGCCAGGGCTCCGCGCGGGGCTCGAGGCGTTGGGACAGGCCGACGGCCCGCAACGGTTTGCGTTCAACGCCCCGTCGGGCGACGGCGAGAACCAGTTGATTGGCGTGGCCACGAGCCAGTTGGCGGCGACCTACCCGCACCTGCCGTGGGCCGTCGTCACCTGGGAGGCGGAAGACCGCGCCCTGGCGCCGGTGAACTCGCTCTTCAGGTCGCTGTTGCTCGTGCTGGCCGTCACGATGCTGAGCGTGCTGGCGCTGGCGTTCTGGTTCTCGACAAAGCTGGCGGCCAGGCCGCTCGAAACCGAGATGGAGCTCGTGCCGCACCCGCACATCGCGCGTGTTGCCGAGGAAGAGACAGTCTGAATAGACGATGCAGATTGACAGATTGCAGATTGCAGATTACGAATTACGCAGATTCTCAAGGTGCGGCGGCAGTCCATCGGATCGCGTTCAGCATCAGCAGCCTGAACGACGCGTCGCGGTGCGACTCGGGGCCGTGGCCGAGTTGAATGGTGACCACGCGCGAGCGCGGGTAGGCGCTGACCCACGCCACCGGGGGATCGGCGGTGGGGTTGTCCGTCGTGAGCAGGACCGTGTTGGTCGGTGCCAGCCACATGCCTTTGTAGGTCTCGTCGAGCACCGTGAAGGGCGCCAGGCCTTCGGTGACCGGATGCGTGCGCGTGACAGCGATGCGCATCGGCTCGTCGTGGCGGTAGGTCGAGGCGGGCCGGCCGCCCTGCGGTTGTTCGAGATATCGCGCGCCAATCAGGTCGCGATACCAGTCCCAATCCGGATGGCTGACAATCGCGTGGTGCACGACGACGATGCCCTTGCCAGCCTCCGCAAAGGCTCGCAGGTGCTGCCGACCCGTCTCGCCGAGCGCCTTCGGCATGTCGTGCAGCACCAGCACGTCGTAGCGCTCCCGTAGATCGGCGCGATACGCCTCTTCGCTCGACACGGCGTGGTCCCAGGCAATGCCGGGCTGCTCGAACACGGTGTAGAACGTGGTGGGGTAGGTGTGGCCGCCGGTGACGACCAGCACGCGGATCGGCGCGGCGGCTCGAGGGGCCGACACCGAGACCGCCAGCACGGCCGCACACATCGAAATCGACAGCGCCATGCCGCGAACGATACACCGAACCTCAGTACAGGCCCGAACTTCCGCCTTCGCAATGCTTCGGCGGACCGCCGTAGCCTTGCCGGAGGCTGGTCAGTTCGGGCACTTACTCGTAGCGCAACGCCTCGATCGGATTGAGCGCCGCCGCGCGGCGCGCCGGAACCCACCCGAAAAACGCGCCGATCGCGAATGCACAGCCGAATGACAGGGCCACCGCGCGCACCGAAACCGCGGTCGTCCATTGCAGGCCCGCGCTGAGCGCCCACGAAGCGCCCACGCCAAGCGCGATGCCGGCCAGGCCGCCGGCCAGGCTGAGCACGAGCGCTTCGGCAAGAAACTGCCGCCGCACGTCGCCGCGGCGGGCGCCGAGCGACATCCGAAGGCCGATCTCGCGCGTGCGCTCGGTGACCGACACCAGCATGATGTTGGTGACGCCGATGCCGCCGACCAGCAGCGAAACCGCCGCCACGCTCGCCAGCAGATAGCTCAGCGTCGTCGTCGTCGACGTCATGACGCTGGCCATCTCTTCCAGCGTGCGCACGGTGAAATCGTCCGGTTGCCCGCTGACGATGTCGTGCCGCTGGCGCAGCACGGCGCCGATGGACTCCGCCACCGTGGCGACCTGCTTCTCGTCAGCTGCCGAAATCGTGATGGAGCCCACGAAGGTCGTCCCCGTCAGGCGCTTCTGCACGGTGGTGAAGGGGACGATGACCGTGTCGTCTTGGTCCTGTCCCATCGCCGACTGGCCCTTGCGCGCCAGCACGCCGATCACCGTGAACGGCTGATTGCTGATGCGCACGATCTCTCCGGTCGGATCCGTGCCGGCGCCAAACACCTGGTCGCGCACGACGGCGCCGAGCACGGCGACCTTCGCGGCGCGGGTGACGTCGGCGGCCGAGAAAAAACTGCCGGTCTCGAGGGACCACGACCGAATCGCCGCCAGCTCGTCGCCAGCGCCCTGAATCTGCGTGGACCAGTTGCCGTCGGCGGCCACGACCTGCGCGCGTGTGTTCACGCCTGGCGAGACCGCCGCGACGCCGGGCACTTGCCGCAACGCCTCGGCATCGTCGGCGTCAAGCGTCGTCATCGCGCCCTGACCCAGGCGCGCGGCGCCGACCGTGGCCGACCCGGGCAACACGATCACGATGTTCGTGCCGGCGCTCCGGATGCGCGCTTCGATCGACTGCCGCGCGCCGTC
The DNA here is from genome assembly GCA_963806705.1 of Vicinamibacteria bacterium. Taxonomy (GTDB): domain Bacteria; phylum Acidobacteriota; class Vicinamibacteria; order Vicinamibacterales; family JAENWD01; genus JAENWD01. The sequence goes on from CAWDZE010000008.1 coordinate 98,899, forward strand.
GCCGATGGCCATCATCATGATCACTGCGCCGACGCCGATGATGATGCCCAGCGCCGTCAGGCTCGATCGCAGCGCGTTCCTGCGTAACGCCTCGAGCGCCGTCGCGAGTATCGTGCCGAGCGAGATCCGCCGCGGGGTCGTCCTCATTGTTTGGCCTCTAACCTTCACCTCGCAAAATCTGCGTAATTTGTAATCGCCAATCGTCAATCTGCAAGCGTCAATTTCTCGAGTTCCTACCCTGGCGCCGCTGTGGCGTTGGCACCAGGGGCGAACCCGACGCGGGCACCGCTGAGGCCACCGTGGCGGGTGCAACCCCGGTGACAACCGTCGCGCCCTCTGACAGCGTGGCCGCCTTCACCGCCACCAGCAGGCCGTCGGACACGCCGACTTCGACGGGCACGCGTTGGAGGCGTCCGTCGGCAAGCGTCCAGATCGCCGTCCCGCCGCCGCCACGGCTACGGCGCGGCTGGCCAGCTCTACCGTTTGTCGGGTCTGGCGCTCCGCCCATCGCCTGCAGCACGTCGGAGGTGGGCCGGAACCGCACCGCCGCGGCCGGCACGCGCAGCGTGTCGTCGGCCCGTGCGGTCTCGATGCGCACGGTGGCCGTCATGCCGGGTTTGAGGGCCAGATCCGGGTTGTCCACGTCGATCATCGTCGTGTAGCTCACGACGTTCTGCGCGACGATGGGCTGCAGGCGCACCTGCGAGACGCGCCCGGTAAACTGGCGAGCGCCGTGGGCGTCGACCGTGAAGGCCACGGCCTGGCCGCCGGCCACGCGCGCGATGTCGGCCTCGTCGACGCTGGCCTGCAGCTCCATCTTCTGCAGGTCGCGCGCGATGATGAACAGCGTCGGCGTCTGGAGACCCGAGGTCACCGTCTGGCCGACTTCGACGTTTCTCGACAGCACCACACCGGCCGACGGCGCGCGGATGATCGTGTGGCCGATGTTGACGCGCGCCTGATCGAGCGAGGCCTTGGCCTGCACGACCTGCGCCTGCGCGGAGACGACCGAGGCCTGCGCGGCATCGCGCGTGGACCGCGCGGCGTCGAGGTCGGCGTCAGCGATGAGCTGATCGCGGCTCAGCGCCTCGGCGCGCCGCAGCTTGGTGTCGGCATCCGCCAGTGTCACCTTGGCGCGGTTCACCTCCGCTGCCAGGCGCGCCACGGTGGCCGAGGCCTGATCGACTTGCGCTTGCAGCGCTGCCGGGTCCAGAGTGGCCAGCACTTGGCCAGCCGTCACGCGGCTGTTGAAGTCCGCGCCCAGCGTCTGCACCGAGCCGGTTACCTGCGAGCCGACCTCGACCGTGTCCACCGGCTGCAACGTGCCTGTGGCCTGGACGGTCTCGACGACCGCGCCGCGCGTGACGACGCCGGTCATCATGTCGGGGCGCTCCGAGCTTGCGTTGAGCCGGTAGTACACCGTGCCCACGCCCGCAAGGGCGGCAACACTCACGGCGACGATCCACGCTCTGCGTTTCATGGTCGATTTCTCCATCACCGCACCAGGCACCAGGCACCAGGCACCGGGCACCGCACTAGGCACCGAGCACCTGGCACTGGCACTGGCACTGTTACTGTCCCTGCTGCCTCCGCTGCTTGAACCGCTCTACCCGTTCCGCGCGCCGCTTCTGGCGTTCGGCCGCCAGCGACTTGGCCTTCGCCTGCTGCTCCGGCGTGAGCACCTGGTAGACCTGCTCGTGGATGCGGGCGCGCAGGATCGCGAAGTCGGCCTCGACCGCCGAGGCCTCTGACACCCTGGCGCGGATCTCGTTCTCGTCCACGGGCACGCGCGTGACCGCCTGATGCCGGGCCTCGTGCGCGGCCTTCAGGCGATCGCGAATAGCCTTGAAGTCGGCCTGGCGCGCCGTCATGATGCCGCGCACCTGCTCGCGCTGCGCGTCGGTGAGGTCCAGGCCCCGAAGCGGCAGCCCCTCGATCCCCATCCGCATCGCGCCGTGCCGGCGCATGCCGCGCTCCTGCGGGCCACCGGAGGTGCCAAGGTCCTGCGCCGTCAACGGCGCGGCCAGCACCGCTACTACCCCAAGGCCGCAGATGCCCGCGGCCAGCTTCGTCAGTCGTGACATGGTCGTGTTCTCCTTGGCGCAGCGGCCAAACTGAAGTTCGGCCCTACGTACACTCGGCCTCAGGGCCCTTGCACCGTCTGTGACATTCGACGGTTGACCGTTGTCACGGCGATGGCGCAGATGTGAAAAAACTGTGACACCGCCAACTGGCTGGGCCATCGTTGGTTAGACTGGCCCTCGGGCCTCGGCGTCAAATTGAGGTGAGGAGTCAGCAGTGAGCGAGGGCGAGGCGGCGCGGCGCGTGCTGGTGGCCGAAGACGAAGCGCACATCCGCGAGCTGGTGCGGCTGCACCTGGGGCTCGAGGGCTGGGACGTGCTCGAGGCGGCGACGGGACTCGACGCGCTTGAACAGCTGCGCGCCGAGCCGGTGGACCTGGTCGTGCTCGACATCATGCTGCCGGGGCTCGACGGCATCACTGTGCTGCGCGCGATGCGCCGCGGCGGGCCCAACGCCGGCACGCCCGTGCTGCTGCTGACAGCGCGGCGGGAGGAATCCGACAAGGTGGTGGGCCTCGACAGCGGCGCCGACGACTACCTGACCAAGCCGTTCGGAGTCCGTGAGCTGGTGGCGCGAGCACGGGCGCTGCATGCGCCGGGTACGTCCGACCGGCGAGGCGACATCGCCCGGCGCGGACCAGCCCGTCGTGCGGCTTGGCCCGGTGAGCCTCGACCCGGCGCGTCGGGTGGCGAGCATCGACGGCAGCGACCTCGAGCTGACCGGTCGCGAGTTCGACCTGCTCTATCTGCTTGCCAGCCACCCGGGCATCGTCTTCAGCCGCGAGGCGCTGATCGCGCGGGTGTGGAAAGGCGACACCCACGTCACCGAGCGCAGCGTCGACACGCTCGTCAAGCGCCTGCGGCGCAAGATCGAGCGCGACGCGGCCAATCCCGACTGGCTGCTCACGGTGTGGGGCACTGGCTACAAGGCGGCCGATGCCTGACCCCGCGCCTGGCCCCGCCTTCGCGTTGCGCGCTTCGGCGGGCAAGCCTGTCTGGTACCGCACGCTCTACTGGCGGGTCGCGCTCGGAACGCTGAGCGTGATCGTCGTGCTGCTGGCTGCGCAGGCGGCGCTGGTGTTGTGGGTGGTGGGGCAGGCGGATCGATCCGTGCTCGCACGACCTCCGGTGGGGCTGGCGCGGCTGATCGCGTCGGATCTCGGCGCGGCGCTCGAGGCCGAGCCCACTTCGGATCCCGAGCACCTGCTGCGCGAGTCCTTTGGCGGCGTGCCGCAGAAAGTCTTCATCGTCGCTCACCGACGGACGGGTCGTCACCAATCGCCGTTTCACCATCCCCGAGGCGATGCTCGCGGGAGCGCGTCGCGGGCTGGCGGACCGCGACGACGACACGCCCCGCGGGGGAATGCGGATGCGGCAGCGCCGGTTTCCTTCGCTGCGTGTTGGCGGCGAGGTCAGAGGCGTGGTCGTCGTCCTGCCGCTCGGCGGCCCCATCGAGGCGGCGCTGGCGACCTACGGCCCGGCGCTACTGGGGGCCGGCGCACTGCTGCTCGTCGTCGGCACACTCGGCGTGATGTTCTTCGTCCTCGCGCCGGCCAGGCGGCGGCTGGTTTCGCTCGAGCGGGCGGCTGCGGCGCTCGGCGCCGGCGACACCACGGCGCGCGCGCCGGAGGGCGGCGGCGACGAGATAGCCGCGCTCTCGACGGCGTTCAACCGGATGGCCGGCGAGCTGGAAGCGCGGCTCGGGGAACTGGAACAGGCCGATCGCGTGCGGCGGCAGTTGCTGGCCGACGTCTCGCACGAGCTCATGACCCCGCTGACCGCGATTCGCGGCTATCTCGAAACGCTGAGCATGCCAGACGTCGTCCGCGACGAGACAACGCGGGAGCGATACGTCCGCATCGTCACCGAAGAGACGCTGCGCCTGGAAGCCATCATCGGCGACCTGCTCGACCTGGCACGCCTCGAGGGCGGAGGCGGCACAGATTGAGACCGCCGAGGTGCCTGTGTCGTGGCTCTTCGAGCGGGTCATCGAGCGCCACGGCGTTGTTACCAGCCAGCGCGGCATCACCATGACGACGACCATCGAGCCCGGGGCGGAGCGTGTGCGCGGCGATGCCCGGCGGCTCGAACAGGCGGTTCAGAACCTCGTGGCCAACGCCGTGCGCCACACACCCGACGGCGGGCGCGTTGCCGTCACGGCATCCGCGCGTTGACGACACCGTACGGCTGCGTGTGGAGGACACGGGCCCAGGCATCCCGCCGGAACACCTGCCGATGGTCTTCGACCGTTTCTACAAGATTGACCAGGCCCGGCCTTCCGGCTCAGCCGGCAGCGGACTGGGTCTTTCGATCGTCAAGGCCATCGTCGAACGGCATGGCGGACGCGTCTCGGCGGCCGCGGAGAGCGGCGGCGGCGCACGATTCGACGTCGTTCTGCCAGCCTGATGAGGTAAAACCTAGGGCGTGTCCGACGCGGTCACATCCCTGTTTCAGCCCCTGACGCCGCGGTCCTGGCAGCCCCGGCCGTGGCTTGCCGCGCTGCTGAGCGCGATTGTGCCAGGTACCGGCCAGTTGTACGCCGGCCGGCCCGTCCGGGCGGTGATCTTCTCGATTGTCGCGGTGGCATGGCCCGCGCTGGTGCTGCTTGCCGTCACGCCGTTGGGTTCGGCCGCGTCACGGATGGCCGGCGTGACGATGGGCATGCTGTTGTTTGTCTTCTGCCCGGCCATCGACGCCTGGCACCTGGCCCACAGCCGTAGCGGCGGCGCAGCAACAGCCCCCCATTCAAGCCGCTGGTACGTGCTCGTCCCGTACGTCGCAACGGTGCTGTTCGGCCTGAGGCCGTTTGTCGTCGTTCCGCTCCTCACTCGCGCAGTGCAGATCTACAAGGTCGAGGGTGTGTCGATGAGCCGGACGCTGCAGGACGACGACCGCGTGATTGCCACGCCGCTTTCGGGTCCCGTTCGGCGCCGTATGGTCGTCGTCTGGCGCACCGACGGCGGCGCCATCGTCACGCATCGCGTCGTGGGCATGCCGGGCGACCGCTTGGAGATGCAGAACTTCACGCTGCTGGTAAACCAACTGGAGGTCGAAGGCTCGGCCCTTCGGCCTGCAAGCGACAACGGCGGCGATCGCGAGGAGTTTGCGTGGCAGCGCGAGTTCCTGATCGGCGACGTGTCCCCGGATCGGTATCGTCCGAGCGAGGGCGACTGGGGCCCCATTCGCGTACCGCCTGAGCGGGTACCTCGTCCTCGGCGACAATCGCTACGGCAGCCGCGACAGCCGCTGGCGCGGCTTCGTTCGCAGGGAGCAGATCATCGCGCGGGTGCGTTGGGTGTTTGTGGCCTTCGACCCCACAACGCGCGGTCCTCGATTCGATCGGATGGGTCACGATGTGCCGTAGCCGACTGGCAGTGACTGTGGCAACCACCTTCATGGTTGCCGCGTTGGCTCGCGCCGCCGCCCAACCCGCCTCCACGCACACTCTTGACGACGCCCGCAAGGCGTTTGACACGCCGCCCGATGACGCGCGCGTGATGATGCGGTGGTGGTGGTTCGGCCCGGCAACCAGCGACGCGCAGATCGGGCGTGACCTGGAGGCGATGAAGCGTGCTGGCCTCGGCGGCGCCGAGATCCAGCCGGTCTATCCGCTCGCGCTCGACGAGCCTTCAGGCGGCATCGTCAACATGCGCTTCCTGTCCGACGAGTACCTCAACGCGCTTCGCGCCGCGAGCCAGCGTGCCGAAGCACTCGGTCTGCGTCTGGACCTCACACTGGGCAGCGGGTGGCCGTACGGCGGGCCCACCGTCGGGATCAAGGACGCGGCCAGCCGTCTGCGCCTCGACAGGATCGTCGTCGGGCCCGGGGCGCCGCGCGTGGCGCGGCCGGCGATGACGGCCGGCGAGACATGGATTGGCGCGTTTGTCGGACCCGACGGCAACACGCCGGTGACCCCGGCGTCGATGCAGCCACTGGCATGGCCCGACGCCGCCGATGCCGTGACGCTTCCCCCTGCGCCGCAGACGCGGCAGGTGTGGTTCTTCATCGCCGGGCGGACCGGAATGCAGGTGAAGCGTCCCTCCATCGGCGCTGAAGGCTACGTCCTGAGCCACTACGACCGCGGGGCGTTGAACCGCTATCTCGAGCAGGTAGGTGCGCGGCTGCTGACGCCGTTTGCCGGACGCCTCCCCTTTGCGATCTTCTGTGACAGCCTGGAAGTGTACGACTCGGACTGGTCGCCGGATCTCGCTTCGGAGTTTAGGGCGCGCCGGGGCTACGACGTCACGCCGCTGCTCCCGCTGCTTGCGGCCGATCGCGGCGTGGAGGGCGCCATGGTCCGCGAAGACTGGGGCCGCACGCTGACGGAGTTGCTCGACGAGCGGTTCATCGCACCGCTTGCCGTATGGGCGCGCGAACGCGGCACGCGGCTGCGCATCCAGGGCTACGGCATCCCACCGGCGACCGTGTCGAGCAATGCCGCGGCCGATTTACCGGAAGGTGAAGGGCACCAGTGGCGCGAGCTCACCGCGTCGCGGTGGGCATCCTCGGCGAGCCACCTGTTCGACAAACCCGTGGCGAGCAGCGAAACGTGGACATGGCTGCACTCGCCGTCGTTTCGCGCGACGCCGCTCGACATCAAGGCCGAAGCCGACCGCCACTTCCTGCAGGGCATCACCCAGCTCATCGGCCATGGGTGGCCTTCGACGCCAGAAGGCGAGGCGTATCCGGGCTGGCGTTTCTACGCTGCCGGGGTTTTCAACGATCGCAACCCGTGGTGGATTGCGATGCCGGACATGTCGCGCTACCTGCAACGGGTGAGTGCGGTGCTGCGCCAGGGGCGGCCCGGCAACGACGTCGCGCTGTACCTGCCGGTGCACGACGGCTACGCGCACGCGGCGGTGGGCCGGATGCACCTGCTCGAGCTGGTGAGAGAGCGGCTGGGGAGGGAAGTCATCGGCTCGATTCTCGACGCCGGCTACGGCTTCGACCTCGTCGACGACAAGGCACTGGCGCATCACGCCCGCATCGACGGTCAGGCGCTGGCGATCGGCGCGGGCCGCTATCGCGTGGTCGTCGTGCCGAACGTCGAGGCGATGGCGACCGAGACGCTCGACGTGCTTGCGCGCTTCGTCGACGCCGGCGGGCTCATCATCGCCACGACGCACGCTCCCGCGCGCCCGCCCGGCCGCTCGACCGTTGCCGCACGCGACGACTTTGCAGCGCGCGCGAAGGCGCTGTTCACTCGCGCTGATGGCCGCGCGACGGTGACCTCCGATGCCGGCGCCGCGTTTCGCCGCGCGCTCAACGAGCGCGTGCCGCCTGCGATTCGCATCACGTCCAGGGACCCCGCGGTCGCGGACGCTGAAAAGGCTGTTCTGTCCGACATCGGCGTCATCGAGCGGCGGTTCGGCGCGGAGGCGTCGCTCTTCTTCGTCGTCAACACATCGAATGAAGCCAGGGTGCTGACGATCCGCCTTGGGACGGCAGGGCGACAGGTCGAGTGGTGGAATCCCCTGGTGGACCACAAAGCGACGCTCGTGACCGACGCCGCCGGCACCATCACGCTGACGCTGGCGCCCTATCAGTCATGCTTCCTCGTGCGCTCGACCAGCGCGGGACAACCTGATTTGCCATCAACGGCGGACCCGGCGCGCGAGAGCACGACCGGCACGCGCGTGCTGGGCCCCTGGCAGGTTACTGCCGGCACGGAGGCCTGGACAGCCATGGGCGCGTCGCTCTCGGGCTGGGATCAGCGCGACACCACACGGGTACTTCTCGGGCGTGGCGACCTATGAGACGACGGTGACGCTGAGCGAGGCGGAACTGCAGAACACGCGCGTCTGGCTCGACTTCGGCGAGGGCACGCGGGTTGCGGAGTACCCGATGCGTAACGGCTTCCGCGCCTGGCTCGATGGGCCCATCCGTGAAGCCGCGTGGGTGGACGTCAACGGCGGCCGCGTCGTTGGCGCCGTCTGGGCGCCGCCGTACCGCATGGACATCGCGGCCGGCGTCCGCGCCGGAGACAACCGCATTCACGTCCGCGTCGGCAACACCGCGATGAACCACATGGCGGGGCAGTCGCTGCCGAACTATCGGCTGCTCAACCTGCGCTACGGCGAGCGGTTCGTGCCGCAGGACATGGATCAGGTGAAGGTGCTGCCATCGGGACTGACGGCGCCGGTGCGGTTGGTGTTGGGGAACTGACGCAGGGACCGTCTGGCACTAGGCGCTGCGTTGCTCGCGGTCGCGCACGGCTGCACTGCGGCGCACGAGCTCCTCGAACAGCCGATTGGCGAAAACCTCGAGCGAGACTTCCTGCTGAGGCACGGCGGCCGGCTGTGGCTTCACGAGCTGCAGCGCCGGGTCGAAGGGCAGCGGTGGCTGGTCGCATCGGTCAGACATGGGCGTCCGATCAGCCGTATCGGACCGACGGCGGCGCGTCTGCAGGGGAGGTGTAGAAGACCTGGAGGGACGCGGCCGTCGGGGAGCCGAACGGCCACGTGCCCCCGACCGTGACTGCCGTGGGCGCGGTCACAGTCGACCCCCCGGATCCCTCGATGAGGACCGCGGAGTGCGCTGAGTATGCGGAGCCGGGCACGGCCCGGCAATGGACCGAAGGTACCTGGTACTGGAGGCGTGGTTCGTTGGTACTGAGTCGAATCGCCGCGGCTACCGAAGTGGGGCGCCGGGCCGACCGCCGGCTACGGCTCGAACCGGTTGGCCAGCAGCTTGTGATGAACGGCATAGGAAGCCAGCTCCAGCCTGGTCGAAACGCCCAGCTTGTCGAAGATCCGCTGCAGGTGGTTCTTCACCGTCTGCTCTCGCAGGCCGCACCGGTCGGCGATCTCGCGGTTGCTGGCGCCATCCACGATGGCCGCGACGATGTCCAGCTCGCGCGCGGTGAGCCCGGTGGCTGGATGCCGCCGCGCCGGATGCAGCTGAAGCGCCGCCACCATGTCGCGCACGGCGTCACGGTCCACCCAGAGCTCGCCCGCCACGACCGTGCGGATGCAATCGAGCAGCACGGTCGTCGCTGTCTCCTTTGTCACGATCCCGCGGACGCCCAGCTGCACGGCGTTCAATTGCTCGGCGCGATCGATTGCTGCGGTCAGAAGGATCACGCGAGTCGGGATTGGATCGGGCACAAGCTCGCGCAGCGTCGCCAGCCCGCCGCCGCCGGGCATCAGCAGATCGAGCAGCAACACGTCTGGCAGATGGTGCCGCGACAGCTCCACGGCCTGCCGCGCGTCGCTCGCCTCGGCCACGACCTGCATTCCCGGTTCGGAATCGAGCAGCCGGCGCAGCCCCTGACGGAAGATCGGATGGTCGTCGGCGATGACGATCCGGATGGGGGTCATCGGCCACTCCGGGGCACTTCGATCTCGAGCCGCGAGCCTCGCCCAGGCGCCGAGTCCAGCGTCAGCGTGCCGCCCAGGCCGCGCACGCGCTCCTTGATCACCATGGGGCCGCGGCGTTCGGCGTCGAGCTGGTCCAGCGAGTAGCGGCCGTTGAACTCGAAGCCCTTGCCGTCGTCGTCGATCGTGAGCTGCCAGCGCTCGCCTTGGGCGCCGAATCGAAGCAGCACGTGGCGCGCGCCGCTGTGCTTGCGGATGTTGACCAGCGCCTCCTGCGCGATGCGGAGGATCTCGCGCCCCACGCGCGGCGCGATCTGCACGTCGTTGAGGTCGCAGACGAAGCGGGCGTCGATGCTGGTGTCGCGCCGAAAGCGATCCGCGGCCGAGGCCAGCTGGCCCGGCAGATCGGCCACCCCGAGATCGACGGGCTTGAGCTGCTGCATCAGCTCGCGCGTGTTCAGGGCCGAAGCCCGCAACGTCTCGCGGATAGCCTGCAGCTCGGTGGCCGTCGCCGGGCTGGTCTTCTCGAGCTCCCGGCGCAGGGTCTCTACGTGCATTTCCAGTCCCACGAGTTGCTGGATCACGCCGTCGTGCAGCTCGCGCGCCACCCGTGCACGCTCCATCGCGGTCGCACGCGAGCGAAGGCGTCCCAGCAGGTACAAGCTGTAGAGCGCCGGGCCGATCTGCGGCAGCATGCTCGACAGCCAGCGCTGGCCCCGCTCGTCGGTCGACGAGGACGGATCATAGAGAAAGAGGCGGCCCGCCCACTCGTGAGAGATCTGCCATTCACCAATGAGCGCGCGCCGTGCGCTGCCAAGCTGCGCGTGGAGTGCGCCGGTCGTCGTGGCGTCGGCGCGGAGCAGCCGGTCCTCGTAGGCGATCTCAAACCGCCCGCGACGGCGCTGGACGAAACGGACGGCTGACACTCCGGGCAGCGGCGCCCACCAGATGGCGCGTCGGTCCTCGTCGAGCTCGGAGAGGTGCACCTCGGCGTCGCGCGACGGCAGGTCCCACAGATACATGCGGCCAGACGTCACCTCCTTCACCGCCAGCGCCGCGCGCGTGGCGCCAAACGCGGTGGCCAGTTCCGCCAGGAGCGGCCGCAGGCTGGCCCGCATCCCGCCGGCCAGGCTGACCGTGGCCAGCACGCGCGCCACGGTGGCCGACTGGCGCCGGGCGTGATGCTGCTCTTCGGCCAGCGCGCCGATCAGGTAGGCGATGCCCGTGACATAGGCGGCGCTCACGGCTAGAGAACCGCTGGCGGGCCCGCCGGCAAACGGCCCCAGGGGCGGCAGCGCGCCCTCGACCATCAGCAACGCGCCCGTCACCAGCCCGGTGAGCACGGTCGCTTTCTGGCCCCAGCGAAACCCTGCGGCGATGACCGGATACGCGGACACGACGAAGAAGAGGGTGGCCGGCCGGTCGCTGAGCGGGGCCACGGCCAGAATCCACGCGACGTCCAGCGCGTGCAGGGCGATGCTCAGCGACCCGATGAATGGCGTGAGCAGCGCCACCAGGACCGCGGCGGTCAGCGCAAAGATGGTGTACGACCAGATGAGCATCGCGCCCAGGGTGGAGTCGACCCTGGGCGGCTCCGGGTCTGCCTGGACGAGCAAGATGGCGATGAGGGCCAGCCCGAGCCGCGCCAGAGCCAGGACCCGCTCCAGGCGGACGCGCCGATCGTCGTCGAACGAGGGGTTCAGCAAGTGACTGGACACCTAGCCCGGCGATTCTACGCGCGACCCCAACTGCCGTGGTAGTGGCCCCTGGATTCTCCTTGTTGCCGCCATATGGCAGCGCTAGGATTGACGAAGAACTCCCATCCGTGTCGCCTCAAGGAGGCCTTTCATGAATCGTGTGGTCGGATTGCTTGCTGCGCTGCTGCTCGTCGGATTCGTTTCTACCTCGTCTGCGTCGGACAAGACCAAGAACGCCAAGGGCACCGTCAAGACGGTCGCCGCCGACACCGTCACGGTGACCGACGCCGCCGGCAAGGACTGGACCTTTGCCGTCGACGCCAAGACCAAGTTGATCGCCAGCGGCGGCTCGCACAAGACCGCCGAGACCAAGAGCATGGGCAAGTCGCCGTTGATCACCGACCTGGTGAAGGAGGGCACGAAGGTCACCGTCAAGTACCACGAGCTCGAGGGCGGCAAGATGCATGCGGCGGAGGTGCGGGTGCTCTGATCGGCGAAGTCTTTTGCAGGAGTTGGTCACGCGCCGCGGCGCCTGACCAGCTCCTGTGTCACTCCTTCCGCACGTAGTCGCGGTCGATCCGCACCGCCAGCGCGCTCAGGCCGATCATCACTATCCCGAACACGATCAGCGCCAGCGGCCAGCCGATGGAGTCGGCGAAGTGCTCGCTTGTGAACCAGCCGGTGTAGGCGAGCAGCGCCAGCGTCGAGACGGCGAGCAGCGTGCGGCTATGCAGCACCGCGCTGAGATAGACGAAGCCGGCGGCCACTGCAAGGAAGCCGATCTCGAGCGGCGTGCGCTCGACGGCGTCGAACACCCCATACAGAAACGACGCGGCGCCTACGAAGTACCAGACCGGCGTGATGTCGCGATGCCCGGCGCGGTCCGTGCCCACCGCCGCGAGCAGCAGGCTTCCGCCCAGTACGAGGTCGACGACCGTCTGGTCGGCGTCGAGCAGGTCGAGCGCCGTCCAGCAGAAGAGCACTCCGAACAGGATGACGAGGAAGAGCGGCGTCGATCGACGGGTGCCACGGAACACGGCAATGAATTGCAGCGCCATGGTGCCGGTCGTGACGAGGCTTGCCCAGCGCCAGTCGCCGCCCGTGCCGAACTCGTCGAACGCGACGAGCATGCCTGTCGGTTCGAGCACCGCCGCCGCCAGCAGCAGCGGCATCGTCGCCGCGCCGTAGCGCGGGTCACGATGCGACAGCACCGCGAGCGCGAACGCCGCGAGGCCCGACCCCAGCGTCACGATCACGCGCGCCGCCGAGTTCATGTCGTTCCACTGCAGCGCGATGAACACGCCGACGCCGGCGAAGACGAAGATGCCGCCGAGGACCCCCAGCACGCGAACGAGCACGCTCTTGCCGCGGGTGGCGACGGTGTCTACCGGCGGGTTTCCCAGAGCCGCGGCGATGTCGTCGGCCGAGAGCCCATGCTGGCGCGCCAGGGCGGTAATCTGGTCGAGCGCGCGAGCCCGTTCCTCCACGTCAGCGAGCCTCGCCGTCGACGAGCCAGCCCACGGAGTACACGGGGGCCTGATATGGGGAGGCCGCCGGCAGCACGATCGGCACGACGCGTCCGCGGTTGACCAGCGTCGCCGCCTGGTCGTAGCGGTTCATCCCGAAGAGATCGCCGACCAGGCCCGGGCCGCGGCGTGTGCGCACCTCGAACTCGTAGCCGTCAGGCGCCTTGGCCTGGGCCAGAACGCGCCGGCCGGCCAGCGCCTCGACGACGATCGTCTGCGGCGGGTCGTTCTCGGCCATGGTGGCTGGCAGCGGCACCGGGATCTCCCGCACGTTCATCGTCGCGTGCTCGACGAGCACGAGCGAAGCGATTTGCGGATACCCGTGCATGGGGAGCGGGCGCACGGTCGCTTCGATCCTGCCGTCCCGGACCGCGAACTCCACGCTGATGCGGCGCGCAGGGTCGTACTGGCCGGATGCGCGCAGGACCAGGTCGTAGGCTGGCGGTGGCACGGTCCAGCGCGGGATTACGGAGGCCACGAAGAACAGCAGCACCACCGCGACCGGCAGCGCAAAGGCTGCGACCAGGAAGGCGTTGTCGCGAAGAAAGCGCCCGCCACGAGGCATGCGGGATTCTAGCAGGACCAGCCCAGCCATGATGTAGGCTGTGGCTGAGTTTCGGGTCGCCCCGCTCGCTTACGAGGAGTTCAGCATGCGTTCACGGATCGTGGTTGCCGGTTTGTGCCTGCTTCTGAGCTCGGTGGCCTCTGCGCGGCAACCCGAGCCAGTCCCTCCGCAGCTGCCGCCGACGACGGCCAGCACCGCACGGGCCGACGAGCCCGTCGCGGTTCCGGAACCGACGGAGCTCGCGCTGAGGTATCACCACACGGGTCTGGTCCTTTGGGCCGTCACGATCGTCTGGGGGCTGGCGATCCCGGCGCTGTTCCTCTTCACGGGGTTTTCCGCGCGCATCCGCACCTGGGCCCAGAAGCTCGGCAAGAAGTGGTTCTTCGTCATCGGCCTGTATTTCGCGATCTTCAGCGTCATCACCTTTCTCATCGATCTGCCCCTGTCGTACTACCAGGGCTTCGTGCGGCAGCACGCGTACGGGCTCTCGAACCAGACGCTGGGGAAGTGGATCACCGACTCGTTGACGGGGCTGGCCGTCGGCATCGTGATCGGGGGGCTGTTCCTGTGGGTGCCGTACCTGCTGCTGAAACGAAGCCCGCGCCGGTGGTGGCTCTACACGGGCCTGCTGATGATTCCGTTTCTGGTCCTGATGATCCTGGTACAGCCGGTGTGGATCGATCCGCTGTTCAATGACTTCGGGCCGATGAAGAACAAGGTGCTCGAGGCCAACATCCTGGCCCTGGCCGAGCGGTCGGGCATCGAAGGCGGCCGTGTGTACGAAGTCGCCAAGAGCGAAGACACGAAGGTCCTGAACGCGTACGTCACGGGATTCGGCAACACCAAGCGCATCGTCCTGTGGGACACGACCATCGCCAAGCTCGACGAGCAGGAGCTGCTCTTCGTGATGGGCCACGAGATGGGGCACTACGTGCTTGGTCACGTGTGGAAGTCGATCCTGTTTTTTTCCGCCGTGATCATGGCGACGCTGTTTGCCATCCACAAGACTGCCGGATGGCTCATCGCCCGATACCAGGGCCGCTTCGGCTTCAGCGAGCTGTCCGACGTCGCGTCGCTGCCGCTGATACTCCTGCTGTTCGGCGCGTACCTGTTCGTCGTGACGCCAGGCGTGCTGGCATTCACTCGCAGCCAGGAGCACGAATCGGATCGGTTCGGCCTGGAGATTCTGCAGAACAACCGTGCTGCCGCAACCGCGTTCGTCAAGCTGCAGACCGAGAACCTGGGCATTCCCCGCCCGCACTGGCTGGTCAGGTTGTGGCAGGCCAGCCATCCGACGCTCGGGGAGCGCATTGATTTCTGCAACGCGTATCGCCCGTGGACCAAAGGCGAGGCTTTGCGCTATGGGCACCTCTTCAAGGACGGGAAGTAGGTCAGTCGCACCGCATCGGGTCGGATATTCGCGACACCCTGGTCAGGTTGAACCAGGCGACGTCCGGGTCTACGCCGGCGCCTGCACGGGCCGGCCGTGCGCGGACCCAGGAGCCCTGCACGCCTTCGACACGCCATGGCACATCGCGCCACCGCGCTGCGCCGGTCAGGTCGATGAAGTAGCAGCGGCCCTCCTCCACGAATGAAGGCGCTGCCGGAGCGGCGCTTCCGGCCGCGCCGGCGATACGCACGGGCAACGGCGCGCTTGCCGTGACGCTCACTTCACCCGTGACGGGAAGCGGAAGCGGCTCGACGACCCGCGCCGACATCGGCCGGGGATCTTCTCCCGGCCGGGCGAGCTGCGCGCTCGCCCCCGGCGTCCACATGCTGACGGCGCCCGCGACGAGCGAGAGCGTCACGACGAGTCCAAGTGCACGAAGGCATGTAGTCACGAGTCCCTCCTGACCTCAGCGGAACCAGGCGCCGAACCCCCAGCAGATGAGCGCGTTGGCAGTCGCCATCGTGAAGTCGTCGGTGCCGCGCGGGGAGTACAGCTCGAGCAGCGTGTTCGACGTCGCGATCACCAGCGAGAGCGCCAGCCACGGCGTCCCGAGGCCGTGCGCCGTCACGACCCCTGCGCCCACGACCAGCGACGCCAGGAATCCCGCGACGATTCCGGTCACCGACTTCCGGTTGACGTCGCCGATCCCCCAGACTCGAATCCGTTGTTTGCCGAAGAGCGATCCGAACACCTCGGCGCTCGCGTCGGTCGCTATATAGGAGCCCCAGATCATCGCGAAGACCGGCGCAAACTCCTCCTTCGGGAAGACCTCCGCCAGCTGGACGCCGATTGGGACCATCACGAACTTGAAGCCGGTCCACAGCGTCGCGATGAGCAGGCAGTTCGCGCGGCCGAGCACGCCGTCCATCACGCGCGACTGCGGTCCGTAGAAGAATGCCCCCAGCAATCCGCTGGAGCGGAAGAAGGCGAGGAAGATCCAGCTGGTCACGACGCCGTCGAGCAGGTTGTCCTGGAAGGCCTTGCTGGCAAAGTCGGGGTTCTGCTCCTGCGCGACCTGCACGTAAACATAGTAGAAACCGGCGGCGGCCAGCGTGATGAACCGGCCGCGGCGGCCAATCATGTCCGTGATGCGGATGCGCCGCTCGGAGTAGCGGCTGACCAGGTCGCCGACGTCGTACGGCCGGTCCATACGCGAGGAGAACGCGTCGCGCCGCTCCTGCTTCGTGAACCCGACGAAGTAGCGAAGCAGCGCCCCCTTGATCGCCCACCAGATGACGCCCCAGATCACGTACAGGAACATCACCCCGAAGAAGACCCGGCCCGCGGTGTCCAGGTTGACCGTGTAGTCGCGGAAGAAGAAGGATCCGCCGGTGAAAAACGTCACCAGCCAGAAGACCGACAGCGCCGCGTTGAACGCCAGCGCGCTCTTGTAGATGACGTCGGCCGTCCTGCGGCGACTGTCGGATGGCGCCGCTGCTGGCGAAGAATCGCCAGTCACTGGCTGCATGGCCTGCTATTGTTCACCTCCGCAGCTCTTCGACCAAATGGGGCCGGCACGTCGCAGGCAAGGCCGGGGCATGACAGCGAGGCCGGAGTCAGCCGGCCTTCGGCCTGCCTACCGAATTGGTCAACGGCGCCGGAAGAAAAATCCGCCGCCGCCAAGGAGAAGAATGACCACGACGATGAGGAGTAGCGTGTTGGTGTCCATGGCGTCCCGGTGGGGCAACAGCCGTGCCAGATGACCGGTGCAGGGCTTTCGGCGACCATCTGAACGAGCGACGCCCGCAGCCAAGCCTGGCGAACCCGCCGTGATATGTAAGTTCCACTCACATGAAGCCCAGCAACACCATCAGATTCAGCCGTGATGCCGTCCTATGAAGACCCAGATCTCGCCCATGCTGGCCGTCAACGACGGCAACGCGGCTATTGCGTTCTACAAAGCTGCCTTCGGAGCGGTGCTGCTCTGGCGCCTGGGCGACGAGCACGTCGTCGCCGGACTCGCCATTGAGGGCGCCCAGTTCTTTCTCGCGCACGAGTCGCCGCCGCACGGCACGCGGAGCCCGGCCTCGGTGAGCTTCACGACGGTGCGGATCGAGCTCTTCGTGGATGACCCCGTCGCCGTGCACCGGCGCGCCCTGGCCGCCGGTGCGATCGATCACAGCCCCGTGGTCGAACACGCGCACACGACGGTCGGACCCCGCCCGATTGCGCGCATGCTCCAGGGCGCTGTGGTTGACCCGTTCGGTCACCTGTGGCTCGTTGGGAAGATCCTCGAGTAGGCGCGGCGGCTCGAGCATTGAGCCTGAGCCGGCCTCGTGGTCAACCGCGCCCTTTCGCGTAGGATGTCGGTCGATGATCCGACGGGGGCGGCGGCCGCACGAAGGTGACCTACGCGACGGAGGGCTACGTCGAACGCAAGCTCGGCTGGAGCGGTGACTTGGCGCGGTGAGTCCAGCGCATCAACAATTTGTGCGGCCCGTTCCGGTCGTAAACGTCGAATCCGGACCGCTTGTACAAGGAGACCGCAGGGTTGTTGCGCAGAACCTGCAGCGTGAGTGGCTTTCCGGCTTCGAGAGCCTGCCGCTGGCAATGCTCGATCAAGGCACTGCCCAGACCCTGTCGTTGCATCTCCGGCAGAATGGCCATCCACACGAGATGCATTTCGTCGGTCCAGTCAGCCAGCGTGAGAACACCAACCGGTCTTTCATCGATCAGAACGATCTCTCCTCGCAACGATTCGGCGGCGTAACCGCGCTGCGTCTCTTCATCCCAGCCGTAGGATTGACTGATGGCCTCCTTCATCGTTGCGACGCGAAGCCGCCAGATGAAATCCAGGTCAGCTTCTTCGGCCTTTCGCAAACGGAAGGTCATCAGTGTCCGCGCCCACGATGATGGCAGGGTTTGGCGGGCGCATCCCGGACAACGAGATCTGGAGCGTGGTGAACTACCTGCGCGCGCTCACTGAAAAGAAGTAACGCCAATCACTCGTACGTGAACGACACGTACATCAGGCGACCCTCTCTCTGAATCTGCAGCGTGACCGGCGCACCCGGCTTGAGCTCGCCCAGCGCGCCTCGCAGCTGATTGAGCGTGAACATCTTCGTGTTGTTGAGGGTGCGGATGACGTCCCTCGGCATGACTGGCACTTCGCTTCGCGCGCCTGCCGCACGCGCGGCGACCACGATGCCGTACGGGTCCCTGAGGCCGCTGGCCATGGTCACGACCCGCGGATCGATCTCGACGGCGAGGATGCCGAGCTCTGACACCAGGTTCTTCTCCGGGTCGGCGAGCGACGACACGGAATCGAACTCGCTCTTCTGCTCGACCGCCGTGACGCCCAGGTTCACCTCGCTCGTCCCGCGCAGGACCGCGAGCTGCACCTTCTCCGTCGAGTCACGAAGCCTGAACTTGTAGTTCACGGTCGGCAGGTTCTCTGCCGGCTCGCCGTCGACCGATACGAGGATGTCGCCAGGCTGCAGTCCAGCGGCCTCTGCCGGACCGCGAGGCCACACATCGGACACGATCACGCCCGAATCGCGAGCCAGGCCGAGACCACCGGCCATCTCGGGAGTGATGGTCTGAAGGCTCATGCCCACTTCCTGGCGCCGCAACTGCCCGTACTGCTTGAAGTGCCGGAACGCAGTGCGGATCGTCGCGCTCGGAATGGCGAAGCCGAGCCCGTCGCTGCCGCCAGACTGCGACATGATGAACGTGTTGACGCCGACGACCTCGCCGCGCACGTTGACGAGCGGTCCGCCGGAATTGCCGGGATTGATCGGCGCGTCGGTCTGCAGATAGATGAGTGGCGAATCGGGATCGGGTTGCCGGGCGACGGCGGAGACCAACCCGTGCGTCAGGGTATGACGCAGTCCCGAGGGGCTGCCGAAGGCGAACACGGTCTCGCCCTGACGCACCTGCGAATAGGTTGCCAGCGTCAGGGCCGGCAGCGTCATGTTGTCGATCTTCAGCAGCGCAAGGTCGATCTCGCTGCTGATGCCCACGATGCGGGCGGGCACGATGTTCATCTTCGGCGAGAGCGCCGTAGCCAGCGATCCGTCGGCCTTGGTGGGCGGCAGCAGGATCTGTACGCGCTGCGCATTGGCCACCACGTGAGCGTTGGTCATGATGTAGCCGTCGGGATCGACGACGAACCCCGAGCCCACCGATCGCTGGCGGCCGACGACCAGCGCGGTCTCACCCGGCACGCTTCGCTCCTGCGGGCCGTAGCTGGTCACGAGGACCTGGACGACGCTGGGCCAGACTTTCCTGGTGAGCGCGTCAATCGACTCGTTCACCCGCTCGAGCGCGTCGGGATACGGGACGGGCTTTTGGGTCTGCGCGTGCGCCGCGCCGGACGTCGCGAAAAGGGCGACCAGAGCCACTATCAGCCGGAGCAGACGCACGCCGATCATCGTGTTCCTTCCTCGGGGGACTACTTCACCGTCAGGACGCCCTTCATCCCTGCCACGAAGTGACCCGGGAAGCTGCAAAGGTAGGGATAGCTGCCTGCCGCGGCCGGCACTTTGAACGTCACCTCCACGGTCTCGCCGGGACCTGCCAGCGTCGTCATCGCCAGGATCTTCGGTTTCATCGCCGCGGGGATGTAACCGGTGGCGCTTGCGGTCGCCGCTGCGTTGGCAAACGCCGCCGCATCGGTCCCCTTGGCGAGCAACACGAAGTTGTGTCCCATCACGACCTTCGGCAGCGTGCCGACCGACTTCAGGCGCACCTTGATCGTCTCGCCAGGCTTGGCGCTGATGGCCGTGAGATTGAACTTCATCTGGTCGTTGCCGGTGAGGTCCACGACTCGCGGCTTGGCCTGCGCCATCGCGAGCGAGGAGGCGGACCAGAGGGTGACCGTGGCGACCAGTCGGACGAACCAACGATTACGCATGTGATCAATCGCTCCATCATCATCAGGCCGTGCACTCGACACGCAGTCCCGGATGGTGTCTGCGCGGGCCAGCCTCTATGCCGTCATCAGAGTCATACGCGAACTGGGACAGTCGGCGCAAGCCCGGAGTCGTCATCAGCAGGCGGTGTTGGACGGTGCGGACTTGGACGGATGGTGGCTTTAGCGCATCATGGGGTGCAAGGGAGGCAGTGACGTGTTTCGATTGCTCCGGACGATTCTGCTGCTAGCGATCCTGGGTGCCATCGGCGTGATGGCCTACAACTACTCCATGGGGCGCGGATTCACGTTGAGCTACCCGGCCGGGCCAGGCCTCGATGCCGACGCTGCCAGGCGGCGCGGCGGCGAGTTGACCAAGGACGCCGCGCAGAAGGCCGGGGAAGCGGCGACAAAGATCGAGCAGGCCGTCGGTGAAGGCGCCGTGACGGCGAAGATCAAGTCGAAGATGGCCCTCGACGACCACGTGAAGGCCCGCGCGATCGACGTGGACACGTCGGGAAGTGTCGTCACGCTCAGCGGCGTCGTCCAGTCCGATGACGAGCGCGAGCGTGCCCTGAAGCTGGCGCGCGAAACCGCGGGCGTCACCCGGGTGATCGACCGCCTTGAAGTGAAAGCACCGTAGGCGGTTCGGAATCAACCAGTGATCGTGCGTCTTGCTTGTCCGGCTCTGTTAGCGATGTGCCTCGCCGCCGGGTGCGGCGGGGAGCGCCGGCCGGGCGCGCCGGCCGCGCCGAGTGGAACCATTTCGCCGCTGGCGCTCGCGTATCTCAACGAGCTGGTCGCGCTCATGGAGGCGCATTCCGTCAATCGCCTGAAGATCGATTGGAACGCTTTCCGAACGAGCGTCGTGGCGGCGGCCGGGGCAGCGCAATCGGTGCAGGCGACGTTCCCGGCGATACAGACGGCACTCACGCTGCTAGGCGATGGCCATAGTTTCTACCGGCCGCTGAACGGGTTCACCATGTCGGCAGTCACTCGAACCTGTCGCGGGGTGAGCATGGGCGAAGTGACGCTGCCCGACACCGTGGGGTACGTCAGAGTCGGTGCCTTCGGTGGAAGCGCCGCCGAAGCGAGCGACTTCGCGAACGGGCTGCAGCGTGCCATTGCCAGCGCCGACCGCAACGACATGGCCGGCTGGATCGTCGACTTGCGAGGCAATGGCGGCGGCAACATGTGGCCTATGATCGCTGGTGTCGGGCCGGTTCTCGGGGAGGGCCGTGCCGGCTACTTCATCGACCCTGTCGGAGCCGAGAGCTGGTGGGAGTACCGGGACGGCGCGTCCTGGAACGACGGGGCAGTGATGCAACGCGTCGACGCCCCCTACCGTCTGCGTCAGGAATCGCCCAGGGTCGCCGTCCTCATCGACAACGGAACCGCAAGTTCCGGAGAAGCGGTTCTGATCGCGTTTCAGCGGCGCCCCGACACGCGTTCCTTTGGCAACTTCACCTGCGGTCTATCCACATCCAATGAGGAATACGTGATGAGCGACGGCGCCAGTCTGTTCCTCACGGTGTCGGTCATGGCCGATCGAACGAAGTTCCTTTATGGAGCCCAGATCGGGCCCGACGAGGAGTTTGTCTCCCCGAGGGATGCAGAACAGCGCGCCGTCGCCTGGCTCAACACCCCGTGACGCGGTGTTCGCGCGAGGTGGCGCGCATTTCGGCTGCTCTGCTACTCTAGACGGCCCGGCCGGACCCAGGAGGCAGGTGACTTTTCTCGAAGCGGCGGCGGCGGTCGACAGGTTCCTGTTACGGGTGAACCGACCGGTTCAGTACCGTGGTGATCGCCGCGACGATCCTGCACATGATCGCCGTGGCGATTCCGAACGTCCCGCGGCCTTACGTCGATTACGCCCGTTTCCCGCTGCTGAGCGGCGTTCACCAGTACGAGACCTACGGCACGGACACGATCGGCAATTCATACGTCGCCAAGGTCGTGTTGAATGATCCGCTCGACATGTACACCAAGGCGCGTCTTGAACAGACACCGCTCGAGAAGGCGACGTGGACCAGGGAGTCATCAGCCCCCTACCCGCCGGCGGCCTTGCTGACGGCGGCGGGGCTGTATGCCGTCGGGGAGGTGACGGGAGTCGGGTTCTACGGCATGGTCGTGCTGCTCGCCGCGCTGTTCATCGCGCTGTCGCTCTGGTATTTTCTGAATACGCGATGGTACCTCTTTCCCCTCCTGTACCTGAACTTCGCGTACTTCGGACATCGGTTCGTCTACGTACAGGACGACTCGTACCTCGCCATGCTCGTCGTGGTCATGATCGCGCTCGTCCTCGCGCGCTCGAGGCGCCAGGCCAGTCACATCCTGATGGCGCTCGCCATCACGATGAAGCTCTCGCCGGCGGCGTACGCGTGGCAGATCCTGACCATGAGACGTCGGTACGGCGATGATCTTTGCCGCCATCCTGCTTGCCGGTCTCGTGCTCCCTTATTTCATCTGGGACAACTACCTGTACATCTTCACATTCCACGAGCAGGTCAAAGGCAACGTCTACGACACGGTCGCGGCGGTCGCGCTGGTCGTGCCCTTCACGATTGTGCTGTGGTATGTCGAGACGCGGCTTGGGTTCGACATGGAGGATCGGATCGGGTGGTCGCTGGTTCCGTTCGCGATGTTTGTCGGCATCAAGATGCGGGTCGCCCGGCACCTGCTGATCGTGCTCCTGGTGCCGGACAAGCGGGGTCCGCGCAACATCGCGGCATCCATCGGCCTCGCGCTCCACGCCGCGGCTCCGGATGTGTTCCGACTCGGGTCGGTGCTTTACATCACGACCGTTCTGCTCTTGGCACTCCTGGCGCATTATCTGTGGAGAATCGGCTGGGCGACGGTTCGCGATGACGCGCGGCATCCGCTGCGCACCGCCAGGCTGCTGTTGTCGGAGCGCCGGCCGGGTTCTATGGCGGCATAGTCGCGGTGCAGATCGCACCGCGGCGGCCATTGGAAACGAGACTGCCTTGAATGCGGACCTGATGCGGGCCATCGACTACTGGGTCGGGATCCCGCTCGCCTTTCTCCTCACCATCGCCTGCCGCGTCCAGCGCCTCATCGGACTGGCCAGTTCTCCGGTCGGCAGGCCCCGGAACATCCTGTTCATTCAGCTCGCCGAGATGGGGACGATGGTCGTGGCCTATCCCTCGCTCAGGAAAGCGCGCGAGCTCCATCCGGACGCCACGCTGCACTTTCTCTGCTTCAAGCAGATCCGGTCGAGCGTGGAGATCCTCGATATCATCCCATCCGAGAACATCATCACCCTTGACGCGGATTCCGGCCTGTCACTCGCGCGCGACACGCTGCTGTTTCTGTGGCGGGCCCGCGTCCGCCGCATCGACACCGTGATCAACATGGAAGCCTTCGTCAGGTACAGCAGCATGCTGAGCTACCTGTCTGGCGCTTGCCGACGCGTCGGGTTCCACCGGTTCAACCAGGAAGGGCTGTACGCCGGCGACCTGCTGACACACAAGGTGCTGCACAACGCCCACATCCATGCCGCGCACACCTTCCTCGATCTCGTGCACGCGCTCGACTCGCCGCCAGACCAGGTGCCGCTGGTGAAACGGCCGAGGACCATGGACCGCCTGGACGTGCCGAAGATTTCGACCGACGCGAGCACGGCTGCCGAAATCTGGCGGAAGCTCCGCGCGATCCATGCCGACATCGGACCGACCCGCAAGCTCGTCGTTCTGAATCCCAACGCCAGCGCCAGGTTTCCAATGCGCCGCTGGCCGCTCGAGTCGTTCACCGAGCTCGCCCGCCAGCTGCTGGACGATCCCGAGGTCTTCGTGCTGATCACGGGTGTTGCCAGCGAGAAGCCCGACGCGCAATACATGTGCGCGCGGCTCGGCTCGCCACGTGCGCTGGACCTCACTGGCCAGACCACGATGACAGAGCTGCTGCATCTGTTCGATCTCGCGCACGTGCTGGTCACCAACGACTCGGGACCGGCCCACTTCGCGGCGCTGACACGGATCCGCGAAGTCGTCTTCTTCGGGCCGGAGATCCCCGAGCGCTATGGGCCGCTGACGACCAACTCGGACGTGATCCACACTGGTTACTCCTGCAGCCCATGCATCGGTCCGCTCAACCAGCGGCGGTCGCCCTGCAACGACAACTTGTGCCTGAAGAGCATCACGATCGAGGAGATCGCCGTGCTGGTTCGCTCGCGTCTCGAGGCGGTGCGCTCCTCAGCTGCACCCGTTGGCGCTGCTCGCTGATCGGCGATTCACGGGATCTCGCCACAGCGCTGGTTTGGCGAGGGCTCGCGACGCCGTCACTGGACGTCTCGCAGGTCCAATCGTCTTGGCTTCCGCCGCGCGTTTCGTTCGGGGACTCACCAACACTCGCGGAGGCCGTTGGAAAATCGTCGCCCACACCCGATATCGCGCCGTCCTCCTGCACTCTTGAGATCATGGCCGACGCGATCGCGTAGCGCTTCTCCGCGGCCGTGAGCCAGGTGGCCTCGACTTCGGCGCGGCGGGTCGTGTCGACGGGGCCGAGGAACAGCCGGTCGATCTCGTTGAGGACGGCGAGCCCGCGTGACAACAGTTTCCTGAGGAACGGGTCGCGCACCGCGTGCCGCAGCGCCTGGGCTTCCGCGCGCCGGGCGTCGACGCGGTCTCGAAGCTCGTGGCGTCGCCTTGCGTCGATCATCGTGTCACTCCTGCGGTACCCTGGGCCTCCCTGGCCGTCGAGGTGAAGCGGGTGTGTCGCGCTGGGCGGCGGCGCGTCGGGAAGCGGGCGTCAGGCTTCGGTTTCAGTCTGACCTCGCCGCCGCCGACCGCTGGACCATGCAGTTTCCACCCGTCGTGCAGTGATTCAACACCGGGGCCGGCGTCTCATCGCCGGTAGTGGCCGGGCACACCCAATGGCTTACACAAGGGGTGTGCCAGCCCCTGACGAGCGACGCCGCACGGCTACGCCGGAAGCCCGCCTGCAGCTCATCACTGCGAGTTGGATTCCGTCGGCACTCAACCCAGGCCGGAGGTTCGGCGAAGCGGGGCACTCGCAGTGAGCGGGACCTTGCCTTACCGGTTGACACTCAGCGGATGAAGGCTCAGCATCTAGTTGGTGCCCGGTCTCCGAGTGTTCAGCGCGGGTTTGTTGCTGACGGCCCTGTTCGCCGGCAACGCCGCCGTGTGCGCCGCTGCAGCCCGAACCGCTGACGCGGAGATGGCGTGTTGCAAGGCCGGCCATCGCACGTGCGGGCGAATGACCAGCGCGAGCGATTGCTGCAAGTCGCGCCAGCAGACCGCCCCTACCAGCCCAGTCGCCAAACAGGTCGATGTCGCGGTCGTGATTGCTCTCCCGGCCAGCGTCCCGGCGCTGTTCGCGTTGGTCACGGAAAGTCGCCTGGACGTGCCGGCGGACGGCACGTGGAAGCGGCCGCACGATCCCCCCCACCTCCACGCATTCTCCATGCTGATCTAGCTCCTCGCGGCTCACAACGCAGCGGCCGGTATTCGTCTGCTTCAAGGAGTGCGAGATGCGGGAACGTGTGTACGCCGCCGCCGGGCTGATGTCAGCTCTGACGACGCTCGTCTGTTGAACGCTGCCGATCTTGTTCGTGAGCCTAGGTCTAGGCTCCGTCATTGCGTCGGCACTTAGCGCAGCGCCCTGGATCGCGTCAGTCGGACGCCACAAAAACGGCGTCTTTCTGACCGTCGCGGCGCTGCTCGCCTTTAACTATTGGATCGCCATTGCGCGCCCTCGCCGCCAGGCGTGTCCACCGGGAGAGGTGTGTCACATCGACAGCCCGGCCATGCGCGTCAATCGCTGGCTGTACTGGGCGTCGGTGGTGATTTACCTGGTCGCGGTGGTGGTGACGTACGCGGCGCTGTGGTGGGTGGAGAGGCAGTCATGAACACGACCGCGGCCTGCCTGGCCGCCGCGCTTTGCGCCCTTCCCCAGGCGACCCTAGCCTCTGGACATGGGCCGGTCTTCGGAGCCACAACGCCGACGCTTGGCAAAGGGGGATGGAGCGTCGACACGGCATGGACGCTGCGCGCCAGTGAGCCTGAGGGCGCAGAGCAGATGCTCAAGAGCATGATCAGTTTCGGCATCACCGAGAACCTGCAGCTCTCGGCATCGCTGCCCCTCGCAACCACGAGCGGAACACTGCCTGGGGCTCGCATGATGAGCCTGATGTCGAATGAGCGGGAACTCGAGGTGCTGGCCGGCTATCGGTTTCAACGCCGCGTGGTCGGCATCGGCGGGCGGCAGGAGAGTACCGTCTACGCCGGGTGGACGCTTCCATTTGAATCGACACGGGGAGGCATCCGGGCGTCACCGTCGCTGTACCTCGGGGCCGCAACCGGTTACGCGTCGCGGTCGCACTATGTCTGGGTGGGAGGCGGCCTGCAGCACTTCACCGAGGACCAGGGCGACCAGCTGGGGGCCAGCCGCTTCGCCAGCGTCGTCTATGGCTTCCGGCCCAAGCCGTTGCGCGTCGAGGCGCACAAGCCCGATGCGCGGCTGTTTGTCGAGGCGACTGCCGAGGATCGGCAGCCGGACAAGGCGGGCGGAGTCCGGCAGGCCACCGCCGCCCGATCCGTGTTTGTTGGACCGACGACGCTGATCCTGTATAAGGCGTTCGCCTTTGAGGCGGGGGTGCTCTTTCCGGCCTACCAGCGTGTGGACGCGGGACGGAGCAAGGAGCGTCTCCGCGTGGCCGTGAACCTGAGTTATTTCTTTTGGCTGAAATGAGAGGTGCGATATGCGGCGGACCCTTCTGGCGTTGGCGGCAGTCATGCTGGCGGCAACTTCCGTGCGTGCCGAGTTGCGCCACGCTGAAATCAAGACCCTGGGGATGGATTGAGAAATCTGCGCCCACGCCGTGAGCGTGGCCATGCGGAAGATTCCAGGCGTCAGGGCAGTCCGGGTGAGCCTCAACGACGGGTCGACGCTGCTCGACTTGACTCCGAGTAACACCGTGACCCTCGCCCAATTGCGGACCGTTTTGAAGAACAGCGGGTTCGTGTCCAAAGAGGCGCGGCTTGAAGCGGCCGGGATGGTGACTGCGGACGGTCCGGGACTGTTGTTTACCGTGGCCGGGACTGGGGAGAAGTTCACGCTCTTGCCGGGCCTGACCACTCGTGCGGCGTATGAAGGTCTGAAGGGACGCCTGCAGGAGGGGCCTCTTGCGCTGCAGCTCAAGGGGACAGCACGCGCCCCTGACGAGAAGGCGCCATCGCTGGTACTCGACGCGGTGCAGTAACGAAGAAAATTGGAACAACGACGCAACGTGCCGACCTGCGGAGCCAACTGCTGACCTGGCCGGGCGCCTACGCCAGGGCTACGGTAGACTGCGGTCGTAGGCCAGTGAGCCATTTCCACGGGCAGGCAAGGAGACGCATGCTCAAGCTGCTTGGCATCGTCATACTCCTGGTTGTCGCGCTTGTGGCGGGCGTGTTCGTCTACGCCAGAAGCACGGGCCTGCGAGCCCGCAGCCAGCCCGGCACACTTGAAACGGTCGTCGCGCGTGCTGTGCGTGCCGCTGCAATTCCACCCGACGACCGTCAGCGCCGCAATCCGGTGCCCGCATCTGCGGAGGCGGTCACTCACGGGATGGAGCACTTCGCCGATCACTGCGCGACCTGCCACGCCAACGACGGGAGCGGAAAGACCGATTTCGGACGCGGGCTGTTTCCGAAGCCGCCGGATTTGCGCGCGGCTGCCACGCAGGGCCTGACCGACGGCGAGTTGTGCTACATCATTGAAAACGGCGTCCGGTTCACCGGTATGCCCGCATTCGGATCGGCCGACGCCGCGGGAGCCCCAGATACGTGGCATCTGGTCCACTTCATTCGCGAACTTCCGCGGCTCACGCCCGAGCAGATCAAGCAAATGGAAGCGCTGAATCCGAAGGCACCCGACGAGATTCGGCGGCAGATCGCCGAAGAAGAGCGGCGGAATGGACGTAGTCGACAGCCCCAGCCCCCTCCGTCAAAGCCGCACCATCATTGAGGAGGGACTCCCTGGCTATCCCTGGCCGCCAGGGCCAGCTGGCGCATCCGCGTACCAAACCAGGCAAAAGAGAGGCAACTAAACAGATAGATGGTGACGGCGTGGAGCGCGTACCTGTCGTACCGGATGAGTAATCGTGCCTGGCCCGCGGCCAAGAAATCCGGGTTGTCCTCGACGTACGGCATGAGCCACCCGACATAAAAGCCCGCCGCCTGGGCGAGGACGAAGAAGAGGAACCATTCGCCGACCCGCTGCCAACACTCCCGCGGGTCCGTCCGCCAGAGGAGGCGGGTCGTTCGGCACGCGGTGCCCGGGGTCCACACTTCCGTTTCTGGCGCTGCCAAGGCACTCACGGGCGCCGCGGTCATCAAGGCGACGGCGACGAGCCCGAAGTAAAGGGTCGTCCCGACGAAAAGCAATGCTTCGGACCCCGCCCGGCTGCGCATGAGCTGCGGCACGAGAAGGAGGGCCAGCATCGGGATGTTGGCGAGCAGGCTGGTGAGCAGACCCTTCCGCAGAACGGCAAGGAACGGTCCAGGCGCCGCAGCCCCGTAGGCGGCGTTCAGCGTTCCACCCATGTGCGCTTTCCTTACGTCTCTTACTTTCTGATACGTAGTGCTCTGTCATACAGCTCTGCGATCCGAAAAAATCGGGCAGATATTCGGAGCGGTATTCACATGCGCCGCCCCGTTTCAGTTTTCGGGAGGAGCGGTGGCGTCAACCCCGGGCCGACTTGTCCCCGGTGGCAGGCGGACACCAAGCCAGCAGGCTGATTCGACGGGCGCCACACAACTGGATGGCGTCCCAAGCATCCCGAGTTGGAACCAGCTACACGAATGGAATGCTGGTCACTCCTCACCGCTGGCTCGATTCGGGGTCGGCGGGCTCGGGGATTTGAAATTCACAGCCAGGGGGCAGCGGACGCTCGTCGTTCCAACAGGCTCTCGGAGGACCGAACCTCTTGCCGTGGCTCGGGCCAATGCTGACAGCTCCACACCCGTAGTAGATCACGTACCTCGTTTTGGTGGCGAGCCGCACGGTGTGGCCCTCGCAGTGGGGACAGGTCCATTGGGAGATAACCGGACGCTCGCTCAGGGTGTCGGACATGGCGTCTCCGGAAGGCTCGAATCAAAGGCACAGTGCCTGCGACCATGACCAATCGCAGCGGGGGCAGTACCAACGCAGGGCGACCCGCGACCGCTCGCGCACCGTGACGCCATCGCGCCATTGGCAGCGGGGGCAGTCCGGCGTGACCACTCGGTTTTGGCGGCGATCAGGCTTTGGGACCAACCGCACGGGATCCTCCGTCGCCACTGACCGTGTAGTTTCTGTGGCAGTGTCGGGCCGCAATGCAGCGTGAGTGCCGTCTCCGCCCCCCATGCCCGTATGGTCAGCAAGTGTCGGGCCACAGAGAGCTTCCGGGGGGGCCTGTTACAGCAGATCCGCCGTCCGCACGGTGATGCCGAAGGCGGTCGACCGGGCCGACAGCGCCTGCGGCACCGGCAGCGCCGGCGCCCGCCGGGCCGAAGCCGGCACGGCCGCCGCTTCCCCCGCCGGGACCGAGCTTCGCGGTCAGTGGCGCGGCACGATCAGTTCATGCGCTCGCCCGCTCGAGTCTTCGCTTGATATCCGGAGACCTGAAGGGAGCGACAATCGGCGCCATGATTCGCTCTCGCAACGGAGCGGTGACAGGATGGGGTGCCGCATGACGTCAGAGCGGCTGGAGTATCGGCCGGTGACGGCCGCGACCCTCGACGAGTTTCACAGGCTCGTTCAGGACGATCACGTCCGACGCTACCTGATGGACGGCGAGCTGTTGCCTCGTGAATGGAGCGAGCAGCGCATCCGCGACAGCGCCGGCTTGTTCGAACGATGCGGTGTGGGGTTGTGGTTGGCTCGCCAGCAGGAGACCGGCGAGGTCGTAGGGTTCTGCGGTTTCCTCGACATACCGTCGATGCATTCGCAACCGCAGCTCGTGTACGCACTGTTCGAGCGATTCACTGGCCACGGGTATGCGACGGAGATGGCCCGCGCGTCAATCGCGGAAGCTCGTCGCCATTCCGGTTTCGCACAAAGTCGTCGCCAGCGTTGACGAGGCCAACGTCGCGTCGGTTCGCGTGCTGGAGAAGCTTGGGTTCCGGCGGGCCGCGATCCACCGAGGCGCCTTCGGCGATGTGCTCGTGCTGGTGCGCGAGGCCTCGCACGTCGATGAACCGATATTCTGAATCAGTCGCGAGAGGCTCGCGTAGCGAACTGCCAGCGGTTCAGCTGATGTGCCAATCATGCGGCGCCGTCATTGAGAGCGCCGCTGCCTCGAAGCCCTTAACGCGGTGGCGCGGTCTGTGCGATACCGGACGCCGTCCGTCCGGTTTCGGGACGATGGGATCGGTCTCGATCCCAGCTACGGACGGCATGAGGCTGAAGTTGAATGAATCGCCTCCTATGGACATGGCATACGAGCAACGATCGGCTCATGTTGAACGTCCAAAAGCGTAGAGCGCGTGGGCCCACCCCACCGCCTTCATCGTCGTCGTGGCAACTCTCGTCGGCGCGGCCCTCGTCGCGTGCCTGCTGCCCGCGTCCCGCGCCGCATCGGTGGATCCGATGACGGCACTCCGGCAGGAGTGAGAGCTTTGCACGAAAGGAATCGCGACATGAAACCGATCACACTCTTCACTGTCCTTTTCAGTCTTGCGGCCGCCGTCTGTGCAAGCGCGCAAACACCCCCACCGGCCAAGGCCCGCATCTGTATGGACGTTGCGCACGAGCAGAAATTCTGGCGCGACCCCGCAGACACGGCAGGCGTGGACGTCAAAGTGATCGAACGAGCGAAGTACATGACGGCCGAGTTCGTCAAGACGGCGGCCGCTGTAAACGCGAGCCTGTCCTATCTGAAGAACGAGGTGACCTCCAAGGGCCTGGAA
Organism: Vicinamibacteria bacterium; assembly: GCA_963806705.1. Lineage (GTDB taxonomy): Bacteria > Acidobacteriota > Vicinamibacteria > Vicinamibacterales > JAENWD01 > JAENWD01. Next base: position 129,299 of record CAWDZE010000008.1, read on the forward strand.
GGATGTGATCTGCTGTTCATCCATATTCCTTCCGCAAAGTACACACCCGGCGAGGTCAGCGCCATATCGAAATACATCGCCGGCGGCGGTTCGCTGTTCATGGTGATGGATCAGGACATGTGGTCGACCCTGGAGCAGACCGGGGTGAACGACGTGATCCATCCGTTCGGCATACAGTTCGGTGCCGAGAGTCCCGACTCGTTGGCGGGTGGCCACACCCAAGCAGGCCTCATTACCGAGAAGCGCTTGAAAATCTCTTATCACGGCGCGAGGACGGTCGCCGGCGGCACTCCATTTGCCTTCAATGACCGATCTGATGCCCATCCGTTCGGCACATTCACGGAGGTGAACAACGGCGGGAAGATCATCGTGATGGGCGACGGCATGGTGTCCTTGTACATGACCAGCTGGGAAGGCGTTCACGATTACCAGTGCCAGGAGTTCATGCAGGCTGCGTTTCGGTGGTTGTTGAAGTGATTGACGTCATCGCTGGCGATGGCCTCGTTGGAGTCGCTGTGCTTGGCGCTGGCCTGTGGGACTAGTCCCCGCGGAATCGAGATCGCACGCAACGTGCGCCCCAATGGTCATGTGGGCCTGTCGGCGAGCGCCGTGCCTGCCGGCGGTCGGGTGACGGTTGATAGCGGGATCGGATTCCCGGCGCCGCCACCGCGGGACAGCCTCACCGTCACCGGCATCGTCAGACTGACCGACGGTCGCGAGGCGTCAGCGTCGGCGCCGCTGGTCGTCGTCAACTGATTGGTCAGCACACACGCCTGGCCGCCGCACCGACGCCACGCAGGTAGTACGGATGAAAGCCGGCCACGGTCAACGCAAGCATCACGAGCGCGGCGGAAGTGTGAAGGAATCGCCGCACGGTGACGCCGCCGGCGCCAGGCGAGACACGGGGCAGGGCCTCGGAATGCACGGCCTATGGTGGATCGAAGACGCTCGGCGCACCAACCCCAGCACGCCTGCGCGGGTCAAGGAGCCCTGACAGATCTGCGCGGGCGTCTGTGCGCGAGCAGTGATACATTTCGCCGCTATGAAATTCATCGGGACTTTAGCGGTGTCGACCGTGCTCCTCGCCGCCGTGCCCGCGCCGGCACAGCAAGCGGCGGCCACGCTTGACGCGTCCACCGCAGGACGGTTTGCTGCCCTGACGCTGGCCTGCATCCGGAAGGAGTACCCGAACAAGATCACCCATATCCTGAATTCCCCCGATGACGTGAAGGCGCCGCATGAACTGACGCCCGCGTTTTACGGGTGTTACGACTGGCATTCGTCGGTGCATGGCCACTGGCTGCTGGCGCGCCTGGTCCGTGAGTTTCCGAAGGCGGCCTTTGCGACCGATGCGGCCGCTGCACTCAAGGCGAATCTCACCGCGGCCCGCATCGCCGGAGAGGTCGTCTACCTGAAGGGCACCGGGCGCGAGTCGTTCGAACGCCCCTACGGATTGGCATGGCTGCTACAGCTGGCCGCCGAGCTGCGCGAATCACAGACGCCTGACGCGGCTGCGTTGTCCGCCGCGCTGAAGCCGCTCGAAGCGGCTGTGGTCTCCCAGCTCGAGGCATGGCTGCCGAAGCTCGCATATCCCATCCGGGAAGGGGAACATGCGCAAACCGCATTCGCATTTGGGTTGATCCTTGACTACGCTCGCGGAACAGACGCGGCACTGGCGGCGATGGTGGTCGCCAAGGTTCGCGAGTTTCATCTCAACGATCGCGACTGCCCGATCAGCTACGAGCCGTCCGGTCAGGACTTCCTCTCGCCTTGCATCGCCGAGGCCGACTTGATGCGGCGCGTCCTGCCGCCTACCGAGTTCGCCTCGTGGTTGACGACCTTCCTCCCGCGGCTCCCCACAACCAATTCAGGCGCGTGGCTGCCGATTGGAGTCGTCACCGATAAGTCGGATGGCAAGCTCGCGCATCTGGACGGCCTCAACCTCAGTCGGGCGTGGATGCTGGAGGGTATCGCGGCGGGATTGCCCTCCGGCGATCCGCGCCGACGCGCCCTGATGGCCGCGGCTCACACGCATGCCGCCAGTGGACTCGCTGCCGTGACCGGCGAGCACTACGCCGGCGGTCATTGGCTCGGCAGCTTCGCCACCTACCTCGCCACTCGCCGGGGTATCGGCCAGTAGTCCCTCGGGTCTGCAGCGGCAAGGGCTTCGCGATGATGGAGGGGCGTTTTACTCTTGCGCGCGCGGAAGGAGGAGGCACGCGGTGTGACATGCAGATCGCGACAGGGCGCGTTGACCCGCGCGTTACATCGCCTCGCTGATCGATGTGGGGCGTCTCGTCAACTCCGGCTGGTCGCGTTTGAGAGTCGCCGAGCATACCGGTCGCTGTCGGCTCGCTTCATCTGGGCATCAGCCTTCTCGAGCGCCTTTTCAATTCTGACGCTGATCTTCGCTTCGGTTCTGGCGAGATTCGCTTGGGCTCTGGCGATTTTGCGTTCGGCCTTGATTCTGGCCGAATCGAGGTCGTCCTGTGCCTTCACACGAGTCTCAATAATCTTCGCCTGGGTTCTTTCCAATGTGCTCATCACGTCCTCGTCGCGACTCGGAAAGTGTATTGCCGGCGAGGCGCAAGTTTGTAGTGCGTTACAGAAATTTTACGGCCGTGGCAGAGCATCACGGGATGCGGGAGCATTCGAGCACGGCAGTCGCAGCGCAGGCATACATTCGCGCGAGCAATCGAATTGCCCAGCTGCGGCGGACGGGACCGGCGTTAGCCGATGGCCAGTGCCGGGTGCAACTTCTGTTCGTGGATGTCCTGGAGCACCGCTGTCTCGACCGCTCGAGTTGACGTCCAATGGCACCCACATCGGTAGCAACCGAAGCGCAAGGCGCCGGCGCGGATTTGTGCCTCTGTGAACTGTTGGACGGCGGAGTGCCCGAGGGGGCACTCGACCACGAACGCATAGCGCGAGGCGGTGAGAACTGGGACGTGCATGATGGTACCCCCGAGGATTCCAGCAGCCTACCGCCGTGGCCGCACGTTTGCGTTACCGTGACGTAACGATTGTGATCCTGCCGAGGGAATGCCGGACATGAAGCGGTGGCACGACTATCCTGTCGTCAAGATGAAGCCGTGCGCGAAGTGTCTCAAGCCGACCCGCAACCAGGCCGTCGCGCCTTATGCCGCGCCTGCCTTCAGGCGCTTGCGCTGGAGGTTGCTTTCGTAGTGCTGCTCCAGGTAGTCCACGCCGTCGGCCGTGATCATCAGGCGCGACGAGTCGCCGCGCTTCACGAGGTTCTTCGAGATCAAATACCAGAACGTGAATTCGAGATGTTCGCGCGACTGCCCGGTCAGGCCTTCGAGATCGAGGTCGAAGATGCCGGGGTTGTTCGGGTTCACGCGGCGTTGCGTGTAGAGCGCCTCGAGCACCGTGAGGCGCACCAGCTGCTCGATTTCGAAGTCGCTGTTCGCCTTCGCGCCGTCGCTGACGATCCGCATGCGCTCCTGACGCACCGACTGGTGTCGCACGTCGAACGCGGCGCGGGTTTCCGGATCGTGCAGGGCTTTGTATGCCTCGGTGATCGCACGGAACCGCGCGGTGTCGCCGGTCTCCAGGTTGTCGGGATGAAAGCGTTGCGCCAGCAGGCGATAGACCCGGTGAATGGTGTCCGGGTCCGCATTCGGGCTGATCTGCAGCGTCTCGTAGTAGTCGGGCAGCCGTTCTTGCATGAGCATTGTCACGTTCCCATCTGTCCGGAGAACGAGTTCGACGGAACCGTACCGGCAAGTGCAATGGTTGTTCGAGTGGGGGCGAGGCCGCGTTGCGCGTACGCAAACACCGGCTCAGCATGGCGAACTGTGAGTGTTTTGACGGAAGGGCTCGGGGGCGCCGGGGCAAGCGCGACAATAGATTTGCGCCTTTTTCTGCGTGGACTTTGCTCGGAAATCCTGCGTTCACACGGTAGAGGGGCACGCCCGATGGAAATCGAATGATGGGTTTCAGGAGGAAACGTGGAACACGTTTGTTAGCGGGACGGCAACCGCGACTGGCCTGATATTCCTCGAGGGCGAATTTGTGATCAGCCGATAAACCCGCAGACGCGTGCAGACGCGTTCCGCCAATCTGGCGAGACTTTGCATCGCAAAGGTAGTGGCCGTCGCCCTGACGTTAAGAGGCTGTATCAAGAACCCGCTAGGGTAGTGGGTCACTCTTGGCCGTTCGGCGTGGCGCTCGACGCTGTGATCGACGGCTCCAATCATCGCTGCTATACTCCGACCGCGATTCGGTGCGGCAGGAGGCTTGGGCCATGAAGAGTTCGGCGTAGCCACCCTGGGAATCGTTGTCGTCCTTGCTGGATGCTCCAGTGAAGGCGTCCCACCCACACCGTCGGCTCCTAGTTCGCCCGTCGCTCCTGCTCCCGCTCCCCCCGCTCCGCCACCCCCGACTACTGGTTCCGCGCTGCTGTGGGTGATGGTGATGCCCGCCGGCAGCGCTATATGCATCGAAGGCGCGACGATCCAGATCGTCGGGGCGCAGGGCGCAGGCGAGGCCATCCCCCAGGAGACTCCCTGCGACTACTGGGGTTATTACGGCGGGCTGCTCCTGAAAGACCTGACGCCGGGCGTAGAGGTGACGCTGCATGGTGCGGCACCCGGCTACACACCGCGCGAGGTGAGCTTCCTTCCGTTTGAGGTGCCGGGGTCCTACGAGGCTGTTTTTATCGAATTGTCGAAGGCACAATAGCCGTCAGTCAAATCGCAATCAGCCAATCGCATACGGTGACTGATGCCGTGCCTGCTGAAACGGGTGCGGCTGGTGGACGAGCAAAGCTGAAACGTACCTAGAACGGCCGATCGTGGGAGCTACGCGGGCTGCGTGACGGTTGGCGTTCCCCGACGGGAACCGTCAAATCATTCCCCTCCTCCTCGCGCGCCTTCGGCTCTGCGCTCACCGGAAGTCTTCGATGAGCACCACGTCGGCGCCGCGTCCGACGAAGCCTCTGAAGAGAACGGTCGTGCCGTCGGGCGACACCGCGAGGTTCACATGCGACCCTCCCGGAGGGAAATTCTCGGGTCGCCCGAGGAGACGGTCATTCCCGCTGACGGGATCGATGGCGCGAAGCGGCGGCCTCGCGCTTGGGTCGCACGGCACGTACACAACGGTTCGCCCCGCCGGAGCGAATGCCGCCGATCTGACGCAGTCGACGAGACGCCGTGGTCCGGTGCCTGCCGCGATCGGCAGCACTAACAACGCTGAGTCTCCGTGAACCGGCTGGTAGAGGAGACTGGGACCGGAACCGAATTCATAGCCGACAAAGCCGCTGCCCGTCCGGGTCACCTGTTGCGGCTGCCCTCCAGGCGTAGGGACCCGCCAGATATCTCGCGTGGCTCCCAGGTCGTTCGCGAAATAGCAGCGTGACGTAGATATCGGTGTTGTCGAACTTCTCGCCGGACCAGACGAACGCGACCTGCTCGCCGTCGGGCGCGAACGCCGGCCCTGTTTCCCTGCCGGCCAGCCTCGTGACCGCCACGACTCTTGGAGATGGGCTCTCCACCGAGGGGGCTTTGCGCAGGAGCGCAATGGCCGCGACAACCAGGATGATGCCGGCCGCGCCGATCACCATCCATGGACGCTGGCGTGTTTCGAGGACTCTGGTCGGCGGTTCCGGCACCGCTGCCGGTGCCTCGATCCCACTTTCGACCGGTGCAATGAAGCGATAGCCGCGCCTGGGGACGGTCTGAATGAAGCGGGGCGACTCTGCCGAATCGCCCAGCGTTTCGCGCAGCGGTTGATGACCGCGTTCAGGCCGTGCTCGAAATCCACGAACGTGCCGTTCGGCCAGAGGCGCTGGCGCAGCTGCTCGCGCGTGACCAGCTCACCGGGCCGCTCCACCAGCTCGACCAGCACCTTGCGTGACTGGTCCTGCAGGCCCAGGACGACCCCGGCCTTGCGCAGCTCTCCTGACTCCGGATTGAGTTCGAAGCTGCCGAATCGCAGCGGCCGGCGTGCTGGCGCCGGGATTTCTGCCATCGCCATTCCGTTCAGCAAGGGTCGAGAGAAGGGCGCCATCCTAGCACGCGCGCTCAGCCAGCTGTGAGTTGTCCCGCTAACTGCTTCTCTGCAGGCCATTTGGCCTGCGATGTTCGTACGAGGCAGTTATGACCGGCAGGTCATTGAGGTAGCCGGGGCCAACGCTCAGCGTGCACGCACATCCGCCAACCCGGAGGTGCGTGCATGCTGCGTGGTCTTGTTGGTCGACGTGCTCTCGGATTGTTCCTGGTCGCGGCGGCTCTCCTCGGATTGTCACCCGTTGGGGCCCACGCCAGCCCCTACGATGAGGCCATCGCGCGAGCGCTTCGCTTGCTACCGCGACAACCGGAAAAGATCGTGTTGGTCGAACGGCCGAACGCCACTCGCCTGGATGAAGGCAAGCCGAACGTGGAGGCGTTCATCAATCAAGGAGGTCGGATCGTCTACCTGGTGCGGCAGGGCGCCACCCTTCAGGGAGCGTTGAAAGGGCCAGGAGTCTTCGACTACGCGCTGGCCGCCATCATCTGGCATGAGATGGCTCACATCGATGGCGCCGATGAGCCGGCAGCTCGGCGGGCGGAAGAACAGCTGTGGAAGGAGTTCATCCTCGCGCGCCGTGTGGACAGCCGCCAGGGCATGAGGTACCTGGCGTTGCTACAGAACCGGCGCTGATCTGATCGGCTGTGTCAGTCGCACGCAGTGCGCCCCCCAACGTGGAAGCGCTTGCGTTCATTGCTCGTCATTCAGAGGCAATGTCGGACCGCTCGCAATAAGCCACCGCACAGAGGGACGTCGGGCCAAAGGGCAGCCCATCCCGACTCAGACTGGTGCTCGTAGTTGGAAGTGTGCCGAGTCGGCTTTTGGCGATTATCTACCGGCCGTCCTGGCGATGGCCTAATATGGGTGCTGGAGCAAGTATGCAGGACCATTTTGAATTGCAAAAGGTCGCTGATGGCAGCAGGGGTGAACGGTTCATCATCCTTATCGAAGGCGTCGGCAGGTTCACTGAGTCCTCGAAACCGTTGACTGAATCCGACTCGCGCAGGGTCCTTCACAAGTTGGGCCACCCTGCCGCCGTCATCGAGTCTATGGTTGACCGCGCCAAAGCGGCCCAGCCAAAGTAGGCGGTAATTGCCCGTTCGGCGAACTCATCACTTCTCGAAGACCGTATCCCCGATAGACACGGCCTCTTGCCGGGTACCCAGACTACATTGGTAAACGGTAGGCGTTACCCGTTATCTATCCTTTAGAGAAGCTGACATTGTAGGTTTTTCCTCGTAATGTCGCGCGGGATGCCATTGTCGTTCGCAGCGTTGAAGATAGGGATAGATATCAAGCCCCGTGACGGGCGCGGTCGTGTTACTCCGGCGATGGCCGTCTTGGATGCAAGTGCAAGCGGACGTTGACGCTCGGATTCAATGGGAAGGATCGGACCGCACTGGGATCGATGCCGAGGCCTCGTCTTCGCGAACCGATTCGGCCGCTTGCACTGACGACCTCGATGGTGAAACAGCGGCCGCAGTCGCTTCATCAAGCGGACGATTCGCGCGGACGGTTCGAAGCTGGGATTCATCCGTCAGATCGAGCCGGAGGGGAGTGAGGGAAACCCAGCCTTGTTCGGCGGCCCATCGATCGGTGCCTTCTTCGGCGCCCTCGATGGGACTCACAGTGAACCAGAACAGTTCGCGCCCGAGCGGGTGCTTCGTCGGAACAATCTGGCCGTCGTAACGGCGTACGGACGCGCGCGTCCACACCAGACCTCTTGGCTCGCGCGGGAAATTCACGTTCACAAGCGGCAGACTCGACTCCGCCAAAAGTATCTCGAGCACTCGCCGGATCCACGGCTTGAGGTACCCGTAATCAGGTTCCACTCCCGCCGGAGCGCTCAGCGCCACGCCGCGCACTCCGAGCAGCGCCGCCTGTTTCGCGGCGGCGAGCGTGCCGGAGTGCCAGATGGAATTGCCGAGATTCAACCCGATGTTGAGGCCCGACAGCACCACCTCCACGTGCTCCCAGTGATACACGCCCAGCGCCACGCAGTCGGCTGGTGTCCCGTTGACGCGAAAGGCGTCGAGATTGCCGATGCGTGTCCGTCGATACGACAGGGGGCGTGTGGCGGTAATTGCGTGCCCCATCGAAGATTGCTCCACGTCAGGCGCAACCACACGCACGGTGCCGAACTCTGACGCCACCTCGGCAAGCACCGCGAGGCCAGGGCTGTAGATCCCGTCATCGTTCGAGACGAGGATGCGCATAATCCACCCCGTTATGCAAACCGTCGGCCGAATTCAGAATCGGCACAACTCTTGTAGAGGCTTCCTGCGTGAGAGTATCGCTCTTCTTCAACAAGAATGCGGGCGACGGCGTGACGCTCGACCATATTCGCGACGCTATTGAGCAGCGTGGCCACGAGTTGGTTCGCGTCATCGAAAACCGCACCAATATGGAGCGATTGCTCGAGGAGCGTCCCGACATCGTTGTCGCGGCGGGAGGCGACGGCACCATCGCTCATGTCGCGCGCCTGCTCGCGCACCGGGGAATTCCGCTTGCGATCCTGCCGCTCGGTACGGCAAACAACATCGCGAAGAGCGTTGGGATCACGGCCTCGATCGAGGATGTCATTGGTGGCTGGGAGTCGGCCGGGCGCCTGCCGCTCGACCTTGGCGTTGCGGAGGGCGTCTGGGGCCGGAGGCACTTCGTGGAAGCGGTCGGGGGCGGGCTGATTCCCACCGCGATTGCCCACATGAAAACGCGAACCGATCAGGATGTTCCCGCACGTTCGAAAGTGGCCGGAGCAGTTCGAGCGTTCAGAGAGCTGCTATCGCGGCTCCAGCCGGGCGAATGGACGATCGTCGCGGACGGTGCTCGAACGACTGGCGAGTTTCTTCTCGTCGAGGTCCTCAATATCCGCTCGATCGGCCCAAATCTCGTGCTTTCGGCCGACGCAACCCCGCTCGACGGTCTGTTCCAGGTGGTTATGGCGGGCGAGGAACACCGTGAAGAAATCGCCCGTTACCTGGAGGACTTACTCGAGGGACGCGACCACCCGCCGCCACTGACATCGCAGTGCGCCCGGCAGGTGACGCTTCAGGGCACGACGGATATCCATGTGGATGACCAGGTTCTTTTAGCCTCGGCTCACCGAACGGTTTCGATTCGCGTGGAAGCGGGAGCCTTGGAACTCTTGGCATGAGGTGCCGTAGTTCCCGCGTTGCACACGTCGGCAGACCCACGTAGTTGCTGTTCCCGACGCGGTTCTGGAGGCCGGATGTGCCGACGGCCGGAAGGGCCCGGTACCGCGCGAAACCAGTCATCCGGGCCCCGGTTAGGTGCTGCCGTGCATTTACTCTTCTTTTCACACGGCCGCGCTTGAAGATCCGCGCGCGGCCCGCTAGCCTGGATGAACGAACACGATGAAACAGAAGGAGGCTATCGTGGCGACAACGCAAGAAGCTGTGCAGATCAGCGCTATCGTTCCCACTTTGACTGTCGACGATTTGCAAAAGAGCATCACCTTTTACGAGGCGCTGGGCTTCGCGATCGACGAGCGGTGGGAAGAGAAAGGGACGCTGCTCGGCGTGATGCTGCGAGCGGGCAGGACCCAGATCGGCTTGAACCAGGACGATTGGAAGAAGGGCCGCGACCGCAAGAAGGGAATCGGCGTGCGCCTGTCCATCTCGACGACGCCGGGTAACGTCGACGAGATCGCCAAGCGGGCCAGGGCCGCTGGCATCACCCTCAAGTCGGACCCTCACGACACGGAGTGGAAGAGCCGTGCGTTCGAGGTCGGCGATCCGAGCGGTTTCCTGCTGACGATCTTTTCGGAGACATCCGAATAGGCCCGAGAGGACACATGCGGAAAATCATCGTCGGCGCCCAGGTTTCCATGGACGGCGTCATGCAGGCGCCAGGCGGACCGACCGAGGATCCGACCAAGGGTTTCAAGTTCGGCGGCTGGGTGATGCCCTATTGCGAGCGCGTCGCGCGAGTGCCTCAAGGTAACTGGTCGAAAAAGAGATAGACGGCGGCAATCCGGCCGTCCCGGGCAATGATGAAATCAGTCCCGGCGTACGCTGGCGCCTCACCAGGACGGCCCGAGACCCACCGGACCCGCCCGCCATTGGCCAAATCCTCGGGCGGGCCAATCGGCTGATATCGAAAGTCGGGGTGCGTTGCCTTGATCGCGCCAGCGACGCGATCGATTTCGTCGCGGCCACGGTAGACGCCCCTGGGCTCGTGGAACACGCAATCTTCGGTGTAGATCTGGTCGATGGCCGCGCGCCGACGCGCGGGATCGTTTTCACCGAAGACGTCATCAAGATTACGGGTCAACAAGGTCGATATGGTGTAGGACACAGCGTGTCTCCTCTCCGCATTGGGAAACGTGCGGCGAGCGCATTGGGCAAACCGCGGACCCGCCCACGAGACGACGGGGCGGGTTTCGGTGCGCGCAGGCCACGGACCCGTCCCGCAGAATGGTGGTCATCCCCGGAACACGGGCGTTGAGCCCGATGCCGTACGCCGATCGCCTCTCGCGTCCAAGCGCTCCTTGAGTTCACGGATCTGCCGCTCGCCCGCCGCGAGAGCGTCAGCGGACGTGTGGACGGAGTAGGCGCCCAGGTGCAACTCGTACGGGTGCGGCACTGCAGAGCCCAGGACGAAGGTTGCGCCAGTGCCTTCCGCTCCCTCAAACCCGATAGGTGCCTCGCCTGGCTCGAAGATCACGAGTTCACCGTTCGACAGCCGCTCGTTGCCGCTGAGCGTGCCCGCGCTAACCGCGACCCACGCAACTGTGTGACCCACAGGAGGTTCATACGTCCACGGCTCACTGGGCTTGAGCGTGACCAACACGTAGTTGATCCCGCGTGGAGCCCGCACCTGGCTCGTCGCGGTTTTGTACGTACCGACGATGAGGCGTGCCGGACCAATGCTTGGCACCAGCTCGGGGCCGAGGTATTGGGCTTCTGGATCGGCGCATTCCAGTTCAGGCGGAAGGGCGATCCATAGCTGAAAGCCCTGCACCATCGGCGATGATCCAACGGAAAGCTCTTTGCCGTGCCACATACCGATTCCGGCACGCGCCCATTCCAGGCCGCCGTAGCCGATCGTGCCGTGTCCCGCGATCGGGTCGTCGAAGGTCACGTCGCCTTGGGTAAACACCGTCATCGTCGCGATTCCCGAATGTGGATGCACGGGCATACTTCCCGCCAACGCTCGCATGTCCGCCTCGAACAGGTCGAGAAAGACAAACGGCTTGAGCTGCTCGCCCAGATCCGATGGGCTCATCAAACGAGTGATCGGACCATGGCGATATCCGCGGGTGCGATGAACGACTTTTCGGTTCTGGATTTGAACTGACGTTGATGATTTCACGGCTTCCCCCTATATGCGTGCAACATTCAGATCGTCAGCGGACGATCGGCTGTACGCCGAGCAGTTGATGCCGGCGAGCCCAGACGACGCCTGCTGACCCGAGCAGCAGGATCGCCGGCATCGCAGGCGAGCCTCCGACGATGAAGAGGTGTGTTGCGACCGCACCGACCATCGTCGCCACGAGTGCCAAGGCGCCGAACACCGCGATCGAGGGCACGAGCAGCGCAAGCGCCGAACCGACCTCGATGAAGCCGGTGAGGTAGCGGAACCACTGACCGATGCCGATGGCATCGAAGAGTCCCACCATCGCGGGGGCGCCTAGGAGCTTCGAGCTGCCGGCGAGCAAAAACATTCCGGCGAGCGCGATCTGGACAACCCAGAGAACAATGAGTCCACTGCGACCGCTGCGGACCGGCGATGTCTGCGTCAGTGATGGTGCGAGAGACATGAGCAACCTCCCTTTCATAAATAGTTAGAAATCTAACTATTCAGCCAATTTTTTTTGAGGCTCGGCCTCAGTCGTCCTCCGTGACCCGTTCGCCGGTGGCGCGGCGAGCATGGAGGCTGAGCGCGCGCAGCAGTCGACTCGCGTCGCGCTTCTGCGAAACCGACAGACCCGCCATGACGTGACGAAGCCGCTCCACGTGCGCTGGAAAGACCTCGTCGATCAACGCTCGTCCTTTCGCGGTGAGCTCGCCGAACACCACACGCTGATCCTCGGTGCACGCTCGCCGCCGCATCAAGCCACGTTCCTCGAGCTTCTTCACGACATACGTCGTACTCGCGCCCGTCAGCAGAATCCTGTCGCGAATCTCACCAAGTGGCAGGGCGCCCTTGTGGTACAGCGCCTCCAGCACGGCGAACTCGGTCAAGCTCAGTCCGCATTCAACCAGATGCGGTCGCACCCCTCGCTCGATCGCTTGAAGAGCGCGCCCAAGAGCGATGATCAACTGCAGCGTCGCAGCCCGATCGCCGTCGGTGTTGGGGGCAAGCGGCTGTCCGGCTTTCGTCACAATATTTAGAATTCTAAATAAAGTCGCGCAGGTCGTCAACCCCAGCTAAAGGCACCTGCCACCGTTCGGGCCAAGTCGTCGGCGCGTTGGATTTGCCAGGAAAATCAAGCGGTGTCCGCGAGACGGGTTTTCTGTTTACAAACCACCCAGGCGGCCTCACGGATGAGCCAGTTGCGGACGTCGTCCAGTGCGGCGAGCCATTCCCTCCCAAGTCATAGTGCCTGAAGGTGACAAGCCGGATCTGGTCGTCGACCTGCTTCACGCCGACTTTCTGTCCGCAAACACGGGGCTCACGTTGATCTTCGCGCCTAAAACAGATTCGCCGCGCAGGTCGTACTCATGTCCACGCCCTTGCGCTCTTGAACGGCGCGGCGTGAGATCGAACCTTGAAATGAACACACTGTTTCCCAGTCACACAGGAGGGAGCTATCCGGTCCAATTTTATGGGAGGCACGCATGCGGCTCTTGATCCTCGGCGCCAACGGCAAGACGGGGACACAACTCGTCGATCTCGCCCTCGCCCGTGACCACGAAGTCACCGCGTTCGTACGCTCTCCCGCCAGGGTCACGCGCCGCCATCCGCTGTTGAAGGTGTTTCCAGGTGATCCTTGCAGCGCCGATGAGCTGGCGGACGCGCTTCCAGGGCAGGACGTCGTGCTCTCCGCTCTGGGCGTTCGGCCGCCGCACGCGTTCCGCCCGCACACCGTGATCCAGGACTGTGCGGCCAGCACCGTCGCCGCGATGACGAGAGCCGGGGTGGAGCGGCTCGTGCTGGTCTCGGCCGCGGTCCTGTTTCCGGAGAAGGGCGTTCGCTTCGCATTCTTCCGCTGGCTGCTCACGCAGGTGAGGCGCGATTTGGAGGCGGCCGAACAGATCGTGCGCGCCACGTCACTCGAATGGACGATCGCCAGGCCGCCACGTCTGATCCACACTTCCGATGAGGCGTATCGCGCAACGCGGGACGCGCTTCCGAGCGGCGCCTTCTCGATGTCGTTCCGCGCAGTTGCCGCCTTTATGCTCGACACAGTGGAGCATCGTACGCACGTGCACCAGATCGTCGGCCTGGCCAGCTGAAGGATACTGGCCCATATCGGTATCCGCATGAAGGTGACGCCATCGTGAGGGTGAAGGAGCGGGCGACAGAAGATCTCGCGGTCTTCGAGTCCCACCGGCCGGCGCTGGTGGCGCTCGCCTATCGCATGCTCGGAGACGTGGGCCGCGCGCAGGACATGGTGCAGGAGGCGTGGCTGCGCTGGCACGGCCGCGACGTGGAGGTGGAGTCACCGAAAGCGTTCCTGGTGACTGTCGTGACGCGCCTCTGCCTGAACGAGCTCGGCTCGGCGCGGGCTCGACGCGAGGAGAGCCGCAGCGATCGGTTACCGGAGCCGGTGAACCTCGAGCAGGGCGGAATGTCGCGCCTGGAGGATCTCGAGCAGCTCTCCATGGCCATGCTTGTGGTCCTGGAGCGGCTCTCGCCCGCCGAGCGAGCCGTTCTCCTGCTCCACGACGTGTTCGATTTTCGCCACGAGGAGATCGCCGAGCTCGTCTCGCGGAGCGCTGCCGCTTGCCGGAAGCTGCTCGAGCGCGCCCGTCAGAGGATCAATGCTGGCCGGCGCCTCGTCACCGCATCTCGCGAGGAGCATCAGCGCCTGCTGGATGCCTTCTTGCGCGCGGCCTCTGACGGCGACGTCGCGGCTCTCACGGACCTGCTCGCCGCCGACGCCGTCTTGATCACGGACGGCGGAGCCGACGGCCGCATTTTCCGAGGCATCCGCAACCTCCGGCGGCCGCTCGAGGGCGCGGCGCACGTGGCCGCTTTCGTGGCCGCGACGTCCCGCCGCGCCGAGCTCGAGGTCGAACAACGGGAGCTCAACGGGCAGCCCGCGCTGGTCTTCTATCGCGACCGGAATCCCTTCGCCGCTGTCACCCTGGCGGTTGCCGACGGCAAGATCCATCGCGTCTTCTTCCACGCCGACGCGACCCGCCTTCGGAATCTCGGCGGCAGCGTCCCCCGTTGATGACGCAGGTGCGTGGGGCGACGTGAGAGCGGTCACACCCAGAGGGGCTGTCCGGTCAATCCTGTAGGAGGTGGCATCCACCATGGTCACGAGGATTGAAAAAGATCGGGCGATCTACTGGGCGACGACGGGCATGGTCCTTCTCGTCATGGTTTACAGCATCATCACGTTTACGTTCTTCGATCGGGCGCTCTACCCGGAGGGCGCCTTCGTCCATTTGCAACTGCCGAACTACTTCAGAATTGAACTCACCGTCGCAAAGACCTTGGGGGTGTTGGCGCTGTTGATTCCGAGCGTCCCGCTCAAGGTGAAGGAGTTCGCCTACTTCGGCTTTGCCATCACGCTGGTCTCCGCCAGCATCGCGCATTTCTCGGTCGGGGACGCCGGAAGGCCTCCTTTGTACGCCTTCTACATCGTCGATCCGTTGATCTTCCTGGGTATGCTCATTGTTTCCTATCGGTACTTCCACAAGCTGAGAAAGCAGTCGTCTGCAAGGCCCGTGAAGTCCGACGCCGCCGAACAAGGAGTGGCTCGTGAGGTTCTCGCCTAGCCCAGGTGAAATCGAGAGGAAGCCACTCGACTCAGGCGATGAGGCACCGCGGCAGGCAGCAGAGACGCGAACTTCAGTCTGTGCTACGGATGAGCCATGGTCGACATCCCGGCCGCTCCCGGCCAGCCGCCAGGACGAGAGGGGATGAAGCATCTCATCGTGCAACTGACGACTCGGATAAGCTGCCGAGGGCGACTCAGTCCTCGACCGAGGTGGGCCAACTTCATTCCATAGGGCCGACGTCCATGAACAAGATCGCGCTCTTTGGTGCCGGCGGGGCGATCGGCCACAGCATCGCGAAGGCGGTCAGCGCCAAAGGTGCACCATACCGAGTGGTCGGCCGATCGCGAGATGCGCTGGCGGCAGCCTTCGGCGCGGATTCGCTCGCCGAGATCGTGACCTGGAATCCAGACGATGCGGCGTCCGTCAAGCAGCGGCGACCGGCGTTGATGCGATTGTCTACCTCGTGGGCGTGAACTACTGGCAATTCGAGCTCCATCCGCGCTTGATGAAACAGACGCTTGACGGCGCGATCGCCGCTGGCGTGAATCGCATCGTGCTAATCGGCACGGTCTATCCGTATGGGCGGCCGCGAACGCGGCCGGTTCGCGAAGACCATCCCCGCGAGCCGCATACCTTCAAAGGGCGCATGCGCAAGGCGCAGGAGGATCTGCTGCTCGCCGCGCATGCTGAGGGGAAGATCCAGGCGACCGTCCTGCGCCTGCCCGATTTCTACGGTCCCGGCGTCGACAAGAGCTTCCTGCATTCCGCGTTTACTGCCGCGGTGAACGGCGGCGTTGCGAACATGGTGGGTCCTCTCGATACGCCGCACGAGTTCGTCTTCGTGCCGGACGTAGGCCCCGTCGTCGCCCAACTGACGTTCACGCCGACCGCATATGGACGCGTGTGGCACCTCGCCGGAGCCGGCGTGACGACGCAGCAGGCGATCGTCGAGGAAATCCAGCGTCAGATCGCACATCGGCTGCGCGTGCGTGTCGCCGGAAAGACGATGCTGCGGCTGCTCGGTCTATTCAACCCGTTGATGCGCGAAATGGTCGAAATGCACTATCTCCTCACCGATCCCGTCTTGATGGACGACAGCGCCTTGCAAGAGCTGCTCGGCCAGATACACAAAACGCCGTATTCGGACGGTGTCCGGAAATGCCTGGCGGCTATTCGCGCCACCCCAACCCAAGGCCCGTCTGCTCCGCGCCGGTGATTCGTGCGGTGTTGGACGCCTGTTGGACGAGCCTATCCTCGGAGGCAGGGAGCGCTGAAGATCGGCCCTTTTTCGTAGGATTTCTGGAACCGGCGCGCGGGCTCGAACCCCGGACCTGCTGATTTACGAACCGTCAGCAGGGCAGACGCGGTGGTATCCGGTGGACACTACTGGACGATTTACTGAGCAAATCCGTGCATCAGCGTCCAGCCCTCCGATGGTTTCTGGCGGCTTGGGTGTCGGATTGGGCGTCAGGCACTCTGCGGTCGTATTATTCGGGTCCATGGACTACGACACCGATCGACTGACCGCTCTCCAAACCAGGGCAGCCCACCAAAGGGAGCGCGCGCTCGCTCTGAATGAACTGCTACAACAGCCAAGTGCCCGAGTTCACCTGGTCGCGCCGGCAGTCAGGCACATCGATGACGTACTTCAGCCTTTGGTTGCCTCAGGCGGCCAAAGCGAATACCCCCGAGGTCGAGACCCTCGCGCTAGGCAGCGCTGAGATGTTCCTGGGTCTCGCCGACAGCATCCTGGACCACGCTCAGAAAATGCTTGATACGTACGGGTCTCACGTGGTGGCGATAGGGTAAGTCAGTGCAGCATGTGGTCGGTCAATCGTCATGGTTCTTTTGCCCGCTGCTGAGGCGTCCTCTTTCATAGAAGAGATGCGACCCGGCAGATGCAGTTGCTATCGCAAAAATCCTTGTTTACGAGGCAGCCAGCACGGCACACGTCTTGCCACCCTGTTCGACGTGCCTGAGACTCTAATTTGCCCATGTTGTCAGTCGACCAGAGTCGTGGTGCTCTGGTTCAAATGCGATGACTGCGGAGCCGTGACCGCGCGGCAGCACGAGCTGCCGTACGCCCGAGAAAAGCGCGATCGTCGCCAGGAGCCACGGGAGTGACCGATCATCCAGCGAGAGCTCGATCACCGCCGGCTCGCCTCCAGTCGTCGCGCCAGCGGACCGCCACTTTCAATCTCGATGTCGATTACGCGATGCTTCAGAAGATTTATCGTCACCGGCCGAATTCGTTGAAGTCTTTCGGAGGGCGAACCTTTTTGAGCGAACGCCGCTTGGCCCAGCCCGAAATCAGCTTTCCAAACATGAAGTACACGATGCCCTGGACGATGACGGCTGCTCCGTGGGCCAACACGAAACTATCAGACTCCGGAATCCCAACGAACGAGGCGAGTACAACGACGGAGAAGACGGTGGCGATCCACACGGGCATGCACGTAACGAGCAGTACGAGCAGCAGCGCTTCTCCGAGCGGATTGCCTGTAAGGAAGTCTGGCACGACGGAGCCTTCGACGGGATTGACCCGCCACACGGCGGTCAGGATCATCAGGGCTATCCCGATGCCTGAGGTCACCAAGGCAATCCGGTCGGTCCAGAATTTCTTCATGGCTGGCAGTGCGCAGCAGGACCAGGTCGCCGCACCCGCCGCACGTCAGCGATTTTCAAAGTAGCCCACTACCGGGCATCACAGAACGTCGCAATCGACGCGCGATCCCCTCCGAGGCCGCCGGACGTTGGGCCGGTGCGAGGGTGATGGTAGCACCGGCCCTCGTCGGGCCGGCGGCTGGCGTCGGTGTTGGCGTGGTTTCGTCGTCACGTCACGCGCAACGGCCGGGCGCTGGCGCGACACTGGAACGGCATCAATGACCGGAACAGATTGAGTTGACGATCCCGATGTTGCCTGGTTCCGGCAACGCTTCAAACCGCGCGAGGTTCGAGGCGTCACCGTGATCGTCGTTGAAATTCCTGGGCGACTTGCTCCGCCAGGTCGAAGCAGCAGTGGTTGTCGGGGGAAGGCGCCGCCCTCGGAGCATCCGGCAGGTGTTACTGACACGTTCGAGGAGAGGTGGCCGGCCTGACGGTCTCCAACGCGATAGCAAGGCTCATCGGAGGCCCGTCACCCGGTACAGATCGGAGCGGTACTCTTGATACCCGTATACGTACGCCGAGCGGTCGGGAGTCATCAAAGCCTGAACGAGTCCGTAGACGCCGGCACTGTCGGGCGGCAGCAGTTCGCGAACCAGTTGGCGGCGGCCGCCTTCGAGATCGATCGCGGAGATCCTGGCCGGCAACGAGCCCGCGTTGAACACCAGGAGACGGCGTCCGTCCGGCGTCCACTGGATGGGTAGCTCGCTCGGGCCGCACCCCGGCACCGCCCGCGATTCTCCTCCATCGAGCGGCACCAAGAGGATCTCGCCGCTGGCGACAGAGGCCGCCACGAAGCGCCCATCCGGGGAGACCGGTGACAGCGACCGGTTGCCCCAACTGGCGAACCGCAGCTCGAGCGATTCGGAAATGCGCCGCACACCACCTCTCGAGAAGCTGGTCACGCTCGCGACGCTACGGCCCTGCGCGTCGTTGGCCAATACCAGCACTCCGTCACCGTCCGGCAGCCATCGCGCCGCGGTGACCATGGGAAAGCCGGTTTCGATCGTCCGTTCTTTGCCGGCTGCGGTGGGCATCGCGACGACGGTGCCCCCTCGGATGGCCAGCGCCCAGTTCCCGTCGCGGGAGAGCTCTTGCGGCAGCCCGTAACCGAGACGGACGGGCGAGGAGCCGTCCATGAGGCGGAGAAAGACGGCGGTGCGGCCGGGATCCCGCTCGGACGTGACGCGGAGCAGCACCTTCCTTCCGTCGGTCGATAGATCCACCGCGCCCGATCCTTCCAGCCAGGAGAGATCGCGCTCCACAGGTTCCGCTTGTGTTCGGCCGAGCACGTGGTTCACCAACGTCACGTGCGCGATGAGTGCTGCCGAAGTAGTCGGCGCGTCGAGGAGGACCAGCGTGCCCACGGCAGACAACAGGATCCTCAGCTTGTTGCTCCGGTCGACTGCGTAGAGGCTCGAAGCCATACCGGCGCGTGCGGCGGCAAACCAGATCTCGCGGCCGTCAGGCGACCACACCAGGTTCCACCAGTCGGCCCAGTCCTTCGACAGAATCTGCCGCTGGCCGGAACGATCGACAAGGACGACCGACCACAGGCCCGACGCATCCAGCTCGAAGAAGGCCACGCTGTCGCCGTCTGGCGACACACGAGGCGCGAAGATCCGGGATGCCGACTCGTAGAGCGTCGTTCCCAGGGGGTATTCCAACCGCTGCCTGCTTCCGACAACCCTGAGCGCCGCCAGACTCGCGCCGTCCGGTGCCCAGTCGGCGCCAGAGACGTTCTCGGCGAGCTCCCGCGGTGTTCCCCCGCTGGCAGCCACCACGGCCAG
Organism: Vicinamibacteria bacterium; assembly: GCA_963806705.1. GTDB lineage: Bacteria > Acidobacteriota > Vicinamibacteria > Vicinamibacterales > JAENWD01 > JAENWD01. Next base: position 148,701 of record CAWDZE010000008.1, read on the forward strand.
CGTGCCGTAGTTGACGTACGGATTTCCCGTTTCCACGCGTGGCAGGAGCAGGGCGAGCTCCCCTGATCGCGACACCGAGAGCAGCTCGGCGTTCGGGAACCCGACCGGCAATTCGCGGGCCTGCGGCTGCACCTGGAAGACTTCCCGCGCCCCTCTCCAGGCCGCGCTCAGGAAAACCGTCTGCCTGTCAGGAGCGAAGCGGGCGTTGACGAAGTGGCCCGCCTGGTAGGTGAGGCGCTCGAAGGCAACCGGAGCCGCCGCAATTGCGGCTGGGTCGGGGCCGGAAGGCCACCCTGCGAACCGCCCCAACGCGAAGCCGAGTGCGAGCAGAGCCACGGCAGATACGACGGTCAGGGGCCGCCCGGCGCGCGCACGCACCGCGGACATGACTCCGGCCGGTGGGACGGGCGCGTCGGCCTTGTGGCTCGCACCTTGCGCAAGCTCGTCGAGCGCGACGCGCGCCTCGCCGATGTCGCGCAGGCGCTGCCTCGGGTTCCGTTCGAGACATCGCTCCAACAGCCACCGCAGCCGTGGTGGCGTGCCGGCGGGCAACGCGCGCCAGTCGATCTCCTGGAGCAGCACGGCAGCGAGCACGTCCGAGGTCGCATCTCCCGCGAAGGTTCGCCTGCCGGCCAGCATTTCGAAGAGGACGACGCCGAAGGCCCAGATATCGGCGCGGCGATCGACCGCCTTCCCGCGCGCCTGCTCGGGGGCCATATAGGCGGCCGAACCGATTATCGTCCCGTGCTGTGTGGCGCGCGCTGTGAATGTCGGTGAGTTGCCGACGCCGGCCAGCCCGGTCGGATCCAGCGCCTTCGCCAACCCGAAGTCGAGCACCTTGACGATGCCGTCTGGGCTAACCTTGACGTTGGCCGGCTTGAGGTCGCGGTGGACGATCCCGTGCTCGTGCGCCGCTTCGAGCGCCTCGGCGATCTGTTTTGCGATCGGCAACGCCTCCTCGAGCGGGATCGGCCCGTCCGCGATGCGCGCCGAGAGGTCTTGGCCGTCGATGAACTCCATCACGAGCGCTTGCTCGCCGCTCGACTCCTCGAGGCCGAACACCGTCGCGATGTTCGGATGGTGAAGCTGGGCCAGAAGCTGCGCCTCCAGCGTGAACCGCTGCAGACGCTCGCCGTTCTCGATAAACGCCGCGGGGAGCACCTTGATCGCGACGTCGCGATTCAATTTCGTATCGCGCGCGCGGTAGACCTCTCCCATTCCGCCCGCGCCGATGGCCTCGAGGATCACGAAAGGTCCAAGCCGGGTTGACGGAATCAGGGCCATTGGCAGAGTGCGACGTCGTCATCGGCCACGTGACGTGGTTTCTTGGTCGTGGCGGCAGCGAGGCGCAGTTCGCAGCCTGGCGGCGAATGATCCTCGGAAATGGCTGCGCCCGCCCCGACGACTCTCATGATTCCGGTTCTTCCGGGCATCGTCTTACCATGGATGAGCTGGATCGATCCTACAGCCAAAGCTGTGCACGAAGACGACTTTTGTGGTTCCCGGCGATCCCTCCTTCTCCGAAGGATTTCACGAGTGGGGGTCGTGCCGAGTCGTGCCGAATCCTGCCGAGTCGTGCCGGGAGTGTTCCGGTGAGTGTTCCGGTGGCGCCGGGCACACCCCAACCGGCGAAGCCTCGAGGGGACCTGACCGTCTCTTGAGACCCGACTAGATGGTCGAAGTGGCTGCCGCCTGACTACAAGCCGAACCCCCCCTGCAGCACGCCGTTCCACCAACCGCTGACCGCCAGCGTGCCCGCGCTCGCATACACGGCAACGAGCGCGACGTAGCCGCCAGTCAACCAGATGTCGAGTCGCGCGTTCACCCACGTGCGCGCCGCGACGAGGATCAACCCCAGCGCGAAGATCGGTCCGAAGATCCCTGGCCATCCCGTCTGGCCGAACACGGGATAGAAGACCGGCATCCGCACCGTCGCGCCCGCCAGAATGCTGAGGCTTGCGAGCAGCATCATCGCGCGATGCCGCTCGGGCCGCCGGCGCCAGAGCAGCCCGGCGCCAAGCAGCGTGGTGAACGCCGCCATCTCGGCGAACATCACCAGCAGAAACTCCTTGTACGCCATGCCCCAGAACTGGAACACAGGCGTCAGCCGCACCGACGCCACCGCCAGCAGCGTGCCGCTGACGGCCACCCCGAGCCCCACCGCTGCCACGCCCCAGCCAAGCCGCATATGCACGCGCCGTCGTCCGGTCGGCACGAGCGTCGCCTGCACGAAGAAGAGCACGAACCACGCCGTCGCGAGCCCGCCGTGGATGGCCACAAGCGTCAGCACCCCGGGCGCAATCAGTCGCTCGCCCTGGCCCACGCCACGCAGGTAGTACGGATGAAAGCCAGCCACGGTCAACGCAAGCATCACGAGCGCGGCAGTGGTGTGAAGGTACCGGCGCACGGTGACGACGCCGGCGCCAGGCGAGACACGATGAACGACTCCGGTTGACAATGCAGGACCCCTGGTTGAATGACCGGAATCAACGAGAGGCAAGCGCCTCGATGCTTCGCCGATGGCGTCGGTATGGTATCAAAAGACGAGCTGCCCTACTGGCTCGCGAACACCAAGCCAGCGGGCCTGTTCGATAGGCTATCCAACTGGATGGCGTCCCCGACGGGCCTGACACCCTTTCCCGCAGACCGGCGCGCGCGGCCGTCGTTCCTGGTCGGGAGCGTTAGTCGCGCGGCTTGATAGCTGCTCTCGACTATGTCCCTTCTGGCCCTACGGCAGGTTTACGGGGCCGCGACAAGCCCATACCCAGTGGTGCGCTCGGCGTTTCCGACGGCGTCGAACCACGACCAAGAACGGCGATGAGGAGGTGATGAGATCGCCTACACTCCGGCAACCGCCGAATGGAGGTCTGGATGACCGTCGGCCCAGATGTGCCTGACTACTCGCGACCATCGGTCGACGTCGACCGCCGAACCGACGCCGACTGGGAATGGGGCGTTACTCATACCGTTCGGCCCGAGAGGCTCGCGCCGATGTTACCGGATGTGGAATACAGCATCACCGTCAAGGTCCAGCGAGCGGTGACGGAGGCTGGTTGCGAGACGACGTTTGCAGGCTTGTATGCGCGAGCCATCACAATCGCGGGCGCCAGATGCCATGACTTCGGTCGGCAAGACCAGGGCGTGCATCACTGGGTCATGTGCCACGCCTGGCGCACCGTGCCAGCAGGAAGCAGCTCCATCGCCTTGGCCATCGTCATGATGGGACTGATGCGGCCCACCTCGGGCGAGATGCCACCGCCCGGGAAGCCGGCGCCCACGAGACAGGAGCTGATGACGAACGGGGGTGCAACGATGGAGGAGATGCAGCACCGATCTCCGCAGCGTGCAACGGAGGTATTCGTGGAATTCGATCATCGTCCCCCGGCAGCGGGTGGCGCGCCGCTCTTCATGTATTCATATGGCGAGCGGGTGGCGGTGGATTCCGTCGATAGCTTTGAACCGTTCGTGCAGCGGGCGGAGAATAACGCTCGCGCGCACCAGCAGCTGTTCGACGTGCCAGGCACGCCGGCGTTACCGTTCTCAATTGCCCACCGTGAGTGGTACATGGCCGATAACCTTGTCACGGTGGAACTCCACCTGAGGCATTACGCGAGGGTCGTCAGGCGAGGTAACCATCGCCGGCCGGTTCACCCATGAAGCTTTCCCGCAAGCATGGCGTCCCACAGCATTCCGAGTTGGAACCAGATCGAGCGGTTTTTGCAGGATATGGCGCAATTGCGACAATAGGCCGAGTCATCAGCCTAAACCTGCTATGGGAGTGCCCAACGACTGACTTCGAGCGGGCCGCCTTTGCATCCCTTAGCGGTGTGAACCGGAGGTACCCAGTTCCGAAGGTTGACAAAGCTCGGTCGAGGACCTGTGCGTGTGGTGGGGCAACCTCGGCCTTCTGTGCCCGGGACGGAGCGCCGTAAAGCTTTGAACGGAGGGCGTTCCGCTCGCGGCGAGGGGGGATTTCCGCTCGATCCTGGACGTCAACGAGGCTCGAGGGTCGCGCTCACTTTCACGAGCTTGCCCGTGTTCACCTGCACGGAGGCCGTCCATCGCGCGTGGCCTGGGCTCTCGATCCAAATCACGTGAGCGCCGGCGGTGACGCCCGTCAGTTGAAGAGGAGTCTCGCCGACACGCTGGCGGTCCAGGAAAACGGTGCCACCCGCTGGATTCGACTGGACGGCAAGCGCTCCTGCGAAGACAGGTGGTGCGCTTGGATCTCCTCCTGCGGGCTGTGGCCTTCGAGCGCGATGTTGGGTCGCCGCCTTTGAAGACGTTGCCTTTCGGGACGCCGACTTGGTCGCGGCCGGGATCACTCTGGGCGTCGTCGGCGCGGCCGTGGCGAGGGGTGTCGGGGCCGGGGGAATCGGTACATCCACGGCAGGACTGGGCAACACCGGACTCGAGGCCGCCGTTGCAATGTGCGCCTCGGACTTGTGCTGTGTCACAGCGGCCTGAACGGGGGGACGTGCCCAGCGCGCCGCGAGGCCGCTGCCAACAACGACTAGCGCCAATATCCCTACCACACCGGTCGCGACTGCGAGACGTCCGATGGTACGCTTCGGCTCGCCGAGTCGAGATCCGTCGCCGTTGGAACCCCCAGCATCGACAGAAACCAGCGGGAGGGGTGCCGCTGGCTCGTCAGCGCGATCGTGAAGGGCCTGCCCCACGATTGGTTCCGCCGCCTGGGTGAGGGAGTGTTCTCGTGCAAGCAGTGCAGCGATTCGCGTCTTCACGCGCGACACGACCGCGGCGAGGCGGTCGGCTTGGGCCAGACCGGCGGCGATTCTCTCCGCCGTCTGGGAGAGTGAGTGTTCTCGTTCAAGTAGCGTCGCGATCCGCGTCTCCACACCCGACACGACCGCGGCGAGGCGGTCGGCTTCGGCCAGACCGGGAGCAATCCGATCCGCCGCGTGGGTGAGGGAGTGTTCTCGGTGTTCCAGGGTGGCGATCCGCGTCTCCACGCGCGACACGACTTCTGCGAGGCGTTCGGCTTCGGCCAGACCGGGGCCGATCCTCTCCGCCGTCTGGGTGAGTGAGTGTTCTCGTTCAAGTAGCGTCGCGATCCGCGTCTCCACGCCGGACACAACCGTTGCCAGGCGGTCGGCTTCGGCCAGGCCGGGGCCGATCCTCTCGGCCGCCTGGATGAGTGAGTGTTCTCGTTCAAGTAGCGTCGCGATCCGCGTCTCCACACCCGACACAACCGTTGCCAGACGGTCGGCTTCGGCCAGACCCGGAGGGATCCGGTCCGCCGCGTGGGTGAGGGAGTGTTCTCGTTCTTCCAGGGTGGCGATCCGGGTCTCCACGCCCGACACGACCGCGGCGAGGCGGTCGGCTTCGGTCAGACCGGCGCCGATCCTCTCGGCCGTCTGGGTGAGTGACTGTTCTCGTTCAAGTAGCGTCGCGATCCGGATTTCCACACCCGACACGACCGCGGCGAGGCGGTCGGCTTCGGCCAGACCGGGGCCGATCCTCTCCGCCGTCTGGGTGAGTGAGTGTTCTCGTTCAAGTAGCGTCGCGATCCGGGTCTCCACGCCGGACACAACCGTTGCCAGACGGGCCGGCTTCGGCGAGACCCGGCGCGATCCGATCCGCCGCGTGGGTGAGGGAGTGTTCTCGTTCTTCCAGGGTGGCGATCCGCGTCTCCACACCCGACACAACCGTTGCCAGACGGTCGGCTTCGGCCAGACCCGGAGCGATCCGGTCCGCCGCGTGGGTGAGGGAGTGTTCTCGTTCTTCCAGGGTGGCAATCCGCGTCTCCACACCCGACACAACCGTTGCCAGACGGTCGGCTTCGGCCAGACCCGGAGCGATCCGGTCCGCCGCGTGGGTGAGGGAGTGTTCTCGTTCTTCCAGGGTGGCGATCCGGGTCTCCACGCCCGACACGACCGCGGCGAGGCGGTCGGCTTCGGTCAGACCGGCGGCGATCCTCCCGGCCGTCTGGGTGAGTGACTGTTCTCGTTCAAGTAGCGTCGCGATCCGGATTTCCACACCCGACACGACCGCGGCGAGGCGGTCGGCTTCGGCCAGACCAGGAGCAATCCGATCCGCCGCGTGGGCGAGGGACTGTTCTCGTTCAAGTAGCGTCGCGATCCGCGTCTCCACGCCGGACACAACCGTTGCCAGACGGTCGGCTTCGGCGAGACCCGGAGCGATCCGATCCGCCGCGTGGGTGAGGGAGCGTTCTCGTTCTTCCAGGGTGGCGATCCGCGTCTCCACGCCCGACACGACCGCGGCGAGGCGGTCGGCTTCGGCCAGACCGGCGGCGATCCTATCCGTCTGATCTCCGAATCCCGCCAGGACTCCTTCGAGTTGCGTCGTCATCGCGCCGAACGCGCCCTCGTCGAGTCGAGCGACGTTTGTTTGGCCCGGTGCAAGGGGCTGATCTGGTTCGGCGACCTTCTGAATGCGCGCTTCCAAGCCAACCACGCGCTCCTCGCGTCGGTTGATCTCGATCGGTGTCGGCTCGAAGAAGGTTTTGTTGAGGGTCGAAGACCTCGAATTCGAGTCGTCCCGGGGTTTCGGCGGTGCTGGCCTGATCGACGCTTGACGCCCGCGGCTCGGCACCGGGCTTTTTCTTTGGGCTAAAGAACGAGAAGACATCTGGCGCCACGGCCACACCTCTTGTCGTCTGCACGCCTAACGTGCGCGTGGTGGTTTCTTCTCCGGGGCGGCCTCCGGAGTTGGAGACTTGAACCCGGCCCAAAGAATACTCGGCTTGTGGCGGTTGGTGAAAGTTTCGGGGCGGTCTTGTCGCTGCCTCAGCCGTCGCCCAGCCTCGCGAATCCGATACAGTCTCGCTTGAATTGGCAGAGGCAATCCTCAGATCCAGCCAGGCAGCTCATCAATTCAGAGTGGAAACGATGTCCCCAATGACACTCCTGTGGAATACGCGTTGTCGGCTGTGCAGCACGTCACCGGCGTGGTGGACGGCGGGGCTTTGCTGGGGGTTGTTTCTCGCATGGCTCCTTGCGGACGGGCTCACCGCCTCATTGCTCCGCTTTGTCACGCAGCCATTTCACGCCCTTTTCGCTGCAAGCGGCGTTGCAGTCCCGTCTGATGCGCTTGTTGCGGTTGGGAGGGCGATTTACTCGAAGGCGCTCGCGGGACCTACGTGGCCACGCTGGTGGAGCGTCAGTCACGGTATGTGATGCTGGCACGCGTACCGAATAAAGAAACGCAGACCGTGGTCCGCGCCATCGCCCGGCGAATCCGGCGCTTGCCGCACGGGCTGGCCAAGTCCCTGACGTGGGATCAAGGTACGGAATTCGCCGCGCACCGTTGCATTTACGATGGCCACCAACGTCCACGTCTATTTCTGCGATCCTCAGAGCCCGTGGCAACGAGGGTCGAATGAAAACACCAATGGGCTGCTGCGCCAGTACCTGCCACACGCGGCGGACCTCTCTTGTTACAGCCAGGCGCAGCTCGACGCGATCGCGACGAGGCTTAACACGCGGCCTCGCATGACACTCGCGTATCAAACGCCCGCGGCTAAACTAGCGGAGATCGTTGCGTCGATGCGTTGAACCCACTTTACCTATGTGTCCGGAATGGACCGATCTGATTTGGCGTCCCCGACGGGATTCGAACCCGTGTTTTAGCCTTGAAAGGGCCACGTCCTGGGCCTCTGGACGACGGGGACGGCTGGGTGGGTGGTCGCCCTCGTGGGCAACCTTTCAATTCTAACCCAGCCTACCTATATCGACAAACTCGCAGACTGTCGGCGCATCGGCCCATCCCAACGTTATCCTTGCGGCGTGGAACTGTCTCGTCGCGCGTTTTTCACGGTGGCCGGAATGATCGCCTTCACAAGCGCGGCGCAGGCACGGTCTCGACCACATCACCAGGGTGCGTCTGCCATGTACGGACTGATTGGAAAAGTGAACGCAGTCTCGGGCCAGCGCGACGCGCTGGCGGCGGTGCTGCTCGAAGGTACCGGGGACATGCCCGGTTGCTTGAGCTACGTCGTCGCCACGGATCCCGTCGACGCTGACGCCCTGTGGATCACCGAAGTGTGGGACAGCCAGGCGAGCCACCAGGCCTCGCTCGCCCTTCCCGGCGTCAAGGCCGCCATCGCCAAGGGACGCCCGCTGATTGCCGGCTTCAGCAATCGCGTGGAAACGACACCGCTTGGCGGCCACGGTCTGGCCAGGCGGTAGGACGAAAATCGCTACTGCTGTCGCAGCGGGGGCATGGGAATCGGCACCGCGTAGGCCGTCGCGCCAGCGCCGACGCCGCCCTGGCACGTGTTGGGTGGCGTCGTGCACACCGAGCGCGAGCCCTGGCACTCCGCGGCCCAGAACATGTAGCCCAGCATGCCGCTGGTCGTCCCCGGACTTTGCGGATGGGGCGCGACGGTCCGCACGAACGTCCCGGTCGAGTTCTGCAGCGACTGGCTGAAATTCGTGCACTCCGCAATCGGCTTGCTGCCGACGAGCCACAAGCTGCCGGTGAACTTCGCCGGCGCCAGCGGAAGAATCGGCGGGCTGTACTGCGGCTTGCCGTCGACGTGCTCCTGCCAGTTGCCCTGGGCGTCCGACGCGCTGCGCGGCTGCCGCGCGGGCACCATTGCGTTGGCGTAGTCCAGCACCGGAATCCGCGGGTCGAGCCAGTCGCGCGTGGCCTTTTCGGTGATCCCGATCAGCCAGCGGTCGCCGGCAGCCAGGTCGATCGTCAGCCGTGCCGCGGGGTTGGCGCCCGTTGCGTCGTACGGATGCCGCGAGCGGTACGCGCCGATGAACGCCTCGAGCCCGGCCAGGTCCGGACTGCGGTTCTCCTCGTAGTCGATCTCGATGCCGACACCAAGCTGCTCCGCCGCTTCGGCCGCGTTCAGACCGAGCTGCACGGGATCGGCTGCAAGCGCCTGGTTCCACGCGGTCACGTACGTGATGCCGCCGATTGACAGCATCACGCGCACGCCACGGCTGGTGAAGTAGCTGACGACCTGCGAGTTCATGCCGCGCGGGATGCCGTCCAAGGTCTGCGCGTCGGTGGTCTTCTGCAGCAGGCGCAGGGGGTGCACGAAGCTCAGGATGACGAGGTTGACCGAAGGGCGGCCGTCACCGCGATCGATGAGCCAGCGGTTCTTCGAGTCGAACTCGGTCGGCGTGCGGGGCACGCTCCACGTGCAGGCGTCGTTGCCGCAGTGCCAGGCGCCGTAGACCTGCAGGGAGCCGGCTTGCGTGTGGACGGGCGCGACAGCGAGCCACCAGGCGGCGGCCGTCAACAATATCAGGCGGGATGCGAGCTTCAACATGAACGACTCCGTGACAGACCCCGGATTGTAGCCGCACGGCTGCCGCGATCACAGAACCGTCGCATGGAATGGACGCACCGGCTGGTCGTCGTGCAAGGTTCCACGCAATCGAGCCCCTGGCATCGGTGCAGTTCTTGCACTTGTCGCGGCCAAGCTTTGCCCGGAGGCGGCCGATTGTGTGGGACCAACGAATTCCAGGCCGGTCGATTCGCCTCGCCGCGCTGGCGACGCTGCTGGCCGCCCTCGTCTTAAACCAGTCCGCTGCGGTTGCGGCAGACCGCGCCGAGACGCTGCTCTTCGCCAGCGAGCTGGAGTATTGCGTCGCCGAGACCAATCAGTACCGCACCAGCATCGGCCGTCCGGCCCTCATTCGATCGGTCGAACTCGAAGCCTACGCAGCTGCAGCAGCGCCGTACGACACCAAGGCCCGGGCGGCCCATCACTACTTCCGAAAGACTCGCGGCGGAGGCGTGGCGTTTGCCGAGAACCAGATCCCCGGATGGCCCCTGCCGCGCTTCGGCAGCGTCCGCGAGATCATTCGCAGCGGCCTGGCGATGATGTGGGCGGAGGGGCGAGGCGGCGGGCATTACGACAACCTCGCCGGGCGCTACACGCAGGTCGGCTGTGGCGTGTTCGTGCAGACAGACCTGGTGACGGTGGTCCAGGCGTTCCGCTGACTCGGCCTCGCGGGTCGCCGAACGGTCATCGCAGCGCGCGTCCTGCGCGTCGGTTCGAGCGCACGCAAAAGTGTGCGTCCGATCTCAGGCGCTTCGCGGTATTACTTCCATGACAGGGGACCGCCCGCAGACGCCTGGTGCGTCGCTGATGCGGCTGCACCCGTGCAACGTCAGCTGATTTCGGGAGGGCACCATGGCTCGTTATGTGATGGCGAACCGCCGCGCCGGCAAGTTCCTCGAGGTCGAAAAGCGGGCATCGCGCGCCGCCGTGGCCGCCGGGTTCAACCAGCTGTCCGCCAGCGTCGACGTCATCGCCGATCGCAACCCGGCAGATGAGCTGGCGCGACGCGTCGATCGTGTTCGAGGCCGAGCCTGAGGAGATTGCCGCCAAGGCGGCGGCGCTTCCCACCGACTGCATTGTCGAAGCCGAGATCCTCCACTTCCCGCTGGGCCAGACGCTCGAGCGTCGCCCGGGCGCGCGGATCGTCGGGCTGCGCTCGTCGACGGTGCTCGATCTGTCTGCCATCGACGCGCCGCTGACGGCGTTCACGGCGATGGTCAGCGGCAGCGGGGCGCCGCTCGTTCGGCGCCGAAGCGATCCTCTTTCTGCGCGACCAGTTCAACCAGCAGAGCAACATTACCCAGATCGCCGAGCGTAGCGGCACGGTGTCGTTTGCGGTGCCCGCGGGCCATCAGGCGTTGGCACTGGTGATCCTGCCGGCCGGCGGGCACTGGAGCATGGTGGTCCGCAACCCGACGAGCGGCGCGGCGCACGAATGCCCCCCCTTTGCCGACGTCGGCGCGCTCGACTGGTGGCACAACCAGCTCGGCGTCACCCAGTTCGATCCTTCGCTCGGGACGGGCATCAAGGTCGGCGTCATCGACACCGGTGTCGGGACCCAACGGCTGTCTCGCACATGTGATCGACGTCGGCGCCTTCATCGACGGCACCTTCGATGCCAGCGGCGGCGCGGACGTGGACTCGCACGGGTCGCACGTCTGCGGCACGATCGGAGCGCGGCCGATCGGCCCCAGCCACCGCGCGGGCATCGCCGCGGGCGTGTCGCTGTTCTGCGCGAGAGTCTTCCCACCAGACGAAGGGGCCAGCCAGGGCGACATCGCCAACGCGATCGACGAGCTGTCGCGTGAGCGGGGCGTCGACCTCATCAACATGAGCCTGGGCGCGGTGTCGGGCTCGCAGATCGAGCTCGACGCGATTCAGGACGCACTGCAGCGCGGGACCCTGTGCGTCTGTGCGGCCGGCAACGACGGCGGCGCTGTCGCGTTCCCGGCCGCGTTTCCCGAAGTCGTGGCGGTCTCGGCGGTCGGGCTGAAGGGCGCGGCGCCAACCGGCTCGCTCTCGGCGACGCGTCTGCCAACGGACCCGGACAAACACGGCGCCGGCGATCTGTTCCTCGCCGAGTTCAGCAACTTCGGCAACCAGGTGGACTGTGCGGCGCCAGGCGTCGGGATCATCTCGACCGTGCCCGAGCGATTCGATCAGGTCCAGCCGTACGCGGTGATGGACGGGACGTCGATGGCCAGCCCGGCGGCGTGTGGCGCGCTGGCGGCATTGCTGGCGTCCTCGCCGGGCTACCACGCGCTCACCGGGTCGGCACGGGCCGAAGCGGCACGGACCATGCTCCGCAACAACGCGCAGAGCATTGGCCTCTCCACCGTGTTCCAGGGCGCCGGCATGCCGCAAGTCCCGTAGCGTGTCAATGCGCATATGATCCTCGTCCCGCCGCATTGGTCGGGCCGGCGGGACGGAAGGACGGTCGAGATGGCGTCCGACGACGAGTTCGTGGTGGCGGTGAAGCGTGATCAGCGCTCGGAGGTGCCGCGCGACTGGGTGGAGACCGTGCGCGCCATCTCCGGCCTCACGATTCGCGGCGAGGCCAGCCCGATCCGCATCCAGGTGAAGGCAACGCCGGAGGCCATCGACGAGGTCCGTCGGCGGCTCGGAGAGTTTGTGACCGTCGAGAAGGTGATGCCGCGAGCACGGTACGAGGGGGATGGCTAACGCGCCTGCCTGATCACCGTCCCCGCCTTCATCACGAACGCCACCTTCCTCAGCGCCTGGATGTTCTGCAGCGGGTTCTCCGGCGTCGCGATGATGTCGGCGGCCAGGCCCTTCGCGATGGCGCCTCGCTCGTCTTTCATCCGGAACAGCGCGGCCGCGTCGGTGGTCATCGCTTTCAGGATCGCGGGAGCGGGCACGCCGGCGGCCTCCCACACGGCCAGGTAGTCGAGCATCATGTCCGCGCGCGTCTTGCCCGGCATGTCCATCACCACGTCGGTGCCAAACGCCATCGGGACGCCAATGCGATACGCGCGACGCAGGCGATCGATGATGGCGTCGCCTGCCGACTTGGAATCGCGGCCCGCGCCGACGCTGGTGTTCATCGCCTGCAGGTGCTCGGTGGGGAAGTCGGTGCCCACCAGCACCGTGCCCTTCTCCTTCATCAGCGTCAGCACGGCGTCGGAGAGCTGGAAGCCGTGCTCGATCGACTCGGCGCCGCCGAGGATGGCGTTGCGCGCGGACTCGTCGCGACTAGGCATGCACGGCCACGGTCATCCCCGCGGCGTGGGCCTCGGCCACCGCCGCCTTGATCTCGTCCACCGAATAGAAATAGGCGTGGCTGTCGGAGACGAGCTTGATCGTCGTGGCGCCGTAGTAGATGTTCTGCCGGACCGCCTTGCGGATTTCGTCGGGCGTGTCGGCGTCGATGTACTCGACCTGCCAGTAGGTGCCCTGCTCGGGCGGGACGTTGCGCGACTGGCCGCCATACGGCGCGATGATCTTGCCGGCATTCAGGAACGTCGGCCCGATGAACCACCCGCGCTCGACGGCCCGGCGCACGTCCACGCCGGCGTAGTCGGCGTCGTTGCCGATGTCCTTCACCATGGTGAAGCCGGCACGCAGCACGTCCTGCGCGTTGCGGGCGCCCAGCAGCGCCCGCAGCGCCTTGCTCTGCCGGATGTACGACCCGATGTAGTCCAGCGTGCCCAGCGTCAGGTGGGTGTGCGCGTCCATCAGGCCGGGCATCACCCACTGGCCGGACAGGTCGATCACGGCGGCGCCCGCAGGGATGGCGACCTGCGGGCCCACGTCCAGGATCTTGCCGCCGTCGACGAGGACGATCTGGTTCGTCGCGCGACCGATGCCGGTGGCCGGGTCGATGAGGTGCCCGGCGCGAATGGCGGTGACCTGCGCAAAGGCGCTCGTCGCGACGGGAAGCAGCGAGAGCGAGCAACGACGCCAGAGTGCCCGAACTGAAGTTCGGGCCTGCGTACGGACGAGCCTCATGCCTTCAGGTGCTTCGCGAAAAACGCCATCGTCCGCTCCCACGCCAGCTTCGCCGACTTCTCGTCGTAGCGCGGCGTCGTGTCGTTGTTGAACCCGTGCTGCGCGCCCTCGTAGATGTGGGCTTCGTAGCGCACCTTGGCCTCCTTCAGCGCGGCCTCGTACGCCGGCCACGAGGCGTTGACGCGCTCGTCGGCGCCGCCAAACTGCAGCAGCAGCGCGGCCTTGATCTTCGGCACGTCCGCCAGCGGCGCCGGCCCGCCGTAGAAGGGCACGCTGGCCAGCAGCTCCGGCACCCGCGTCGCCAGCAGGTTGACGATGCGCGCCGCCGTAGCAGAAGCCGACGGCGCCAAGCTTGCCGGTGGAGTCGGGACGGGTGCGGAGGTAGTTGGCCGCGGCGACGAAGTCCTCGCGCGTCTTGGTCTGGTCCAGCGTCGGGAACAGCTCGCGCGCCTTGTCCTCGGTGCCCGGATACCCGCCAAGCGGGAACAGCGCGTCGGGCGCAAAGGTCATGTAGTCGTCGAGCGCGATGCGGCGCGCGATGTCCTCGATGTGCGGGTTCAGCCCGCGGTTCTCGTGCACGACCAGCACCGACGGCAGCTTGCCCGTCGCCTTGGCCGGCCGCACGAGATACCCGCGCATCTTCTGGTAGCCCTGCGGCGACTGGGTACTCGACGTACGACGCCGTCAGCCGCGCGTCGTCTTTGGGCACCTGCTGCGCTTCGGCGAACTTCGGGTTCAGCGCGTCGAGCACCATCGCGGCGGTCATGCCGCCCACGGCGTACTTGCGGGCCTTGTCCAGGAAGCCACGGCGGTCGAGCGCGCCGTGGACGTAGGCGTCAAACAGGATCAGCAGTTCGGGATCGAAATCAGCCGCGGTCTTCATCGTCGACCCTCCGGCTGGTGAGCATACTGCAGGCGTGAAGGCTCCTAGCCTGCGCTACACGCGATAAGACGCCATAGAATCAACGCGGCATGCAGGTGGGCGATGGCGGGGCTCCCCGCGACGGATACGATTGCTTTGTCGTGGGCTCCGGTCCGGCGGGTGTGAGCCTGGCGCTCGCGCTGGCCGACGCCAGGAAGCGGGTGCTCATCTTCGAGTCGGGCGACGAGCAGACCGTCCGCAGCGAACTGGCCAACACCATCGGCTACGGCCACTACTCCGGCGCCTACTGGAACGCTCACTGGATCCGGACGCCAGGCGGCACGTCCAACGTCTGGGCCGGGTGGTCGCCGACGCCGCGGCCGATCGATCTGGACAACCCGGCCGTCGGCGTCCGCTGGCCCATCGCCCGGTCCGAGCTGCTCACGTACTGGAAGCGCGCCGCGCCCATCCTGAACCACGATCCCGCGTACGTCGACTTCGAAGCGCCCCTGACGCCCGGGTTTCTCTACAGGCCCGTGCCGACGCCTCCGCCGAAGAACTTCGGCAGCTATATCGCCACGTTGAAGGCGTCGCCCTACGTGGACATCGCGCTGGGCTACTCGCTGGTGGGCCTCGACGCCGATCGCTCGCGTTCCACGGTCACGCGGCTGGAGTACCTGGACCATCGGCTCAACACCCGAGGCCAGTTCGTCACCAGCCCCTCGCAGGCGGTGGTCCTTGCGGCCGGCGGCATGGGCAACGCGCAACTGCTGATGCTGCCGAGGGCCGACGGCAGCGTGCCGGTGGGCAACGAGGGCGGGCAGGTCGGCAAGTACCTGATGGAGCACCCGGAGTTCCAGGTGGGGGGCGAGATCGCCATCGACCTCGAGCTCGATCGCTACTGGCCGGCCGCCAACAAGGGCCGCGGCGTGCACGCCATCGTCGCCGACGACGAGACGGCGCGCGAGCACGGGTTGTATGGGTGCAGCCTGCAGTGCACGCGGAAGACGACCGACCATCCGATGGCGCGGTTTCTGGCGAGCGAGGCCGGGCGTCCGTTCTACTACTACAGCATCACGCCGCGCGCCGAGATGCTGCCGTCACCGGGCAACCGTGTCTTTCTCACCGGCGAGCGCGACGCGTCGGGCTTCTACCGGCTGGCCGCGCGATGCGTGCTGGACGCGCGCGACTTCCTGAACGTCGAGCTGACGCTGCGGACGCTCGGCGACGCGCTCATCCGCCTGGGGAAGGGACGGGTGCGCGTCAACAACGACCGCATCTACAAGCAGGTGTGGGGAGGCGGCCATACGATGGGCACGACGAGAATGGGGCAGAGCGCCTCGACGTCGGTCGTGGACGCCGACTGCCGCGTGCACGGGTACGACAACCTGTTTGTCGCCGGGTCGTCCGTCTTCCCGAGCGGCGGCGGCTCCGCCAACCCGACATTGACCATCGTCGCGCTGGCGCTGCGCCTGGCCGACAAGCTCGTGGCGAGGAGGTAGGAACATGGCCCCGGCAAGACTGTCGCGCAGAGCGTGGTTCGCGGTGGCGGGCGGCATCGCTGTTCGCCGCAGGGTCGGCAGCTGTCGTGTGGAAGTCGAGCGGACCAGGCGCGGCTCGTCGTTCGGCGGCGGCAGGTGCGCCGGCCACCTACGTCGATCACGAGGGCTGGATGCTGACGCCCGCCGACAAGCAGCGGCTGGCGCAGACCAGCCCGCCCGCGGTGCAGAGCCCGTAACGTGGAGCGTCGCGACCTCCTCTGGGCCGCTGCGGCCGGCTGCGCCTCGCTGGCCGTCTACGTGCGAACGCTGGCGCCCGGCGTCGTCGCCGAGCTGGACACGCCGATGTTCCAGTTCATCGGCCGCGTGCTCGGCGTCGCGCACAACCCCGGCTACCCGCTCTACGTCCTGCTCACGTATCCGATTGCGATCCTGCCCATCGGGTCGCTGCCGTACCGGATCAACCTGTTCTCGGCGGTGTGTGGCGCGCTTGCCGTCGGACTCGTGTTCCTGGTTGCACGCCGGCTGGGATGCGGAAGGCCGGCGAGCCTCGCAGCGTCGCTCGGGCTGGCGTTCGGCCAGGTGTTCTGGTCGCAGGCGGTGATTGCGGAGGTCTACACGCATGCATGCCGCGCTCGTCGCGGGCGTGTTGCTGGGCATGCTCAGTGGGGACGCTCGCGCCGCGCCTCCTGCGTATTACATTGGCGTCGTGGCGCTTGCAGCCGGATTTGCGCACCACACGACGATCGTCGCGTTCCTGCCCGCGATGGTCGTCGTACGTGTGGCTGACGGACGCGGCGTTCCTCCTGCGCCTGCGGACGCTGCTCACGACCGGCGCGATCCTTGCCGCGGGATTGCTGCCGTACCTGTTCATCGTCATCCGCTCGAACCAGCCAGGCGCGTATCTGGAATCGAAGGCCACGTCGATCGCCCAATTGCCAGACGTGATCTTCGCCAGGCAATTCAGGGACCGCGTGTTCGCGTTCGACTGGCTGACCGTCGTGACCGACCGGCTTCCTGCACTCGTCATGGGCGTGCTGGCCTCCGAGTTGACACTTCCCGGGCTGGCGCTGGCCATCGCCGGCGCCGCGGTTCTTGCTTCGACGACGGCTCGCGGACGCGCTGCTGCTGTTGGTTGGCGCTGCGGCCGTCTTTGGTCGTTCGCGCTCAACTACTCGGTCGTGGACACGCCGGTCTTTCTCATTCCGGTCCTGCTCGTGCTCTGGCTGCTCGCGGCCGTTGGAGCCGAGCGACTCGCCGGCCTTGCCCGAGAGCGCGTCGCGGCGAGTCACGCCATCGTGCTCGCACTCGCTGCTGCTGCCGGCCTGGCTGCTCGCGCACAACTTCGAGGTCAACGACCGCAGCCGCGACACGGGCGCGTCGGTGTATCCTCGACCGGCTGTTCGAGGCGCTGCCGGCGCGGACGGCGCTGGTGCACGAAGACTTCCTCGTCGATCGACTGGTGATGTACAAGCTCCTCGCCGACGATGCGGCCCGCGGCCGATCGATCGATCTGGTCGACCGCGACGCCGGCGGCCTTCGCCGACGGATCGACGACGGCACGGCGGTGTTTGCGTTCAGCAAGTCGGCCCGCAGGGTTCGGCTCGACGGCCTCGCCGTCGGCTTCGAGCCGCTGCCGCTCGCGAATCTCTCGCTCGCCGAGCTCGCGGCCTCCGTCGCCGACGGGTCGGTCGTCGCGCTGGCCGCGCCCGCGAGCCTCGCCGCGCAGTTTGCGGCGAGCGCCGGCGCGTCGTTCACTGAAATCGGCGGTCCGAATGTGCTGACGCGCGCGGCTCGAGCGAGCGTCGCGATCGTGGGAGTGCGCGGCGCGCGATCTGGCGCGCTCGTCCGCGCCGATGCCGTCGACACCGACCTCGACATCGCCCCCGGCGGCGCCATCGGCGAGACCGGCCGCAAGGCGCCGTCGGAGATCTCGATTCGCGCGGGCGCGACCGACGTGAGCATCCGGCAGGGGTCGCGCGACCTCGTGCGCACCTCCGAGGGGGCCGTCCTGGCGGTCTGGGGACGGGACGGCCGGCTGACGCATGCGCTGGTCCTCGAGGCCGTCGACGGCTTCCGCGCGTCGCTTCCCGCCGGGCCGATGTCCGCTTGTCTCCGTGCGCCGGGCGTCCCAGCAGGATGTGCAGGCCGGCTGGACTGACCTCGCGCAATCGGTCGCCACCGGCGGCGTCGTGGCGCACGTGCCGGCGGGGCAGACGCTGGTGATGCAGGTCTCCGACGAT
Source organism: Vicinamibacteria bacterium (assembly GCA_963806705.1). Taxonomy (GTDB): domain Bacteria; phylum Acidobacteriota; class Vicinamibacteria; order Vicinamibacterales; family JAENWD01; genus JAENWD01. The sequence goes on from CAWDZE010000008.1 coordinate 166,560, forward strand.
GCGCCGCTTCAACCGCGTGTCGTCGATCAGTCGGCGGACGGGACCCAGGTCGAGATCACGCGGCGCGGCGGCACAGCCGCTCGATCTGTATCGACACACGTACTGGATCGAGGTGCGATGCGACCGGAGTCGGAGGCCGCCTCGGCGCTGCTCGTCGTTTGGCGGCGTGCCGCGGCGCGCACTCGGCCGCCTCGTCACGGAAGGGCCGGCGGTTTCGCTCGTCGCCGTGGACTATCGGGGCCTGCTGCGCACGCCCGACCGCGCCAGCGAGATGCTGCTGATGTCGCGCGACGAGCAGTCGCAGCTGGTTGGCGCGGGATGGTCGAGGTCGCCGCCGATGCGCGGCGGCGGCTTCCGCTGGATGACCGCGCCGAGGCGCGCGTGCTGCTGCCGGTCGCGCGCGCAGGCGCGCGGCGGATCCGCATCCAGGCCCTGCGCGAGGCCAACGGCCCGGCGTCGATCCGGCTGGCGCTCAACGGCGCGGCGCTGCCATGGCAGCCGCTGCAGCGCGGCTGGCAGGCGTACGAGTGGGATCTGCCCGAAGGGCTGGTGCCGCCAGGGCCCACTCGAGGCCGCCGTCATCGTCGACGCGCTTCCGGCGTCGGCGGACGACGAGGCGCCCAGGGCGGTGGCGATTGCCGATATTCGTCTGATCGCACGCTGACGTTACAATCGCGCGGTGAGAGTCCGCAAGGGCATCGCGCTGGGACTGGTCGTTGGCGCGATCGGGATGATCGTGCGGCCGACCGCCGTCGGGGTGCGCCTGGAAGAAGACGTGGGAATCCCATGGCTCTTCGCCCTGCGCGGACCTGCCACACCACCTCCTCAAGTAGCCGTCGTCAGCATCGACAAGACGTCGGCCCAGCAGCTCGGTCTCGACGCGGGCGAGTGGCCGCCGACCCGTCGCGTCCACGCCGGCGTCATTCGCAGCCTCACGCGTCACAAGGTCTCGGCCATCGTCATGGACGTGTGGTTCGAGGGGCATCGGACGCGGGAGGACGACGACGATCTGGCAGGGGCGATGGCCGAGAACGGCGCGGTCGTGCTGGTCCAGCGACTGGATCGCGCTCGCGTGTCCGGAGCCGCGGTGTCCACCGACCTGCTTCAAAATCCAATCATCCAGTTCCAGCAGAGTGTCATCAGTCTGGCGCCGTTTCCGCTCCCCAGGGACTCGCGGACGTCATTGTTCTGGCCGTTCTTCGAGACCTCGATCGGCATCGTGCCGACGCTGCCGGCCGCCGCGCTGCAGGTGCACGCGCTGCCGGTCCTCGACCGCTTCCTGTCTCTGCTCGGGCAGGCAGGCGTCGGGCATCTCGACGTGGTGCCGCGCCAGGTGCGGTCTGCGGCCGACCTGCAGCAACTGATGGGTTCGTTGCGTCGAGCGATTGCGGGCAATCCAGCGGCGGCTCGCCGCGTAATGGCCCGGCTCGAACCTGATGGCGGCGGCTCTGCCCGGGTCGACTCGCGCCACGCCGCCCTGTTAGGGCTCTACGCTGGTGGCGACGCATACTACCTGAACTTCTACGGGCCTCCAGGGACCATCGAGACGATCCCGTTTCACGAACTGCTGCAAGAGCGGCAGTCACGACGCAGTCTGGCGGGCAAGGTCGTCTTCGTCGGCGAGAGCGCTTCCTCTTTCGTGACCAGCGCCGAGCAGCAGGGAGACACCTATGTGACGGTGTACTCGACCGCCGACGGCATCGATCTCAGCGGCGCCGAGATCGGCGCGACGGCATTTGCCAACCTCCTCTCCGGCCGAATGCTGCGCCCCACTGGTGCCGGGATGTCGCTTGCCGTGCTCCTTGTGTTTGGCACCCTCGTCGGTGTGCTCGCGCGGCTGCTGCCAGGCGCGTGACGCGACCGCGATCGCAGTCGCGCTTGGCGCAGTCGGCGCCGCGCTAGCGCAGTACCTCTTCACGGCACACTCGCTTCTGGTGCCCCTTGCCGTGCCGCTGCTGGTGCAGTTGCCACTCGGCTTGTTCGTAGGCGTGCTGTCGCGGTACATGGACATCCGGAAGCAGGTGCCCATCGAAGTCGACCCGCACGCACGGCAGCAGCTCTTTCTAGGGGTGTGCCTCGCCACCGATGTTGCCGGCTACACAAGCCTCACCGAGCACCTCAGCCGCGACGAGTTGCACGATCTGCTGAACGACTACCACGAGATGCTTCGACGGCTGGTGACCGCACGGCGGGGCCTCGTCTGGGGGCGTGGCGGCGACAGCGCGTTGTCCGTGTGGAAGGTCTCGGGGACCGAGCCGCGTCGCACGGCCCGCTTGCCGAAATGGCTGGACCGCCAGCGCCGCGTCGAGCAGGCCGTGCGACTCAACGCGTGCCTGGCCGCTATCGAGATTCGCGACGCGATCGACGCCTTCAACCGGCGCCATCCCGCGGCGCAGCAGCTTCCGACGCGGATCGGCCTGGACGTCGGCGAAGTCGGCCTGGGTCCGGTCGGCGGCGAGCTGCAGGCCATCGGGAGCCCCGCCAACATCGCATCGCGGATCGAGTCGCTGAACAAGACGATGTCCACCAGGCTCCTTGCTTCGGCGCGCGTCGTTCAGGACCTGGAAGCGATCGGGACACGCCGACTCGGATTCATTCGAGCTGGCCGGCAAGGCCGAGGCAGTCGACGTCGTCGAGATTCTGGGGCCCAGGGAGGCCGTCTCTGCGACCGACCGCGAGCTCGTCAAACGGTTCGAGGAGGGCCTTGCTCTCGTCCAACGGAAGAGCTGGCTCGCGGCCGCCAGGTTCTTCGGCGATCTAGCTCAGGAGTATCCCGGCGACGGCCCCACCCGGTACTACCGGGACCTCAGCACCCGACAGGCGGCCTCGACTCCTGCATAGCACGCAAAATTCGGCGCATTCCTGTTCAGCGGGCCCACCGAATGTGATATTAGGTTGGCCCTTCCCATGACGCCCAGAAATGCCGTCGCTTGTGCTCTGGTCGCATGGGTTGGGTGCGCCCTGCCTTCGGCTCTGCTTGCACAGTGCCCGGACTCTACCGCGCGCATCGTCAACATCGACAACCAGGTCGAGTACAAGGCCGCGTCGGCCGCCGACGTTCGTGCCGGCGAACGCTCAATCTCGACGTCTGCCGCGGCGACGCGATTCGGACCGGCGAGCGCAGCCGCGCGACGGTCGTCTTCGTCGACAACACGCGGCTGGTCATCGACCAGAATACCGAGTGGGTCGTGCGCGAGCCGCCTCAGCCGGGCCGGACGCTGATCGAGCTCATCAAGGGCGCGATTCTCTTCTTCACACGCCAGCCGAGGTCGCTCGACATCCGGACGCCGTTTGTCAACGCCGCGGTCGAGGGCACGGAGTTCCTGGTCCGCGTCGAGGCCGATCGCGCCGTCGTCACGGTCTTCGAGGGGCGCGTCGCGCTGGCCAACCCAGCGGGCGGGCTGATCCTCGTCGCGCAACGAGTCGGCGGTCGCCATCGAGGGCCAGGCCCCGCAGCGACAAGTCGTCGTCCGTCCGCGAGACGCGGTGCAGTGGGCGCTCTACTATCCAGCCGATTCTGCCGGCGGATTCCTTCGAGCAGCTGGACCAGATTCCCGAAGCTCAGCGCGACGCGCGGTTCTACGTGCGCCGGGCCGGCGCTGCTGCTGGGGGTCGGGCGCCTGGACGAGGCGCGCGCCGATCATCGACCAGGCGTTGTCGCGCGACCCTGACGACGGCGACGCCTATGCGCTGCGCGCGGTCATCGCCGTCGCGCTCAACGATCGGAGCGGACGCGCTGGCCAACGGACGCGAGGCCGTCAGAGCGCAGCCCCACGTCGGCGGCATCGCGGATCGCGCTGTCGTATGCGCTGCAGGCGAACTTCGAGCTCGAGGCGGCGCGCGACGAGCTCGCTGCAGGCGGTGACGGACCAGCCCGAACGACGCCCGTGCGTGGGCGCGGCTTGCCGAACTCTGGCTGTCGCTCGGCTACCTCGAGCGGGCGCAGGAGGCCGCCGAGCGCGCCGCGTCTCTTGCGCCGGACGAAGCGCGGGCAAACACGGTGCTGGGCTTCGCTGCGCTGGCCGCGTCGACATCGCCGGCGCCAGCGGCGGCGTTCGACCGAGCCATCGCGCTCGAGCCCGGCAACCCGCTCGCGCGGCTCGGTCTCGGTCTTGCGAAGATTCGGACGGGACATCTCGAGGGTGGCCGGCGCGAGATCGAGATTGCCGCCGCGCTCAATCCGGAAGACGCGATCGTCCGCAGCTACCTCGGCAAAGCTTATTTCGAGGAAAGGCGCGAGCCGCTGCCCGGCGGCCAGTTCGAGCGCGCGAAGGAGCTCGATCCGCAGGATCCCACTCCCTGGTTCTACGACGCGATCCGCAAGCAGACCCTCAACCGTCCGGTCGAGGCGCTGGAGGACCTGCAGCGCTCGATCGAGCTCAATGACAACCGGGCGGTGTATCGGTCGCGGCTCCTGATCGACCAGGATCTGGCGGCGCGTAGCGCCAGCCTCGGGCGAATCTACCGGGACCTCGGCTTCGAGCAACTGGCGCTGGTCGAGGCATGGAAGTCGGTGAGGCTGACGCGGGTGACTACTCCGGCCACCGGCTTCTGGCCGACACCTACTCGGCGCTGCCGCGCCACGACGTCGCACGGGTCAGCGAGCTGCTCCAGTCGCAGCTCCTACAGCCGATCAATATCACGCCCGTACAGCCTCAACTGGCGGAAACGGACCTGTTCATCCTCGAGAATGCGGGCCCCGACGAGGCAGCATTCAACGAGTTCAATCCGCTCTTCAGCCGAAACCGCCTTGCGGCGCAGGTAAGCGCCGCGTTTGGCAACAAGAGCGTGTTCGGAGACGAAGTCACGGTGTCGGGCATCTGGAACCGGCTTTCGTTCAGCGTTGGCCAGTTCCACTATGACAGCGACGGATTCCGCGAGAACAATCAGCAGGATCGCGACATTTTCAACGCCTTCGCCCAAGCACAGTTGTCGTCAGCCACATCGGTGCAGGCCGAGTTCCGGACGGAAGACGCCGACACCGGCGACCTGAACCTGCTGTTCAATCCGGAGGACTTCTCCGTCGATCAGGCGGTCACCATGGAATCCAGCGTCGTGCGCTTCGGCCTGCGCCACGCCTTCAGCCCGAGGTCGCAGGTGATCGCGTCGCTCTATTTCGGCAGCCGCGACGCCGACCTGACCTCGAGCGTCAACCAGCTCGGAAGCACCGGCCGTCTCACGTTGGTGTCGCAGACCGACAGCTGGACTGCCGAGGTCCGCCACTTCTTCCACGCCGGCCGTTGGAGCGTGACGAGCGGGTTCGGCCACTTTCAAAGCGACCGCGATCGAACTGAGACGCTTGTTATCGAGCTTCCGTTCGAGCCGTTCAACCTCACGCTCACCGAGCAGTTCAGCGACGACCCAACGCAAACCAACCTGTACGCCTACGCGACGCTCGACCTGCTGGAGAACATCGCGTTGACCGTGGGCGCAAGCGCGGACTTCTACGACAGCCAGCTTTTCGAGCGACAGCAGTTCAATCCAAAGGCTGGCGTGACATGGAGCCCAACGCCATCCACCGAGGTCCGCGTCGCGGCCCTGAGAACCCTGCACCGGGCCCTCGTGTCGAGCCAGACGATCGAGCCCACGCAGGTGGCAGGGTTCAACCAGTTCTTCGCAGACGCCGAAGGCGAAGACGCGGTGCGCTACGGCATCGCGGTCGATCAGAAGCTGGGCGGGCAATGGTTCGCAGGTGCCGAGATGTCGTGGCGCAATCTGAACGTCCCGATCACCTTCATCACCGAGGACGGGCCACTGGTCGAGCGGTTCGATCGGAAGGAGCAGCTGGGGCGCGCGTACCTGTACCTGGGCTGCTGACAACAGGGCCACCGTGACCGCCGAATACGTGTTCGAGCGCTTCGACCGCGACGAAGGAAGCAGCGGCGACGAGAATATCCTCGATCTGCGAACGCATCGCTTTCCACTGGGGGTCCGGTATTTTTCTCCGATTGGCTTGTACGCGAATTTGAAGGGCACCTATGTCGATCAGAGTGGAACCTTCGCCGGCCTTGCCTTTGCGCAATCGGGCGAAGATCGGTTCTGGGTCGTCGACATGTCCATTGGCTACCGGCTGCCGAAGCGCTACGGCCGGCTCGCGCTCGAGATCAGGAACCTGCTCGACGAAGACTTCCGTTTTCAGGACACGGATCCCGGCAACCCGGTGATCAAGCCGGGGCGGCTGGCGTTGTTCACGTTTACGTTCGGCGTGTGAGG
>CAWDZE010000009.1:0-12962 GCA_963806705.1 Vicinamibacteria bacterium
GGCAGCACCCGTGAGTCTTGTTGCGCGGTCATCGTAATGCGCAGGGTAGCCACACGACTGGAAACAAGAGAAAGACTGGGTTGGCGCGTCTGCGGCGACGCGCAGCGCCTAGAAGCGCCATGCCGGCGGCGTGATGTTCTTCACGCGCAAGTAGACTTCCGCCTGTCCCCGATGATGTGCCATGTGCGTGAACGTGTACCAGAGCGCCTCCTGCGCGAGCACCGGCTGTCCCTGAAACCTGTAGACCTCGGTGCCCAACCGCTCCGGCGGCATCGCCTCCAGCGCGGCGGCGCACGCGTCGAATGTCTCGGTCAGATACCTGGTCGCAGTGGCCTTGTCCCGCACGGCGGGCTCGGGCAGCGCGGTGGTGCCAGTCGCGACGGCGCAGCTGTCCGAGTTCTGCGCGCCGATGTGCGTCATCAGCCGCCCGAAGGTCATTTGGTCGGGGGTGGGCTTGAAGTCGTAACTCTCCGCCGGCATCGCCTCGGCTACCGCCAGCGTGAACTCCTTCGCGATCCGCCAGTGCTTTGCGAAGATGGCCTTGAAGTCGTCCTGTGGCGCCGCGGCCGGTTGCGCGATTAGAACGGCAATGAGCAGCATCGCGTGTCGCATGCGTCCTCCATTGGGTCGGTTGGGTTACGTCGTATGTGGTTTCAACGACATTGCCAAATGTCAGAGCCGGAATCAGCAGACAAACAGCCGAGAGACTTACCGCTCCGATAGCAATCGCCGCGTCTGGCGCCGGGATCGGGGTCATCACCGCTGGCGGCGCCGCGCTCCTGCTGAATAGGTACTACCATGACCGGCAACGGGCAATTAACAGCCGCGGCAGCAAGGAGTGCATGGACGAGGTGGCCTCAGCGTGGAACAAGCGGCGTCTGGGTTTGCGAATCAGGGCCAGTTCATTGCGGCGGTCCATGTGTCGCACAACCTCGGCATTCCCTTTAACGAGGTCAAGACCAAGGCGCTCAGTGATGGGAAGCCTCTCAAGAAGTAGTCTCCGCGTGATGGCGGCGCGGCTCATTCCGTGGGGCGTCGGACTGGCACTCGGCCTGGCCGCCGTCCCCGCGTTGGCGCAACACCCTCACGGCAGCCCGCGCTTATCAACGCATGGTGGGCAGGGGCCAGGGATTCAGACCACCCGGCGGTCGGCATCGAGCTTGCGGAATGTGCCGCCCGTGGCGGCCAGGCGTTCCAGCAGCGGCGCCGGCGCCCATCTCGATCCGTGCTCGTCGTGCAGCGCCCTGATGCGATCGAGCACGGTCGCGAGGCCCACGCGATCGGCATGGAAGAGCGGCCCGCCGCGCCACGCCGGGAACCCGTAGCCGTTGACGTAGATGACGTCGATGTCCGACGCGCGCAGCGCGAAGCCTTCGTCGAGCGCCCGCGCGCCTTCGTTGACGAGCGCGTAAATCGTCCGTTCGACGATCTCCTGGCTCCCGATGTCGCGCTGGACGATGCCGCTCTCCCGCGCACGGGCGCGGATCCAGTCGACCACCTGGGGATCGGCGACGGCCTTCCGATCGCCCGCGTACGTGTGCCATCCCTTGCCGGTCTTCTGGCCCAGACGTCCCATCTCGACCAGCGACGACTGCACCAGCGGACGCCGGCCAGCGCCATCGGCGAAATGGCCGAGCGCGCGCTGCGCCAGGATCGCGACGTCGATGCCGGCCATGTCGTCCACCGCAAAGGGGCCCATCGCCATGCCGAACCCCGTCAGCGCCTCGTCGACCTGCTGCGGCGTAGCGCCTTCCTCGACCAGGTATTGCGCCTCGTACATGTAAGGGAACAGCATCCGGTTGCCGACAAAGCCCGGGCAGTTGCCGACGAGCACGCCGACTTTTCCGAGCCGCTTTGCCAGCGCCATGGCCGCTGCGATGATCGCGGGGCTGGTGGCTGTGCCCCGCACGATCTCGAGCAGCCGCATCACGTTGGCGGGGCTGAAGAAGTGCAGGCCCACGACGTCTGACGGCCGCGTCGTCGCCGACGCGATCGCGTCGATGTCGATCGTCGAGGTGTTGGTGGCCAGGATGCACCCGGGCCGGGCGACCGCGTCGAGCTCGCGAAACACCTGCTGCTTCAGCGCGAGGTCCTCGAACACGGCCTCGATGACCAGGTCCACCTGGTCGAAGCCCGCCGAGTCCAGCTGCGGATGGATGCGGCCGAGCCGCTCGGTGACGGCGTCCTCCGTGAAGCGGCCGCGCGTCACCGACACCGCGTAGTTGCGCCGGATGGCCGCCAGGCCCTGGTGCAGGCGCGCATGGCTGTTGTCGCGGAGACGCACCTCGAGACCCGCGTTCGCGCAGGCCATGGCGATGCCGCCGCCCATCGTGCCCGCGCCGACGATGGCGACGCGGCCAGTCGGCAGATCGTCCTCCCGCCCCCGCGCCTTCATGCCCGGGATCTTGTTCACCGCCCGCTCTGCGAAGAACACATGGATCAGTGCCTTCGCGGGCTCCGACTGCACGCATTCGCGGAAGAGCGCCGTCTCGCGGTCCGAGCCCTCGTCGAAAGGCAACAGCGTCGCGGCCTCGACGGCCTCGATGGCCTTGAGCGGCGCCACCTGGTGCGGCCGGGTCTTCTTCGCCAGGCTTCGCGCCGCTGCAAACAGGGGCGCGTTGGCCTCCGGCGTGCCCAGCCTCTCTCCGAGCTGGCTGGTGCGGCTCGGCGCGAGGCCGCGTTTGATGACGTCCGCGGCAAGGGCCAGCGCGCCCGGCAGCAGGTCGTCGACGACCGCGTCGACGATGCCGTGCGCTTTGGCGTCGGCGGCAGAGATCGGCCGGGCGGAGACGATGATCGTCAGCGCCTGCTCGACACCGGCAAGGCGCGGCAGCCGCTGCGTGCCTTCAGCGCCCGGGATGATGCCGAGCGACACCTCGGGCAGCCCGAGCCTGGCGTCCGGCGTCGCGACCCGGAAGTGCCCGGCCATGGCCAGCTCCAGGCCGCCGCCGAGCGCCGTGCCGTGGATGGCCATCACGACGGGCTTGCGGCTCTCCTCGACGCGGCGGAGGAGCGGCCGAAGGTCCGGCGCCTGCTGGAGCTCGCCCCACGCCAGGCGCTCGAGCTCCGCGATGTCGGCGCCCGCGATGAACGTCCGTCCGGCCCCGAGGATCACCACCGCCGCGACGTCGCTATCCGCTTCTGCCTGGTCGAACGCCGCGAGCAGGCCCTCGCGCACGCCCGCGCTGAGCGCGTTGACCGGCGGGTTGTCCACGTGGACGACCAGAACGCGGTCGTGCTTCTGGCGGCGGACAAGGGCTGGATCGGTCATGGGGGCTCGAGCGCGCTCAATCGTAATCGCCAATTCTTAGTTTAGAGGCTGTATCAAACCCCGACTGGTGACACGTTGGGGCACGGGCAGCGAATAGGTAGCCAGTACGGCGTATGTCACGACTTGACGTTCCCCCCTCGAGAAAGACGCGCGAACTAACGCTTGGTCCTCACGTCTCCGACGGACCGCGTTGTTTCGCGCCAGCGCCTTGTTGATGACCACAACCTGGGGAAGCCAACCAGTCGCGGCTGAGACAGCGCGGCCTGTGACGTTCGATGTGGCCGAACCGACGTCCGGTCCGCCGACGTGGCGCGTCGCCTTGGGAGGCCCCGCCGGGCGTATCATCGCGAGGCCGGCTCGAGGGTCCCGACGAGCGACGAGCGCTCACACGTCAGCCTTGCGTCCTCCGTCTTCGTGCGTCGATGAAGGACCTGACGCAGAGCGCCAGGAGCGCGGCGGTCAGGATTGCCGTTAGTCCCTGCGAGATCGCGGCCGGGGTCGTGGTGCCGCCGAGCAGCCGGATGAGGCCTCCGATGGTCCCCAGTAGGCCGAGCAGCGCGAAGACCGCGACGGCGTGCATGGCATGCTTCCGATAGGCTTCGTTCCGGGCAAGCCAGCCGAAAGCCAGCAGCAGCAGGCCGAGAAAGGCCGGGATCAGCGCCGTCGCGCTCTGCCTGTCCGTCGCGACATACCCCACCACACCTAGCACGATCAGTGCCGCCGCTATTCCAATAGTCGTATTCGCCAATGTGCCTCCTCAGGCGGCCAGAAGACCGCCACCGTGTTGTCGTCGCGCCAGGGACCAGGAATCCGGTACGGACCCCAGGAGGGGGTGCCGTGAAGAAGAAGCGCTTTCCGTCGAGCGGATTACCGGCGCCTTGCAGCAAGCGGACCAAAACGTGATGTCCAACCCTCTCGTGTGAGGACGAGATTACTTCGGGCCGATGGCGCAGGCTCGCTCTCAATACCGACTCGACGGTCAGCCTCTCAACGGACGGGTCTCAGTAGACTGTCCGGACAGCACGGATGTTTGGTGGCTACGATTTGTCGGGCGTCTTCTTCACCAACTGTTCCAGGTCGGCAAATGGCTGGTATGTAGCCTGCGGTGACCGCTGGTCGCCTGCTGAATCCGTTCCTGTGTGAGCGGCGTCACGTCGTGAATGCTCCTGCTCGTGACAGTACAGACACAGGAGTTCCCAGTTGCTGCCGTCAAGGGGGTTGTTGTCGTGATTGTGATCCCGGTGATGGACAGTTAGCTCGCGAATGTGCTTGCCGCTGAACTCGCGCGCGCACTTCGCACACACGGGCGGAAACAATTCCAACGCGCGGGCCCGATAGCCCCGAAGGCGGTCTGCGCTAGCCCGCCGCGCGTCGGCAACGAGCTTGTGCAGATCGTCGTCAGAGGCGGACTGGTCAGGCATGGTCGCTCCGGTGATAGACGTTGGTATTCTGACACGCGACCTCGGGTACGTTCGTCCATCCTCAGTGTACAACCTCGCCGGCCGTACTTGATGTAACCACGTCGTCTTCGTCTTCGGCTTCGCTGAATCCTCACGAAGGCACCTCGACGGTGCCGACTGGCGGTTTTGTTACAGGCTCTTAAATAAATCTGCCATCTGCAATCTACAATCTGCAATCACATGCGCAGCCAGGTTGCGATCGTCGGCGCGGGCCCCGCGGGCCTGATTCTGGGTCAGCTGCTGCACCAGGCCGGCATCGATTCGGTAATCGTCGAGCGCCACACGCGCGAGCACGTCATCGAGCGCGTCCGTGCCGGCGTCCTCGAGCAGGGCACGGTGGACCTGATGCACGCGATGGGCGTCGGCGATCGCCTCGCCCGCGAGGGGCTGCGGCACGACGGCATTTACCTTGCCTTCGGCGGCGCGCGGCATCACATCGACCTCTCCGGGCTGACCGGCGGCCGCGCGATCACCGTGTACGGACAAGGCGAGGTCGTCAAGGATCTCATCGCCGCGCGCGAGCGCAGCGGCCGGCCCCTGCTGTTCGAGGCGCCGTGCCTGGGCGTCGACGACATCGACTCGACACATCCTCGCGTCCGGTACCGGCACGCCGGCGCCGATCACGAGATTGCCTGTGACTTCATCGCGGGCTGCGACGGGTTTCACGGCATCTGCCGGCCAGCCATTCCCGCGTCAGTCCTGCGCCTCTACGAACGTGTGTATCCGTTTGCGTGGCTCGGCATTCTGGCGCAGGCGGCGCCCTCGTGCCCGGAGCTGGTGTACAGCCTTCACGAGCGCGGCTTCGCGCTCTTCAGCATGCGGTCGCTGGGCGTGACGCGTCTCTACCTGCAGTGCGCGCCCGACGAGGACCTGAACGAGTGGCCCGACGACCGCGTCTGGCGGGAGCTGACGACGCGGCTGCGGTCCGACGACGGGTGGGAACCCAACACCGGCGAGATCACGCAGAAGAACGTCACGCCGATGCGCAGCGTCGTCGCCGACCCGATGCAGCACGGCCGCCTGTTCCTCGCGGGCGACGCGGCGCACATCGTGCCGCCGACCGGCGCGAAGGGCCTGAACCTGGCCGCCGCCGACGTGTGGCGGCTGGCCGGCGCAATCGGCGAGTTCTACGGGACCGGATCGGAGGCCGGGCTGCGCAGCTACTCCGAGCGCGGGCTCCGGCGCACCTGGTGGGCGCAGCGGTTCTCGTGGTGGATGACCGCGACGCTGCACCGCTCCGAGAGCGGCAACCCGTTCGATCACAAGCGCCAGCTCGCCGAGCTCGACTACCTCGTGAACTCGCAGGCCGCGATGACGAGCCTGGCGGAGAACTACGCCGGCATGCCGTTCGCGTGAACTGGTGAACCCGTGAACCTGTGAACCCGTGAACCTGTGAACCCGTGAACCTGTGAACCCGTGAACCTGTGAACCCGTGAACCTGTGAACCCGTGAACCCGTGAACCTGTGAACCTGTGAACCCGTGAACCTGAACCCGTGAACCTGTGAACCCGTGAACCTGTGAACCAGAATCTTGTCGATGTCAGCTCCCTCCTCGATCGGGGCCCTTGGTCCGCCTATCAAAAATGGCTCGTCGCGCTGGTCGCGCTGACCATCGTCTTTGACGGCATCGACAACCAGCTGCTCGGCATCGTCATTCCGACGGTGATGCGCGAGTGGGGCGTGCCGCGCAGCGACTTCGCGCCGGTGGTCTCGCTCGGCTATGCCGGCATGATGATGGGCGGCGCGCTGGCGGGCCTGGCCGGCGACAGGTTCGGGCGGCAGACGGCGCTGCTTGGCAGCATGGTCGTCTTCGGCGCGATGACGCTTGTCGCCGCGCTCGCCGACGACACGGCGACGTTCGGCGTGCTGCGGCTGCTGGCGGGCATCGGCCTGGGCGGGGCGATGCCCAACGCCGCGGCGCTGGCCGCGGAGTACGTGCCCGCCAACCGCCGGCCCATCGCCGTCACCATCGCCATCGTCTGCGTCCCGCTCGGCGGCACGCTGGCGGGGCTGCTCGGCATTCGCGCGCTGCCGCTGCTTGGGTGGCGCACGCTGTTTCTCATCGGCGGCGTCGTGCCCATCGTCGCGGCGGCCGCGCTGCGATGGACGCTGCCGGAATCGCCGCGGTTCCTGGCGCGCCGGCCGGAACGCTGGGGCGAGCTCTACGCGGTCCTCGGGCGCATGGGCCACGCAGTCGCCCCCGGCAGCGGCTTCGTCGATTCGAGCGATCGATCAGCCGGCCGCGCGTCCATCGGGTCGCTCTTCGCGCACGAGTTCCGCCGCGACACCATCGCGCTCTGGGGCGCCTTCTTTTCGTGCCTGCTCGGCGTCTACCTGGGCTTCAGCTGGCTGACCTCGCTCCTCACCGGCGCGGGCTTCGATGCCGGGACCGCCAACACCGGCATCACCGCCTTCAACCTGGGCGGCGTCGTCGGGGCCGTGCTCGGCGGGCTGGCGATCGCGCGATTCGGGTCGCGCGCAGCGATGTTGACGATGACGGGGGTGGCGGTGGCGGGGGCGCTGGGGCTGAGCGCGATGACCATCTCGCCGGCGATGGGCGTCGTGCCGATCGTCGCGATGCTGACGCTGACCGGCAGCATGATCAACGGCGTGCAGACCACGATGTACGCGCTGGCCGCGCACGTGTATCCCAGCTCCGTGCGGGCCACCGGCGTCGGCACGGCCGTCGCCTTCGGGCGCACCGGCGCGATCCTCACCGGCTACGTCGGCACCTGGGCGATCGAGTACCGGCGGCACCCGGTCGTTCTTCGCCGCGATCGCGATGGCGATGGTCTCGACGTTTGTCGCGCTCGCCCTGGTCCGACGCCACGTTCCCGCGCGGCGCTGACCCGCTTACTGCCAGACGCTGCGCGCCGTCGTCACGACCAGCTCCAGCTTCCTGCGCTGCTCGGCGGGCGACAGGCTGTTGCCTTCGTGCGTGGACGCGAAGCCGCACTGCGTGCTCAGCGCCAGCCGTTCGAGCGGGACGATCCGCGACGCCTCGGCGATGCGCGCCTTCAGTTCCTCTGCCGACTCCATTGCCGGCGTCTTCGAGCTGACCAGCCCGAGCACCACGACGCGGCCGTCGGGCACGTGGCCGAGCGGCTCGAACGTCCCCGATCGCTGGTCGTCGTATTCGAGGAGGAAGCGGTCGAAGCGCGCGCGGCCGAACACCTGCTGCGCGATGCGGTCGTAGCCGCCCGACGCGTAGAACATGCTCTTGTGGTTGCCGCGGCAGATGTGGATGCCGAAGGTCACGCCGGCCGCGTGGCCCGCGATGATGGCGTTGTCCAGCTCGATGCATGCGTCGAGCATCGTGTCCGGATCGCTGCCGCGCTGGCGGTAGCCTTCGCGGATCGTCTCGTCGAGCAGCGCCGCGTACTGCGGCGCGTCGATCTGGATGTACTGGCACCCCAGGCGGATCAACTCGCCGATCTCGCGCCGTGTGAAGTCCACCAGGTCCGCCAGGTACGCGTCGCGCGTGGCGTAAGCGCCGCGCGACTTGTCCGGGTCGTAGTAGGCGGCGGCCTGCTGCGCGCTGACCAGCGTGACCTTTACCGGGCGGGAGGTCCGGCCGCGCAGGTAGGTGAACTCCTCGACGGCCATCTGCCGCTTCCACCGCAGCTTGTCCACCACCACCGGCCGCGTCAGCTGCGCCTTGTGCCCGGCGTCGTCGCGGAACGTGATGGACCAGCCCGCGTGCTTCTCGAAGCCTTCGAGCGCGTCGACGAGGTGGCCAAAAAACGCGTACCGGCGCAGCTCGCCGTCGGTGATGACGTCGAGGCCCGCGTCCTGCTGCATCGCGACCGCCTCGTCGACCGCCTCGTCCTCGATCCGCTTGAACGCCGCCGCGTCCAGCTCGCCGCGCTCCACCCGCTCGCGCGCGGCCAGGAGCGAGGCGGGGCGAAGGAGGCTGCCGACGACGTCGGTGTGGTATGTGGGCATGGGGATCGGGTTGGTGAAATTGACGATTGCAGAACCTCCGAAACCTGATGCTTGTCGGCGAAGTAGCGGGGGTCCCGAACCGAATTGGTAAATCCTACGGCGTTAATGAGGAGCTATCGACCAACGCGCGAATTGCGCGGAGCGGGTGATCGGCCGGAAACCGTTGCTTGGCCGACACGTAGCTAACATCGAGTCGGGTTGCGAATCATCTCCGCGCATCCCGCGATTCACTGCGCCTGTCGATCCCTCAGACGTCAGGGTCTTCAGTAAGGGTTCAGCGCCCGTCACTCACGACCGAGCAGCTCTTCGACACGAAGCTCGATATCACGCGCGATCTTCCTGAGCAGAGTCGGCGAGATGTCGCGCCCCGGAACTTGTCAACAAGAATGAGACGGTAAGTCCGTGAGTTTACGGTGGAGCCGCGCAGACAAGCGCCGACGGCAGCCGCCCACGATCTGTGAACAAACGACCGAAGCGGCCGTCCGCAACCGACCTCACTCTGGCCCAGAGCGTTGATAGAGCTCGCGGATCGGGGGTGCGCTCGCCAAGGTCTCAGCAAGGTTCGGGTCGTCAACGCTCGCCTTCATTCGCTCGACGACGTCCACGGCGGATCGGTAGGCTCTCGCGGACGCGCCAGGCCTCCTGACCGCGGCATGGAGCGCCCCGAGGGTCGCGTGTGTCTTCCACAGCTGGGTCGGGTTCCCAACCCTTTCCGCGATCGTCAAAGCCCGGCGTAAGGCGGCTTCAGACTCATCCCACGCTCGGGACGCGAAGGCGATCTCGCCCCGCAATCTCCAGCCTCTGACGAGGTACTTCCGCGACATCGTTCGCGTCGCGACCTCCAGGCACTGATCCGTGAACGTTCGAGCCTTGTCGAGATCGCCCCGCGCCAGCCACAGTCGGCCAGGCTCGCGAAGACGTGCATCGAATATCGCCACTTCTGCCACTCGCTGACGGCTGGGTCTTCGATGACATGGTGGACACCTTCGAGGACGTCCCGGGCGAGGTGAGTCCCCCTGCGCGATAAAGATATCGCCCAGGTTCGCTTCGGCGTTCGAGGCCGTTTCGGGATCTCCGCGTTCCGTGCTCCCGCTGCGCCATCGCGATTGAATTGCAGAGCGCGCTCGAGGTCCCCCAGCTCGATGTAGTACCAGCCCTGGCAATTCAGCAGGCGATGTAGCCAGATCTCGTCGCCGACCTTGGCGGCGAGCGCCCGGCCTTCCTCGAAGAGAGCGCGGGCCGCCGTGTAGTCGCCCATGCCGGTCCGCGTGATGCCTTCGCAAAAACGGCGAACAGCATCGGAAACACCAGGTTGTGCTCACGGGCGATGCGCAACGCTTCGGACTGGAGTGCCGAGGCCTCGATGAACTCTCCGCGGAAGTTCTTCAGCTCGCCCGTCAGGCCGACCGAGAGCGCGTGATGGAACGGGTCGTTGCCGCCCCGACTCGCCTCGCGAGCCCGGGCGAACTCCTGGTCGCCGGTCTCCAGCCTTCCGTGGACGGTGTGGACCCAGCCGTTCACGAGATGAGCGCGTGCGAGCGCCGGCCTGACATCGGCCGCCTGCGGCGAGGGCGATCGTCTCCCGCGCGTGCCCCAGGGCGCGCTCGAAACCGTGTCCGAAGAAGGACGCGAGGGCCATCCCTCCCAGGGCTGTCGCCGTGGTCACCTGGTCACCGATTCGTCGGGCGAAGCCGAGCACGCGCTCGCCTTCTTCGTGTGCGCGCACGAAATCGCTCGTCACCATGTAGATGTCCGAGCGGGCCTGGTGGATCGCCATCACGGTCGTCGCCGGCGCCGCCTCGCCGAGGTGGGCGGCCACGTCGAGCGCCTGCTGGTAGAGAGCGAGAGCCTCGCGGGTGGCGAAGCCCTGCGCGGCCTTCTCGCCGGCCTTCACCAGATAGTCGAACGCCCGAGGCCAGTCCTCCGCCTTCGAAAAGTGGTGAGCGAGCACCTCGTATTGATCGGCCAGGCGGTCCGCGTAGAGCTCCTCGACGGCCAGCGCGATGAGGTGATGGAGGTCCTTGCGCCGCTGGACGAGGAGCGAGTTGTAGGCGACGTCGTGCGTGAGCGCGTGCTTGAACATGTACGCCAGCTCGGGGAACAGGCTCTTCTCGTAGATCAGCTCGATCCCCTTGAGCTCGCGCAAGAACGGCTCGGTCTGACCCCGGATGTCGCTGATGCGGTCGAGGAGGCGGCGCGTGAACTCCCGGCCGATCACCGACGCGAGCTGGAGCGTCTTCTTGGGCGCCTCCGCCAGTCGATCGATGCGCGCCATGATCACGTCCTGGATCGTGTCGGGAACGACGATGCTCTCGAGCAAGCGGGTCGAGCACGTAGCCGCCGCTCTCCAACCGGATGGCGCCGATCTCCTGGAGCGACTTCACGACTTCTTCGACGAAGAAGGGATTGCCCTCGGCCTTCTCGGCGATGAGAGTCTGGAGCGCGTCGGGGAGACGCTCGGTCGCAAGCATAGCCCGAGTCATCTCGGCGCTGGCCTCGGTCGAGAGCGCGGTCACGGCCAGGCGCGTGTAGTACGACCGGTCCCCGAATGGCGGAACGTACCCTGGACGGTAGGTCAAAATCATCAAGACCCGGCTCGTCGCGATGATGTCGGCCATGAGCCCCACGTACTCTTCGGTGGCCTGGTCCATCCAGTGGACGTCTTCGTAGACGACGACCTGAGGCCAGACCTCGGCGGCGCGGAGCAACAGGCGTCGCACCGCTTCGAACACCTCGGCCCGGCGGAGCTGAGGCTCCATCGCCTGAACCGCCGTGTCACCGGGATCTACGGCCAGGAGATGCCGGAGGTACGGCAGCGTCGGAGCGGAGGTCCGCGCCGAGGCGGAGGACAGCGCGTTCGATCTTCTCGACGATCGCGGCGTCCTGATCTGACTCTTCGATTCCGAATGTGCGCCGCAGAAGGTCGATCAGGGGATGGAAGGCGATCGAGCGCCCGAACGACATCGGATCGCCCCTCGACCCACGTCGCTCGTTCGCCGAGGTGGCGCTGAAATTCCAGGAGGAGGCGCGACTTTCCGATGCCCGGCTCACCGACGACGAAGACCACCTGACCGAGGCCGACGATGACCTTGTCGAAGCATTCCGTCAACGTCCGGAGCTCACGGTCTCGACCGACGAATGGGGTCAGCCCGCGTTCAGCCTCGACGTCCAGACGCGTCCGAGCCGACCTTGGCGAAATCACCTCCCACGCGTGCACCTGCTCCGTTTTCCCCTTGAGCGTGAGAGCGCCGAGGGGGCGCGTATGGAAATAGTCGCCGACGAGACGGTGCGTCGCTTCGGCGATGACGATGCGTCCGGCATCGGCGGTCTGCAGCATCCGGGCCGCGACGTTCGTCGTGTCGCCCACCGCCGTGTAGTCCATCCGCAGGTCGCTGCCGATGCTGCCGACGACGACGAGGCCGGTGTTAAGTCCCTGCCGCACCCGGAAGCCGATACCGCGGCGCCGCTCCAATTCGTTCCAGTAGCTCTCGAGGGCCCGCTGGATGCCGAGGGCGGCATGCACCGCGCGCTGCGCATGATCTTCGTGCGCGATGGGCGCCCCGAAGAGCGCCATGATGCCGTCGCCGAGGAACTGGTTGACCGTGCCCTCGTAGCGATGGACCTCGGCCAGCATCAGCTCGAAGGCGCGAGTCATGAGCCCGTGGACGTCCTCCGGATCCAGTCGCTCGGACATCGAGGTGAAGCCCGACACGTCGACAAAGAGCACCGTGACCTGTTTGCGCTCGCCTTCGAGGACACTCTTCGAGGTCAGAATCCTTTCGGCGAGATGCTTGGGCGTGTAGGACTCGGGAGAGGCGAAGCGCCCCTGCGCGGCAGACTCACCGCTTACTGGAGTACCGCACTTGTTGCAGAACTGGGACCCCGCCGGCAAGTCGTTGCCGCACGCGCCACAGGTCGCGCCCAAGCGTGTGCCACAGCCCAGGCAGAAGTTCGACCCGGGCGGGTTCTCGTACTGGCACCGAGGACATTTCATGCCGGAGCCTCCAAGCCGCCGGGCCGATGTTGAAGCTAGGCATACCCGCGCCTCCCTCACGACCCTACTGCGAGGACCGGACTCACATCTGTCGCTCTAACCAATAGTAGGCCGACCCGCATATCGGGCAGGCCTGTACAGCCGCTTGCAGCATAACGCCAAACCGCCGGCACGGGGCATCGGCCAAGCGATTGTCTGCTGGATACTTGGCCGGAATTACAAATCGGCGCAGTGATTAGGCCGACCTGCATAAACGCGAGGCTAGCAAGCGTAACGCCCGTTTGGTCCCGTG
>CAWDZE010000010.1:0-21135 GCA_963806705.1 Vicinamibacteria bacterium
CCGCACGGCAACGCCGCTCGGGACGGTGAAGACGAGGATTCGCACTGCGCTCCGGCGGGTGCGGGAGATGATGGCGGCCCCCCAGGCGCCGGAGTCGGGATCATGACCCACGACGACGCACGCGATCTCCTGCCGCTCCAGGCCCTGGGCGTGCTCGAGGGCGACGAACGCAGCGCTCTCGAGGCGCACCTCGCCGGGTGTCCGGCGTGCCGCGAGGTCCTGGCCGACGAGGAGCGCGCCGTCGATGCGCTCGGCCATGCGGTGCCCCAGGTGCGCCCGCGGCCTGAACTGAAGGCAAAGGTGCTCGCCGCCGCGACCTCACGCGGTCAGGTCGTGGATTTCCCGGCGCCAGGAACGGCGACGCAGCCTGGCGTCGCCCGCTATTGGTATGCGCCCTGGCTGGTCGCCGCGGCAGCCGCCGTGCTCGCCGTGGCCACCAGCGTCGGCCTGGTGCGGGCGCGGGCCGAGATCGACCGCCTGCGCGGCGAGATTGTCGCCGTGGAATCGCGGCTGGCCGACGCCGACCAGCGCACCGTCACCGCCACGGCCGAGGCGCGCGAGCAGCGGGCGGCGCTCGACGTGCTGGCGTCGCCTGACCTGGTGCGGACCACGCTCGAAGGGGTGCCGCCGACCCCCAACGCCAGGGCCCTGGCGCTGCTGAGCCCGTCGCAGGGCACGCTGCTGATGAGCGCCCGCGGCCTGCCGCCGGCGCCCCCGGGACGCGTCTATCAGTTGTGGGCCATCGTTGGCAGCACGCCGATCAGCGCCGGCACCTTCGTGCCCGGGGCCGACGGCACCAGCCGAGTCCTTGCCCAGGTGAACCTCTCCGCGCTCCCGGCTGCCCTCGCCGTGACCCTCGAGCCGGAAGGTGGCGTGCCCTCGCCCACCGGCCCGAAGGTGATGCTAGGCACCCCGGCAAACTGATCCCGCCTCTGTCACGGAGACATTTGAAAACGGTGATCCAACTGCCACTTTCGCAGTCCTTGCACCGTTTCTATTTGTCTTCGTGACAGAGGCGGAGACAAGTGCGGGCGCGGCCGAGCAGCAGGTCGCGCTCACGCGCGTTGCCAGTCATCGCGGCGGCGCGCTCGAACTCGGTGCGGGCTTCCTCGCGACGGTCCAGCCGCAGCAGCAGGTCGGCACGCACGGCTGGCAGCAGGTGGTAGTCGCGCAGCGCCGGCTCGTCGCGCAGCGTCTCGACCATCGCCAGGCCCGCCGCCGGTCCCTCGGCCATGGCTACCGCCACCGCCCGGTTCAGGGTCACGACCGGCGACGGCCACACCCGGGCCAGCGCCTCGTAGAGCGTAGCGATACGGTGCCAGTCGGTGGCCTGCACGGTGGGCGCCGACGCATGGCAGGCGGCAATCTCGGCCTGCAGCAGGTAGGCGGCGCGGTCGCCGCCGAGGGCGCGGGCCCGGGCAATCGCCGCCAGGCCACGACGGATGAGCACGCGGTCCCAGCGAGCGCGGTTCTGTTCCTCCAACCGCACCGGTGCGCCGGCGGCATCCACGCGCGCCTTCAGCCGCGAGGCCTGCAGCTCCATCAGCGCGACCAGGCCATGCACCTCGGGCTCGGCCGGCATCAGCTCGGCGAGCACGCGGCCCAGCCGCAGCGCCTCGTCGCAGAGCGCGGGCCGAATCCAGTCGTCGCCAGCAGCCGCGGCATAGCCCTCGTTGAACACGAGGTAGATCACCTCGAGCACCGAGGCGAGCCGGGCGTTACGGTCGGTGCCGCGCGGCACCTCGAAGGGCACGGCTGCCGCAGTCAGCGCCCGCTTGGCCCGCACGATGCGCTGCGCCATCGTCGGCTCGGGGACCAGGAACGCCCGGGCAATCTCCTGGGTGGACAGGCCGCACAGCAGCTTCAGGGTCAGCGCGGCGCGGCCCTCGCGCGAGAGCACCGGGTGGCAGGCGACGAACACCAGGCGCAGCAGGTCGTCGCCGATGTCCTCGTCGAGCGCCGCGTCTGGCGGCGGCGGCTGGGCGTCGTCGGTCTCGTAGGCGATCTGCTCGTGCTTGCGGTCGGCCATCGCCCGGTGCCGCATCACGTCGATGGCGCGCCGCCGGGCTGCCGTCATCAGCCAGGCCCCGGGGTTGCGCGGGATGCCCTCGGCCGGCCACTGCTCGAGCGCCGCGACCAGCGCGTCGTGGGCCACGTCCTCGGCCAGGCCGATGTCGCGGACGATGCGGACCAGCGCGGCGACGATGCGGGCGGATTCCATCCGCCACACCGCGTCGATTGCCGGGTCGACGGCGGCCTGGCGATCGGGAGCGCTCACGCTCCCGATCACATCACTCCCTGCCTCCGCGCGGCAAGCCGAGCCCAGGCCGCGTTACTTCTTCTGCTGCTGCTCCACCTGCG
Source organism: Vicinamibacteria bacterium (assembly GCA_963806705.1). Taxonomy (GTDB): domain Bacteria; phylum Acidobacteriota; class Vicinamibacteria; order Vicinamibacterales; family JAENWD01; genus JAENWD01. Next base: position 2,362 of record CAWDZE010000010.1, read on the forward strand.
CCCGCAGCCGATCTTCCCGCTCGCGCTCCTCGGGGGGCAGGCTGTCGCCGAAGTCGTCGGCGTCGAACACCTGGCGCAGCTCGATCTCCGCTTTCCACGCCGGTCGGGTTCGGGCACCGCTTCATCCATTCGATGGCTTCTTCCTTGGAGCGCACCTGCAGCAGCCAGTAGCCGGCGATGAGCTCCTTGGTCTCGGTGAACGGACCGTCGACGACGGTGCGCTTGTCGCCCTTGAACTTGACCCGGGCGCCCTTCGAGCTGGGGTGCAGTCCCTCGCCGGCCAGCATCACGCCGGCCTTGACCAGCTCCTCGTTGAAGTTGCCCATCGCCTTGAAGAGCTCGGGCGACGGCATGATGCCGGCCTCGGACTCCTTGTTGGCCTTGACGATCGCCATGAAACGCATCGGGATTCTCCAGGGGGCGGCGTCTGGCCCGGGCCTGGATGACCCGGCCGTTCCGCCCCTTCATCAGCACGTCGAACGACGGGGGGACGGAATCGACAACCTGCTCTGAGAATTATTTCAGCCCGGGTTGTCAGCGGCAACCCGCGGCGGGATTGGCCGATTGGCCGGGCTCGACGACGACTGGTCGAGCTACCGCGACGAGGTCGCCTGCAGGTCCACGGCCCGGTTGGCCGTGCGCCGCCGCTGGCGCTCGAGCCACATCACCCCGCCGGTGATGGCCAGCACCCCCGGGGCCAGTCCGACCATCACCCACAGCAACTCGATGGCGTAGCCGGCGACCATCCCGAGACGTTCGCCGAAGTAGCCGAAGTGGAGCGGATCGAGCAGGTTGTAGAGGAACTCCGGCCACGGCGCCCGGCGAGCGTCGATGACCAGCGCGACCATGCCGGTCGCGCGATGCACGGCGTACTCGCTGGCGCCCTCGGCGATGAAGACGCTTGGATGATCGCCGCGGACGAGGATCGGGCCCTCCACCGGGACGTCCACCGAGGTCGGACGGAAGCGGGGCGTGCGCGCCATCACCCGCGCCACGGCGCCTTGGGGCGTGAGCGGCGTCGCCAGGGGCGGGGCGGTGGCGAACAGCGCCGGCGAGCGCGGCACCGGCGGCCAATCCGGTAGTAGAGGTTCTCGAGACCGAGCATCGCGCCGGTCACCCCGAACATCAGGTTGAAGGCCAGCGTCCACAGGCCGATCGCCTTGTGGACGTCCATCGCGAAGATGCGCCGGCCGTGGTCGCGCCGCACCCGCAGCAGCGATCGCAGCCACTCGCGGTAGATGACCAGGCTGGTCAGCACCGACAGCACCAGGGTCACGCCGAAGACTCCGACGAAGACCCGGCCCCAGAAGCCCATCAGCAGCCGGACATGGAGCTGGCGCAGGAAGTAGGCGACGTTGAAGGTGTAGCCGTCCATCACGTCGTCGCGGCGGATCTCGGCGGTGGCCGGATCGATCTGCAGGAAGCGTTGCGTGCGCCCCTCGTAGACGAACGCGGTGTGGGCCCAGCGCGGGCCGATCTGGAAGTGCACCGCAAAGCGGCGATCGGGATGGCGCGTGCGAATCGCCGCGGCCACGTCGTCGAGCGGCCGCATCCCGTGCGCCGGGTCGGCCCGCACCGCCGGGTTCAGCAGCCATTCGATCTCGTCGTTGAACACGACGAGCGCGCCGCTCCAGGCGATCGCCAGCATGCACACGCCGGTGACGATGCCCAGCCACGAATGGAGGCGGAAGAAAGCGGCCCGCGTCATGGCGCGAACCGAATGTACACAGAAACGGCTGCCCGGCGCGGTCGACGCCGGGCAGCCGTGGACCGAACGCGATCGGCCGTGCCTAGGCGCAGACGAAGATCGTGATCTCGTTGGACGGCAGGCTGGTGCCCAACGCGTTCTGGGCGACAACCCTCACGAAGTAGGTACCGCCCGGCACGCCGCTGAAGGCGATTGCGTCCCTCCGCCGACGGTATGGCTCAGGAACGGCGCGCCGCCCGGCGTGAACGCGGCGAGGAGCGTGTACGACGTGGGCGCCCCACCCGCTCCCGGGGCCCACGACAGCGACACGTTGTTGCCGGCGACGACCGCCGGGTTGAGAGTCGGCGCTCCGGGCGGCGTCGGCCCGGCGACGGTGAACGACACCTCGTTGGTTGGCGCGCTCACTCCGGCGGCATTCTGCGCGACCAGGCGGGCGAACCACGTGCCCGGCGGCACGCCGGGGACGGCCACGGAGGTCTGCGTCGCGGCAAGGGGCAGCATCGCCACCGGCGCCGCGAAACCCGGCGTCAACCCGCCGAGGAGCACGAAGTTGGCCACCGCGCCGCCACTCGCCGGCGGGGCGAACGTGAACACCGCGGTGTTGCCGGTGACGCTGACCACCAGGCCCGTGGGCGCGCCCGGAGGCGGCGGCAGGCTCGGCACGGTGATCAGCACCTGGTTCGACTCGGACTGGTACCCGAGGCGTTGGTGGCGACGACGCTCAAGTAAAAGGCGCCGGTCGGGGCGACGACCGCGGACGAAGTGACGTTGCCGAGCGGCCGGGGTGACGATCGGGCGGCGGCAGGCGCCAGCCGCGCGATCAGCGTGTACCCAGTTGCCGGGCTGCCGGCGCCAGGCGCCCACGACATGTTGACCAGGTTGCCGCTGACGTTCGCCGCGAAGCCGGTGGGCGCGCCCGGTGCGCCTCCCGGCCTGGGCCGGCCGGACGCGGCGATGAGGGCGAGCCGCGCGGCATTGACGTTGATCATCGGGTGCACGATCCCGCTGAACGGCTCGGTGATCGGCGTGCCGGTGACCGCGAACGCCCCCAGGACGGTGGTGACCGGGGCCGCCGGCGACGGCCTGCTTCAGGATCGCCCAGGCGCCGGCGACGTGCGGCGTCGCCATCGAGGTACCGTCTTGAGGCCGAACCCGCTGCTCAACACCGACGAGTTGATGTTGACACCCGGGGCGAGAAGGTCCACCGCCGCGGAGTCGTTGCTGAACACCGGCACGGACGGCTGCCCGGGAACGGCGTTGGGCGGGCACAGCGTCGCTCCGGGGCAAACACCCTTGGTCGTCGCGCCGACGGCGACCGCCGTGGAAATGCACCCCGGGGCCGAGATCGCGCCCCCGATGCCGTCGTTCCCCGAGGCGATGACCGAGGCGATACCGACCGAGCGCAGGTTGTCGATGGCGGCCTTGGTGGCGGCGTTGTTGGCGTCGCAGCTGGCGTCGCCTGCGGGGAGCCGCCCAGGCTCATGTTCACCGCGGCAATCCGGTTGACGTTGCTCGGGCCGGCCTCGGCGAGCACGCGCTCGAGGCCGCGGATGATGTCCGAGTCGAAGGCGCCGATGCAGGGCGAGGATCACCGGCGCCGCAGCCCGCCGCGCCGTCGAAGCGGGTGAACACCTGCACCGCCATCACCGAGGCGCCAGGCGCCACGCCGTTCATGCCGCCCGGACCGTTGGCGCCAGCCACGATGCCGGCGACGTGCGTGCCGTGATCACATCCTTCGATCCCCGCCGAGCATGCCGCGCCGGTGCCGGGGCCAGTCGCCGAGCCGACGCCGCCGGGGCACACCGACGTGCCGCTGCCGGCGCCGTTCGAGTCCGAATAACAGGCTTCCCTGGTGACCCTGCCGCCCAGGAACGTATGCGTCGACTCGACGCCGGAATCGAGGATCGCGACCGTCCATCCGGCGCCGGTATGCCCGGCGGTCCACGCCGGAGGCGCGTTCACCATCCGCACGCTGGTCGCCAGACTGGGCTTGCGCAGTCCGTCCTCGTTGATGCTGGCCACGCCGGCCGTCGTCGCCAGCGCTTCGAGCTGGGCGCGGTTCACCCTCGCGGTGAAGTAGGGAATCCTGTCGAACTTGTCGCCCACCTGCACGCCGACGGCGGCGGCGCGGGCCATGGTGCCGTCGACCGCTTCGGCCACCGACGCCCGCTGATCGGCGACGCCGCCGGGCCGGGCAGGTCGCCTTCGGGCACGAACCGGGCGCCGACGCCGACGATGACCGCGACTTCGCCACCCGCGGCCGTGCCATCCATCAGTGGCTGCGGGACGGCCACTCGCGCCTGGGTCTGTGGCGCCTCCATGCCCATGGCCAGGGCCAGGATCACCACGAGTCCAGCTGACAACACTCTCTTCATGCAGGTTCTCCAACCGAGAAATGCGACAGTCGACGGCGAAGTCCGTCAACGCCCAGTCTATCGGCCCGGACTAGGGGCCGCGCGAGGGTCGCACGCCCCGGGGAGGGTATCCTGATTCTGCCTTCATGCCTGCACGATTCGGCACCATGCCCCGCGTCCGCTTCGCACCTTCGCCTACGGGTTACCTGCACGTCGGCGGCGCCCGCACGGCGCTGTTCAACTGGTTACTCGCGCGTCACACCGGCGGCGTTTTCGTCCTGCGGATCGAGGACACCGACGTGGAGCGCTCGTCGGCCGACATGGTCACCGGCATCCTCGACGGGTTGCGCTGGCTGGGACTCGATTGGGACGAGGGGCCTGGCGTCGGCGGGCCGCACGCGCCGTACTTCCAGTCGGAACGGCTCGAGCGGTACCGGGACGCCGCCCGCGCGCTGGTCGCCGCCGGCCACGCGTACTACGACTTCGGGGGGCCGGCCCGGCGGGGTGACCGCCAGGCCGAGGACGATGGCTCCTACGAGCGCGCCTACGACCGCGATGCCGCGCTCGCCCTCTCCAGGGATGAGGTCACGACGCGCCTGGCCGCCGGCGAGCCGCACGCCATCCGCTTCCTGGTGCCGCCGGGCGAGACCAGCTTCGCCGACCTGGTGCACGGCCCGGTGCGCTTCGACCGCGCCCACATCGAGGACTTCGTCGTGCTGCGGTCGGACGGGCATCCCACTTATCACCTGTCGGTGGTGGTGGACGACATCGACATGGCGATCACGCACGTGATCCGCGGCGACGACCACATCTCGAACACGCCCAAGCAGGTGCTGCTCTACGAAGCGTTCTCGGCGCCGGTGCCAGCCTTCGCGCACGTCCCGCTGATCATGGGCCCGGACAAGAAACGCCTCAGCAAGCGCCACGGCGCCACCTCGGTGATGGAATACGAGCGGCAGGGCTACCTGCCCGAAGCGCTGGTGAACTTCCTGGCGCTGCTCGGCTGGTCGCCCGGCGGGGACGTCGAGCTGCTGTCGAAGGAGGAGCTGGTCCGGCGCTTCGCCCTCGAGGGCATCAGCACCGGCAACGCCGTCTTCAACACCGAGAAGCTCGGCTGGTTCAACCACCAGTACCTGGGTCGGCTCACCGACGACGAGCTGATCGCCCGGCTGCGGCCATGGTTCGAACAGGCCGGGCTGTGGCGCGACGACCTCGCCGGCGCCAGGCGCGGGTGGTTCGTAGACCTGCTGACGCTGCTCAGGCCGCGCTGCAAGCGCCTTGGCGAGTTCGTCGAAGGGGCGCGGCCGTTCCTCCAGGCTCCGTCCGGCTACGACCCGGACGGCGCCGCCAGGCACCTGTCGGCACCGGGCCTGCGCACCCACGTCGAGGCGCTGCGGGGGGCGTATGCGGAGCTGGAGGGCTTCGACGATGCCGAGCTCGAGCGCGCGCTGCGGCTGGTGGCCGACACGCGCGGGGTCAAGGCCGGCGTCCTCATCCACGCCACGCGGTTGGCGATGACCGGGCGCACCGTGAGCCCGGGCTTGTTCGAGATGCTGCGGTTGCTCGGGCGAAGCGAAGTGCTCGGGCGCCTCGATCGGCTCGCGAAGTCGCTCGGCTGACGCCGGTTCGGCGCTCGTCGGCTGGCCCCAGCACGACGTTGGTCCGGCCAGGGTGCCAAAGTCTGACCACCCGCCCGTCGCTACAGCCGCAGGACCGGGCATTCGGGCGCAATTCCTTCTACCCGGGGATTGGCGCGTTTCCTGCAATCCTGCAGGAGCAATGAGCGAGGCGCCCCAAGGCGCCGTCGCCCGACAATCAGTCGGCCTCCCCCAGCCACCGCCTACCCGGGCATTCCGGGGGGCGGTGGACACGACCGCCGCGTGGCGCACGCGGCGGTTCGTGTTTTCAGGCCAGGATCAGATCTCCGTCGGCGGCGCCGCGTGATCGGCGCGCGAGCGCAGCGGCAGCTCCGGCAACAGCGCGTTGAGCACCACCGAGCTGGCCATCACCAGCGCCGACAGCACGAAAATCCGCTGCATGCCGGCGGCGAGGCTGGCGCGGACGCTGGCCGAGACAGCAGGGTCGAGCAGCGGCAGCGGCGTGGTGGCGCCGGCTTCGGACCGCTGGTTCATGCTGAGCGGGTTGTCCACCACTGCACGGACCTGCGCTGGCGTGTCGAGCGGCAGCGCCGCCGCCAACCGCTGGTGGTAGATGCCGAGCAGCAGTGTGCCGAAGACCGCCACGCCGATGGTGCTGCCGATCGAGCGGAAGAACTGGCTGGTCGCCGTGGCCGCACCGAGCTGGGCGCGCGGCGCCGCGTTCTGTACCGCCAGCGCGTAGACCGGCTGCGCCGCCCCGAACCCGAACCCGCACACCACCAGGCACCAGAGAATCGTCGTCGCGGTGCCCGACGTCCCGAGCTGCGCGAGCAGCGCCATGCCGGCCGTGGACAGGACCGCGCCACCAACCGCCAGCATCTTGTAGCGGCCGGTGCGCGACACGATCTGCCCCGAGGCGACGCTGGCCATGATCATCGCGAAGATCATCGGCACGAAGAGGGTGCCGGACGCCGCCGCCGACATGCCCAGCACGCCCTGCAGGTAGAGCGGCAGGTAGACGAACATCCCGAACATCGCCATGCCGAGCACGAAGACGCCGGCCGAGGCCAGCGCGATGGTTCGGATGCCGAAAAGCGACAGCGGCATCAGCGGCTCGACGGCGCGGCTCTCGACCCACAGGAAGGCCACCAGGGATGCGGCCGCAACGGCCAGCAGCGCCTGCACCGTGGGGTCGGTCCACCCGGCGTCGGTCACGCGGCTGAGCGCGAGCAGCAGCGGCACGATCCAGCCCGAGAGGGTCACCAGGCCGAGCCAGTCGATGGTCCGGGTCGTGCCGTGCGGGCGCACGTACGGGAACGTGCGGTAGAGCACCGCCAGGGCGAGGATGCCGAGTGGCCCGTTGACGTAGAACGCCCAGCGCCACGAGAGGTGGTCGGTGATGAACCCGCCAGCCAGCGGCCCGATGATCGACGACAGTCCGAAAACGGCACCGAACAGCCCCTGGTAGCGTCCGCGTTCGGCCGGCGAGAACAGGTCGCCGATGATGGTGAAGGTCAGGCCCATCACCGCGCCGCCGCCGATGCCCTGCAGGCCACGGAAGAGAATCAGCTGGTTCATGCCGTCGAGCGGCAGCGGGATGTTGCCGGCGGCCCCGCAGAGCCACGACGACACCACGAAGATGATCAATCCAGCGAGGTAGAGCCACTTCCGGCCGTAGAGGTCCGAAAGCTTGGCGAACACCGGCACCGAGATGGTCGAGGTGAGCAGGTAGGCGGTGGTCACCCACGGGTAGCGGTCGAAGCCGTCGAGGCTGGCGACGACGCGCGGCATGGCCGTGCCGACGATGGTCTGGTCCATCGCCGCCAGCAGCAGCGTGAGCATCAGGCCGCCGAGGGTCGCGGTGCGCTGGCGGGCGTCGAGGTGGGCGTAGCTGGGCACCTCGCCTCCGAAGGTCAGGGGGCGGGGCGGCGCTGAGGCTGGCATCAAGAGGGCACAAGCATCATATCGCGCGTCTGGCAGGGGTCTGGGCCTTCAGGGGCCGACTTGCGGTGCCGGCGCATTGGCTGCAGGTTCGCGCCGGTTGCACCGCTCGGCGGGCGCCCCCTATAATCAATGGTTCCGGCAGGTGGCGCGGTCCGTGCGTACGCCTGGCGGCCCTCCTGCTGGGAGGTCGTTCAACGGTAGGACACCACGCTCTGGACGTGGTTATCGGGGTTCGAATCCCTGCCTCCCAGCCACTTCACTCGCTACGCTCGTTCGCGGCTGCTCGGCAGGGCCCGGGCGTCACGCCGCGACTCGCGGGCTCGTCGCGAGCGGGACCGAATCCCTGCCTCCCAGCCACATGGCTTTCTAGGACAACGACTTAGGCGCGTTGAGTGTCCCTAACGAATCCCTGCCTCCCAGCCACGAAATTTGGCCCGTATTTCAATGACTTACGGCGCAGGGACAATTTCGCTATCGAACCGCGCCGCACCCTTAGACAAACCTCGCGGGACGTCTTGAAACGGCATCCTGAACGCGAAGGCTCACAGACCAGAGGTCAGCGTAAGAAGACTGACTCCCCGAATCCGATCGTACGGAAACGAGCGCTGCTGACACCAAGCGCTTCGCGCGCCTCGCTTAACGCGTGCGACGGTTCATCGATGCCTTCAGTCGTCATCTGAAACGTCCCGAAGTGCATCCCTATGCTTGCCGTCGCCTGAAGATCGAGGTGCGCCTGAACTGCCTCTGCTGGATTCATGTGCACCGCCTTCATGAACCAGCGCGGCTCATAGGCGCCAATCGGCAGTAACGCGAGGTCGATCGGCCCGAGACGATGCCGAACGTCAGCGAAGAATGGCGCGTACGCCGTATCCCCAGCAAAGTAGATCCGCTGCGTGCCAGCAATGACGACAAATCCGCCCCACAGGGCGCGGTTTCGATCCAGCAGTCCCCGCGCCGCGAAGTGATGCGCTGGCGTCAATGTGATCGCCAGAGCCGTCGTCGCGGCCGGCTGCCACCAGTCGAGTTCTTCGACGCGCCGCACTCCCATCGACCGTAGCAGCCGTGCATTGCCCAACGGCGTAACCACAATCGGGTCGAAGCGCCGCGCGAGCTGTCGAAGCGTTCGGACGTCGCAATGGTCATAGTGGTTGTGGCTCAGCAGAACGATCGAGATCGGGGGCAGCGCGTCGAGTGCAATGGCGGGCGCGCGGACGCGCCGGGGCCCGAAGACATTCCATGGTCCGGCGCGCTCCGAAAACATCGGGTCTGTCAGGACGTTTCCCGCCTCCGCTTGAATCAGGAATGTCGCGTGGCCAATGAACGTCACCGCGGCTGCCGTTGCAGTGTCGCGCTCCGGCACCGGCTTCGGCGCGTCATCGAGGTGCGCCGGCCACGGGATTCGGCGCGCCAAAAGCATGCGTGGTACCGACGTGAACGGCTGCATGAGCGGGCCCGTCGGGTTAAGGAATCGTCGCCCGTCGAAGTGATCACTTCCTGGTGGCATTGGACCTTATACTTCCTTCGATCGAGTCAGCCGGATGCATCTGGTCAGCCCGGACTGCCCACCTGTGAACCCGCTCCCGCGACCCGGCGAGAAACTGCTCCTCGACAAGACAACCGGGCAGCGTTCTCCCGCCGCGCCGGCCGGCTCCCTGTTGCTCACCAGCGCTCCATTCGGATGGCGCGGCATCATCGTGGAGCGCCACCGCCTCCCGCCAACGGAAATGCCGGAGCACTCCGTGATCGGCCACGGCATCTCGGTCAACGTCGGGGCGCAGCCAACCAGGTTCGCATGGACGAGAGGTCGCGACGGATGGGATGAACAGCTGACCGTCCCTGGTCACTGCCGCCTATTGACCCATGGTGAGTCCAACCCGTCGCGGTGGCTGCAGACCTATGACGAGATCTCGATGGTCATCGATCCACAATTTGTGGCTGATGTTGTAGAGGACGGACTGCCACCCCATCGCATTGAGTTTGTCTCCCGTCACTCCGTCACCGATTCGGTCATCGTTGATTACGCCACCACATTCCACACGGAGCTTGCCCTCGGTGCGCCGACCGGTGCGCTGTACGCGGACACACTGACCGTTGGTCTGGTACTGCACTTGCTTGCGAACCATGGCGTCGCGAAGCCGAAGGCGCCGTCGCCCCGCGGCAAGTTGACTGCATTTCAGCTTCGCTCCGTCCTGGAATGCATCGCATCACAGCTGGACGACGATCTGTCGCTGATGACCCTGGCACAACAGGCTCGCATCAGTCCGTTCCATTTTGCACGCCTCTTCCGCGCCACCGTTGGAGTGCCCCCGCACCAATTCGTGTCGCGGCTTCGTCTTGAAAGAGCCGTCGGTCTCATGAAGGCCGGGAAGTTGACACTCGCGCGCATAGCTGTGGAATGCGGCTTCCACGATCAGCCTCACTTCACGCGAGCGTTTCACAGCGTGTTTCGGACAACGCCAGCCATGTATCTCCGTCGCTGCTAAGCGCCGGGCGATTCAGCAAGTTTTTACAATACGAGCCTCGACGCCCGGGCTAGCGTCACGCCATGCCTCAGGAGTTCGCCGGCCGTGTCGTCATCGTCACCGGCGCCGGCAAGGGTATCGGCCAGGCAGCGGCCATCGCCTTTGCGAAGCGAGGCGCCCACGTCGTGTTGAGCGGCCAAAGCAAAGAACCACTTATGCAGACGCTGGCGCTTATCGGGGAATGCGTGGGAAAGGGCTCCGTAGCTGTCGGCGATGTTGCGACCGAAGACGCCGCGCAACTGGCCGTGTCGGTCGCGCTGAAGGAGTTCGGCCGCCTCGACTTCGCCATCAACAACGCCGGCGTCTCGCCGTGGACAGGCAACACCGTGGAGTGCACGCTCGAGTCGTGGCAACGGGTGATTGGCGTCAACCTGACCGGTACCTGGTTGGGGATGAAGCATCAGATACCCGCCATCTTGAAGAACGGCCGCGGCGGGGCCATCGTGAACATGACGTCGGTCGCCGCACTGCGAGTCTTCGAAGGGTATCCCGTCTACTCTGCGAGCAAATGGGGCGTGGTCGGCATCACGAAGGTCGCGGCGAGGGAGTTCGCATCCCAGGGCGTCCGCGTGAACGCGATCGCGCCAGGTTCGATTGACACTCCGCTGTTCAGCAACGTCGTGAATAGCACCCCTACCTCACGGGCCGATTACGAGAAGCAAACGCCGATGGGCAGAATCGCGCAGTCGGCGGAAGTCGCCGCCGCGGCCATGTGGCGGTGCTCGGATTCCGCCTCGTACGTCACGGGCGCCGTGATACCGGTGGACGGAGGGATGACGCTATGACGGACCGACACTCCAGAACCATTTTCATTACCGGCAGCTCCTCCGGACTTGGAAGAGCCGCGGCGAAGCTGTTCGCGTCACGGGGCTGGAACGTGCTGGCCACGATGCGCAGCCCGGAGAACGACAAGGAGCTCTCGTTAGTCCCGAACGTCGTACTGATACCACTCGACATTACGGCTCCAGATCAGATCGCGCGCGCCACGAACGACGCGCTGGCTCGTGGTGCCGTCGACGTCGTCTTCAACAACGCCGGCTACGGGATGGCGGGTCCGCTGGAAGGTCTGACCGATGGACAAATGCTCCGGATGATCAACACCAATCTGTTAGGGCCGATGCGGACGACGAAGGCGTTCATCCCGCACTTCAGAGAGCGAAAGGCCGGGCTGTTCATCAATACCAGCTCAATCGGTGGATTGATCACGGTCCCGTTCAATTCCTTGTACCACGCGACGAAATGGGCCGTCGAGGGGTGGAGCGAGAGCATGGCGTTCGAACTCGGTCAGCTGGGTATTGGCATGAAGATCGTCGAGCCCGGCGGGATGAAGACAGACTTCTTCACACGCTCGATGGATCTGGGCCGCCATCCAGCCTACGACGAACTGTTGGATAGAGTGATGGGAGCGATCACCGATCCGAAGCAGATCGAAACGTACTCGACTCCGGAGCAGATTGCCGATGTTGTGTACGAGGCGGCGACCGATGGTAAAGACCAGCTCCGTTATGTCGCCGGGCCAGACGCCAAGGCAACCCACGCGACGCGCTTGCAGCTCGGCGACGAAGCCTTCCGCAAGGCCATAAAACTCCAGTTCTTCGGGACGCAGGCGGAATCTTTCGGTACCTAAGGGCATCGTGCGATGTGGCATTGGCACGCCTGGCGAGATGCTGGCAGCTGCTCACGCCCCCAGAAGCTCTGGTGTTGGTCCCTCGGCCTCGGCCTCCGACGGACAAGTTGCAGACGCCCCTTGCGGCGTCTTTGCCGTTCTCTGCCGTCCACTCGACTCCTCCCGTTTCTCCCCCAGGTTTGGAGACATTGTGGAGACGGACCAAACCTTGGGCATGAGAACAGACTCAAGCCCCACTCACGGCACTTCAAGCCGCCCGAAGGGCATCCCTCCGAACCCGCTGGGAAACGGAGCGACGTAACCGCATGTGGGTCAGACGGTTGACACCAGAAGTCGCGCGCCATCAGCCACTTAGAAACAGGCCTGGCTCCGAGTTCGAATCCCTGCACGGGCGTCACGCCGCGACTCGCCAAGCTCGTCGCGAGCGGGACCGAATCCCTGCCTCCCAGCCACTTCCCCTTGTAAGACAACAACTTCAGCGCGTTGAGTGTCCCCGTCGAATCCTTGCCTCTCGACGCACTATCTCGTTCCGGGGCTTCACTTCCGCTCGCCGCCGTTTAGCCGTCTCCAGTATTTCTCCATGTCCCACCTCGACTGAGCGGGCCCCGTGCCCTCAACGCTTCGATCAGCAGTCCCACGATCGGAGAAGTCCCTGATGGTCGCGGCCAACTGCGTGATTCGTGTGTTCAGCGCTGGCCGTACCCGGTGAAGACGAAGTCTCGGCTCTTCACGCGGGTGTGACAGGCATGGCAAGTGTTCGCAAACGCCGGACTCTCACCGAAGGGCGTCCAAGCACCGGATGAGGCGTTGTGATTGAAAGTGGCATATCCCCATCCGTTGGTATCAGGGAACCGCTTCGAATCCTTCACCATGAACGACACCTCAATGAGCGGACCGGGAACGATCACAGCGTACGGCGGACCCGGTTCACGTTTCTTTGCCCATTCGACCTTGGCCATCATTGCGCCGTCAGGAACGGCCCTGCCGTTCGCTGGAATTCCGTCGGCAAACGCCTTGATCATCGCTGGATTCCCAAGGATCGCCTTGATGCATCCTGGCGGCGGCGCTGAACCGCATCCGCCAGCATCATCGGGCTGGCTCGGAGCGATCACCTGCCAGGTCTCGTAGCCCTTGAACTCAGCGAAGGCGATTCCGTTGGGCACTTTCAGAGTGAACCGGTCTTGCGCTGCCAGCACGACACCGACGACACAGACTGACGCCGCAGTGATCAGGCCGGCCAAGATCTGTTGACGATTCATTTCGATGCCTCCTTTGGGAATATGCTGTTCTCATCACTCAGTCCGACAGGACAGCGGTAAAGCTGATTTCGATCAACTGCTGCGGTAGCGCCAGTCGTGTCACCTGAGCGATCGTGCTGACGCATTGAGGCGAGTCGGTCCCGTAGATGGTGTGCGCCAGTCACAATCAATAGTGACCACGCCACACGAAGCGATCTTTCCGGGCTTGTGGGCTCCGCCCACTGCCGCACGACGAGAGTCACGCCCGGACTTGAACGCGGCCTTCTTCCTCTTGACTGTTGCGGGCTTCGATGGCCTTGATGGTGTTCTCAAAGGCCTTTTTCAAAACGCGCTTGCCGATGGTCCCGAGCACGAGACCGAGCGCCCGCCCTTTGAGGTTCTTGCCCTCCCGTACCACAACGGCGTCCACATCGGTCGTTCCGTCTGGCCGCCTGCTGAAGGTGTAAATGTGCCCCGAGCGACCGCCCCAAACGTTGGAGTCAATGGTCTTCATGACCACGCGGCTCCGATCGGACCAGTCGTAGCGGAGGCGCTCCCAGATTCCACCCGAGCCTTCCGTGACGTCAGCGTCAGAAGGACCTCGGTGATGCACCTTCAGATACTCGTCCGCGCTGTTGCCAAAGAGCTTCGAGCGGCCCGGTCCGAAGTCGATGAGCGCAGCGAGCAGCTGCTCTGGCGTCGAAGTTGTCGTCTGGTGCAGGTGGATCGTTGACATCACTACACCTTGGCGACCATCGCCGGCACATTCGGTGATCCGGCTGCGAACTTTCCCCGTTGTTGCCATCCGCCCGTACGCTCGGCTACCGATACGAGATATGCGCCTCGACGGACAGCGATGATCTGGTCGTCAGGCGAGATCTCGATGCCGTCCGTCACGGCGGTTGGGTCGTGCATCATCACGTGGTCGCCAATCTCGCCCTCGGTGATCGGCCGGATCAATTCGAGGTGCCCCACGGCGACGCGCTCGCGACCGTCCGGCCAAATGGCTGATGGGTCATCGACCGGGTCCCCGTCCTGGGCGAGTTCCAGCTCGAGTCGAAACGCGACCGGACCGGCGCGCAGGCGTCCTTCGAGCTCCTCGTAGAGATAATCGTGCGGCTGCTTTGCCAGGTCCTCGAGCGGTTGGCCTGCCACGCCGGCTTCCGGCTCCCAGTGATAGCGCGCCCAGCGCCCCGTGCGGGCCGCATTCTCGAAGTAGTAGGCGTGGAGCGGCCGGTAGCTGACCTGCGCGAAGCTCGCCAGGGCAGGTTGGCTGCGCACCGCCTGGAAGACCCTCGCGGCATTCGGGTGGCCGGCGAGGAACGCCTGGATTTTGGCGGGATCGCGCTGGCCGGTCGCCGGATCCGGGGTCAGAGCTTCGGTGGCTGCAAGGAACTCATCCGGTGTGCGCGCGAAGAAGGCGGGCAGGGCGGTGATGGCGATCAGGTCCGTGACGGTGCCGTTCGGCAGATAGAACTTCGTCGCCATCGCGACGACATTCGAGGCCTTCTGCTCGGGATCACCGCTGGTGCCGGAAAGCCGTGCGGTCACCGGCACCGGAGTCCCCTGGAAGTGGGCCGCGCGCGAGAGCGCCTTCGCTGTCGGGGTCGCGGTGAACGTGCCGGTGTAGATGCGCCCGAACGCGTGCGCGGCGCGAAACGTGTCGAAGATCCCGCCCTGGGCGTTGTGTACGCCCGCGACCAGTTGGTCTGCCTTATAGAATTGTCCGTGATTCATGATCGTCACTCCTTTTTCGATCCCATGGGAGCGCTTCCGTTCTCGCTGCTCGGGGACCGAGCTTACGTTTCGATGTTGCGCGGCCACTGCCAGATCTGCGGCATGTCCGGCTCGAAGCGCTCGACGAAGCCGGCAATAAAGTCACGGAACTCGATCAGGGCCCCATTGCTCGCATCGTCGTCGAAAAAGAGATCGGTATCAGATCCCGCGATCGGCACGAGCGGCACGTAGGGCGTGGAAGCCCAGAAGGTGGAGCTGAAGTGGAGCATCGATCCGATGGTGCCGGTTCTCGGGAGGAACCGGAGCAGGGTCTGGGTATCGAAGCGCGCGGTTGGATCGGGGATGGTGGCATCGTGCAGGCAAGGTGGGAAGTTGGCGACGAACGCGACTGCGGGATTGCTGGTGCGGTAGAGGCGGCCGGTGCCGTGCGCCGTGATGCGGTAGATGAGACTGTGGAGGACCCGCTTGAGTGAATCCTTCGAATCCATGGCGGGCAGGCCACGGACGTTGCCACCATCTTCCTTGCCGGATTCCCCGATCCAGTTCTGGAGTTCCTGGTCCTGCTGCACGTCCTGATCGGTTCGATAGGCGTGATCGACGCAGGTGTTCACGTAGCGGCCGGTTGCGTTCCAGATGGATAACAGGTCGCCGACGATCGGATACTGGTCCCATGGTTCTTGGGATGTGAAGTCCGACTCGGTGAGGCCGAACTGTTCCAGTGTGGTCGTCGGATCGTCGTCGAAGAACTGGCGCCCGTTGGCGTAGAGATCCATCAGCTCGAGGAACTGCCAGCCGGTCGCGATCGACGTCGGCGGCGCCACCAGGCTCCAGCTCAAGAGCAACACGTCGTCGAACGGGATGACGTAGCTCGACTGCGGCTCGAGTAGTTTCCGGACCGGATGTCTGGCCGAAAGGTTTGCAAACATCGTCATCACCATGGCGGCGGTGACGATGTGCCACTGGTAGACGTGACCGAGCCAGATGCCGAAAACGGTGACCGAGACCTTGGCCGCCTGGAGGGCGTACATCCACGCCGAGGCCGTGGTCGAGCCCTGCCGGCTGAAGACCTTCGGTTCGTTACTGCCGCCGGCGACTCGAACGAGCTCGGGAGTCAACGTTTTCGTCGCCGGGTCCTGCACCAGCACCGTCACGGTGCTCGGCGTGAACCGAGGAATGCCGGCGATCGTTTGCGGCTGCAGCGTCTCGTAGATCCGTAGATCGAGCACGTACAGCAAGCCGGCTTTTGCCGCCGCATCCTGCGCCGGGGTCCACGCGTCACCGAAGAGGGCCCGCCACTCTCCCACGTCGGAGCTTGGAATTTTCCTGAGCAGAATCTGGTTGAAGGTCGGGGCGTAGCGCGCAATGGTGGGAAAGAATGCCGCAGTCGCCTTGTCAGGCTGCGTCACGTCCACCGTCGCCGCCCACTCCTCGAGATGCGGCAGGCCCGACGAGTAGACATCGGGAAACGTGGTCCAGCCGATCGACCACTGCTTGGGATCGTCGAGCGCGAGTTGGGTGAGATGGTCGCCGCCGCCCACCGCGATCAGGGCCAGCTCCTCGCGCGGCTCTTTCAGTTGTCGGACGAGGCCGGAGACGATCTTCGACGGATCGCCTGCCAGGAAGGCGTGCGACGCCGTGCGCGCCGCGGCCGCCCTTTTGTCGGCCTCCCCGCTGCCGTAGAGAAAGTTGTAAGCGCGGGCCGTCGAGCCGCCGATCGTGAACATCTTCGAAAGGCCCTGGAGGGCCTGCTCGCGCTGCTTGACCCGAATAGCGAGTCTCGACACGGTGTCGGCCATACCGTGAACGTCTACGGGTATCGCCGGTATGTACTTGAGCCCGAGCTCGCGCAACGGCAGCTGGAGCATCGTCGATGACTGCCCACCTGACTCGCTTCCGGCCACGATTTGAGTACCCACCGTCGTGTCTCTTACTTGCGTTGGCATGGCTGACTCCTTAGGTTAGGCAGAGGCTGTGACCGGGCTCCTGGACGGTTGCGTGGGCGCCGTTTCGTACTTGTAGAAACCCTCGCCGCTGGCTCGCCCGAGTTTGCCCTGGTCGATGTAGTGCTCTTTCAAGTACCGCGCGTTGGCTCTTGCCTGCTCGTCGCCGGACGCTGCGATGTGGTACGCGGTGGTGAGCCCAATGATGTCCAGCATCTGCAGCGGACCCTTCGGTGCGCCGGTGGCGATGCGCCACGTCTTGTCGATCGTCTCGGGGTCGGCGATGCCGTTGACGACGAGGGCCTGCGCGGCTTCGAGGAAGGGAACCAGCAACGAGTTTTGAACGTAGCCGGCCTTCTCCTTGTGGATCTTGATCGGCTCCATGCCTATCCGGCGCGCGAAGTCGACCACCGTGTCATAGATCGCGGGATCTGTGCGCGGGTGGGCCATGATCTCCGCGATGTTGTAAATCCAGATGTCATTCGCGAAGTGCAGTGCGACAAACCGTTCGGGTCGCCCGGTTGCCTCGGCCAGGTCGCTGGGCAGCAGCGTGGAACTGTTGGTCGCGAAGATCGTCCTCCCAGGCGCGAGCGGCCCGAGCTTCGCGTAGAGCTCCCGCTTGACGTCCAGGAGCTCGGGGGCCGACTCGATGACCAAGTCGGCGTCACGAACCGCGTCCGCGAGAGTTGACGAGTACCTGAGTCTGGCCAACGCGGCCCGCGCGCGTCCGTCGGACGCCCCCTCGACCTCCTGTTCGTAGCGAGCGGCGAGTTCCTCGAACCGCCTCCTGGCTGTCTCGAGGATCTGGTCGTTGATGTCGTAGGCCATCACCTCGAAGCCGGAGTATGCGCTTTGGTATGCGATCTGCGAACCGAGGTTGCCGGTTCCGAGCACTGTAACGTTGTCGATGCGGTTGGACATGTGAGCTCCTTCTGCCACGGACCGAGGCGATTCTCAGGTGCGTCGCGAACCTGCTACGAGGCACATGACACCACCGCTCGCGGGTCGGATGCTATGAAAGGCCTGTTGAGCCGAAGAAGTTTCCTCACTTGATCGGCAGGGCGATGGGGCGTATCGGTGCCGCGTCGCCGCCACGGAACTTGAGCGAGGCGCCGATGAAGGCGAATTGGTAGACCCGGTCGCGCGCCAGCGCCTCCAGATTGACCAGTTCGATTATCGGCGCACCCTGTTGCGCCAGCAGGTAAGTGTGCACGGGCAGGTAGTTGTCGCTCACTTCGGATGGAAAGGCTTCAAGGCTCAGGTTGTCCGCGCCGACCACCATCGCGCCGCCATCCTCGACCAGGAACCTGGCGCCGTCCATGCCCAGGCCAGGCGGATTGGCCATGTAGACTTGCGCATTGTCGTAGTCGCGCATTCGGCCCGTGCGTATCAGCACCACGTCGCCTTGCTCCAGCTTGACGCCCTGCAACTCCAGCGCGTCGCGCAAGTCCTTCCGGCTGACGCGATAATTGTCCGGCAACTGTGGCAAGCCCTTGGCAGCGGCCACGTCGATCAACACGCCGCGTGCGACGATGGGCGGCAGTTGTTCGGCGCCGGTGACGGTCCAGCCACGGTCGCCGAGGTATTCGGCTTCGCTAAAGCCATTCCAGATTTTGCCGTTCAAGCCGAAATGATTCAGCGCGTCGATATGCGTACCCGTGTGGGCGTACATCGACACCGCCGTGCCGGTATAACTGACGTGGCGGTTCATCTTTTCGCCGAGTTTCATCGAATCTGCCACGACATTGCCATGCGGCGTATGGGTCAGCCACATTTGGTACTGCGGATCGCCGGCCGCTTGCCAGCTCGGCATGCCGGCATAAAAATCGACCGCCAGGTCATAGCTTTTCTGACCCGACACCCGGCTCAAGATGGCGCTGCGCGAGGCCGGTGTGATCAGGTTCAGGCGGCCGATCTCGTCTTTCGGCCCCCACGGGCTGATGCCGACTTGCTGCGGCGCAGTGGCAACGGCGGCGGCGCCCGTGCTGAGCAGAGACAACAGTAACAATGGTGTGGTGTAGCGCATCGTGCTTTTCCTTTCAGTTGAACGCTCAGACGATAGAAAAGTTAGGGCGTCTTGGCAGTGCTCCGGTTGGGTCGATGTTC
>CAWDZE010000011.1:0-520888 GCA_963806705.1 Vicinamibacteria bacterium
GACACAGGGGCTCGCCGCGAGCAGGAGCAGAGGCAGGAACAGCCATCGCGCACGCATCAGGGACCTCCGGAACAAGGGCGGCGGAACTGGCACGCCGGGCTTGGGCGGAAACGTGCGGCGTAGTGCTACACTCGCCGCACTTGATGCCGCCGGCGACTCTCGGCCACTACCGGATCGTCCGCCCCCTCGGCGCCGGCGGCATGGGCGAGGTCTTCCTGGCCGAAGACAGCAAGCTGGGTCGCCGCGTGGCGCTGAAGGTCCTGGCGGCGCCGGCCGGATCCGGAGCGCCACGACGCTTCGAGCGGAGGCACGAGCCGTCGCCGCGCTGAACCACCCCAACATCATCACCATCTATGCCGTCGAAGACCGGGACGGGCCTGTTCCTGGCGATGGAGCTGGTCGGCCGGAAGACGCTGACCGAGCTCATCCCGCGGCAGGGCATGTCGCTCGACCAGTTGCTGCAGGTGGGGATTCCGCTGGCCGACGCCGTCGGCGCCGCACACCAGCGGGGCATCACGCATCGCGACCTGAAGCCCGCGAACGTGATGGTCACTGACGAAGGCCGCGTGAAGGTGCTGGATTCGGCCTGGCGAAGCTGCACGAGGAGTCGCCCCTCGACGGCCTCACGGTCACGGTGCCAAGCGCCGGTCACAGGCGATGGACGCATCGTGGGCACCGTCGCCTACATGTCGCCGGAACAGGCGCAGGGCAAGCCCGTCGACGCACGCTCGGACGTGTTTTCCCTGGGCATCCTGCTGTTCGAGATGGCCACCGGCGAAAGCCGTTCAAGGGCGACACGAACATGTCGCGTGCTGTCGGCCATCATCAAGGACACACCGTCGTCGGTCACCGAGTTGCGGCAGGACCTGCCGCGCGATGTCGGACGATCTCCGGCGCTGCCTGGCCAAGGATCCGGACGACCGCTATCAGACGGCCAAGGAACTGCGCAACGACCTGCGGCTGCTCAAGGAGGATCTCGACACCGGCGTGGCGACGACGCCCAGCCATCCAGCCACATCAGCCAGGCTGCGGTTGCGGCACCGCCGGTGCCTCTTCTCGCAGGCCCACGGCACGTCTGGCGCTGGCGGCCGTGGCAGTGCTGGCCGTCGCCGGCGGTGTCGTGGTACGCGCGGCGTCCCGCAGCCGCTGGGCGCCGGCGTTTGCGTCCATCACCATGCGCCGCCTCACGAACACGGGGACGGCGGGCATCGCCGCCATCTCTCCTGATGGCCGATACGTCGTGCACGAGGACGGCGATTTTGACAAGCCGAGCCTGTGGATGCGGCAAGTCTCGACGGCCAGCAGCGTGCAGATCGTGCCGCCGATGAAGGGCGGATACTGGGGGCTCGCGTTTTCGCCGGATAGCGAGGCCGTGTTCTACGTGTTCAGCCCCAAGAACACCGCGGATGCCTCGCTGTTCCAGATCCCGGTTCTGGGCGGCCCGCCGCGCAAGGTGCTGGAGGACATCAACACCGCGCCGGCGTTCTCGCCGGATGGCACCCGCATGGCGTTCATCCGCGGCACGGCCGACGGAGGACAAGTTCGATCGTGCTCGCCAACGCCGACGGCACAAACCAGCGCCGCTCTGGCGTCGCGCGCCGACTCGGACGACTACGCACATGACGCGCGTCGCCTGGTCTCCGGACGGGACGCTCATTGCGGCATTCGCGGGCGAGATACCGGGCAGAGGAGCCGGATCGTGCTGGTCAACGTCGAGACCGGCAAGGAGCAGGACGTTCAGCGACGCGCGTTTCGATTACGGGGGACAGCTCGTGTGGCTCGGCGACCCCAGCGCGCTGGTGTTCGATGCCGTCGAGCAGGCCGGCGGCCGTTGGAACCGAAACAGCCATCTCTGGTCCCTCGCCTACCCGGCCGGCACCCTGCGCCGGATCACCCCGGACGTCGCCAGCTATCACAGCCTCACCGCCACTGCGGGAGGGCGGACGCTGCTGGCCGTAAGGGACGAGATGCGGGCCGGTCTGTGGGTGGCGCCGGACGGCGACACCGCGCGCGCCCGGCCGATCACGGGGACCAGCAACGGCCTGAGGGGGCCAGCGGCATCGACTGGACGCGAGATGGCCGCATCGTCTACAGCGGGATTCGCAGGGCAGCTGGCGATATCTGGATCGCCAATGCCGACGGCAGCCAGCCGAGGCAACTGACGAGCCATCCGGGCATGGAAAACCGGGCCGCGGCTGCGGCCCGATGGCAAGAGCATCATCTATCAATCCCGCGCGTCAGGCGCGGCCGACGTGAGGTCTGGAGCCATCGAACTCGACGGCGGCAATCCACGCGCAGATCGACACCGGCGGCGCCATATTCCGTGGATACCTGCAGCCATCGGCGACACCTGTATTTCAAGGCCCTGGAGAAGGGAGGGCCGGTGGCCTACCGCGTGCCGCTCGGCGGGGGTCCGCGCGACCGCTGTTCGCCGATCCGTCACGTTTACCTCCGCGATTCGACTTGCGCAGCGTCTCGCCCGACGAACGGTGGGCCCTCGGCAAGTACGGGCACCGCCGAGTTACGGGCATCGCGGTCGTGCCCCTCGACGGCGCCGGGCCGGTGCGCACATTCCGTATTCTCACCCGCCCGTGGCGGGCATCGGTTGCACCTGGGCACCGGATGGCCGCGCGTTCGAAGACCTGGTCTTCCGCGACGGGGCGAGCAACCTGTGGCGGTTCCCGCTCGACGGCTCGGCGCCCCGGGCCGTGACGACGTTCACGTCGGAGCAGATCTCGCGTACCGGTGGTCACGCGACGGGAAGACGCTGGCGATGTCGCGCGGGACGCCGAACGTCGGCCGATTGGTGTGATCGCGAGCGACGACAAGACAACGACCGACAAAAAGGAGTAGACCGTGCGCCTGATTGTCGACCTCGGCCCTGTTGTCTGCGCTCGTGTTATCGCAATCCCTGCTGCGGCCCAGGAGCAGCGCGGCGCGATCGAAGGCACTGTCCAGGACGCGCAGCACGCGGTGATCCCGGGCGCCACGGTCGCAGCGTTGAACCTCGGGCAGGGTACGACGGTGTCGACCGTCCCCGACGCGAGTGGCACCTTCCGCTTTCCCGCGCTCGCCCCCGGGCTATTACGACGTCACGGCGTCTCTGCCTGGTTTCACCACGTTCAAGTTCGAGCGCGTCGAGGTGCTCCTCGGGCAGGATCAAGCGGCTGTCGTTCGTACTCGAGATTGCGGCCGTCACCGAGGAGGTCCACGTCTCGGCCTCCTCGCCGCTGGTGGACACACGCCAGAGCGCGCGCGTGTTCAGCCTGCGGCAGGACACCATCGACCTGCTGCCCAAGGGCCGCGATTTCACGTCGCTGGTCAGCCAGGCGCCCGGCGCCAACCAGGAGCCGAAGCTCGGGGGCATCTCGATCGACGGCGCGAGCGCGTCGGAGAATCGCTTCATCGTCAACGGCATCGAGACCACGAACCTGCTTCAGGGCGTGTCCGGCCAGCGGTCCTGCCGGAGTTCGTCGACGAGATCCAGGTGAAGTCGAGCGGCTACGCCGCCGAGTACGGCGGCTCGACCGGCGGCGTGATCAACGTCGTGACGAAGAGCGGCACCAACGCGTGGCGCGGCGAAGTGCTGGTCAACCTCGAAGGCGACGCGCTCGAGGGCGGGCGGCGGCCGACCCTGCGCCGGGCGCCCACGGATTCTTCACGCGCCGAGTACGTGACCTACCCGGAAGACACCTATACGCGCGTCGAGCCCGGCGTGGCCATGGGCGGCCCGATCAAGCGAGACCGCGCCTGGCTGTTCGCCGCCTATCAGCCCGCCCTGACTCATACCGAACGCACCGTGACGTCTACCTTCGACGGGTCCACCGCGACCAAGGACGTCGGATCAAACCGATCATTTCTTCAACATCAACCAGACGGCGCAGCCGCTCAACAGCCTGCGCACGCGCGTGACGCTCGACTGGAGCCCGTCGCGACAGGACGGCATGCTGCCCGCCCTGGACGGCGGCACCTATCCCGCAGGGCAACTTCGATATCATCGACCAAGCGCCAGAACTACACCGCCTCGGCGCAGCGCCGACTGGGTCGCGAACCCCAAGCTCTACGTCGGCGCGCGTGCCGGCTATTTCACCACCAACCGGACAACCGACGAACGTCGTCGGAGGAGACGCTTTTCGTTTTCGTGGCGGACCAACATCGGACTATCTGGACGTGCCCGCCTCGCTTCAGCAGGTCGGTGGATTCCAGACCGATCTGTCGAACGACGTCAGTCGCGTCGATCGGCTCTCGCGCGTCAATGCACAGGTCGACGCCACGTACTTCGGCGGCCTGGCAGGTCAACACGTGCTCAAGGCCGGCTTGCAGTTCGATCGACGCGCCAACGAGGTGGACAGCGGGAGGAGCGCCAACCGCGTCAACCTGCGATGGGACGCGGCGCTCGCCGGCCAGAGGGGTCGATACGGATTCTACCGGGTGTTCAGCAACCACATCGACCCCAAGCGCGGGTTCATCGCGCTCGGCGACGTGCACGACACGACCGTCGGCCTGTTCGTGCAGGACGCGTGGACCGTGTCCAGCCGGCTGACCATCAACGCCGGCCTGCGGACGGAGAACGAGACCGTCCCGTTCTACAGCACGATCGGCGTGCAGGACGCCGAGCCAATCCACTTCTCCTTCGGCAGCAAGCTGGCGCCTCGAGCAGGGGCGGCGTGGGACGTCACCGGCGACGGTCGCACGAAGGTGCACGGCAGCTGGGGGGTTTTCTACGACATCTTCAAGCTCGACATGCCGCGGGCGGCGTTCGGCGGCCAACCGGACACGGTCTACGCCTTCAAGCTCGAGACGTACGACTGGCCCAGCCTGCTCAGCAGCTCCGACTGCCCCCCGGAGTGCCCGGGTGGTATTTGCGGCCTTGCCGACTCAGTTCGACTCATCGGCCGAGAACATCGACCCTGATCTCGAGCCGATGCGGATGCAGGAACTGACCCTGGGGATCGAACACCAGCTGGCGCCGCTCGTCGCTGTCTCGGCGCGGTACGTCCACAAACAGCTGGACAAAGCCGTCGAGGATGTCGGATCGGTCGATGCGGAGGGCAATTTCGACCTACGTCATCGGCAATCCCGGCTACCACCGCGCCACCGAGGCGACAGCGGGCGTGCCTTTTCCCAAGGCCGTTCGCGACTACGATGCCGTGGAGCTTGTCGGGCGAAAGCTGCTCGACCGCAACTGGGCGCTTACCGCGAGCTACGTCTGGAGCCGCCTGTACGGCAACTACTCGGGGCTCTCGGAATCCGACGAGAACGGCCGCACCGAGCCCGAACACCGGAGTGACCTTCGACGCCGCACTGGCGATGTTCGAAGAGGACGGTCAGGCCCTCTATGGGCGCCTGGCCACCGACCGTCCTCACCAGGCCAAAGCGCAGTTCGTCTACACGGCGCCCTTCGGGCTCAACGTCGGTGTGTTCCAGTCGGTGGCCAGCGGGTTGCCTGTGAGCCGCTGCGCCGTCCTGGCTCCGGGCGTCGGCCCGGTGTTTTACGCAGGCCGCGGCAGCGATGGCCGCACCCCGGTGCTGTCACAGACCGACATCAGCGTGCAGTACGTGCTCGGGCTCGGCGGTCGCAGGCGCCTGACTGTCGGGCTCAACGTGCTCAACCTCTTCAACCAGGCCCAGGGCGTGTCGCGGTACAGCCAGGAAACCGACGTAGGGGTCCAGCTCGTCGTCGATGAGGCCGACTACTATGCCGGACGGGCGGACGTCGAGCGCGGCGTTCGACCAGCCGGGCCAGAGGCGCGATCCGCGGTTCCTGCAATACGAGTTCTTCCAGGAACCCATCAGGGCACGGGTGATGGTCCGCTTCGGCTTCTAGGCCTGCGCCCGCGGTCATTCAGGGCTCTCGCCGCGCCCTACGTACGCAGGTGCTTCGCGAAAAACGCCATCGTCCGCTCCCAGGCCAGCTTGGCGGACTTCTCGTCGTAGCGCGGCGTCGTGTCGTTGTTGAACCCGTGCTGCGCGCCCTCGTAGATGTGGGCTTCGTAGCGGACCTTGGCCTCCTTCAGCGCGGCCTCGTAGGCCGGCCACGAGGCGTTGACGCGCTCGTCGGCGCCGCCAAACTGCAGCAGCAGCGCGGCCTTGATCTTCGGCACGTCCGCCAGCGGCGCGGGCCCGCCATAGAACGGCACGCTGGCCAGCAGTTCCGGCACACGCGTCGCCAGCATGTTGACGATGCGCGCCGCCGTAGCAGAAGCCCACGGCGCCCAGCTTGCCCGTGGAATCGGGCCGTGTGCGGAGGTAGTTGGCCGCGGCCACGAAGTCCTCGCGCGTCTTGGTCTGGTCCAGCGTCGGGAACAGCTCGCGCGCCTTGTCCTCGCTGCCCGGATACCCGCCAAGCGGGAACAGCGCGTCGGGGGCAAAGGTCATGTAATTGTCGAGCGCGATCCGCCGCGCGATGTCCTCGATGTGCGGGTTCAGCCCGCGGTTCTCGTGCACGACCAGCACTGACGGCAGCTTGCCGGTCGCCTTGGCCGGCCGCACCAGGTACCCGCGCATCTTCTGATACCCCTGCGGTGACTGGTACTCGACGTACGACGCCGTCAACCGCGCGTCGTCTTTGGCGACCTGCTGCGCTTCGGCGAACTTCGGGCTCAGCGCGTCGAGTACCATTGCGGCGGTCATGCCGCCCACGGCGTACTTGCGGGCCTTGTCGAGGAAGCCGCGGCGGTCGAGGGCGCCGTGAACGTAGGCGTCAAACAGGATCAGCAGTTCGGGATCGAAATCGGCCGCGGTCTTCATCGTGGACCCTCCGGCTGGTGAGCATACTGCAATCAAGTCGCCTAGAATCAACCCGGCATGCAGGTGGGCAATGGCGGGGCTCCCCGCGACGGATACGATTGCTTTGTCGTGGGCTCCGGTCCCGCGGGTGTGAGCCTGGCGCTCGCGCTGGCCGACGCCAGGAAGCGGGTGCTCATCTTCGGGTCGGGCGACGAGCAGACCGTCCGCAGCGAACTGGCCAACACCATCGGCTACGGCCACTACTCCGGCGCCTACTGGAACGCACACTGGATCCACCGGTGGATGTTGACGCCCGCCGACAAGCCGCGGCTGGAGCTGACCAGTCCGCCCGCGGTGCAGAGCCCGTAACGTGAAGCGCCGCGACCTCCTCTGGGCCGCTGCGGCCGGCTGCGCCTCGCTGGCCGTCTACGTGCGAACGCTCGCGCCCGGCGTCGTCGCCGAGCCCGACACGCCGATGTTCCAGTTCATCGGACGCGTGCTCGGCGTCGCGCACAACCCCGGCTACCCGCTCTACGTTCTGGTCACCTATCCGATTGCGATGCTGCCCATCGGGTCGCTGCCGTACCGGATCAACCTGTTCTCGGCGGTGTGTGGCGCACTCGCCGTCGCACTCGTGTTCCTCATCGCACGGCGGCTCGGGTGTGGAAAGCCGGCAAGCCTCGCAGCCTCGCTCGGCCTGGCGTTCGGCCGGGTGTTCTGGTCGCAGGCCGTGATCGCAGGGGTCTACACGATGCACGCCGCGCTGGTCGCAGGCGTGTTGCTCGGCACGCTCGAGTGGGGACGCTCGCGCCAGGCCTCCTGGTACTACGCTGGCGTCACCGCCCTGGCCGCCGGCCTCGCGCACCACACGACCATCGTCGCGTTTCTGCCAGCGATGGCCGCCTATGTGCTGTTGACGGACGCGGCGTTCCTGTTGCGCCTGCGTACGATGCTGACCACGGCAGCGATCCTTTCCGCGGGATTGCTTCCATACCTGTTCATCGTGATCCGCTCGAACCAGCCGGGCGCGTATCTGGAATCGAAGGCCACGTCGGTCACCCAACTGCCAGACGTAATCCTTGCCAGGCAATTCAGCGACCGCGTGTTCGCCTTCGACTGGCTGACGGTAGTGACGGACCGTCTTCCTGACATCGTCATGGGAGTAATGGCCTCCGAGCTGACACTTCCCGGGCTGGCGCTGGCGATCGCCGGCGGCGGGTTCCTGCTTCGACGACGGCTCGCGGAGGCGCTTCTGCTGCTGGTTGGCGCTCTGGCCGTCCTGGTCTTCGCGCTGAATTACTCGGTCGTAGACACGCCCGTCTTTCTGATTCCGTCCTTGCTCGTGCTCTGGCTGCTCGCCTCGGTTGGGGCCGAGCGGCTCGCCGGCCTTGTTCGAGATCGCGTCGCGGCGAGTCACGCCATCGTATTCGCCTCGCTCCTGCTGCCTGCCTGGCTGCTCACGCACAACTTCGAGGTCAACGACCGGAGCCGCGACACGGGCGCGTCGGTGTATCTCGACCGGCTGTTCGAGGCGCTGCCGGCAAAGACGGCGCTGATCCATGAGGACTTCCTCGTCGATCGACTGGTGATGTACAAGCTCCTCGCGGACAACGCGGCCCGAGGCCGATCGATCGAGCTCATCGACCGCGACGCCGGCGGCCTTCGCCAACGGATCGACGAAGGCACGGCGGTCTTTGCGTTCAGCAAGTCGGCCCGGAGGGTTCGGCTCGGCGGCCTTGCCGTCGGCTTCGAGCCGCTGCCGCTCTCGAACCTTTCGCTCGCCGAGATCGCGGCCTCCGTCGCCGACGGGTCGGTCGTGGCGCTGGCCGCGCCCGCGAGCCTCGCCGCGCAGTTTGCCGCGAGCGCCGGCGCGTCGTTCACGGAAATCGGCGGTCCGAATGTGGTCGCGCGCGCGGCTCGAGCGAGCGTCGCGATCGTGGGAGTACGCAGGCACGCGATCTGGCGCGCTCATCCGCGCCGATTCCGTCGACACCGACCTCGACATCGCCCCTGGCGGCGCCATCGGCGAGACCGGCCGCAAGGCACCAGTGGAGATCTCCATTCACGCGGGCGCGACCGACGTGAGCATCCGGCAGGGGTCGCGCGATCTCGTGCGCACGTCCGAGGGCGCAGTCCTCGCGATCTGGAGACGGGATGGCCGGCTGACGCATGGGCTGGTCCTCGAAGCCGTGGACGGCTTCCGCGCGTCGCTTCCCGCCGGTCCGATGTCCCTTGTCTCCGTGCATCGGGCGTCGCAGCAGGATGTGCAGGCCGGCTGGACGGACCTCGCGCAATCGGTCGCCACTGGCGGCGTCGTGGCGCACGTGCCGGCGGGGCAGAGGCTGGTGATGCAGGTCTCAGACGATGCGCCGCTTCAACCGCGTGTCGTCGATCAATCGACGGGGGCTCAGGTCGAGATCACGGGCGCGGTGGCACAGCCGCTCGATCAGTTTCGACACACGTACTGGATCGAGATGCGATCTGCCGGAGTCGGAGGACGCCTCGGCGGTGCTGTCGTTTGGCGGCGTGCCGCGTCGCGCACTCGGTCGCCTCGTCACAGAAGGGGCGGCGGTCTCGATCGCCCCCGTGGACTACCGGGGCCTGCTGCGCGCGCCAGACCGCGCCAGCGAGATCCTGCTGATGTCGCGCGACGAGCAGTCGCAGCTGGTTGGCGCGGGATGGTCGAGCGTTGCGGCGGACGCGGGCGGCGGCTTCCGGTGGATGACCGCGCCCGAGGCGCGCGTGCTGCTGCCGGTCGCGCGCGCAGGCGCACGGCGGATCCGCATCCAGGCCTTTCGCGACGCCAACGGCCCGGGATCGATTCGTCTGGCGCTCAACGGCGCGACGTTGCCATGGCAGCCACTGCAGCGCGGCTGGCAGGCGTACGAGTGGGGGCTGCCCGAAGGGCTGCTGCAGCCAGGACCCATCGAGGCCGCGGTCATCGTCGACGCGCTTCCGGCGTCGGCGAACAACGAGGCGCCCAGGACGGTGGCCGTTGCCGATATTCGTCTGATCGCACGGTGACGTTACAATCGCGCGGTGAGAGTCCGCAGGGGCGTCGCGCTGGGACTGGTCGTTGGCGCGATCGGGATGATCGTGCGGCCGACCGCTCTGGGGGTGCGCCTCGAAGAAGATGTCGGCCTCCCGTGGCTGTTCGCGGTGCGCGGCCCGGTCACGCCCCCACCGCACGTCGCCGTGGTCAGCATCGACAAGGCGTCTGCCCAGCAGCTGGGTCTGGATGCAGGCGCATGGCCACCGGCCCGTCACGTCCACGCAGGCGTCATTCGCAGCCTCACCCGCCAGAAGGTCTCGGCCATCGTCATGGACGTGTGGTTCGGGGGGCACGGGGCGCCCGACGAGGACGACGAGCTGGCCCGGGCGATGGCCGAAAACGGCGCGGTCGTGCTGGTCCAGCGCCTCGGTCGCGCCCGCGTCTCGGGCGTGTCGACCGAACTGCTGCAAAGCCCCATCAGACAGTTCCAGCAGAGCGCGATCGGCCTGGCGCCGTTTCCGCTGCCCAGGGCCTCGCGGACGTCGGCGTTCTGGCCGTTCTTCGCGACGCCGACCGGCAGCGTCGCGACGCTGCCGGCCGTCGCGTTGCAGGTGCACGCGCTGCCGGTTCTCGCTCGTTTCGTGTCGCTGCTCCGGCAGACAGGCATCGACGACCTCGACGCATTGCCGCGTCAGGTGCGCTCCGCGATCGACTCGCAACAGCTGATGCGCTCGCTGCGGGAGGCGATTGCCGGCAATCCATTGGCGGCCGGGCGCGCCCGGGCTCTCCTCGAGGCAGACAAGGCCAGCCCTGCCGGCGACGTCCAGCAGCAGTCCGCTTTGCTCCAGCTCTACGCCGGAAGCGAGACGTACTACCTGAACTTCTACGGGCCGCCGGGAACCATCGAGACGATCCCGTTTCACGAGCTCCTGCAGGACGGCAGGCAGACGCGGCGCACGTTGACCGGCAAGGCCGTCTTCGTCGGCGAGAGCGCTTCGTCCTATGTGAGCAGCGCCGAGCAGGGCGACACGTATGCGACGGTGTACCCGACAGCCGACGGCATCGATCTCAGCGGCGCCGAGATCGGCGCGACGGCCTTTGCCAACCTCCTGTCCGGCAGGGCGCTGCAACCGGTCGGCCCGTGGGCCTCGCTTGCCGTGCTCCTTGTGTTTGGCGCGCTCGTGGGGGTGCTGGCGCGGCTGTTGCCAGGCATATATGCCACTGCGATCGCCCTCGCGCTTGGCGCCGCCTGGGCCGCGCTGGCGCAGTATCTCTTCACGGCCCACTCGCGGCTGGTGCCATTGGCCGTTCCCCTGTTGGTGCAACTGCCGCTGGGGTTGTTCGCCGGCCTGCTCTCGCGATATCTCGACATCCGGAAGCAGGTGCCGATGGAAGTGGACCCACATGCCAGGCAGCAGCTGTTTCGGGGCGTTTGCCTGGCCACCGACGTCGCCGGTTACACCAGCCTCACTGAACACCTCAGCCGGGATGAACTCCACGACCTGCTGAACGACTATCACGCGATGCTTCGCCGGGTCGTGACCGCTCGACGGGGCCTCGTATGGGGACGCGGCGGCGACAGCGCCCTGTGTGTGTGGAAGGTCTCGGGCACCGAGCCACGCCGCACTGCGCGACTGCCGAAATGGCTCGACCACCAGCGCCGCGCAGAGCAGGCGGGACGTCTCACCGCGTGCCTGGCGGCGATCGAGATCCGGGATGCGATCGAAACCTTCAACCGGCGCCATCCCGCGGCGCAGCAACTGCCGACGCGCATCGGCCTCGACGTCGGCGAAGTCGGGCTCGGGCCGGTGGGCGGGGAGCTGCAGGCCGTGGGGAACCCCGCCAACAGCGCGTCGCGGATCGAATCGCTGAACAAGGCGCTGTCGACCAGGCTGCTCGCCTCCGCGAGTGTCGTTCAGAATCTGGATGAGATCGCGATACGCCGCCTCGGATCGTTTTCGCTGGCCGGCAAGGCCGAGCCGGTGGACATCGTCGAGATCCTTGGACCTCGTGACGGCGCAGCGACCGATCCACGACTGAACGAACGATTCGCCGAAGGCCTCGTGCTCGTCGAACACAAGAGCTGGCCCGAGGCCGCCAAGCTCTTCAATACGCTCTCGGAGGAGTGTCCCAGCGACGGGCCAACTCGGTACTACCGGGAACTCTGCGCCCGGCACGCGGCCTTGCTGTCGAGCTAGCGTGCAAAACCCCACGCATTCCTGTTCAGACGGCCATTCAGATGTGATATTGGTTGGCCCTTCCCATGTCACCCAGAACTACGGGAGTCTCGTGTGCTCTGGTGGCATGGGTCTGGTGCGCCTCACCTTCGGCTGTGCTGGCACAGTGTCCGGGTCCCGCCGCGCGCATCGTCAACATCGAGAGCCAGGTCGAGTACAAAGCCGCCTCGGCTGCCGCGTTCGTGCCAGCGAGCGTCAACCTCGACGTGTGCCGCGGCGACGCGGTGCGCACCGGCGAGCGCAGCCGCGCGACGATCGTGTTTGTCGACAACACGCGGATGGTCATCGACCAGAACACCGAGTGGATCGTGCGCGAGCCTGCTCAGCAGGGACGGACGCTGATCGACCTGATCAAGGGCGCGATTCTCTTCTTCACGCGCCAGCCGCGGTCGCTCGACGTCCGCACGCCGTTTGTCAACGCCGCGGTCGAGGGCACGGAGTTCCTCGTGCGGGTCGAGAAGGATCGCACGCTCGTCACGGTCTTTGAAGGACGCGTGGCGCTGAACAATCCGTTGGGTGACCTGATCCTCGTCGGCAACGAGTCTGGGGGAGCCATTGAAGGTCGCGCCCCGGAGCGACGCATCGTCGCGCGGCCGCGAGACGCCGTGCAGTGGGCGCTCTACTATCCGCCGATTCTCGAAGGCGATTCCTTCGCGCAGCTCGAGCAGATTCCCGCCGCGCAACGCGATGCCCGATTCCACGTCCGGAGGGCATCGCTGCTGCTGGATGCCGGGCGCGTGGACGAGGCACGCGCCGATCTCGAGCAGGCGCTGGCCCGCGATCCCAATGACGGCGAGGCGTACGCCTTGCGCGCGGTCATCGCCGTCGCGCTCAACGATCGAGCCGATGCGCTCGCCAACGGGCGTGAGGCCGTCAAGAGAAGCCCCACCTCGGCCGCGTCGCGGATCGCGCTGTCGTATGCGTTGCAGGCGGACTTCCAGCTCGAGGCTGCGCGCGACGAGTTGCTGCAGGCGGTCAAGGACCAGCCCGGTGACGCACGCGCCTGGGCCCGGCTTGCCGAGCTCTGGCTGTCGCTTGGCTATCCCGATCGGTCGAAGGACGCAGCCGAGCGCGCTGTTTCTCTCGCCCCGGACGAAGCGCGGGCGCACGCGGTGTTGGGCTTTGCCGCGCTGGCGCGCGTAGACATCACCGCCGCCGTGACCGCCTTCGAGAAAGCCATCGCGCTCGAGGCCGGCAACCCCCTCGCACGGCTGGGACTCGGCCTCGCCAGGATTCGCAAGGGGGAACTGGCCGAGGGGCGGCGCGAGATCGAGATTGCCGTTTCGCTCAATCCAGAGGATCCAATCACTCGCAGCTATCTCGGCAAGGCCTATTTCGACGAACGGCGCGAGCCGCTGCCCGGCGCGCAGTTCGAGCGGGCCCATCAAATCGATCCGCTCGACCCGACGGCTTACTACTACGACGCGATTCGCAAGCAGACGCTCAACCGCCCCGTCGAGGCGCTGGAAGACGTTGGAGCGCTCGATCGCGCTCAACGACAACCGCGCCGTGTATCGCTCGCGGCTCCTGCTCGATCAGGACCTGGCGGCGCGCAGCGCCAGCCTCGGGCGCATCTATCGCGACCTTGGCTTCGAGCAGCTGGCGCCTGGTGGAGGGATGGAAATCGCTCGATGCCGATGCCGGCGATTACTCGGGCCACCGTCTTCTGGCAGACACCTATTCCGCGCTGCCTCGTCACGAAGTCGCGCGGGTCAGCGAGCTGCTCCAGGCGCTGCTGCTGCAGCCGATCAACATCACACCTGTGCCCGTCGGCATGTCAGAACCCAGCCTGTTCATCCTGGAGGGCGCCGGGCCGTCCGAGTCCGCGTTCAACGAGTTCAACCCGCTGTTCAACCGGAACCGGCTGGCGTTGCAGGTCAGCGGCGCCATTGGGCAGGAAAGCCTGTTCGGCGATGAGGTCACGGTGTCCGGCGTGTGGAATCGCCTGTCGTTCAGCGCCGGTCAATTTCACTACGACACCGATGGCCTGAGGGACAACAATCAGCAGGATCGCGATCTCTACAACGCGTTTGTCCAGGCCCAGCTCTCGCCCGCGACATCGGTTCAGGGAGAGTTCCGGTCCGAACAGACATCGTCGGGGGACTTGTTCATCAACTTCGACCCTGCCGATTTCTCGCGAGACCGTGCGGTTCGGCAGGATACCAGCACCGCGCGGTTCGGTGCGAGGCACGCGTTCAACCCACGCTCCCTGTTGATCGGCTCGTTCTACTGGCAAAGCCAGGACTTCAGCTTCTCGGAAACGACCGTGCTGGAGGACATCACCGCCCGTGAGGTGACGGTACGCGACACGCATGGCGTCACGGCCGAGATCCGGCACCTGTATCGCAGTCACCGTTTCAGCCTCAACAGCGGCGCGGGCTATTTTCGAAGCGAGCGAAAGCGCGACGAAACACGGGAGTTTGTGTTTCCGGAGCCGCTGCCGGGTTTCACGGTGTCGAATCAGTTCACCGACAATCCAGAGCAGACCAACGCGTACGTGTACACGCTGGTGGATTTGTCCAGACACGTCACGTTGACCGCCGGCGCAAGCGCCGACTTCTTCAGGAGGGAGTTTCTCAGCCGCAACCAGTTCAATCCGAAGCTGGGGATTGTCTGGCAGCCGCTGTTCTCGACGACGGTGCGGGCGTCGGCGGTAAGGACCTTGAATCGGGCGGTTGTGTCCAGCCAGACGATCGAGCCCACGCAGGTCGCCGGCTTCAGCCAGTTGTTTGCCGACGGCGAGGCCGAGGAAGCTCGCCAGTATGGCGTGGCAGTGGACCACAAGTTCAGCGACGCCCTCTTTGCGGGGGCGGCGTACACCCGACGGAATCTCTCGCTTCCCGTGGAGTTCGTCGACGAATCCGGCCGAACGGTGCAATGGCTCCCTCGAACCGACGAGTTCTGGCGCTCCTACCTCTACTGGGCCCCTCAAAGGCATGTGTCGCTCAGCGCGGAGTATTTCGTCGAGCGCTTCGACCGCCGTGAGTTCTCCGGCGACGAGGCGTTCCTGGACGTGGAAACGCGCCGGTTTGCGTTGGGTGGCCGTTACTTTCACGACTCAGGTGCCATCGCGCACGTGCAGGCCGTTCATGTCGGGCAGGAGGGCGACTTCTTGATCAGAGGCTTCCCGACGGGCGGGAAAGGACAGCTTCTGGGTTGTCGATGCCGCCGCCGGCTACCGACTCCCGAAGCGTTTCGGCCGGCTCATGTTCGAGATCAGGAACCTGTTCGACGAGCGATTCAGCTTCCAGGACATTGATCCCGGTAATCCGAGGATCCGGCCCGGCAGGCTGGCCGTCTTCCGATTCATCGTCGGCGTTTGACAACTTCGTGTCCCGTAGACGGGTGATTCCACACCAGGAGGGTTCGAATGGAGCCAATGGCTGAGAGTCTTGTTCTGGCGTTCGACACCAAGACGGGCAAGGTCAGCGTGAATGGGGGAGTGTTGGTCTATTTCAAGGGTTTCACGACAGAGGAGAAGTCCAACGAAATTGCAGGATGAGCAGAAGGAGAAGGACAGGAGTGAGCCACCGCCGTCCGAACCCGGACGATCGTGACGGGTATTTCGTGTGCAAGTTGGCGGCTGGAGCGACGTTCAAGACGTGGCATGTGTGCAGCACCGTTCCTCCCTACACTTGCACGAATTCCGGGGCCAGGTGTCCGTGACGCCCGACTTCGGCAACGCCGGTCGAAAGCTGGATTCTCGCCTGCGCGCCCTGTTGCGGTTACCCCTGGAGGAACTTCGCCACCTCAAGCGCGAGGAAGGCCAGGGTCATCGACAACGGCACCTGGCGATCGAGGCCTTGCGTGCACAGGCGCTTGCGGCGACAGGCGATCGGCTCCGTGAGTTGAGCATCGAGATTGAAAAACGAGTGTCGAGACTGCCCGTCCCGTTGACCTTCGGCGTGTATTTTCCGGAAGACGACGCCGAGGACGTGGCTCGCGTGACTCATCTCGAGGAGCCGTTCGCTTCCGTCATCATTCGCTCCGACGCCAGCGCTCAGGATCTGGCGGCTTTCGGGCTCCACGTTCGAAACCAGGCGGGAAATCTTACACGGCGTATGTGCCGCTCGGCGTCGTGCCGCGGCTTCAGCGTTCGTCAGCCATCGACTATGTGGAGTTGGCGAGACCCTGGAGGCCCCAGCTCATTCACGCCATTCCGCAGACCCAGATTGACACCGTCCAGGCCGCGTCCGCCAGCGGTGACAGGCAAGGGCGTCATCGTGGGCATTGTCGAATCCGGGGCGTTGGACTTCTATCACCCCGCGTTTCGGAAACCCGGCGACACGAAAGGGCAAGGCGCGATTCGGGTCGTCCCGGATCCTCTATCTCTGGGACCAGACGCTCGCAGCCAGACGTGGGTAACGGAGAGGCTGGTCCGCCCACGGAAGCCAGCGTGCCTCCCCTTCCAGGTTTCAATCCCGGTTGGCGGCCCTGGCGGGCCGGGGACTTACGGCACCGAGTACGGGCAGGCTCAGAATCGACAAGGACCTCGACAAACTTCCCGCCGCCCTACGCCACCGTCCGATCGACACCGGGCTTCAGCAGGTTCCACGGCACACTGGTGACCAGCTGCGCCGCGGGCAGCGAGCGACTCGGACTTCCCGTACGGGGGCGCCGCTCCGGAGGCCGACATCATCTACGTGCGTACGGCCAACGGCAACAACTACGTCTTTGCAGACAGCACGAACATCCTGGACGGCATCGCGTACATCTTCGCCAGGGCAAGCGAGGCAAACAAGCCTTGCGTCGTCAACCTGAGCGCCAGCGACAGCCTCGGCGCACATGACGGCAGCACCATGGGTGAGCAGTTCCTGGACGCACTGCTGCTCGAGCCGGGACGAGTTATTACGTGCTCGGCCGGCAACGACAATATCAGCGACGCTCACACCAGCGGAACAGTGACGGGCGGCAGCACAACCGACGTGGTGCTGACCTACGTCGTCCTATCAATGGGATGACACGATCCAAATCTGGTACGACGGTCACGATGAATTTGCCGTCACGCTCACCGTGCCGACGCCAGGCCGCCGACGGTAATCGGGCCGATAGCCGCAGGGCGCACCCTTCCGAACCACGCTGCTGGCCGGAATCGCCATCACGGTGGAGTCCTTGCTGGACCACGCCTACAACAACGACAACCTCATCGAGATTCGTATTACGGGCGCCGCCGGCAACTCCATTCCGGATGGCGACTGGAATATCGCGCTCCACGGTACCGCGGTGATCAACGGCGCCTTTGATGCCTGGGTGGACTCGTCCTATCCCCCCGTGACATCTGCAGCGCTCCACGTGTGGAAGGCGGCCGTCGCAGGCAACGGGTACCGTCGGAGTGCCGGCCACCGCACTCCGCCCGATCTCAGTCGGCGCGCACGACGGCGCTGCTGTGCACCGGCCATCCTGTCGTTCAGTGGGTGTGGGCCCCGTCGCGACGGGCGGATCAAGCCCGAAATCGCCGCGCCCGGGTTCGAGATAGTTGGGGCCGTCCTGCGAGACATGAGTCTGGCGGCTCCGGGCCCTCTCGAAACTCCCGCTTCCCTGTTTCCGGCACCAGTTACGCGGCGCCTATCGTCGCAGGGGCGGCGGCTCTGCTCTTCGAATGCAGGGGACCGGGGCTCACGTGCGGCGACATCAAGCAGCTGCTCACAGACCTGGCGATCGCACCGGCAGGCACACCCTCGAACGATTTTGGCTTCGGCTTTCTGCAAATGGCCGGCGGCGTGTGCGGCGCCCGTGGCCAGTGTGGACGTCTGGTTGCGGGATTCGCCGACCGATACAGGACTCGAGCCGTACACCGGCGCGCTTGGATGGCTGAGCCCCGACATCGAAGTCCTCGATGCGGCGGGCAACCCCGTCGCCAACCCCACCCACGACGCCGCGAACCTCTGGAACAACGTGATCGATGTGACGGTCAGGAACCGCGGCACACAGACTGCCCGGAACGTCGAGGTGTACCTCTACTGGGCCGACCCGGCTACGAATCTTCCATTCCCGGGCGAGTGGAAGATCAGTGGCCTCTACACGGGGCAGCCCAACTTCGTCCAGCAGGGCAACAAGATTGTGGTCGCGCAACTGGCGGCCGGCGCCAAGACCAGCGTCCAGTTCGCCTGGGCGCCGCCCGCGCCAGGCGCGAACATCCGCGGTGACGATCATTTCTGCCTGATAGCGCGAATTGAGCACGAGGCCGATCCCTCAAACCTCGCGGCCGGTGGTTGGCCCGTGATCAAGGGGAGCAACAATATCGGCCTCAAGAACGTGCACGTGCAGGACGCGTCGAGCGCCAGCTTGACGGCGGCCTGCTTCGTGATCGGTTCGGACGATCTCGACGCGCTCGAGGTGACATGTGATCAACTCATCGCCGGCATTGAACTCGCGCTCCCCACGCGGGCACTGCCCTGGCGTGAACTGGCGCTGCTCGAACAGTGTCAGGGACGACGCCCCGAGTACGGGGGTACCGGCGAAACCGATCCCGCAGAGGAGGTGCGGCGGGTTCTCGAGGGCAAGGAGGTCATGCGGATATTGGGAGTCACCGGCGCGGACGAGGCTCACGTCGATCGTGCCATGACTCGGCTCGTCGCACGTCCTGGCGTCGGACACCTTGACGTTTCCGAGTGCCGCCTCCAACGCGGCGCGAGAATGCCCATTCGAATCTTCGCTCGCCAGCCACGCCTGGAACATGAGGTCGGCTGGGTGAATATCGGACAGCGAAGTGGAGGCAAGCGTATTGGCGGCGTCTCGCTCGAGCTGCGCGAACACCTTCCTGAGGTCACGAAATACGATGTCCGGCGCCGGGGGACCGAAGTAGAGGTCAGGCCGCGAATCTAAGACGAAGCGTCCCACACGCGACGTTGACGCCTAGCGGATGCGGACGACCAGCGCCGTGGCGTCGTCTTCGACCGGCCATCCGGCGCGATAGCCTTCCACGGCCTCGAACACTCCGTCGGCGATGCCGTTCGCACCAGTCGGCACAGACGTCGGCGAGGATTGTGCCCAGCCCGTCCACGCCCAGCGAGTCACGCTCGGGGTCGGGTCCCCGGGCGGCATCCGAAAGGCCGTCGGTGTAGAACAGCAAGACGTCGCCAGATAAGAGCGCGAGGTTCTCGCTGTGGAACGGCACGCCGCCGAACGGATAGCCGAGCGTCCAGCCGAAGTCGGCGGTCAGGGGACTCGATCGGCCGCCTCGACAGAGCAGGGGCGATGGCGGGCCGGCCACTGCGAACTCGGCCGTTGACGACTCGACGTCGAGCAGCAGCAGCATCAGCGTCATGAAGACGTCGGGGTGCCCGTGCCGCTGCATATGACGATGCAGATGCGCGAGCAAGCGCGTGCGGCCGGGTGTCTGGCGTTGCGGATTCATGAAGCTGGCCGCGGATCAAGCCGACGATTGGAGCGGTCGGGGCGCCGTGCCCCATGACGTCGCCCAGCGCGAACAGGAAGCGGGTCGGTGCGAGTTCCAGCACGTCGTAGTAGTCGCCCGACGCAAAGCTGAGCGGCTGCCAGCGAACTTCGACCGACAGCGACGCGTGGTTTCTGAACCGGTCGAGTGATGGATGCAGGCTTTCGAGCACTCGCCGCAACTCGCGTTGCTCGTCCCTCACCGTCGTCTCGCGGCGGGAGATATCTCGAACGCGGTGGGCGATGACGCGAAGGAACTTCTCGAGCAACGCGGGCGATTGGCCGAGCTCGGCTCTCAGCGCCGCGCCGTCGAGCTCGAGTGACGTCGCACTCGGCGGCGGCGCGAACCGTCGCCGTCCGTGTACCTCCTTCGAGGCACGCGATCTCGCCGAAGAACTCGCCGGGACCGACGACGTTGAGGATGTCGCCGTGGACCGTGACGTCGCAGCGGCCCGACAGCAGGATGAAGGCGCTGCTCCCGGGCTCACCCTCATGCACGATGACCTCGCCGGTCGCGAATCGTCGGGTGCGCGAGGCGGCGCGCACAGGCGAACTCAGCAGGTCGACGACTTTGGAGTCGCCGGGCGTCGCAGGCGCGCCTGGGGGTGTCGGCGCTCCGTCGCGGGGTCGGGGCATCGCGAAGTTCCTTGAGGTATTTGGCGCCGTCTGGAGACCGGCGTCAAGTGGCGGGTCGTTTGTTCAGGCCAACGGTCGTGTGTCAACATGACGCACCATGAGAAATGTTCCAGTCTGGCTGGCCATGACCGTGCTTCCGGCGCTTGCCGTGGGGTTCGCGCAGTCGCGCCCGTCACAGACGCTCGGTCCTGTCGCCTACGTGAGTTCACAGCGAATCTCGAGCGAGACAGCCGATGGCAAGGCCGGAATCGCACGAATCCAGACCTTGCAGCGTGAGCGGACGGCTGATGTACGCACCAAGCAGCAAGCGCTCGAAACCACACGCCGCCAGCTTGCGGCGGCTCAAGGCGACGAGCGAGTGCGGCTTCAGGCGCTGGAGCAGCAACAGCGAACCGAGTTCGAACGAGCAGTGGCACAGGCGCAAACCGACATCCAGGCCCTGCAACGGCAGATCTCGAACGAATTGATTCCGAAGGTGAGGACAGCAGTCGAGGAGGTCGTGAAGGCGACCGGGGTTCAAGTCGTGTTGAATGGCGACACCTCGGTAGTCTGGGCGGTTCCGGGGCTCGACCTCACTACGAAGGTCATCGAGCACTTGAACGCGCCGTCGCCAGCCAAGCCCCGGCAGGACAGGTGCGCTGATCGACTTTCACCGCCCAAGTCGCCGCACCAGCATCGGCCACGCGATGCCCCAGTGCATGTCGCCGTAGTACTGTTCGCGTCGCGCCGCCGAGTCGAACTCGTAGCTCTGGCGGTCGCGGCCGTGGATCTGGGCGGTGGGCAGGAACTGGTGCGCGAACTCGTGCACGGCGGATCGGCCGACGCCCCGACCGATGGCGGCAATGATGCTGGCGCGGTCCGCGCCAGGCGGTGCGTAACCGATGGCATGTCCGGCGATGAGGCGGAAGCTGACCGCGCCCTCGCCGCCGAAGCCCGACACGGCGCGGGACTGGCCGGCGATCTCGACGTCGCTGCGAAACATCGGATTGGTGAGCCCTTCAACGACGCGGACACGGTACGTGGCGTCGCGCCGGTCGGAGATTACGACCGGCAAACCCGCAAATGCGCGGACCACCTCCGCCCGCGCGATGGACTCGATTGCCCCGAGGTCTCGCGTGGTGATGGCCCCGCCGATCGCCGAGGACTCATAACGCAAGGGCTCGAACCAGAATCCTGCGTCGAGCGAACGACCGGCGGATCGCAGGTTGAGCCACAACAGCCAGCCACAGCCAAGCAGCAGGACGGCGCCGATCACGAGCAGTTGCTTCGACGGCCGGAACATGGCCCGATTATGCGGCCGATCTACAATGCCGCGTGGTTTCACTCCGCCGCTGCGCCGCGACGTTGATTGGCCTGGTTGCGTTGGCTTCCGCGCACGCCACCGCCGACACGTATCCTCGTCAGCCAGGCGTCGACGCCCTGCACTACGTGTTTCGGCTGGCTATCACCGACACGTCAAACGAGATTGCTGGCGAGACAACGGTGACGCTGAAACTGGTGGCCGACGGCGTGCGCGACGTCGAGCTGGATCTGGCGAATGCCTCTTCGGGCAAGGGCATGACCGTCGGCTCTGTCTCACAGCAGGTCAACGGGGCCGCGGTTGCCCTTCGATTTACACACCAGGCCGACCGGCTTCGCGTGTCGCTTGCCGCGCCATCGCGAGGCGGGGACGAAGTGTCGTTCACCGTCGCCTACACCGGCGTCCCCGCCGAGGGCCTGCGTCTCATCGACAACATTCACGGCGAGCGCGTGGTCTTCAGCGAGAACTGGCCCAACCGAGCGCGCCAATGGCTCCCGACGATCGACCACCCGTACGACAAGGCGACTGGCGAATTCGTCGTGACCGCGCCAGCGCAGTACCAGGTGGTGGCCAACGGCCTGCTGATCGAGGAACTGGATCTGCCCGGCGCACGCCGGCGCACGCACTGGAAGCAGTCGGTGCCGATTGCCTCGTGGCTCTTCGCGCTTGGGGTCGCCCGCTTCTCGGTGCACCACGCCGGCCTCGTCAAGGGCGTCGCATTGCAGACGTGGGCGTTTCCGCAGGACCGGGAGAAGAGCCTGTCGATCTTCGAGGATCTGTCGCGGCGGGCGATGACGTTCTTCGTCGAGCAGATCGGCCCGTATCCCTACGAGAAGCTCGCCAACGTGCAGGCTGCCGGCATGAGCGGCGGCACCGAGCACGCCAGCGCGATTTTCTACGGGGAAAAGGGCGTCGCCAGCGGGCGCGCGCCCGTGGTGCACGAGATCGCGCACCAGTGGTGGGGCAACGCCGTCACCGAGCGCGACTGGGACGACGTGTGGTTGAGCGAGGGCTTTGCGACCTACTTCACGCTGCTCTTCGCGGAGCACGACGAGGGACGCGACGGCTTCGTGCGCGGCCTGACGCTCAGCCGCGCCCAGGTGCTCGCGCTCGAGCAGAAGCTTCCGGATACACCGGTGATCCACCGGAATCTCGCGGACATGCAGCGCGTCCTCAACCGGCTGATCTATCAGAAAGGCGGCTGGGTGCTGCACATGCTGCGGGCGGAGATCGGCACTGAAACGTTCTGGCAGGGCATCCGCGAGTACTACCGGCGTTACCAGGACCGTAACGCGTCCACCTCGGATCTTCGTGCCGTTATGGAGCAGGTCTCGGGCAAGCCGCTCGGCTGGTTTTTCGACCAGTGGCTGACGCGGCCTGGCGTCCCGCGTGTCGGAGGGACCTGGCGCTACGATGCCGCGCGAAAGATGGTGGACGTGACGTTGACCCAGTCGCAGCCGGCCGAGCCCTACAAGCTGACGGTCGAAATCGGCATCGTCTCCGCCGCCGGCGCCCAGCCACGCGTGACGCGTGCCGAGTTGGCCCGCGGGCAGGCCACATTGTCGGTGGCTGCCGAGTCGGAGCCAGCCGCGGTGGTCCTCGATCCGGAAACGAAGCTGCTGATGGAGGCCGCGCCGTTTTCCCGACAACCGTAGCAGCGCTGCCCGGCCGCCTACAGCGTCTTCAAGTACGCAAGCAGGGCACCGATCCGTGAACCCACGAGCCGCGTTTCGATCTCTTTCCGATCGGCGATTGGGTCGAGGCCGGTCGTATCGGGGCAGAAGGCTGCGCCATACGCGTGTCCGGTGTTCGCCTTCCCAGGAACTGCCGTGTCGTACTCCTTGATCAGAGATCGACTCGTTGGGCGAGTATCGGGTCTTTGGCCTGTCCGCCCATTCGAAGCCGACCAGGGCTTCGTCGTAGTGGAGATTTCCGCGGAGGAAGCGTCGGGGCCGCGTGGCCGGGCATAGCAGTTGGCCCAGTGTGGGCACCGATCCGTTGTGGAGGAACGGCGCCTGCGCCCAGACGCCGCGCAACACGTCCGCTTTGTATCCGTTTGTGCCCTCCGCAACGCGCCGGGGCGTGTCGCGGAAGTACTCGTCGAGCCGGGCCTGCCAGTCGCCCTTCGGCACACACCAGTCGGCTCCGGCCTGACCTGGATGGTTCTCCCCGTAAATGCCGCAGGCTTCCGTTACCAGCGCGGCCAGTCCGAAACGGGACACGCTGGTGTTCACCATCGTGCGATTCGGATCCACTCCGAGCGTCGAGGCCGGGTAGATTCTCTGGTTTTGCGGTTTGTGGCACCCGGCACAGGTCGCCTTGAACAGCGCCTTGCCCTCCCGCGCCCGCGAGAGGTCGACGCTGGTGAAGGGATAGGGAGGAGGCGGCAGATGGTCGATGAATGGGTTCAGCGGTTCATGAATTCGCACGTTGACCATGCGCGGGTCGCCCGTTGCGGAGGCGCCTGAGGCCAAGGCCCGCGACGAGGCTCCTTGATTGCCGTCCCAGTTGGCGTGGTAGCGATCGGTGGCCCAGTTGACGCTCTTGATGTCGATAGGTGCCGGGACCGGAGGCGCCCACGCGGAGATGTTCTTGAGGACCCGGTCTCCGGCGCCCTTGAGGTCGGTGATCCGGTCCGTCATGCCAGGCACGTCGACGGGCAGGCCGTTCGCCTTCGAAAAGCCCGAGAAGAAGGGGCTGTCCGGATTGTCTCGTCGCACGAACTCCATGAAGCTGTTGTCCCGACGGCGTGTATGGATGGCGACCAGGCCGGAAGCGATGCCAAAGGCATCCATCTGACCGGGACGGTCCTCGAAGACGTCGGGCAGCGGCCGCTTATACGCGTGGTTCCTGGCCACGACGTGGTAAATGAAGTGCGTCTTCACGCCCAGGGCAATGAGATCCTTGATGAC
Organism: Vicinamibacteria bacterium; assembly: GCA_963806705.1. Taxonomy (GTDB): domain Bacteria; phylum Acidobacteriota; class Vicinamibacteria; order Vicinamibacterales; family JAENWD01; genus JAENWD01. The sequence goes on from CAWDZE010000011.1 coordinate 24,202, forward strand.
GCTAGGGAACTCGGCGGGCAACCGAAAGAGTCTGAAGTTTTCCGCGCGCGATCTGCGCCGGAGACGACCCGTACAGCGTTTCCGGCCGCAGACGTGCCTTATCCAGCATCTCGCCGTACAGAGCCTTCACGGCGCTCGTATTAGGCGTGATAGCCGCGGGGTTTACCGGGGTTGTGGATGCGGGATCGAAGCCGGACTCGACCAGCGCGGCGCCAGTGAGCATGAGCAGCTTCGAGTAGTACTGCGCTTCGATCTCCGTGTTGGGCATGCCGGGAAGGAACTTCATCTTCCCAGACACGATCACGCGGCCGACATGGCAGGCCGCGCAGGAGAGGAACACGCGATCCAAGGTGCCGGGGCTCCCGAAATTTGGCCGGTCGCGTTCCCATTCCGCCTCTTGTCGACTGTGCGGACCTTGGCAACCAGCAGCGTCGTGTTCTTGAACAGTCGTCGCGCCAGCAGACGCGCATCCTGCGCCTTCCTCTCGCCGTCGGAGAGCGGCTCGAACACGCGCGGATTCTCGAAAGCAAAACCGTAGGGGAGCGGCGTCTGGCGCTGGCTGACCGGGCGTGCAACGCCGTCCACGTAGTCGGACGGATCGGGTCCGACTCCGATGTGATCGAGCGTCCACATCGGTGCAGGCGTGCCCGCACCTGCCGGCACGATCGCCTCGCGCCTCCAGATTCGAGCGATGGCGCGCAGCGACGGGTTCTCATGATTGGGATCGAGATCGAGAATCGTCTTGAACAGCACAAACGGCACGCCGTTGAATCCGACCGGGTTGTTCCGGAACCAGCTCCAGGCCAGCCGGGGAGTCTGCCCGCTGCGGAAACCGTATTTCTCGGCGCGGACCGGATCGGCGTCGTCCAGATAATCCTGAATGGCGCGTTCGCGCTTCGTGATTTCTGCCGCCCAATCGGTGACGACCTGGCCGTCGACCCAGGAGACGATCTGATCGCCGGTGTCGTCCGTGAGTGGGCCCACGAGGCTTCCGGTGGTCGCTCCTGCGGCTGCTGCGTCCCGGCTTCGGCTTGCACTTGCGGGGCCGCGGCTGCACGCACATAGCGCGACGGCGATTATCACGATTGACCCGAGTGTGCGATTCCGGTGTGTCGGCATGGAATCACCTCGTTCGGGATGATACCGCTGGCCGTCTGTGGCGGCGGCCGCCCGGTCGACGTGCGCCGCGGTCGGAAAGCCGGAGAGCACCTCAGCCGTAGCCTGGGTGTCGGCGGCAAACAGAGTCTGCGAGCCACCTCGACAGTTGCGGACCGTCAGTCAGCATGTCCGGTTGGGGTAGCTTCGGCGTTATACCATCGAGCCGACTCAAGCAAGGAGATCTCAATGCGTGGAAGCGGTCTGGTGGCTTGGTGCTGTGACTGCGGTTGCGCTCAGCCTCTCGTGCGCCGTTCATGACGAGGCAAAGCGCGCCGGCGTCACGCCGCAACAGCTCATCCCGAAGGCTGTTGAGCCGTCGGACGACTACTTCCATGACATGGACTACAACCGCGCCTACGGCACGAATGCCCCGCCGCTCTCACGTGATGAAATCGCCGGGCGCGCGATGTGGATGGTCTGGACGGGTGGCAATGATCGGCTGTGGGATCGGCTGACGATCGACAGCATCGGGACGTTCGATCTGCTGAAGATCATCTCGTCTCATCCAAGGACCTCTCCGGGCGGCCGAGTACGGGAGCAACTACGGTCGCCACAGGCGCTGGAAGCACTTCGGTCTCGTCAATGAGCCCTGCTTCAAGGAACCGACCGGACCCGACCCGAATCGCTTCGGGCTGTGGCTGGACGTGCGCGATCCGTCCTGTCCGGAAGATCCGTTTGCCAAACCAGACAGATACCCTGGGGTGAGGATCGGAGCACGAGGCAAGACCGTTCCGGTCGGTTCGTATTACGGGGAGCCCACGGGCATTGTGGGCCTGCGGCTATTTCCCAACCCTGACTTCGACGAAAAGGCGCGCAAGCGCTGGGACTCCGAGAAGTACTACAACGATCCCGCGTACTACTTCGACCGGGATCTCGTGCGGCCCTACAGAGTCGGAATGTCGTGCGCGTTCTGTCACGTGGGCCCGAATCCGATCAAGCCGCCCGTCGACCCGGAAAACCCGAAGTGGGAGAACCTCAGCTCGAACGTCGGCGCCCAGTACTTCTGGTGGGACCGCGTCTTCAACTGGCGTGGCCAGGACAACGAAAGCAGTGTGTTCTACCAGGCGCTGCACCTGTCGCGGCCCGGCAGCCTCGACACCTCGCTCGTCTCGACCGACAACATCAACAATCCCAGGACCATGAACGCGGTCTATTACCTCGGCCCGCGCATGGGACTCGCGAAAAAGTGGGGCAAAGAGACGCCGAGCGGCGGCGGCCTGAGGAACAAGCAGATCAACGATTTCGTGCCTGCCGGCGATCCGCTCGCGCAGTTCTTCACCCCGCCAAGCACGGTGTTCACCCCACGCGTGCTGAAGGACGGCGCCGATTCGGTGGGGGCGCTCGGCGCGCTGAACCGTGTCTATATCAACATCGGCGTCTACAGCGAGGAGTGGCTGCGTCATTTTCAAGCGCTGATCGGTGGCACCCAGAGGATTTCGCCGATCAAACTCGAGGACGCTCAGAAACATTCGGTGTACTGGCAGGCGACCGAGGCACAGACGATCAACATGGCGCGGTTCCTGCTGGCCAGCACGTGGCCGCACTACCTGCGGGACGCACCTGGTGGCACCGGCATATCTCACTGCCGACGACGCGACATTGAAGCGCGGAAAGATTGTGTTCGCCGAGCGCTGCGCCCGCTGCCATTCAAGCAACATCCCGGATCTTCCGGCAGGGCTCGACCTCCAGAACGCCAACGGACCGAGGTATCTGGAGGCGTGGAAGAGGTACTGGGCCTGGACGAAAACCGAGGAATTCAAGGCGCCAATGCGCGCCAAAGTGCTCGAGCCGGAGTTCTTGAAAGACAATTTTCTCTCCACCGAGCTGCGAGTGCCGGTCAATCTGCTTGGCATCAACGCCTGCAGCCCGCTGGCGACCAATGCGATTCGGGACAACATCTGGGACAACTTCTCGTCCGAGTCGTACAAGCAGCTGCCATCGGTCGGCACGATGACGATTCGAAATCCCCTCACCGGCGCCGAGGAACCCTATCCGCTGCCCGCTGGCGGCCGTGGCTACATCAGGCCCGCGTCGCTGGTGAGCCTCTGGTCCACGGCGCCCTTCCTCCAGAACAACAGCGTCGGGCCGTTCTACTACGAGCCCTCGGTCGAATCGCGGATGAAGTCGTTCAAGGCGTCGATCAGGCAGATGCTCTGGCCCGAGGATCGGGAGAGAGACACGCTGTTCTCGACGCCTGGGCCAGGCACCGGGTTCATCGATCGGATGACGGTCGACAGCTTTCTCGAAGTGCCGAAGGGCTATGTCCCCGACTTTCTCCAACCGCTGATTGGACTCTTCCCAGGGGACGGCACCTCGATCAAGATCGGTCCATTTCCAAAAGGCATGCCGGTCGGACTCATCACAAACATGGATCTGATGGGGTTCGACTTACCGACCGAAGAGCGCCCTGCCTACCTGGCGGGTTTACTCGACCTGTTCAAGCAGATGAAGGTGGCGCTGAAGCCGGGCGCTGACCCCGGCGAGGTACGCAAACTCGAAGAGCAGATGCTGCGCTTCAGCAAGTGCCGCGACCTGGTCGTCAACAAGGGGCACTATTTCGGCACCAGCTATTTCACCGAAGAACCGGGCTTGAGCGACGACGACAAGATGGCGTTGATCGAGTTTCTCAAGACGTTCTGACGATGAAGCGCCGGGACTTCATCAGGCTCGGGGCGGCGCTTGGCGTGTTGCGGCGCGGCCAAACGGCAGCCGCAACGCCGGCCGCACCGCTGGCTGGAAGGCAGCACCGCGGCACACGCACGGAGGCATCGGGCAGCAGCCACTCGCTGGGATCGATGCAAGACCAGGCCATCCGATCCCGCGACACTGCGCGCCGATTACATCGTCGTCGGATCGGGCGCCGGCGGCGGCACGGTTGCTGCGCGTCTGGCCGAAGCCGGCTACTCCGTCATCGTTCTCGAGGCGGGCGGCGATCCGCAGGTGATTACCGGATCGAATCCACTTCAGCCCGGCGTGAACACCTATCCGGAGGACTACGACGTCCCCGCGTTTCACCCGCTGGCCACGGAGAACGACGCCATCAAGTGGGACTTCTTCGTGCGGCATTACGAGAACGACGCACAGCAGCGAAAGGACTGCAAGTTCGTCGAGACTTACCACGGCAAGCAGGTCAACGCGATCTGGTATCCGCGGGCGGGCGCTCTTGGTGGATGCACCGCGCACAACGCGATGATCTTCATCTACCCGCACAACACGGATTGGAATCAGCTCGCCGACCTGACAGGGGACCCGACGTGGCGCGCCGAGCACATGCGCTCGTACTTCGAACGGCTCGAGAAATGTCGGCACCGCCCGTTCCGGCGCTTTCTGAGCAGACTCGGGGTCAATCCGACGCGTCATGGCTGGGGAGGATGGCTGGACGCCGAGAAGCCGCAACCCGAGGACGCGATCCGCGATCCGCAGGTGCGAGAGGCGTTGACCGCCTCGATCGGCTCGCAATTGAAGGAACTTGGGTTCCCATCGTTCGAACGCCTCGAGAGCCTCGGGGACCCGAACGACTGGCGCAGAGTCAAGGCGCATGAAGTCGGCGCCTGTTATGTGCCTGTGACGACTCGAGATTACCGTCGGCTCGGCACTCGAGAGCGGTTGCTGGAAACGCGCAGGCGATATCCGGATCGGTTGCGGATCGAGACGAACGCGCTCGCAACAGGTGTACGTTTCGACGGGTCGCGCGCAATCGGTGTGGACTATCTGGGAGGGGCGCACCTGTACTTCGCCGATCCGAAGTCCACTGGCAACAGTGGACAGAAGCGGACGGCGTACGCCGCTCGCGAGGTGATCCTGGCCGGCGGGGCGTTCAACACGCCTCAGTTGTTGATGCTGTCGGGAATTGGGCCACGTGAGGTGTTGGAGGATAAGCACATTCAGATTCCGGTTCGCGTCCCGCTCTCCGGTGTCGGAAGGAACCTCCAGGATCGCTACGAGGTGGCCGTCGTCAATCGGACTCGTAAGCCATGGGACGCGCTGGAGGGCGCAACGTTCTCGAAAGCCGATCCCCAATACGAGAAGTGGAAACGGAAGCAGGGGGTGTACACCACCAATGGTGTCTTGCTCAGCGTGATTGCCAGGTCAGGCCCGCAGCAGCCGGTACCGGATCTGTTCTGCTATGCCGTGCTCGCGGACTTTCGCGGCTACGAGCCGGAATACTCGAAGAACCTTCAGAAAACACACGCCGCGCTCACGTGGGTGGTCCTCAAGGCCCATACCAACAATACTGGCGGCACCGTCACGCTGCGCTCGGCCGATCCCCGCCACACGCCGTGCATCAACTTCCGGTACTTCGCCGAAGGCACCGACCCAGCTGGCGCCGATCTGGATGCCGTCGTCGCTGGCGTGAAGCTCGTCAGGCGGCTGACGAAACCACTCATGACTGGAGTGGTCGCAGAGGAGGTGTCACCGGGCCCGCTATTCGAGACTGATGACAAAGTGCGGGAATTCGTGCGCGATCAGGCATGGGGACATCACGCGTCGTGCACCTGCGCAATCGGCCCCAAGGAACGCGGCGGCGTGTTGACCAGCGATTTCAGGGTTCACGACACGGTCGGCCTTCGCGTCGTCGATGCGTCAGTGTTCCCAAGGGCGCCGGGTCTGTTCATCATCAGCGCTGTGTACATGGTTGGCGAGAAGGCCGCCGACATGATCATTGCCGACGCGGAACGAAACACGCCTGCCCGCCGCGCCTGAGAACGGGACTTGCGCGGGTTGGCTCTTGACGAGGCATTGCATATGCGCACACGGGCTGTTCTCTTCATCACCCTCGGGATCTTGAGCGGATGCCGTACGGCGGCGCCGCCAATCCGCTTCGCTCCTGCCGGAACGGATTCGGCGACATTGCGGAAGGAGTACGCGCTCACCGCCGCCGAGCGCGCGTCCCTGACACCGGACACGCTCCGCAAGCTGTCGCAGGAGCAGATCGACCAGATCTATGCGCGGTTGAGCACGGGGCCGTTGCCGGATGGCCCGTTTCGCGGAGATTTGTTCTTTCCCAGAGACCGCGACCGAAGAGTCCTGGTTCGTGACATGCCAGGGACACTGCCGGGGCCGTTGGCCGACATCGCGACCGTGCCCGTCGAGCAGCTTGGCAAGGCGTTCTGGAGAGGTAAGGTGTTCTTCAAGTCTCAGGGCATCCTGCGGAATCGGATTGAGGACCTCGTGGTCCTCAGGCCACTCATCAAGAACTCCGAGACGATTCCAAAGCTGACGTTCGATGGGCAGACGACATGGCTGCTGTTTCCAGCGCGCGTCTCGTGCGGAGACAGCCTGCTCGATCCGGCGCACCGCTCGATCGTCATCGACTATGCGAAAGGCTCAGAGATTGAAGGTTACCGGGAGATCCCGGACAGGCTTGCAGGTGCCGAAGGACTGGCCATCCGCGACGAGGTTCGACGCGTGCGGCCTGGTTTGTATCTTGGCCGCGCGTACTTCCACAAGCGAGTTCGGACTGAACTTCACGTTGGTGGATCCCGACAAAGGAGGCCAGCCGGGCCGAATACGGACGAAGACCAAGCCGATTGCGAGAGCTCATCGGAGCCTCAGCGCTAGACGCGATGCGCGTCGAGATCGTTCCAGATATCCACCGTGTACGCACGTGGCATGTGGTCCAACAGAAAGTCAGGCGCGGTGCGGATGGCGCCAGACTTCACCGCGTCAGACATTTCGGCGAGGTGATTGAGGTTGCCGAACAGGTCGCCCACGAAGCTGGGCCAAGGTCGGCCGTTGCGAGGTGATGCCTCCGTCAGGAGTGATCTGGCGGACGGCACCGACGTGCTTATAGGGAAGCGGGAACGGCTTAGGCACGTGAGTGACGATATCGGTGTCGTTGATGTATCGCAGCGCGCGAAGGCCGAAGCGCGCATCGAAGGCTGCGGCGAACTGGCGATCGCCGACTCGCGGTGAGCCAATCGTGCACACGCCCGACGTCGACGGAAACCGGTCGGCGGCCAGAGTTGCCAGCGCCGCCTCCCAGGCTATGGCCCGAGAACCAGACAGATCGGGACGAGGCCAGCGGCTCGAGCGTGCTCACGATCGCCGGCCAAACGCGCTCCAACGCCGCCTTGAAGCCGAGATGAACGGTCCCGTGTGTCCATGGCACCAAGGGCACCAGTGCATCGCTGACGATGTCGCCCAGGCTGCCTGCCTCGGTTCCGCGGAAGCTGATCAGCACGACCTGAGCGTTGGACGCCACGTATGCCTGCGTATCGCCATCCCGGACGAACTCCGCCGTCAGACCAGCCGTTTGGAATCGGCTGATCGCCTCCGCGGGATCCCAGTACGAGAGCAGCGCCGACTCCGCGAGCCACCAGGCATTGGCGCGTGTCATCGACGTCGCCGGAGGCGCGAATGGCGCGTGCTCATGCCCGTCGAAATGCACGTATGCGTCGTCAAATTCAGGATGAAAGAGGAACGTCGCGTCAGGAGTCGGACGTGGTTTACGCATACGTACACCTCGGATTACTTCATGCCACAATTTCCGGCCTCATGGCTGCTCGCGACCGGCAGCCGACGTCCGCACGGTCAGCACGTTGTGACCGTTCTCGCGCCGATAGTCGATCTCATCCATCGTCTCGCGCACCAGGTGCATGCCGAGCCCGCCGGCGTGACGCTCTTCGAGCGGCGCGTCGAGGTTGGGGAGCGGAGCGTCACGCGGATCGAACGGAACACCGTCGTCGGCGACCGTCGCGGTGACGTGGCCGTCGGCGACGTCGAGCGTCACCAGGATCTGACGTTCCGCGTTGTCATCGAGCCCGTGCCGGATGACGTTGGAGACGATCTCGTCGAGAGAAAGCGCCAGCCTGAAGGTGACGTCGGGCGGAAGGCCCGCCTCGGCGCCAAACGCGTCGATCCGATCGACGAGGCGGCCGATCTCCGAGGTGTGGTTACGCAGCGTCAGCGAGAGGTTCATATGTAAGTGCGCCGGAGCATCTCGGCCGCCGACTCGTCGAGCAACTCTGCGCGGCGGACGCTCTCGAACCGCGCCAGTAAGTCGGCGGGCCGGAGTCGCTGTTTCTCGGCGCCGCTGAAGTCGTGCAGCACGGATCCGCGATGCATCATGATCAGCCGCTCGCCGAGGTTCGAGGCCTGCTGCATGGAATGCGTGACCATCAACGTGGTCAGCTTGTCGCGCGAGACGATCTCTTCGCTCAGGTTGATGACGTGATCGGCCATGCGCGGATCGAGCGCGGCCGTGTGCTCGTCGAGCAGCAGCAGCCTGGGCCGCAGCCACGACGCCATGAGCAGCGTCAACGCCTGGCGCTGACCGCCCGACAGGCTGCCGATGGAGTTATCGAGCCGGTCTTCGAGCCCGAGGCGGAGGTGGCTGACGCGCTCCCGCAGCTGCTGGCGCACGTTGGCCTTGAGCGCCCATCCCAGCCCGCGCCGCTGTCCACGGCGCGCGGCCAGGACGAGGTTCTCGGCGATGGTCATGCGCGGCGCCGTCCCGCTGAACGGGTTCTGGAACACGCGCCCGATGAACTTCGCGCGTCGGTGCTCTGGCCAGTGCGTGATGTCGGTGCCGTCGAGCACGATGGAGCCTTCGTCGACGATGAACGAGCCGGCCAGCGCGTTGAGAAGGGTGGACTTGCCGGAGCCGTTGGTGCCGATCACCACAACGAAGGTCCCCTCGTCGAGCGTCAGCGTCACGCCCTGGAGCGCCCGCACCTCGTTGGGTGTGTCGGGATTGAAGGTCTTGCGGATGGCGTTGATCGCGAGCATCTCGCTACCGCGCCTCCACCTGAGGCTTGCGCCTGCCCCTGCTCAACCGCGTGACCAGTCCAGGCAGCACGAGGGCGAGGAACACGAAGACAGCCGTCACCAGTTTCAGGTCGTTGGGATTGAGGCCGCCGCGCAGCGCAATGGCGACCAGCAGGCGGAACAGGACCGAGCCCATCACCGCGCCGGTGACGATCAGACCAAGCTGCCGCACGCCCACCAGCGCCTCGCCGATGATGATGCTGGCCAGGCCCCAGACGATCATGCCGATGCCCATCTGGACGTCCGCAAAGCCCTGGTACTGCGCCAGCAGCGCGCCCGACAGCGCCACCAGCCCGTTGGACACGGCCAACCCGAGCACCACCATGTTCTCGACGTTCACGCCGAGCGCGCGGATCATCTGCGGGTTGTCGCCGGCGGCCTGCATCGCCGTGCCGAGGTTCGTGCGGAAGAACATGTAGATCAGCACGCCCACGACCGCCACGGTGAAAATGGCCAGCAGCAGCATCGCCGCGTCTCGCATCGCGACGTCCCACCCCCAAAGGTGCAGGTCATTGCTGGACCCGACCACTGAGGCGAGGATGTGTTCGACCTGGGGAGCCAGGGTCCGCACCTCGAGCAGCGGCACGTTGCTCCGGCCCATCACGTGCAGGTTGATCGAGTAAAGCGCGGTCATCACCAGGATGCCCGAGAGCAGCCGGTTGATCCCGAAGCGTGTGTGGATGATGCCGGTGGTCGCGCCGGCGACGGTCCCCGCGAGAAACGCTGCCGTCGTGGCCATCAGCGGGTGCACGCCGTGAATCAGCAGCACGGCGGCCACGGCCGCGCCGAGCGTGATCGAGCCATCGGCCGTGATGTCCGCGAACTCGAAGATGCGGAAGCTGATGAAGACGCCCAGCGCAAGCAGCGACAGGATCAAGCCGACCGTCAGCGCCCCGACAAGCAGCGTCATCGCCCGCCTTCGCCTTCGGCGCGGCGGGCCTCGATCGCTCCGATCCAGCACGCACCGCGCGCGAACTCGCTCTGGCCGACACCCACGACCGGGCGGTTGTCGTTCAGCAGGTGCAGCACGCCCTGCACGCCGGTGTCTTCAAACAGCGTGCGCACGGTGTCGCCAAGCACCAGGCGGCCCTTCTTGAAGGGCCGGAACGAAAACGCCGCGGCGTGGAAGTGGCCGGCGAGCTGGCCATCGCCGAGCGGCCTCAGCTGGGAGGCCGGGATCGGACCCTCCGGTTTCTGTACGACGCCGACGACGAGGGCGAGCGACCCGCGAAACGCGGGCTCGGCGGTGAATGTCAGGCGCCGGCGCACGTCGGGGAAATCGAAGAGGTCGCTGGTGTCAGAGTCGAACGGCGAGGTCCGAAGCGCCGCGCCAATCAGCGCGGAGGTTTCGGCCATCATCACCACCGCCGCCGCGTCGCTGCGCGACAACTCCAGGCACACCGCCGCGACTTCCGACAGCGGGACGACGCCGCTCGGATCGGTCGTCTCGAACCGCACGTGACGCGCGAAGGCGCCGTCGCACACCACGCCGCGCGAGACGCGCACCGTCGGCGCTTCGGCTCCAGAGGCCACCAGGTAGTCGGGCACCTCGGTGCCGTCGGCGGGCAGGCACGCCGCCGCGCCACTGACCGCAAGGAACTCGCCGAAGCGGTGCAGGCCGTCGGCGTCACCGGCCCCGAACGCGCCTATGCCCACCGCGATCGTCGAGGAGGGGCAGGGCAGGGCGACCGGCGCGACCTCGGCGATCCGCGGCTGATCCGACCGCGTGTTCGCCGCCGATGGTCCTGCACGCGCATGCGCGCGCCCGCCTCGAGCTCGAACAGCTCGCAGACCAATCCCCGGCGCACGACGGTCGAGCCCAGCGTCAGCGTGCCCGGATCGTCGGGCGTGTCGTCCAGGAGCATCGCCGTCAGGCGGGTCATGTCGAGCACGGTCCTGACGGCGCCCGACGCCCGCACGATTACGAGCGCGCCATGAATGGCCTCGAGCCGCTTGTGGTACTTGACGAGCACGCCGACGCCGGCCGAGCTGACAAACGAGACGTTGGACAGGTCGAGCCGCAGCTTGTGGTGGCCCTCGCGCACGGCGTCGGCCAGGCCCGTGTCGAGGTGCTCGGCCCAGTAGCCGTCGAGCCGGCCGACGATGGCGAGCTCGGTCCAGCCTTCAACGGCGCGCCTGGTGATTTCCATGTCAGCGAGGGCCCACAACCTCGTCGGCCTTCGCGACGAGATCCGGCGGAATGGTGATGCCGAGGCCGGCGTGCCGCGGAGGGGTTCACGATCAGGCGGGTCCTGGCCACGGCCTGAAACGGCATGTCGGCGGGCCGCTCGCCACGCATCACGCGAACGGCCATCGCCGCGGATTGCCGTCCGGCGTCGGCGTAGTCACGCGCCACGGTGAGGACCGCGCCGCCATGGGCCTGGCTCGTCTGGAACGCAAAGATGGGAAGGTGCGCGCGCGAGGCCGCTTGCTGCACGGTCGGGAACGCCGCCGCGGTGAGGTTGCCGGGAATCTGGCAGATCGCGTCGGGCCGCCGGGCCGCCAGCGCCAGGCTGGCGTCGGGCACGTCGCTGCTCGTATTGGCGGGAACCTCGATGAAGCCGAGCCCGGCCTTCCTGCACGCGGCTTCGAGCAGGTCGCGGTTGAACACCGAGTTCACTTCAGCCGGCACGAACAGCGTGCCCAGGCTTTTCACCGACGGCATCACACGCCGGATCAAGGCGATCATGTCGGCATACGCCGGCGCCATGTAGACGCCGGTCACGTTGGGGAGGTGGTCGGTGTCGGTCTTGCCCGCGCCGGCGGCCTGCGGGCTCGACACGTAAGTGAAGACGATCGGCACCTGTCGCGCCCGCTGCAAGGCTGCCTGCAACGTCGGGGTCGAGAAGGTCACCAGCAGATCGGCGCGCTCGCCCAGGGCCGCGTCGATGAGCGTGCTCACCGTGGCCATGTCACCCTGGGCGTTGCGCACGGTGGTCACGTAGTCGCGTCCCTCGACCAGGCCCGATTCGCGAAGCCCGGCGATGACGCCCGCTTCGGCTTCCTCGACGTCCTGCACCTGGTTGTATTGGATCAGGTCCACGCGCCACGTCCGCGCCAGCGCTCCGGGCCGCGCGGCGCGCTCGTGCGTGCCCGTGGCATCCACGACGATGGTGGCGTCGGCCCGCACGGCGTCGGGGATGTGCCAGGCCTCGCGCAAGCCCGCCAGCGCCAGCGCGTTCACCACCATCCGGCGTGGCACTTCGTCCTGCACGTCGCGGATGGGCACCGTCGCCGGGTCGAGGCCCTGCAGCACGCGCCCGGCCAGCAGGCCGCTGATGCGCCCCAGTTCGTGAAAGTCGAGCCCGATGTCGAAAAGTGTCCCGCGATCGGGGGCGCCCGGCGTGATTGTGAAGACCGGGATGCGCGCAGTGCGGGCCGTCGCGATCGCCGACCCCAGCGTCGACATCATCGTGTTGTCGCCGCCCACCCACAGCGCCTGCGCGCCGCGCGCCACCAGCGACTGAACGGCCTCGGTCACCGCGGCGCTGCTGTCCACGTTGGCTTCGAGCAGCGTGAGGCCCAGCTCGCGACAGGCTTCGCGCGCCTTCAGCGTGAACGCCTCGGAGTTGGACTCGGCCGGATTCCAGGCGACGCCGACACGCGCCAGCGACGGCAGCGCGCGTTTGGCGACCTCGAAGGCCTCCTTCACGGGCAGGAAGGAGCCGTGGCCGATCATGTGCGGCGGATGCTTCAGCGGGTTCGCGCGATCGAGCCCGACGCCGGCGCCGAATGGATCGGCCACGAGCGTGAAGACGTGGATGACGCGGCCGTCGCGGTTCGCGTTCGCCACTGCCTGCATCGACGGCGTGCTCGTCGTCAGCACCATGTCGAATTCGCCGGTCGTCACCTGGCGGGCGATGGCGTTGCCGGTCGCCAGGTCGCCCTGCGCGTTGTAGGTCGTGAGGCTGATGGCGTCGCCGTCGCGAAACCCCTGCTCGGCCAGCCCCTGTATCAGGCCAGCCACGCCCTCGTCGAGCACCGGCGACGACGCGTGCTGGACCATAGCGACCCGCACGACCTTGCGCGGGCCGCCGGCCTCGGTCCGCCGCTCGCGGTCCGAGAGCAGCAGCAGCGCAGAGGCCGCGGCGATGAGCGTCAGCCCGAGCGCCAGGTGCCGGAGCGTGCGCAAAATTGGCATATGTGGAGACGGCGTGCGCCGGTCGGGCGGGCGCGCGACTCGATGGTATATCAGTAGAGATGAAACTCAATCACGTGAACCTGACGGTTTTCGATGCCCTGGAAACCAGGCTGTTCCTCGAGAAGTACTTCGGCCTTCGCGGCCAGGAGGGCGGCAATCGCGGGTTTCAGGTCGTCTACGACGACAACGACCTGGTGCTGACTTTGATCAAAGGCAGGGCCGAGGATGTGAAGTATCCGCCGACGTTCCACCTCGGCTTCATCCAGCCGTCGGAGCAGCACGTGGACCAGATTAACGGGCGGCTCAAGGCCGATGGCTTCGACGTGCCGCCGCCGAGCCGCCAGCACGGCTCGTGGACGTTTTACTTCACCGCGCCAGGCGGGTTTGTGATCGAGGTACTCGGCTGATCGCGATCCTCAGCATCATCTGACGTGCCGCTCACATCTCGCTCATTTCTTCGCGGGCGAGTTGCGGCAATGTCTCGGACCATGCAGTACAGACACTTGCTCCTTCCGGCGTCGATCACCACCGTGTTGTTGTTGACCGCGTGCCGCGCCGCGCCCTCTACGCCGCTTGAGTCGGCTGCTTTCCGCGGGGATGTCGCCGCGGTCAAGGCGCTGCTCGAGACGCAGTCGGCCGACACGGCAGCCGACAGCTGGACTCCGCTCATCTGGGCCGCGCGGGCAGGCCGGGTCGATGTCATGACGCTGCTGCTCGACGCGGGCGCGGACCCGAATCGTCGCGACAGCCGCCACGGCTGGACGCCCTTGATGCACGCCCAGCACGTCAAACAGGATGGCGCGGCAGCGCTGCTGCTTGCCCGCGGCGCCGACGGCACTCGCGGATCAGCGGGCACCAGCCCGCTGGAGATGGCGGCTCTCGACAACGACGTCGAGATGCTCCGCGCGCTGCTGGCAGTCCATCCGCCACGCGAACAGCAGGTTCGGGCGTTTGACCTTGCGGTCTCGGGAGGCGCGCTGGCCGACCTGGATCGACCGCTGTTCGGCAGGTGTCGGACCGAGGTCGTGGCGGTGCTGCTGGCCTTCGACAAGACCCTGGGGCGGGTGAACGACGGCCTGGGATCGCCCCTCTGGTGGGCGCGGCAGCAGGGTTGCGATGGGACCACGAGCCTGGTGGCCGCCGCAAACACTGCAAATTCGGCCCAAAAAGTGCATTGAATGACGGGCAGAGGCGTTACGTAATAAAATTAGAGTGTGAACGGAAGCTCAACAGTCGTCAATAAACCTAAAGCTCGTACCGTGGCACCAAAAACCCGGGGAGCCTCAACAATGGCAAAGCGGCCGCCTCCAGCGGTGCTCTGCCCGAGATGCGGCGTCGCGGGGGCACGCATAATCGGTCGTTCAGAATCACTACCGATTCTCTACCTGCGTTGCGCCGACTGCGGGCGCACGTCGGTCATGCCTGAGTAAGTCTCTTGAACGGCTGGCCCGGATCCCGGGCCAGCTGCTCAAAATTGTCAGGCGGCGGCGCTAGAATCACGTGGATGTCTCGCCGCGCGCGTCTTCTCCCCATTCTCGTCCTTGCGGCCTGCGGTCCGTCCGGGCCTCCCGAGCCCTTTCATGGTGACTGGAAGGTCAGCTCCGTGATCGCGCCCGGAGTGTCGGCTCAATCGCCGGCAGACGCCGGCCGACAGGTCGGCACGGTCGTGAGTCTCGAGGCAGGTCGCGTGCGCGTCGGCGATCGCACGTGCAGCGGCGCCACCTACACGCGCCGCTCGCTGGCGCTCGAGACCTTCGTCGAGGCGTACCGGGTCACGCCGCAACAGCTGTCGCTTGGCGACGATCCGATCGCGCTCATCGATGTGACCTGCGAAAGCGGGGGGCTGGAACTGGGCAGCACGCTGGTCGTGAAGTCGGACACGGCGATGTTAACGATGTGGGATGGCGTGTTCTACGTGCTGACCAGGTCGTAGCGGCCGCCGCAAAAAAAATAGCCGCGGCAGACCTGAGTCTGCCGCGGCCATCGCTTCGTAGGTGGGTGGGTTGAACCCGCCCGTTGTACTACCAGCGCGGCTCGGATCGACGACGCTGACCGCCGCCGTTGCCGCGATCGTACCCGCCGCCACCGCCGCCGGCAAACGCCGGCTTCGGACGCGCTTCGTTCACCGCAAGCGCACGCCCCTCGAACTGGGTGTCGTTCAGCTGCGAGATCGCCTGCTGCGCCTCCTCATCGGTCGCCATCTCGACAAAGGCGAAGCCGCGAGCGCGGCCCGTTGCCTGGTCGCGCATGACGCGCACCGAATCGACCGTCCCGATGGCGCCGAAGAGCGCCTGCAGTTCAGCCTCACCGGTTTCGTACGGAATGTTGCCTACGTAAAGCTTCCGACCCATTACTCACGTCCTGACGTCCCAAAGGGGACCTGACGCCACCGCCGTTTCGCCGGCTGTGGCTCGTTACCGAAATAGCCTGAGCAGACATCTACTCGCGCTTGGGAATCACAGTAGGAGGGAGCGAGTCTTTTTTTGGGAAGGGCTCGATCGGCTCGGACGGAGATAGCGAAGCGGAAAAGGCTAGGCCGCGAGTATACCACGTGCCGCCCTCAACGCTGGAACTCGCGGTAGCAGCTCGACGTTCCGTGCAAGGACAGGCGCGCGACCTCTCCGGCGGTCTTGTCGGTGTGGACCAGCAGGGCGAGTGCTACTGCCGAGCTAAGCCGGACGGCCGACGACGAATCGACAGGCGGGCGTCAATGGCGGGAGGACCGTCGAGACTTATGCGCCGCTCGCTTCCTTCAAGCGCTTCCGCTGCAGGTGCGTCTCGTAGTGCTGCTCGAGGTAGTCGACGCCGTCGGCGGTGATCAGCAGCCGGGACGAGTCGCCGCGCTTGATCAGGTTCTTCGCGATCAGGTACCAGAACGTGAATTCGAGATGGTCGCGCGACTGCCCGGTCAGGCCCTCCATGTCGAGGTCGAAGATCCCGGGGTTGTTGGGGTTGACGCGCCGCTGAGTGTAGAGCGCTTCGAGCACGGTGAGCCGCACGAGCTGTTCGATCTCGAAATCCGTGTTCGCGCGGGCGGCGTGATTGACGACCTTGATCCGTTCCTGCCGCACGGACTGGTGGCGCACGTCGAAGGAGGCCCGCTGTTCGGGATCGCTCAGGACGTGATACGACTCGGTGATCTGGCGGAAGCGCGTCGTGTCGCCGGTCTCCTGATTATCAGGATGGAAGCGCTGCGCCAGCAGGCGATAGATCCGATGGATGGTGTCCGGATCCGCGTTCGGGCTGACCTGCAGCACCTCGTAGTAGTCGGGCAGACGTTCGTCGTCGATCACGCTGGGAAGCCTTTTGAATTTCGTTTTCGGCGCCCGAGGGCACGGACACCAGCCACCGGCGCGACCGACAAGGTCAGCGACGGGAACCGCGAGAATGCTAGCGCGCTGCGGTCCCGGCGTCAAAGGACCCCTGATTTTTCTGGAGTAGACCTCACACCGGCGAGCGGCGCGCCGTGAAGGCGAGCAGAATTCCGCCCAGAATCATAGTGGCCGACCAGACCAGGCGCGTCGTGATCGGCTCGCCCAGCACCGGCCAGGCCGCCACCGCCGTGACGACCGGGACGGAAAGTTGCACCAGCGCCGCGCGAAATCGTGACAGGGCAGGCAAGGCGCGATACCACAGCGTGTATCCGAGCCCCGAGGCCACCGCTCCTGACAGGCTCGCGAGCATCGCGCCGGGTGTCGTGATGTGCATCTGCAGGGGCAGCAATAGCACCGCCATGCCAGCGCCCGATGCAAGCGCGAAGTTCGTGAAAGTTCGCGCAAGCGGCGAGCGCGCCTGCCGTCCGAGCAGCGAGTAGAAGCCCCAGCACGCCCCGGCTGCCGCCATGAGTCCCGCGCCCGCAAGATCCGGGGCATGACGGCCAGGGCGGGTCAGGACCACCAGCCCGGCGACGGCGACCGACAGCCCGAGCCACTCGGCCGGCCGCGGCCGCTCCCCGCGAGCAATGCCCCAGCCGGTCATCGTCAACTGGACAGCGCCAAACAGCATCAGCGCCCCCGTGCCGGCGTCAATGCGCGCGTACGCAAACGCAAAGGCGTAGGCATAGCCGGCGAGGGCAGCGGCGCCCGCCCACCGCGGGGCTGAAGAGGGAGGATCGGGCGTGGCAGGGCGTGCGGCCAGGTGGACCAGGACTGCCAGCGCCAGCGTCCCGGCCAGCAGCCGCACGCTTGTGAAGGTGACCGCGTCGATCAGGTGCGGGCCAACCGCCGCCCGCGCCAGCAGCGAGTTGGCCGCAAATCCGGCGAGCGCGCCTGCCGTGCACCAGATCGTGACGATTCGGCGCGGAACGCGCATGCCCCGTAATCGTCAATCGGCAATCGTCAATCTGCAATTCCTTTCTTCCCTTGCTCCACGGTCGTCCGTATTCCGGGGAAGGGGGAAGTCCATGCCGTGTCGCTTTCGCAGGTTTCATGCCGGTTCTTGCCGCCGTCGCCGTGATGATTGGTTCGGTCACGTTTGGCGCTGATGTGCTCACGCAATTTCGCCTGACCGAGGAGGAAGCGCAGCAGGGCGTCTTCGACTCGCTGTGGGGTGGCACGCCTGGCAGCGACGGGCCGGCGCCCTCGATCTTCCGGACGCTCGCGCCCGAGGCGCGCGCGGCCGCGGTGACCGCGGCGGCGGCGTTCATCCGTGCGTACTGCGAGAGTGACGCGTTCCGCGCCGGCTATGCCGCCAGGCGCCAGGCCGAGCGTCCGCCGGACCTGCCGGAGACGACGGCGGCCAGGACCGACATCGACAAGGAGACCGCCAAGATGGATAAGGCAATGGCGGATACCAGGGCCGCTCTGGCGAACATGCCGCCAGAGATGCGCAAGATGATGGAAGAGACCATGAAGGCGGCCGGCGCCGGCGGCGGCGATCTGGACAGCCAGCTGGCCGAGGTGCAGAAGCAGGGCCAGACGGCAATGAAGGAGCAGAAGGCTGCGCAGGCGAAGTCGGACGCCAAGGTCGCCGAGGCTCGCCTGAACGCGAAGCAGTTCGACGAGCGCTATCCGGCCAACCCCGAGAAGTTCATCGCCGCACGTCTGCGTGAGTTCCTTGCGCTGTCTGCCACCGTGCCCGCCGATGCGGCGCTGGTGCGCCGCGGCGGCAAGATGGTGTTTGCCGACCCGGCGCTCGAGAGCAAGCCCGAGGTACCTGGAAGCGGCTCTATCGCGCGGGCCGCCCTTCAGTGGACGCCGCCCGCGCAGCCGCAACCACGTGGCTTGCCGCGCTCGAAGGGGGAAAGGGCTAGGGATGGAGGGGGCGGGTCGAGAGGGTCGAGACCCGCCCCTACTCTCGGACGGCGGCGTAGATTGCCAGCGGGCCCAGCACGGCTCCCATCGCGACGCCGACCCAGGCGACCAGGCCCAGATCGAACGACGCGAGCGGCTGGCTCACCCAGGTGCCAGCCGCGAGCGCAATCGCCGGCCACTTCCACGAAATGACGCCAGCCACCAGCCCGAGGGCCGCGGCGGCGCCGACGGCTTGCGCTACCATCACCGGACGGGCCGCGACAGCAGCGGCCTCGCGCCGCGCGCGCAGTTGTGCGCGCCACCACACCTGACCGGGAGACGGCAACCGCGTGTCGGCCAGCGTCTCCTGCTCGATGGCGGTCATGACTTCGGCCACCTGCAACACCTCCGCGCACACCGGGCACGAGGCTACATGCTCGCGCAGCGCCTGGTCGACGGCGGTCGGCCAGCGCCCGCTGGTGACGGCGGCGACCAGGTCGGCTTCGTGACGGCACTCGGCAAGCCGGCGCATTACACGGACTCCTTGTTCGCTTGGCCGAAGCCCGAAGGGCGAAGGCGACCAGCAAGGCGCGCTCGCGCCCGGAACAGCAGCAACTTCACGCTGCCGGTCTTGACGCCCAGGGTCCGCGCCATCTCGGCATGCGAGAGCCCGAGCGTGTAGGCCAGCCACAGCAGATCGCGATCCCGCGGCCGAAGCGCGTCGAGCGCGCGCGGCGACGTCGCGCTTGATCGCAAATCGCCCCGGCTCCGCGTCCTCGCACACCAGTGGCCGCTCGCTTTCGTCATCGGGCAACGCCACTTCGCGGGTCGGGCGGCGATAACGGTCGCGCACCAGGTTGGTCGCGATGCGAAACAGGTAGTTGCGGCGGTGGTCGTCGTCGTCGAAGGCGACGGTCGAACGGAGCAGGCGGTAGTAGGCATCCTGCAGCAGATCGTCGGCCGTGTGCGGCTCGCCCGTGGCCCGGGCGAGATACGCCCAGAGGGGGCGTGCCGTTCGTTCGTAGAACGCCCGGAACGCCTCCTCGGTCATGTGCAGCGCCTGGGCGGCCTCGTCGGTGTCGAGGACCAGCCCGTTGACGTCAGAGAGAGTCATTGGGCGCGGGGACATCACGCTTCGCATTGTAATCCGGCAGCAGGCCGAGCCGCCGCGAAAGGAAGTACGAGGCCGCCGCGGAAATCAGGAAGCCCAGGCCGATGGCGACGACGAGGATGCCCATCGAGGACAGCGGCTGGCCGACCTCTTCCCATTGCTGACGCTGGCCGACAAACTGCAGGCCCAGACCGCTCAGCAGCAGCACCGCCCCGGCCTGGACCGACCAGAAGATGCGGCCAAAGGGCGCCCCGACGTTGCGCGGCTGCATGTCGGGCTCGAGCGCAATGGGACCCGACTCGAGGAACCGCTTGCCGGCCGGCGACTGGATGTACTTGAGCAGGTCGTCGTTGGTCGCGAATCGATCGAGCAGCTTCGAGTGGACTTCGGTCTGTACCCTTGACTGGCGCAGCCACCGGCGGTGGTCCACCAGCATCCTGACCAGCCACACCAGGGTGCCGGTGATGACCGCGAAGACCGAGAACATCTGCACGCCGTTGAATCACGCTGCGCCAGACGCGGACCGCCTCGGCTCGTGGGCCGTAGTCCTCCCACGACCGGACGTGCTCGGTGCCGAAGAAGTAGGCCGGGTTGCGCGCGACCTCCGGGTGCCGGGCGACAAAGGCCGCCAGGCCGGGGTAGGTCGCGATGTACTGCTCGCTGGTGAGCAGTGACGGGTCGAGTCGGAGCACCTCCGCGAGCGACGGCGGATACTGGCGAAGCACCTCCATCAACTGGTCCCGCGTCTCGTTGGCTTCGACCGGATTCTCGGGCAGCACCGGGGCAGGCGCCACCGCGGCAGGCGCTTGCTGGGCCGTCGCCGGGCGGTCTTGCTGGGCGTCGGCCGTGCCCAGCTGCGCGGTCAGCGCGAGGGGGAGAAAGGCGAAGGTCAGGCGGCGTCGAATCATGGCGTAGGCTCCGTCGGATAAGTGCGTCTGACGGTTACTACGCGTCTTCGGCGCCGGGGTTAACAGGCGCCTACCTTGCGGAAGCCGAGGGCGAAGCCGGCAAGCCCGACGTGTGAAGGCTTGCCCGACGGTAGGCGGTAATTGACGCGATGACGTGGCAGATCCAGCCCAGCAGCCCGCCGCTGCCTATCCAGAGGCCGGGCGTGACGATCAACCAGAACAGGCCACGGAGAAAGTCGCCGTTGTAGAACTGGCCGACACCGGGGATGAGCAGGCTCAGGACCGCGGCGGTGCCGGGATTCTTCGCTGCGTGGGGCATGTCAGGGGATACGTGGTGCCGAACGCGCCGGTTTCAGCGGGCGCGCGAGTCGAGCTCGTCCCAGCGGGCGTAGGCCGCCAGCAGCTCGTCATCGACCTGTTCGACGCGCGCCAGCGTCGCCGCAATCGCGTCGGGCGGCTCCTTGTAGAACTCCGGCGCCTCGACGCGCGCGTGGAGCGTCGCCTGCTCGTCTTCCAGGGCCGCGATTGCTCCCGGCAGCCCGGTGAACTCGCGCTGCTCGTTGTAGGACAAGCGCCTCGCCGACCCTGAAGAACCCGTCGAACCTGACGAACCCGACGAACCCGTGAACGCCTGAACCTGTGAACCCGTGAACCCGTGAACCTGTGAACCCGTGAACCCGTGAACCTGTGAACCTGCCTGTCTGATCCAGTCCTCGTACCCCCCGACGTATTCCTGCACCCGCCCTTCGCCTTCGAACACGAGTGTGCTGGTGACGACGTTGTCGAGAAAGACGCGGTCGTGGCTGACCAGCAGCAGCGTGCCGGCCCACTCGGCCAGCTGTGCTTCGAGCAGCTCGAGCGTCTCGATGTCCAGATCGTTGGTGGGCTCGTCGAGCACCAGCACGTTGGCGGGACGCGTAAACAGGCGCGCCAGCAGCAAGCGGTTGCGCTCGCCGCCCGACAGCGCCTTGACCGGTGAGCGTGCGCGTTCGGCCGGGAAGAGAAAGTCCTTCAGGTAGCCGACGATGTGGCGCGGCTGGCCGTTGACGGTGACGGTGTCGCTGCCTTCGCCGACGATTTCGGCGACGGTCCGCTCGGGATCGAGCTGCTCGCGCTGCTGATCGAAGTAGGCCACCCGCACGTTGGCGCCGATGCGCACGGTGCCGCTTTCGGGGGTCAGCTCGCCCAGCAGCAGCCGCAGCAGCGTCGTCTTGCCGCTGCCGTTGGGACCGATGAGCCCGATGCGGTCGCCGCGCATCACCCGGCAGGAGAAGTCGCGGACGACCGGCGCTCCGACGTAGCCGAAGGCGATCCGATCCGCCTCGAACACCATCTTGCCGCTGCCCTCGGCGGTGCTGGCCTGCATCCGCACCAGGCCCGCCTGGGCGCGGCGGCTGGCGCGCTCGGCGCGCATCGCCATCAACGCACGGACGCGGCCCTCGTTCCGCGTACGGCGCGCCTTGATGCCCTGCCGGAGCCATACCTCCTCTTCGGCCAGCTTCTTGTCGAACTTCTCCTGCTGGATGGCTTCGTCGGCCAGGGCGGCTTCCTTGCGGCGCAGGAAGGTCGCGTAGTCGCCGGGCCACGACGTGAGGCGCCCACGATCGAGCTCCACGATGCGCGTGGCCAGACGCTGCAGGAACGCGCGGTCGTGGGTGATGAAGAGCACCGCGCCGGCGTAGTCGGCCAGCTGCCCCTCGAGCCAGGTGATGGCTTCGATGTCGAGGTGATTGGTCGGCTCGTCGAGCAGCAGCAGGTCGGGTTCGGCGACCAGCGCACGCGCCAGCAGCGTGCGGCGGCGCCACCCGCCCGATAACGTGTCGACCGGCGCATCGGCCGGCAGGCTCAGACGCGCCAGGACGGTCTCGACCCGCCGCTCGACGTTCCAACCGTCCTGCTCGTCGAGCTGCTGCTGCGCCTGCGCCAGGCGCTCGAGCGCCCGGGGCGAGTGGTCGCGTGCGACCTCGACGGCCGCGTGGTGATAGGCCGTCACCATCGCGCTGACGTCGCCGAGGCCTTCGGCGACGACGTCGAAGACCGGCGCGGTGGTCGTGAGCGGCACGTCCTGCTCGAGCCGCGCGACCCGCACGCCAGGCTGGAGCCATCGCGTGCCGGCATCGGGCGGCTGCTCGCCGCTTGCGACGCGGAGCAGCGTGGTCTTGCCGGCGCCATTGCGGCCGATCAGGCAGACGCGTTCTCCGCGTTCGATTTGCATCGACGCGCGATCGACGAGGGGAAGGTGTCCGAAGGCGACCGAGACGCCTTCGAGTGCAAGTAGTGCCACGGGGGTACGTAGGCCCGAACTTCAGTTCGGGCGAAATTTACCGCGCCGTCGACCGCCGTTGAGACGCTCGATGACGTCGTCGGGGAGGGTCAGGATGACGGTCCGAGCCGGCCGGCTGAAGTTGCGGGGACGTCCCCGTCGCACGTCGAGAATCGCCACTTTTCCATACTTTAGTCCGACCTTACGCCTCCATACCCACAACCTTGTAAACTGATCCGGCCAACCCTGCTTCTTTCCCTGCTCGGAGTCCTGATGCGCCGTCTGTTGTGTGTGTTTCCCTTTCTTGTGTTGCTTGCCGCTTGTGGAGGCGATTCCAACCCTGCCGCTCCCGGCCCTACCACCATCCCCCCGCAACCGTTCAATGCCACGGACCTGCGCGTGGGCACGGGTGCGGAGGCCGTCAACGGCAAGGCGGTCAGCGTGAACTACGCGGGATGGCTCTTCAGCCAGACTGGTGTCGACAACAAGGGCACGCTCTTTGATTCCTCGGCTGGGCGCGGACCCTATAACTTCACCCTCGGCGGTGGCGGCGTCATTCCCGGATTCGATCGGGGAGTCGTCGGCATGAAGGTCGGCGGCGTCCGCCGGCTCGTGATCCCGCCAGACCTGGCTTACGGCGCCCAGGCACAACAAGGCATTCCGCCGAATTCGAACCTGGTGTTCGATATCGAACTGCTCGCCGTCCAATAGGCATGAACGTACCGCTGCGCCTGGCCGGGTTGTGGCTGGCCACGTGGTCGCTTGCCGTCTGCGGTGGGGGCGCCAGCGACGAGCCTGTGCCGCAGCCCTCGCCGCAGCCGTCTTCCTGGACGCTGTCCTGGAGCGACGAGTTCGACGCCGGGTCGCGGCCCGACGAGTCGCGATGGGTCTACGACCTTGGCGGCGGCGGCTGGGGCAACCAGGAACTGCAGACCTACACCAGTCGAGTGGACAACGCCGTGCTGCGCGATGGCGCGCTGGTCATCACGGCGCGGGCCGAGCGCTTCACGGGCACCGACGGCTTCGCGCGCGACTACACGTCGGCGCGCCTGAAGACGAAGGATCGCTTCGCGCAGACCTACGGCAGGTTCGAAGCGCGCATCCAGGTGCCGCGCGGGCAGGGGATCTGGCCGGCCTTCTGGATGCTTGGTGCTGACGTCGACGGGGCTGGATGGCCGCAGTGCGGCGAGATCGACATCATGGAGAACATCGGCCGCGAGCCGACGACGGTTCACGGGACGCTGCATGGGCCGGGTTATTCGGGGGGAGCGGACCAAGTGGCGCCTCGTCGAGCCCCGACGGCAAGCCATTTGCCGACGCCTTCCACGTGTTCGCCGTCGAATGGGAGCCCGGCGAGATCCGCTGGTACCTCGACGGCCGTCAGTACTTCAGCCGCAAGGCGTCCGATCTGCCTGCGGGCGCCCGCTGGGTGTTCGACCACGACTTCTTCCTCCTGCTGAACGTGGCCGTGGGTGGGAACTGGCCCGGCAACCCCGACCCCACGACCACGTTCCCGCAGGAGATGAAGGTCGACTACGTGCGCGCCTACCGCCGCTAGTCGACGCGTACTGTCAGGGGTTCCGAAAGCCGGACCGCGAGCGTCGCCCCTCGGTTGACCCGCACGTTCTTGCCCCGCGTCGTCAACACGACGGCCGTTCCGGCGCCGCCTCCGGCCAGCGCGCCGATGCCCGCGCCCTTCTTGCCGTCGATTAGCGCGCCGATGGCCGCGCCGCCGGCCGCGGGCAGCCCGATGGTGAGCGCGTCCTTCTTCTTGGTGGCCGGAGCCACGGCGACCCACGAACGGGTTCGCATCGGGTAGCGGTCGACATCGCCCGCTGGTGTGATGCGCGTGAAGCGCACGGCGACGCGACCGCGCCCCTTCACCTTGCCCGGTCGCGCGGCGTCGGCCACGTAACCGCTGGCGACGCTGCCGCTTGGCAGGACCGTGTAGCCGTCGACGACGACGTCGCGGACCAGCGTTGCGCCCACCGGGTCCTCGATGCGCGAGATGTCCGAGCCGAACGCTCGATCGACGCGCAGCCGCAGCGTCGAACCGGCGGGGATGGTCACTACGCGCGAAGCGCGCGCAGCGATCGGCGCGGCTTCCGCGTCGATCGTTGCGGGTCGAGCCACCAGCGGCGCCGTCAGTAGCGCCGCCGAGAGAATTGCGACAGAGCTCATCACAAGGCGTCTCATGTCGTGCCTCCTGCGGGTGTTAAGGGCAAGGCACGTGCCGAACCGGCGGCGTTATGGCTTCTGCCAGAAGTGACGTGGCTGCAGGGGGATGCGGAAGTTTGATCCGGCCGGTCGATCACCGCTGAGTCAGACTTACAGCCGAGCTGTCC
Source organism: Vicinamibacteria bacterium (assembly GCA_963806705.1). GTDB lineage: Bacteria > Acidobacteriota > Vicinamibacteria > Vicinamibacterales > JAENWD01 > JAENWD01. Next base: position 49,129 of record CAWDZE010000011.1, read on the forward strand.
GTTTCGGATGTCATCCCGAACCTGTGAACCTGTGAACCTATGAACCTGAGTGAACCTGTGAACCTATGAACCTCGTGAACCTGTGAACCTGCGACCTGTGAACCTGTGAACCTGCGAACCCCGTGAACCTGTGAACCTGTGAACCCGGGAACCTGTGAACCCGTGCACCCGTGAATCTGGCATTCCTGAAACGGAACCGCCGCGCCGACCGTATACAATCTCCACGACCGGAGGAGCGGAAAGCAAATGAGTGTCTTCGACTTCATCAAGGGCGAATTGCTCGAGATCATCGAGTGGACCGACGACTCGCGCGACACGTTGTCGTACCGCTTTCCAGACGACGACAAGGCCATCAAGAACGGCGCGCAACTCATCGTCCGTGAGTCGCAGCTCGTGCAGTTTGTCTACCTGGGCGAGTTCGGCGACACGTTCGCACCCGGCAAGCACTCGCTGACCACCGACAACATCCCGATTCTCACGAGACTGAAGTCGTGGAAGTACGGCTTCAACTCGCCGTTCAAGGCCGACGTCTACTACCTGACGACGCGCCTGTTCACGGCGAACAAGTGGGGAACGGCGAACCCCATCATGCTGCGCGACGACGACTTCGGCATCGTCCGCGCCCGCGCGTTCGGCACCTACGACTTCAAGATCATCGACCCGAAGTTGTTCCTCAAAGAGGTCGCCGGCTCGGACCACAACTTCCGGCTGGACGAGTTCGCCGAGACGATGCGGTCGCGCGTCGTCAGCATCTTCAGCGACGCGCTGGCGTCGGCGAAGATCCCGGTGCTCGACGTCGCGTCGCGGTACACCGAGCTGGGCGAGGCGCTGCTGCCGCTCATCAACCCGGTGATCTCGAGCAAGTACGGGATTCAGCTCGGCAGCTTCATCGTCGAGAACGTGTCGGTGCCGCCGGAGGTGGAAGCCGCGATCGACAAGAAGTCGAGCATGGCGGCCATCGGCAACCTCAACGACTTCGTGAAGTACCAGATGGCCAAGGGCATGGAACAGCCTGGAGGCGGAGGCGCGGCCGGCACGGCCTCGGAGCTGGCCGTCGGCTTTGCCATCGCGCAGCAGATCATGCAGCAGCACAACATGGGCAACCTGCAGGTGCCCGGCGCCGCGCCCGCGGCGGCCGCAGGTGCAGCCGCTGCCGCTGCGGCGCCAGGTCTGCCCGAACTGCTGGCGCCCGCCGACGTCGCCAAGGCCATCGGCGTCCCGGAAGCCGACGTCATGACCATCATCGAATCCGGTGAGCTCGGCGCCAAGAAGATCGGGACCAGCTATCGCGTGACGCGGTCAGCTCTGGAGAAGTACCTTCAGAGCTGAAGAATTGCAGATTGCAGATTGCAGATTGCAGATTGGAAATCCGCGCAATTTCTTAATCTGCAATCGTCAATCTGCAATCTGCAATTGATCCATGTCTTCAGTCTCCGCCATTTCCAAGTTCCCTTGCCCGGCCTGCGGCGCGCAGGCCGAGTGGAACCCTGGCAAGGAGAAGCTCGTGTGCCCGTTTTGCGGCACCGAGTCGCCCTATCAAATCGATCGCGTCACGGGTCAGATCCAGGAGCTGGATCTGGTCAAGACGCTGCGCGAGCTGCCTGAAGACCAGCGCGGCTGGCAGGCGGAAAGACGCAGCGTGCAGTGCCAGAGCTGCCGGGCCGTGATGGTGTTTGAGCCAACGCGCGTCGGGCAGAACTGCGAGTTCTGCGGCTCGCCGGCACTGGTCGACTACCAGGAAATCAAGGCGCCCATTCGCCCGCAGAGCCTGTTGCCGTTCAAGGTGGCGCAGGGCCAGGTGCGCGAACAGATTCGCCGATGGTACGCAAGCAAGTGGCTGGCGCCGGGCAAGCTCAAGTCGCGCGCACTGGTGGACACAGTGCACGGCATCTACCTGCCGTACTGGACGTTTGATGCCCACGTGGTCTGCCCGTGGCGGGCCGAGGCGGGACATTACTACTACACGACCGAGTCTTACCGCGACAACCAGGGTCGCACGCAGACACGTCAGGTGCGGCATGTGCGGTGGGAGAACGCGGCGGGCACGGTCACGCACTTCTTCGACGACGAGCCGGTGCCCGGGACGCAGGGCGTGCGGCACGACCTGCTGCGGAAGATCGAGCCGTTCCCGACTCCGGACCTGGTGCCGTACGACGCTGCGATGCTCTCGGGCTTCGTCGTCGAGCACTACCAGATCGTCCTGCTCGACGCCGCAGAACGGTCGATCCAGCAGATGCGCTCTGCGCTCGAGGCACTGTGTGCCCAGCAGGTCCCCGGCGACACGTACCGCAACCTCGTGATCTCACCGACTTTCTCGGACCGCACATTCAAGCACGTGCTGCTGCCGGTGTGGCTCCTCACGTACAACTACCGGGCGACGGCCTACCAGGTGCTGGTGAACGGATACACGGGGAAGATGGACGGCACGTATCCGATCAGCTGGTGGAAGGTACTCGGCCTGATCGTGCTCGCGCTGATCGCGCTGATTGTGTTTGTATATCTCGAAGGTGGGTAGGGGAGCTTAGTGCCTGGTGCTGTGTGCCTGGTGCCGCGCGTGCCGGTGCTGTGGTGCCGGGTGCTTGGTGCCTGGTGTGGTGCTCGGTGCTTAGTGCCGGTGCACTGCACGCAGCACTTCGGCACGCAGCACCGCACGAGGCACCCGGCACCTGGCACTTCAGCAAGTCATGGTCTCGGAATCACGAGCTTCTGTCCGACCTTGATCTTGTCCGGGTCGCTCAACTGATCCTTGTTCGCGTTGAAGATGTCCATGTAGCGGCCGGCGCTGCCGAGCAGCTTCTTCGCGATGCCCGATAACGTGTCGCCCGACTTCACCGTGTGGTAGCCGTAGACGTCGGTCCGTGTGGCCTGAAGGTCGGCGACCACTTCGTTCTCCCAGCCCGGGTGCTCCTTGATCTTGTCCCACAGGCGGTTGGCATCGAGCTGATACTCGGTCTTGCCCCACAACTTGATCTTGCCGCCTTCTTCCTTCCAGTTGCCGTCCTTCACGCCGAGTTCCTTCGAGAGTCCGAGCACGTCTGAATACTTTTCGCCGAGAGCCGCCATGTGTTGCCTCGTTTCATTTACGTTCGCACGGTTGAGAGATTGCGCTCCGCCACGGCGGCGGTCGCCTGTTCGAGGTGTGTGAAGCCGTCGTCGGCCAGCGCCGACCAGAAATACGCGCCGGCATAGCCGCTTTGCTCCGCCGTGGCGAGCAGCTCGCCCGGCGTCCTGGCTGAGTTGCACGTCGGGAACTCGCCCAGCACGACCGGCGCGTCGCAGTCGAGTGTCGCCGTGTGGCGCCCCAGCGGCGCGCGATCTTCGAAGCGGTCGTACCAATGCGGCTGATAGAAGTCGAGCCCGAGTCCGCGCACCAGGCTCAGCGTCGTCGCGCTGGCCGTGCCGACCGTCACCTGCTGCCGGGTCACGGAGTGCGCCCGCGTCGCGGCCGCGTGAAGGAAGCCGCGCATAGCCGATCTCGAGACGCTCGAGACGGGGTTCCAGGTCCCGACGCCGAAGGTCGCCCACTCCGGCTCGTTGAACAGATCCCAGGCCCCAATCTCCGCCGAGTGGCCGTAGTTGGCAAACAGGGGCGCGACGATGTTGTCCAGCAGGTGCGCGCGCAAATCGGCATGCCCGATCAGCCGGCTGCGGCCCCCGGTCTGGACGCGATTGACGACGCGTCGCGGCCGGCACAGGTGGAAGTCGAACAGCACGGGCATCAACGACACGTCGGCCCTGCGTACGAGATCGAGGGCGACGTCGAAGTCGCGCCATGCTTCACTTTGAATCGCGAGCGGCGAGCCGTCCTCGCGAAACCGGATGCCGGCGCGTCCATCGCACAGGAAGAACCACCGCAGGCGCGTGACCCCTGCCTCGCGCAGCCGGAGCAGCACGTCGAGCACACGCTGTTGATCGGCAGGTCTGGTGGCGAGGCCGCCTTGAGGAGACCAGGCGTTGGCGCCGAAGTCGCCGCCGTAGCGGACCCACGGCAAGTTCGCGCCCAGAATGAAGCTCATCCGGCTACCGGGTAGGGGAGGCAGGTAGGTTAACAGACTCCGGACGGCAGTCCACGGACCGCGAACCTGGCGTGCGGAGTCGCGGAGTGCAAGCTCAGCGAGGAAACAGGTCCGGGTTGTCGGTGAACAACCCGTCGACGCCAGCGACCGCGAGGAAATGTGCCATCTCGTCGCGAACCGATGGGAAGCGCCCGGCCGACGAAGAGCGGAAGGTGTAGGGGATCACGGTAAGCCCGGCCGCGTGCGCGCGTTCGACCAGCGTCGCATCGGCATCGATCAGCATCTTCGATGGCCCGAGCCCGGTTGCGAACGTCGCGATCTCTTTCAGGCCGGCGTCAGAGGTCCAGCGTGCCGCGCCACGCGGGTCGACGAGGAACGTGCGATCGAGCGTCGGCACGTCGCGCGCCAGCGCCTGCAGGGCCGGCTGGTCGAACGACTGCAGGATGAGCGGAGTACGCGAATCGGCGCCCTTGCGGTCGAGCCCATTCTTCCGGAGCGCGGCGACGACCAGCGGCTCCATGTCGATGCCGTGGCCGCGATACGCCTCGGGCGACTTGAGCTCGGGGAACAGCCCCGCTTTTCCGCGCACGAGATCGATCGCTTCCTGAAACGTCGGCACCCGCTCGCCGGCGTGGCCCGGACCAAACCATGCGCCGGCATCCAGGCGCTTGATCTCGTCGAGCGTGAAGTCCGCCACGACCCAGCGCCGCGCCCCGTCGACTTGCCTGAATCGATCGGGGAAGACCTGCTCGACATCGGTGGTACGTTCCAGCGTCGAATCGTGGAGGCAGACCAGGACGCCGTCGCGCGTGACGCCCAGATCCTGCTCGACAAAATCCGCGCCCTGTTCGAGCGCCAGCCGGTAGGCGGCGATCGTGTGCTCGGGCGCGTAGGCCGAGGCGCCCCGGTGCGCGACCAGCAGCTTGCGCGGCATGGAGCCGGCGGCCAGGCCAAGCGCCAGGAGGATCATGAGAGAGCAAACCACGACGCGCATCGACGATGAAGCCTCAAGATCGGCGCCGCAGCCGTTGCAGGACGATGCCGGTGAGCCACGCGGTGACGACCAGCGCCATGACGGCCAGGATGAACCTGAGAAGCATGCAGCCATTGTAGCGGGCAGGCGCAGCGCCCAGGAGAGCCCGAAGCACTTCTGTTGTATGGTTGCTTCCGCGACTGATGCGGCCCGAACTGACGTTCGGGCCTATGCCAGACCGAACCATGACCGAGCGCGCTACGATAGACAGAACATGACCGAGCGCGGCGTGGTTCTCGCGCGTGGGCTCGGCACCCGCATGCGCCAGGAGGCGCCGGGCGCCCAGCTCGACCCCGCGCAGTCAGCCGCGGCCGAGCAAGGACTCAAGGCGTTCATTCCAATCGGCCGGCCCTTTCTGGACTACATCCTCAGCGCGTTGGCAGACGCCGGCCTGACTCGACTGTGCATCGTCATCGGGCCCGAGCACGACGTCGTGCGCCGCTACTACGCGTCGGAGGTCACGCTGACACGCATGAGTGTGGATTGCGTCATTCAGGAAAAACCGCTCGGCACCGCCGACGCCGTGCTCGCGGCCGAAGCGTGGACCGACGGCGAGCCGTTCCTGGTGGCCAACGGCGACAACTACTACCCGGTGGAAGCGCTGTCGGCCCTGGCGGCATTGACGATGCCGGGCCTGGTCGCGTTCAGCCGCGAGGGGCTTCTCGCCGATGGCCAGATTGCCCCCGAACGGATCCTGAGCTTTGCGCTGCTCGACCTGGACGGCCTCCGGCTGCGCCGCATCGTCGAGAAGCCGGATTCGGTTGACGTCGCGCGATTCAATCGCGGCTCCTACGTGAGCATGAACTGCTGGCGCTTCGACACGCGGATCTTCGACGCGTGCCGAAACGTGCCGCTGTCGCCGCGGGGGGAGCTCGAGTTGCCGCTCACGGTGCAACAGGCGATCGACGACGGCCGTTTTCCCGTGGAGGCGGTGCTGTCAAATGCCGGCGTGCTCGACCTGTCGGGGCGCGCCGATATCGCCGCCGTCGCGCGGCGGCTGGCGGGGGTCGAGGTCCGCCTGTGATCGCCGACGTGCGCGCGCACCTGTCGCGGTCGGCGCAACCGGTCGTCGATGCCGCGCAGGAACGCGCCGATCGCGCTCTCGCGCAGCTGACGAACCGGCCGGGCGCCCTGCGCCTGTTCGTGCCAGGGCGCATCGAAGTGCTCGGCAAGCACACCGATTATGCGGGCGGGCGCAGCCTGACGTGTGCGGCCGAGCGGGGCTTTGCGGTTGCGTATCTTCCGAGAGAGGACACCCGGCTCCGCGTCGTGGACGGGCGGGATGGGCGTCACGTCGAGTTCGCGATCGACCCCGGGCTTTCGCCGCCGGTTGGGCACTGGACCAACTACCCGATGACCGCCGCGCGGCGGCTCGCGCGCAACTTCGCGCCGGTAAGTCGCGGCGCCGACGTCGTGTTCTACGGCACGCTGCCGAGGGCGGCCGGGCTCAGCACCTCGAGCGCGCTCATCACCGCGATCTTCCTGGTGCTGGCCGACGTGAACGACCTGCGCGCCCGGCCAGACTTCCTGGCGGCGATTCCCGACGACCTGTCCCTCGCGGGTTATCTGGGCTCGGTCGAGAACGGCCGTGCGTTTGGCACGCTGGCCGGTGACTCCGGTGTGGGCACGTCGGGCGGCAGCGAGGATCACACGGCGATCCTGGTGAGCGCCGCGGGCCACCTGACCTGCTATCGCTACCACCCGGTTGCACCCGAGCGCCGCATCGCGCTCGGCCGCGAAGTGGTGTTCGTCGTCGCCGCCAGCGGCATCACGGCCGACAAGACCGGCGGCGCGCGCGATCGCTACAACCGCGCGTCCTCGCTGGCCGCCGACATCGTCGCCCTCTCACGCAGGCCGGAACTTCAGCCCACAACCCTCGCCGACGTGCTCGATGCCTCACCCGACGCGCTGGCCAATCTGCGCGCGGCGATCGCCCGCGTTCCGTCGCCGTCTGACGCGGCCGACCTGCAGCGCCGACTCGAGCACTTCGTTGTCGAGGACCGTCACATCCTGCCTGCCGCGCTCGAGGCTCTGGCCGCGGGCCGGCTCGAGACATTCGGGACGCTCGTCGATCGGTCCCAGCAGGCGGCGGAGGACCTGCTCGGCAACCAGGTGCCCGAGACCGTCGCCCTGGCGCGCCTTGCACGAGAGCTCGGCGCCCACGCCGCGTCGTCGTTCGGCGCCGGCTTCGGCGGCAGCGTCTGGGCGCTTGTCGATGCGGCTCGCGCCGATTCGTTCAAAGAGGACTGGCTCGCCATCTATGCAGCTCGCCATCCGGCGGCAGCCACGCGTGCCGAGGCCTTTGTCACGCACCCGGGGCCCGGCGCGGGCACCGTGAATTGACGATGACGATTGCAGCTTGACGGTTACGGTACATCGCCGCCCATCACGGCGGCAGTCTCTTCGGTCGGCCTACAGCTGACGCATCATCGCCTTGATTTGGCCGACCGCGTAGCCCCAACCGCCGCGCTGGCCGCCGCGGTCGCCTGGGAAGTTCGGCACGTGGTCGGGATGCAGCAGACGCGGATAGCCCGTCTGATTGAAGGCACGAAGGCACGCCATCATGTCGTTGTCGCCCGCATCGAGGAACGTCTCGACGTATTGCTCGCGGGGCACTTTCATCAGCACGTTGCGGAAGTGCACGTGATTGATCTGATCGCGGGCGCCGAACCACTTGATTGTGTCGATGACATTTGTGCCCATCTCGCGGGTCACGCCGGTGTCGAGCGTGATGCCGTTTGCCGGGCTCTTGACGATGTCGCACACCCGCCGCAGACCGTCCACCGACCCGAGGATCTGCTCGGTGCCGCGATAGGAAGGCGGGGGCGGATCATTGGGATGCACGGCCAGGCGCACGCCGGCGCGCTCGGCGATGGGAACGACGGCCTTGAGGAAACGCTCGTAACGGGCCCAGAGATCGGTCGCGCTGTGCCGGCCGACGTCGTCGAGCACCGGGAGATTCTCGCTGCGGCGATAATCGTGAGCGGCCAGGCGTGCGCCGCCGCGGCCTGCCTCTTCGTAATAGCCGCCCATCGCGCGCAGCGCGTACCAGTTGTATTCGACGATGGGTATGCCAACGCGGCCGGCGACGCGGATCGACTCCCGCACTTTTTCGATGTCGTCGTCGGCGCCCTGGCGACCGAGGATGGCGTTGCGGAAGTCGTGGAGCATGACGTTGCCGAGCTTCAGGCCTGCGCGCTCCACCTTCTCCTTCATGCTGCGAAGGTCTTCTTCCTTCCAGGGCGGAGGCGGGTCGTTGGGTCGAGCCTGTACCACGCGGCCTTCCACCGTGTAGGTCGGGTAGGCGGGGCCGCCGGTGGTGACGTACTCCACTCCGAGGTACGCGACGAAAGACAGGGCCTCGTCGGTGAGTTCGCCGACCGGCATGGTGAGCTTGATGCCGCCAGTCAGCTGGTCAGAGGAGGATCCGGACCCACCCCTGAGCCGCGCGCCCGACGACGCGAGCAGGGCGCCCGCGCCCGCCAGCAGCGCGCGTCTAGGTATCGGACCAGACATGGGGGCGGATGCTATCACGCACGCTGGCCGAGCGAAGAGGACTCGACGGTGTAATCGCAGCCGCGCGGTGAGACGTGGAGGAGGGCGTGAGTCCGACCGGCGATGAGGTACGCGTCAGGCCCCTATCGGCAACTGCGACTGACCCATGAGCCACTGGTCCACGCCGCGGGCGGCGCTGCGCCCCTCGGCGATGGCCCAGACGATCAACGACTGCCCGCGCTGCATGTCGCCGGCCGCGAAGACGCCGGCGACGTTGGTCATCCAGTTCTCGTCGCGCCAGACGGTGCCGCGGTCGGTGAGCTTCACGCCCAGCTGCTCGACCGCGCCCCTTTCGGGACCCACGAACCCCATCGCCAGCAGCACGAGGTTGCACTCCAGCGTGAACTCGGTGCCGGGCACGGGCTTGAACGTCATCCGGCCGTTCTCTTGCGCGGGCACCACGCTGTGGCCCTTGAGCCCGACCAGGCGTCCGCCCGAGCCCTCGAACTCCGTCGTCAGCACGGAGTAGAGCCGCTCGCCGCCCTCCTCGTGCGCGGTCGACACGCGGAAGATCTGCGGCCAGCTGGGCCACGGGTTGTCGGCGGCGCGTTGCTCTGGCGGCCTCGCCAGCAGCTCGAACTGATGCACCGACGTGGCGCCCTGACGATGCACGGTGCCGAGGCAGTCGGCGCCGGTGTCGCCGCCGCCGATGATCACGACGCGCTTGCCGTTGGCACTGATGAGGTCTGCCTCCGGCACGGCATCGCCCTGGTTGCGCTTGTTCTGCTGCGTCAGGTACTCCATCGCGAAGTAGACGCCGGTGAGATGCCGGCCTGGAATCGGCAGGTCGCGCGGAACCGTCGAGCCGCCCGCCAGGACGATCGCGTCAAACTCCCGCTGCAGTTCGTTTGCAGGGATCTCGCTGCCGATGTGCGCGTTCGGCCGGAACTTCACGCCCTCGGCCTCCATGACGGAAAGGCGCCGATCCAGGACGCGCTTCTCCATCTTGAACTCGGGGATTCCGTACCGAAGGAGCCCGCCGATCCTGTCCGCGCGCTCGAAGACGGTGACGAGGTGGCCGGCCTTGTTCAACTGGTCGGCTGCGGCCAGTCCGGCCGGGCCCGACCCGACGACCGCGATGCGCTTGCCGGTGCGGTGTGACGGCGGACGTGGCGCAATCCAGCCTTCGTCGAAGGCCCGCTCGATGATCGCGTTCTCGATGCCCTTGATGGTCACCGGGTCGGCATTGATGCCGAGGACGCACGATCCTTCACACGGCGCCGGGCACAGGCGCCCGGTGAACTCCGGGAAGTTGTTGGTGGCCAGCAGCCGCTCGATCGCCGTCTGCCAGCGATCGTGGTAGACCAGGTCGTTCCAGTCCGGAATCAGGTTGCCCAGCGGGCAGCCCTGATGGCAGAAGGGGATCCCGCAGTCCATGCAGCGCGCGCCCTGCTGGCGCAGCGTCTCCACGCCGTAGGGCAGATACACTTCCTGCCAGTCGCGGACGCGCTCGGCGACGGGACGTGTCGGCTGCTTCTTGCGCGCGATCTCGATGAACCCGGTGGGCTTACCCATTGGCCGCGCCCACCAGCTCGCTGAACTCCGCCACGCGGCCCGACTTCCTCGCGGCCGCTTCGGCCATCAACACGCGCTTGTAGTCGCGCGGCATCACCTTCACCCAGTGCTTCGCGATCTGGGCCCACTTGAACAGCAGGTGCGATGCGTGGGCGCTGTTGGTGAACGCGATGTGGCGGCAGACGATCCGGCGCAGGAACGCCTCGTCCTCGTCGTCGATGGCCTCGAGATCACACATGCCCGGTGTTGGCGCGTCTGGCCAGCTTCTCCGACAGGTCCAGCACGTAGGCCACGCCGCCGCTCATGCCGGCCGCGAAGTTGCGGCCGGTCTTGCCGAGCACGACCACGCGCCCGCCGGTCATGTACTCGCAGGCGTGATCGCCCACGCCTTCGACGACGGCCGTCGCGCCGCTGTTGCGCACGGCAAACCGCTCGCCGGCAACCCCGCGGAAGAATGCCTCGCCGCTGGTCGCGCCATACAGCGCGACGTTGCCCACGATGATGTTCTCCTCGGCCGCAAACGTCGCGCTCTTCGGCGGGTACGCGACGATGCGGCCGCCCGACAGGCCCTTGCCGACGTGGTCGTTGGCGTCGCCTTCGAGCGTCATCGTCATGCCGCGCGGGATGAACGCGCCGAAGCTCTGGCCCGCGGACCCCTCGAAGCGGAGGCGGATCGTGTCGTCGGGCAATCCCTGCCCGCCAAAGCGCGACGTCACCTCGTAGCCAAGCATCGTCCCCACCGTGCGATTGACGTTGCGAATCGGCAGGCGAATGTCCGCGCCGCCGCGGCCCTCGAGCGCCTCGCGGCACAGCTCGATGAGCTTGTTGTCGAGCGCCCTGTCGAGGCCGTGATCCTGAGCGACGGTCTGGCGGCGGGGATGCCCGGCAGCCGTCGGCGGATCGTAGAGGATCGTCGACGAGATCGAGACCGTGCGCTTTCCAGTGGTCGAGCGCGCGGCGCAGGTCGAGCTTGTCGACGCGGCCGATCATCTCCTCCATCGACCTGAACCCGAGCGAGCCCATCAGCTCGCGGACTTCTTCCGCGATGAACTTGAAGAACGTCTCCACGAACTCGGGCTTGCCGTTGAACTTCTTGCGCAGCTCGGGGTCCTGCGTCGCGATGCCCACAGGGCACGTGTTCAGGTGGCACACGCGCATCATCACGCAGCCCGACACGACAAGCGGCGCCGTGGCAAAGCCGAACTCCTCGGCGCCGAGCAGCGCGGCGATGACGACATCGCGGCCGGTCTTCATCTGGCCGTCGACCTGCACGACGATGCGATCCCGCAGGCCGTTGAGGCGCAGCACCTGCTGCGTTTCGGCCAGGCCGAGCTCCCAGGGCACGCCGCCGTGCTTGAGGCTGGTGAGCGGCGAGGCGCCGGTGCCGCCGTCGTGCCCCGAGATGAGCACGACATCCGCGTGGGCCTTCGAGACGCCGGCGGCGACTGTGCCCACGCCGGCCTCCGCCACCAGCTTCACGTGGACGCGCGCCTGGGGGTTGGCGTTCTTCAGGTCGTGAATCAGCTGCGCGATGTCTTCGATTGAATAGATGTCGTGGTGCGGCGGCGGCGAGATCAGGCCGACGCCTGGCGTCGAGTGACGCACCTGCGCGATCCACGGGTAGACCTTGTGGCCGGGCAGCTGGCCGCCCTCGCCGGGCTTGGCGCCCTGCGCCATCTTGATCTGCAGGTCCGTGCAGTTGACCAGGTACTCGCTGGTGACGCCGAAGCGGCCCGAGGCGACCTGCTTGATGGCGCTTCGCCGCCAGTCGCCGTTCGGGTCCTTCGCGTATCGCGCCGAGTCCTCGCCGCCCTCGCCCGAGTTGCTGCGCGCGCCCATCCGGTTCATCGCGATGGCCAGCGTCTCGTGCGCTTCGGCGCTGATCGATCCAAACGACATCGCGCCGGTGGAGAAGCGCTTGACGATCGACTCAACGGACTCGACCTCGTCCAGCGGCACTGGCGCTGCGGCGGTCTTCAGCTGAAACAGCCCACGCAACGTCGCCAGCCGCGTGGCCTGGTTGTCGACGAGCGACGTGTACTCCTTGAAGATGCGGTACTGCCCGCTGCGGGTGGCGTGCTGCAGCTTGAAGACCGTCTCAGGATTGAAGAGGTGGTACTCGCCATCCCGCCGCCATTGGTACTCGCCGCCCCACTCGAGGTCCGTCGCGCCGACCTGGCGGCGCGGGAATGCCTTGTCGTGACGGCGCCTGACCTCCTCGGAGACTACGATCAACCCCACGCCTTCGATGCGCGACGGCGTCCAGGTGAAGAACCTGTCGACAAACGCTTTGTTGAGGCCGACGGCCTCGAAGATCTGGGCGCCGCAGTAGCTGGCCAGCGTCGAGATGCCCATCTTGGACATCACCTTGAGGATGCCCTTGTTGAGCGCCTTGATGTAGTTGCGTACCGGCCTTTTCGTGCGTCAGGCCCGGCAGCTGCCCCTGGCGGATCATGTCGTCGATGGTCTCGAAGGCCAGATACGGGTTGACACAGCCCGCGCCGTAGCCGAGCAGCAGCGCGCAGTGGTGCACCTCGCGCGCGTCGCCGGACTCGATGACCAGCGCGCACTTGGTGCGCGTGCCCTCGCGGACCAGGTGATGGTGCACGCCGGCCGTCGCCAGCAGGCTCGGGATTGCCGCGTGCGTCGCGTCCACGCCGCGGTCGGACAGGATGAGGATCGTCGCGCCATCGGCGACCGCGCGGCTGGCGCCGCGACACAGCTGGTTCATCGCCTGCTCGAGCCCGGGGCCGTCAAGCTGCGGGTCGTACAGCATCTGCAGCGTCGTCGTCTTGCAGCCGTCACCGTCGAGGTTGCGCAGCTTGGCGACCTCTTCGTTGTTAATCACGGGGTAGGTCACCGTGATCTGACGGCACGACTCCGGCCGCGGGTCGAGCAGGTTGCCTTCGGGCCCGATCGTCGAGCCCATCGAGGTGACCAGCTCCTCGCGGATGGCGTCGAGCGGCGGGTTGGTGACCTGCGCGAAGAGCTGCTTGAAGTAGTCGTAGAGCAGGCGCGGGCGGTTCGACAGGACGGCAAGCGCCGTGTCGGTGCCCATCGACCCGATCGCCTCCTCGGCGTTCTGCGCCATCGGCGCGATCAGCAGGCGCAGGTCCTCGTGCGTGTAGCCGAAGGCGAGCTGGCGGCGCAGCACGGTCGTGTGATCGGGCTCGGAGAGCGCGGGCGCGTCGGCGATCTCGTCGATGTTCTTGAGGTACGTCCTGACCCACTCGCCGTAGGGATGCGCGGCGGCGAGCTCGCCCTTGAGCTCCTCGTCGTCGACGATGCGGCCTTTCACCGTGTCCACCAGGAACACTTTGCCAGGATGCAGGCGCTCCTTGACGGCGACGTTCTCCGGCGCGAAGTCGAGCACGCCGACCTCGGAGGCCATCACGACGATGTCGTCCTTGGTGACGTAGTACCGCGAGGGGCGCAGGCCGTTGCGATCGAGGACGGCGCCGATGACCCTGCCGTCGGTGAAGGCGATGGCCGCCGGGCCGTCCCACGGCTCCATGAGCGACGAGTGATACTCGTAGAACGCGCGGCGCTCGGCGCTCATCTCCTCGTGGTTCTGCCACGGCTCGGGAATCATCATCAGCACGGCATGCGGCAGCGACCGGCCGCCCATGTAGAGGAACTCGAGCACGTTGTCGAAGGTCGCCGTGTCCGAGCCTCCTTCGCGGATGACGGGCAGGACGCGCGGAAGCTCCTTGCCGAAAAGGTCCGACTGGAGCAGGCCTTCGCGCGCGCGCATCCAGTTGATGTTGCCGCGCAGCGTGTTGATCTCGCCGTTGTGCGCGATGTAGCGATACGGGTGGGCGAGCGGCCAGGAGGGAAACGTGTTGGTGCTGAACCGCTGGTGCACCATCGCGAGCGCGCTCTCGAGGAAGGGGTCGCGCAGGTCCGGGAACATCGGCGCGATCTGCGCGGCTGTGAGCATGCCCTTGTAGATCAGCGTGCTCGACGAGAGGCTGACGATATAAAAGAGCTCGCGCTGTTCCGGGTCGAGCGCATCGACGGCCTTCTCGATGCGCTTCTGGATCACATACAGCGCGCGCTCGAAGGCCGAAGCGCCGCTTCCCGATTCGGGGCCGAGCGCGGCGGCGACCTTGCCGATGAAGATCTGCTCGAAGGCCGGCTCGACCTCACGCGCACGTGCGCCAAGCGCCGCGTCGTCGGTCGGCACCGTGCGCCATCCGAGCAGCGTCTGCCCCTGCTCGGCAACGATGCGGGCAATGACCTCTTTGACGGCGGCGCGCTCGGAGTCATCGCGCGGCAAAAAGATCAGGCCGGCGCCGTAGTCGCCGGCGGGCGGGAGCGTGAAGCCGAGTTCGGTCTGCCGGGCACGGAAGAAGCTGTCCGGCATCTGGATGAGGATGCCGGCGCCGTCGCCCGTATTGGACTCCGACCCGCTGGCGCCACGGTGTTCCAGGTTGCACAGCAGGCGCAGGCCCTTCTGGACGATGTCGTGCGACTTGCGTCCGCGGAGGTGGGCCACAAAGCCGACGCCGCAGGCGTCCTTCTCGTGCTGCGGGTCGTAAAGTCCTTGCGCCTGAGGTAGTTCACCGTGCTGCATGGCGAGCCATCCTTGGCCAACACGCCGGCGGGTATAGCTCCGCCAGCAGGTGTTCTGGATGGCTCTGTTATGCGCTACATGCGGGGCAAAATGGAAATACAAAGGTTTCATTCATGCAATACGCAGAATGCATGAAGTCGTCGGCAAGCAGCTATTCAGGGAATCGATGGAAGTGATGCATCCCCGCGATGTTTTACCCGCTGACCGGGGTCGGGCCTGGTCGCCAGCGCTTCACGCCGTAAAGCTGCCGTTTACAGCGTTCAAATGTCGCGAGAAGTGTCCCAATTTGAGAAACCCCCTCTAATGCGCGGCAAAGAGTTTGCGCTGCCTTGGCAAGATGGCAGTTATTGCCGCAATGTTGCCCAATTCGAGGCCCGACCCCGATCGTTGGGGAGGCCCGACCCCGAAGGTGGGCGCGGCTACTGGATGGCGCGGGCGAGTTCGTCGCGCCAGGCGGGGACGGGGTCGGGGGCGCCGCCGAAGCGGTCGATCACCAACTCGGTCGACCGGTACGCGCGGCCGTAGAAGCGCTCGTTGGCGTCGCGGTCCTGGCGAATCGTCGAGCCCTTCAGCGTGATGCCCGCAAACAGCCCGCGCGTGCGCGAGTAGGAGAGGATCTTCGCGCGCATCTGGATGTCGGTCGACGCCTCGGCGTCGCGACCCACCGGGCCGGCGGCCACCGACGCGTCGCCGCCGATCTTGAACTGGTTGTTCAACAACTGCTCCAGCCCGCGCTGGTCGATGACGACCAGCACCAGGTCGACGGCCTGCCCGCCGATCTGCAGACCGAGACTGCCGCCGGTAAGCGTCAGGAAACTCGGCGAGGACCACGTGCCGCTCCTGGCGGACTTCGCGCTCAGCACGCCGCGACCGAAGTGGCCGCCGACGACGAGCCCGCCCTTTTTGACTGACGGGAAGACGGCAATCGCGACGGTTTTCTCCGCCACCCACCTGGGCACCGACACATCAGGCGCGTCTTTCAGTTCCTTCACGACGGCCGTGGCCTCCTTCAGCCGTTCCGCTTCTTCCTGTTGCGCGAGGGTGGGCGCGGTGAGACCGAGGCCGCTGACGGCGAGCATGAGGACGAACCAGCTGAGATGGCGCATGGGGGAATTCTACCAGCGCCGGCTGTCCGATTCCGAACAGCCCTCGTACGCCCTCGGACGACGGCCGCCGTGGCCCCGAAGAAACAGGCCGGAAATCACGCGTCGGCATGGCCCTGCGCTTGCGAATGACACCTGACGTGGACCGCCCGCTCGACCCCGACGTGACCCGTCGCCAGACCCGCCGCCGCCTCGCCGTCGGCGGCACGGCGCTCTCGCTGGCCGTCGTCGCCTACCTGTGGCTGCCCAGCCTGTTGTCCCCCAGCCTTCGACGCGACGCCATCCGGACGGCGATCGTCGAGCGCGGCCCCGTCGACGCGACCATCAGCGCGACTGGCCTGGTCGTGCCCGAAGTCGAGCAGGTGATCACCAGCCCCGTCGAGGCCCGCGTGCTGCGCGTCATCGAACGCGCGGGCGCGAAGCTGGCCGCGGGCCAGCCGATCCTCCAGCTCGACGTCAGCCAGGCGCGGCTCACGGTGGACAAACTCGCGCAGGACCTGGCCATCAAGGCCAACTCCCAGATGCAGAAGCGGCTCTCGCTGAAGAAGAGCCTCATCGACATCGAGGGCCGCGCGGAGGTGAAGGCTCTGCAGCTGGCCTCGCTCGAAGCCCAGCTTCAGCGCGACAAGCAACTGTCGGGCGAGGGGCTCCTCTCGCAGGAGCTCTTGAAGAGGTCCGAGCTGGCAGCGGCGCAAGCGGCGATCGAGCTCAAGCAACTGCGCGCCGAACGCGACAACGCGCAGGAAGCAACGCGCGCGGAGCTGGCCGGCCTCGACCTGGAGATCGCCAAGCTGCGCGGCGACGAAGTGGAAGCGCGGCGCCAGCTGGATCTCGCCTCGCCCCGCGCGGATCGCGCGGGCGTCCTGACGTGGGTGATTACCGAAGAGGGCATCTCGGTCACCAAGGGCCAGGCGCTGGCCCGGGTCGCCGACTTTACCTCCTTCCGCGTGGACGCCAACGTCTCGGACGTTCACGCCAAGCGCCTGATAGTCGGACAGCCGGCGACGATCAAGGTCGGCGAGGAACGGCTCACCGGCACGGTCGCCGCCATCAACCCGACGGTCGCCAACGGCGTGATCACGGTCGCCGTCGCACTCGCCGAGCGATCCAGCCCGCTGCTGCGCTCGAACCTGCGCGTGGACGTCGAGATCGTCACGGCCCGTCAGCCCCAGACGCTGCGCGTGCGCCGCGGCCCGTTTGTCACCGGCGAGGGCACGCAGCAGGTGTTCGTTGTCCGCGGCACCCGCGCGATGCGACAGCCGGTCACCTTCGGCATCGCCAGCGTTGACTTCTTCGAGGTCACCGGCGGCCTCACGCCCGGCGACGAGGTCATTGTTTCCGACATGCGGGACTATCTGCGGCTGGCGCACGTGAGGCTGGAGTGAGACCCACGAATCGCAAAAGACGCGAAGGCGCGAAGGCGCGAAGGCGCTGCACTCGTGAACCTGTGCACCTGTGAACCTGTGAACCCCGCGAACCTGTGAACCCCCGAACCTGTGAACCCGTGAACCTGTGAACTCGAGAACCTGTGAACTCGAGAACGAGCGAACCGATGGCTGTGCTGACTGTTGACGAGGCGTTGACCGTGACTCCGAAGGAAGAGGCGCCGACGATGATTGCTCTGAAGGGAATCGAGAAGGTCTACCGGACCGATCGCATCGAGACGGTCGCGCTGTCGAACATCGATTTGGATGTTCGCGAAGGCGAGTTCATCTCGATCATGGGGCCCTCGGGCTGCGGCAAGAGCACGCTGCTCAACGTGATCGGGCTGCTCGACGCGCCCAGCGGCGGCACGGTCGCCATCGGCGGCGAGAAGGTCGCCAGCTATCAGGATCGCGCGCTGGCGCGGCTGCGCAACCGCGAGATCGGCTTCGTCTTCCAGACGTTTCATCTGGTGGCGGACCTCAGCGTCACCGACAACGTCGAGATCCCGCTGCTGTATCGACGGATTGCCCGGCGCGCGAGCGACGCAAGCTGGCGCATGCCGCGCTGGAACGCGTGGGCCTGGGCTCGCGCATGCACCACTTTCCGTCGCAGCTCTCCGGAGGACAGCAGCAGCGCGTCGCCATCGCGCGCGCGATTGTCGGCCGGCCGCGCATCCTGCTGGCCGACGAGCCGACGGGCAATCTCGACAGCCAGATGGGCGACGAGATCATGGCGCTGCTCAAAGATCTGCAGGCGCGCGACAAGACCACGGTCGTGATGGTCACCCACGACCCGCACCAGGCCGAACAGACCGAACGCATCGTCCGGCTCTTCGACGGCCGGATGGTCAACTGAATTGCAGGACCGCCATGCTTAAGAGCTACCTGAAACTTGCCTGGAAGGTGCTGCTGCGCCGAAAGTTCTTCACCTTCATCTCGCTGTTCGGCATCGCGTTCACGCTGGTGGTGCTGACGCTGGTGACGGCGCTGCTCGACAACGTCGTCGCGGCCTATCCGCCGGAGACGAAGCACGCGAGCACGGTGGGCATCCACTTCGCGTCGCTGCGCGGGGAGCACTGGCGGCGGAACGGGTTTGCCGGCTACGCGATGCTCGACAAGTACGCGCGCGACCTGCCCAACGTCAAGCAGATGGGGGTCGCCTCCATGCCCAACGGCGTGTTCTCGTATCTGAACGGACAGCGGCTCAAGTCGTACTTGAAGCGGACCGATGGCGCCTTCTGGCAGATCCTCGACTTCCAGTTCCTCGAGGGCGGGCCCTATACGGAATCCGACGTGCGCGATCACCGCATGGTGGCCGTCATCAACGACACCACGCGCCAGCGCTTCTTCGGCGGCCAGCCGGCGCTCGGGCGCACCATCGAGGCCGACGGCCAGCGATTCACCGTGGTGGGCGTCGTGCCCGACGTCTCCATCCTGCGCCTCGTGCCGTTTGCCGACATCTGGGTGCCGCACACCACGGCGAAATCCGACAGCTACACGCGCGAGTACGTCGGCGACTTCCTGGGCATCCTGCTGCTCGAGGATCCGTCGAAGCTCGCGCTGACCCGCGACGAGTTCTGGTCGCGATTGCGCACAGTGAAGCTCGACGATCAGGGATTCCAACGGCTCGATGCGACGCCGGAAACGCTGTTTGACACCATCGGCCGGATGTTCACCGGCGACGGAAGCGGGGAAGGGGCCGGCTACGGCCGCCGCCTGCAGATCGTACTGAGCGTCGCGGCGTGCCTGTTCATGCTGCTGCCCGCAGTCAACCTGGTCAACCTCAACACCAGCCGCATCATGGAGCGGGCCTCCGAGATTGGCGTCCGCAAGGCATTCGGCGCCTCCTCGCGGACACTGGTCGGCCAGTTCGTCGTCGAAAACCTGGTGCTCACGCTGGTGGGCGCCGCCGTCGGGTTCATCGGCGCGGCGCTGCTGCTCCAGGTCATCAACCAAAGCGGGATGATCCCGTACGCACAGCTGCAGCTGAACTACCGCATCTTCGGCTGGGGCGTCGTGCTGGCCGTGATCTTCGGCCTCCTCTCGGGCGTCTACCCGGCCTGGCGCATGTCGAGGCTGCATCCCGTGCTGGCGCTGAAGGGAGCCTCGCGATGATCCGTCACGTCTTCAAGTTGATCTGGAACAGGAAGCGGACCAACTTCCTGATGATGACCGAGATCTTCGTCTCGTTCCTCGTGCTCTTCGCCGTCGTGGCGCTTGGCGTCTACACCGCCGACAACTGGCGGCGGCCGATCGGGCTTCTCGATCGACCGGGTGTGGGCCATCGACGTGGACATGAAGCAGATAAGCGACGACTTCTTCGACGAGCGCGCAGCAGGAGACGGTCCGGCAGCTGATGCTGGCGCTGAAGGAGTTCCCGGAGATCGAACAGATCGCCGGCGCGATGCTGGCGCCCTACCAGTTCGGCTCGTCCAACAGCCGCCATCAATGGCGCGGCCGGGACATCGAGTTCGGCGTCGCGGAAGTCACCGACGGATTCAAGGACGTGATGGGGCTGCAAGTGGTCGAAGGACGATGGTTCAACCGAGAGGATGACGGCCAGACCTACGAGCCGGTCGTCATCAACGCCGACATGCGCCGGGATCTGTTCGGCGACGGCCCGGCCATCGGCGAGAACATCGCGAACGATCGGCTCGCCCGACTCAGTCGAGGCCGAGACGCCACGCCGGATCGTCGGCGTGGTCGCGGCCTACCGCGAGGACGGCGAGTTCGACGGCGAGCGGAACTACGTGCTGTACCGCAAGACAATGGAGGGCGCGGGCGCCGACACTCGCCATCGTGATCGCCCGCCCCGCAATTTGCTGATCAAGGTCCGCCCGGGCACGACCGCAGAATTCGAAGAGCGCCTCATCAAGCGCCTGCAGGCCGCGGCCCCGGCGTGGTCGTTCGAGGTCTCCACGCTCACGTCGATGCGCGATTCGTCGATCAGCTTTGCGATGGCGCCCCTGGCGGCCGTCGGCCTGGTCGCCGGCTTCCTGATGCTGATGGTGGCGCTCGGCCTGCTGGGCGTGCTGTGGCAGAACGTCACGCAGCGCACGCGGGAGATGGGCTTGCGCCGCGCGAAGGGGGCCGCCAAAGTCGACGTCCAGCGCCAGATCCTGGCCGAGATCGCGCGTGATGACCACGCTGGCGCTGCTGGCAGGCGTGCTGGTCGCGATCCAGTTCCCGCTGCTCGACATCATCTACTTCGTCGAGCCGCACGTCTACGCGATCGGCCTTGCGATCTCGGTGAGCGCCATCTATCTTCTGACCTTGGCGTGCGCGTGGTACCCGAGCCGGATGGCAACGCGGGTGGAACCTGCCGAAGCGCTGCGCTACGAGTAGGATGGTTCTGCAATCTGCAATCGGCAATCTGCAATTCCGATGATCCTGATCGTCGATGACGACCCGTCGGTCACAGCATCGCTGGCGCTGCTGCTGAAGCAGGCGGGATATGCCAGCCACTCGGCGGCCTCGCCAGCCGACGCGCTGGCGTGGCTCGACACGCACCCGTGCGAGCTGGTGGTGCAGGACATGAACTTCAGTCGCCGTACCACCGGCGAGGAAGGGCTGGACCTGCTGGCGCGCATCAAGGCGCTCCGGCCGGGGGTGCCAGTGGTGTTGATCACGGCCTGGGGATCGATACAGCTCGCCGTGCAGGGCATGAAGGCCGGCGCCACCGACTTCATCACCAAGCCGTGGACGCACGAGCAGATCCTGCAGACCGTCGCCACCGTGCTCGGGCTGGCCGCAACCTCCACCGTCGACGATCGCGTGGCGTCGCGCGAGGAGCTCGACGCGAGCTTCGACTTCGGCCACCTGGTGGGCGAGGACCCCCGCCTGCTGCGAATTCTTCAGATGATCGGCCGCGTGAGCGCCACTGATGCGTCGGTGCTCATCACCGGGGAAAGCGGCACTGGCAAGGAACTGGCCGCCGACGCCATCCATCGCAACAGCCGGCGCCGCCAGGCGCCGTTTGTGAAGGTGAACCTGGGCGGCATCTCGTCGTCGCTGTTTGAAAGCGAGATGTTCGGACACGTGCGCGGCGCGTTCACGGACGCACGCCACGACCGCAAGGGCCGCTTCGAGACCGCCAGCGGCGGCACGATCTTCCTCGACGAGATCGGCGACCTCGACCCGGCATCGCAGGTGAAGCTGCTGCGCGTGCTGCAGGATCGGACCTTCGAAGTGCTGGGCTCGAGCCAGCGCCGCACCGTGGACGTCCGCGTCGTGGCGGCCACGAACCGGAACCTGGGAGACATGGTCACGCGGGGAGAGTTCCGCGAGGACTTGCTGTATCGCATCAACCTGATCACGTTGCACCTGCCGCCGCTGCGCGAACGCCGCGACGACATCCCGGTTCTGGCCAGCCGGTTCCTGCAGGCGGTGGGGCAGGTGTATCGTCGTGAGGACGTGCGCCTCAGCGCCGACGCGGTTGCCTGGTTGAAAAACCAGCCGTGGCCCGGCAACGTGAGACAGCTCAAGCAGGGCATCGAGCGCACCGTGCTGGTCACCGACAAACCGGTGCTCGAAGCCGCCGACTTCCAGGCGACCTCCGAGATGGAGCCGCGCGAGGCCGGGCGCGACGTGCTGCCGCCGGTTGGCAGCATGACGATGGACGAACTGGAAAAGGCGATGATCGTCAAGTCGCTCAAGCACCACAACGGCAACATCTCCAAGGTCGCGCAGGCGCTGGGTCTCAGCCGCGCGGCGTTGTACCGGCGGTTCGAGAAGTACGAGATCGCCGTGTGAGCCTGCGCGCGCGGTTTGTTGCCTACCTGGTTGCCGTCCACCTGCTGATGGCGGGCGTCGCCTGGTTCGTGGTGGCGCAGAGCCGCCTCTACCTCATCGCCGTCGAGGCCGTGCTCGCGGTGTCGTTCCTGACCGGTCTCGCTCTCACGCGGCGCTTCTTCGGGACACTGGAGTTCGTGCGCCAGAGTGCGCAGTTGCTCGAGGACAGCGACTTCATGTCTCGCGTGCGCGAGGTGAAGCAGGCAGACGTCGATCGGCTGATTCACGTCTACAACCGCATGGTGGACGCGCTGCGCGGGGAGCGCGTCCGGCTGCAGGAGCAGCAGCACTTTCTGGCCAGCGTCCTGCACGAATCGCCCGGCGGCATCGTCGTGCTCGACTTCGCCGGCCGCGTGTCGATGGCCAATCCGGCCGCGGAGCGGCTGCTCCAGGCACCCGGTGAGACGCTGAATGGCGCCGAGCTCGCCGCACTCGACCGTGCCCTGGCGCGCGACCTGATGTCGCTCTCACCGGGCGGCCGGCGCGTGTTTGCGATGTGGGGCGGACGTCGCGTGCGAGCATTGCACGGGACCTTTCTCGATCGCGGCTTCCGCCGCAGTTTCTTCCTGCTCGAGGAGCTCACCGAGGAGTTGCGGCACTCTGAAAAGGCCGCGTACGAAAAGCTGATCCGAATGCTGTCGCACGAGGTGAACAACACCGTTGGCGCGTCCAACTCGCTGCTCAACTCCTGCCTCACCTACGGGGCGCAGCTCCATCCCCACGACCGGACCGACTTCGAACACGCGCTCGGCGTGGTCATCGCACGCACCGAGCAGTTGAGCGGCTTCATGGCCGGCTTCGCCGACGTCGTCCGCCTGCCCGCACCGCGGCTGGAACCGGTCGAACCGGCGGCCGTCGTGGATGGGTTGCTGGCGCTGATTCGCGCGCAGGCGGAAAAGCGGCGCATCGCCGTCGTCCGCCAGGGGCTTGCGACGGTGGGTGCGGTGCGGTTGGACCGGCCGCAAATCGAGCAGGCGCTGCTCAATGTCATGAAAAACGGGCTCGAAGCAATCAATCACGACGGGACGCTGACGGTGCGCGTGCTTCGTCGCGACGAGGTGCCGGTAATCGAAGTGGAGGATTCGGGCCCGGGACTCTCCGAGGAAGTCCGGACGCACTTGTTCACGCCCTTCTTCAGCACGAAGGAGGGCGGGCAAGGCATCGGGCTCACGATGGTCCAGGAGATCCTGGCGGGCCACGGGTTCCCGTTCGCCCTCGAGGCGCCGGCAGGCGGCCCGACGACGTTTACGGTGATGCTGGCGTCTCGAGCACCCAGCGAGAGAGGATGAAGCGGCCGGAGTCCCACACCTCGGCCCGACGGTACTCCGGAAAGTGTGGCGTCGTGGTCGGGGTCGCGTGCCAGGTGCGTGAAGCGATGGACCCCGTGCCTGGCGAGCGTCCGCGAAAGGTCCCGCCACTGCACTTGACGGGCCAGCAGCAGCTTGCGCTCGAAGTAGAGCGCGCCGACGATCTCGATCTCGAACATCTTGTCCATGACGATGACCTGATCCTGGATGGCGCGCACCAGTCGCGCGGCCTCGGCATCCTCGGTGTTGCGGGCCAGCCGGGCCGGCAGCACCACACCCATCTCCATCACCAGCGAGCCGAGTACCAGGCTCGTGCCGGCGATGGCAGTGACGCGGGCGGTCCATGCGCCGCGAGCCGCGGCGATATAGCTCGACAGCGTGTCGATCGATGCCGCCGCCAGCAGTGGCCACAGGCCGATGATCAGCCGCGGCCCCGTGGCCTTGCCGCCCTCGGTGTTGAGCGTCAGAGCCACGACTGACAGGTAGCAGCCGGCCGTCACCCACACCAGCCGCGTCAGGGGCGACGCCGGCTCGCCATTGGCTCGGGGAAGGACGGCGAGCAGGAGAAAGGGCGCCAGCCGCAGCAGCCCCGCCACGACCCTCGGCGCCGGCAACAGCAGTACCAGATCGGCGACGTGCAACACCGCTGACGACGCGACCAGCGTCGCCACCAGGATAGCGGCCAGTCGTTTCAGGCCGTGTGCAAGCGCAATCCACACAGTGAGGGCCGCAGCGACGGCCACGCCGGCAAAGCCAAGCAGCCGGTACTCGACAAGAGTCGTCAGCCGTTCCTGCCAGCCCATCACGTCGAGCTCGGGCAGTCGGGCGCGGCTCCTGGGCAGCAGGGCATCGAAGCCAGGCACCGCATGCCGCAGATGCGCCAGCATCGGGCGCTCGAACCACCAGTGGTCCAGGACAGCCATGGCCAGAATGGGGAAGCCGACTGCCGCGAGCGTGCGCGGCAGTTCGCGTATCGGCGTGCCACTCAGATACCTGGCGTAAGCCAGGCCCGGCGCCATCAGCAACGATTCGTCACGCAGCAGCGTGGCCGTTCCGAGCAGAAGCCCGGCGACCCAGTCCCCGCGGGGGCCGGCGACGCGCGCTGCAACCGCGATCGCGGCGATGGCGCAGCCAAGCGCCAGCGCGGTCTCGTTCGGCGTGAGCCCGTAGAGCCAGACCGGCGTCGCCAGGAGCACAATCGGACCGGCAACCGGCTGAGCGCCTGGAAGCCCACTGGTCGACGTAACGGCCACGATGGCGCCCATCATCGCGAGGGCGACGAGCCACTCGATGCCGTGGGGCAGGAGGGGCGCGGCGAGCAACGCATAAAACGACGAGAAGATCGACTGCCACTTGCCGGCGCTGAGGAACACGAACGGATCCTCGAATGGAAGGAACTGCTCGGTCGGATCGAGATCACGCGCCGGGTAAGACAGTGCCATCGACTGAAAGCCCGAGCGCGTCAGCTCCGTGGCTTGAATCAGCTTGATGGCCGTGTCCATCGATGTGAACGAGTCGGCCTGAAACACGAGCGGCGCCAGCGCGAGCAGCGCGAGCAGCGAGCTGCCGGCGACCAAGATCGCCACGCGACGGGACCACCTTCTGCGGTTCCCCGCGACGCTCGCCGTCACCGCGCGCGGGCCCTCTGCAGATCGCGCAGCGCCCGATACCCGGTGCGCTGGACCTTCTTCTGCTCGAGCAGCGCGCGAATCGACGCGTCGTGAGTGAACAACTCGAACTCGGCAGCGCGGTCCTTCCAGGAGTTGGTGACCGCCTGCATCTCCTCGCCGGGAAGCGCCGCGTGGATGTAGAGCTCGGTGACTCCCGGGCGCAGCCCCTCGAGCATCCGGCGCCAGTAGGTCTCCACCGGTTCGTCTTTCAGCCGGCCGCCATGAATGAGGTAATCGGGGTAGACGACGCCGTCGGCGTCGAGTTGACCGCGCTGGTGGCCGCCGCCGAAGGCGGCGAGCGTCTCCTGGGAGCCCATGCGGATGGGCACGTTGAACTCGACGGCCAGCCCGCGATAGACCTGGAAGTACGGGTCGGCGAACTGGAGCGCGCCCATGTGCGAATCCAGGTGTGTGACATCGATGCCCGCGTCGAGGGCCTTCCGGATCTGCGCGCGCGCTTCGACGGCCGCCTGTTCGGGCGTCGCGTTCTTGTAGACGCGCTCGATGTCGGGCCACAGATAGCCTTGCGGGTCCACCAGCCCCGGGACGACGGTTCGCCCGGCCACCGGGCCCCACTTGATCCCGGTCCACTCGGAGGTATGCACGAGGTGGAGGCCAAAGTCGCTGCCAGGATGCTCGCGGGCGTAGCGTGCGATCTCGGGAAACCACGGCGCCGGCACCATGATGGTCGCGCTCGTCATCAGCCCCCGTTCAAGCGACGTGATGGTCGCCTGGTTGGCCGCATGGCTCACCCCCACATCGTCGCCGTTGACGATCAGCACGATGGAGGTCGGCGCAAATCCAAGCCGTTCGGTCAACGACCGGCCGGCCGGCGGTTGCGCGCGAAGGGCCGGGACGGCCGATGCGGCCGCCAGCAGAAGCAATGCCAGACGCTCTCCGCGGGTTAGTTGATTACGCACCGGGGTATTCTAACAATCACAGGTTCACAGGTTCACAGGTTCACAGGTTCACAGGTTCACAGGTTCACGGGTTCACGGGTTCACAGGTTCACGGGTTCACGGGTTCACAGGTTCATCGCATGCGATTGGAGATTCGGAGCGAGGGGCCGCATCACGGGCAGCCCATCGTCGCCTCGGGTGCGCCGCTTGCGACGGCGCGCGCGGTTGGCGTGTTGCTGCATGGGCGCGGCGCGACGGCGTTGTCGATCCTCGATCTGGGCGACGCCATCAATCGGCCCGACCTCGCCTGGCTGGCGCCGCAGGCGCGGGGCAACACGTGGTATCCGAACCGCTTCGTCGCGCCGATCGAGTCCAACGAACCGTGGCTGAGTTCAGCGCTTTCGGCCGTGGGCGACGTGGTTGCCCAGGCGGAGGAGGCTGGAGCACCACGCTCGCGGATCGTGCTCATCGGGTTCTCGCAGGGCGCCTGCCTCGCGCTCGAGACGCTGCTTCAAACGCCGGGCATCGCCGCAGGTGTCGCCGGGCTCAGCGGCGGGCTCATCGGTCCCCCGGGCACCGTGTGGCCGGATGCGGGCAGGCTCGATGGTGTGCCCGTGTTCCTGGGATGCAGCGACGTCGACTTCCACATTCCAAAAGAGCGCGTGCTCGAGTCGGCCGATGTACTCCGGGCGCGCGGCGCCGAAGTGACCGCGATCCTGTATCCCGGCATGGATCACACCGTGAACGACGACGAGATCGCGCACGTGCGGACGCTCCTCGATCGCGTGGCCGGGTAAGCCACAGAGCCACGGAGAAGGATCTGCCTCAGAGGCTCAGAGGGCACGGAGGATCTTTTTTCTTGCCGCAGAGGCTCAGAGGGCACAGAGCGGACGTCTGGCACTCGGGCCGACCTCCGAGGCCTCTGTGGCTCCGTGGCTAACCCTACCTATCTCTGAGCCTCTGTGCCTCTGTGGCTGATCACTCCGCGGCTCTGTGGCGGGTGGTGATAGCATCGGGGGCTGGAGGCAGGGCATGGAGGCGATGACGCGACGGGATGTGATGCGGCTGGCGGCATTGGGCGGCGTGGGCGCGCTGATGGGCCGCGACGTGGCCGCGGCGCCGAAGAACCTGGGCGTGCAGCTGTACACCGTGCGCAAGGAAATCGACGCCAACGCCGAGGCGACCCTGAAGGCCATCGCCGATCTCGGCTACAAGGAAGTCGAGGTCTCCCGCAGCACACTCGCGAAGGTCGGACCGCTGGCGCGGGGGCTCGGCCTCTCGCCGACCAGCGTTCACGTCGACCCGCCGCTCATCACGGGCCAGTGGGACGCGTGGAAGTTCATGCGTGGCGCCGTGCCGGAGGGGTACGGCGTCACCGAACTGGTCGCCGACGCGAAATCGCAGGGTGTGAAGTATCTCGTGCTGCCATATCTGATGGCCGCCGAACGCGGGGGCGGCGCAGCCTACTACCTGCAGCTGGCCGACCGGCTCAACACCGTGGGCGAGCAGGTCAAGAAAGGCGGCCTGCAGCTCTGCTACCACAACCACGGCTTCGAGTTCGAGCCGCTGGCCGATGGCCGGCGGCCGCTCGACGTCCTGATGGGCGCGACCAAGCCCGAACTGGTGAAGCTCGAACTTGATGTCTTCTGGGTCAGCGTCACCGGCGCAGATCCCGTGGCGCTCATCAAGCAGTACGCCGGACGCATCCCGTTGCTGCACCTGAAGGACAAGGCGAAGGGGACTTCGCCAGAGACGCAGGAATCCAAGGTCGCGCCCACGACCTTCACTCCGGTTGGCGCTGGCGCCGTGGACTTCCCGGCAGTGCTGAAGGCGGCCGCCGCAGCCGGCGTCGAGCACTACTTCGTCGAACAAGATCACACGCAGGGCGACCCGCTTGTGGCCCTGAAGCAGAGCTATCAGTACTTGAGAACCTTGTAGGCTCCTGGCTTCCGCAGCGGGTAACCATCGCCTATGGAAAAACGCACCAAGGGCTGGCTCTGGATCGGCCTGGGCATCGCCATCGCCGGTGGCATGGTGGTGGTAGCGGTCGTCGCCGGGGCCGGGTACTGGGCGTATCAGAGCTTTTCACCCTCCGCCGAGTTTGTGAACTCGGCGAAGGCCGATCAGCAGCTCGATGAGATCCGGGCGCGCTTCAAGGGCGCGACCCCGCTCATCACCCCGGACCCGGATGGCCACGGCGGGCAGTTGCGCACCGAGGGACGCGCGCCGTTCAGCGGTCAGCTCGAATCCCTTCATTTCGCGGCGTACCGATTCCACCGCCGGCAAGCTCGTCCGCTTCACGGTGCCGTTCTGGCTGATCCGGATGGGCACCGAAGGCCAGATCACGCTCGGCGATGGCGCGCTCGACGGCGTGCGCGGGGCCGAGAAGTTGACCGTGAAGGACCTGGAAGCGCTCGGGCCAGGCCTGCTCATCGACGACCGCAAGCCGGACGGCGACCGCGTGCTCGTCTGGACGGAATGACACGAGCGCTGGCCCTGACGGCACGGTGGATGACCGTGCTCCTGGCCACGGTCTGCAGCGCCCAGGCGCAGGACGGGGCGACGGTCACCGGCCAGGTCGTCGACGGAATCTCCGGCCTGGAGCTCTCCGACGTGCGCGTGCAGATTCAGGGGCAGCCTGGAACGGTCCTCACCGACGCGCGCGGTCAGTTCACGCTCCGTGGCGTCCCGCCGGGCACGCATGTACCTCACGGTATCGGTAGTCGGATTCGTGATGGTCCGGCGCGAGCTCGCCGTCGGCGCCGGCGGGTCCATCTACCTCGTCATTCCGCTCACCGAAGGCACCGGCACGTACACCGAGCGTGTCGAAGTGACGGGCGATTTGTTCCGGCCGGGCGAGGCCGCCGTGCCCGCCCAGCAGGTCCTGGGCAGCGCCGAACTGCAGAACCTGCGCGGCCTGGTGCTGGACGACCCGGTGCGCGCGATGCACATCCTGCCCGGCGTCGCCGCCACCGACGACCTCTACTCGGAGTTCTCGGTACGGGGCAGCGACTTCGGCCGCATCGGCCTTGCCGTGGACGGCGTGCCGAGCCGGTTTCTCAGCCACAGCGTCCAGGGCGTCGAGGACGGCGGGTCGATCGGCATGATCAACAGCGACGTCCTCGAATCGGTGTCGCTGCAAAACGGCAGCTACCCGCAACGCTTCGGCAACCGCACCGGCGCGCAGATCGAGATGACGCTGCGCGAAGGCAGCCGTGACCGGACTCAGGCGCGCGTCGCGCTCAGCGGATCGAGTGCTTCGGTCGTGGGCGAGGGGCCGATCGGACGCGGCCGCAAGGCCTCGTGGCTGCTGTCGGCGCGCAAGAGCTACCTCGATCTGCTCATCAAGCAGATCGCCGACGACGAGACGTTTGCGTTTGGCTTCACCGACGTGGCCGCCAAGGTGGCCGTCGACGTCAGCGCGCGCCATCACGTGCAGGTGAGCGCGCTCGCGGGTCGCGCCGCACTCGACGCGGATCAGCTCGACATCGGGCCAAACGACCCGCTGGCCGCGACCAATCGAGGCTGGCTGGGCGCGCTCGCGTGGCGCTACACTCCGGGGCCGCGGGTCACGTGGACGCAGCGCGTGGGCGTCACGGGCGGTGAATTTTCCAATCGCAGCCTCGGGCGGGTGGTGCTCGACGAGGGACGGTCCACGGATGTGTCGGTGCGCTCGGATGCGACGATTGCGGTGCTCACGTCGCTTGCGGTCGAAGCCGGCGCCTCAGCCCACTGGCAAGACGAGCACGTCACCAAGCGGCGCGTCGTCAATCCGACGCGTCCACCCGATATTCGCGAAGACGCGTCGCTCGAGTCGCGGTGGGTCGGCGGCTACGCGCTGGCGCGATGGACGTTGCCGCGCGGCGCCCTCCTGGGCGCCGGCGCGCGCGTCGACCACTGGGACGGCACTGGCGAGACGACGGCGTCGCCGTGGCTCAACGCGCAGGTCCGCGTAGGCGAATTCGACGTGATTGGCGGCACGGGCTTGTTCCGGCAGTTCCCCGGGTTCAACGCCATCGTCGGGCTGCGCGGCACGCCGGGGTTGCCCGCGGAACGCGCGTGGCACGCGGATATCGGCGTCGGGCGCCGATTTGGCCCCCATCTGCGCGCGCAGGCCGTGTGGTTTCATCGCGTCGAGCGCGACGGACTTCGCCTGCCCGGCGACGAGTGGCAGCTCGTCGATGGGCGGCCACGCCCGCCCCTTGCTGACACCGCCTACGACGCCCGCCTCGACGGCACCGCACGCGGCGTCGAGCTTCAGCTCCAGCGGCGCAGCCCGAACGGGCTCTCGGGCTGGGCGAGCTACTCGCTGGGGAGCTACCGGCAACACGACGTCGTGACTGGCGAGCGCTTTGCCGGCGACTTCGATCAGCGGCATGCCGTGAGCGTCTTCGGCGTCTACCGGCTCAACGACCACACGAGTGTCGCGTTGAAACTCCGCGCCTCGTCGAATTTCCCGGTGCGCGGCTACATCCAGGAATTGCCGGCCTCGTCCGAACACCCCGTGCCCGACGACCAGCCGGCCCGGTACGGGTTGTCCGACACTCGCAACGGCGCGCGGCTGCCCGTGTATCAGCGCCTCGATCTGCGCGCCAACAGAACGTGGACCGTGCAGCGCAGCCGGCTGACGCTCTATGTCGAGCTGATGAACGTGTTCGGAAAGACCAACTGGAGGACTGGCAACGGCGGGATTCGTCCAGACGGCGAGATCGTCGGGTTGCTCGATCCGCTCGTGCCGTTTGTCCCTTCTGCCGGCTTACTGTGGGAATTCTGAGCAGCCCGGGTAATTCGTAATCGTCAATCTGCAATCTGCAATCTGCAATCTGCAATTCACAACCACCCCTTCGCACGTGCGATCCGCGCGGCGTCGACCTTGTTTCTCCCCCGAGTTTGCCAACGGCCTCCGACAGGTAGTTGCGCACGGTGCCTTCCGCCAGGTGCAAGGCGTCGGCGATGTCGGCGCCGGACTGGCCCTCAGCCGCAAGACGCAGGACCTGGCGCTCGCGGTCGGTGAGCGGGTCCTGGTCGGACCAGGCTTCACTCGCCAGTTCCGGATCGACCGCGCGGCCGCCGTTGCGCACGCGGCGTATCGCGTCGGCCAGGCGATGTGACGGCGCGTCTTTCAACAAGTAGCCGCTGGCGCCAGCATCAAGCGCCCGCCGCAGGTAGCCGGGCCTGGCAAACGTCGTGAGGATCACGATGCGCGCCGTGCTGCCGCGCCGTACAGCGGCAGGAAATCGCGGCCGACGCGGCGGTCAGCGCGTCAACGAAAGCTTCGCGGCCTTCGTGATGGCCTTCGTGTTCTTCGTGGTTGTGAGGGAAGTGTGCCTTCTGTATGGCGTAGCTGGCAGTGCGGGGCGTCAGCGCCCGCGGGTGACAAACGTCACGCCCGGGCGCCCACGATTTCCTGAAAAAATGCGTCGGCTTTGACGGGGCGGCCCAGAAATCGCTCGACCAGCACCGAGGCGGGCTCCTGGGCGCCGCGGCTCAGGATGTCGCGGCGGAACCGGCGCCCGACCGCCGGGTTGATCAGGCTGTCGCCAAACGCCGAGAGCATGTCGAGGGCGATGACCTCGGCCCACATGTAGCCGTAGTACCCGGCCGCATAGCCACCGACGATGTGCGCGAAGGTTCCCGGAAAGGCGGTGCCGCTGACGTGGCCAAGCATGGTGGCGCCTTCCATCCGCTCCCACACCTCCATCGATGCACCCGGCGCCGGGCCGGTGAGCGCCAGGTCGTAGGACGCGTACAGCCACTGCCGCGCGTAGCGGAGGCCCTGGCCGAAGCGACGCGCCTGGTTGAGCCGCTCGACCAGGCTGGCATCCATCACCGGCGTGTCGGGCGAGACCAGCCGCATGCGGTCGAGGCTCTCGAGCCGGCGCGTCCACTCCTCGTAAATCTGCGAGGGCGTCTCGACGAAGTCGCGCTGCACGCTCGTGCCGGCGTGGAAGTTGAACTCGGTCTCCGACAGCACGCCGTGCAGGATGTGGCCGAACTCGTGAAACAGCGTCTCGACCTCGTCGTGCGTCAGCCCGCGCCGATCGAAGTTGGTCACCAGCACGCTGACGGGCGTGCGGCTGGCGCGCGTGCTCACGCCCCGCACGGGCCAGGCGGCGGCGTGCGGGAACTTGCCTTCCCGCGGGTAGAGGTCGAAGTAGATGCCGCCGATGAAACGCCCGTCGTCGCTATCCAGCACGTCGACGTAGATCACGTCGTCGTGCCACACGGGGACTTTCACGGGCACGAAGCGCAGGCCGAACACCTCGCCGCTGACGTCTAGCAGCCAGTCGAGCGTGGCCTGCGGCGGGAAGTACTTCCTGAGCGATTCCTGGTCCACGCTGTAGCGCTGCTCGCGCAGCCGCTCGCTGAGAAACGGGATGTCCCAGCGCGCGACGGCCACCGGCTCGCTGCCACGGCCCAGGCGCGCGGTCTTGAGCGCACACAACTCGTCGATGTCATGGCGCTCGGCCTCCTCGACCGCCGCCCGTACCTCGTTGAGGAACCGGTCCACGGCCTCGGGCGTTGCCGCCATGCGGCGCCGCAAGACGAAATGCGCGAAGCTGGGGAGCCCGTACAGGCCGGCCAGCTCGTGGCGCAGCGCCATCACCTCATCGAGGATCTCGACGTTGCGGCTGGTGCCACGATTGAGGTACACGACGTAATAGCGTTCGCGCGCGTCCTCGTCTTCGGCGTTGGCCATGAACGGGTTGAAGTCGGGGTAGTCAAACGACAGCAGGTAGTGCCCCTGCTCGCCGCGCGGCTGGCGCGAGAGAAACGGCTCCGGCAGTCCGCGCATCTCCTCGGCGGTGAACGCCATCCGCGACTGGTTGTCGCGCAGGTTGCGGGAGAACTCCTGGTACAGCGCCGTGATGCGATCCGCGATGGCCTTGGCGCGGGCGCGTCAATCGGGTGGCAGCGTCACACCGGTGTCCTCGAACGATTCGACCAGGTCCTTGCGCAGCTGCGCTTCGGCGGGCGTCGCCGGCTTCACGGCCTGAACGCGGGCGTAGAGCGCCTCGTCCTGGAACACCTCGACTTGAAACGAGGCCAGCAGGCGAATCGCCTCGTCGGCCGCGTCACGGACAGCCTTGTCCGGGTGCACGTTGTTGAGGATCGACACCGGGCCTTCGATGTTTTCGACGAGCAGCCCGATCCGATCCCACTCTTCGAGGACCGTCGATGGCGTCACATCGGCCAACGGCAACGCGGCCAGCCGCTCGAAGGCCGTGCGGGCGTCGGCGACGATTTGCGTGCATGCAGCCGTCAGCGTGACGGCGTCGAGGATAGGCAGCGTGATTCGGGACACGGTCGAGACTCCACCGAAGGCCGCCTCGGCGCGGCCGGACAAGCGAGTATTATGCTGGGGAAGCCTGCCAGTTCGAAAGGACCTTCCATGCGGCGAGCTGTTGCGCGCACCACACTGGCCCTGCTGGCCTCGGCCATCGCAGTGGCCTCGGCGTCGCAGAAAACCGACAACGCCCGTGCGGGAGACGGAGAGGTGGTCTCGATGCGCGGGTGCGTCTCGGGGTCGCTGCTCAAGTCCGTGCGGGCCGATCTCGGCACGGCCGCGGGGTCTTTCGCGACCGGCGAGCGCTACCGGATGATCGGGTCGAAGGCCATCAAGGCCGAGATCAAAAAGGCGAACAAGGCTCTGGTCGAAGTGACGGGACGGGTGAAGCCGGGTCCGCAGACCGTCGTGAAGGGGAAAAAGATGGGCGGGACCACGGTCGGCATCGGCGTCGCGCAGGGCAGTTCGTCGATAGATCAGCAGACGACGTATACGCCGACAATCGAGGTGGAAGAGATCGAGATCATCGCCAAGGACTGTGAAGAGTAGGGGCGCGCATGCGCGGCCCTACTTCGGGTACACCGCATCCTTCTTCTGGTAGCCGTCGCTGATCACCGTGGCGTCGATGTTGCTCTTGTCGACGGCGATCGGTTCGAGCAGCCGCGCCGGCACGTCCTTGAGGCCGTTGTTCACCTTCACCAGGCTGTCGACGGCCTCGCCCCTGGCGAGTGTCACCGCCGAACCCGCGGCCATCCGCGCCAGCGCCTTCAGCGGCTTGTAGACCGTCATCGTCTGCGTGCCCGCGACGATTCGCTGGCACGCCGCCAGGTCGGCATCCTGTCCCGAGAGCGCCACTTTGCCGGAGAGCTTGGCTGCCGCCAGCGCGTCGGTGGCGCCGGTCGCCATGGCGTCGTTGGAGGCCAGGACGGCGGCGATGCTGCGCGTCTTCTTCAGCGCCGCGGCCATCTCCTGCCTGGCCAGCGCCGCGTCCCAGTTCTGGACAAAGGGCTCGGCGATGACTTTCACGGCGCCGCTGTCAATCGCCGGCTTGAGCACTTCGAGCTGACCTTCGCGCACCAGCTTCGCGTTGTTGTCGGTGGGCGCGCCGCCCAGCAGGACGTAGTTGCCGCGGGGCGCGGCCGCCAGCAACGCGTCGGCCTGCATCCGTCCCACCTTGACGTTGTCAAACGAGACGTACAGCGCGACGTCGGCGCCGCGGATCAACCGGTCGTAGCTGATCACCGGCACTTTCCGCTCGGCCGCAAGCGCCACGATCTCCTTGGCCTTGTCGAGGTCGTGCGGAACGACGACCAGCGTCTTGACGCCGGCCTCGAGCAGCTGTCTGGCCGCGTCGAGCTGCTTGGCATGGTCGCCTGCGCCGTCGCGCACTTCGACCCTCGCGTGCAGTTCCTCGACACGCGCGACGAACAAGTCTCGGTCGTGGCGCCAGCGTTCGTTCTCCAGACTGTCCAGCAGGAGCCCGATCTTCGGCGGCCCGGCATCGGCCGCCGGCCTGGGCGCCGAGCCTCCGCCACCACAACCCGCCATAGCGAGGGCCGCCGCAACCGCCGCAATCCGCATCACCCGCATGACATCCGCCTCCTTGGGCACTCGAACCGCCATCGTACTCCTGCATCGGGCCGGCGGCAAGGTGTACACTGCCGCCCAATGACGCGTACGCCCTCTTCAGCGGCTCCCGCCGGGCAGGTGCTTCCGGTGACCGCGATTGCCTCGATGTTCCCCGCGCTGAGGCGCGTCTACGAAGGCCAGCCCGTGGCCTACTTCGATGGTCCCGGCGGCACGCAGGTGCCGCAGGTCGTCGTCGATGCGATCACCGAGTACCTGCTGCAGCACAACGCCAACACCCACTGGCACTTTCCGACCAGTCTCGAGACCGACCAGTTGCTCGACGACGCGCGGCGGGCGCTGGCCGATTTTCTCAACGCTGCGCCGTCCGAGATTGTTTTCGGCAACAACATGACGACCCTGGCGTTTCACGTGGGGCGAGCGCTCGGCCGCGGCTGGGGACCCGGCGATGAAATCGTCGTCACGGAGCTCGACCACCACGCCAACGTGGCTCCCTGGCAGGCCGTGGCAAAGGAGCGGGGTGTCACCCTCCGCTGGGTGCGGTGCGACGCGGTGAAGGGGCAACTCGACTGGGACGACTTCGAACGGGCGGTGACGCCGAGGACTCGACTGGTGGCCATCGGCGCCGCCAGCAACGCCATCGGCACCATCAACGACGTCGCACGCGCAGCCGCGCTGGCCCACGGTGTGGGCGCGCTCGCCTTTGTCGACGCGGTGCACTACGCGCCGCACGCGCTGGTCGATGTCCGTGCCCTGGGGTGCGATCTGCTCGCCTGCTCGGCCTACAAGTTCTACGGCCCGCACGTCGGCGTGCTCTATGGCCGGCACGATCTGCTGGCGTCGCTCGATGTCCCCAAGCTGCAGCCGGCGCCCGACACGGCGCCTGAACGGCTCGAGACGGGCACGCAGAATCACGAGGGCATCGTCGGCGCGGGCGCAGCGGTGAAGTTCCTGGCGTCGCTGGCGACTTCTGCGCCAGGCGAGTCGCTGTCGCGGCGCGACGCGCTCGGGCGGGTGTTCGCCGAATTGCACGCTCGCGGCCACGCGCTCGTCACGCGTCTTTACACCGGTCTGCAGGCGCTGCCGGGCGTCACTGTGTACGGCCCGCCGCCTTCGGCGCCGCGGACGCCGACGGTGGCCTTCGTCGTGCGGGACCGGCCGTCCGACGAGGTCGCACGCGAACTTGTTTCGCGCGGGCTGTTCCTCTCAAACGGCGACTTCTACGCCCAGACCGTCGTCGAGCGCCTCGGCCACGCCGCAGATGGGGTCGTGAGGGCGGGTTGCGCGTGCTACACGACCGAGGACGAGGTGGAGCGGTTGATTGCGGCAGTGGCAGAAATAGCCGGGTAATAGTGCCGCGTGCCCGTGCCCAGTGCCCAGTGCCTGGTGCGGTGCGTGGTGCCGGGTGCCGGGTGCCGATCACTCGGCCCGCAGCGCCTCGGTGGGCTGAACGCGGCTGCTGCGCCACGCCGGGACAAACGCGGCGCCCAGCGCAACCACGGCGACCATGCCCACGGCGGCGACGAGCGCGCGTGGATCACCCGGCGTCACGGCGACCAGCAGCGACTCGGCAAACTTTCCCAGCGTCAGCGTGAGCCCGAGCGCCGACGGCAATGCCGACGACCGTGATTCGCGCGGCGTCGCGCAGCACGAGCCCGCCGATCGCGCCAGGCGTGGCGCCGAGCGCGACCCGCACGCCAAACTCCCGCGTGCGCGCGGTGGCGGCGTAGGCCATCAGGCCATACAACGCCGCGGCGGCCAGCACCAGCGCGGTACCGCCCAGTGAGGTCGCCAGCAACGCCAGCGCGCGCTCCTGCACCAGCGACTCGGCGATTCGAGCCTCGAGCGTCTCGATTTGGAGAGGCACGCGAGCGTCCTGCTGTCTCAACGCCTCGCGCACGGCGCCGATTGCCGCCGCCGGCGGCCCGCTCGTCCGCAGTTCGATGAAGAGGTTGCGGTTCTCGATCGTCCCGGCGGCCTGCCGATATGGGAAATACGCGATGGCGCGGACGTCTTCATGCACGTACTGATAGGCCGCGTTGTCCACGACCCCGACGATCTCGAAGTACTCGCGCTGCTGGTCACGCTCGATGTTGATCCTGCGACCCATGGGCGATTCCGTGCCGAACAGCCGCTCGGCCAGCCGCCCGTTGACGACTACAACTGGTGGCGCGCCGGGGCCATCGCGCCGATCGAACGTTCGACCGGCGAGCACTCGCATGCCTGTCGTCGTGAAGTAATCCTCGGAGACGGCGTTCAAGTAGGTGCGTTCGCCGCGGGAGTCGGCCGGGCGGTCGTCGGCGCCAACCGGGTCCCACCACGAGCCCACGCTGCTGCTCACGGGCGGCTTGCGTGAATAGCTTGCCGACACGATCCCAGGCAAGGCCACCAGCCGTTCGAGCGCGCTCTCGTAATACCTCGGCAGCTTCTCCTCGGTGTGCCCCGCAAACAAGGCATCGGCCTGAACGAGCAGCACGCGCGCGCGGTCGAGACCAATCGGCGCGGTCAAGAGCCGATGCAGGTTGAGCGCGAACACGCTGGCGCCGACGACCAGCGTCAAGGACAGGGCGACCTGCACCGAGACGAGCAGCGCGCCCATCCGCCGTTCGGCGACGCTGGCACCGGCCGTCCGCGGCGCTGCCCGCAGGGCGTCGCCGGCCTCGGCGCGCAACGCGCACATCGCCGTGCAGGCGGTCATTACCAGGCCCATCGTGAGCGCGAGCCCGCCTGCCGCGGCCAGCGTCCAGAACGTCGGCGTGCTGTCCACGGTGATGAGGCTGTCGGTCGTCGACAGCAGCCGCACCAGCGCCTGGCTGCCCCAGACGCCGAACAGCACTCCAAGCACGGCGCCCGCCGAGGTCAGCAACAGCCCTTCGGTCAGCATCTGCCGGAGCAGACGTCCACGTCCCGCGCCAATCGCGCGGCGCAACGACAGCTCGTGGCCGCGGGCCAATGTCCGGCTCAACATCATGTTGGCCATCGTGCCGCAGCCAATCGTCAGCAGCAGTGCCACAAGCGCGGTCAGCAGCCACAACGGCTGCTCAAACTGGCGCCTTACGCGCGAGAAGCCGGTGTCGGCCTCCATCAACTTCGTGCGGCGCCGCAGGTACCGCTCCCGATCCTTGGCCGGCGCCGTCATCGGCGTGGAGATCTCGAGCACGCGCGGCCACGTCGCCTGGAGGGCCGCGTCGGCCCCAGCCAGCGTCAGCCCATCCTTCATGCGCCCCATCATGTGGAGCCAGGACGCGCTCACCTCCTCGAGAATCCCGGCGTCGTCGGGCCGCAGGCGCTCGGCCAGCGTGACGGGCAGCGTCAACTCGGGCGCCAGACCTGGCGCGACGCCGAAAAAGCCCTTCGGCGTGACGCCGACAATCGTGACTGGGACGTGCTCGACCAGAAGCGTCCGGCCGAGCACGCCGGCGTCCCCCCCAAATCGCTGCTGCCACGCGCTGTAACTCAACACCGCGACGGCCTCGCCGGCATCGTCGCTAGGCCGCAGCAGGCGGCCGGCCGCCGGCCTGATGCCCAGCGTGTCGTGGATCCCGCCGGACGCCTGCATCACGTCAACCGCTTCGGGGTCGGCGTCGAAGGTCACGTGGAGCCGCTCAATCGTCCAGCCGAACACGCCGTGCAGCGACGGCACTTGCCGCTGCACTTCGCGCAGGACGGGATAGGAGAACGAGGGCGAGTCGAAGTAGACGAGGCGCTCGGGCTGCGGCACGGGCAGCTGGCGCAGCACGACCTGATCGACGAGCGTGAAGACGGCGCACATGCCGCCGATGCCGAGGGCGAGCGCGAGGACGGCGGTACCGGCAAAGACCGGCGTCCGCGCGAGCGTGCGGCCGGCGTAGGTGAGGTCCTGCTTCAGCACGTCGGCGTGTTGCGCCGGGGCAGTGGCGACGATGCCGCCCAGCGTGCGAAGCCACAGCCGCCACGACGCCCCGGTCCCGGCCGCGCGCGCCGCTTCGCGTTGCTCGTCCAGGAATACGCCCTCCATCTCGTGTCCGAACTCGGCGCGGAAGTCCGCCGGCAACAGCCGCAGGAGCATCCGGTAGGCGCGCTCGGCGAGCGACGGCTTTGCTGTGCGCATGTCGGGTGCTCCTTCAGGTGGTCTGCGCGCGGCGCGGCCGCAGCGCGGCGCGCGCCTGCGACAGCGAACGCTCGAGGCGCGCGGTCTCCGCGAGGGCGGCCTCGCGGCCTTCCGGAGTAAGCCGGTAGTAACGCCGGCGCTCGTCGTCATCGGCGCGCCGCGTACGCGCCTCGACGATCCAGCCATCGGCGAGAAGGCGCTTGATGATGCCGTAGAGGGTGCCGGTGCTGAGCGTGACGGCGCCGCCGGTGCGATCCTCGACGTCTTTCAGGATCGCGTAGCCGTGCCGGTCGCCGTCGGCCAGCGAGATCAGCACATGGAAAAGTGGCGGAGTGAGAGGGGAGTCGGCCATGTGTCGCGCCTCAATGCGTCGCGCCACGATATATCATGACACGACGCACTGTCAAGCGCCGACACCGGCAGTTCGAAGCGCGAAACGGCCTCAGACCTTCTTCCTGTCGCCGACCAGCAGCAGCGCCACTCCAGCGGCGAGCGCGAGGCCACCGGCGATGGGCGGCAGGGGCACTCGCTCGCGCGTCTGCACCGTCGCTTCGAGCGGGCCGACGTCGAGGACCTTGTCGGATTTCGTGTACCGAGAAGCCGCCCATCAGGAGGACGGCCAGGCCAGCGACGATGAGCAACAGGCCGACAATCGACGTGGGTCGCATTGTGCGTCTCCTCGCTGGGGATGGGGTGGGGCACATTATAGAAGTGCTGGGTGCCGTGTGCCGGTGTGCCCAGTGCGGTGCAGGGTGCCGTGTGCCTGGTGCCGGCGCCGTGCTACGATTTTGGTTCGGCCTGCCGCACGGGTCCCTAGCTCAGTGGTAGAGCACCTGCCTTTTAAGCAGGCTGTCCTGGGTTCGATCCCCAGGGGACCCACCACTCCAAAATTTGCAGATTGCAGATTGAAAGCGGTTGGGGTGTCCGCATTCGCGACCAGCTGTGGCGATTTGTCCACTTCAGGCCTCGTCCGTCCGTTCGGAACCTGGCAATCGGCCACATCTGGGCCGGGGCACGGGTTCCGAACGTCGGAGCGATGCAAATGTGTGAAGCAATCCGCGTGCCGGAAATCCCGCAGGCTATAATCGCCGGTCGTGATGTGGCTGTCGCGAGGGGCCCGTCTGGGTCCGTACGAGATAGTTGCCTCGATTGGCGCCGGCGGCATGGGCCAGGTGTACAGAGCTCGCGACTCCCGGCTCAACCGCGTCGTCGCGCTCAAGGTCCTCCCTCTCGAGACGGCAAACACCGACAGGCGCAGGCGCTTCCTCCAGGAAGCGCAAGCCGCCTCAATCCTCAATCATCCCAACATCGTCACGATCCACGACATCGTCAGCGACGGCGGCCGGGATGCGATTGCGATGGAGCACATCGCGGGCCGGACACTCGAGCAGGTGATTCCCAGTATGGGGCTGCCACTTGGCGACGTGCTTCGTCACGGGATCGCCATAGCCTCCGGCGTAGCGGCGGCGCATGACGCCGGCGTCGTCCATCGCGACCTCAAGCCAGGCAACGTCATGGTCAGCGATGCAGGGCAGATCAAAGTCCTCGACTTCGGCCTTGCAAAGCTGAACGAAGTTGTGACGCATGACCAGGCTACTCGAACGAGAGAGCAGACCGCGGCTGGGACCATCGTCGGCACCACAAGCTACATGTCGCCCGAGCAAGCGGAGGGGCTGAAGGTTGACGCGCGATCAGACATCTTCTCGTTCGGTGCGTTGTTATACGAGATGGTCACCGGCCGGCGGGCGTTTCGCGGTGAGACGCCTCTGTCGACACTCACGGCGATCCTGCGCGACCAGCCCGCTCCCATTGCGTCCGACCGCCCCGATGTCCCGCGGGAGCTGGAGCGGATTGTCGTCCGGTGCCTCCGAAAAGACCCCGACCGTCGCTACCAGACGATGAGCGATGTGCGGCTGGCGTTGGAAGAGCTGAAAGAAGACCTCGACCGCGGTCCGGCGGGGAACCGGTCTCACACAGTCGCGCGCAGGCGACAGCTACGCGTGGCCGTTGGCGGGCCTGGCCCTCGTGTCGGCAGGCGTGGCCTGGGTGACGTGGAACTGGAAGCCGGTTCTGCCCGAGGCGCCGACGATCATCAAGCCTCTCACGAACAACGGGGGGTTCGAAGGCGGTCCGGCCGTCTCGCCAGACGGGAAGATGGTTGCCTTTTCGTGGAACGGCGACCAGCCGGACACGATGGACCTCTACGTCAAGTTGCTGGACTCCTCGCAGCCATTGAAACTGACCAGCGGGCCAGAGGCCAAGATGTGGCCGGTCTGGTCTCCTGACGGTCGGCGTATCTCCTACACATCTCCCGTGGGCGACGTCGGTCGCCAGGTATATGAGATCCCGGCCCTTGGAGGGCACCCGCGGCGCATCACTGAGGGCTGGGCGACCGATTGGTCCCCCGACGGGCACTCTTTGCTCGTGATACGAAACACGACGACCGAATCGACTGGCGGCGTGTTCCTGGTTTCCGTCGCGGATGGCGCGTCTGACCGCCTGACGACGTTCGCCAGCGGGCACTTGCAGGACTCAGCCAAGTTCTCTCCTGACGGCGCCAGCGTGCTGTTCACTGAGGTCGAGTCCGCGGATCGATCGCGCATCATGCGGCTCACGCTGGCCAGCCGTGACGCACAGCCGGTACGAATCACTGGAATGCGTCAGGCGGATCTGCGAACGCTGCTTCCTGGCGGACGTGAATTTCTGGTCGCCGGCCTGCGCGAGGGAGGCGGCCGGCTTGCCCTTTACCGCGTTCCACTGGAGGGCGGAGCGCCGCGCGAACTTCCGTACGCCGGAGCCGCCGCCATGCCCGGCCTGGCCGCTCTCGTCCGCGCGGGTGTGAGCGCAGCACGGCAGGCGCCGACACTCGCCTTCGTCGAGTTCACCTCCAGGGTCAACGTCTGGCGCGTCGCAGCGTGGCCCGGCGAGGCGAGAAGGCCAGAGCGATGGATCTCATCGGAGCGCCAGGAGTTCAGTGCCGCCGCGTCGGCTGACGGTTCGCGGATCGCGTTGCAATCAACCCGGTCGGGCGCTGCGCAGATCTGGGTCGCCGATGCCACAGGCAGAAATTCGAAGAGCGTCAAGTCGATGTTCGCGGGGTCTTGGTTCACCGCGCTGGTCACCAAATGGAACCGATCGCGTTTGACGCGCGCGTCGAAGGGAACCCAGACATCTGGGTGGTCTCGTCGCATGGCGGGGCGCCTCGGCGGTTGACGAGCGAAGGTGCCGAGGACGTCGTGCCGGATTGGTCCCCCGATGGCAAGTGGGTGTATTTCACGTCGGATCGTACTGGCCGCCCGGAGATCTGGAGGACTCCCGCCGCTGGCGGCACTACGGCGCAGCAAATCACGCGCGGCGGCGGCTTCAACCCGCGTCTCTCGGAAAAGGGCGTTGTGTACTACTTGAAGAGCCGCGATCAAGGCGAGCTTCGGCGATGCCCTGCCGAGGGCGGCAAGGAAGAGCCGATCGACCCTGGGTTCAAGAGCAGGAACTTCGTCGTGTTGAATGACGGCATCTACGGTTTGGATGGCGGCGAGGCCTCGCCGGCGGGTGGTTCTCCCGCGACCAATGTACGGCCGGGTAGAGCGCGCTTCTACCGATTCCGGACGCGACGGTGGGAGGATCTCGGATTTGTGACGGCAAGGACCGTCGCAACCAACGGCATCGATCTGTCCCCCGACCGGCGATGGCTCTATTACTCGCAGTCAGATGAACATGGCAGTGACGTCATGGTTGTCGAGAACTTCCGCTAGAGAGGCGCTTTCGAATGAGCATCCGCGTGCCTGAAATCGCGCACGAATACAATCGCTCGACGTGATGTCGCTTACGCCAGGGGCCAGCCCCTTCAGAACAACACCGCGTCCGCGCCTTTTTCGGCAACCAGCTTGTCGAAGTGCTCGACGATCAGTTTCCGGCGGATGAGCACCGCCTCGATCTCACCGGGGCGCAGGTGGTCGCCGGCCGCCTCGCGCACGGTGGCGTCCTCAAGGGTGCGGATCCGCTCCAGCAGCGTCTTCGGGCAGCGCCGCAGTTCCTCCGGCTTGCGCAGCGCGTGGGTCTTGCGGAACGCGCGCGTGAAGTCCACCATCCAGACCTTCCAGTCCTCGGTGATCAACATGTTGGTCTGGTTGCGGTCGGTGTCGTCCACCAGCTCGCGAAAGACCCGCATCACGTCCCACTGCTTCTGCCATTCCACCGTGTCGGGCGGCCGGATCTTCTCGGCGACCCGCATCTGCTCGTCCCACTTCCAGGTCACCCACCAGCACAGCGAGCCGCGCTCGCTCTGAATCATGCGCGAGACACACGGCGGCACCATGTCTTCCAGGCCCACGGCACGCGCCAGCTCGAACGCCGCGATGTTGAAATGCCACGAATCGCGGAAGTCGAGCTCGACGCGCCCGGTGGGGAACCGCTCGATGCTCTTGGACTCGTCGATCGCCTGGAACACGGCGTCGTGCGTGAGGGTGCCGTTTGTGAGCGTCACGCGCCTTGGCCGGGTGACGCCCTTCGAGAGGGTCTTGACCTTGGTGACTTTGGCGGTGAGCAGGAATACCTTGGCAGCCTCCTGGTCGAGTGGCGCTGCCGGCGCCACAGGCGCTGCCTGGGCGAGCGTGAGGATTACAAGAACCGCTGAACCAATACAGGTCATACGTTCCAACCTCCCCGCCGTTGGCGGACCCTGTAATTGTAGAGCTTACACGGTTTTCAGCACGCTCGCACGGAAGTACTCGCGGTTCATCTTCGCGATGTTGGCGATGGAGATGCCTTTCGGGCACACGGCCTCGCACTCGCCCTCGTTCGAACACATGCCGAAGCCCTCGGCGTCCATCTGCCCGACCATGCGCACGACACGCCGCCCGCGTTCGACCTGTCCCTGGGGCAGCAGCGCCAGGTGGGTGATCTTGGCCGACGTGAACAAGGCCGCCGACGCATTCTTGCACGCCGCGACGCACGCGCCGCAGCCGATGCACTGCGCGGAGTCCATCGCCTGCTCGGCCAGG
This sequence comes from Vicinamibacteria bacterium, assembly GCA_963806705.1. Lineage (GTDB taxonomy): Bacteria > Acidobacteriota > Vicinamibacteria > Vicinamibacterales > JAENWD01 > JAENWD01. The sequence continues at coordinate 92,983 of CAWDZE010000011.1, forward strand.
TCGCGAGCCACGGGGATGGCATTGGCCTCGGGCGCCGAGCCGGTGTTCACCGAGACGTAGCCGCCGGCGGCAATCACGCGGTCGAAGGCGCTGCGATCGACGACCAGGTCCCTGACGACGGGGAAGGCCCTGGCGCGCCAGGGCTCGATGGTGATCGTCTCGCCATCCGAGAATCGGCGCATGTGCAGCTGGCACACCGTGCCGCCCGGCTCGGGTCCATGGGCCACGCCGTTGACCATCACGCCGCACGCGCCGCAGATGCCCTCGCGACAATCCGAGTCAAACGCGATGGGCTCGTCGCCCTTACGAATCAGCCCGTCGTTGACCACATCGAGCATCTCCAGGAAAGACATGTCCTGCGAGACGCCCTCGGCGCGATAGTCCACCAGCCGCCCGGCGGCCTGCGGACCGGATTGGCGCCAGACTTTCAGGTTTACCGTGATCGTCGACATGTGTCGTGCCTCGGTCAGTGCGAAGTGCTGATTTGAGGTGCTGAAGTGCAGAGTGCGAACTTCAGGGGCACACCGCAGTACCGCAGCAGCACCAGGCACTGGCACCCAGCATGCGCTACCTATAACTCCTCTGCGAGGGCTTCACGTTCTCCCACACCAGGTGTTCCTGGTGCAGCGTCGGCGCCTGGCCGACGCCGCCGAACTCCCACGCCGCCACGTACGAGAAGTGCTCGTCGTCGCGCAGCGCCTCGCCGTCCGGCGTCTCGCTCTCCTCGCGGAAATGCCCGCCGCACGACTCGGTGCGGTGCAGCGCGTCGAGCGCCAGCAGTTCGCCGAACTCCAGGTAGTCGGCCACCCGCCCGGCGTAATCGAGCGCCTGGTTCATGTACGTCTTGTCGCCGGGCACCGAGACGTCCTGCCAGAACTCGTCGCGCAGGACGCGAATCTCGGCGACCGCCTGACGCAGGCCGCCGTCAGTGCGCGACATGCCGACCTTGTCCCAGAGGATCCGCCCCGTCTCGCGATGGAAGTCGCGGATCGAGCGGCTGCCCTTCACCGCCAGCAGGCGATCCAGGTGTGCGCTCGCCGAACCGGCGGCCTCGCCGAAGGCGTCGTGCGCCGTGGTGACCGGCTCGAGCGAGGCGCCGGCCAGGTAGTGGCCCAGCGTGTACGGAATCACGAAGTACCCGTCGCACAATCCCTGCATCAGCGCGCTCGCGCCGAGGCGGTTGGCGCCGTGGTCCGAGAAGTTGGCCTCGCCCAGCACGTGGAGGCCGGCCACGTTGCTCATCAGGTTGTAGTCCACCCACAGGCCGCCCATCGTGTAGTGAATGGCAGGGTAGATGCGCATCGGGACCTTGTAGGGATCCTCGTCGGTGATGCGCTTGTACATGTCGAACAGGTTGCCGTACCGCGCCTTGATCGTGTCGGCTCCCAGGCGCGTGATCGCGTCGGCAAAATCGAGGTAGACCGAAAGGCGCGTGTCGCCGACGCCGCGGCCCTCGTCGCACACTGACTTGGCGTTGCGGGAGGCGACGTCACGAGGGACGAGATTGCCGAAGCTCGGGTACTTCCGTTCGAGGTAGTAGTCGCGATCGCCCTCGGGAATCTTGTCTGGCGGCCGGCTGTCGCCAGGGTTCTTCGGCACCCAGACGCGTCCGTCGTTTCGCAGCGACTCGCTCATCAGCGTCAGCTTGCTCTGATGATCGCCGCTGACCGGAATGCAGGTCGGATGGATTTGCGTGTAACAGGGGTTGGCAAACAGCGCCCCGCGCTTGTGCGCGCGCCAGGCCGCCGTGACGTTCGAGTTCACCGCGTTGGTCGACAGGTAGTACGCCGTGCCGTAGCCGCCGGTTGCCAGCAGCACCGCGTGACCGGCGTACTTCTCGATCTCGCCCGTGGTGAGGTTCCGGCAGACGATGCCGCGCGCCTTGCCGTTGACCACGACCAGGTCGAGCATCTCGCGGCGCGGCAGCAGCGTCACCGATCCCGCCTCGACCTGCCGCATCAGCGCCTGATAGGCGCCGAGCAGCAGCTGCTGGCCCGTCTGACCCCTCGCGTAGAACGTGCGCGACACCTGTGCGCCGCCGAACGAGCGATTGTCGAGCAGGCCGCCGTATTCCCGCGCGAAGGGCACGCCCTGCGCGACGCACTGGTCGATGATGTTCACCGACAGCTGCGCGAGCCGATGCACGTTGGCCTCGCGCGCGCGATAGTCGCCGCCCTTGATCGTGTCGTAGAACAGGCGATAGACACTGTCGCCGTCATTTTTGTAGTTCTTCGCCGCGTTGATGCCCCCCTGCGCGGCAATGCTGTGCGCGCGGCGCGGGCTGTCGTGGATGCACAGGCTGAGCACGTTGTACCCGAGCTCGCCCAGACTCGCGGCCGCCGACGCGCCGGCCAGGCCCGTGCCGACGACGATCACGGTGAACTTGCGCTTGTTGGCGGGGTTCACCAGCTTCACTTCGAACTTGTGCCGGTCCCACTTGTCGGCCAGCGGCCCGCCCGGGATCTTCGAATCGAGCTTCATGGCCGCCCCGCGAGAAGGAAGAAGTAGATCGGGATGCTCAGGAAGCCGGCCGCCAGCACCGCGGCGACAGTCCACCCGATCCTGCGGAACACGGGCGACCAGCCAAGCCTGTCAATGCCCAGCGACTGCAGCGCGCTCGACACGCCGTGCCACAGATGGAACCCGATGACGATCATGCCCGCGACGTAGAAGACGACGTAGCCCGGGTGACTGAAGACCTCCGCGACCAGCCGCCACAAGTCGCGCACGCCAGGCTCGGGGGACTGGTAGTGCGGCCCGTACTTGAACGTCTTCAAGTGAAACGGCACGAACAACAGCAGGAACGTCCCCGACAGGATCATCGTCGTCGAGGCCCAGCTCTTGCGACTGGTGTGCCCGGCCCGCTCCTTCTTCACGTAGCCGACCGGCCGCGCGTGCTGCGCGCCAAAGAACATGCGCAGCGCCTTGTAGGCGTGGAGCAGGAACAGCGCGACCAGGCCAAGTTCGGCCGGAATGACCAGCGGGTTCTTGATCAGTTTGTCGCTGTAGTGGTTGTAGGCGTCGGGCGAGACGTAGACCAGGAGGTTGCCGGCCAGGTGGCCGATGAGGAACCCAACCAGCGAAAGTCCGGTGAAAGCAATGAGGTATTTGGACCCGACCGAGGAGTTGAGGAAGGAATAGCGCGATGACATACGAACGCGCCACGATTCTATCAGCGGTGGGTCAGGTGTCGGCGAGCGCCGGCTCGGCGATCCGGCTGACCCGGCAGCGCGTACTCGGGGAGCACGCGCCGCGGCCCGGCCTAGCGCGCTGCCACGAGCAGATCATCCGGCCGGGCTTCCAGGGCTTTCAGGTAGCGCAAAGCGGTGACGCCGTCGACGCGCTGGTCCCTGATGAAGGTCGCCCACAAGGCCTGCTCGCGTTGGCGGGCCTGACGCTCGTCGGCGCCTTCCGCATGCGCTATCTCGTGCCACAACACAGTTGCCAAGGCGTGCACGTGAAGCGGGGAGCCTCCGACCGCGCCTTGAAGCAGGCGGCTCTGTCGGGTCACATACACGACCTGGCTCCCGCGGACCACGAAGGCGTCGAGTGCAAGCAGCGTTTGCCGCACGTCGGGCCTGGCCTCGGTGGCGTCGATGACGGCGACGCGCGCCGGCAGCCGTGGCAACAGCCGCAATGCCTCCGCCAGCGCCCGCCGCTCGCCAGGCGCGGTCGGCCCGTCGGCCACGATCAGCCACTCCCAGTCCGTCGCTGCCGCGGCGACAGACGATCCAATCGCGATCCAGAGCGCCATCGCCGCAATTACTCGCGTCACATGCCACCTCGCTTTGGTGGCGAGACTGGCTGTGGGGCGGCGCTACCTCAATGCCGGGCGAGTAACGGTTCGGTGAAACGGAGGTGACGGGAAGGTGACCGGCTCAAATGCCTGCGTTTACAGGTGTTTGCGGTGGGTCTTGGGTGGCGCAGGAAAGGCGGGCGGGTGCTATTATCCCCGCACGCAGCCGGCCATGCTCTCGCCAGCTCCATCACCCCAATCGGTCCGATTCGGTGACTTCGAGCTCCATCTGGACGCCGGCGAGCTTCGACGAGGCGGCAACCGCGTCTCGCTTCCCGAACAGCCGCTGCGCCTGCTGGAAGTGCTCGTGGAGCACCCGGCGCGTCGTCGTCTCGCGCGAACAACTGCGCGAGCGGCTATGGGCCGCCGACACGTTCGTGGACTTCGAGCACGGGCTGAACGCCGCGGTGAAGCGGTTGCGCGATGCGCTGGGGGACTCGGCAGACCAGCCCGCAGTTCATCGAGACCGTGCCGAAGCGTGGCTACCGCTTCATCGCGACGTTGATCCCGACGCCCGCCGCGAGCGTCGCCAGACGAGCCGACAACGCTGGTCAGGATTCGTGGCGTGTCGCTGCGTTCCTCATCGCGCTGGTGGCGTTCGGCCTCGTGGCCGACCGTATGGATGCGGCCACGGCAGCCAGCGCCAGCGCTGGCGGCGCCCGGTTGCGCCAAACGAGACGCGCCTGACTTTCGGCAGCGGGCTTCAGACCGAGCCGGCCTGGTCGCCGGACGGGCGGATGGTGGCATATGTGTCAGCGGTGTCCGGCAAGCGCGATATCTGGGTCCAACCCATCGCCGGCGGCGAGGCGATTCAGCTAACGAAATCGGCGGTGATGGAATGGGAGCCGTCCTGGGCTGGAGACGGCACGATTGCGTTTCGTGTCGAGGGGCCCGAAAGCGGCATTTACGCGATGCAGGGCCTTGGCGGACCGCCGCAGCGCCTGACGACATTCGGTATCCTGCCGAAGTGGTCGCCCGACAGCCGACTCCTCCTGTTCGGATCCGACTGGAGAAGGTCTCGGTGTCCGCCACGGTCTCTTCGTCGTCCGGCGGGACGGCCGGCCTCCGGTTCGCATCCTCGAGCGGGAGACCGAGGGCCTCGAGGATGTAGCGCCCTGGGTCTGGCATCCAGACTCACGGCGCGTCTCGTTTTGTTGGGTCGCGCCCAGGGGACACATATCGCCTCTACACGGCCACGTCACACAGGCGGGGCGCTCATCGAGACGGCGATTCCCGATGAGGTACGCGCCGACGTCTTCCTACGTCATGGGCTCTGATCTGGTCGCCCGATGGCGAGTCGTTGATCGTGCACGGGCAGCGAGAGGATGAGACCTCGAGCCTGTGGCGGTTGTTGTTCGATCCGCACACGCTGCAAACGCGTGGGGTCGATCGGCTCAAGTCGGGAGGCAGTGTCATCGAGGCTCCGGTGTTGAACGCATCCGGCTCGTCAATCGCCTACGGACGACCATCTGATTCGCGCCGCCTGTGGCGGGTGCCGCTTGACGCAACGGGAACCCGCGTGTTTGGGAAAGGCGCTCCTATCACTGACGGGGAGCGCGTGGGTGGTTACGTCGGACCTATCACCTGACGAGCGAACTATCATCTGCACGCTGCGGTTTGCCGGATCCGAACGCGAAGAGGTGCGGCTGGTCGCCGCCGACACCAGGCGAGAGCCGCACACTGGTCAGGTGATGCGCAAAAACACCCGAGGGTCCTGGACGTGGTCACCGGACGGACGGAGCCTCGCCTTATAGGTTGGGGGTGCCGAGCGAAGGCGGGAAGACGTCAGAGAACGCCATTGCTGTCCGTCGCGTCGACGCTCTCGGAAGATCGCATCGTAACGACCCCCCGGAAGTGCACCCGAGCCTTTCACGATTTCGTGGCTCCGAGCGGCTTCTCGCTGGACGGTGACAACGGTGCTCGCCGCCTCGGATTACTTCTCGCCTCATTTCACGCTGGCCTTCTTCCCGATCGCGGTCGGCTCCGACAGCCGAGAGGTCCGCCCGGATTGTGGCCAGCGATCCGGGCTACAACCTCTGGCAGGGCAAGTACTCGCCGAATGGAAAGTGGCTCGCTTTTGTCGCTCAGTCACGGAAACAGGCACGCACCACCACGATCGAAGTCGTCCCCGCTTCGGGCGGCGGCGACTCGAGCTCGTGGGTGCACGTCACCGCCTCCGGGATGGCGGACAAGCCACGATGGTCCGTCGACGGCGAGCGCCTGTATTTCATCGTGATGCAAGGCGGGTTCTTCAACGTGTGGGCCGTCCCGTTTGATCCCGTCAGGGGCCACGTGGCCGGCCCGGCGTATCAAGTCACACACTTCGACAGCCAGGACCATATGCTGTCGACGGATACTGGCTGGCAGGAGCCAGCAGTGTCGCGCCGTTTCCTGTACCTGCTGATGACGGAGCGGACGGGCAGCATCTGGAGGCTCGACGGCGTCGGTAGATAGAGCCTGACGCCAACCGACTTGGCGGAACCGGCCGGACCCGACCCAACCAGGCCCAACCCGGCCGAACCTGACCCCAACCCGGCCGAACCTGCCCAACCCGTTCTTGACCCCTCGTCGGTCCGCCCGCTACCATCGGCGGTCGCGGCCGTGACTGCCTCGGCCTCCAGCAGACCCGGACATACCCAGTGAAAATCCACGAATACCAGGCCAAGACCATTCTCGCGCGCTACGGCGTGCCAATCCCCAAGGGCGAGGTGGCGTTCAACCCGGCCGAAGCCGGCGAAGTCGCCAAACGCCTGGGCGGCACCGTCGTCGTCAAGTCGCAGATCCACGCGGGCGGCCGCGGCAAAGGCGGCGGCGTCAAGCTGGCCAAGAACGCCGAAGAGGCCGAGCGCATCGCGCGCGAGATGATCGGCATGACGCTCAAGACTCACCAGACCGGCCCGGAAGGCCGGCTGGTCTCGCGCGTCTTCGTCGAGCAGGGGCTGGGCATCGCCCGCGAGTTGTATATGGCGCTGATCCTCGACCGCGCCGCCGCGCGGCCCATCATCATGGCCAGTCCCGACGGCGGAATGGACATCGAGGAAGTCGCCGCGAAGACGCCGGAACGCATCTTCAAGGAGTACATCAGCCCGGGCGCCGGGCTCGTGCCGTTCCAGGCCCGCAAGCTGTCGTTTGCGCTGGGGCTCGATGCCGCGCAGGCCGGCAAGGCCACCAAGTTGATGCTCGCGCTGTACGAGGCGTTCAAGGGCACCGACGCGTCGATGGTCGAGATCAACCCGCTCGTCGTGACCACCGACGGCGAGCTGCTGGCGCTCGACGCCAAGATGAATTTCGACGACAACGCGCTTTACCGGCATCCCGACATTCGCGAGCTGCGCGACCTCGGCGAGGAGGACCCGCTCGAGATCGAGGCGTCGAAATTCTCGCTGAACTACATCCGGCTGGATGGCTCCATCGGCTGCATGGTCAACGGCGCCGGCCTGGCGATGGCGACGATGGACATCATCAAGCTGGCCGGCGGCGAGCCGGCCAACTTCCTCGACGTCGGCGGCGGCGCCAACGCCGAGCAGATCCGCAACGCCTTCAAGATCCTGATGGCCGACAAGAACGTGAAGGCCGTGCTGATCAACATCTTCGGCGGCATCCTGCGCTGCGACGTCCTGGCGGCCGGCGTGATTGCCGCCGTCAAGGAGCTCGACGTCAAGGTGCCCATCGTCGTGCGGATGGAAGGCACCAACGTGGAGCAGGGCAAACTGATGCTGAAGGACAGCGGTCTGAACTTCGCGCCCGCCGACGCGATGGGCGATGCGGCCACGAAGGCCGTGGCACTGGCGAAAGCGCACTAATGGCCATTCTTCTCGACAAGTCCACGCGTCTGCTCGTCCAGGGCCTCACCGGCCGCGAGGGGACGTTCCACGCCAAGCAGGCCGCGGCCTACGGCACCACCGTCATTGGCGGCGTGACGCCAGGCAAGGGCGGCACCGAGCACGAAGGCTGGCCGATCTTCAACACGTGCCAGGACGCGGTGACGGCCACCGGCGCCAACGCGTCGGTGATCTTCGTGCCGCCGGCCGGCGCCGCCGACGCGATCATGGAAGCCGCCGACGCGGGCATCCCGCTGGTGGTCTGCATCACCGAAGGCATTCCGACCCTCGACATGATGCGGGTGCTGACGTTTCTCAAGGACCGGCCGACGCGGCTGGTCGGGCCGAACTGCCCGGGCGTGATCTCGCCGGGGAAGAGCAAGGCGGGCATCATCCCCGGGCACATCTGCAAGGAAGGCCGCATCGGGATCGTGTCCAAGAGCGGCACGCTGACCTACGAAGCCATTCACCAGTTGTCGGGCCTGGGGCTCGGGCAGTCGACGTGCGTGGGCATCGGCGGCGACCCGCTCATCGGCACCTCGTTCATCGACGTGCTGGGACTCTTTGCGGGCGACCCGGACACCGACGCCGTCATCATGATCGGCGAGATCGGCGGCAGCGCTGAACAGGAAGCCGCGGCGTGGATCAAGTCGCACTTCAGGAAGCCCGTCGTCGGCTTCATCGCCGGCCAGACCGCGCCGCCGGGGCGGCGGATGGGCCACGCCGGCGCCATCATCGCCGGCGGCCAGGGCACAGCCGAGGAGAAGATGCAGGCGCTCACCGCCGCCGGGGTCACGGTGGTGAAGAGTCCAGCCGACATGGGCGCAGCGCTGAAGAAGCGGCTGAAGTAGGGGCCCGCTCGCGCGCCTACGGTATACTCAACAGGATAGGCGCCCCTGGCCCGCCCCGAGGGGGACCGTCGGTGACCAGCGCGCCCCCCTGTTGCTCAATGGCCACGACCGACCCAGCGCTTCAGCCTGCCGCCACGACCACCGGACGCACGATCAACGAGTTCAGCATCCAGGTCGCCACCGTCAACGGCTCGGGCAGTCAGACGGCAAACCTCATCCTCATCCGGTCGCTGTTCCAGATGGGGATCCCGGTCTCCGGCAAGAACCTCTTTCCCTCCAACATCGCGGGCCTGCCGACGTGGTACACCATCCGCGCCAACAAGCACGGCTACATCGCCCGCAAGAAGGAGATCGACTTCCTGGTCGCGTTGAACGCCGAGACGGCGCGCGAAGACGTGCTGACGCTCGAGCCGGGCGCCGCGGTGGTCTACGACGAGCCGTTGAACCTGCAGGCGCTTCGAGGGGACCTGGCGTTTTACCCGGTGCCGTTTGACAAGCTGGTCGCGGCGGTGTGTCCCGATGCCAAGTTGCGCCGCCTGGTGCGCAACATGATCTACGACGGCGTCCTGTCGTACCTGCTCGACATCGAGCTGGGCGAGATGGAAAAGGCGCTCGCCAAGCAGCTGGCGAAAAAGCAGAAGGCGCTGGCCCTGAACATGGGAGCGCTCAAAGCAGGCTTCGACTACGCCGAGGCGACGTTTGGCCGGAAGGCGAGCTTTGGCGCCGAGCGCATGAACGCCAACGCCGGCAAGATCCTGATCGAAGGCAACCAGGCCGCCGCCATCGGCTGCATGATGGCCGGCGTCACCGTCGTCGCCTGGTATCCCATCACGCCGTCCTCGTCGCTGTGCGAGTCGCTCATCGACCTGATGCGCGAGCACCGCATCGACAAGGAAACCGGCAAGGCCACCTTCGCCATCGTGCAGGCCGAAGACGAGATCGCGGCCGTCGGCATGGTCATCGGCGCCAGCTGGGCCGGCGCGCGCGCGATGACGTCGACCTCGGGGCCCGGCATTTCGCTGATGGGCGAGTTCACCGGCCTGGGCTACTACGCGGAAGTGCCCGCCGTGATCTTCGACATCCAGCGTGTGGGGCCGTCCACCGGCCTGCCGACGCGCACCGCGCAGGGCGATCTGCTGTCGACGGCCGTGCTCTCGCACGGAGACACGCGCCACCCGATGCTGCTGCCCTCGTCGATGAGCGAGTGCTACTCGATGGCGATGGATGCCTTTGACCTCTCCGAGCGCCTGCAGACGCCGGTGTTCGTGATGTCCGACCTCGACCTGGGCATGAACATCTGGATGTCCGAGCCGTTTGCCTATCCCGAGCAGCCGCTGGACCGCGGCAAGGTCCTCGACGCGGCGTCGCTCGCGCGGCTGGGCGAATGGGGCCGCTACAAGGACGTCGACGGCGACGGCATCCCGTGGCGCACGCTGCCGGACACCGACATGCCCGCGTACTTCACGCGCGGCTCGGGCCACAACGAGAAGGGCCAGTACAGCGAGCGCGGCGACGACTACGAGCGCAACCTCGATCGGCTGTCGAAGAAGTTCGACACGGCCAGGACGCTGGTCCCCAAGCCAGATGTCGAAGTCCACGCCGACGCGCGCATCGGCTTCATCGCCTTCGGGTCGACGCACTGGGCCATCGTCGAAGGCCGCGATCAGCTGCGCCACGAGGCCGGCCTGGCCACGTCGTATCTGCGCTTGAAGGCATACCCGTTCACCCCGGAACTGCTGGCGTTCATCGACCAGCACGACCGCGTCTACGTGGTCGAGCAGAACCGCGACGCGCAGATGGTGGCGCTGATGCGGATGGAACTCGACCAGGACCGCCTTGCCAAGGTGCGCAGCGTGCTGCACTACAGCGGTCTGCCCATCGACGCGCGCAGCATCAGCGATGCGGTGCTGGCACAGGAGGGCCTGGCCGTGGCGCACTTCGCCACCGTGGCCGCCGACGCCCCGCACGCGGCGGGAGTGGGAGGAGAATAGTGACGACATCCACAGGCGCCGCGCCTTCGCCCGGCAAGAAGCTGAACCGCATCGGCCTCGAGGTCTCGCAGTACCGCGGCAGCAAGACAACGCTCTGCGCGGGGTGCGGACACAACGCGATTTCCGAGCGCATCATCGAGGCGTGCTTCGACCTGGGGGTGGACGCCAAGAAGGTGCTGAAGCTGTCGGGCATCGGGTGCTCGAGCAAGAGCCCGGCGTACTTCCTGAGCCAGTCGCACGGGTTCAACTCGGTGCACGGCCGGATGCCGTCGGTCGCCACCGGCGCGCTGCTGGCCAACAAGACCATGGCGGCCATCGGCGTCAGCGGTGACGGCGATACCGGCGCGATCGGCATCGGCCAGTTCGTGCACCTGATGCGGCGCAACCTCCCGATGGTCTACATCATCGAAGACAACGGGTGCTACGGGCTGACCAAGGGCCAGTTCTCGCCGACGGCGGACGTAGGCTCGACGCTCAAGAACGGCGTCGTCAACGACCTGCCGCCGATTGACACCTGCATCCTGGCCATCGAACTGGGCGCGACCTTCGTGGCCCGCTCGTTCTCGGGCGACAAGAAGCAGCTGTCGGCGCTCCTCAAGGCGGCGCTGTCGCACAAGGGCACGGCGATGCTCGATGTGCTGTCGCCGTGCGTGACCTTCAACGATCACGAAGGCTCGACCAAGAGCTACAGCTACGTGAAGGATCACGAGGAGCCGCTCGCCGACGTCAGCTTCGTGCCGTTTTTCGAGGACATCACGATCGAGCACGAAGAAGGCACGACGCGCGAAGTGGCGCTGCACGACGGATCGAAGATCGTGCTGAAGAAACTCGACCGCGACTACGATCCGACCAACAAGGCCGAAGCCTTGAAGGTGCTGCACGAGACGGCCGATCAGGGCGAGTACGCGACGGGGCTCCTCTTCATCGACCCGACCAAGAAGGATTTCTGCACGACGCTCAACCTCGTGGACGAGCCCCTGGCGTCGTTGCCGGTGGAGCGCACGCGCCCCTCCCGCGCCGTCCTGGAGCAACTCATGGAGCGTCAGCGGTAATCGGCCTCGTCAACCTGACCAACCCGATCAACCCGTCGTCAACCCGACCCAACCCGGCCCAAGCTGACCAAACCTGCTTATGGAACGCACGTTCGCCATCATCAAACCTGACGCTGTCAACGCCAAGCATGCCGGCGCGATTCTGTCCCGTATCGAGCAGGCCGGCTTCCGCCTCGTCGCGATGCGCCTGCAGCACCTGACAAAAGCCGAGGCCGAGGGCTTCTACGCCGTCCACGCGGCGCGGCCGTTTTTCGGATCGCTCACGACCTTCATGTCGTCGGGCCCCTGCGTGCTGCTGGCTCTCGAAGCTTCCGACGCGATCAAGAAGTGGCGCACGCTGATGGGCGCGACCGACCCCGCCAAGGCGGACGCCGGCACGCTGCGCAAGGATTTTGGCCAGTCCATCGAGTTCAACGCGACGCACGGATCGGATGCGGCGGAAACCGCGGCCTTCGAGCTGGGATACTTCTTTCGCGGAATGGAACTGCGGTGAAGTGACGCGCGCATGGGGAAGTCCCTCGTCATCATCGGCCTCCTGATCGCGGCAACCGGCCTGGTGATGATAGCGGGATTTCCGCTTGGCCGCCTGCCAGGTGACTTCACCGTCCGCCGCGGCGCGTTCACGTTCTACTTCCCGCTGGCGAGCTCGATCCTGGTGAGCGTGTTGCTGACGGTCGTCCTGTATCTGCTCCGCCGTTGAACCCGTGAACCTGTGAACCTGTGAACCCGTGAACCTGTGAACTCGTGAACCTGTGAACCTGTGAACCCGAGATCGGTGATTGATGGCGATAAAAGCTGACCGCTGGATCAAACGCATGGCGCTCGAACACGGCATGATCGAGCCGTTTGTCGAAGGCCAGGTGCGCGAGCACGTCGTCTCCTACGGGCTGTCGTCGTACGGCTACGACATCCGCGTGGCCGACGAATACAAGGTGTTCACCAACGTCTACGGCAGCGTCATCGACCCCAAGTCATTCGACCCGCGGTCGTTCGTCGACATGAAGGCGGATGTCTGCATCATCCCGCCCAACTCGTTCGCGTTGGCGCGGACCATCGAGTACTTCCGCGTGCCGCGCGACGTGCTCACGATCTGCCTGGGCAAGTCCACCTACGCACGCTGCGGCATCATCGTCAACGTCACACCTTTCGAGCCCGAGTGGGAGGGCCACGTCACAATCGAGATCTCGAACACGACGCCGCTGCCGGCCAAGATCTACTCCAACGAGGGCATCGCGCAGGTGTTGTTCTTCCAGAGCGACGAGGTGTGCGAGGTCTGGTACAGGGACAAGAAGGGCAAGTACCAGGCGCAGCGCGGGGTTACGTTGCCAAAAATCTGAGATTGACGATTGCAGATTAAGGGCGGCGCGATTGTGACAGGCACAGCGCCATGATCAGAGCGTTCAAAGGTGTTTCGCCGACCATCGCGCCGGGCGCCTACGTCGACACGTCCGCGCAGATCATCGGTGACGTCCACATCGGCGACGAGAGCAGCGTCTGGATGAACGCGGTGGTGCGCGGCGACGTGAATCACATTCGACTCGGGCGTCGCACGAACATCCAGGATGGCGTCGTGGTGCACGTGATGCGCGAGCCCTCACACCCGACGATTCTCGGCGACGACATCACGGTGGGGCACGGGGCCGTCGTGCATGGCTGCACGGTGGAGGACTTGTGCCTCATCGGCATGGGCGCGATCCTGCTCAACGGCGCCCACGTGGGCCACGGCTCGATCGTCGCCGCCGGGACGCTGCTTCCCGAGGGGTGCGTCATCCCGCCGCGGTCGCTGGTGATGGGCAGCCCTGGAAAGGTGAGGCGCCAGGTGACCGACGACGAGTACGCGTTCATCAGGCAGTCGGCGCAGAACTACGTGGCATACCGGCTCGATTACCTGTGAACCCGTGAACCCGTGAACCCGCGAACCCGTGAACCTGTGAACTCGTGAACTTGTGAACCCGTGAACGTCAACACTCAACCGCCCCGAGGTATGCGCGACTTCCTCCCTGAGGACGTGCGCCGCCGCGCCCACGTGCTCGACGTCATCACCGACGTCTACGAGCGGTACGGGTTCGAGCCGCTCGAGACGCCAGCGGTCGAGAACATCGAGACGCTGCTGGGCAAGTACGGCGAAGAGGGCAACCGCCTCATCTTCAAGATCCTCAGGCGTGGCGAGCACGAACAGACCGGTCAGGCCGACCTGGCGCTGCGCTACGACCTGACCGTGCCGCTGGCGCGCGTCATCGCGCAGCATCGCGGCACGCTGCCCAGATTTTTCAAGCGCTACCAGATTCAGCCCGTGTGGCGGGCCGATCGTCCCGCGCGCGGGCGCTTCCGCGAGTTCTACCAGTGCGACGTCGACGCCATCGGTTCCACCTCGCCCGTGGTGGAGACGGAGGTCTGTGCGGCCGTCAGCGACGTGCTGACGCGCCTTGGCTTCACCGACTTCGAAATCCGGCTCAATCATCGCGAGGTGCTGCGCGGGTTGCTCGATACCGCCGGGGTGCCGTCCGGCCTGCACGACACCGCGCTGGTGGCCATCGACAAGCTGGACAAGATAGGCGCGAGCGGCGTGATGGACGAATTGGCCGGTCGCGGTGTCTCGACCGACGCCACCAGGCGCGTGATCGAGGCATTCGAAGACCGGGACCCGGAGGCCGTCGCGTCGCGGCTTGGCGGGCACGAGCGCGGGGTTGCCGGCCTCGAGACGCTTCGCGCAATTCTCGAGCTTTCCGCCACTACATCCGCCGGCGACCACCTGCGCCTGGACCCGTCGCTCGCCCGCGGCCTGTCGTACTACACCGGCGCGATTTTCGAGGTCGCCGTGGAGGGCATCGGCAGCCTCGGCGGCGGGGGACGGTACGACAACCTGGTGGGGATGTTCTCCAGCGAGTCCGTGCCGGCGTGCGGGTTCTCGCTGGGCCTCGAGCGCATCCTGGTCGTCATGGGGGAGCGCGGGATGTTTCCGCCCGAGGTGACGCGCGCCGGCGCCGACGTGCTGGCCACGGTCTGGAACGCCGAGGCGCTCGCCGACACGCTGGCGCTCGCCAGGGTCCTGCGCGCAGGCGGGTTGCGCGTCGAGGTCTATCCCGAAGCCGACAAGATCGGCAAGCAAATGAAATACGCTTCCAGCCGCGGCACCCGCTTCGCTACCATTGTCGGCGACGACGAACGCGCCTCCGGCACCGTGATGGTCAAGGACCTGACAACAGGCGATCAGACACCGGTGGGGCGCGGCGAGTCCGCTGCCTGGATCAGCAATCGCCTCGTGAATCCGCGCAATTCGTAATCGTCAATCTGCAATCGTCAATATGTCAGAGTCCCTAGGCTCCCTCTCCCGTACTCACACCTGCGGCGCCCTGCGAGCGGCCGACGTCGGCGCCGACGTCGTGCTCCTGGGGTGGATCCATCGCGTGCGCGATCTCGGCGGCCTCCTGTTCCTCGACGTGCGCGACCGACACGGCCTCACGCAGGTGATGGTCCCCAACGACAGCCCGCTGATGGCCGACGCCAAGCGGCTCCGCTCGGAGTACGTCGTCGCGGTGCTGGGGCCGGTGCGGCGGCGCGACGCCGACACCGTCAACGCCAGGCTCGACACCGGTGACGTGGAAGTCGTCGCGCGCGAGATTCGACTCCTGAACGAGGCGAAGACGCCGGCGTTTCCCATCGCCGACGACTCTCCGGTCAGCGAAGACGTGCGTCTGCGCTATCGATACCTCGATTTGCGACGCCCGAGGCTGCAGAGCAACCTGGGCCTGCGGCACCGCGTGACGATGGCGATCCGGAAGTATTTCGACGCCAACGGCTTCTGGGAGATCGAGACGCCCATTCTGGGCAAGTCCACGCCCGAGGGCGCGCGCGACTACCTGGTGCCCAGCCGCGTGCATCCGGGCGAGTTCTTCGCGTTGCCGCAGTCGCCGCAGCTGTTCAAGCAGATCCTGATGATCGCCGGCACGGATCGGTACTTCCAGATCGTGAAGTGCTTCCGCGACGAGGACCTGCGCGCCGACCGCCAACCCGAGTTCACACAGGTGGACGTCGAGATCTCGTTTGCCCACGTCGACCTGGTATTCGGCCTCATCGAGCCGTTGATCGTCGAGGTGTTCAAGGAAATCGGCGTCCACGTGCCGACCCCGTTTCGCCGCATGCCATACGCCGAGGCCATGGCCCGGTACGGATCAGACAAGCCCGACCTGCGCTTCGGTCTCGAGATCGCGGATGTGTCCCATGTCTGGACCGACGCCGCGTTCAACGCCTTCCGCAAGATCGTCACCGACGGCGGCGTCGTCCGGGCGCTCGTGATTCCGGGCGCGGCTCGCTATTCGCGCTCGGAGCTCGATGCGCTGGTCGACCAGGCCAAGCAGCTTGGCGCGGTCGGCATCATGTGGGCGCGAAAGGTCGAGGGCGCCGTCAACACCAACGTCAAGGCGGCTGGCGAACAAGAGCTGCTGGCCAGCATGGCGGCTGCGGGTTGCGGCGACCAGGACGTGATCCTTCTCGCGGGCGGCAAGGCCGATGACGCGTCGAGGCTGCTTGGAGCGTTCCGGTTGTCGCTCGCGAAGAAGGAGGGCCTGGTCCCGGCCGACCGGTTCGAGTTCGCGTGGATCGTGGACTTCCCCATGTTCGAGTGGGACGCCGAGGCCCGGCGCTGGGTGGCGATGCACCATCCATTCACCGCGCCGCTCGACGAGGACCGCTCGATGCTGGACGGCGACCCGTCGAAAGCGCGTGCCAAGGCGTACGACCTCGTGCTCAACGGCAGCGAGATCGGCGGCGGCAGCATCCGGATCCACGACTCGGCGATGCAGAGCCGCATCTTCCAGCTGCTGAACATCAGCGACGAGGACGCGGCGCTGCGCTTCGGCTTCTTCGTCGACGCGCTGCAGTACGGCACGCCGCCGCACGGCGGCATCGCGCTGGGGCTGGACCGCATGGTCGCGCTGCTGGCGGGGGAGACTTCCATCCGCGAGGTGATCGCGTTCCCGAAGACCGCTGCCGCGGTCGACCTGATGACTGGCGCGCCGTCGGCCGTGGACCCGAAGCAGCTGGACGAGCTGAAGCTGCGCCTGGCGGCGACCAGGCCCCCGCAGTAGGGCGTGCGCCGGCTGCCGATTCAAAATCTCCGGAACCCAGCGACACCGGCCGCGGAGCGGCCGGTCTTGCTGCCGCGGCTTCGCCGCGGGTCGCTTGGTTCCGCTGTTCGATCCGAATCGCTCGCGGGCGATCACTGGTTCCACAGATCGACCGCGAGGCCAACGATGGGGTTCGGCGTGCCGATGACGCCGACCACGCTGGTGGCGCCCGTCGCCAGGTCGATCGAGACCAGCGCGGAGTTCCCACACCCCTTGACCTGGTCTCCCCCGACAAGTTTCAGCGCTGCGAAAGCCCGATTCGTCGCGTCAATGTCGAAGCCGGCCAACTGGGACGTGTTCGCTCCGAGCGTGCCCACCGTGTTCAGCACGCCGTTGTTTGGCGGCGCCTGAATCGCGAGCCCGTTGAGATCCGCGTCGATCACGTAGAGCGTGGTGCCAGTTGCCGGGTCGTTGTCCGGGTTCGTGTAAGCGGCACCGGCGGCAAGCGGCGGCACGCCCGCGTTGACGTCGACAGGGTCGCCGTCGGCCGGCGTGGCATCGTAGGCAAGAGAGCCGTCGGGCTGCACGCCAGGCGCGATCGGGTCGAAGTCAACAACGGTTCCGAGATCCGGATGGACGCGCAGGTTCTGTCCCATGTTGCTGACGATCCGGATGCGATCGACCGTCGGGTTGAAGTCGAATCCGAAGGCCGTACCCGAAAGCTGGATGACGAAGGGCGCTGCGCCTACCGCGGTCGCCTGGCCTGTGATCGGGTCGAGGCGATAGATCCGGCTCGAACTGCCCAGCCCGTACAATTCGCCGGTGGCCGGCCGCACGTCGATGCCGAGCAGGAACTCATCAGGCTGGAGGCCCGTGACTTTGACCGCTGGTTCGGTGGCGCAGGTATCGACCGTCGACAAGCGCACCAGCCGATTGGATGTGGTGAGCGCGATCAGCTCCTGATCGACCGACTGCGCGAACGCTGACGGCGGCAACAGCAGACCGGCAAGAAGACAACTACACGCGGCAGATCGCATCAGGTGTGACACGGCAACCTCCGCAAAGCGTGGGGAGCGACGTCATTGCCTGTGGGGGTTACGGCCGGCCGGCGAGTCCGGATTGTGGGGAGTGTCCACAAGCGTTTGACCCGCCATGGAGGCTGTGGTAGAATCGCTACCTAACTCTCACCGACACAAGGAGTTACGCGCGGCCACGCCGCAGCCGATGCGCAAGATTTCGGTCCCCGAAGACCACATCGAGACCCTGTTCGGGTCGTACGACGAGAATCTCCGACAGTTGGAATCCACCTTTGATGTACAGATCCGTACGCAGGGACACGACCTGCTGGTCGACGGCGCGCCGGCCAATGAAGAGAAGGTCGCGCGTACGGTCGGCCAGTTGGGCGCGCTGCTGCGAGAGGGGTATCGGGTGTCAAACGGCGAAGTGAAGACGGCCGCGCAACTGGTAGCGGAAGACAGCGACGTCGAACTGCGAGACTTCCTGGTGCGCGGCGCCGCGGTGTCTGCCGGCAAGCGCCAGGTCGCTCCCAAGAGCGTCAATCAGCGTCGCTACCTGGAAGCGATCGACAAGCACGACATCGTGTTCGGCATCGGTCCGGCCGGCACGGGCAAGACCTATCTCGCGATGGCGCAGGCCGTGACGAACCTGCTGCAGAAGAAAGTGAGCCGCATCATCCTGGCGCGGCCCGCGGTCGAGGCCGGCGAGAAGCTCGGCTTTCTGCCCGGCGACCTGCAGGAGAAGGTGAACCCCTACCTGCGCCCCTTGTACGACGCCCTTTACGACATGCTCGACACCGATCGCGTGGAGCGTCTGCTCGAGCGCGGCACGGTCGAGATCGCGCCGCTGGCGTTCATGCGCGGGCGGACACTGAACGACTCGTTCGTGATCCTCGACGAGGCCCAGAACACCACCGCCGAGCAGATGAAGATGTTCCTCACCCGCCTTGGATTCGGGTCCAAGGCCGTAGTCACCGGCGACGTGACCCAGATCGACCTGCCCACGGGTCGGGTGTCGGGGCTGGTGGAGGCGATGAAGGTCGTGTCGGCGGTGGAGGGCATCGCGTTTGTCCATTTCGACGATCGCGACGTCGTGCGGCACAAGCTCGTTCAGCAGATCGTCAAGGCGTACGAGGCGTTTGGGTCGGGCAAAGTCCCGCGAACGACCTGATCGTCATGCCAGGCGACGGCCAACGTTCCTCGAAGCTCGTCGTCTCCGTCGTCGACGGACAGGGCAGGCCGTTTCGCGCGCCCGGCCTCGGGCGCTGGCTCCAGGGCGCCGCGCCGGCCCGTGCGCGCGGTGAGCTCACGGTGGCATTTGCGTCCGACGCGCGCGTGCGCGCCCTGAACCGCACCTATCGCGGCGTGGACAAGGCCACCGACGTGTTGTCGTTTCCGCAGGACCTCCCGCTGGGCAACGGCACCGGGGCGGCTGTGACACGCCCCTACCTGGGGGACATCGTCATCGCTCGCGGTGTCGCCCGGCGCCAGGCCAGGGCGCTGGCGCACGCGGAGGCGACCGAGTGGCGCGTCCTCGCGCTGCACGGCTTGCTCCACCTGCTTGGCTACGATCACGAGGCTGATACCGGCGCGATGCGGCGGCTCGAGCAGCGGCTGCGGCGTCGCGGCGGCCTCGAACGCGGGCTCATCGAACGCAAGACGCCCGCGCTCGGGCGTCGCCGGGGGGCCGGGCGATGACGCTCCTGTCGCTCATCGTCCTCGCGCTGGCCACGACGTACGTCGGGACGATCGAAGCCGCCTTCAGCGCGCTGATGCGGTTGTCGCTTCGGCTCACCGTCGAGCGCAACGGCCGCGCGGCGGGCCTGGGGCCCTACCTTGACGACCCGGTGCTGCTGTTTGTCCCGGTTCGCCTGCTCCTAGGGCTGATCCTCACAATCACCGCCATCATCTTCGCGACGCTGACCGGAGTCGACGACGCGAAGGATCCCGGCGTGCTGCTGCTGTCGATGGCCGGGTTCGTCATCGTGTTCGAGCACCTCCTGCCGCTGCTGATCGTGCGGCGCGATCCCGAGCAGGTGCTGATCCGGCTCCTGCCCACGTTCAAACTGCTCGAGCGGCCCGTCCGTCCGATTACGCTGAGCCTGGTCGGTCTCATCGCGACGCTGCGCCCGGCGCGGCACACCGGCGCGGTGGAGACCCAGCCGGCCGAGGACGGCCAGGACGACACGGGCGAGGTCGCGCATGCGTACCTCGAAGCGGGAGAGCAGGAAGGCTTGATTGAGCGCGAAGACCGCCGGCTCATCCAGTCGATCGTGGATTTTGGCGACACCGAGGTCCGCGATGTCATGACGCCCCGTCCCGACGTGGTGGCGGTGCCGCTGGAGGCCACGCTGCTCGAACTGCGGCAGGTGTTTCTCGAGCAGCAGTACCTCACGGGTGCCCGTCTTCAAGGACACCCTCGACCACATCCAGGGGTTCGTCTTCATCAAGGACCTGATCCGGATGAGCGACGGGCAGCCCGGCGACCAGGTGGTGCCCAAGCTGCTCCGGCCGGCCTACTACGTCCCCGAGACCAAGCGTGTCTCGGACCTGCTCAAGGAATTCCAGCGTCAACAGGTGCAGTCGGCGGTGGTCGTCGACGAGTACGGCGGCACCGCGGGACTGGTCACGCTCGAGGACCTGCTCGAGGAGATCGTCGGCGAGATTCGCGACGAGTACGACGTCGAGGCCGAACCGGTGCTCGACGAGGGCAACGGCGCGTTCATCTTCAGCGGCAAGGTGGACATCGACGAGCTGGCCGAGCGGCTCGGCGTCGACATCCCGCGCGAGGGATTCGGCACCGTCGGCGGCTACCTGTTGTCGCACCTCGGACGCGTGCCGGCGGTGGGGGAGACCTTCGAGGTCGGCGGTCTGCGCGTTCAGGTGCTCGAAGCCGAGCGTCGGCGCGTGGGACGGGTACGCGTGCAGCGCGTGGCCTCGACCCCGACTCCCGAGACCGCCGGAGAACCGGTGTGAAGGCCGGGCTGGTCTCGCTCGTCGGCCTGCCCAACGCAGGCAAGTCCACCCTGCTCAACCGCCTCGTCGGCACCAAGCTGGCGATCGTGTCGGACAAGCCGCAGACCACCCGCACGCGGATCCTCGGCGTGCGCACCTATCCCGAGGGCCAGATCGTCTACGTCGACACCCCCGGCATCCATCGACCGACCCACCGCATGAACGTGCGGATGCTGGACACCGCGCGCGACGCCATGCGCGACGTGGACGTCGTCGGCGTCGTGCTCGACGTGAGCCAGAAGCCTGGCACCGGGCAACAGCACCTGTTCGAGATGGTCCGGCACCTGCCGACGCCGGTCGTGCTGGTGCTGAACAAGGTCGATCTGGTTGCCAAGATGAAGCTCCTGCCCATCATCGACCGGCTGCGGCAGGAGCGCGACTTCGCTGACATCGTCCCCGTATCGGCGCTTTCCGGCCATAACGTCGAGCGGCTCGAGCAGGTGTTCCTCGCGCACGTGCCCGAGGGCGAGCCGCTGTACCCCGAGGATTACCTGACCGATCAGCCCGAGCGCTTCTTCGTCGCCGAGATTGTGCGCGAGCAGGTCCTGCAGCACACGCATGCCGAGCTGCCGTTTTCCACGGCGGTCATCGTCGACAAGTTCGAGGAACCGGAGCGCGAGAAGGGGCTGATGCGCTTGTACTGCTCGATCCTGGTCGAGCGCGAGTCGCAGAAGCCAATCATCATCGGGCGCCACGGAGACATGATCAAGACCATTGGCACCGCTGCGCGCGAGCAACTCGAGCAGTTCTTTGACACCAAGGTGTTCCTGGATCTGCACGTCAAGGTGAAGTCGGAGTGGCGCGAAGACGAGCGGATTCTCGACGAGTTGTTCAACAAGCCGTCCTGACGTCGATGCCAGTCGCGAAGGCGCGAAGGCGCGAAAACCCGACGGGGCAGGATGGCCGTCACGCGTGATCCTCGCAACCGTTTTTGCGTTTCTCTTGACAGCCCAGGCGCCGGCGGCGCTGACGGTGACCGTGCGCTCGGCGGATGGACCTGTTGCGGGCGCCCGTGTGGAGCTCGGAGCCGCACAAGGCACCACTGACGACAAGGGGCACTTGACCCTCACGGGTGTGTCGGCCGGCACGCTGACGGTCCAGGCCGACGGCTTTCTCCCCGCTTCAGTGGCGCTGACCGACCCGATGCCGGCGTCGCTGGACGTCACGCTCGATCCGGTTCCCCGCCTCGAAGCAGAAGTCGTCGCCGACGCCACTCGCACCGCCACGCGGCTTGCCGATCAGCCGTTGCGCGTCGAGGTGGTCGATGCCGAAGAGATCGAGGAAAAGGCCCTGATGACGCCTGGCAGCGTCGCGATGCTCCTTGCCGAGACGACCGGCCTGAGAGTGCAGACGACCGCGCCTTCGCTGGGCGCGGCCAACGTGCGGGTGAACGGCCTGCGAGGCCGGTACACGCAGCTGCTGGCCGACGGCCTGCCGCTCTACGGCACTCAGGGAGACTCGCTCAGCCTGCTGCAGGTCCCGCCGCTCGACCTGGGCCGCGTCGAGATCATCAAGGGCGCTGCCTCGGCGCTCTACGGTCCGACCGCGCTCGGCGGCGTCGTGAACCTGGTCGCGCGGCGCCCGGAGGGCGACGCGGCTGACATGCTGCTCAACGTCACGTCGCAAGCGGGCGTCGACGCGACGGCGTTTCTCGCACGCCGGCCTCGCCGCGGCTGGGCCTGGACGCTGCTTGGGGGATACCACGCACAACGCCCCGGCGATCTGGACGACGACGGCTGGAGCGACGTGGCCGAGTACGCCCGTGGCGTCGTGCGCCCACGCCTCTTCTACGACAACGGCCACGGGGGAACCGTGTTTGCGACAGTCGGCGCAAGTGCGGAGAACCGGCAGGGCGGCACGCTGTGGGACGCCGCCGCACCCGACGGCCAGCCGTTCATCGAGGCGCTGGACACCCGCCGTGCGGACAGCGGCGTGGTGGGCCGCTGGGTGACGGCAGGCGGGCGCGTCGTGGCGTTGCGCGGCTCGGTCGCCTTCACGGATCAGCAGCGCGAGTTCGGCGACGCGCATGAACATGGGCGCCGCCTCGTGTGGTTCGGCGAGGCATCGCTGGCAGGAGTCTTCGGCCGGCACTCCTGGGTGCTGGGGACGGCCGTGTCGCAGGACCGCTACCGCAACGACGACTTCAGCGACGTGGACTTCACGTTCACCGCGCCGGCTGTGTTCGCGCAAGACGACGTGCGCATCAACGACGGGCTGAGCGGATCGATCTCCGCGCGGCTGGACGTCCACAGCAAGTACGGCGTGCTGGTCAACCCGCGCGTGTCTCTGCTGGCACGGCCGTCAGACGTGTGGACGATGCGCGTGTCAACGGGGCTGGGGACCTACGCGCCGACGCCGTTTACCGAAGAGACCGAGGAGGTGGGGTTCTCTCGTCTGCTGTTTCGGGACGACCTGGAGGTCGAGCGCGGGTGGGCCGCGTCGGCCGACGTCACGCGAGTGGTGAGCTCGTTCGAGCTTACCGCGACCGGGTTTGCCTCGCGCATCGGCGAACCCGTGATGCCGGCCGATGTCAGCGAAGATCAGTTCGCGCTGCTCAACGCGTTCGAGCCGCAGTGGGTCTGGGGCGCCGAGGCCATCGCGCGGTATCGCGTGGAAGGCATGAGCGTGGTCGGCACGTATTCCTGGACGCGCGCGACGGAACTCGATGTCGAGCGCGGCGGCCGGCGCGAGACGCCGCTCACGCCGCGGCACGCACTCACCTTCACGGCGATCCGGGAAAGCGAGACCCGTGGACGCATCGGCGTCGAGGCGTACTACACCGGCCTGCAGGAGCTCGACGATGACCCGTACCGGCAGGTGAGCCGCCGTTACGTGCTGGTCGGCGTGCTCGCCGAGCGGCGTTTTGGCCGCATGCGCCTGTTCATCAACGCCGAGAACCTCCTCAACGTCAGGCAGACCAGGTACGCGCCGCTGGTGCGCCCGGATCGGCAGGCCGACGGGCGATGGACCGTCGATGCCTGGGCGCCGCTCGATGGGGTCGTCGTCAACGGCGGTATCCGGCTGGTGCTTCAGTGAATGCCACGACGACGGTCGCGCGGCGTGGAAGGAATGGCCCCAGCGAGCGTAGCCTGGACGCGCCGTGACCGATTACACTGTTTCCGGCGCCACCTGCGCGAGGATCTCATGACCCACGTGCGTCTCTGCCTCATGATCGTCGCGCTGGCACTCGCGACCTGGCTGCCGGCGCGTCCGGTGGCCGCGCAGACGCCGGCGCCGGATCAGACCGAGGTGCAGTCGCTCAAGGCGGAGCTCGAGAAGGCGCGCCTGGAGTTCGAAGCCGTCCGTCAGCAGTACGAGCAGCGCCTGGCCGCCCTCGAGCAGAAGCTGGCACAGCTGACCGGCACGCCGGCCGACGCGCAGGCTGCACCCGCCCCGGCTCCTGCGCCGCCCCCCGAGGTCGCGCAGCCGCCCGTCTCGGCAGGAGGCGGCACATCGGCGTTCGCGAAGGTCTTCAATCCGGACATCGCCGTCATCGGCAACATGCTGGGCGCCGCCGGCCACAATCCCGTCGAGGACGGACCTGCGCTCGAGATGAGCGAAGCCGAGGCCTCATTCCAGGCCGTCGTCGATCCGTACGCCAAGGCGGACTTCTTCATCGCCGTCGGCCCCGATGGCGCGGAGCTCGAAGAGGGCTTCATCACCTTCAACACCTTGCCCGGCCGGTTTCTCCTCAAGGCCGGCAAGCTCCGCGCGAACTTCGGCAAGGTCAACACGCAGCACTCTCATGCACTCGCGTGGACGGACCGGCCGCTGGTGACGCGCAACCTGGTGGGGGGCGAAGAAGGACTGGCAGACACCGGGCTGTCGCTGTCGCGCTTGGTCATGAATCCCTGGTTCTTCCTCGAGGCAACCGGTGAGGTTTACGGTGGACGCTCAGAGCTGTTTCAGGGCAACGAGCGCTCTCAGCTCACCTACGTGGCACGCCTCCGCGGTTACCGCGACCTGACCGAGGGCAGCAACCTCGACATCGGGTCCTCGTTTGCGTACGGCAACACAGCGACCGGCGCCGACACCACGGCGCAGCTTGTTGGCTTCGACGCGACATTCCGCTACCGGCCGCTGCGACGGGCGATCTACAGCCGCTTCCAGGCGCGGACCGAGCTGGTGTGGAGCCGGCAGGACCTGGAAGATGACGAGCGGTCCCATGCCTTCGGGATGTACGGCAGCGCCGAATATCAGTTTGCCCGGCGCTGGGTTGGCGGGGTCCGCTTCGACCGATCGGGTCGCGCGCTCAACGGCGACGCCATCGACGGCGGCGGCGCCTTCGCGTTGACGTACTGGCCGAGCGAGTTCAGCCAGGTTCGGGGCCAATATCGCATGACGCGCTATGCCGACGACGTCACGGCCAACGAGTTCCTGTTCCAGTTCCTCTTTGCTATCGGCGCTCACGGCGCCCACGTCTTCTGATTTCCTAGGAGCCGGTATGCGATTCCTGGTGCGTTGCGCATCGGTAGGTCTACTGTGGCTCGCGGGAGCGCACCCCGCGGTTGCCGCGCTCAAGGTCGTCGCAACGACCGAAGATCTGGCGGCGCTGGCCAGCGAGGTGGGCGGCGAAAAGGTGAGCGTCGAGACGATGGCGCGCGGGTATCAGGACCCGCACTTTGTCGAGCCCAAACCCAGCTTCATCCTCAAGCTCCACGCCGCCGACTTGCTGGTTCTGGTCGGCCGCGAGCTCGAGATTGGGTGGTTGCCGCCGCTCGTGCTGCAGAGCCGCAACGCCAACATCCAGCCGGGGGGCCGCGGGTATCTGGACGCCTCGCTGACGGTGAAGATCCTCGAAATCCCCACCGGCCAGATCACGCGCGCCATGGGCGACGTGCATCCGCAGGGCAACCCACACTACTGGCTCGATCCCGGCAACGGCCGGCGAATTGCCAAGGCGCTGCAAGGGAAACTCACCGAGCTCTCACCGGCCGACGCCGCGTACTTCGCCCAGCGCTTCGCCGACTTCGACAAGCGTCTGTCCGACGCCGAGAAACGCTGGGATGCCGCGATGGCCCCCTACAAAGGCGTCAAGATCGTCACTTATCACCGGTCGTGGCCGAACTTCGCCGATCGGTTCGGCCTCGACGTAGTGGGCTACGTCGAGCCCAAGCCGGGCATCCCGCCTTCGCCCGGGCACACGCTCGACCTGGTAAACGAGATGAAGCGCCAGAACATCAAAGTCATCGCCGTTGAGCCGTACTTCGACCTGAAGACGCCCAACGCCGTCGCACGCGATACCGGAGCGGTGGTCCTTGTGCTTGCGCCGTCGGTGAATGGGGTCAAGGAGGCCACCGATTACCTGCGGCTGTTCGATTACAACGTCAACCTGCTGGTGCAGACCTTCAAGAAGCTGGGTGTGAAGTAGGTCATGGACACGACCGTCCTGCAGTTTCTTGCCGCGCCGTTTACGGCCAGCCTCATACTGACCGGCATTCACGCCTATCTCGGCGTCCACGTCGTCGAGCGCGGCGTGATCTTCGTGGACCTCTCGCTGGCGCAGATCGCCGCCCTGGGTGCCACGATGGCAGTGCTGATGCCGTTCACCGGCGGCGATCCCCATCACTCGGGTGTGTACTGGGTCAGTCTCGGGTTCACGTTCATCGGCGCGGCCGTGTTCTCGCTGCTGCACAGCCAGAAGGCTCGCATCCCGCAGGAAGCCATCATCGGAATCTGCTACGCCGTCGCCTCGGCCGCGTCGATCGTCGCGATGAGCACTTCGGCGTCGCAGGCTGAACACCTGCAGCACATGCTGGTGGGAAACATCCTCGCCGTCTCGTGGCCGGAAGTGGCGAAGACCGCGATTCTCTACGGCGTCGTGGGTGCGTTCCACTACGTCTTTCGGCAGAAATTCCTGCTGATCTCGATGGACCGCAATCGAGCCGCCGCCGAGGGCCTGTCGGTGCGCTTCTGGGATTTTCTGTTCTACGCGTCGTTTGGATTCGTGGTCACCTCATCGGTGTCCATCGCCGGCGTGCTGCTCGTGTTCTGCTACCTCATCGTGCCGTCGGTTGCCGCCATGCTGTACGCCGACCGCGTCGGGCCGCGGCTGGCCATCGGCTGGATCATGGGCACGGTCGTGTCCGCGGCTGGCGTGTTTCTGTCCCTCCAGCTCGACCTGCCGACCGGCGCGACCATCGTGTGCACGTTTGGCATCGTGCTGTTGTCGATGGCCGCTATCAAGCCGCTTATCCGGCCGAACTCTACCGGATGAGGCGTGCGCCGGTCTGGAACCGGCGATAGTTCGTGTAGGTCGCGATGCCAGTGACGAGCTCGTCCGGCGTCGTGTAGCGCTCTTCGAGCCTCACCGGCAGCACGAGATCCATCGCTGCGACCCGTTCGAATCTGGTGATCAGCGTGTAGCTGACCATCTCGATCTCGAGGACGAGGTCGGTGCGCAGAACCACGCCCGTGGCGGCGTCCACCCACACGCGACCGCGCGAGAAAGCCGGCCTGCCGTCGCTCTGGCGGATGACCGTGGGGCGGCTGCGTTCGCGGAACTCGAGCTCCCACACCGGCGCGTCTGGTTCGGTTCGGCGCTTCCAGCTGAATCGCGGCTGGCGCTCGGGCAACAGGAAAAACAGCGCGACCGTCGGGAGGTTGAAGTTGCGCGCACCCGGCGACAGGTTGTGCCGCGCGCCCTCCTCGAGAATGGCGCGCGCCTGCGCCCAACTGGCCTGGCGCGAGCCGTGCAGCAGCTCCACCAGACGCTTACGCTCGGGCCCGGTCGGCTGGCCGTCCACTTCGATGACGTCCCGAAAGCCGATCGGGTCGACTTCGCCGGGCAGCGCCACCCACGCAAACTCCGCGACCGAGCGTCGTCTGGTCGGCCCCTCGACTTCGTCATCCCGTTGGAACGTCAGCTCCTGGACGAGTGTCTCGGTTGCGACCAGACGCGGAAGTTCGTCGGTGTAGCGCGAGACCAGCGCGCCGGCCCGTGCGAGCACTGCTTTCTGCGACGGCGCGGATCCTGGCATGAGCATTCCGTGGAATGCCAGCCCGGCCAACAGCCACGGTCCCCGCACGAACCTCACGGTAGCACGCGCCATGACGCAGTACGCGCGCCAATTAGGGGTATCCCGGAACCTATAGCGTGTGTTACCTTTAGGAGTTTTCCGCAGCCCAACCGCCTCGCGCAGGGCCTGTGGCCGTCACACGTAGCCCGAACAAGGTCCCTGATGGCGCCGCAACGCAGAATCGACGTCGTGCTCGACTCAGTGAGACGACTGCTGCGCATTGGAGCGACCGCGAACCTCTTCAATCTGCTTCAGAAACAGCATCCGGCCGATCTGGCCGCCGTCTACGGCGAGTTGCAGGAGCGTGACCGCAAGGCCGCCTTCGCGGTCGTCGTCGAGCGCAGTCCCAAGCTGGCGATGGAGTCGGCGGCCGAGCTCGGACCCGAAATGGCGGCGCAGCTGCTGGCCGACCGTCCTGCCGAAGAGATCGCCAAACTGATTCAGGAGATCCCGTCCGACGACGCGGCGGCCCTGGTGGACTACCTGCCGGAGGAGCTGTCGACGGCGGTGCTGGAGTTGATGCGCCCGAAGGAATCCGGACAGGTCGGCAACCTGCTCGAGTTCCCCGAGAAGACCGCCGGGCGCATCATGAACCCGAACGTCTTCGCGCTGACCGAAGACCTGACGGTGGGCGAAGGCATCAGCCAGCTGCAGTCGTCGCGCGACGTCGAGATGGTCTTCTATCTCTACATCGTCGACGCGCGGCGTCACCTGGTGGGCGTCACGTCCCTGCGGCGCCTGCTGCTGGTGTCGCCCGAGACGCCCCTGAAGCGGATCATGACGCCGGACGTGATCAGCGTCCGCGTGGACACCGACCAGGAAGAAGCCGCACGACTGGTCGCCTCGTACAACCTGCTCGCCATCCCTGTCGTCGACGAAGAGAACAAGCTGGTCGGCGTGATCACTGTCGACGACGTCATCGACGTCATCAAGGACGAGGCCACCGAGGACATCTATCGGCTGGCCGGCGTGACCTCGGACGAGCGCGTCTCCACGCCGCCGGGCGAGTCGCTAAGCAAGCGATTGCCGTGGCTGGCCGTGAACCTGGTGACGGCGTTCATCGCCGCGTCGGTCGTCAGCCTCTTCGAGCACACCATCGACCAGGTCGTCGCCCTCGCCGTCTTCATGCCCATCGTGGCGGGCATGGGCGGCAACGCCGGGACCCAGACGCTCACCGTCATCGTCCGGGGCATCGCGCTGGGCGAGTTGAACTGGGGCAACACGCGCAAGGCACTGCTGAAGGAAGCCCTGGTCGGCCTGGGCAACGGCCTGGTGCTTGGAGCGGTGGGGGCGCTGGTGGTGTGGCTGATGAAGGGCAACCCGGTGCTGGGCGGGGTGCTCGGCCTGGCGATGGTCATCAACATGTTCATCGCCGCCACCGCTGGAACGCTGATTCCGCTGGGGTTGCGGGCGATGAAGGTCGATCCCGCCCTGGCCAGCTCCGTGTTCATCACGACCTTCACCGACGTGGCCGGGTTCGCCTCGTTCCTGGGACTGGCGACCGTGTTCCTGAAGTACCTCAGGACCGGGTAAAATAAGGGGATTTTGCGCCTCCGACCATGCCACTCTACACAGCCGACGCGTTGGTGCTGCGCACCTACAAGCTCGGCGAGGCCGATCGGATCGTGGTCTTTCTGACCGCGGATCGGGGCAAGAAGCGCGGTGTGGCAAAAAGCGCGCGACGGCCCAGGTCGCGCTTTGTGGGCGCGCTCGAGCCGCTGACGCACGTGCGGGTGGCGTATTTCGAGAAGGAGACCCGCGAGCTGGTGGGCCTGAACTACGCCGAGCCGGTGCGATCGCCGCTGTCGGGCCCGGGCGAATCGATGGGTCACGCCAGCTATTTCGCCGAACTGCTCGACGAGTGGGCGCAGGCCGACGACCCCAACGAGACGCTGTTCCGGCTGGGAACATCGGTGCTCGACGCGCTGGCGGGTGGAGTGCACATCGACGGTCTGGCGCGGTACTTCGAGTACTGGCTGCTGCGCCTGCAGGGGGTGTATCCGCCGCACCTGGTGTGTCACCGGTGCAGCCGCCGGTTTACCGGGGAGGGCGAGGACGGGGCCTGGCTTTCGCCGCTCGACAGCGTGCTCACGTGCGCCACGTGCGCCGATGGGCTGGCGGGGCATCGGCTTGGCACGTCACTTTCGCCGGGCGCGCTGGCGTTTCTGGCCCACGCGCGGGCGCGCGGGCCGCACGACCTGGGCGACCTGTCGAGGGCGGGTGGCGTGCTGGCCGAACTTGAAACGCTGCACCGCGCCTTGATGGTGCGGCACCTCGAACGGGAATTGCGATCGCCTCGTGTGTTGCGAGCGATAAAGCGCGGACACTGAAGTCGTCAATCGCCAGTCTTCAATTCTTTGACTTTCCAAGACCTCATCTTCAAGCTGCAGCAGTTCTGGGCCGCCAATGGCTGCCTGATTCAGCAGCCACTGGACCTCGAAGTCGGCGCCGGCACTTCGCATCCCGAGACGCTGTTGCGCGTGCTCGGTCCGGCGCATTGGAGCGTCGCCTACGTTCAGCCATCTCGACGGCCCGACGACGGGCGATTTGGCGAGAACCCGAATCGCCTGTTCAAGCACCACCAGTTCCAGGTGATCCTCAAGCCCTCGCCCGACGAGGTGCAGGATCTCTATCTCCAATCCCTCGAGGCGTGCGGCATCAACCCGCGCCAGCACGACATCCGTTTCGAAGAGGACAACTGGGAATCGCCGACGCTGGGCGCGTGGGGGATCGGCTGGCAGGTGCTCTTCGACGGCCTGGAGATAACCCAGTTCACGTACTTCCAGCAGGTCGGCGGCGTCGACCTTGCGCCCATCTCGTGCGAGATCACCTACGGGCTCGAGCGCATCGCGATGGCGCTCCAGAAGGTGGACAACGTCTACGACCTGGTCTGGGCCCCCGGCGTCTCATATCGCGAAGTGCGGCTGCGCGAGGAGGTCGAGCAGTCGAAGTATGTGTTCGGCCAGGTCGATGGCGTCAGCGGCGAAGAGTTCGCGACACACCATCGTGACCTCTTCGAGCGACACTACGCGTTCTGCCAGAAGCTGCTGGCCTCGGGCCTGCTGCTGCCGGCGCTGGAGGAATGCCTCAAGTGCTCGCACCTGTTCAACATCCTCGACAGCAGCGGCAGCATCGGCGTCACCGAGCGGACCGCGTACATCCTGCGGGTGAGGCAACTGGCGGTGCCGATTGCCAAGGCGTATTACGAGAGCGTGAAGCCGGCCGAAGACGTGGAGCAGGCGTGATGGCGTTCACAATCACGAAGCCACGAAGACACGAAGGCACGAAGGTTGTGGGGATCGGAAACCAGATGTGTCGCAGCTTTCAGGCCACCTCCGTCGTCATCGTGCCATCGTGCCATCGTGCCATCGTGATTGTGGCCGGATCGGAAGCCTGGTAGGACATGGATCGCGAACTCCTGATCGAGATCGGCGTCGAGGAAGTCCCGGCCAGCTGGCTGCCATCGCTGACGACGCAGCTGACCGAGGTGACCACCGCGCAATTGAAGGCGGCGCGCCTTGACGTCGATGGCCCCGTGGAGTCGTGGACGACGCCTCGCAGGCTGGCCGTGCGCGTGCACCGCGTGGCCGAGCGGCAGACAGACCTCGAGGAGGTCGTGAACGGTCCGGCCGTTTCGGCCGCACGCGGCGCAGATGGCCAGTTCACCCAGGCGGCCATCGGGTTTGCGCGGAAGAACGGCGTCGAGCCGGACGCCCTCGAGGAGATCGAGACGCCCAAGGGCCGGTACCTCGCGGTGCGCAAGCGTCAGCGCGGGCGGGCGTCAGTCGATGCGCTGCCCGACGTCATGACCGGGTTGCTCCGCGGGTTGGCGTTCCCGAAGTCGATGAACTGGGACGCGTGGCTCGACGACGGCAAGGGAGATCTGCGGTTCGGGCGCCCGGTGCGCTGGCTGCTGTTCCTCTATGGCGGCCGTGTCGTGCCTTTCGACATCCGCCGGGCCGATGGCGCCCAGTCGCCGCTGGTGCAGGACGTGCGGTCGGGCGCGACGACCTACGGCCACCGCTTTCTCACCACGAGCGGCCGGGCCGGCCGCGCGGTCAAGGTCAAGACATTCGACGACTACAAGGCGCGGCTGCTCGAGAACTTCGTCGTTCTCGAACGTGAAGATCGCCGGGAGCGGATCGTGCGCGACCTCGAGGTGCACGCAGGCCGGCTGGGCGGACGCGTGCACCGCGCGGCCGCAGCGCATGCTGGGCTGCTCGACGAGGTGCCGGACCTGGTGGAGTGGCCGTCGGTGGTTGCCGGCGTGTTTCCCCCCGAGTTCCTGGCGCTGCCAGAAGAAGTGCTCACCACGACGATGATCCATCACCAGCACTACTTCCCGGTGGTGGATGAAAACGGCAAGCTGAAGGCGGCGTTCCTCGCGGTGACCAATGTCGAAGTGGACCGGCCCGAGCTCATCAGCCGGAACTCGGAGCGCGTGCTCACGGCGCGCCTGCGCGACGCGCAGTTCTTCTGGAACGCCGATCGCGAGGTGCCGCTCGAGTCCCGGATCGAGCGGCTGGACACGGTCTTGTTCCACGCGAAGGTCGGCAGCTACAAGGCCAAGGCCGAGCGTCTGGAGCAGCTGGCCGAGTGGGTCGCGCGCGAAGCGCTGCACAGCCCCGCCGACGCCGCGTCAGCAGCGAAGGCCGGCCGGCTGAGCAAAGCTGACCTTGGCACGGACCTGGTTCGCGAGTTCACCGAGCTGCAGGGCACGATGGGCGGCATCTACGCCCGGGAGGAAGGCCTGCCCGAGGCGGTGTGGAAAGCGATCTACTACCACTATCTGCCGGTTGGCGTCGAGCCGGAGGCCCCGCCGACGCGCGTGCAGCTGGGCGGCGGCGCGATTTCGTGGGCGGCCGTGTCGATTGCCGACAAGCTCGACACGCTGGTCGGGCTGTTTTCCGCGGGCGAGCGCCCGACCGGATCGCGTGACCCCTACGGGCTGCGGCGTCAGGCGCACGGCCTGTTCCGCACGCTGGTGGACCTGCCCGAGCTCACGGGCCTGACGGTTCGACCGACCGTGGGCGCGCTCATCGGCGCCGCCGAGCGCGATCGGCCGCTCGACGAGGCCTCGCGGGCGGCGCTCACCGCGTTTCTCGCCGAGCGTCTTGCCTACGTCCTCGAACAGCGCCGGTACGACGTGCGCAACGTCCGCGCGGTGCTGGCCGGCCGGCCGCTTGCCGAGATCAGCCCGCTCGAAGCACGGCGCATGCTGGAGGTGCTGCCCGAGTTCACCGGCACGCCCGAGTTCCAGCAGCTCGCGACGGCGTTCAAGCGCGTGAAGAACATCGCAAAGGAGCTGGGGACTGGCGCGGCTGCGATCGCGCCTGGGTCAGGCCCCAACGCCCTCCTCACCGAACCCGCCGAACTCGCCCTCGTGGCCGAGCTCACGCGTCGGCAGCCGGTTATCGAGCGCGTGCTCGACTCCGGCGATCACTACCGGCAGGCCTTCGCCGAGGCTGCCGGCTTCGGTCCCTTCGTGGACCGGTTTTTCACGGATGTGTTCGTGATGGTGGAGGACCCCGCGCTGCGGCAGGCGCGGCTCCACCTGATGGCGTCTTTGTCGCGACTCATCCTTCGGCTCGCGGATATCTCGGAGATCGTTCCTCAATCGGAGTCCTAACCGACCATGGCAAAGAAGCAAGTGAAGAAGAAGGCGAAGAAGGCAGTGAAGAAGGCGTCCAGGCCGGCGCCGAGCAAGTCGGCCCGCAACGCCACGAAGAAGTCGGTGTACTTCTTCGGCGGCGCCAAGTCCGACGGCGACCGCACGATGAAGGACCTGCTCGGCGGAAAGGGCGCCAACCTGGCCGAGATGGCCAACGCCGGCCTGCCGGTCCCACCCGGGTTCACGATCACGACTGCCGCGTGCATGCTGTGGTACGACAACGGCCGCAAGCTGACGCCGGCGATCGAAGCCGAGATGGAAGCCAACGTCCGCAAGCTGGAGAAGACCGCGGGCCTGCAATTCGGCTCCACGACCAACCCGCTGCTGGTGTCGGTGCGCTCCGGCGCGAAGTTCTCGATGCCGGGGATGATGGACACGATCCTCAACCTCGGGCTCAACGACGCGGCCGTCGAGGGCCTGAAGAAGAAGACCGGCAACGGCCGCTTCGCCTATGACAGCTACCGCCGCTTCATCCAGATGTTCGGCAGCGTGGTCCTGGAGATCGGCAAGAACAAGTTCGAGCACGAGTTCGAGTCGGTGAAGCACGCGCACCGCGCGGCCACCGACACGGATCTCGGCGAGGCCGGTTTGAAGGAAACCGTCGAGCGCTACAAGGCGCTGGTCAAGAAGGAGAGCGGCAAGTCGTTTCCACAGGATCCGTTCATCCAGCTGCGCGGCGCGCGTGACGCGGTGTTTCGCTCGTGGAACAACGAGCGCGCGAAGACCTACCGCCGCCTGTACGAGATCCCGGACCATATCGGCACGGCAGTCAACGTCCAGCAGATGGTCTTCGGCAACACGGGCGACCGATCGGCCACCGGCGTCGGCTTCACGCGAAACCCGGCTACCGGCGCCAACGAGTTCTTCGGCGAGTTCCTCGTGAACGCCCAGGGCGAAGACGTGGTGGCCGGCGTGCGCACGCCGCTGCCCATCGCGGAGCTCGCGAAGGTGATGCCGAAGGCCTACAAGGAGCTGCACAGGATCACGACGCGGCTCGAGAAGACCTACCGTGACATCCAGGACTTCGAGTTCACGATCGAGGACGAGAAGCTCTACATGCTGCAGACCCGGAACGGCAAGCGGACCGGATACGCGTCGGTGGTCATCGCCACCGACTTCGTGAAGGAGAAGCTCGTCTCGCCGAAGGACGCGCTGCTGCTGGTCGAACCGGCCGCCCTGTCGCAGCTGCTCTCGCCGGTCTTCGACCCGGCCGAGTGGAAGAAGCTGCCGGCGCTGACCAAGGGGCTGCCGGCATCGCCTGGCGCGGCGTCGGGTCAGGTCGTCTTCACGGCCGACCACGCCGTCGAGTGGGCGCAGCAGGGCAAGAAGGTGCTGCTGGTCCGCAAGGAAACAGTGCCCGACGACATCCACGG
This sequence comes from Vicinamibacteria bacterium, assembly GCA_963806705.1. Lineage (GTDB taxonomy): Bacteria > Acidobacteriota > Vicinamibacteria > Vicinamibacterales > JAENWD01 > JAENWD01. The sequence goes on from CAWDZE010000011.1 coordinate 127,654, forward strand.
CATGGAAGTCGCCGAGGGCGTGCTCACGGCGACCGGCGGCATGACCTCGCACGCGGCGGTGGTCGGCCGCCAGATGGGGAAGCCCTCGGTGGTCGGCGCCGGCGCGCTGGTCGTCAACGAGAAGGACAAGCAGTTCTCGGTGGGCGGCACGACGGTGAAGGAAGGCGAGTGGGCGTCGTTTGACGGCCTGACCGGCGAGGTGAAGGTCGGGAAGGTGGCCACCAAGCCGAGCGAGATCCTGCAGGTGCTGGCCGGGCAGATGAAGGAGAAGGACTCCGACATCTACCAGCGCTTCAATCAGTTGCTGACGTGGGCCGACAAGGTGCGGACGCTGGGCATCCGCGCCAACGCCGATCTGCCGGACCAGGCGGAGCTGGCCTACTCGTTCGGCGCCCGCGGCATCGGGTTGTGCCGCACCGAGCACATGTTCTTCGGCGAGGGCCGCATCGAGAAGGTGCAGCAGATGATCCTCGCCGACAACGAGGCCGATCGCCGCAAGGCGCTCGACGCGCTGCTGCCGCTGCAGCGCGCCGACTTCTACGGCGTGTTCAAGGCGATGCACGGCGAGCCGGTGACCATCCGCACCATCGACCCGCCGCTCCACGAGTTCCTGCCCAAGCGCGAGGATCTCATGGTGGAGATCGCGAAGCTCGAGACGGCGGGCAAGGGCGGGCCCGAGCTCAAGGAGAAGAAGACGTTGCTCGCGCGCGTCGAGCAGCTCCACGAGTTCAATCCGATGCTCGGCCATCGCGGCGTGCGTCTCGGCATCACGTATCCCGAGATCACCGAGATGCAGGCGCGCGCGATCTTCGAGGCAGCCGCGCAGCTGAACAAGGAAGGGCTGAAGGTCGTTCCCGAGGTCATGATCCCGCTTGTGGGCCTGGTCAAGGAGCTGAAGGACCAGAAGACCATCGTCGACCGCGTCGCCAGCGCGGTGATGAAGGAGCAGGGCGTCAAGTTCAAGTACCTGGTGGGGACGATGATCGAGGTGCCGCGCGGCGCGGCGACGGCCGATCAGATCGCCACCGAGGCGGAGTTCTTCTCGTTCGGCACCAACGACCTCACGCAGCTGACCTTCGGCTTCTCGCGCGACGACGCGGGCAAGTTCCTGGGGGCATACCTGGAGCGGAAGATCCTGGAGCGGGATCCGTTCCAGTCGATTGACACCGTCGGCGTCGGCCAACTGGTGGCGATGGGCTGCGAAAAGGGCCGCAAGACACGCCCAGACCTGAAGCTGGGGATCTGCGGCGAGCACGGCGGCGACCCGTCGTCGGTGCACTTCTTCCACACGGTGGGACTCGACTATGTGAGCGCCTCGCCGTACCGCGTGCCGGTGGCGCGGCTCGCGGCGGCGCACGCGGCGCTGTCAGTGAAGGTCGGAGACTAGCGGGTTCGGTCGGGTTGGGTCGGGTTCGGTCGGGTTGCTCGCAACCTGCCAAACCAGCTCCAACCTGGCCGAACCGGACCCACCAGGCCCAACGACCGTGATCACAGTTTTTGTCCATCGCAACGGCAGAACGGAAGCGCTGCAGGAACTCGACCCGGCGCTCCTGCAGCCGGGCAGCGGGGCGAAGGTGTGGGTGGATCTGGCCGGTGCGAGCGAGCAGGAACTGCGAGTCCTGACCGACGTCTTTCACTTCCATCCCCTGGCCGTGGAAGACGCGGTGGCTGCGCGGCACCACCCGAAGATCGAGGCCTACAGTGGTTACCTCTACCTGATCCTGCACGGCATCGACTACCAGAAGTCGCGTGACCAGCAATCCTTCATCACGCACGACACCGACTTCTTTCTCGGTCCCAACTACCTGGTTACGATCCACGACGGGCAGACGCGCAGCATCACCGGCATCCAGGACGTCTGCGGACGCAACGACCACGTGCTCGGCGAAGGGCCTGGCGCGTTGATGCACCGGATCATCGATCGGATGGTCGACAACTACCGGCCCGAGATCGAGCAGCTGGAAGAGTGGCTGGACGAGCTGGAACGCGAGGTCTTCGACGTGCCGAAGAAAGAGACCGTGCGCGAGATCCTCTCGGTGAAGCAGGACGTCACGGCCCTGCGCCGCATCTCGACGCCGCAGCGTGATGCCATCGGCAGGCTCGCGCGCCGGGAGTTCCCGATCATCCCGGAGGAGCTGACCTACCGGTTCCGTGACGTGTACGACAACCTCGTCCGGCTTGCCGACGAGGGGCTGATCTTCCAGGACCGGATCACCAGCCTGCTCGACGCGCACTACTCGAATGTCTCGAACCGCCTGAACGAGATCATGCGCGTGCTCACGGTGATCACCGTGATCGTCTCGCCGCTCACGCTGGTGGCCGGCATCTACGGCATGAACATGAGGCTGCCGCTGGTCGGGACCGACTCGGATCCGCGGCCGTTCTGGTGGCTGGTCGGCGGCATGGCCGCAACGGTCGTCGTCATGCTGGGGTTCTTCAGGAAGAAGCACTGGCTCTGAACAGCTGTGCCGAAGATCCACCGCCTCCCCGTAGCCCTTTCCAATCAGATCGCTGCCGGCGAGGTCGTCGAGCGGCCGGCGTCGGTCGTCAAGGAGCTCGTCGAAAACGCTCTAGACGCCGGCGCGCGGCGTGTGACGGTGACGGTGGAGTACGGCGGCAAGCGCCTGGTCCGCGTTGAAGACGACGGCGAAGGGATGGAGCCAGACGACGCGCAGCTGGCCCTGGAGCGGCACGCGACGAGCAAGATCCGGACGAGCGGCGACCTGGCGGCCATCGCGACGCTGGGCTTCCGCGGCGAGGCGCTGCCGTCGATTGCATCGGTGTCGCACCTGACGCTGCGCACTCGAGCCCGCGGCGCGACCAGCGGCACCGAGATCGTGGCACACGGGGGTGTCATCGCGTCCATCACCGAGGCCGGGGTGCCCGAAGGCACGCGCATCGACGTCCAGGACCTGTTCTACAACCTGCCCGCACGGCGAAAGTTCCTCAAGTCCGACCAGGCCGAGGCCGCACAGGTGTCGCGCATCGCCACGCAACTGGCGCTGGGCGCCCATGGAGTGGGCTTCTCGCTTGTCAGCGCGGGACGCCGGCTCCTGGAATGCCCGCCTGCCGGCAGCCGGCGTGAGCGGCTGTTTCAGATCTACGGCGATCCGGGCGATCTCATCGAGGTCTACAAGGAGACCGCCGGCATTCGCGTTGAAGGCTACATCGCGCCGCTGGCCGATACGGGTCCTCGACGGGGTCCGCAAAATGTCTTCATCAACGGCCGGCTGGTGCGCGACAAGACCATCGCGCACGCGATTGGCGACGCCTACAGCGTGGCGTCGATCAAGGAGCGTAGCCCGGAAGTGCACTTGTTCATCGAGATGCCGCTCGACGCGCTCGACGTCAACGTGCATCCGACCAAGGCCGAAGTGCGCTTCCGCGAGCAGTCGCTGATGCACCAGGTGATTCGCCGCGCGGTCGGCGATGCCCTTGGCCAGGGCCCTGCGCCCACGCTGTCGCTCACGCCTACCGCGCCGGCGTCGGCCTGGCCGGCGGGCGAGACGTTGCCCATTCCTGGCGTGCTTGCGGGCGGACTGTACCCGAGCCGGTGGCGCCCTGATCAGGCCTCGGGCCTCGAACCTCAGGCCTCAGGCGCCGAAGGTCTGCGGGAGTGGAACGCACCCGGCACCCAGTCCCCGGCACCCGGCACCGCACCCGGCACCGGGCACCCGGCACTAAGCACTTCTCTGATCCCCCTCGGCCAGTTCCGCGACACCTTCATCGTCGCGGTCGATCACGAGGGCGTGGCGATCATCGATCAGCACGTCGCGCACGAGCGCGTGCTCTACGAGCGGACCCTCGAGAAGCTGACGAGCGGGCGTCTCGAGAGCCAGCGGCTGCTCACGCCGATCCTGGTGGATCTGGCGGCTGCCGCGCGCGAGGCGCTGGTTGCGCGCGCGACCGACCTCGAGCGGCTCGGTTTCGAGGTCGAAGAATTCGGTGGCGAGGCGGTGAAGGTGTCGGCGCTGCCGGCCCTGCTCGGCGTGGAAGAGGCGGCCGCGACCCTGCGCACGCTGGCCGACGACCTCGAGGGCTTCGACCGCGGCAGCCCGGCCGAGGCAGCGCTGAAGTTGATGGCCGCCACCATCGCGTGCCACGCGGCGGTGAAGGCGAACTACCCGCTCACCTACGAGAAGATGACGCACATCCTCGAGGAACTGGCCGCGACGGCCTACTCGACCATCTGCCCCCACGGCCGGCCGGTGATGCTGCGGCTGACGCGGAGGGAGATCGAGAAGAACTTTCAGCGAATCTGAAGTGCAAAATGCAAACTGCAAAGTGCGAGGATCACGTATTTGCACTTCGCACTTCGCACTACTCCGATCTCAGAAGCCCCACCGGATCCACCCTCGCGGCTCGCCGTGCCGGCCAGAGATTGGCGGCAACCGCCGCCAGCACCAGCGCCGCTGCCGTGGCAGCCAGGACGACGACGTCGCGGGGCGACACTCCAAAGAGCAGGCTGGCGAGCATCTTCGATGCGCCGAGCGAGGCGACCAGGCCCACGCCGACGCCGACTGACGCCAGCACAACGCTCCCACCCAGCACCGCGCGCAGGATGTCGGCGCCCTGCGCGCCAAGCGCGAGGCGGATGCCCATCTCGCGAGTCCTCTGCGCCGCAAGAAACGAGGTCACGCCATAACCGCCGCCGACAGCCAGGAGTACCGCTAGCATCGCGAACACTCCGAGGAGCCACGAGTACGCCAGGCGCATTTCCATCGAGAGCGCCAGCGCCTGCCGCATCGACCGCACGCGATAGAGCGGCAGCTCGGGATCGATCGCGCGCACGGCCGCGTGGGCCGAGGCCGAGGCGGCCAGCGGTTCGCCCGTTGTCCTCAGGGCGACCGTGAGGTTGTCCAGCGGCTGCCGGTGCAAGGGGAAGTACACGCCCGGCCGCATCGGTTGCTCGAGTCCATAGTGCTTGACATCGGCCACGACGCCGACGACCGTGAGCCATGGGGCGGTGTCGTAGGTGCCGCGCAGGCGCCGGCCGACAGGATCGGCGATTCCGGGCCAGAAGGTCCGGGCGAACGTCTCGTTGACCACTACCACGCCGCCGTCCTTCGGGTCGGCGGGGCGATCGTCGGCCGTCGTGAAGAACCGGCCCTGCTTCACGCGCAGTCCCATCGCCTCGGCGTAGTCGGGCGTGGCGACGCGCACGAGCGTGACCGGGTTGTCGTCGGCCGATCGCTTCACGCGGCCTTCGATGTCGAAGAAGTTGCCCCAATGACATCCCAGCGGCGGACAGTTGACCAGGCCTGCAGCCTCGACACCAGGCAAGGCGGCGATGCTCGGCGTCAGCCGGTCCCAGAACGCCATGCGGGCCTTGTCGTCGGGTACTTCGCTTCAGGCAGGTAGATGGAAAACGTCAGAACGTGCTCCGCGTTAAAGCCAGGATCGACCGCGCGCACGCGGTCGTAGGCGCGATAGAGCAGGCCGCCGCAGACCAGCAGCAGCGCAGCGAGCGCGAATTCTGCCGCGACCAGCAGGCCCAGCGTTCGTTTTCCCGCCGGAGCCGTGGTCGTGCCTGCCGTCGTCGCCTGCATTGCCGTGCGCAGGTCGCCGCGCAGCGCGTGGAAGGCCGGCGCCCAGCCAAACAGGATCACCGTCGCGGCAGCCGCGCCTGCCGCAAACGCCATGACGCGCCAGTCGAGATCGAACGACGCCCATCTGGGAACCTGATCGGCGGACACTCGGATCAGGGCCTCGAGGGCCCAGGCGCCAAGCAACAGTCCGAGAGCGCCTCCGGCAATCGCCAGCAGGACGTTTTCCGCGAAGAGCTGCCGAAGCAGTCGCCCGCGACTGGCGCCAATGGCGAAACGAATGCCGATTTCGCGCCGCCGCCCCAGGGCGCGCGCCAGCATCAGACTTGCGACATTCGCGCACGCCACGAGCAACAAGACGCCGACTGCCGCGCCCAGCGCCAAGGCAATGGCGTCGAAGTCCCGCGTCAGCTCCTGCCGCATGTCGCGCACGAAGGGGCTAACCACCTGTTCCCGCTCGCGCGTGTCCCAGATGGGTTGATGTGCCCGCCGAAGATCCTTGTCGGCTGCCTCCACGGTCACACCGCGCTTCATGCGGCCGATGCCGGTGTAGGAGTAGCTCTCATACGTCTGAGCAGGGTCGCCGGCCAGCGGCAGCCAGACCTGCGCGCGGAGCCCGAAATCCGCACGCGAGTCGACGACGCCGACAATGGTGCGGGGCGCACCGTCGAGCCGGAGGCTGTGGCCGACGATGGCGGGATCGGCGTTGAAGCGGTCACGCCAGAGCGCTTCGCTGATCATCACCACGAGCGGGCCCTTGGGCGATCCTCCTCGGCGCTGAACGTCCGGCCGACCAGCGGCGGCACGGCGAGCACATCGAAGAAGTCGCTCGTGATGAAAGCCCCCTCCACGCGTGCCACCGACGCGCCGTCGGCCAGGTTGAAGGTCGCCGAGTCGTGGAGCGCAATGGCCTCAAACAGCCGTTGTCCCTTGCGCCATTGGTCGAAATCCGGGTAGTTGATCCCGACGTACTCGAGGTTCCACTTCGGCGCCCTCTCGTTGATGTAGACGAGCCGATCCGGCTCGGGCACCGGGAAGGGACGCAGAAAGATGCCGTTGACCAGCGTGAAGACCGCCACGCTGGCGGCGATGCCCAGGGCGAGCATGCCGATGGCAAGGCCCGTCGCAAACTTCTGGCGGATGAGCGAACGCCAGGCGGCGCGAATGTCGGAGGTGATCATGGATGCCTGCCTTTGTGACGAACCGCCGACGCGCGCTGGCCGACCGTACGCCAATCGGAACTGCCGCCCGGCGGTTTGGGCGACGTCGAGCGCCGCTGCGGTCCAGACGGCGATCGCGGCCGCCGGCCCCGTAACCGCCGCCTCGTCGAGCGACTCGAGAAACATCGCCTCCATCTCGGCGCCGTGACGACTGACCAGATGGCCCGGGAGCGCGCGGATCAGGGCGCGGTAGAGGCGGGCGGCGAGCCCGCGTCGCCTGCGGGTCATGATGCGGGCCTCGAGCGCGGCTTGAGGCGCGCCTTTGCGAGGTTGACGAGATTGCCCAGCCGGCTGGTCTCGCTGGCGAGCAGCCGGCGGCCCGCCGCTGTGAGCCGGAAGATGCGGCGCTTCTCGCTTTCCTCGGGCGGGCGCTCGCGCGGGTCGTCGATTTCCTCAATCCACGCCGACTCCCGCAGCTCCTCGAGCGAGCCGTACAGCGTCGCCGGCCAGAGACGCACCAGACCATCGCTGAGCGCGCTGACCTCTCGCGCGATAGAGAGGCCGTGGCGGTCTGCCTCTGCCAGCGAGAGCAGGATGTAGTAGTGCCGTGGCTTGAGAGACGATCGGGGCGGCATGGCCTTGTTATACTAAACGATATAACAGGACGGAAAGTTCGCCTGTCGAGGTCCCGCGTCGATCCCATTCGGCCGATTCTCCGGTTGCGCTGGTCCGAGGCCTCCGTGCATAATCACGGCGACCGACCAGCCATGCTCTCGACCTCAGGCGCCCGCCCGGGTCCTGACGGGCCAGGAGCGGATGTTCCACCCGCCCCCCGGAACTGTCGGTCTGTCTGGCCTCTCTCCGGCGTCCGATCCCCCGACATCGAACCGGTCCGTGTGATCCCTTGGTAGCGTCTCTCATGAAGGAGGGCGACGTGGCCTGCACGACCACTCGTTTTACCGGCGCCAAGGCGCCGTGCGGCCGTATCGTGGACGGCGAAGTGTTTCAGGATGAGGACGAGCAGGCGGTCGTCACCTGCGAGCGGGACTACGACTGCGGATGCCGCAGCATCCGGCACGAGTATCACGACGGCGGCGTCGCCGAGAAGGTCATCCACCACAGCGGGAAGGTCCTGCTGGACGAAATGATCTCCGCGGAATAGCGCGAGATGTTCCCGGCACCCCCGGCCAGGAGCGCGACATGACGCCTGCGCACGACGTAATCCTGGTCGGCGGCGGTGGTGCCGGGCTGCGCGCCGCGATTGCGATTGCCGAGGCCAACCCTCGCCTCAGCATCGCGGTCGTCTCGAAGGTCTATCCGATGCGGAGTCACACCGTGTCGGCTGAAGGCGGCGCGGCCGGCGTGATTCGCGCCGACGACAGCTTCGACGAGCACGCATACGACACCATCTCGGGCGGCGACTGGCTGGCCGATCAGGATGCCGTCGAAGCCTTCGTCCGGGAGGCGTCGGAAGAGCTGATGCGGCTGGAGCACTGGGGATGCCCGTGGAGCCGCGAGCCGGACGGCCGAGTCGCGGTCCGCCCGTTTGGCGGCATGAAGAAGATGCGGACGTGGTTCGCCGCGGACAAAACCGGCTTCCACATGCTCCACACGCTCTTCCAGACTTCCCTCAAGTACACGGCGGTCGTCCGGTACGACGAGTGGTTCGTCACGCGGCTGCTGGTGGACGACGGCCGCGTCCACGGCGTGGTGGCCATCGACTTGCAATCGGGGCGCGTCGAGTCGATCGGCGCCCGTGCGGTCATCATCTGCACCGGCGGCTGCGGCCGCGTCTACCCCTTCACCACCAACGCGAGCATCAAGAACGGCGACGGGATGGCGCTGGCGTACCGCGCCGGGGCCCCGCTGAAGGACATGGAGTTCGTGCAGTATCACCCGACCGGGCTGCCGTTCACCGGGATCCTCATCACCGAGGCCGCGCGCGCCGAGGGCGGGTACCTCGTCAACAAGGATGGCTACCGCTACCTCCAGGACTACGACCTGGGAACGCCGCAGCCCAAACCGGTCCTCCGCAGCATGGAGCTTGGGCCGCGCGACCGCCTGTCGCAGGCGTTTGTGAAGGAAGTCGAGAAGGGCCGCACCATCGACACGCCGTACGGACCCGTCGTGCACCTGGACGTGCGGCATCTTGGAAAGGCCGCCATCGAGTCGAAGATCCCCTTCGTGCGCGAGCTGTGCCTCAAGTACCAGAACGTCGACCCGGTGAAGGAGATGATTCCCGTGCGTCCCGTCGTGCACTACATGATGGGCGGCGTACACACCGACATCAACGGCGCCACGCCAATCGCCGGGTTATACGCGGCCGGCGAGGCCGCCTGCGTCAGCATCAACGGCGCGAACCGGCTCGGGTCCAACTCGCTGCCCGAACTGCTCGTCTTCGGCGCGCGCGCCGGCCGTGCCGCGGCCGACTACGCCTCGCGGCAGCCGGCCAACGGCTCGAGCGGGGCCATCCTGGCCCAGGCACGTGACGAGCAGCGGCGGCTGGCCCAGGCCGTCGCGCGCCAGGCCAGCGGTGGCGAGCGCATCGCCGCCATTCGCGACGAGATGCACAAGGCGATGGAGCAGGGCGCTGGCATCTACCGATCGGGCGACTCGCTCGTGCGCGCCGTCGACACGCTGCGGTCCCTCCAGCTGCGCGTCGACGACATCGCTATCGCGGATCACAGCCAGACCTTCAATACCGAACGCATCGCGGCCCTCGAGCTGGCCTTCATGCTCGACGTCGCCGAGGCCATCGTGAATACGGCGGCGCAAAGGAAGGAGTCTCGCGGGGCGCACCAGCGCCTGGATTTCCCGTCCCGCGACGACGCGCGGTTCCTTGCGCACTCGCTGGTCTCGCAAAACGCCGACGGCTCGTGCCGGGTCGAGGTACACGCCGGTGACGATCACGCGCTGGCCCCCAGGCGAGCGTGTCTACGGGAGGTAGCGCGCATGGCGGATCTCATCAAGCTTCGAGTGGCGCGGTATCGGCCGGAGGAGGAGGAGGCGCCGACGTTTGACGAGTACGAGGTGCCGTGCCCCCGGGACTGGGTCGTCCTCGATGCCCTCAACTACGTGAAGGACCGGATTGACGGCACCCTCTCGTATCGCTGGTCGTGCCGCATGGGGGTGTGCGGCAGCTGCGGGATGAGCGTCAACGGCGAGCCCAAACTGACCTGTGCGACCTTCCTCGCCGACTATGCCCCCGGGCCGATTCGGGTAGAGCCGCTCAGGAACTTTCCGGTCATCCGCGACCTCATCGTCGACATCGGCGATTTCATGCGGAAGCTGACGACGGTCAAGCCGTGGATCGTCCGAAGTGAGGAGAAGCCGGTTGCCGAGGGCGAGTACCTCCAGACTCCGCAGGAACTCGACGCCTACAAGCCCTTCAGCATGTGCATCAACTGCATGCTCTGCTATTCGGCGTGCCCGATTTACAGCCTCGACCCCAAGTTCGTGGGTCCGGCGGCCATTGCGCTGGCGCAGCGCTACAACCTGGACTCTCGCGATGAAGGAGCGTCGGAACGACTCGAGGTGCTCTCGACGCACGAAGGGATCTGGGGATGCACGTTTGTCGGCGAGTGCACGACAGTGTGTCCGAAAAACGTCGACCCGGCCGGGGCGATCCAGCGCTACAAACTCGACGCCGCGCTCGACTGGGTCAAGGGGTTCGTGATGCCGTGGGGGGCGCGATGAGCGATCGGCCGGCGCACACGCCGTACCATCCGCAGTGGCACCGCACGCGGCCGTCCACCTACTGGTGGCTGGAGCGACCGGCTTACTTCGTCTTCATCCTGCGCGAGGTGAGCAGCGTTTTTGTGGCGTGGTTCGTCGTATTTCTCGTGAAGCTGCTGTGGGCGCTTGCCCACGGCCCGGGATGGTACGCGGCGTTCCAGCGCTGGTCGAGCCACCCGGCCGTCGTCGCGCTGAATGCGGTCACGCTTTTCTTCGTGACGCTCCATGCGGTGACCTGGTTCAACCTGGCGCCCAAGGCCATGGTCGTCGACGTGGGCGGCCGTCGCCTGCCGCCGGCGGTCGTGGCCGGCGCCAACTACGCCGCCTGGGCCGCGGTTTCGGCAGCCCTCGCCTGGCTGGTAATGGAGACGTAGATGGCAACGCGCCGCCTCGAGCCGCTGGCGTGGCTGCTCTTCAGCGCAGGCGGGGTCCTCGCGGCGATGGCCCTGCCCGTGCTCGTGCTGCTCTTCGGCCTCGCATTCCCGCTCGGTTGGCTTCCGGCGCCCAGCTATGCGCATCTGCTGGCGCTGGTGCAGCCGGTCGTCGTGAAGCTGGCGTTCTGGGTCTTCGCGGTCCTGTCGCTGCTGCACTGGGCGCACCGTTTCCGTTACACCCTGTACGATGGCCTGCAGGTGAAGCATCTCGACGAGGTGATCAACGCCCTGTGCTACGGCGGCGCGCTGGCGGGAGCGGTTGTGACGGCGTATGTGTTGTGGGCGTTGCCGTGAACCGTGGGTGACCCGGGCGGGTTTGAAACCCGCCCCTACCCGTCGCCGCGCCTCTTCCGCTTCAGTTCTTTCCATCCGTCCAGCCGCCTCTTGATCTCCTTCTCGAATCCTCGCTCTTTCGGCTCGTAGTACACCCGGTTCTTCAGTGACGCCGGCAGGCAGTCCATGTCGGCCACCGCGTCGGGCTGATCGTGGGCGTACTGGTAGTCCTTGCCGTAGTCCAGTTGCTTCATCAGCTTCGTCGGGGCGTTGCGGAGATGCAGGGGGACTGGCTCGGCGACCTGGCGCCCGGCGTCGTCGGCGGCGCGGCTGTACGCCACCAACACGGCGTTGCTCTTCGGTGCGGTGGCCAGGTAGATGGCCGCCTGGGCCAGGGCGGTGTTGCCCTCGGGCATGCCGATGAAATGCGCCGCCTGCTGCGCGGCGACGGCGACGGTCAACGCCTGCGGGTCGGCGTTGCCGATGTCCTCCGACGCAAAGCGCACGAGGCGACGGGCGACGTACAGCGGGTCCTCGCCGGCTTCGAGCATGCGGGCGAGCCAGTACACAGCCGCGTCCGGATCGCTGTTGCGCATCGACTTGTGCAGGGCCGACATGAGGTTGTAGTGCTCCTCGCCGCCCTTGTCGTAGCGCAGGATGCGGCGCTGCAGCGCGCGCTCCAGCCAGGCGCGGGTGATGTGTCGCCGGTTCTGCTCGACCGGCGCGGAGCGTCCCGCCAGTTCCAGCATGTTCAGCGCCGCGCGCGCGTCGCCGCTGGCAATCACGGCCATCGCCGACAGCGCGTCGTCGTCGACCGCGACCAACTCGGCCCCCAGACCCCGAACCTCGTCGGTGAGCGCACGGCGCAGGATCTCGATTACCTGCTCGACCGCCAGCGGCTCGAGGACGAATACCTTGGAGCGGGACAGCAGCGCCGCGTTGACCTCGAACGACGGGTTCTCCGTGGTGGCGCCGATGAGGACGATGGTGCCCGCCTCGACGTAGGGGAGAAACGCGTCCTGCTGCGCCTTGTTGAATCGGTGAATCTCGTCGATGAAGAGGATCGTCCGCTGGCCGGAGCGGCGCCGTGCCGCCTCGGCCCGGGCCATCAGTTCCTTGATTTCCTTGATCCCTGCGAGCACGGCGCTAAAGGCCACGAAGCGCGCGCTGGTTCGTTCGGCGATCAACCGCGCGATGGTCGTCTTGCCGGTGCCGGGCGGGCCCCAGAAGATCAGCGACTGCAGCACGTCGCCTTCGATCGCCTGGCGCAGGGGAGCCCCAGGCGCGAGGACGGCCTCCTGTCCGATGACGTCGTCGAGAGTGCGGGGCCGCATCCGCTCGGCCAGCGGCGCATCGGGGCCGGCGGTGGCCGTGGGGGAGGGGGCGTCGTCGTCGAAGAGGCCCGGGCCAGTCATGACGCGGCACGCTGCCGTCGTGCTTCGTAAACCAGGAGCGCCGCCGCCACCGCGACGTTGAGCGACTCGACGGGCGGCGTCATTGGAATCGAGACACGGATGTCTGCCGATTCCACCAGCGCTTGCGGAAGGCCCTGTCCCTCATTGCCCAGCACGATCAGCGTTGCCTTGGTGAAGTCGGCTGCGTGCATCGCCGTGTGCCCGTGCCCGACAGCTGCCACCACCTGCAGGCCCGCGCCTCTTGCGTCGTCGACCATCGCGGCGGCCGAGGCTGCCCGCACGATGGGCAGCCGAAACGCGCTGCCCATGGAACCGCGCGCCGCCTTCCATCCAAACGGGTCGGCCCCGCCTGGCGTCGTGACGACGCCAGTGGCGCCGCCTGCCTCGGCCGCGCGGATGACGGCGCCGAGGTTTCCGGGGTCCTGAATGTCGGCGGCGCCAACGAGCAATGCGGTCCTGCTGTTGACGACACCGGCGGCCGCCTGGCGCGGCCGCGCGGCCAGCGCGACAATGCCGCTGGGAGTGCGGACGGGGCTGATCGCGTCGAGCACGGAGCGGCTGACCGTGACCAGCCGATCGACGGGCACCAATCGCGCGAGGGCATCGAGGTCGCCGGCAGCCAGCCGATCCGGATCCACCGCGACGCACTCAACGGCCAGCCCAGCTTCGAGCGCCTCGGACAACAGGTGTCCGCCGTCGAGCAGCATCCAGTGCGCGTCGTGGTCCGCGGCGGCCTTGAACCGCGTCACGAGCGGGTTTTGTCGGCTGGTAATGGTCGGTCCTGGCACGGGGGTCCGATCTCAGCTTACAGGCACCCGGCCTCGTGTTACCATCCCCTCAGAAGTCGCCCATTCGGCTCCTCACTCCGACTCGACAAACTCCGAAGACTGATGAAGGAACAACTTCTCAAGAAGCTCCACGACGAGATCAGCGCGCTCGATCGCGAGTTGAAACTCGAGCTGCCGCTCGAGATCAAGCGCGCGCGCGAGCTCGGGGACCTGCGCGAGAACGCGGAATATCACGCCGCCAAGGAGCGTCAAACCTACGTGCAGGCGCGGATCTCGATGCTGCAGAAGCGCGTGGCGGACATTCAACTCATCAACCTCGACAAGATACCGCACGGCAAAGCGGCCTTCGGTTCCACCGTGCACCTTCGCGAGGACACCGGATCCGACGTCGTGTATCAGCTCGTGATGCCGGAGGATGCCGACGTCGACAAGGGCCTGATCTCCACCTCCTCACCGATCGGCCGCGCCATCGTGGGCAAGGAAGCAGGCGACGAGGTCCTCGTGGTGACGCCCAACGGCAAGCGGTCGTTCGAAATCACCAAGCTCCTCACGGTCCACGACCTCGCCTGACGCCTCGCGTGGCTGAGCCCAGCGCCCGTTCACCCCAATACGCGCCCGACCGGCGAACCGCGCTGGTCCTCACGGGCAGCGGCGTCGACGGCGCGTATCACGCCGGGGCCGTCCGCGCGCTGAACGAGGCTGGCGTCCGAATAGATGTGGTCGCCGGCCGCGGAGTGGGCGCGGTGGCGGCGCTGTTTGCCGCCATCGACGGCGCGTCGCGGTTGTGGGAGCCGACGGGGCTGTGGCGCCGCGACGCTGTCAGGGGCCTGTACCCGTGGCGCAACTCGCTGCGCCGCGTTGTGGCCGGACTGTGCCTGGCGGCCGCGGTGCTGGTAGTGCCGCCGCTCGTGCTGGCGCTCGGTGCGGCTGTGTACCAGATCGCGGTCCTGCTCGACGTCGTGGGCAGCGGCGCCGGGGCACGATTGGCGCAGCAGTGGGAAGCGGTGCGGCTGGTGGCCTTCGCACACGACGGGCTGCCCACCCGTGTCCCGCAAGTCGTGGCGGCGGTGCTCGCCGTCGTCGTGCTCGCCGTCACCGTGGCCGCGTTACGCGCACGAGCAGTTGCGCCCGCCCGGCGCGACCTCAGGGGCAGCGTCTGGTGGACGGTGCTCGGCGCGCCTCTCACCGCGACGCCCACCATCGACTTCTTCATCACCGGGCTGTGGGACTTGCTCCGCGGCGGCGCCCGCGTCACGCAGCCGCCCCGCGCGGACCTGAGCCGGCGTTACGGGGAGCTGCTGGCCGATAACCTGGGCCAGCCGGGTTTTCGCGAGCTGCTGATCGTCGCCCACGACCTCGACGCACGCCAGGACCTGGTGTTCGCGCTGCTGGGGCGCGACTGGCGACGGCCGTTCTTCCTGCGGCGGCAGACCACCGGGCTCGATCGTCGATCCGCCGAAGCCGTCGATCTGGCCGGAGCGGCGCGCGACCACGTGCTCGACGCCGTGGCCGGCGCGCTCACCTTGCCGGTGGCGACCGACGCGCAGCTCATCGGATTTGCAGCGGAGAGTTACTGGCGCGGCGAAACACATCGGCTCACCGATCGTCCGGCGGCGCTGGTCCGCGTGCTCGAAGAAGTGGCAAGCGCCGGCGTACGGCAGGTCATCGTCGTCACGGCGGCTGAAGAGCTCGGCGGGCCGCACGAGCTCAGCCGCCGGCGTGCCGCGCCGCGAGCGCGGCTTGGCGAGTTTCTGGCCTCGGCCGAGGCCGCCGCTGTTCGCGACGCGATTGGCGTCGCCGCTCCGTGGTTCGACGCGTTGTTCGTGGTGCGGCCGTCGCACAACCCGGTGACCCCGCTCGATACCTCGGGTGCGTTTGACGAGCGGTCGGACCGCGTGCAGGTGGTGGGCGAACTGGTGGACCGCGGCTACGAGGACGCCTATCGCCAGTTCATCGATCCGGTCGTCGGGGCCAGCGGCGAGCAGATCGCCGTATCGCCCGACATCGTCAGGTCCGCGGAGTAGCGGGTTCCTTCTCCCGCTCGCGGCCTTTCTTGTCACGTTCGTTGGCGTTGCCCTCGTGCAGGAACTGCAGCGCCTGCTCGAGGATCTGCGCCGTCACGGCCTCGCCGGTCGGCGGGCCGAACTTCTTCTGGTACGACGCCAGCGGCACGACCGCCTTGGCCATCGCTCGGTGGCCGCCGGCGCTGCCAAGCGAGCCGAACACCTTCCTGACAAACTCGCCCGCGTTGCGCGAGTAGCCCAGGTTGCGCACCGAGACGACAAACGACCCGTTGACCATGCCGGCGATGATCGTCCATTTGACGTCTTCGAGCTGCAGGAAGAAGTCGGCGACGTAGGGGATGAAGTCCTCGCGAGGCAGGTCGCCGAGGAACGCGCAGAACACCTGCTCCTCGAGGCGCCCGTGCTCGGTGGCCTTCATCACGAAGGCCAGCCGCTCCATCGTGATCTCGGCGCCTTCCATCTTGCGGATCAGAGCGGCGTCGGAGAGGGGATAGAGGAACGAGAACGCTTCCAGATCGACCCGGTTGGCCTGGCGGTTGAAGAAGAGGGTGTCGCTCTTGATCGCGTAGAGCATCGCCGTGGCCGTTCGCTCGGAGATGTTGGCGTCCACGGCCCGGAGGTGCTCGGTGAGGATCGTGCACGTCGAACCGTAGTCGGACCGGATGTCCTTGTAGACGGCGCTGTACCCCTGCTGCTCCGGGTGGTGATCGATTACGAGGTCGACGCGGTCGATCAACCCCGTGAAGTAGTGCGGCTGAACGTCGACCATCGCGATGCGGTCGAACGTCTCGAGATCCGCGGCGGCGATGGTCTCGACGTGGATGTCGAGCAGGTTCGCCATCCGGAGGTTTTCCGGCCGCGTCACGTTCTGCAGGGCGCCGATGATGGCGGTCGCCTTGGTCCGGCGCAGCAGGTTGCGCAGCGCCAGCCCGCTGGCCATCGCGTCCGGATCGGGGTCGTTGTGCAGCAGGATCAACACCCGATCCGCATCGGCGAAGTAGCGCTGGTACTGCTGCACGCGGGCGCGCGTGAGCGAGCGGCCGAACTCGGTGAGCAGTGGCCCGCCAAACAGCTCCGCCATCGCGAGGTACGAGACGTCGGGGAACGCCGACTTGATCTCCTCCTCGCGTTCGGCCGACGCGCTGATGCCCACGCCCAGCACGTAAATCAACGTGCCGCCCGCGTCCCGGATGTTGTCGAGGACCTTCTTCAAGCCGCGCTTGCCCGTGTCCTGCACGATCACGCATGTGCTGGGCGAGATGTCGGCCTTGAGGTAGGTGTCTTTGCGTTTGAGGTCGGCGGCGGTGATGTGGACGCCGGCGTCACCGAGCCGGCGGGCGAGGGTTGGGCTGTCGACGAGGAACTCTATGTCGAAGCTCGCCAGCAGGATCTCATCGAGAACCTTGATGAGCAACTCGTCCTGGCAGATGGCAAGACACCTCATCGGGCTGCCGGGACCTGTACGAACGAGACGAACGCGTCGACCATCGCTGGAAACTCCAATTATAGCGCTGCTTCAGGTAGGATGCCTGCATGGTTCACGTCCTCGCGACTATCGAGCTGCATTCCGGGGCCAGAACACGATTTCTTGGGGAATTTCAGCAGATCGTCCCAACGGTGCGAGCCGAGGATGGCTGTCTCGAATACGGCGCCGCGGTGGATGTGTTCACGGGCCTGGTCGCCCAACTCCCGCTGAGGGATCACGTGGTGGTCGTCGTCGAGAAGTGGCGCGACCTGCCTGCGCTGGTGGCGCACCTGGCCGCCCCACACATGACCGCGTACCGCGGGCGGGTGAGAGACCTGGTCATCAAGACGACGCTGCAGGTGCTGGAGCCGGTGCCGGCAGACCCTGGCCCGGTGGCATAGTCGGACCGATCCCTCGACATCTGACTTCAGCAACGGCACGTAGATTGGGGAGTGCGGCTCCTCGGTCGGCTCCTCGGTCTGCTGTTCGCCATGCTGGCAATGGAGGCGTCCGCCTCCGCGCAGAACTCCAGAATTACAGGCACGGTTACTGACGAAACCGGCAGAGCGCTGCCAGGAGTCCTGGTCGAACTCCGGGCCGGGGATTCCACGCCGCGCGTGTCGCAAACCGACGCGTCAGGACACTACCTGTTCGAATCAGCCGCGCCAGGAGCCGTCCAGCTCTCCTTCGCGCTCGCCAACTTTGCAAGCGTCCGGCGGGACCTCGCCGTGCCCGCATCCGGCGACGTTGACGCCGACGCCACGCTTCACCTGATGTTCAGCGCCGATGTCACGGTCACCGGCAAGCGCACTTTCACCAACCTGGCCGACGTGATCGATCCGGCCGCCAACCTGATCGGGGTCGCCCAGTCTGCCAGCCAGGGCGCCATCACCGGCCGTCAACTCGACACCCGGCCGATCATGCGTACCGGCGAGGTGCTCGAGGCAGTGCCGGGCGTCGTCATCAGCCAGCACGGCGGCGAGGGCAAGGCGAACCAGTACTACCTGCGCGGATTCAATCTCGATCACGGCACGGACTTTTCGACCACGGTGGCCGGCGTGCCCGTCAACATGCCCTCGCACGCGCACGGCCACGGGTACTCGGACCTGAACTTCCTGATTCCCGAGCTCGTGAGCGGCGTGCAGTTCTCGAAGGGACCGTACTTCGCCGACCAGGGCGACTTCACGACGGCGGGGTCGGCCAACATCAACTACGTCAACGCGCTCGAACGGCCGCTGGTGCGGCTTGGCGGCGGGGGACTCGGGTATGGCCGGGTGCTGGCGGCCGCGTCTCCGGTCGTCGGCGCCGGGCGATTCCTTGGCGCGATCGAGCTGCAGCACAGCGACGGGCCGTGGGAGCGGCCCGATGACTTCGAGAAGGTCAACGGCGCCCTGCGCTACAGCCATGGCGATGGCGTCAACGGGTTCACGATCACGGCGATGGGGTATCGGGGCACCTGGAATTCGACCGACCAGATCCCGAGGCGCGCCGTTACCAGCGGCGCCATCGGGCGCTTCGGCGACATCGACCCGACCGACGGCGGCGAGTCGTCGCGCTACAGCGCGGCCTTCGAGTGGCAGCGCGCGCGCGGCGCCTCGGCCACGAAGGTCGCGGCCTTCGGCCTCGCGTACGGCCTCGACCTGTTCTCGAACTTCACGTACTTCCTCGACGATCCGGTCAACGGCGACCAGTTTCAGCAGACCGACCGCCGCGTCGTCAGCGGAGCCAGGATCAGTCACCGGCGGACAGGGACGTGGGCCGGCAGGGCCGTGCAGACGAGCGTCGGCGTCCAGTTGCGGCACGACGACATCAGCCGCGTGGGGCTGTATCACACCGTCAGCCGACAGCGCCTGGCGACGGTGCGAGAAGACAGCGCGTTGCAAACCAGCCTCGGCGCGTTCGCGCAGAACGAGATGGAGTGGACGCCGTGGCTGCGGAGCCTGGCGGGGGTTCGCGTCGACGGGTACCGGTTCGACGTCGAGGCGGGCCAGGCGGCCAACAGCGGCACGGCCTACGCCTCGCGCGTGAGCCCGAAGGGCGGCGTGGTGATGGGGCCGTGGAAGGGGACAGAAATCTACGCGAACGTCGGGCGCGGGTTCCACAGCAATGACGCGCGGGGCGCGACGATCTCGGTCGATCCCGCCACCGGAGCCGCTGCCGCGCGCGTCACCCCGCTGGCGCGCGCCACTGGCGCCGAGGTGGGCCTCCGCACGGTGCGCCTGAAGGGGCTGCAAAGCACGGTGGCGCTCTGGACGCTGGGGCTCGAGTCCGAACTGCTGTTTGCAGGCGACGCGGGCACGACCGTGGCGGGCCGTCCCAGCCGGCGCTACGGCATCGAATGGGCCAACTACTACGCGCCGCTGCCGTGGCTGATCGTCGACGGCGACCTGTCGGTCTCGCGCGGGCGCTTCACCGACGACGGCCCGGGCGGCAACCGCATCCCCGGCGCCGTCGAGACGGCGGCGTCGGCCGGTGTCACCGTCGACAGCCTTCGTCACGTGTCCGGGAGCGTCCGCTGGCGCTACCTCGGGCCGCGCCCGCTGCTCGAGGACGGCTCGGTGCGCTCGGCGGCGACGAGCCTGGTCAATCTCGAGGCGGGTTACCGCCTCTCCCCCTCGGTCCGGCTCGCGCTGGATGTCTTCAACCTGCTCAACGCCCGGCACAGCGACGTCGACTACTTCTACACGTCGCGCCTGCCGGGCGAACCGGCCGGCGGGATCGACGATGTGCACTTCCACGCGACGCTGCCACGCACCGCCCGGCTGAATCTGACCGTGGGGTTTTGAGGGCCGGGACGGACGAGGTTCGGACGGGGCTCGACGGTGCTATCATCCGCCGAACGAGCGGTTCCTTCTTCCCCGAGGGAGTGGCGTGTGCGGTCGGTCATCCTGGGTACGGCGATCGTTGCGGCGGCGGCCACCGGCGTTTGGGGCCAGCAAGGCCGATTTCGCGCGGAAGTGGACCTCGTCAACGTCTCCGTGATGGTGATGGACCGGCAGGGCAACTTCATCAGCAACCTCAAGCCGGACGATTTCGCGCTGTTTGAAGACGGCGCGCAGCAGCACGTCACCCATTTCCTGCGCGGCGACACCGACGCCGACGCGTTGAACCTGCGCCTCGGCCTGCTGTTCGACACCAGCGGGAGCATGCAGGACGACATCGCGCTGGCCCGCACGGCGGCCATTCGCTTCCTCAAGGAGCTGCCAGAGGCCCACGACATCACGCTGGTGGACTTCGACACCGAAGTCCGCGTCGCACGGTACGGGATGGCCGATCTGCCGCGCCTCATCGAGCGCATCCGGACCCGCAAGACCGACGGCTGGACGGCGCTCTACGATGCGATGGGGATCTACCTGGACGGCCTGCACGGACTGGACGGCCGGAAGATCCTGGTCGTCTACACCGATGGCGGCGATACGCGCAGCGCGCAGACGTTCACCGACATCGTCGAAATGCTCAAGGCGTCCGACGTCATCGTTTACGGCATTGGCTTTCTGCAGCACCAGCCAACCTCGGTGCGCAACGAGCAGAAGTTGCGGCTCCAGCAACTGGCGGACGTCACCGGCGGCCAGACGTTTTTCCCCACCTCGCCGAAGGCGCTCACGCAGGTGTTCGACCAGATCGTGTCCCAGGTGCGCGCGCAGTACAGCCTGGGGTTTGTCTCGTCCAACATCGTGCGCGACGGGACGTGGCGGCGGGTCGAGGTGAGGCTGACGCCGTCGCACCTGCAGGCCCTGCGAGTCCGGTCGCGCAAGGGCTACTACGCCCCGCTCAAGGAACTGCCGCCCACGGCGTTCCCGATCCGGCCCCGGTCGTAGTAAGCCAAACCGTACGTAGGCGGAAATCAGTTCCGCCGCCTGTGGTACGATTGGGGATTCGGGCTAGCCCGTAATTCCCCGACGTCACATGGCCTCCCTGACCGATCACTTCGAGCTCGTCACGGACTTCCAGCTGCGCGGCGATCAGGCGCGCGCGCAGGCCGAACTGGTCGCGGCGCTGAACCGCGGCGACAAGCACCAGGTGCTGCTCGGCGTGACCGGGTCGGGCAAGACCTTCACCATGGCGCGCGTCATCGCCGAGACCAACCGGCCGACGCTGGTGATGGCCCACAACAAGACGCTGGCCGCGCAGCTCTACCAGGAGTTCAGGCGCTTCTTCCCCCGCAACGCCGTCGAGTACTTCGTCAGCTACTACGACTACTACCAGCCGGAGGCGTACGTCCCGGCCAGCGACACCTACATCGAGAAGGAGTCGACCATCAACGAGGAGATCGACCGCATGCGGCTGTCGGCCACCCGGTCGCTCTTCGAACGGCGCGACGTCATCATCGTCGCCAGCGTGTCGTGCATTTACGGCCTCGGATCGCCGGAGGCGTACTACGGGATGGTGCTGCCGCTGACGCGCGGCCAGCGCATCAGCCGCCAGGACGTGCTGCGAAAGCTGGTGGAGATCCAGTACGAGCGCAACGACGTCGAGTTCGGCCGCGGCACCTTTCGCGTGCGCGGCGACACCATCGAGGTTCATCCGTCCTACGAAGAGCACGCGCTGCGGATTGACCTGTTCGGCGACGAGATCGACGAGCTGGTGGCCATCGACCCGCTCACCGGCAAGACGCTGCGGCACCACGATCGCATCTCGATCTTCCCGAAGTCGATCTACGTGACGTCGCGCGACAACACCAAGCGCGCCGTCGAGACGATCAAGGGCGAGTTGGAAGAACGCCGCGGCGACCTGGAACGCGAGGGCAAGCTGCTCGAGGCCCAGCGCCTCCACCAGCGCACGATGTTCGACCTCGAGATGATCCGCGAGATCGGCTACTGCCACGGCATCGAGAACTACTCGCGGCACCTCACCGGCCGCGTCGCCGGCGAGCCGCCGCCGACGCTGCTCGACTACCTGCCCAAAGACGCGCTGATCGTCGTCGACGAGAGCCATCAGACGGTGCCGCAGGTCCGCGGGATGTACGCGGGCGACCGGTCCCGCAAGGAAGTGCTGGTGTCCTACGGCTTCCGGCTGCCGTCCGCGCTCGACAACCGGCCGCTGAGTTTCGAGGAATGGGAGCAGCGGGTTGGCCAGCTCGTCTACGTCTCGGCGACGCCCGGGCCGTACGAGTTGCATAAGTCGGGCGGCGTCGTGGTCGAGCAGATCATCCGGCCGACCGGGCTGATGGACCCGCCCATCGACGTGCGGCCCGTGCGCGGCCAGGTCGACGACCTGCTGCAGGAGATCCGGGTGCGCGCCGGCATGCGCGAGCGCGTGCTGGTGACCACGCTCACCAAGAAGATGGCCGAGGACCTCACGTCGGTACTATCACGAGCTCGGCGTGAGGGTCCGCTACCTGCACTCGGACATCGACACGCTCGAGCGGATCGAGATCCTGCGCGACCTGCGGCGCGGCGTCTTCGACGTGCTGGTGGGCATCAACCTGTTGCGCGAGGGGCTGGACCTGCCGGAAGTCTCGCTGGTGGCGATTCTCGACGCAGACAAGGAAGGGTTTTTGCGCTCGGGCGGGTCGCTCATCCAGACCTCCGGGCGCGCTGCCCGCAACGTGAACGGCCGCGTCATCATGTACGCCGACAAGCAGACCGATTCGATGCGGCAGTGCCTGTCGGAGACCGCGCGCCGGCGGACGATTCAAGCGGCGTACAACGCCGAGCACGGCATCACGCCCACCTCGATCGTCAAGTCCATTGACAGCGTGATGTCGAGCCTCGAGGAGCGCGACTACCTGGGAGTGCCCGAGGCCGACGTGCGACCGCGCTTCCGTACGACGGCCGAGCGGGCCGCGTACGTGGCGGATCTCGAGCGGCAGATGAAGCAGGCGGCCTCCGACCTCGACTTCGAGAAGGCGGCGGCGCTGCGCGACGAGATCCGGACACTGCGGGTGGCCGACCTGGGTCTGGCGTCCACGGCGGTGGAGCGCTGACCCGCATGCTGGACGGATTCAACGAGTGGCTCAAGGCCGCCGTCCTCGAAGTCCAGGAATACGTCCGCCTGTGCGCGGCGGCCGGCCGCGGCATGGTGAGCCGCCCGTTCTACTATCGCGATCTGGTCGAGCAGTTCGAGCAGATCGGAATTGGCTCGCTCACCGTCGTGCTGCTGACCGGGTTGTTCACCGGCGCGGTGCTGGCCCTGCAAAGCGGCCTCACGCTCGACCAGTTCGGCGCGCGGCCGTTTGTCGGCCGCCTGGTGAGCGCGTCGATGATCAAGGAGCTCGGACCGGTGCTGACAGCACTGATGCTCACGGGACGCGTGGGGTCGGGCATCGCGGCCGAGCTCGGATCGATGATGGTGGCCGAACAGATCAACGCGCTGCGCGCGCTGGGCACCGATCCGATCCGCAAGCTTGTCGTGCCCCGAATCCTGGCCGGGACGTTGATGTGCCCGGTGCTCACGGTGGTGGCCGACTTTGTCGGCATCCTCGGCGGCTGGGTGATTGCGGTCTTCCAGCTGCGCGTGGAGTCGAGCGTGTACTGGACGTCGGTGATCGACGGGCTGTTCTGGCAGGACCCGTGGATGGGACTCATCAAGCCCTTCTTCCTCGGCTTCGTCATCGTGAGCATCGGCTGTCATGTCGGGCTGCGCACGCGGGGCGGCACGCAGGGCGTCGGCCGCGCGACGACCAACGCCGTCGTGGCGGCCTCGGTTGCCGTCCTGGCCGTGGACTTCTTCATCACGCGGTTGCTCTTCACCCTGATGTATTGATATGCAGGTCGAGCAACCTCTCGTCCGCCAGGAGATCCTCGACGCCACCGGCGCCCCGATTGTCGTCTTCGACAAGGTGTCGCTGGCGTTTGACGACAAGGTGATTCTTCGCGAGGTCAGCTTCACGCTGATCAAGGGGCACACCAAGATCATCCTGGGCGCGAGCGGCGCCGGCAAGTCGACGATCCTGAAGCTGATTCTCGGCCTGCTGAAGGCCGACGGCGGCGTGGTGTGGGTGAACGGCGAGCGCGTCGACCAGATGAGCGAGCTCGACCTGATGCGCGTGCGCGCGGACCTGGGTATGGTGTTCCAGGAGGGCGCGCTGTTTGACTCGCTGACCGTGCGCGAGAACGTCGGCTACAAGCTGTGGGAAGAGCTGCGCTGGCCCGACGAGAAGGTCAACGCAAGGGTCGAGGAAATCCTGGGCTTCGTGGCGCTGTCCGAGCATGTCGACAAGATGCCGTCGGACCTGTCGGGTGGCCAGCGCCGGCGCGTGGCCATCGCCCGGGCGATGGCGGCCAAGCCGCGCGTGCTGCTGTACGACGAGCCCACTACAGGGCTCGATCCGATCACGGCGACCACGGTGGACGAGGAGATCGTAAAGCTGCGGGATCTCGAGGGCGTCAGCTCGATCGTCGTCACGCACCAGTTGCGCGACGCCTTCTACATCGCCACGCACAACGCCGAGCGCGATGGACGGGGATCGGTCCGAATCGTCCAGGCCGATCAGGACAAGGCCGAAGAGGCCGAGTTCATCATGCTGCGCGACGGCGGCGTGTGTTTCGAGGGGCCGGCGGGCGATTGCGGAGTTCGACGGACCCGTATCTCAAGACGTTTTTGTCGTAACGAACCCATCT
Source organism: Vicinamibacteria bacterium (assembly GCA_963806705.1). Lineage (GTDB taxonomy): Bacteria > Acidobacteriota > Vicinamibacteria > Vicinamibacterales > JAENWD01 > JAENWD01. Next base: position 152,056 of record CAWDZE010000011.1, read on the forward strand.
CACTCACGGGTTCACGGGTTCACGGGTTCACAGGCTCAGGTTCACAGGTTCATAGGTTCACAGGTTCACAGGTTCGCCAAGGTTACACGTCATGCCGAGAACACGGTCGCTTGCCTGGTCGGAGCTCAAGATCGGGCTGCTCACGCTCATCGCCCTGGCGGTCGCAGCCATGGTGATCTTCCTGCTGAGCGGCGAGGGCGGATTTTTCTGGCAGCGCTACGAGCTGCGCGCGAAGTTCAGGGACGTCGCGCTGCTCAAGGCCGGCGCGCCGGTCCGTGTCGCCGGCGTCGCGGTGGGCGCCGTCACCGACATGGAGTTCAGCGGCGTCGACGTCGAGGTGCGCTTCTACCTGACCAAGGACATGCAGTCGCGTGTCACGGATCAGTCCGTGGCTTACATCGGCTCGGTGTCGCTGCTGGGCGAAGGCGCCCTCGACATCTCACCCGCACTTGGCGGCACGCCTATTCCCGAAGGGGGATACGTCAAGACCAAGCGCACGCCCGGGCAACTGGCCGACGTCGCCGAGTCGGCCACGCAAAGCCTGAAGGAAGCGACGCTGCTCATCAAGGACATGCGCGAGGGCAAGGGCACCGTCGGCAAGCTGTTCACCGACGAGCAGCTGTACAACGAGATTCAGGGGTTCATGAACGCGGCCGAGACCTTGGCGACCAATCTCGAAAAGGGTCGCGGGACGGCAGGCAAGCTCCTGACCGACGACAAGATCTACGACGAGCTCGAGAGCGCGCTGGTCAACCTGAAGACGCTTACCGACAAGCTGAACCGCGGCGAGGGCAGCCTCGGCAAGTTGATGCAGGACCCCGCGTTTGCCGATTCGCTCGGCTCGACCGCCAGTAACCTCGACACGTTGACCGCGCGTCTGAACAAGGGCGAGGGCACCGCCGGCAAGCTCCTGACCGACGACGGCCTGTACAAGCGTCTGGACGAGCTGACGGGCCGAATCGACACGTTGACCCGGGACCTGAGCGACGGCAAGGGCACCGCCGGCGCATTGCTGAAGGATCAGAAGCTGTATGACAATCTCAATGCCGCCGCCAGCGAGCTGCGTGGGCTGGTGGCCGACATTCGCAAGGATCCGCAGAAGTACTTGCGTGTGAAAGTCAGTCTTTTCTAGAGTAGGGTGGAACTCACGCGAGGGCGCACCCTCGCGGCTTTGGAGGCGTTGCATCATGTCGAGAAGCGATTCGGGCGGCGGCACCGTGCTGTTGGCCTTTCTGGCAGGCGCCGTGACCGGCGCGGCGGTGGCGCTGCTGTTTGCGCCGGCGGCCGGAGAAGAGACCCGGCAGTTCCTGACCGACAAGGCGCGCGAAAGTCGCGAGCGGGCCCTGCAGGCGGCGCGCGAAGGTCGCGAGACCTTGAAGCGGCAGAAGGATCAGATCACCACGGCCATCGGCCGCGGGCGCGATGCCTACGCGAAGGCGCGCGCGGGCGAGGAGACGGCGTGACCGACTGGAGCGCGATCTTCCTCGGCATCATCGCCCTGTCGGTCGGCGTGATGGCGGGCATCCAGGTGGGCATCTTCGTCTACGGTGCCCGCCTGGCGCGCCGCGTCGATGCGCTGGCCAAGCAGGTCGACCGGGAGATCAAGCCCCTGTTGACACATCTGAATGCAATTGGCGAGGAGGCCACGCGCGCGACGATCCTGGCCGCAGCGCAGGTCGAGCGCGTCGACCGCCTCTTTGCCGACGTCAGCCTGCGCGTCGAGGAGACCGCGACAGCCGTCCAATCGGCCATCGTCGCGCCCGCCCGGGAAGGGTTGGCGCTGCTGACCGGTGTGCGGGCGGCCTTCGACGCGCTTCGAGGCATGCGGCACGCGGGCACGGCGGCCCACCCCTCGGCGCCCGACGAAGACGACCCGCTGTTTATTGGATAGCGGCGGGCTCCGCCGTGTTGACTCGCGCGGGCGGGTAGGACATCCTTAGCCGCATGACGCGCTCCCTCTCGGGTTTCGCCCTGGTCCTGACGCTTGTCTGCGGCACTGCCGCGCCCCTGGCCGGGCCGCAGGATTCCAACAAGACGCAGGCGATGGCCAAGCAACTCACCGATTTACTGCAGGCGCAGAAACTCGACGCCATTGCCGCCAGGATCGGCGAGGACCACTTCGCAGCGATTCTCTTCATCCCCGGCGTGCAGATGCTGGTGGTGTCGGCTCGCTACACCGCGCCGGCTCTGTTGAACGAGAAGATCCTGAGCCGCCAGTACCCGCGACGTCTATCTGGACCTCGCCAGCGCCTCGGTCCCGGACTCGAAGCTGTTCATCGAGGACATGCAGGCCGACGGTTTGCGGGCCGAGCGCGTCGGCGAGACCCCCTTCGACATCGTCACCAAGGGAGTCGGCGCCGCTTTCTCGTGCGACGGCGACCACAAGAAGAAGAAGATTACGGAAGAAGAGTACCGCCGGACGTACTCCGACTTCGAAGGCGCGTACCAGAAGATCCTGGCCGCGCTCATCGAGCAAGCCAAGAAGTAATTGACGATTGCAGATTGACGATTGACGATTCGGATCGTCAATCGGCCAACACTCACTCGCCCGATCGCTAGCGGCGTTTACGTGAGGCGCTGACCTTGCTGACGTCCGGGACGTCGATCCCGAGCGCCGTCGCGAGGTCGATCTGGTGTTCCTGCTCCTGCCGGAGAATCTCGCGGATGTCTTCGGCCATCGCGTACTCGCCCAGCGCCTCGCACTGCCGAACCCGCTCGCGGTAGTTACGGATCGTCTCGTTCTCGTTGTCCAGATCCGCGCGCAGCATCGTCCTGGCATCGTCGGAGAGTTTCACTCCCTTGGGAGTCGCCGTCGGCATGCCGCCGAGGTAGTCGATCTGCTTGGCGATCGTGATGGCATGGTGTAGTTCTTCCCCGGCGTGTACTTCGAGCTCTTCCGCGATGGCCATGTATTCGGCGCCTTTCAACACTTGTGAATACACGACGTAGGCAATGATGGCCTGGTACTCGCGGGCGAGATCCTCGTTCAGTCGATCGATGAGCTGGGCTCTCGTGATCTGCGGCTCTGGCATGACGGGTCCTCCGCCATGGTCCAAGTGCCAATCTCATGCCGCCTTCGGGTGGCTCAGCGCGTCAACCGCGATCGACGCAGCGTCTGTATCTCGGCCGGCGCCAGCTCGCGGTCGAAGATCGCGAGCTCGTCCATCAAGCCCCTGAACTCCACCCCCAGCGCAATGGTGACCTCGCGCGCGTCCCACGTATAGGTCTGGCGGCGGCCGGCAAGCGTCCCGACCGGTTGGCCGTCGATGTAACAGGCGAGCGTGCCGTCGTTGCCCTGCGTGTTGAAGTTCGACCACGTCCAGGCGATGTGGGTCCAGCGGTCGCCCGAAAACCGCGGGCCCGTGATCTCGACCATGGGGCGCTCTGAAACCGGCACCGCCTCCCACTCGCGGCGCCCCGGGTCCCAGACGTCGCGGTCGGCAAATCCGGCGAACCGGAACCGCCGCGGCACGTCGTCGCGGGTAAAGTCGACAAACATCGCCGCGTCATTCCAGGCCCGGGGCGTGATGATGAGCGGGTCCGAGAAGCCGGGCGCCAGATCGCGATCCGGGTCGAGCCGCATCCAGACCGAGACCGTGCCGCTCCAGTCGCTTGGCCGGTATGCGATGTTGCGTTCGCCCTTGAAGAACACAAACGGCGACGACTTCAGGGTGATGCGGACTGCATCGCCATGGCGACCTTCCCCCGGCGCGAGCCGAATCGCATCGGCCGGGGCCCCCACGACCGCGCGCGCGGCGTCTTTACGGGACTCGGCCGAGTACAGCCTCGGGTCGCCGAGGGCGAAGGATGCGTCGAGCTTTCCGTCAAACGGCGCATGAAACGTCAGGGCGTCGGTCAGCCGGGAGGCCGGCAAACGCGCGGGCGCGCCAATCAGTGAGACCAGGCCGACGAGGGCCACGAGGGCCGAGCCGAGGGCACAGCTGGCGCTGCGTGTCAGCGCAGGTCGAGCGTCCATGGGATGTAGCTTAGCCCATGCGATTCGAGTCAGTCTGACGCCCGCAACTCCCAGGCCGCCCCACACCGAACACAACGAAAATGGCGGACGAACTGCGGATCTGCCTTTGGCCGCGCGCGCCCCGCCTGCGAGCAGAACGGACAGATGGGCACGAGACCCGAGCCAGTCTTCACGGCGTGCGAGTCTGGCGGAATGTTCTCAGTCAAAGACGATCGCCATGTTGTGTCGCCCGTGGAGCAGTCGGCGCCACAGCGCGTGACGGAGACCGACCACTTGGATCACCTCTCCGTGGCCGTAGTCTGGCTGAGCGATCCCAATCGTGTCGTTGCGCGCGATCAACAAGGCGACCCCGGCTGCCCAGGGAGCAACTGTGGTCCGTCGATACCCTGGGAGTTCACACAATCGGCGCGGTCCGGGCTTCGTGCGAATTACTCCGCAAGGCACTCCTACTTCGTTGAACGCGAGCTCGCGGCAAGACCTTAAAAGGCACAGTCATCTGAGTTTCGGTGCCCTCGGCCACTCGGTTCGTCCGGGGAGAGCCGAAGCATCCCGCCCGAAGTCGGCTCACCTTGACATTCTAGGTGGGCCACCATATCCTCGACGCCTAGAATGTCTACTAGAGCCGAAGAGGACCGCCTCGAACTGCTGCAGGGCACGCTGGACCTGCTGATCCTCCGCACGTTGCGCCTCGGGCCAGCGCACGGTCACGCGATCGCCAAGGCCATTGAACGCGGTTCGGACGATGTGCTGCAGGTACAGCAAGGCTCCCTGTATCCGGCACTGCACCGCTTGATCAAGCGTGGGTGGATTACCTTCGAGGACGGTACGTCGGAGAACAACCGGCGCGCCAAGTTCTATCGCCTGACCGCGAAAGGTCGAAGGCAGCTAGAGGTTGAGACCGGTCGGTGGGAGGCGCTGGTCGGGGCCGTCGGCCGCATCCTTCGTCCAGCGGCACAGGAGTGAAAGGTGATGAGTCGCGCCAAGCGAGCATTGGACACTCTCGATGAGGACATTCGCGACCACGTCGAACGCGAAACCCAGGAGAACATCGATCGGGGCATGCCGCCTGACGAAGCGCGTCGGCAGGCCCTGCTGAAGTTTGGGAGCATCGCCGTCGTCAGGGAGGACACGCGCGCCGTCTGGATCTCGCGCAGGCTCGAGGAGATGCGGCAGGACGGTCGCTATGCACTCCGAACGCTGCGACGGAACGGCGCCGCAACGTTCGTCGGCATTCTCGTGATGGCCCTGGCGATCGGGGCGAACACCGCGGTGTTCAGCGTCGTCCATGCGGTGCTCCTCAACCCGCTACCCTACGCCAACCCCGACCGCATCGTCACGCTGACCTATCTGTCCACCGGCGGCAACGCGGTCGGTGATCGATCGAGACAGGTGTCGGTTCCTGATTTCCTGGACTGGCAGGAGCGGAGCACCTCTTTCGATGCGATGGCGTACTACAGCGGTGCCCGGACATCGGTGACGGCTGGTTCGGCGGCCGAGTACGCTGTCGTCGCGACGGTCACCGAGGAGTTCTTCCGTGCCTTCGCCATGGCCCCTTCGATCGGCCGATCATTCACTCACGAAGAAGCCCGAGAGGGAGGTGCGGGCGCCGCGATCGTGTCCGATGGTTATGCCAGGCAGCAGTTCGGCGACCCTGCGCAGGCGATCGGCCGCCCCCTTCGTCTCTTCAATCGGTCAGTGCCGATTGTCGGCGTCCTCCCGCGAACGTTCGACTACCCGCTCGACACCGATGTCTGGTTCACCGCAATCGACAGCCGAGCGCAGCTTCCCAGGCGCGGCAACAACTTTCGCGCAGTTGCCCGCTTGAAGGCAGACATGTCTCTCGAACGAGCGCAGTCCGAGCTGACCGCGATTTCTGAGCGCCTGGAAGTACAGTATCCCGATACGAACAAGAACGTCCGTGTTGTCGCCACGCCGCTGCTGCGAGAGATCGTCGGTGACGTCTCGTCGACGCTGTACCTGCTGCTTGGCGCCGTCACGTTCGTGTTACTGATCGCCTGCGCCACGATGGCGACGCTGCTGCTGGCCAGGGCGACGTCCCGCGCCCCCGAGATAGCGATCCGCGCTGCGCTTGGCGCCGGTCGTGGGCGAATCGTCAGGCAGTTGCTCGTCGAGGCCCTTGCGCAAGCGGTCGCCGCAGCGGCCATCGGTGTAACCCTGGCGATCTGGGGCACGCGACTACTCGTCGCCCTGTCGCCCCCTGATGTCCCGCGTATCGAGACGGTGGGGATCAATGGCAGCGTGCTGCTCTTCACGGTTGTACTGTCCGTGATCGTCAGCATTCTGTTCGGACTGCCGCCAGCGCTGCAGGCCTCACGAGGCGACGTCCACACGCCGCTTCGGCAAGGGACTGGCAGGCTCACGGGGGGCGACAGCAGTCGCGCCCGAGAGGTGCTCGTCGTCGCCGAGATCGCGCTCGCGGTCGTACTCGTCGCCACCTCTGCGATGCTCGTCAGGAGTCTGGTCGCACTCCAACATGTGCCGCTCGGATTCGAACCTGCGAACGTCGTCGTGATGGAAGCCACGGCACGACCAACTCAGGCCGACTGGGGAGACAGTCGCGCGTTCTTCCAGGCGTTGCTTGCGGATATCAGGCAGCTTCCAGGCGTCGACGCGGCAGGGGCGATGATGGGGCCGCCCGGACGTGTGGAGTCCGACAGCGGCTACTGGATCGATCGGATGCCGAAAGAGTCGGCATTGAGTTCGGCGCGCCCTGCCGCAATGAACGTGATTGCGCCCCGTACCTTCGAAGTGCTTGGGATGCCCGTGGAGGAAGGGCGTGACTTTACGGACGGCGATATGGCGGGCAGACCCCGTGTCGTCATCGTCAACCGAGCGCTGGTGCGAGCAGCGTTTGGTGATCGTGATCCGTTGGGCCGCGTGATTGTTGCCGGATACGACTCCCTTGAACCGATGACGATCGTCGGAGTGGTGGGCGACGTGCGGCAGTACGGTCCGGCGCGCGATCCGCAGCCAGAGGTGTACATGCCGTACCTGCAGCATCAGTACAACGGAGCGACGCTGCGAATCCTCGCGAAGAGCGCGATCGATCCAGCCGCGGTTGGGGCCTCCATGCTACGGCAGGCGCGCGAGCGCTCACCCGACGTGTCAGTTCGGCTGAGCTCCATGGACGCACTCCTGGCGGATCATGTGGCAACGCCGAAGTTTCGAGCCTGGCTGCTGAGCCTCTTTGCAGTCGTGTCTCTTTGCCTTGCGATGACGGGCATCTATGGCGTGATGGCGTACGTCGCTGGCCAACGCTCAAAAGAGATCGGCATACGGATGGCGCTGGGCGCCAGCGCGGGCTCGGTAATGTCGTTGATGCTGGGCCGCGGGCTGAAGCTGACGGCCATCGGTCTGGCACTGGGCGTGGTCGGTGCCCTCGCATCGTCTCGCGTCGTCAGTGGAATGCTGTTCGACGTCGTGCCACGGGACACGGTGACGTATGTCGGCGTGATCGTGGCACTCGGTCTTCTGTCACTCCTAGCGACATACGTGCCCGCGCGAAGAGCCACCCGAATTGATCCGCTCCGCGTACTGCGTCAGGACTGAGCGGCCGCAGACGTCTCAAGTTGATCGGATGTCCGAAACTTGCATACAGATTTCGGACCCGCTTCGATTCCTGAATGGGGCCAGTCGGCCTCCAAACCGGTTCATGCCAGCGACTTGGAGGGTCGCGCGCTTCAGGCTGCCGTGATCAGGTAATTGCGAATTCCGTTCCTACACCCAGCTAGCGGGGTGGCAGCCCGTCGAGACGTACACACGCAGGGTCACGTCCGAGCGGCCCTGACGTTTAGAGCTTGTAACAAAACCCTAATCGACACAGTCGGAATGCCTTCGTGCGGGTTACTACACACTGGGCGACTAGCGGGACCTATCCGGCTCGCCGCGATACGCGCAGCGCTGACGAAGAGTTACGCAGGTCGGATCCGTCGCCTCCGCCAAGCGCCTGGGACCGCATAAAGTTGCAGACCGTCCTTCGGCTGGGCGGGTTCGGCGTTATGCTGCTCACAGGTTGGCCGAAATATGCTGGTCGGCCCACTACTCGTTATGCCGCTGAGCATTCCTCCGAGTGGCGTGAATCGGAATCTCGGACGATGATGCGACTGCTCATAGTCGGGCTGGCGCTCCTAGTCGTGCCGGTGCAGGCCCGCGCGCCGCAGCGCCTGCCAATCATCGACATGCACATGCATGCCAAGGGTGCTGCCGATTTCGGGCCTCCACCCGTCCGTTTATGCCTGCCTGTCACAGTGCATGGTGTCACCGATCCGCAGTGCCCGGAACCGATTCTGTCGCCGGCAACCGACGAGGCGATGATCAAGCAGACTGTCGCCATTCTCGAGCGCCGCAATATCATCGGAGTCTCGAGCGGCTATACGCTCAAGACCATACGCCCCTTCCAGGATGCAGCGCCGGGCCGGCTTATCCCGGCGTATCAACTGAAACTCGGTCGTGAAGACACCCTCTCCCCTGATGCCTTGCGTCGCCATCTCGAGGCCGGCCACTTCAAGGTCCTGGGCGAAATCGAGAATCAATATGTCGGCATCGCGCCCGGCGACAGGCGGATGGATCCGTATTGGGCGCTCGCCGAGAAGCTCGACATCCCGGTCGCTATTCATATGGGAGAAGGCTACCCTGGCGCACCATACCGCGATGATCCCCTGTATCGCGCCCAGCTGGGCAACCCGTTTCTGCTCGAAGACGTCCTGGTGCGCTATCCCCGGCTGCGAATCTGCGTGATGCACTACGGATCCCCGTTGGTCGACGAAATGATTGCGGTGCTCTACACCCACCCGCAGGTCTATATCGAGACTGGCGGGATCCAGTGGACGTACCCCCGAGAGTACTTTTACGGTCAGTTCAAGAAGTTCATCGACGCTGGCTTTGGAAAGCGAGTGATGTTCGGGTCGGACCAGATGGTCTGGCCGGGACTGATCGAACCCTCCATTGAGATCATCGAGGAGGCGCCGTTTCTGAGCGAGGAGCAGAAACGCGACATCTTCTACAACAACGCCGCGCGCTTTCTCCGCCTGAGCGAGGAAGAGATCACGAGGCACCACGGAAGGTGAGCTGATGAAGCGACGCGGACCGAGGCGAACGTCGATGATGAGATCAGGCATCGCTTTGGGCAGCCTGCTTACCATCATGGCGGCCCGCGCGCCCGCACTCACGCAACAGCCGGACTACGTGGCGCGTGTCCAGCAGCTCGCCCTCGAGGTGCTACCGGGCCGCATCCCCTCCTACTACAGCTCCGGAGCGCGCGAACGTGCCGCTGGGTTGCAAAAGACGCTCGAGGAGGCCGCCGCGTTTTTCGAAGAGCGAATCGGCGTCGCTCCGACTTTGGCACTCGCCGTGCTAAACGAAGTCGACTGGGCAAAGCTCCGCCCAGTACCGTACGGAATTCCCTGGGTGTCACCCGCGCCACATGTCGCCGTGCTGCCGGCCGATCTGGAACGCTCAGTTATTGTGCGAGGATTTGCCGATGTTCGAGAGAAGGCGTCGGCAGAAACCCTGCGCGCCATAGAGAATGCGGGTCTGCCCGTCGCGCAGGCGCCGTATCGCTTGAACGATCTCATCGGCTATCACGAGGTGGGGCACGTTGTCATCGAAGCGCACCGGTTGACTCAGACGCAGCATTGGCTCAATGAGATGCTTGCCACGTTTGTCGCGTACACATTCATGCGCGAACGACATCCTGAGGTCGCTCGCACGTGGGATGCGCTCATGCGGTTCAATGTCGAAGCGTACCGGCCGGAGTTCCGCTCGCTCGACGTGTTCGAAAGGCGATACGATGACATGCCGCAAGAAACCTACGCCTGGTTTCAAGGCATGTTCCACACCCGTCTGGCCGAAGTGTATGAGAAGCGCGGTCTTGAATTCCTCAAGGATCTCCGCGCGGCCGCATTGTCGCAGGAGCGAAGTACGACGCCGCGTCGGAGCTCATTGCGCGCCTCGAGAAGGTCATGCCGGGTTTTGAACGGTGGGCCAGACTCGTGGCGGAAGAGAACACCGGCCGAGATTTAAAGGATTGCGGGGAACTCGCCCCGGAGGGCCAGACGAAGGAAGAGCCGCGCGGAGGACACGTCTTCTAACAGAGCGCTCCGAGCGTTTCAATAATTTCTGGACTTCACATCATGCGCGTTCTCGATCCGTCGTCAACCCCTTCCCCCTTCGCTGGTCGACGTCCAAAAAGCAGGCGTCGAGCGATGCGTTTGGCGCGAGCGCGGCCCTGAGCCGACGGCCATCGCCACGATTGCGTGAACCAGCCGACCGTGCGAAGGCCTCCCCAGACGACCAGGAACGGCAAGGCGCGCGCCAGATCGCCACGGCTCCGGCCGAAGTCCCGCAGGTAGCCGTATGGCAGGATGATTCCGTCCAGCACGTGGCTGAAGCGGCGTGCCCCCCAGCGGAAGCTGATATTTGCGCCGTGCAGGCATTTGCGATACGAGCATTCCGGCACGAAGCGCACGGCGCCGAGCAGGCCGAGCGCGAACACCCAGTAGATTTCCGGCTCGACGTTGCCGCTTGTCGGCCGAATGAAAAGGCCGGCGCCGACCACGCGCTCCCGGCGGATGAGGCCGTGAAACTGCGGCCACCACTGGGCACTGAACATCATCATTCTCAGCGCCGCGCCGAGCGTCCAGGGACCGTTCTGGAAGGCTCGGGGGTCGCGCTGACTCTCCGTCCACAAGGTTCGGCCGTGGTCGTCAACGACGTCAAGCCCGCTGAAGGCCAGCACGGTGTCCGGATGCCGTTCCAGATAGTCAACGAGCACCGGCACGAACCCGCGCGCGTACGAGTCGTCGTGCGGCATCCAGAGAAAGTACTCGCCGCGTCCGGTTTTCAGCAGCAGGTTGTAATGCTCGACCCAGCTGAGTCGATCCTCGGCTATCAGGATGCGAACGCGGCAATCGCCGGCGAATCGTTCGGCGAGAATGTCGATGGCATCGTCGTCGTGGTGCCGATCTGAGATCAGGATCTCGACCGAGGGGTAGTCGATGCTCTCGATGTTCCGCTCGATGCACTCAACGAAGCGGCGCGACCGATACAGCGGAATCGCCACGGTGACCAGGGGCGCCCTCTCCGACGGCATGATCAGCTCTTGCCAGAGATACGGTCGACCACTTCGACCGCGAACATGGGCACCATCGTAGACTTGCCGGGGTCGATCGAATGATAGTTGCCGGTCGTTTGGATGCCGATGTCGTGACGCTGGTGCAGCTCGCTCGCGGGATCGTCGATATCTGTCGCGCCCCACGCGAAGATCACTCCGCCGTCGACGTGGCGAGCCTCGATCGCCGACTCGGGAAGACCGCGCCAGGCGTTGAGCAATACCCCGAGATGCCGGATGCTTTCGTCACAGATCAGCCGCTTGCGCACGGCATCGACCCTCGCGCCCCAATTCGGGGGGACGATGGCGTCGCTCTTGGCGATCATGCCGGAGGGATACCACGACAGATACGTCAGGCCGCTGGGGTAGTTCACGACGTCGCCGAACGACCCGTGGACAAAAGTCACGGTTGGAGGCCGCGGCGTATTGGGGCGGAGTTCGACACGGATCCCAAACTTATAGCGGTAGAGCCACCGCCGGTCCGGAATCAGCCCGAGGCCTGCATCGATTGCGAGGCGGCCGCTCCACAGCGCATTGACGACGCACCAGTAGTGTTTGTGGAATCGGTTCCGAGCGCGCGCCCACAACACCTCGAAGCCGCGGCCGCCGTCGGCGCTCACGCCGGTCACCGTGCATTCACGGTGAACGCGGATCCGCGGCGACGCGAGGACCGCCGCACGGAGCCGAACCGCCAGTTGCCACGAATCCACCGATCGCTCGACCGTTCTGTACGCGGCGGCGACATGATCCGGATCGTAGTGCTGTGCGAGTTCGGTGGCCGTCAGCGGCTCGAACGAGGCGCCGCCCGGCCGACGCAGGTAGCGTTCGCCTGACGAATCCTCGAGCTCGACGAGGATCTTCTCTACACGTCCGAAGTGCCTCTCGATGTCGGCCGGAGACAGCGTCGATTGCCGGAGAACTCCATAATGGAACGGCTCTGAGACCTCGAGCGGCCCCTGGCACAGGTCGAGCCAACGACTCACGCACTGTTCGAAGCGCACCGCACCCGTGGCAAGCCTGCGAATCGTCCGCAACGTGGGATCGTTGGCGTAGACATACCCGAGATGAATCTTCCCCTCGCTCACACGCCCGGCTTCGGTCAGGAGCTCGATGCCGCGATCGTAGAGGTCCACGTCGATTCCACGTCGCGCGCATTCCAGGGCAGCGCATACTCCCAGGAATCCCCCGCCGAGGATAGCGACGCCCGCCGACATGATCAGGGGAAGCGGGGACCCCGATCACAGAACCCGATTCTGCAGCCAACACCAACCACGAAACCAATAAAAATCGGGCCTGAAATCGTAACCCGAACTGGCATTTTTCGCCTGCCGATCGGCCGATTCGGCAGGACAAGCGCGATCTCACACGGACGCTTGCTCGCGCTCACGCGCCTCGCTGCCTTCCAATGTGTAAAAGTGAGAGGGTCACCGCGTACGTGCGCCACTATAACAGGAGATCGAATTCTCATGGGATGGACCGGTGAGTCCACTCAATCCGCACGCATCGCGCGCGCGAAACACGACGTTCTTGTTGGACAAAGGGTCGAACTCGGCGCCGTCTCGAGTGAGTAGTCGATCGCCGACGGTGAGGGCGAATCCAAACGACGCTTGGCCGATGATCAGGGTCATGCAGGTTTTGGCTGCCGACGTTGCACGACCAGCGCACGACGGAGTAACCAAGCGTCTCTAATTACGGTTACCACGCGTCTGCAACGCATTGATTAATTTGGGTTTGGCTGGTGCGCGCTGGAGGATTCGAACCTCCGACCCCCGCCGTGTGAAGGCGATGCTCTACCGCTGAGCCAAGCGCGCGTCAGGTGAGACCTTCGATCTTAGCCCAGTGGTCGAGTCCCGGGCAAGGGTGGCGAGGCCGGTCTGGGAATCGAACCCAGCGGCACGACCGGAGCCGCACCCTACGGGTTTGCAGCCCGCGAGGAGCCCAGTTCCCTCCACCGGCCATCGGTGCGTGGCGGAACGAACCAACGCGCGCCGGAGCGACCGCACTGACGTTTGGGTCTTACAGCTCCGACAACTTCTTCTGCGCGTCTCGATACCGCCGCGATGTCGTCGGCACGCGCGAGTACGCGTCTTTCGCCTTGGCGACGTCGCGCAGCCGTCGCTCGAACACCTCGCCGGCTTCCCACCACGCGTCGTGCCGTGTCTTCGGGAAGTACGAGCCCAGGGCCGTCAGCGCCTGGGCCTGCAGGTCGTACCGCTTCATGTCGTCGTAGAACTGCGCCAGGCGAATGAAGGCGGCCTCGGCCGGGGCAGTGTGCGGATAGGCCTCGGTCAGTTGGCGATACGACACCAGCGCGGCAGGCACGACGCGGCTCAGGACCGGATCGGTGACCTTCACGTCCTCTCGCTCCTCGATGGCGGCGCGTTGCGCCAGGGCGCGCGGAGCGACGTTGGTGGTGGGGAAGTTCGCGACGATCTGGTCGAGGTATGACCGCGCGAGCTTGGTCCGATCAGGCTGTTTGGTCTGCTGGACGAGGTCGGCCATGCGCAACAAGGCGTCGGCCGACGCAGGGTCCTTCGGATAAGTCGTACGCAGGTCCGCATAGGCCGCCAGCGCCGCGTCGATGCGTCCCTGGCGATCGTAAACGCGCGCGATGAGCAACTTGGCCTGCGATGCGTTGGGGCTGGTGGGCCGCTCGCCGAGCGCGCTCTGCAGGCCGGTGAGGGCGGCGTCGAACTGGCCGCGCTCCATTGCGGGCAGCGCGGCTTCTATCGCCTTGGCGACCGGGTCGGGTTCGGCAACCGGTGGAGGTGCTGGTGCTGGCACGGGCGCGGCAACCGGCGGCGTCGCTGCGGGCGCGGAGGCGACCGGAGCCGGAGCGGCAGGCGTCCGGCGCGCAGGCGCCTTTGTCGGCTTGGCCGGCGCCGGGGAAGCCACCGGCTCGGTCGGTGCCGGGACGACAGGCTCCGGCGGGCCGGCAATCGGTTCGGGTGCCGGCGGCGGCTCGGTCACCGGGGGAGCAACGGGCTCTGGCGCCGCCGCCGCTACGGCCGGCTCGCTCACCGGTGCCTGAGACTCGACTGTCGGACGCGTCAGCACATAGCCTACGGACCGCGCCGCCGATGGCGAGCACGCCCACGACCGCGGCCGCGATAGCGGTCGTGTTCGACTTCTTCGCCTTCGCCTGGTGCTGGAACCGGCTGCGGTGCTGGCGAGACGACGGGCGCAGGGACGTCCGCTGCACTCGGGGCCGTCGCCGGCACGGACTCCGCCGAAGCGGGCGGCGCCGCCGACACTGCCGGAGTGGACCCGCTGCTGACGGCGGCCGCCGGCCGCACGCCAGAGCGCGATTCGCTGAGGCCGCCAATCGACACACGCCCGGATTCGCGGTCGCGCTTGAGCCGCGCGAGGTCCGATTTCAGGTCGGCGGCGTGCTGATACCGCAACATCCGATCCTTTTCGATCGCCTTGTCGACGATGCGTTCGAGCTCCAGCGGCACTTCCGGGTTCACGGAAACAATGGGCGGCGGTGTGCGGTTGAGGATCGCGTCAAACACCACCGCGGCGGTCGGGCCGGCAAACGCCTGGCGTCCCGTGGCCATCTCGTGCAGCACGACACCCAGCGAAAACAGGTCCGACCTGGTGTCCAAATCCTCGCCGCGCGCCTGCTCGGGCGACATGTAGGCCACGGTGCCGACTGCCATCCCGACGGTGGTCAGGATCTGAGCCGCGACGGTCTGCGCCGTTGCGTCCAGGGCCGACGCGCCCGAGCTACCGGCGGCGAGCTTGGCCAGCCCGAAGTCGAGCACCTTGGCGTGCCCGCGCTTGGTGATGAAGATGTTGGCCGGCTTGATGTCGCGGTGCAGGATGCCCTGGGTGTGCGCCAGCTCTATCGCGTCGGTGATCTGCACGCCGAGGTCGAGCATCATCGACAGCGGCAGCGGCTTGCCGCCGATGAACCGATCGAGCGGCTGGCCTTCCAGGTACTCCATCGCGATGTACCGCTGACCCTGGTACTCGCCGATGTCGTACACCGTGCAGATGCCCGGGTGGTTCAGCGACGAGGCGGCCTTGGCTTCGCGTTCGAAGCGTTCGAGCGCCATCGGGTCGCGCGACAGCGCCGCGGGCAGGAATTTCAGGACCAGCGGGCGGCCCAGGCGGGTGTCTTCGGCGCGATAGACGACGCCCATCCCGCCGGCGCCGATCTGGTCGAGGACCCGGTAATGTGAGATGACTTGTCCAATCATGCTGACCGCAAGAAACGCAATATTAGCAGGGTCCGCGGGTTGGCACAGATGAGGCGGAACTGACCGCCGCCGCCAAGGCCATGGCGGTCCGCCGAAGCTTCACGCGAAGGCGGAAGTTCCGCCCTGCGTACGGCTGGCGATCGACCGGCACCGTGCCCTCGCTATTTCCGGCCTTCCGGCAGACGACGTTCGCCGGGGCCGTCGTACACAGCGTCTTTCGGGTCGATTTGCCGCATCGGCCGCTCCCGCAGCCGCTCTTCGTGGGCGTGCGCGATAAGGCCCGGCACGCGCGAAATGATGAACAGCGCGGCGCCGAACTCGTGGTCCAGGCCGATGTCGCCGCAGATGGCGGCTATGGCGCCGTCGACGTTGATGGGAATCGGGTCGGCCTCGGTGCGCTTGGCCTTGCCCAGCACGCGCTCCATCACCCGAATCAATCGGACGTGCTCGCCTTCCACGTCCAGCTCGTACGACATCTGGAGGAGCTTGTTCGCACGCGGATCGCGGGTGTGCAGGCGGTGGCCGAAGCCGGGCACGCGCTTGCCCTCGGCCAGCATACCGTGAACGACGGTCTCGGCCGCCTCGGTGTAGGGCGTGCCGCCACGGACCAGTTCCAGGCCGCGGTCCAGCACCTGCATGCAGGCTTCGACGTCGCCGCCGTGATACGCCCCGAACCCCAGCACGCCGGCCGCCACCGCGGCCCGCAGCGGCGCGCCGGTGGTGGCGACGTTGCGCGCCACGAGCGTCGAGGGCGGCATCGCGCCATGGTCGACCGACGAGACCAGGATCGCCGTGACGATGCGGCTGATGGCCGGCGGCGGCAGCTCGCCCTGCAGAAGCAGGTATATCGCGTCGCCGAAACTCACCCGCCCCATCAGCTCGTCGAGCGCGTATCCCCTCACCAGGATGCGGTTGGGCTCGATGAAGGTGATCGAGGTGCGCCAGTCTTCGTCGGACTTGGAGGTCGCCGGGTTTGCGGTCGGTCGTGGCCTCATGATTCCAGCGTCCCATAGAGCCGGTCTCCGAAATCGCCGAGACCTGGCAGGATGAACTTGTGCTCGTTGAGCGCGCGGTCGACAACGGGCGTGTAGATGTGCACGTCGGGATACCGGGCGGCGACCTCGGCGATGCCTTCCGGCGCCGCGACAATGCAGGCGATGCGGACCGCCCGCGCACCGGACCTGGCCAGCCGATCGAGGCCCGACACGGCGCTGCCGCCGGTAGCGAGCATGGGGTCGATCATCAGCACGAAGCTCTCGGCCAGTCCCGGGGGAAGCTTCGCGTAGTACTGCGACGCCACCGCCGTCGTCTCGTCGCGCTGCAATCCCAGATGCCCGACCCGCGCGTTGGGCACCAGCTCCAATACTGCGTCCAGCATCCCCAGCCCCGCCCGCAACACGGGCACGACGACGACATCGCCAGACACCTGGCGCCCGGGCGCCAGCTCCAGCGGCGTCTGGACGGCCACTTCGCACGTCGGAACCTCGCGCAGGGCCTCGGTGGCCAGCAGCACGCTGATGCGTCGCGCCGCCCGGCGGAACTCCTCGGCCGGGGTACGCGCGTCGCGCAAGGTGACGAGCGCGTCCTGGACGAGCGGGTGGGTGACCAGATGGACCGGCACGGTTGAACTATACATTGACGATTGACGATTGACGATTGACGATTGCGAATTCGGGGATTGGGGGAGATTTCGCAGATGTCGAGACTGAATATCGCGTCGTGGGTGGCGCTGACGAGCGTCGTCACAGCCCCGTTCACCTTCGGCCTTCGGGCGACGGCGGATCAGGCACCTGTGCGGGACGTGGCGCTCGTGGTCACCGGGGGCACGGTGGTCACGATGGACGCCTCCCGCCGCGTGCTGTCGCCTGGCGCGGTGGCGATTGACGGCGAGCGGATCGTCGGCGTCGGCACGCCCGACGCGATAGGCCGGGCGTTCTCGTCGAAACGGGCCATCGACGCGACCGGCAAGATCGTGCTGCCAGGGCTGGTCAACACCCACGGGCATGCCCCGATGGTGCTGTATCGGGGCCTGGCCGACGACCTGGCGCTGATGGAGTGGCTCGAGAAGTACATCTTCCCCGCGGAGGCCAAGACGGTCTCGCCCGAGATGGTGCGCGTCGGCACGCGCCTGGCCGCGCTCGAGATGATCCAGAGCGGCACGACGACATTCACCGACATGTACTACTTCGAGGAGGAGATCGCGAAGGCGACCAGGGCCGCCGGCCTGCGTGCGGTGCTCGGCCAGACGATCATCCGCTTTCCGGTCGCCGATGCGAAGACTCCCGAGGAGGAGCTGACCCGGACCGAGGCGTTCATCAACGCGTTCAAGGGCGATGCGCTCATCACGCCGGCCGTGGCGCCGCACTCGGCGTACACCCTGGAGAAATCGACGCTGCTGGCCACTCGCGACCTGGCATTGAAGTACGGCGTGCCGCTGGTGATTCACCTGGCCGAGACGGAAGACGAGGTGCGGATCCTGAAGGAGCAGGCGGGGCTGACGCCGGCCGGCTATCTCGAATCGATCGGTTTCTGGGCTCCGCGCACCATCGCGGCGCACGCGGTGTGGATAAGTGACGAGGACATCGCGATTCTCAAACGCCGTGGCGTGGGCGTCTCGCACAACCCGGAAAGCAACATGAAGCTGGCCAGCGGCGTGGCGCCCGTGCCGAAATATCTCGCGGCGGGCGTGGCCCTGGGTCTGGGCACCGATGGCGCGGCCAGCAACAACGACCTGGACATGTTCGAGGCGATGCGGCAGGCGTCGTTTCTCCACAAACTGCAGAGCCGCGACCCTCGCGCGGTGCCCGCCTCAACCGCCCTCGAGATGGCGACCCTCGGCGGCGCACGCGCGCTCGGCATGGCGCACGAGATCGGATCGCTCGAGAACGGCAAACGCGCCGATCTGATCGTCGTCGGCATGCGCCGCGCCAGGCAGACGCCGCGCTACGACGCGTTGTCACACCTGGTCTACGCCACGCGCGGCGACGACGTCGAGACGACCATCGTCAACGGGCACGTGCTGATGCACGAGCGCAAGATGCTGACGCTCGATGAGGCGACCGTGCTGCGCGAGGCGGAGGCATTTGCCGAGAAGGTGCGCGCGGCGGTTGCGCAGAACCGGTGAACCCGTGAACTTGTGAACCCGTGAACCTGCGAACCGGTGAACCCGTGAACCTGCGAACCGGTGAACCCGTGAACCTGCGAACCGGTGAACCCGTGAACCTGTGAGCCTGTGAACCCCGTGAACGTCGGGTTCAGTCCAATACCCCGATATACGGGAGATTGCGGTGTTGCCCGGCGTAGTCCAGGCCGTAGCCGACGACGAAGCGGTCCTCGATCGTGAAACCGATGTACTCCACCGGGACGTTCACCTTGCGGCGCGACGGCTTGCTCAGCAGGCACGCCGTGCGCAGCGTCTTGGGTCCGCGAGCCCGCAGGATCTCCTGCAGGTAGGTGAGCGTCAGCCCGGTGTCGACGATGTCTTCGACGATCACGACGTGACGGCCGTCGAGCGCCATGTCCAGATCCTTCAGCAGGCGCACCTCGCCGGTGGTCGTCGTGCCCTTGGCGTAGCTCGACACGGCCATGAAGTCCAGCGTGGACGGGATACGCAGGGCGCGCACCAGATCGGCCAGGAACACGAACGCGCCTTTGAGCACGCAGACCAGATGCAAGGTCGCGGCGTTGGGATGATCTCTCTCGATTTCGGCGGCCAGGCCGCGGACTCGTTCTTGTATCTGTTCCGTTGACAGTAAGATAGTGGGCGCGCTCATCAGGGCGCGAGGCTACCACAAGGCTGGATGGAGACGAAGCGGTTCGACATCATCACCGAGGCCGATGCCCGCCTGCTCGAGCCGGGCTCGACGGTTCGGCTCGCCGCCCGCGGCCACATCACGCCACTGGCGGCCGACACGCTCAGGGAGCGGCGGATCACGGTCATCGGCGAGGACATGCGCGCCACGCCTCCCGGCATGTCGCTGGTGCCGGCGGCCGACGTGCGACGGATCGCCATCGGCAGCGACCACGCAGGCTTCGACCTCAAGGCACATCTGATTGGCGTGCTGCGCAGCCGCGGGCTGCAGGTGCAGGATGCCGGCACGCTCGAGAAGAGCCCGGTCGACTATCCGGACGTCGCGGCCGCCGTGTCGAAGATCGTCGCGCGCCAGGAGGCGGACGCCGGCATCGTGATCGACGGCGCGGGCCTGGGCTCGGCAATCGCGGCCAACAAGGTGCGGGGCATCCGCGCCGCCATGTGCCTGAACGAGACCCTGGCGCGCTACAGCCGCGAGCACAACGGCGCCAACGTGCTCACCCTGGGGGCGACGCTTCTGAATCCCGACGAGGCCGTCGCGGTCGTCCTGCGCTTCATCGAGACCCCGATGCGCGAGCCCCGTTACATCGCGCGCCTCGAGAAGATCGCGCGACTGGAGAACTCGTGAAAGTTTGTGAGGTTGGAAGGTAGTATCCAAATGGATCCCTCTCAACTCCGCCGGCTCGTCGAGATCATCGTCGAGGAACTCGGCCAGGCCGTGCCGGCAGGCGGCCACGGACCGTGCCGGTGCCACGGCGTGCTGTTTGATTGCTGTCCGGACCGCGTGCGCGGTGTGCTGGATGCGGGGGCCACGCGCCTGGGCCTGCATGCCAGCGGCGGCCCCGCCGGCCAGGTGGCTTCGCTCATCGATCACACGCTGCTCAAAGCCGACGCGACGCGCGCGGAGATCGAAAAGCTCTGCCGCGAGGCCGCCGAGTTCGGGTTCGCGACGGTCTGCGTAAACCCCACGTGGGTGGCGCTCGCTGCCCGCTTGTTGGCGGGCAGCCGTTCGGGGGTCTGCTCGGTTGTCGGGTTTCCCCTGGGGGCGACGACCCCCGACGTGAAGCACTACGAGACCCGTCGCGCGATTTTCGATGGCGCGCGCGAAGTCGACATGGTGATCAACATCGGCGCGCTCAAGTCCGGCGATCTGAGGTTGGTGGAGCGCGACATCGAAGCCGTCGTCGCCCCCTGCCGCGACGCCGGCGTGACGAGCAAGGTCATCATCGAGGCGGCGCTGCTGACCGATGAGGAAAAAGTCACCGCATCAACCTTGACGAAAGCTGCCGGCGCGGATTTCGTGAAGACGTCGACCGGCTTTGGTCCAGGCGGCGCCACCGTGGCCGACGTCGCGCTGATGCGGCGCGTCGTCGGGGCCGAGATGGGCGTGAAGGCGGCCGGCGGCGTCAAAGACTTCGCATCGCTCGAAGCCATGGTGGCTGCCGGGGCCACGCGGGTCGGCGCCAGCGCGGGCGTGCGCATCGTCCAACAAGCCGGCGGCGGCACCGCGACCACGCCTGCGCCCGCGGGCTATTGAACCTGGCTGAGCTCGCGCGATTCTTTCTGTGGCTGGGCGCGGTGGGCTTCGGCGGCCCGGTCGTGCACCTGGCGCTGCTCGAAGAGCACGTGGTTCGAGTGCGGCGATGGCTCACCACGGATGAGTTCCTCGAGCTGATGGGCCTGACCAACCTGATTCCAGGTCCCAACTCCACCGAGATGGCGATGGCCGTGGGCTACAAGCGCGCTGGCATGCCCGGCTTGCTGGTGGCTGGCGTCTGCTTCATCCTGCCGGCAGCCCTGTTGACGGCGCTACTGGCGTGGCTGTACGTGCGATACGCCGGGTTGCCGTGGTTGCAGCCGGCGCTTGCCGGCCTAGCGCCCGCGGTCATCGTGGTGATGGCCCAAGGGGCAATGCGCCTTGGCCGTGACGCCGTGAGGTCTGCCATGGACGTCGCCGCGATGGTCGTCATCTGCGGGCTCGCGCTGTATGGTGTGGGCGAGATGGCGCTCCTGGTCGGCGCCGCGGTGGTCGGCGCGCTGCTGCCGCTTCGCACGCGAGGCGTCGCTGTGGTCGCCGTCGTGCTCGGCGGGGCACCATTGCTGGCTGCCACCGTGCAGCAAACGGCCACACTCGAGAACCTTGGTGTGTACTTCCTTGAAGTGGGCGCCGTGCTGTACGGCGGCGGGTACGTGCTTGTGGCATTTCTGCAGGACCTCGTGGGCCATCAAGGGTGGCTCACCCAACGACAACTGTTCGATGCGGTCGCCGCCGGCCAGGTCACGCCCGGCCCGGTCCTTACCACGGCAACCTTTGTCGGGTACGTCGTGCTCGGTCCGGCCGGCGCCATCGTCGCGACCCTGGCGATCTTCCTGCCGGCATTCGTCTTCACGTCGCTGCTTGGACCGCTGACGCCATGGCTGCGACGCTCGGCGGCTGTGCGGCGCGCCGTGCGGCTGACCGCGATTGCCTCGGTCGCGATCGTCATCGCCGTCACGCTCACGCTGGCCGGAAAGGTACTGACGGGCCCGGCGGCATTGATTCCCGTGCTGGCATCGGCCGTTGCCGCAATGGCGGGCGCCGGGGCCGCGGGCGTGCTGATAGCGGGAATCTTCGCCAGCGTGCTTGTGGCTGGACTAGGATGATTCGTCGTCTATTCTTAGTTCCTGTGTTTGAAAGTGTCCTCAGGAGAACGCCGTGGCGAAGAAGATTGCCGACATCGAGTTGAGAAGCCTGGCGCTGGTTGGCGCTCGAGCGCGCCTGGCTGCGCTTCAGGGAGAGTTGGCGTCGCTGCTGGCGACCTTCCCCGAGTTGCGAGGCGCGAAGGTGTCGGCGGCCGACGGCTCACTTTTCAAGCGGAAGAAGCCCGGCCGCAAGCACCCGATGTCGGCCGCGGAGAAGAAGGCGGTTTCCGAACGGATGCGGAAGTACTGGGCGGACAAGAGAGCGGGTAAGAAGGCGAAGTAAATACCTGCTGCCGGGTGCCCATAGCTGGTGCGGAGTGTCACGCTAGCCATCGAGCGTCACTGCCACAGAATCGCCCAGCAGCTTCGAATCCGTGCGCAACAGCCGCGTCCCGGTCTTCAATCGCCCGCGCCACCCGGACAGCACTCCCGCCTTGGGCACCTCGTTCTCGCCAGTGAACCGCGTCGGGTCCGTGGATACAACTGCGGCGTTGCCGGCGAGCTTCTTCGGCATGACCTCGGAGAACGACCAGTCGGGCGATGAATTGATGCTGCCGTGATGCCCGATCTTCATCACGCTGGCCCTCAGCGGCGCGCCGTTTTTGCGCATGATCTCCCAGCTCATCTCCTCTGCGTCGCCGACCAGCAGCAGGCGCGCCGAGCCGTGCGTCAGTCGCATCACGATTGACGTGTTGTTCCTCGTTGTATCGACGGCGGCGAGCACCTCGAGCCCGCCGGTTTGAAGCTGCCGACGCAGCCGCGCAACGTCGGCGAGTCCGGCGAGTGTCGACCTGTTGAACTTCACCGCCCGTGCGCCGTCGAACGGATCCTCCCTGGTTGCCTTGATTCGGCCGCCCGCGGCCGAAGAAATAGCGATGCCGCGCGCCTGGAGCGCATGCTCGATCGGCTGCAGATAGCGCTTGCTGTTGGTCTCCGGGGCGAGGACTTCGATTTCCAGTGCTTTCAGGCCCGGCGGAAGTGCGCTCTTCAGGTCGAGCCCCCGATGGATCTTGAAGGTGCGCGAAGCCGGCACGCCGATGTCCTTCAGGATGCCGCCATCTGCTTGCGGATTTTGTCGCCCTTGGCGCCGAAGTTGTTCCGGAACATCCGCCCGATGTCGGTGTCGCTGTCCGGAATCGAGGCCGGCAGCATGTTGCGGAGCGACCGCTCCGCGATTGTCGAACACATGGTCCACCGCCGGCGTGACGTGCGCGTGCCAGAGGCGGTTAATCGTGAAGTCGGCCTTGAAGCGCTTGCGCAGGCTGTGGAAGCCCTCCATGTGATCGAGGTGGCGGTGCGTGATCACCAGCAGGTCGAGCTTGCCCCCTGTTCGCGCCAGCACGTCGTTGTAGACCTTCTCGAAGACCGCGTTCGGATCGTTGTGGAAGTTACCGAAGTCTATCCAGGCATGGTGAACGCCGTCGTCCTCGTCCCACGACACGACAAGCGCGTCGCCGAACAGCACGTTATAGGCGCGCAAGCGTGATGCTCATGTCGCGTGCCCTCCTCGACCGCCCGCAGCACGCGGCCAGATTCGACCGCAGCGCAAGGCGACGGTCCGCTCAGCTCCGCGATCCAGGGACGTCGCGCCGCCGCCCGCCGGACTTCGTCATCGGGCGACATGCCAACCGCGGTGACGGACTCCTCGAACGCTTCGCGCAGAAAACGCTTCGCTGCGTCCACGCGTTCCCGGGTGACGGGTTTGCTGCGCCTCGTGGAGCAGGACGCCCGAGTGCGTCGAAGACGAGCGTGCCGCCCCCACGAAGCGTGATCCAGCGTTCGCCAAAGGCCTCTGCCTCTTTGGGCCCGAGCTTCACGTCGACCGGGTATTCGTAGACGATCGCGATCTGCGCCACCTCCCCCGGAGACGTCGGCAGGCGCTTCAGCTGCACGTCGCGGATCACGAAATCGCGCTGATCCGCGTGCGGCGCCAGCGCGAGCCTGTGTCGATTCGCGTGCAGGAACAGGTACGCGTCGCGCACCGAGGGTCGCGGCCAGCTGGGCGGGTACTCGATCCACTGGGAAGGGTCGGGCGCCCCTTCCCGTTCGGAGACGAGGCCGCGACGGGCGAGCACGCCGTGCACGACCGCCCGGAAGCCGCATGGCGTCGGTGGGCTGCACCGATCGATCCGCGGCAAGCAGGGCCTCGGCATATTCGGCGATGGTGCAGTCGGCCGGTGGCAGGAAATCGAGCGCACGGACAGCCATGCGCTGAATGACCGTCCTTGCGGTGCGGAGCGCGCTCAGCCGGCCCTCTTCCCGACGCATGAGGGTCTGGTGAAGCCTCCGCAGCGCGAGATAGATCGTGCTCGAGAGCTTGAGCGACAGATCGTGCGGCTCGATCGTGTCCTTCCAGTCGGATGGTGTGGCATCGACGAGGCTGCGGATCGATCCCCAGCCGTGCGCGCCGG
Organism: Vicinamibacteria bacterium; assembly: GCA_963806705.1. Lineage (GTDB taxonomy): Bacteria > Acidobacteriota > Vicinamibacteria > Vicinamibacterales > JAENWD01 > JAENWD01. The sequence goes on from CAWDZE010000011.1 coordinate 176,270, forward strand.
CCTCTTCGAACCCTTCGGCGATCTCGCTGAGCAGATTCAGCCGGTCGAGCGATCCGGCCACGCGGCGCTGCACCACCTCGTGCGACAGCGCGGCGAAAACCGCGGACAGGTCGCCGATGGCCTCGTGCAGCGCTGAGGTCTCCGGCTCGAACGGCTCGTAGTAGCGAGGGCGAACCGCGTCGAGGATGGCATGGCCGGTTTCGTGAGCCACGATGTCGTGTGCAAGCGCCGTGTGGTAGGCACGTCGCTTTTGGCCGGCGCCCATGAACGAATAGAACTGGAGGCTGTGGCTCTCCGCGCTGTAGTAGGCGTTCTCCAGAATGCCTGCGTGCGGTATCACGAGCAGCCGGCTGCCGTCGAATCCCCAGCGCAGGGGCCGTCCAAGTTCGAGCTCGACCAGCTCGGTCGCACGGGCTGCGATCGCATAGGTGTTGAGCTGGTGGAACCGCATGATCGTGCAGCTCGTACTCGGGAAAGCTGCCATCCTTCCTCGGCGTGGCGGCAGGGAACACGACGTCGCGATCGACGTGGTAGTCGAAGACCGCCATGCGCTCGCCGATTGGACCGGGCAGGAGCGGTCCGCGCACCGTCACGTTAACGGGGTTGGGTGTCCGCCGGGGATCCTGGATGATGATCGGAATCCCGATCGCACCTGGCTCGCGGGTTTCACGCGTGCGCGGTCCTGGCATACCTAAGTTCTCCACCGCATGGGGTCGACGGACGGAGGAACTCTCTCCCGCCGCCGATTATGGCTCCGACCGGGCGGCTGTCAAGCTGCAGCCGAGCGTTGTTCGCGTGAAAAGGTGCGGAGGCTGGAGCGGGCTACGGGAATCGAACCCGTCTAGCTGGCTTGGGAAGCCAGAGCATTACCACTATGCTAAGCCCGCAAATGACGACGAGGCGCTCACGATTATATCAGAGCGCCTCGGGAGCAATTGACTACCCTCGAATGAACCCCAACACTTCGTCTCGCTTTTCTGCCATCAGTGCCGGTGTTTTGGCTTCCAGGTTCAAGCGCAAGAGCGGCTCGGTGTTGGACGGCCGCACGTTGAAATGCCAGCCGGGGTACTCGACCGACACGCCGTCGAGGTGCGTGACGGCGCCGTCGGCATAGCGCTTCGACAGGCCGTCGAGTTTTCCCTGCACCACCTCCATGCTGGCGACCTTGGTGTTGATCTCGCCAGAAATGAAGTACTTCGCCTTGAGCGGGGCCAGCAGCTCGGCCAGTGACTGGCCCTTCACCGACATCAGCTCCAGCAGCATCAGCGCGGGGATGAAGCCGTTGTCAGCGTAGAAGTTCTCGCGGAAGTAGTAGTGGCCGGTCACTTCACCGCCGAAGACGCCGTCTTTGTCGCGCATCGTCTTCTTGATGAAGGAATGACCCACGCGGTTCATGATCGCCGTGCCGCCCATGGCCGTGACGATGTCCTTGACGGCGTGGCTCGCGCGAAGGTCGTAGACGATGGTCGCGCCGGGCCGCTTTCGCAGGATGGCTTCGGCCAGCAGCGCCGTGATGAAGTCTCCCGAGATGAAGTCGCCGGTGCCGTCGATGAAGAAACAGCGGTCGGCGTCGCCATCCCAGGCGATGCCGATGTCGGCCTTCTCGGCGATGACGCGTTCGACGATGTGGGCGCGGTTCTCTTCGATGAGCGGGTTGGACTCGTGGTTGGGGAAGGTCCCGTCCACCTCCATGCACATCGGGATCACGTGGCAGGGCAGCCGCTCGAACAGCTTCGGCGCCACCAGGCCGCCCATGCCGCTGCCGGCGTCGAGCACGCACTTGAATGGCTTGATCGCGGCTTCGTCGATGAACGAGAAGACGTGCTCGACGTAGGCGGCCATCACATCGCGGCTCGTCCGGCGTCCTGGCGTCGCCGACGGCGCCGGCAACGTGCGGTTCTGGATCATGTCGCGGATCTCGCCCAGGCCGGCATCGCCGCTGAGAGGGAGCGCCTCGGCGCGCACCATCTTGATGCCGTTGTACTGCGATGGGTTGTGCGACGCCGTAATCTGCGCGCCGCCTTCGAGTCCCGCACTGGCGACCGCGAAGTACATCATGTCTGTCGCCATCATCCCGTAGTCGATGACGTCGGCGCCCTGCGCCGTTGCGCCCTCGATGAACGCTTCAGCCAGCGAGGGTGACGACAGGCGCATGTCGCGCGAGACGGCGACCTGCTTCGCCTCGAGATAGGCGACGAAGCCTCGGCCGATATCGCGCACGATGGCCTCGTCGAGTTCTGACGGATAGAGCGCGCGGACGTCGTAGGCCTTGAAGATGTTCGGATTCATCGCAGGTCAAACCTTGCTGTAATCGGTGATCGCCGTCTTGTCGCCCAGCACGGCGCCGGCGCCCACCGTCGCACCGCGCCCCACGTGAACATTGCGGCCCGCAATCGCATCGACCACGACGGCATCCTGCCCGACGCGCCCGTTGCCCCAGAAAATTCCGCCGCTCACGCGGGCGTCAGATTCGATCTGGCACCCGCGTCCCAGCACGCAGTATGGGCCCACACGCGCCCCGGCGCGCACGACAACCCCATCATCCAGGAATGCCGGGCCGTGGATGATGGCGCCATCCTCCACGCGCACGTCGTCGCCGCGGTAGACATGGCCGGCGGGTTGGCCCGCAAAGGGCGCCGTCTGATAGCGGCCGTCCATGATGTCGCGGTGCACCTGCGTGTACTTCTCGGGCGTGCCGATGTCGATCCAGTACCCGTCGTACGGGTAGGCCACAAACGTCTCGCCGCGTTCGATGAACGACGGGAAAAAGCTCCGCTCGATGGACCATGCCGTGTCCGGCGGGATGCGATCGAACGTCGACGGATCCAGCACGTAGATGCCGGCGTTGATGTAGTTGGTGGTGATCTCTTCGGGCTTGGGCTTCTCGAGGAAGCGGAGGATGTTCTGCGACGCGTCGGTTTCGACCAGGCCGTACGCGCTCGGGTTGTCCACCGGAGTGAGCACGATCGTCGCGCGTGCCTTGCGCGAGCGGTGCAGGTGCAGCACCGCCGCCAGGTCCACCTGCGTCAGCACGTCGCCGTTGAAGACGACAATGGAATCGGTGACGCCGCCGGCGGCGAATTTCACCGCGCCGCCCGTGCCGAGCGGCGCCGGCTCGACGACGTAGCGGATCTTGATGCCCAGCGACGAGCCATCGCCGAAGACGTCCTCGATACGCCGCGGCTGGTAGTTCAGGCTGAGGATTATCTCGTCGATCTCGGGGATCTGCCGGAGCAGATCGATCTGGTAATGAAGGAACGGCCGGTTGAAGATGGGGACGATCGGCTTGGGCGTGTGCAGGGTCAACGGCCGCAGCCGCGTGCCCTTCCCGCCCGCGAGAAGGATTGCTTTCATGACAATCCCCCATGATAGATCGTCACCACAGAGACACCAAGACACGGAGACGCACGGAAATGTTCCATGGGGGACCTCATTTCGGTCTCATGCATCCCCGGAAAAGGCCTTTGGCCGTACAATGTCTGCGGGGGCGAAAGTCCTAGATGAACCTGCCCAACGCGCTGACCGTCACGCGCATCTTCCTGGTTCCCCTGCTTGTCGTCGTTCTGCTGACGAAGTTCGAAGGCCATCTGATTTTCGGCGTGCCGCGGCAACTCGTGGCTGCGGCCATCTTCGGCCTGGCCTCGCTCACCGACTGGCTCGACGGCTACCTGGCCCGGCGTCGCGGACAGGTGACGGCCCTTGGCAGGATGATGGACCCGCTGGCCGACAAGCTCCTCACCTCGGCGGCATTCATCTCGCTGGTGCAGCTCGACCTGGCGCCGGCATGGATGGTCGCGGTGATCATCGGCCGCGAGCTCGCCGTCACGGGGCTCCGCAGCCTGGCCTCGGTGCGGGGCGCGGGCTTTGGCGCCTCGCAGCTGGGCAAGCTCAAGATGGCGGCGCAGGTCACGGCCATCCTGCTCCTGATCCTGGGGCAGGACGGACACCAGCCGTTTCTGTTCCTGGGGCAGATCGCGCTCTGGGTGGTACTGCTGGCGGCGCTGGCCTCGGCTGTCGACTACTACCGGGCCTACCAGAGCACGCCGCCGCCGGCCGACAAGGTCGCGGATTTCGAAGAGGCGCGCCGGCAGCGGAGGACGGGTTAGACGTGGGCGGGGTACAAACCCGCCCTCACGGTTTCGGTTGCACAGCGACGCCCGCCTGTGGCGGCTGCGGTTTCTGGTCTGGCGCTGTAGCCGGGGGCGGCGTGGCCGTGTCGCTCGTGGGCGGCGTCGCCGGGGCGCCGGCCTTGGCCATGTTCGCCTTCAGCTCCGCCTGCCGCAGCTTGGCCTTCTCCAGGAACTCGCTTTCGGTGAACTCGGCGAGGAGCTTGTCGTAAAGCGGCAACGCCTCGGCATCCAGCCGCACCTTCACCAGCGACTCGGCGAGGTAGTAGTAGAGACCGTCACGGTACGTGAATCCAGGGTCGCTCTTCATCAACGCGCGCAGGCGGTCGATGGCGCCCGGATACCAGCGCTGCTTGTAATAGAAGACGCCGATTTGGTACTCCGAGGTGCTGACGCGATCGCGCGCCTCCCGCAGCTTCGCCTCGGCTTCCGGACGCAGCTGGCTGTTCGGGTATCGTTCCACGAACGTCTGCAATTCCCTGACCGCCTCGCGTGTCTCGGTCTGGTCGCGCTGCGGGCCGCGCATCTGCTTGAAGTACGTCATCCCGAGCTTGTACTGCGCGTAGTCGGCGCGCGGGTTGGTCGGGTAGAACGTCAGGAACTCGCGGTATTCGTTCACGGCCAGCAGCAGCGACTCGGTTGTCCCCTCGCCAAGGTACGAGTCGCCGACGCCGAGCTTGGCATCCGGACGCAGGTCGCTCTGGGGATAGCTGTCGATGATTCGGCGGAAATACTCGCGCGCGGTCATCCAGCGTTTCTTCTCGAGCGACTCGGTGCCTCTGCCGTAGAGAAACTTGTCGGGCTCGCTGGTGCCGACCGGTAGCGTGTCCTGCTTGGCGGCGCAGGCGGCAAGGCCTGCCACCATCACGGCGGCTGAAACAAGCCTCGTCAGTCGAATGCGGAACTCTGGTGTCATGCGTGCACAGGTAAACTGGTCAGCCACTCATACTCGGCCGCGAGGCCGTCGGAGAGCGACACGGAGGGAACAAAGCCAAGATCGGCGCGCGCCAGCGACGTGTCCGCGTAGGTGTCGCGCATGTCGCCTTTCTGGGAGGGTCCCCGTTGGACGTTCAACGGCCGGCCCACGACGTTCTCGATGAGCGCCAGCACGTCGTTGAGCGACACCCGCGAGCCCCCGCCGATGTTGTAGGCGCGTCCAGGCACGCCGCGCTCGCCAGCGGCGATGGTGGCGGCCACCGCGTCCTTGACGAACGTGAAGTCGCGCGTCTGCAGCCCGTCGCCGAAGACCGCCAGCGGCGCGCCGGCGGCCGCTGCCGTGAGGAACTTGCGAAACGCCATGTCGGGGCGCTGGCGCGGGCCGTACACGGTGAAGTAGCGGAGCGAGGTGGCCGGGACACCGTGGTTGAACGCGTACAGGTGACACAAGTGCTCGGCGGCCAGCTTGGTCACGCCGTATGGCGAGACCGGATGCGGCACCTGGGTCTCGCGCATCGGAATCGTGGCCTCGTCGCCGTACACCGACGAGCTCGAGGCGTAGACGAGCTTCTCGATCGGACGCCCGACGCACGCTTCCAGCAGCCGCTGCGTGGCGTCGATGTTGTTGGAGGTATACACCTGGAAGTCGCGGCCCCAGCTCTTGCGGACGCCAGCCTGCGCCGCCAGATGGAAGACGTGGGTCTTGTCGTCCAGCAAAGCGTCGAGGTCGGCGTGCTGAAGACTTTCGTCGACGAAGTGGAAGCCGGGCTTGCCGGCGTTGACCGCGACGTTGGCCTCCTTCATCGGACGAGGGTAGTAGTCGGTGAAGCAGTCCAGGCCCGTCACCGTCGCGCCGCGCGCGAGCAACTGGGCCGCAAGGTGGCTGCCAATGAAACCGGCTGCGCCTGTGATTAGTGCGTTCATCGAAACAATTCCCTGACACGTTCCGGCAGCCGGCATGGGCGCCCATCGGGGGCCACTGCAGCGTGCACGGTTTGCCCGCTGGCCGTCACCACGCCGTCGCCGCGCCGGATGGCCTGGTAGTCAAACGTCATCCTTACCGCCGACTCCAGCCGGCCCGTCGTGCGAATCTCAATCTCATCATCGTATCGCGCCGGGCGGTGGTACGCACAGCGGGCTTCGACGACGGGCAGTCCGAACCCGGCCGCCTCCATTTCGCGGTACGACCAGCCGAGGTCCCGCAGCAGGTCGGTGCGCCCAACCTCGAACCACACGAAGTAATTGGCGTGGTAAACGACCTGCATCTGGTCGGTTTCCGCGTAGCGGACCCGCACCACGGAGGTGCCCGACCGGGTCACCGTCGACCTGCGGCGGCGGCCTCGAGGGCCAGGCTCTTGAGCGCCCGGGCTGAGGATTCCGGGTCTTTCGTCCCAAAAATCGAGGCCCCTGCCACGACCATCGTCGCCCCGGCGGCCACGACCCGGCCGACGTTGCCCTGGTCGATCCCGCCGTCCACCTCGATGTCGGCGTCGCGTCCGGCGCGGGTCAGCAACTGGCGGACTCTGGCGATTTTAGACTCGCTCTGGGGGAGAAAAGCCTGTCCGCCAAAGCCGGGGTTGACCGACATCACCAGCACCAGGTCCACCTCGCCAATCACCTCCTCGATGGCCGATAGCGGCGTCGACGGGTTCAGCGCGACGCCGGCCCGGCAGCCGAGCCGTTTGATGGCCTGGAGGGTGCGACTGAGGTGGGGCAGGACCTCGGCGTGGACCGTGAGGATGCTGGCCCCCGCCTCGGCAAACACGTCGAGGAACCGGTCCGGGTCGGTGACCATCAGGTGCACGTCGAGAGGCAGCTGGGTGACGCGTCGCACCGCGGCGACAACCGCCGGGCCAATGGTCAGATTGGGCACGAAATGCCCGTCCATGACATCCAGGTGGATCTGATCCGCCCCGCCGCGCTCGGCCGCGGCCACTTGTGCGCCAAGCGTCGAGAAATCGGCCGAGAGGATCGAAGGCGCCAGCCGTACGGTCATCGACTCACCTCCAGGGCAATGGCGTCGCCGGGCGCAATCTGGAAGCCGCCGGCGGGCGTCTGGCGCAGCACCACACCGGCGGGGACGCCGGGGTAGGGTTGCGCGCCGGCCAGGGCAACGCGGAAGCCCTTGCGGCGGAGGAACTCCGCCGCGCGCTCGCCGTCGACGCCAATCAGGTCCGGCATCACGTACATCGACGTGCGCCCGCCGCGGTTCACCAGCAACGCGACCCGATCCCCCTTCACCGACGCCGCAGGCTCCTGCGCGACCACGGCCTCGGCGGCGTAATCGTGCGATCGGATCTCGGCGACCGCCCCAAGCGTCAGGCCATCCTGCTGCAGGCGCATCTGGGCGGTGCGCTCGGTCTGGCCCACCAGATCGGGCACGGTCGTTGAGACCTCGCCGGCGCTGACCCACACGCGAATGGACCGCGCGCGCCGCACACGAATGCCCGGCGCCGGGTCCTGCTGAAGGATGTGCCCGGCCGGCACCTTGGGATCGGGCCGCTGGTTGTCGTCCACGCGAAGCGTGAGGCCAAGCTCCTCGAGGCGCGCCGATGCGTCATTGACGGATCGCCCGGCGAGATCGGGTACCCCCACCTCGCGCGCCCGGACGGCAACCCGCACCGCGACAAATGCCGACACGAGAAACGTCGCGCCCAAAGCGGCCAGGAGCACCAGGAACTTGCCCGCGCCCCAGACGCGGGATGTGGAGACCATGCGGAAAGTCAGTGTACTACAGGGACTTGAGGCCGAGTGCCGGGTGCCTTGTGCCGGGTGCCGAGTGCGGTGCTGGGTGCCGCGTGCCTGGGTGCCTGGTGCGTCAATTCACGCGCTCAATTGCTGCCGCGTAGAAACACTCGAGGCCGTGCTGGTCGGGGCGCGTCATCAGTTCGCCGGTCGACGGATTCAGCAGCATTGGGGCGATGCCTTCGTCGATCAATGTCTGCGCCGGGACACGGCGGAATCCGGCGTGGTCGTCGAGAAACGCCGAGACCACCTGCTCGTTTTCCTCGGGCTCGCTCGAGCAGGTGGCGTACACCAGACGCCCGCCTGGCGCGACGACGGCCGACGCTTCGGCGAGCATCTGTCTCTGCCGCAGGGCAGCCATGCCAAGGTCGTCCGGACCGCGTCGCCACCGGATGTCGACGTCGCGCCGCAACGTGCCCAGTCCCGTGCAAGGCGCATCGACCAGCACGCGATCGAACACCGGCCCGAACGGCGCGCCCGCGTGCAGGTCGTGCTCGACCAGTGATGCGTCCGCGCCGTGTGCGTTGAGTACCCGGCGTAACAGCGCCACTCGCCGGTCGCGCGCGTCGGCGGCCACCAGCAGGCCGGTTCCCTGCAGCGCGTCGGCGAGCGCCAGCGACTTGCCTCCAGGCGCGGCGCAGGCGTCGAGGACGCGATGGCCCGGCCGCGCTCCCACGACCAACGGCACCAGTTGCGAGGCCTCGTCCTGAACCAGGAAGTCGCCCGAGGTCGCCATCGCCGTCCGCAGCGGGTTGCCGTCAACGACCGTCAAGCCATCGGGCGCCACGCGTGTCGGTACAGTCTCGACGCCCAGTGCCCGCAATCGCTCGGCGAGCGTCTCGCGCGCCGCGCGCGAGCGATTCACACGCAGCGTCAGCGGGGCTTCGACGTTGTTGAAGGCAACCCACGCGCTGGCCGCATCGAGCCCGAGCCGATCGATCCACCGGGCCACCAGCCACCGCGGATGCGAGCCCGCGATGTGGAGCGCGTCGATGGCGAGGTCGCGATCGCCCGGGGACCGGATTGCCGCGGGCGGGGCCGGCAAGGACAGACGATCGCGGGTGCGCGAGATCGTCCGCAACACGCCGTTGACGAAACCGCCCGCGCTTGTCTTGCCCCCTCGCCGCACCAGCGACACCGCATCGTCGACCACGGCCGCGGCGGGGACGCGCTCGAGGAAGAGCAGTTGGAACAGGCTCATGCGCAGAACCTCGAGGACGATGCCGTCGAGCTTGCCGAGGTTGCGCGAGATCGCCTGCTGCAGGTGGAAGTCGAGCCGCTCGCGCCACCGCAGGGTGCCGATGACGATCGCGGCGGCCAGCGCGCGGTCGCGCTCGTCGGCCAGTTGTTCGCGCGTGCGCGCGAGCAGGTCGGGCAGGTCCGCGCCGGTCGACACGCTCGACAGCGCTTCGAGCGCCACCCGGCGTGCGGGCGCGATCATCCCAGGACGGCGCCGGGCGATACCTGGTGGCCGGCAAGAAACTCGCGCGCCGCCATCGCGCGCTTGCCCTCCGGTTTCACGGTCAGCAACCGCACCGTGCCATGACCGGCCGCGACGACGAAGCGGTCGCCGCTTGCGGCGAGCACCGTGCCGGGCAGCGCGAAGGCAGGGGCTGCCTCGGTTCCCGCGTCGGTGGCCACTACCAGCAAGCGCGCGCCGTCGAGCGCGGTGGAGGCCAGCGGCCACGGGTTCAGCGCCCGCACCTGGTTGTGGATCTCGCCAGCCGGGCGCCACCAGAAGATCGGGGCATCCGCCTTCGTGATGCGATCCGCGTATGTCACGCCGGTTGACGGCTGCGGGTCCTCGGCCAGCGGGCCCTCGGCCAGGCGTTCCACCACCTCGCCCAGCAGTTGTGCGCCGCGCGTGGCCAGGATTCGCTCGACATCCCCGGTGGTCTGAGTCGGCCCGATCGGCTCGCGCAGCGTCGCCATCATCGGCCCGGCGTCGAGCTCCCGGATCACTCGCATGATGGTGACCCCGGTCTCGGTGTCGCCGGCGAGGATGGCCCGATGGATCGGCGCGGCGCCGCGCCAGCGGGGCAGGAGCGAGGCGTGCACGTTGACCATGCCCAGCCGCGGAATTGCGAGAATCGCGTCGGTGAGGATGCGTCCGTAGGCCGCGACGACGCCGAGGTCGGCGTCAAACGCGCGCAGCGCAGCGATAAACGCCTCGTCGCGCATCTTCTCCGGCTGCAACACCGGCACGCCGCGCTCGAGCGCGAGAGACTTGACCGGACTGGCCGACAGTTGGTGGCCGCGTCCGCGCGGCCGATCGGGCTGCGTGACGACGCCGACCAGGCGGTGGCGCGACGCCAGCAGGACGGCGAGGGTCGGCACGGCGAAGTCGGGCGTGCCGAAAAACACGACGCGAAGCGGCGCGTGAGTCACCATCGGCCGAGCCGCCCGAGTCGCCGGACACGCCGCTCGATCGACACGCGCTGCAGGTCGCGCAGGCGCCTCACGTACAACAGGCCGTCGAGGTGATCCATCTCGTGTTGGAGCGCGCGTGCCAGCAGTCCCGTCCCCTCAACCGTTGTGCGCGCGCCATCGCGCTCCTGCGCCCGCACGACGATCCGCGCCGGACGAAGGACGGATGCCGTGAAGCCGGGGACGCTCAAGCAGCCTTCCTCTTCGAGTTGCATCCCGTCGCGTTCGACGATCTCCGGGTTGATGAAGACGTGCAGATCCGACGCCGTCCGGCCCACCGACAGATCCACGACGAACAGCCGCAAATCCACATCCACTTGCGGCGCCGCCAGGCCGATGCCGGGCGCGGCGTGCATTGTCTCTATCATGTCGTCGATGATCTGCTGGGTCGCGCCGGCGAAATCGGCCACGGCAGCGGCCGGCCGCTGCAGCGCGGGCGCTCCGAGCTTGAGGATGGGCCGCACCATGCCGTCAGGAGGCGCGCGTCACCGGGTCAGGCGCCGGCCGGCGTCGAGGTGGCCGCGGCCGCCTCGAATCGCGCTCGGACGGCCGCGCAGGTCTGCTCGAACGTTCGCGTGATGTCGCCAAGGCTGTCGCCCGTGAACTTCTCAAGAAACGCATCGGCCACGACGAGGCTCACCATGGCCTCGCCGACGACGGCCGCGGCCGTGACCGCGCACACGTCGCTTCGTTCGATCGCCGCCGGCGACTCTTCGAGTGTCGTCAAGTCCACCGACCGCAGCGGCTTCATCAGCGTCGCGATGGGCTTCATGTAGCCGCTCACCCGCAACTGCTCGCCGTTGGTGACGCCGCCTTCGAGGCCGCCGGCGTTGTTGGTCAGGCGCGCGAGCCCGACCGCCGGGTGCCCCGTGCCGCCCGGCCCCATGTGCGGCACGATCTCGTCGTGGATGCGTGAACCGGGCAACCGCGCGACCTCCGGGCCTTTGCCAATGCCCACGGCCTTGATTGCAGGGATCGAGACGATCGCCTGCGCCAGGCGCCCGTCAAGCTTGCGGTCCCACTGCACGTAGCTGCCCAGACCCACCGGTAAGCCCGTCACCACGACCTCGAAAGCGCCGCCGAGCGTGTCGCCGGCCTCCTTGGCCTGGTCGATTGCGGCGATCATCTGCTGTTCGACGCCGGCATCGGCGCAGCCCAGCGGCGAGTCGGCGGGAATGGCGCGGATCTGCTCGACCGGGATCGCGAGCGACTCGTTCACGCCGACGCCGCCGATCATCGTCACGTGGCTCAGGATCTCGATGCCGAACTGCGCGAGTAACTGGCGCGCCAGCGATCCGACGGCGACCCGCGCCGCGGTCTCGCGTGCGCTCGCGCGCTCGAGCACGTCGCGGATATCGGTAAGGTCGTACTTGAGGGCGCCGGCCAGATCGGCGTGTCCGGGCCGTGGACGTGTGACGGCCGCGCGGTTGGCGCCCGAGGCCTGCTCCGGCATCTCCGGCTCGACGTGCATCGTCTTCTGCCAGTTCTGCCAGTCCTTGTTCGGGATGAGAAGGGCGATGGGCGCGCCGGTGGTTCGCCCGCGGCGGATGCCGGAGAGCACCTGCGCCTTGTCCGATTCGATCGCCATCCGGCGACCGCGGCCGTAGCCGCCCTGGCGGCGCTTCAACTGCGCGGTGACTTTGTCGAGGTCGACGGGCACGCCGGCCGGCATCCCCTCGATCACGGCGACGAGCGCTTGCCCGTGCGACTCGCCCGCAGTGAGAAAACGCAGCATATAGGCCGCATTCTATACGAAATTTCTGCCACCTCGACCTGGCGCCAACCTCGCTCCGACGTGTCGTGCGAAGGCTCGGTCGCGCGGCGATCTCGTTGTCTTTCAGCGATGTGGGCGCCGGGCGCGGCGCACCAGCACGCCACGTCGAGCGACGTCGTCCCGCTTCTTGCACTCGAGTGTCGATCGCATGCCGCCGCACACGCCTCCGTTACTGGCGACGCGCTTTGTCGCGCTCGATGACGGCACGTCGCTCGACCTGGCAAGCGGCGGACGCGTGTGGATCGAGCGGCGGATGCTCGACGACGTGGCGCGGGCAGCGTGGCCGGAGATGGTGACGAGGCTCTGGCGGCTGTGGCATCCAGCGCTTGCGCCATGCGTGGACTTCGGGTTCGTCAGCGCCAACGAATGGTTCGAGGCGTACGCGTTGTGGCCGTCAGAGGCAACAGATCTGCCGAGCGCCCAGGCCGCCAGCCTTCCTGCATTCCTTCGCGCCCATGGCGTCGTCTGCGGGCTTCAAGCGCTCGAGCCACGACGACGATCGCGCGGGCTGATGCCGACCTTGCCGGGCGACGGAGCCTCCGATTCACCAGGTACGCCGGGCCCCGGGCTGGGGATGCGTCTGGTTCACCGGCCGCTCGAGGCGCACGTGTTGACGGCGCTCGACGACCACCGATCCCGCGGGCCGCGGATCTGGCCGGTGGACGCCGTCGCCGGCAGTGGATGGCGCACGTCTTGGCGTCGCATAGCGCGTGAGGCGCGTTTGAGGGGGTACGTGCCTGTGGACGCGGCCGTGCTCGAGTCGGCTGTGCGGCGCGACGACGGCCGTCACACCTCGTGGCTGGCGCTGCTCGACGGCTTCGCAATGCTGGTGCTGAGCGAGCGCGTTGGCTGGAAGATGGCCGAACGCCAGGGACTGGCGCGACTGCTGGTGCGGCTGGGTGGCGTAGAGTCGAGCGGGACCGTCGTGCTGGACGTCGTGCGGCACGGACGGCCTCGCCCCGCTGCGCACGTCCTGGAGGGCCTGCCCTCCGAGGACCTGGCCCGCGCACTCTGGGTGTCGTCCGGCTGTTGTTCGCCCCAGTGGTTGCGCGCTCGTGCCATCGCGACCTCGGCACACGGACTGCCTGGCGCCTTTGTCACGCGTGTCGCGACACGACTCGCCCTGCGCGACGAGGTCCCGACGGTGCACGAACGAGCACCAGACTTTGTGACGACCGACACGGCAGATCCCGCGGAGGAGGTCGATTCCGCTGGCATTCTTGGGAACGTGCGGGCGCTGGTCGCACGCGGACGAACGGCGTCGGCCGAGCGGCACGCGCAGCGCGCCGCATGGGCGTGCGCGCGCCGGAACGCGCACCTGGGGTGCGCCCGGCTGCTGATCGAGGCTTCAAGACTGGCAGCGGCACGAGGCGACCTGCGACAGTCGCGGCAACGGTGGCGTGAGGCAGGCCGGTTGGCGCCGGCCGCACACGCGACCTGCCTGATCGAGGGCGCCGCGGATCTGGCCGAGCAGTGGATTCGCCAGGCGGCGCTCGTCGACGCCGAGTACCTGTTGAACTCGGCCATCGGCGCTTCGCGACTGCTCGATGCGCCTCCACCTCCGCGGCTGATCGCACTGCTGGTCATGTGCCTGTGCTGGCAAGCGCGCTGGTCTGACGCGATCCAACTTGCCCCCGGCGAAGCAACGACGCTCGATCCGCTCGTGGCGCTTTCGCGTGTCTGGGCACGGCTCGAAGCCGGCGACATGCCCGGCGCCATGGCCGATGTGCACGAGGCCACGGGCGGCAGGCCCAATGAAGCCGCGACCGCGCAACTGCGTGTGGACGTCGTCAGCGGCGCGGTTGACGCACTCAGGTCGTTCGCTCACGCGGACGCCAGCACGACTCAGGCTCGAATCACTCTCAATGACGACGACCAGTGGCTCCTGCCGGCCGAGGGGCTGGTCCGCCGGGGCGTCGCGTTGTCCGAATCGGCCGTGCGACGGTTGCGGACGCTCACGCGGCCGGACGTCCCGCGGCTGGTAAGGGCGCGCGCCCGGCTCGCCCTCGCGCTGGCCTCCGCGCGCGAGGCCGATCGGCTACAGATTGCAAACGAGGTGGCGCGCGTCGCGCGTGGCACCCACGCTCGTGCGCTCGTCGCCGGCCAGGCCGCGGTATCGGCCTGGCCGGCGCCCTCTGACGTGGAGAAGGCCCCCATGCTCGACGATCTCGTCGCCGTTCTGCGCGTGTGCCAGGCGCACGACGATCCTCGTGCGGCGCTGCCAGGCGTCTGCCAGCTGCTGCAGGGACGGTTGCACAGCAGCGCGCTGCTCGTGGCAGGCGTGTCCACGCACGGCACGATGGTGCTGGCCCGCCTGGGCCGCGACGACCTCGCCGCGGTGGCTCGGCGAGCCGCAGACCTGGGGCAGACCGTCGTGACGTGCGAGTCGGGCGCCACCGATTGCGCCGTGCCCGTGCGCCTTGGCGACGCCGTCGTCGGTACGGTGGTCTGCCATTGGGCGATGCCCGAATCGCGGGTCGACTCCTCCCATCGCGCGTTGCTCGAGGCGGCGGCCATAGCCGTGGCGCCAACGGTGCGCCTGGCCGTCGAGCTCGCTGGCCGGCCGCTCGTCCGTCCCGAGACGTCGAGCCTGCTCGGAGTCAGCCAGCCCATCGCCGACGTCCGAGCCGCGGTAGAAGCAGCCTCGCGAGTGCCGTTCACCGTGCTGGTCGAGGGCGAAAGCGGCAGCGGCAAGGAACTGGTGGCGCGCGAAATTCACCGCCTTGGCCCGCGCCGGCTCCGATCGTTTTGCGCGGTCAACTGCGCGGCGCTCACCGACGACTTGTGCGAGGCCGAACTGTTCGGTCACGCGCGAGGCGCGTTCACCGGCGCGGTGGGCGAGCGCGCGGGCCTGTTCGAAGACGCCGACGGCGGCACGCTCTTCCTCGACGAAGTCAGCGAGCTCAGCCCCCGTGCGCAGGCCAAGCTGTTGCGGGCGATTCAAGAAGGCGAGATCCGGCGGCTGGGAGAGACGCGGTCGCGCCGGGTAGACGTGCGCGTGGTGGCGGCCACCAACCGGCCGCTGGCCGACGCGGTGGCCATGGGCGCCTTTCGGGCCGACCTGCGCTATCGGCTCGACGTCGTGCACATCACGCTGCCGCCGCTGCGCGAGCGGCCTGACGACGTGCCGCTGCTCGCCCAGCATTTCTGGGAGCGCTCGACAGAGCGAGTGGGCAGCCACGCACGGCTGGCGTCAGAGACGCTGGCCGCGCTGGCGCGTTATGATTGGCCCGGCAACGTGCGCGAATTGCAGAACGCTCTGTCGGCGCTGTCGGTCTACGCGCCGCGACACGGCCTGGTGCGGGTGTCGGCGCTGCCGGCAGCGATCACTCGCGGCACGCCGCTAGCTGGCGTGACGCTCGAGCAGGCGAGGCGCCTGGCGGACGAGCGAGTCGTGCGCGCGGCGCTCGCGCAGGCAGGCGGACATCGTGGGCGCGCCGCCAGCGCGCTGGGCGTCACACGCCAGGGGTTGGCCAAGCTGGTGGAGCGTCTGCACCTGGAACCCGACGCCGACCCCACGGCTCCTCCGTCCTGACCGATGCTGTCCTACATTTTTCGTCGTCTGGTGCTCACGCTGCCGGTGTTGTTCGGCGTGGCGACGCTCGTCTTTTCCCTGATTCACCTCGTTCCGGGCGACCCCGCGCAAGCGATGCTCGGCGATGGAGCCTCGCCAGAGGACATCGCGCAGTTACGCACGCGCCTGGGTCTCGACCGGCCGCTTGTCGAGCAATATTGGCGGTATCTCAAGGGGCTCGGCCAGGGCGACCTCGGCACGTCGCTGCGGACCCAGCAGCCGGTGACGACGCAGATCGCCGATCGGCTGCCCGCCACCGCGGAGCTGGCCTCGGCGGCGATGCTGGTGGCCGTGGCGCTCGCGCTGCCGCTCGGGTTGATCGCGGCGGTGTGGCGGGGCACATGGGTGGATCAAGGCGCGATGGGCCTGGCCCTGGTCGGCATCTCGGTGCCCGGCTTCTGGCTCGGCCCGCTGCTCGCATTGATCTTCGCCGTCGAGCTCGGCTGGCTGCCCGTGTCGGGACGCGGCACGCTGGCGCACCTGGTGCTGCCGGCCATCACCCTGGGCTCGGCCCTGGCTGCGATTCTCGCGCGGATGACGCGGGCAAGCGTACTCGAGGAACTGCGAGAGCAATACGTCGTCGCCGCGCGTGCCCGTGGCGCCTCGCGCGTGCGGGCCGTGGTCGTCCACGCCCTCAGGAACAGCCTGATTCCGGTCGTGACGATCCTGGGGCTGCAGCTGGGCGCCGTGCTAACCGGCTCGATCATCACCGAGACGATCTTCTCGTGGCCCGGCGTGGGGCGGTTGCTGATTCAGTCCATCAACTTCCGGGACTACCCGATGGTGCAAGGGTGCATCCTGCTCATCGCGGTGACCTACGTGACGATGAACCTGCTGACGGATCTCGTCTACGGGTGGCTCGACCCGCGGATTCGATTCGAGTAGAGACGCAGGTGCAAATTCGACTCGGTCTCACGCTGGTGGTGTTGACGGTAGCGGCGGCGCTGCTCGGGCCAGTCCTGACCGCGCACGATCCGTCGGCGCAAACGCTGGCGCTGCGTCTCGAGGGGCCCAGCCCCGAGCACCTGCTCGGGCTCGACGAGCTGGGACGGGACGTGTGCTCACGCCTGCTGGCGGGGGCGCGTATTTCGCTGATGGTCGGGTTGGTCGTGGTTGGCGTGTCGGCGTCGATCGGCCTGGTCGTTGGAGCCCTCGCAGGCTACGTCGGCGGGCTCACCGACGAAGTCATCAGCCGCATCATCGACATCCTGCTGGCATTCCCCGGCATCCTGCTCGCAATCGCGCTGGTCGCGGTGCTTGGACCGAGCCTGACCAACGTCGTGCTCGCGCTCACGGCGATCGGCTGGGTCGGCTATGCACGGCTCGTGCGCGGACAGGTGTTGAAGGCGCGTGAGCTCGAGTTCGTCCAGGCGGCGCGGGCGCTGGGCGCCCGTCCCGCGCGGCTGCTTGCGCGCCACATCATCCCGACCGCGATTCCGGCGCTGGTCGTGCAGGCCACGCTCGGCATGGCCGGGGCGATCCTCGCGGAAGCCGCGCTGAGCTTTCTCGGCCTCGGCGTGCAGCCCCCCACACCCAGCTGGGGCACGATGATCAACGGCGGGCGCGTGCACCTGATCGACGCGCCACACCTCACCGTGTTCCCCGGTATGGCGATCGCGCTGCTGGTCCTGGGCTTCAACTTCCTCGGCGATGGTCTGCGCGATCGGCTGGATCCGCGACGGCTCGAGGCACGCCGGTAGGGCCATCATGGAGCGTGGTATAGCAGTGGTGCGCGGCGGCGAAGCTATCCGCGGATTTTGCGATTCAAGGGATTCCTTGGCGCCGGAGGGTGGTCTCACAGCCGCGGCTACGCCGCGAGTCGCCCGCCCTCCGCTGTCTGCCGGGCCGCCGCAGGTTATCTCCACGGAACTGTGTGACGGCGTGACGAGCAATTCCGAGTGACCTAATCCGCTCAATTCCGAACATCAGCGGATCCTTCCAAAGGGCAGGCGCGAAGCGCTCGGCGGGACAGCGATCGTCGTGTGCCTGGTGCTAGTTCCTGGTTCGCAACATCCTCTGCAGCCGCATTGCGGCCACATCGGCTGGCGCCAGCGCGATGGCGCGGGCGACCGTCCGTCGGGCGGCGCCGTAGTCGCCGACGCGCGACTCGGCTTGCGCCAACTGCACCAGCAGGGCGACGTCGCTCGTGCCCGTCGCGGCGCGGCGCAACCAGTGCACGGCCTCGGGCGTATCGCCAAGGGCCAGCGACAGGTCGCCGAGGTGCCTGACTACCGAGGCTGGCGGTGTCGATCCGGCCAGCAGCGCGACGTGCCGTTGAAGCGCGTCGCGCGCTGTCTGCCTGTCGCCGAGCCGCTCGGCCGCCTTAGCCAGATCCAGCAGCGTCGCCGGTGCCACCGGCAGTTTGGTCGCTGCCTCCCGCAGTGACCGCAGCGCCGCGGCCGTGTCACCGGCAGAAAGCAGCGCGCGGCCGTAGAGCGCCAGCTCGCGGCCCGATCCTCCGCGCACGACGGCCGTTCGCAGCGCCTCGAGGGCCTTGCGCAGCGCCACGCCGTCGCCGGTGTCGACTGCGATGCGCAGCCACACTTCGCCGAGCGTCGCGTAGACGTCGACGTTGTCGGGGAACCGCTCGGCCGCACGCCCCAGCGTGGCGACGGCCAGGTCCGTCCGCCGTGCGTCTGCATATTCGAGGCCGAGCGCGATCAGCCGTGCGGGACGACCTCGGTCCAGCGCGGCAAGCGCCTCGAGCTGTTCGGTGGCATCCACATGACGCCCGATGCTTTGATACGCGGTGGCCAGGGCTTCGCGGGCGGGAATGAACGCCGGCTGCAGGTCCACGGACCGCTCGAGGGCTTTGCGTGCCTCGGCGCCCTGCCCTTGCGCGGCCAGGCACAGCCCCGCCAGGTAGTGCCCGTCGGCGAGCCGATCGTCGAGCGCGAGGGCGCGGCGGACCGAGCGCAGCGCGAGGGCGGTCTGGCCGGCGCGATACTGAGCGACCGCAAGCTTGTGAAACACGCGCGCCGATCGATCGTCCAGTTGGACGTATGTGGCGTAGCGCTCCGCGGCCCGATCCGGGCGGCCGAGCGCGAGGCTCACATCGCCGAGTTGTTCGAGGGGTCGGGTCGCCGAGGGGTCGAGCTCTGACGCGTCTCGCAGGTCTCGAAAGGCTGCCTTGAGGTCCCCATGGCGACGATACGTCTCGCCCCGTTTGAGGTGGGCAAGCATCGAGTCGGGGTTGAGCGCGATGGCGCCGCTGAAGGCCTCGATGGCCACGCTGGTCTGCCCGCCGGCCAGGGCTGCCTCGCCGGCCGCAACCAGCCGGCGGTACTCGGTGTCCCGCGCGGCCGCGGTATAGGCCACCGCGGCGGCCGCGCCGGCGGCCAGGACTACCAAAGCCGCCGCGATCCTGCGTTTCATGCCGACGGCCATGGTAGCGCGAAGAGCCCCGGCGGGCCATTCATGGAACATTCAGGCGGCGACGGTGTCTAACGCCCCAAAGGACCGGATTTCGCGGTCGTCAGCGCCGTCGCCAGTTGGACTTGCTATAGTGGGAGCGAGCACCGTGGCCGAAGACCTGCTGGTCAAATCCACCTCCGTCCCCGGCGCCTGGGACGACCTTGGCAGCCGCGAAGCCGAACTGGTGCAGCGATGCGCCGCCGGCGACGAGGAGGCCTCTGCCCAGCTGGTCACCGAACACCAGCGCATGGTCATGCAACTGGCCGTGAACCTGCTGGGCGACCGCGACGAAGCCCTCGACCTTTCGCAGGAAGTGTTCCTGCGAGTGTTCCGCACCATCCGTCACTTCCGCGGCCAGTCGCAGCTGCGCACGTGGATCTACCGCATCGTCGTCAACCAGGCCCGCAACCGCCAGCGCTGGTGGAGGCGGCGGTATCGCAGCAGTCAGGTGTCGCTCGACCAGCACCTCGAGCAGCATGGCGACCACCTGGCGGGACGCGACCAGACGGCCCCGGATCGCATGTTCGCCCAGAAGCAGTTGGCCTCGCGGCTCCAGGATGCACTCGACCATCTGCCGTTCGATCAACGGACGGCCATCGTGCTGAGGGAAGTGGACGGCTTGAGCTACGACGAGATTGCCTTCTCGCTCGGCGTGACGCTGGGCACGGTCAAGTCGCGGCTGACCCGCGCGCGCCAGGCGCTGCGAACGGTGTTGCAGGAGGCCCCGCGATGAGCGCGCTCGACTGCCGGCAGGTTCGCCGCCAGCTTGCCGCGTATCACGACGGCGAGCTCGTCATGGACGCGCAGGTCGCGGTGCAGGCGCACCTTCGGAACTGCCCGGCGTGTCTGGGCGATCGGCGTCGGCTGGCCGAAGTGGGGGCGCTGCTGCGCGCCAGCACGGCCTCGCGCGTGCCCGAAGAGCGCGGGCGCATCGAGCGTCACGTGCTGGCGCGGTTGCACGCCGAGCGACAGACGTCCTGGCCCCACCTCTTCCACGGGCTCTTTGAGGATCTGCACCTGGTCTGGGCGGCGGCCGGCGCGACGGCGGCCACCGTGGTGATCCTCTGCGCGGTCGTGGCGTCGATGGCACTGGCCCTGCGCGAGCAGCCGCTGTCGATGGCCGCCGCTATTGGCGCGATGGCCTCGCCGGGGTCCGATCGCAATCCGGTGTCGGTTGACGGCCGCATGCTGCTGCCGCGCTCGAACCCGGACGCGCTGGTCGAATCCGGCATGATGGACCGCGAGGAGGCCGTGTTCGCGCTGGCGGCCGTCGTGACCCGCGAGGGTCGCGTGCGCAACCTGGAGCTGCTGACGCCGGACACGCGCGCGCTGCCCGGCGAGGAGCGCGAGATCCTGGAGTTTCTAGGCGCGGCCTCGCAGGCACGCTTCGAACCGGCACGCGCCGGTGGCGCGCCAGTGGCCGTCAACCTGGTCTGGCTGGTCGCGCACACCACGGTGCGCGGCAAGGGCGACGATGCGTGGCCGGTGATTCACGCACCACGGCCGCCCGTGGCGCCGCCAGTTCTGCCGCCGAGCCTTCCGATCAGCGAGCTGCCGCTGCCGCGGCTGGACGCGACCGCCTGATCACCGCTTCGGCGCGTCCGCAGGCTCGGCCCGGCCCGTCGCGACGTTGTTCATCGCGTCGAGCGCACGCAGGATGATGGCCTTGTCGGCCGTGTCGGTCTCGATCGTCAGCTCGAACTCTTCCAGCCGCGAATCGGCAATTCCATCCTTCGGATAGATCGGACGCCAGCGGTCCGCATCGAGCGAGTACTCGACGCGCTGGACGGCCGAATCCATGTCGCGCACGGTGAAACGGACGACGGTGTGGCCGTTGGTCCGGGTCGCGCTCAGCACGCTGATGGCCGGCGGAGAGTTGTCGATGTCAAACGTACTGCTCTCGCGCTCGGCGAGCAGCGCTTGGCCGCGCGGGTTTGCGGGCGCGTCGGAGACGGCGATCTTGACGACATACGTGCCGTTGGGCACCGACGTCGTGTCCCACACGAAGAGCGGCTCGGTGAGATTGCGCTTGAGCGCCTTCCAGGTCGTCTCGCCCTCGCGCCGATAGAGCACGTCGTACGAGAGGTCGTCGTCGTTGGGATCCTGTGCCTTCCACAGAAAAGTCTGCAGGCCCTTCTGGTACCCGCGACGGCCAAGCGGCGGCGACCCGGTGCCGGGCTGCGCGGCGCTGGCGCCGGGCCGCCGATCGGGCGGTCCGGCCTCGAAGCCGGCGATCTCGGCCTCGCCGGTTGAGAACGGCTTCTGGAACACGACGCCGGGAGCGTGGATCGTAATGGTGGTGATCTCGGGCCGCAGGTTTCGCTGCAGGTAGGCAGCGCTGACCGAAGTCACAACGGGGCTGCGGCCCTCGGCTCCCGTCAACTCGATCTTCCACTGCAGGTAGCGCGCTTTCGGGCTCGTGATCTGCTCGCCGTCGGGATTACGGTAGGCAGCCGACCAGGGGCTCCAGGTGTCGTCGGCGGTCTGTGTGTTGCCCGAACGCGTGAAAAGGCGTACGCCGGTGCCCGCCGGCGTCGTCCCCCGCCAGCTGATCGCCCCCCACGTCGCCAGCGAGTCGGCATCCCGGACCTCCGACTCGTACGACCCGGTGGTCGCCGGGCGCGCCGAGAGGCGGAACACCTTCGCTGGATTGGCCGTCGCGAGCAGCGCCCCGCGGTCGCGGTCGGCGATGATGGTGGTGACTTGTTGCGCTGACGCGCGCGCGAGCAAGGTCGTCTGCGCAGGGTCGCCCGAGACGCGATAGACCTTTCCTTTGCTGCCCGTCGCCACCAGCAGCGCGCCGCCCTCATCGAGGGCCACGTCGTAGGGTGCGTCCTCGGCCGAGGTCCATACCTGGTCCCACGCGCCATCGGACTGGATTCGATAGACTGCGCCTTTGCCGCTGGCGCGGCCCGACTCGCGGGCGGCGCCGGCCGGCACACCGCCCATCGGGCTTGCCGGCTCGACCACCGACATCGACGTGATCTCGGTCGATACCGATGGCACGGGCATCGGGCGCGACGGTTCGGGGGAGATGATCGGGGAGCTGGGGCGCTCGTCACCCTTGCCCGTGAGCGCAGCGGCGTAGACGACGCCGCCGGGGCCAGGGCGCAACGCGCTGATTTCCTGCAGGCCGGAATCCAGCAGCAGAAAGCCCGCGCCGTCGGAGGTCAGGCGAAACACCCGGCCGGGCGACTCGGTGCCGGCCAGGACGGTGCCGCCGGCCGCCGCAAACAGCGTGCGCACGTGGGTGGCCTTCGTGCGATAGAAGACCTCGCCCTTGCCGTCGGGCGTGATGCGGTAGATGACGCCCTTGTCGCCCGTGGCGGCGTAGACGATGCCCTTGGCATCGACTGCCAGCGCCCAGATGTACTTGTCGTCGGGATCGAAGAATGGCGCCGGCTTGCCGGCGGCATCGACCTTGTAGATCCGCCCGTCGGGCGAGGTGCCGACGTACAGCCCGCCACCCGGCGCGCGCGCGAGCGCGTGGACTTCCAGCTCCGCCGAATCGAAAAAGGTCGACAGGGCTCCGTCGCGGGCGACACGCAACACCTGGCCGTCGTTGCCCGAGCCGACCAGCAAGCTGCCGTCGTCGGCGAGCAGGCCCGTCCACAGCACGGGTGCCGTCGGCGCGGCGACCTCGGTGAGGGCGGGACCGAGTACAAGGCGGCCGTGAAGGTCGATGGAGAGGTTATTGACATCGCCCTTCAGGAAGTCGGCCAGCGTCGCCACTTCCCAGAAGCGGGCCCCGGCGCCCTGCAGCGGCAGCGTGAGGGCGCACACGAACACGAGGCCCAGCAGGGGCCGAACGACTCGGGTCATAACCATCCGTTGTGGCGGCGGGCTTCAGGCCCGCACATGGGAGACGCGCACGTCACTCAGTTCGCGTCGATCGGCAGGGACAGGAACCGGGCGCCACTGACGGCGTACTCGGTCGGGATCGCCCACTCGCCAAGCGTGGCGTTGCGCAGCGGGCTGATGGCGCCGCCGCTGCGATCGGCGTCGAAGATGGCGAGCACCGATGCCGGCAGCGCCGCCATCGTCTCGCCTTCGACGACCGCGCCGGCGTCGGCGCTGACGAGGCGCACGTAGAGGCGGTTGTTCTTGCGTGCCTTGTTGAAGGCCTTCACCAGTTGCGCCGCGTCCTGGGGCTGTTGCTGCAGCCGGGTCTCGCGCTGCTCGATTTGCGCCAGGCGCGTGCCGTCGGCGACCATCAGCGTGAGGGGGCCTGTGGCGTTGGCCGGGATCTCCACGCGGACCGTGTGCAACACGACTCCGCCCTCGGCGGTTTTCACGAGCAGCTTGAGCGGCACCGAGCGGCCTGGCCTGGCCGCCGGTGCGTCCAGCCACACGCGCTCGAGGACGGCCGTGCGCGGCGACTCAGACGAGACGATAGTCAGGTCCAGATTGTTGATCTCGACCGGCTCGAAGTCGTTCTTCAAGAGGAACGTGATCGGACCGGCGATATAGCTGGCCGCGCCGATTGACGGTGAGTCGCCGGTGAAGAGATCTTCAAACGCGATCTCGCCGTGCTTGTCGACCAGCGCACGTCCCTTGACCATGAAACTCGAGGTGCCGAACTCGCGCTCGTAGGACTTGAGCGTGTTGACGACCGCGAGGTACGTGAGCAGCGGCGTGAAGAGCTGGTCGCGCACGACGGAGAAGTGGAACGTGCGGCTCGGGCCGCGGTCGGTGTCGAGCACGAGCGTGATGGGCAACATCGGGGGCGCCGCGCCCAGCGTGCCGGCAATGGCGGTTGCGCGATCCTGATCGAAGGTGCCGATGACTTCGCCGAGGCTGCCCAGCTTCGAGGAGTTCATCAGGCTGGGCAGGAGCGTGTGAATCCACGCCCGCGTCATCGGGAACGTCGTCGGCCCGAGGTTGTAGAAGGGGTGGCCGAACGCATAGACGCGCGCGCCATCGACCGAGGTGACTGTGCCCGTGCCGCCCAGGATCAGGTCGCCGCTCACGAGGCCCACGCCGACAGCGTCACCCGGCGCAAGCGGGGCAGTGGAGGCCACCGCAGGCGATGCCGGACTCGCGGAGGCGCCGCCGGTGGTCATCGGCGAAAAGCCGCTGCTGGCAAAGCCGGACGAAACCAGGTCCGCGACCTCTCCGCGGAAACCACCCATCACCAGCGGCGTGGCGATGGGTCTGAGGACCGTGCCGAGCTCCGCGCCGCTCATGGAGCCCGTGCCTGCGCCGGCAAACCGTACGTCGGCGGGCGACTGGGCAAACGGGCTGGTGCGGGCGAACACCTGCTGCAGGGTCGCGGCAAGCGAGGCCGAACTCAGCGGCAGGCTGAGCTCCGCGCGCGCACGTGTCGCCACAGGCCGGCGGCTGGTGCTGCGCGTGGCGTCGACCATCTCGTCAATCGGCGTGATGCCGGCAATCGGCTCGCGCGAGAAGTTGCCCAACGAGTACGAGACCGCTCCGACGAGCCGGCCGTCGATGGAGACCGGGCTGCCACTCATCCCGGCGATGACGCCGGTGGTGGCCAGCGGGCCGCCCTCGAGCCGCGCCAGGATCAGATTGCGATTGGGGCCCAGGGCGTTTTCGAGCACGCCGAGGATGTGGGCCTTGAATTCTTCAACCGTCGTGCCCGCGAACACGGTCCGGCCGATGCCGACCATGCCGGGCTTGACCTCGCTGACAGGCATCACTGGCGAGGCGGCCGAGAGCGGCCACAACGCGAGGCAAGCAAGAAGAATGGAGCAAGTCGCGCGTGCGAACAGCATCTGGGGCACAATCCTTGGGAGAGCCCGACCTGTCGCCCTACCCGATAAGTTGGACGTCTGGGCGCGCAGGCTGGCTGGTGAAGCCATGGGCGATTATAGCAACGGTTGACACTCGGTCGGCCCCTCTGATAGCGTTCCCGAACTTGAACCGCTCATGATCCTCTTGTCGGCTCCCGCGCCCGCTTCCTCCACACCCGCCAGTGCCGCGGTGGGGACGGGTGCGTACCAGGGCTGGTGGTGGTTTTATTCGCCGCACAAAGAAGAGGCCTAGCGCACGTCCACGAGTCGCGACCCAGACGAACCCAAGCCTCTTCACCGGACCGGTGCAAGAGGCTTTTTGATTTTATGGCCCAGATTCCCTTCCCGGCGCTCTGCGCCGTCGTCACCGCCCCCACGATGGCCGAACTGCGGGCCCGGCGTGACGAGGCCGCCGGCGAGGCGGACCTGGTGGAACTGCGACTCGACACGGTGGAGGACCCCGATGTGGCTGGCGCCCTGCAGGGCCGGCGCGGCCCGGTGATCGTGACCTGCCGGGCGGCATGGGAAGGCGGGTATTTCAAGGGTGACGAAGCGACGCGGCTGAGACTGCTGGAGCAGGCCTGGCACGCCGGCGCGGACTTCGTGGACATCGAGTTTGCCTCCTGGCACGAGGCCAGCTGGACGGGGAAGACCAGCGGCCAGCGGCTGGTCGTCTCGAGCCACGACTTCTCCGGCATGCCGACGGATCTGGCGTCCCGGTATCGCGCCATGGCCGCCACCGGAGCCGCCGTCGTCAAACTCGCCGTGACCGCCGCGGCTCTGGCCGATTGCGTGCCGCTGCTTGCGCTTGGTCCGACGGCTCCGCAGCGCCAGGTCGTGCTGGCAATGGGCGCACCTGGCCTGATCACGCGACTGATGCCACAGCGATTCGCGTCGGCCTGGACCTACGCGGGACAGCAGGTGGCGCCGGGGCAGATGCTGCCGCGCCAGTTGCGCGACGAGTTCCGTTTCGGCGAGGTCGGCCCTGGTGCCGAGTTGTACGGCATCGTCGCCAACCCTGTCGGGCATTCGGTATCTCCGGCGATGCACAACGCCGCGCATCGCGCCGACAACCGCGACGCGGTGTACCTGCCACTCCAAGCCGTGGATGCCGCAGACGTGCTGGCGTTTGCGGACGCGTTCGACGTGCGCGGCCTCAGCGTCACGCTGCCGTTCAAGGTGGAACTGCTCCCGCATTGCGAACCCGATGCGCTCGCCAGCCGGGTCGGCGCGGTGAACACCCTGGCTCGATCGGAGGGGTCGTGGCGCGGATTCAACACCGATGTGCCCGGCCTGCTGGCGCCGCTCTCCGAACGGGTGGACGTGAAGGGCCTTCGCGCGACGATCCTCGGCGCAGGCGGCGCGGCGCGCGGCGCCGCCATCGCCCTGTCGGGCGCCGGGGCCCGCGTGACGGTCTGCGCACGCCGCAAGGAGGCGGCCGAGGCAATGGCGGCTGAGACCGGCGTCCTCGGCGCGTCGATGCCGCCGCCGCCCGGCAGCTGGGATCTGCTGGTCAACGCCACTTCGGCGGGCATGCATCCTCGCGTTGACGAGACGCCGTGGCCCGGCGCGCTCTTCGACGGTCGCCTCGTCTACGACCTGGTTTACAACCCGCGTGATACGCGCCTGCTGCGCGAAGCACGCGAAGCCGGATGCGAGACGCTCGATGGCCTCGCGATGCTGGTCGCGCAGGCCGAGCAGCAGTTCGCGATCTGGACCGGCCACCGGCCCGCGCCCGGGGTCATGCTCGATGCCGCCGTGTCACGCCTGCGCGGGTTTGCCGCGCCGCACTCCGAATCGGTGCCGTTGCCATCATGAAACTGACCACTTTCGACGAGTTCGTGGACCTGGCCAAGCGCGGCACCTTCGTGCCCGTGTGCAAAGAGATTATCGCGGACCTGCTGACGCCGGTCTCGGCCTTTCTGAAGATCGCCGAGCACTCCGACTACGCGTTCCTGCTCGAAAGCGTGGAGGGCGGCGAGCACGTCGGCCGCTACTCGTTTCTCGGCAAGGATCCGTTTCTGGTCGTGCGCGTCCGCGACGGCAAGACGGTCATCGAGCGCGCCGGGACAACCGAGGAATCGCCGCAGGGTTTCATTCCGACCGTGCGGAAGCTGATGGCCGACTTCCGGGCGCCTTACGTGCCTCACTTGCCGCGCTTCACCGGGGGCGCGGTGGGCTATCTCACCTACGACGCCGCGGAGTGGTTCGAGCCGGTGCCGTCAGCGCGCGGGCCGCTTGAAGGACCAAACACCGCCACCGACCTGGCCACCTTCATGCTGTTTGACACTGTGCTGGCGTTCGACCACGCGCAGCACCGGTTGCTCCTCATCGCCAACGCACGCATCACCGCCGACGACGATCTCGAGGCGCTCTACCAGTTTGCGTGCGCGCGCATCCAGTTCCTCGAAACCGAACTCGAACGCAGCCTGTCAGGCGGCAAGTCCCCGGCCGGTGGCGCCGTGACGCTGCGCTCGAACCTGACGAAGGAGCAGTTCGAGTCGGACGTGCGCACGGCCAAGGAGCACATCGCCGCCGGCGACATCTACCAGGTGGTGTTGTCGCAGCGCTTCGAAGCCGACGTCACCGCCGACCCGTTCACGGTCTACCGCGCGCTGCGTCACGTCAACCCGTCGCCGTACATGTACTTCCTGCGACTCGGCACGCTGGCCATTGTCGGCGCCTCGCCCGAGATGCTCGTGCGCGTCGAGGGGCGCCGCGCCCAGACCCATCCGATTGCCGGCACGCGGCCTCGAGGCGCGACCACCGACGAGGACCAGCGGCTGGCAGAGGAGCTCAAGCGCAACGAGAAGGAGCGCGCCGAGCACGTGATGCTCGTGGACCTTGGACGCAACGACCTGGGACGCGTGTGCGACTACGGCAGCGTGCGCGTGCCGCAATTCATGACGCTCGAGCGCTACTCGCACGTGATGCACCTGGTCTCGATCGTCGAAGGACAACTGGCCGAGGACACCGATCGCCTCGACGCGCTGGCGTCGTGCTTTCCAGCAGGCACCGTGTCGGGCGCGCCCAAGGTGCGCGCGATGGAGATCATCGCGGATCTCGAGCCGACCCGGCGCGGCGTCTACGCGGGCGCGGTCGGCTACCTGGACTTTGCAGGCAACCTCGACTTCTGCATCACCATCCGCACCGTCGTGATGGCCAATGGCAAGGCCTACATCCAGGCCGGCGCGGGGATCGTGGCTGATTCAAATCCCACGGCGGAGTACGAGGAAACCAGAGACAAGGCCAGGGCCGTCGTGAGAGCCCTGGAGCTTGCGCAGGAAGGGCTCTAGAGAAGAATGGTTTTCGTTCTCGATAACTACGACTCGTTCACCTACAACCTGGTGCAGTACCTGGGAGAACTCGGGGCGCAGCCGAAGGTGCGGCGCAACAACCAGGTGACGCTGGACGAGATTGCCGGCCTGGCGCCGAGTCACATCGTGATCTCGCCCGGGCCCGGGCGTCCGGAGGACGCGGGGGTGACCATCGACGTGATCCGGCGGTTCGGGCCGACCACGCCTCTGCTCGGCGTCTGCCTCGGGCATCAGGCGATCGGGATGGCGTATGGTGGCAGCGTGGTGAGAGCTCCGGCGCCGCTGCACGGCAAGACCTCCTCGATCGAGCACGACGGCCGCGGCGTGTTCGACGGCCTGCGCATGCCATTTGAGGCGGGTCGCTACCACTCGCTGGTCGTCTCGGACGAAGAGCTTCCGGCCGCGCTCGAGATCTCCGCCCGCACGCGGCCCGATGGCATCATCATGGGCCTGCGGCATCGCGAGTTCCCCGTGCACGGCGTTCAGTTTCACCCCGAGTCGGTGCTGACCGACGAAGGCCGGCAGTTACTGCGAAACTTCCTGAGCCTGCGCCCCTCGGTCGTGGAGGCAGGGCTTTAGCCCTGCATTTCTCGAGTGCTCACCGACCTACTGCACAAGCTGACCAGGCACGAGGACCTCACATCTGGCGAGGCGTCCGGCGCGATGGACCTCGTGATGACGGGGCAGGCAACGCCGGCCCAGCTGGCCGGCCTGCTGGTCGGGCTGTCGATGAAGGGCGAGCGTCCGGAAGAGATCGTCGGCCTTGCGACGGCGATGCGGGCGCACGCCGTGAAGCTGCCAAATCACGCGGGGGAGTGCTTTGACACGTGCGGCACTGGCGGCGACCGCGCCGGCACCATCAACGTCTCGACGGCCGCGGCGCTGGTGCTGGCCGGGGCCGGGGTACGTGTTGCCAAGCACGGCAACCGGTCGGTCTCGAGCCGATGCGGCAGCGCCGACGTCTTCGAGGCGCTTGGCGTCGGCATCACCGCGCCGCCCGAGGTGGTGGAGCGCAGCCTTGCCCAGGCCGGCGTCGCGTTTCTCTTCGCGCCCTCGTTTCATCCGGCGATGAAGCATGCGGCGTCCACGCGCAAGGAGCTGGGGTTGCGCACCGCGTTCAACCTGCTCGGTCCGCTCACCAATCCGGCCCTGCCGACGCGCCAGATCGTCGGCGTGCCCCGGCCTGAGCTCACCGAACTGGTCGCCCGCGCGCTGCTGATGCTGGGCTCCCAACGCGTGTGGGTGGTGCATGGCGCCGATGGCCTCGACGAGATCTCGACGACCGGATACACGAAGGTCTCCGAGGGCCACGACGGCACTGTGCGCACCTTCCACGTTCACCCCGGGGACTTCGGCTTGAAGAAAACGACGCTGCCTGCCATCGCCGGCGGCGACGCCCGCACGAACGCGAAGATCCTGATCGAGATGCTGCGCGGGCAGGCAGGCCCGGTGCGCGACATCGTGTTGCTCAACGCGGGCGCCGGCTTGTTCGTGGCAGGCCGGGCCGAGTCGGTCCGCGACGGCATTGCCGCCTCCGCGGCAGCCGTCGACGGCGGGAAAGCCCTGGAGGCTTTGGAGGCGCTTGTGCGGGTGACCACCGAGACGCGGCCGGCATGAGCGTCGGCAGCAGCGATCTGCTCGGCGCCATCGTCGCGGCCACGCGCACGCGCGTGCGGGAGGCGGCCTCGCGCGTGCCGCCGGCCGACCTGGTGCGGCGCGCCGAAATGATGCCGGCAACGCTCGGCTTCCGGACGGCACTGGCCGCGCCGGGCCTGCGCGTGATCGCCGAGTGCAAGCGCCGTTCGCCGAGTCGCGGCATCCTGCGCGCGGAGTACGACCCGGCGGCGATCGCGCGTGGCTATGCCGGCGCCGGGGCCGCGGCCATCTCCGTGCTGACCGAGCCGACGTTTTTCGACGGCGCGCTGGCGCATCTCGAGGCCGTACGCGCGGCCGTTGACCTTCCGCTGCTGCGCAAGGACTTCGTCGTCGACGGCTATCAGCTGCTCGAAGCGCGTGCGTCCGGCGCAGACGCCGTGCTGCTCATCGCCGCAGCGCTCGACGATCAGGCGCTCTCCATCCTGGCGCGCGACGCGCGGGCGCTGGGACTCGACGTGCTCGTCGAGGTTCACGACGAGGCGGAGCTGGACCGCGCGGTTGCGGCTGGAGCCGACCTCATCGGCGTGAACAACCGCAACCTCCGAACGCTGGCCGTCGACGTCGACGCGTCGTTCCGCCTCGCGGCGCGCGTACCTGACGGCGCGATCGCTGTCGCCGAGAGCGGCTTGAAAACCGGCGCGGAGGTGAGGCGCCTGCAAGCAGCCGGCTATCGGGGGTTCCTCATCGGCGAGCGACTGATGACCGCGACCGACCCCGGCGAGGCGCTGGCGGGACTGCTGGCCGAGGCGGCGTCATGCTGATCAAGATCTGCGGCCTCACGCGGTCCGATGACGCGCAGCGGGCGGTCGAGGCGGGGGCGACGGCGATCGGCATGATCTTCTGGCCCGGAAGCCCCAGAGCGGTCACGCTGGAACAGGCCGAGGCCGTGACCGGCGCAGTCGGCTCGGATGTGTTGACGGTGGGCGTGTTTGTCGACGCGACGCGCGAGCAGATCGATCACGTCATGCGGCGGGTGCCGCTTGGCGCCGTGCAATTGCACGGCAACGAGTCGGCGGCGTTTGTGGACACCGTGCCGTGGCCGGTGATCAAGGCTCTGGCCGTGCGGGCGCACGGGCCGTTGCCCGACCTGGCTCCGTGGGCCGGCGTACGGGTGCTGCTCGACGCGCACGACCCTGTTCGGCGCGGCGGCACCGGCCGGACGGTTGATTGGGCGCGCGCCGCCGCCCTGGCGGCGACGCGGCCCGTGATCCTGGCAGGTGGCCTGACCCCCGAGAATGTCGCCGGCGTCGTGATGCGCGTCCGTCCGGCGGGCGTCGATGTGTCTTCGGGCGTCGAACGATCGCCGGGCGTGAAAGACGAGAAGCGAGTGCGCGCGCTGATTGCGGCTGT
This sequence comes from Vicinamibacteria bacterium, assembly GCA_963806705.1. GTDB lineage: Bacteria > Acidobacteriota > Vicinamibacteria > Vicinamibacterales > JAENWD01 > JAENWD01. The sequence continues at coordinate 207,346 of CAWDZE010000011.1, forward strand.
GCGTGAGGTGGAGGCGTAGGTGACTACCAGGCAGGCGGAAACAGACGAGCGTGCGGTCTTCGGGGAGCGCGATCCGGACTCGCGGGGCTACTACGGCCCGTTTGGGGGGCGGTTTGTCCCGGAGACGCTGATGGCGCCGGTTGACGACCTGGCACGCGAGTACTACCGCGTCCGGAAAGACCCCGCGTTTCTCGAGGAGTTCCACGCCCTGTTGCGGCACTATGTCGGACGTCCCACACCTCTGTACGAGGCCAGGCGGCTGGCCGCGAAGGCCAACGGGGCCCGCATCTTTCTCAAGCGCGAGGATCTGACCCACACCGGCGCGCACAAGATCAACAACGCCCTGGGGCAGGCGCTGCTGGCGCGCCGCATGGGGAAGCGCCGCGTCGTCGCCGAGACGGGGGCGGGGCAGCACGGCGTCGCCACCGCGACCGCCTGCGCGCTGCTGGGCCTTGCGTGCGAGGTCTACATGGGCGCCGAAGACATGACGCGGCAGGCGCCCAACGTGCTGCGGATGCGGCTGCTGGGCGCGACGGTTCGACAGGTTGATTCCGGCAGCCGCACGTTGAAGGACGCGATCAACGAAGCCATGCGCGACTGGGTGGCCACCGTCGGCGACACGTACTATCTGCTCGGCAGCGTGCTGGGCCCGCATCCATATCCGCTGATGGTGCGTGAGTTCCAGAGCGTCATCGGCCGCGAGGCCCGCGCGCAGCTGCTGACCCAGGCGGGCCGGCTGCCCGGTGCGGTCGTCGCGTGCGTCGGCGGCGGCAGCAACGCCATGGGCATCTTCGACGCGTTCATCGCGGACGCGGGCGTGCGGCTCATCGGCGTCGAAGCCGGCGGGGAGGCGATCGTGCCGGGCCGGCATGCGGCGCGCTTTGCCGGTGGTTCGGTGGGGATCCTGCAAGGGACCAGGACCTGGGTGCTGCAGGACGCGCACGGCAACATCGAGCTGACGCATTCCATCTCGGCGGGCCTCGATTATGCGGCCGTCGGGCCGGAACACGCCTGGCTGCAGCAGCAGGGACGTACCGAGTACGCGTACGCCACCGACGCCGATGCACTCGACGCGTTTCAGCAGGTGGCGCGGCTGGAAGGGATCCTGCCGGCGCTGGAGTCCTCGCACGGCGTCGCACACGCGATGCGCGTCGCGAGCGATCTCGCATCCGACGCCATCGTGCTGGTGAACCTGTCGGGACGAGGCGACAAGGACCTGCAGACGGTCGAAACCGCGCTGGGACGGTAACGGGCTACGGCATACAGATGTCACGGATCACACAGACCTTCGCAGACCTGAAAAGAGCTGGCCGTCCGGGCCTGGTCACATACATCACTGCGGGCGACCCGTCGCTCTCGCGCACACGCGAGCTGCTGTTCGCGCTGGGGCGAGCCGGCGCGGACGTCATCGAGCTGGGTGTGCCGTTTTCTGATCCGCTGGCTGACGGACCGGTGATTCAGCGGGCGACCGAGCGAGCGCTGGCCGCGGGTACCACGCTCGACGCCGTGCTGGGCCTTGTGGCCGAGGTCCGCGCGGAATTGAGTACGCCTATCGTGCTCTTCACCTACGCCAACCCGATCGCACGCATGGGCTTCGAGGTGTTCGCCGAGCGCGCCGGCAGGGCCGGGGTGGACGGCGTGCTGCTGCTGGACGTACCGATCGAAGAGGCGGCCGAGGTTCAGAGCCTGCTGGACGCGCGGGAGATTGATACCATTTTCCTGTTGAGTCCCACGACGACGCCCGAGCGCATCCGCGACGCCGCGCGCCTGGGCCGCGGGTTTCTGTATCTCATCTCGCGTCTCGGCGTGACCGGCGTCCGCGATCGCGTGGCCGAAGGTGCCGACGCGCTGGTCGCCCGCATCAAGCGTGAGACCTCGCTGCCGCTGGCAGTGGGGTTCGGTATCTCGCATCCCGACCACGTCCGCGCGGTGGGAGGGTGGGCGGACGCGGCGGTGGTCGGCAGCGGCCTGGTGCAAGTGATCGCGGAGTGCGGCGACTCGCCGTCGCTGGTCCCGCGGGTCGAAGGCTACCTCCGCTGGCTGACCGGCGAGGTGCCGGCATGACCATCGACCAGCTGCGGCAGAGGATCGACGAGCTCGACGAGCGGCTGGTGGAGCTGCTCAACGAGCGCGCGTCGTGCGCGCTGCGGATTGGCGAGATCAAGCAGAAGCTCGGGCTCGAGATCTACCAGCCCGATCGCGAGTCGCAGGTGCTGGGCCACGTGCGGAAGCACGGCGTCGCCATCAAGGGACCGCTGAGCCAGGACGCGTTGACGCGACTGTTCGAGCGCATTATCGACGAGGCGCGCCGGCTCGAGCGCGAATCCGCGAACACCCACGGTCACGAGGCGCCGCCGCGATCGGGCACCGTGAACGGGAAGGACTAGCGCTGCGGCCGTCGGCCAGGCGCGGGAGAAGACAGTGGAGGGCAGTATGGTGGTGGTCATGCAGGAGCGAGCCAGCGAGGAGCAGATCGAAAAGGTCGTCGCTCACCTCGTCGGGCTGAAGATGGACGTGCACCGGTCGACCGGTGTGAGCCGCACGGTGCTGGGGGCGGTCGGCGACGACCGCCACATCGATCCGCGGCTTCTCGAGCTGCTCGATGGCGTCAGCGAGGTGATGCGGGTCACCGAGCCCTACAAGCTCGCCAGCCGCGCGTTCAAACCCGAAGGCAGCGTCGTGTCGGTGGGCGACGTGCGTATCGGCGGCGACGAGGTCATCGTGATGGCGGGGCCGTGTTCGGCGGAGACCGAAGAGCAGGTCAACGCGGCAGCCGCCGCGGTGAAGAAAGCCGGGGCCAAGATTCTGCGCGGCGGGGCATTCAAGCCGCGCAGCTCGCCGTACAGCTTCCAGGGACTGGGCGAGGAAGGCTTGCGGATGCTGCGTGCCGCCGCCAGCCAGCACGATCTCAGGCTGGTGTCGGAAGTGATGGACGTGAGCCAGATCGAACTGATCGAGAAGTACTGCGACATGTTCCAGGTCGGCGCCCGGAACATGCAGAACTACACGCTCCTCAAAGAGCTCGGCCATCAACGCAAGCCCGTCCTGCTGAAGCGCGGCATCGCCGCGACGATTGAAGAATGGCTCTTGTCGGCCGAGTACATCCTGGCCGGCGGCAACGGGGGCGTCGTGCTCTGCGAGCGCGGTATCCGGACCTTCGAGAACTACACGCGCAACACGCTGGACATCTCGGCGATCCCGGTCGTCAAGAAGTTGAGCCATTTGCCGATCGTCGCCGACCCCAGCCACGGCACGGGACGCCGCGACAAGGTCGCGCCGATGGCGCGTGCGGCAGTCGCCGCTGGCGCCGACGGGCTGATCATCGAAGTTCATTGCGATCCCGATCGCGCGCTCAGTGACGGCGCCCAGTCGATGTTCCCCGCGCAGTTCGATCGGCTCATGGCCGAACTGCGGATCATCGCGCCGGCCATCGGGCGGACGATTTGCCTGGAGCCGGTGATGCGAAGGGGGTGGAGTTAGGAATTGACGATTGACGATTGACGATTGACGATTACACGTGGCTGCCGACGGCGACTTCAAGCGCATCGGAATCGTAGGCGTCGGGCTGATCGGCGGGTCGCTGGCCTTTGCGATTCGCCGAGTGTTTCCCGACGCGGCGGTGATCGGCATCGATCGCGACGACGTCACGCTCGTGGCGCGGCAACTGGGCGCGCTCACCGTCGGCAGCGGCAATCTGGCCGCACTCGACGGCGCCGAGCTGGTCGTGCTGGCGGCGCCCGTCATGCAGAATCTTGCCGTGCTTGCGCGGTTGGGCGAGGTCGTGCGGGGTCCCGCACTGGTCACCGATGTCGGAAGCACCAAGCGCACGACGATCGAGGCGAGCCGCTCGCTCCCGCCGGCGTTGACCTTCATCGGCGGGCATCCTCTGGCCGGATCCGCTCGGGGCGGTCTGGAAGCGTCACGGGCCGACTTGTTCGAGCGGCGCCCGTGGCTGCTCACGCCGGACGGGGCCACGCCGGCCCCGGCCGTGGAGCGCCTGGCGAACTTTGTCCGGGCGCTCGGCGCGACACCGGTCGTGGTCGATCCCGTGATGCACGATCACGTCCTTGCCTACACGAGCCACCTCCCGCAGCTCACTGCAAGCGCGCTGATGCACGTCGTCGGCGAGTCTGTGGGCGAGCCCGGTTTGCGGTTGTCAGGCTCCGGCCTTGCCGACACGACCCGCGTGGCCGCCAGCCCCGCGGCGATCTGGAGCGACATCTGCGCCACCAACGCCGACGAGGTCCTGCCGGCACTGGACAAGCTCATTGCCACCTTGCAGACCCTGCGAGGGCAGTTGGGACAAGGCCAGTCGATTGCGCCGCTGTTTGAATCGGCCCAGCGCTGGCGGGCGCGGGTGAAGACTTAACTCGCGATCCATAATCGAACCATGGACAAAGTCATGCGTTCGGCGCAGGACGCCGTCGCGCTGATTCCCGATGGGGCCACGGTGATGGTCGGCGGCTTCGGTGTGTGCGGGAACCCCGAGAACCTGCTGTCCGCGCTTCACGCGCAGGGCACGCGCGGGCTCACCGTAGTAAGCAACAACGCAGGCATCGACGACTTCGGCCTCGGGCCACTGCTCAAGGCCCGCCAGATCCGCAAGATGATCGCCACTTACGTGGGCGAGAACCGAGAGTTCGAACGTCAGTTCCTCGCCGGCGAACTCGAAGTCGAACTGGTGCCCCAGGGCACCTTCTCGGAGCGGATTCGTGCCGGCGGCGCCGGCATCGGAGGCTTCTTCACACCGACGGGCTACGGCACGCTGGTGGCCGAGGGGAAGGAAACGCGCGTGATCGACGGGCGGCACTACGTGCTCGAACTGCCGCTGAAGGCCGACTTCGCGCTCGTGCGGGCGTGGAAGGGCGACCGCCACGGCAACCTCGTGTATCGGAAGACCTCGCGCAACTTCAATCCGATGATGGCCACGGCGGCAGCGGTCACGCTGGCCGAAGTCGAGCACCTCGTCGAGCCTGGCGGAATCGAGCCCGACGCCGTGCACACGCCTGGCATCTTCGTGCGGCACATCCTGCAGGGCACAGCCTACGAGCGGCGCGTCGAGAAGCGTACGGTGAGGTCGGCAAATGGATAGGCGTGAACGCATCGTCCGGCGAGTGGCCGCCGAGTTGCGGGACGGCGACTACGTGAACCTCGGCATCGGGATGCCGACGCTGGTCGCCAACCACGTGCCGGCTGGTGTCGACATCACGCTCCACTCGGAAAACGGGATGCTCGGCGTCGGCCCGTATCCGCTCGACGAGGACGTCGACCCCGACTTGATAAACGCAGGGAAGGAGACCGTCTCCGAGTTGCCGGGCTGCTGCTACTTCAGCAGCGCCGACTCGTTTGCGATGGTGCGCGGCGGACACATCGACGTCACCGTGCTTGGCGCATTGCAGGTCGACGCCGCCGGGAACCTCGCCAACTGGATGATCCCCGGCAAGATGGTGAAGGGGATGGGCGGCGCGATGGACCTGGTGGCCGGCGCCCGTCGCGTGATCGTCGCGATGGAGCACACGACGAAAGACGGCGGACACAAGATCCTCGACCGCTGCACGTTGCCGCTGACCGGCGCGGGTGTCGTCCACTTGGTCGTCACCGAACTGGCCGTGATCGAGGTGACAAGCCAGGGGCTGCTGCTGCGCGAACGTGCCAGTGACACGACGGTGGACGCGGTGATCGCCGCCACCGGGGCGCCGCTCATCGTGCCGCCGGAAGTGGGAACCTTCTAGGGTTCGTCAAGATGGCCGCACTCATCCTGTCCGCTTGCCGCACGCCGATCGGCTCTTTCGGCGGTGCGCTGAAAGACCTGACAGCCGCACAACTTGGCTCGATCGTGATCCGCGAAGCGATCGCACGCGCGCACGTCGGGGTTGACCGGATCGACGACGTGCTCATCGGTTGTGTGCTGCAGGCTGGCGCTGGCATGAACGTCGCCCGGCAGGCGGCGCTCGGCGCGGGGTTGCCGGTAACGGTGCCCGCCGAGACGGTGAACCGCGTCTGCGGTTCGGGCCTGGCGGCGGTGATGCACGCAGCCGACGCCATCGCGGCCGGCACGTCGGGAATCGTCGTCGCGGGCGGTGCCGAGTCGATGTCCAACGCCCCGTATCTCCTCAATGGCGCGCGGTGGGGCTATCGCATGGGCAATGCTGAGGTCGTCGACGTGATGGTGAGCGAGGGCCTGACTTGCGCCATCGAAGGCTGCCACATGGGCACGACCGCCGAAGCCGTCGCGGCGCGGTACGGCATCACGCGTTCAGCGCAGGACGCGTTTGCCGCGGAGAGCCAGCGTCGAGCCGGCCACGCGCAGGAATCAGGCTGGTTCACCGGCGAGATCGTGCCGGTGACGCTGCCGCAGAAGAAGGGCGATCCGATCGTGGTGTCGCGCGACGAGTACCCGCGACCCGGCACGACCGCCGAAAGACTTGGTGGGCTGAAGGCGGCGTTTCAGAAAGACGGCACGGTGACGGCCGGCAACGCCTCGGGCATCAACGACGGCGCCGCGGCGCTGGTCGTCGCCGATGAGCGCTCGGCTGCGAGCACGGGCCACGCGCCGTTGGCACGCATCGTCGCATACTCGACGGCAGGTGTGGAGCCGATGCTGATGGGACTGGGGCCGGTGCCGGCCGTGCGCAAGGCCGTGACGCGCGCGGGCATCGGACTGGCAGACGTCGATCTGTTCGAGCTCAACGAGGCATTTGCCGCGCAGGCGCTTGCCGTCGTGCAGGACCTCGACGTGGATCCCTCGCGTGTCAACGTCGCCGGCGGGGCGGTCGCGCTGGGCCATCCCATCGGCGCCAGCGGCGCGCGCGTGCTGGTGACGCTCATTCATCACCTGCATCGCACCGGGGGCCGCTACGGCGTCGCGTCGTTGTGCGTCGGTGGCGGCATGGGCGTGGCAATGGTGGTAGAACGAATCGAGTAGTGCACAGTGCGAAATGCCGAATGCAAAGTACGTACTCTGCACTTCGCACTTCGCATTCCGCACTTCTGGAACTTCTCGCACCCCGGCTCCGTCGATTCACGTGACCCTTAGATGAGCGACCCTTCCCAACGGGGCCCGCAACAATCCCTCGACACCCTCAGCGATGCCGACCTGGCCGTTGCTGCGCGCACAGGCTCGGGTGATGCGTGCACGGCACTGGTCCAGCGCTTCGAGCGCCCCATCTACAACCTGGTCGCCAGGCTTGTGCAGGATCCGGCGCTTGCCGAGGACCTGACCCAGGACGCGTTCCTCAAGATGTTCCGCGGTCTTGGCCAGTACGACGCGAGCCTGCGCTTTTCGAGCTGGCTGTTCCGCATCGCGCACAACACCGCGATCGATCACCTGCGGCAGCGCCGTGTGCTGCTGGCCACGCCGCACGTGGACGAGGACGGCGAGGAGGTGGACCCGCTGGCCGGTCTGCCCGATCTGCGCGGCGATTCACCCGAGCAGGCGGCAGTCCGCCGCCAGGTGGCCGCCGTACTCGATCGGGCCATCGACACGCTTCGGCCCGAGTATCGCGCGGTGGTGGTGCTGCGGCACCACGAAGACCTCGACTACGAAGAGATCGCCGAGGTCACGGGGCTGCCCCTGGGCACCGTGAAGACCTACCTGCACCGGGCGCGGAAGGAACTGGCCATCCGGCTGCAAGAGGCCGGATTGGGCCGTGAAACCCGGTCCAGCAGGCAGCCGTAAGGCCTAACGTCGTCATCATGTCACGCCGTTCACGCGATTTCCGGGACCCAGCCGACCACGCCTGGCAGGCGTTGATGGCCGAGGTGCCCCGGCGTGGACCATCGGCGGCGTTCGGCGCGAGGCTCCTCGAGTCCACCCGGGTCCATTGGCCGCAGGCCAGGCCCCAGACGAGCCACCACGCGGAGTTGGCGGTCACGGCCGGCGTGGTGGCCGGCGCGGCCGCGCTGACCCTCACACCCGTGCTCGTCGTTGCCGCCCTCTTCGTGTTCGACACAGGGGCGGTGGTGGAAGGCGTGGCCCGGGGCTTTGTCTGGCTGGTGGGGTGGCTCACGGCCGGCGCGTCGCTTTGGGAAGTTCTCGGACGGGGGGGCCGCATCGCCGCAACGGCGATGGCCAGTCCGGCCGGCACCATGGTGCTCATCGGCGGGATTCTCACGGCGTGGCTCGCACTGGCGGGGCTGTCGCGCGTGATGCCGATGGAGCGAGGAGACGTCTGATGCGGAGCCTGTTGAGAGCTGGAGTGCTGGCCCTGGCCGCGAGCCTGGCGAGCGGCGTCACGATCGCGCCGGTGGCCGCGCAAGAAGTCGCTGCCGTCGATGCCGCACTGAAGTCGCGTGTCGAGCGTCGGTTTCGCGTGCTGCAGGTGCGCGATGGCCTCGTGCTGACGCCGCGGCGCGAGGTGCGCGGGCTGCAGTCGATCGAGATTCGCGACGGCCTCATTGCCGTCGACGGCACTCCCACGACGGGCGCGCAGTTGCGCGAGCGACTCGGCGCCGACGCCGACCTCGTGCTGCAGGTCTCGTACCTGTCGCCCGAGGTGCTGACCGCGTGGGATGCGCCGCCGCCCCCGCCGCCAGCCGCCGCCGACGCCGCCCGATGAAACCTCCACCGACGCCGACGACGAAAAGAAGCCGGCTGACGAGCCGCCGTCGGACATCCATTGGCGCAAGAGCTCGGCAAAGGTCCACATCGGCAGCAGCATCGTCGTCGGCGAAGACGAGTTGGTGACAGATCCAGTCGTCGCCATTGGCGGCAGCGTCACCGTGCTTGGCCGCGTGGACGACGACGTCGTAGCGGTAGGCGGGAGCGTCCGGCTGGGGCCGAAGGCGCACGTGCGCGGTGATGTCACGGCCGTCGGCGGCAGCGTCGACCAGGAGAAGGGGGCGACCATCGGCGGGACGGTCAACGAGGTGCGGATCGGGCCTCAGTTCAACTTCCGGCCGTGGCATGCCTTCGACGGCATGTGGTTCGATGGCTGGGATGTCGTGAGCGATGGCTTCCGGCTGCTCGGCACGGTGATGCGGGTGAGCCTCGTGTTGCTCCTGGCGCTCCTGGTGGCCCTCGTCGCGGCGCGCCCGGTTCAGCGCATCTCCGATCGCGTGGGACGCGATCCCTGGCTGAGCGGATTCACGGGCCTGCTGGCGCAGCTCCTCTTCATTCCGGTGCTGGTGCTGACGATCGTGATCCTGGCGGTGTCGATCATCGGCATCCCGTTGCTGCTGCTCGTGCCCTTCGGCATCGTCGGATTCCTTATCGCGATGTTCGTGGGGTTTGCCGGCGTGGCGTTGCGATTGGGACGGTGGGCGGTAGGGGATGAGCGGCCGGCATTTGTCGCGATGGCCGTGGGCGTGATTCTCGTCAGCGCGGTGGCGCTGGTCACCCGGACGCTGGCGCTGCTGCCGGTGCCGCTATGGCCGATCAGCTGGATCCTTGCACTCACGGCGTTCTTCCTGGAGTACCTGGCGTGGACCGTGGGGCTGGGTGCGGCGCTGCTCACCCGCTTTGGCACGCGCGGGACTGCGACGCCGTTTGACGTCGCGCCGCCGCCGCTGCCGGTTGTCAGCGGGCCGACCGAGGCGTGATCTGTCAGGGGGGAGCCGACGACTGGCGCGGCGGGGTAGCCCGGCGGCTCGTCCTTGACGACACGCTCTAAGCAGCTCGGGCAGATGCCGTGGCTGCAATTGCATGTCGGTGTGCTCGGCCAGGCAGGTCTCGACCTGGTTTCAGTAGTTCCAGTCGATCGGCGATGTCAGAAGTTCTCAGTGGGATCGCGCAAGCCGGGCTTCACCTGCACGCTCACATGTCCCCCCAGCACGGTCTTCGAGCCGCGCTTGAGACGCAACTGCACGCGATAGTTCCCGGCTATGTTGAACGTGTGCGAGGCGCTGAAGCGTCGCTGGATCGTGGTCTTTCCCGCTTCGAAAGGCTCGCAATCGACGTTGGACTCCGACCGCGTGCCGTCGCCCCAGTCCCACTCGAGGCTCGGGCAGTACAGCTCCGGGCTATCCTCGTCGCCTCCCTTGAGTTCAGCGCTCACGACCACACGCGCCGGTGAGAAGACGATCGTGGGCGTTGCCTTGATGCTCAACGACGCCTTCTTGACGTCCTTCGCCTTGTCGTCCTGAGCGGCGACCCCGGCGATGGCCGACGCGCCGACCGACAGCGCCACGACGAGCGAGCGGTGAATCAACGGGCAGCACATCGAAACCGTCCTTGCCGGGGGAAGTGAGGCTTCATGGCATTGTAGCCCCGAAAACGCAGCCCAGCAATCGATCGCAGGAGCCCTGGCCTCGGGCTTTGAGCCATAATTCTTACCCGATGTCCGCAGATACGCTGCCAACGTTTCATCTGGCCGGCGGCCCGGCCGCCGTCGATACCGACCTCCTCATTCTGCCCTTTTTCGAAGGGGCCAACCCGCCGGGCGGCGCAGCCCACGTCGTCGACGGCCCCACCGACGGGCTTTCGCGCGCGGTCGCCTCGCGAGAGGTAACCGGCGCGCCGTTCGAGCAGTGGTGGGCGCCATCCGCCGACGGCTGGCGTGCCTCACGCGTGCTCGGGCTTGGCGCCGGACCGCGCGCTCGCTGGTCCCCGGAGACCGTGCGGCGCCTGGCCTCGGCAGGAGCCCTGATCGCGCGCCAGCGGCGCATCACCGACATCGCGCTCGTCGTGCCCAACGCTGAAGGCGCGACGACGGCCCGCCTCGTGCAGGCAGCCGCCGAAGGCGTTGTCCTCGCGCAGCACCAGACCGGACATCTCAAGAGCACGCCCACCGAGCTGGCCGACGTCCGCCGGGTAGGCCTCATCGTGAGCGGCACCAGCGAGGCCGAGCGAGCCGCACTTGACGCCTCGATCCGCCGGGGCCGCGTGCTGGCGGAATGCACGAACCTCGCGCGCGCGCTCGGCAACGAGCCATCCAACGTACTGACGCCGCGCGAGCTGGCGCGACGTGCCGAAGCCGCAGCCCAGGGCACGACGCTGTCGGTGACGGTGCTCGACGAGACCGAGATCCGGTCGCGTGGCATGGGTTTGTTGCTGGGCGTCGCGCAGGGCAGCGCTGAACCGCCGCGCGTGATCGTGATCGAGCACAACCCACCTGGGGCTCCGGCCAGTCCGGTTCTTGGCCTGGTGGGCAAGGGCATCACGTTTGACACTGGCGGCATCTCCATCAAGCCGGCCGACGGCATGGAGCGGATGAAGGTGGACATGGCCGGTGGCGCGGCCGTGATTGGCGCGCTGCGGGCAGCGGCGCTGCTCGAGGCGCCGATTCGAGTGATCGGCGTGGTGCCTACGACCGAGAACATGCCGGGAGGCCGCGCGCTGAAGCCGGGCGACGTGATTCGCGGCGCGTCGGGCACGACCGTCGAAGTCGTCAACACCGACGCCGAGGGTCGGCTCATTTTGGGCGACGGGCTCTGGCAGGCTCGTCAGCTCGGCGCCACGCATCTGGTGGATGTCGCCACGCTCACCGGGGCCTGTGTCGTCGCGCTCGGGCGCGTGATGGCCGGGGTGTTTGGCGGACCCACCGCCTTCATCGAGAGTGTGCGGGCCGTCGGCGAGCAGACCGGCGATCGCTGCTGGCCGATGCCGAGCGCCGACGACTACTTCGAACAGCTCAAGAGCGAGGTCGCCGATATGACCAATACGGGCGGGCGCCCGGCCGGGGCGGTGACCGCGGCGGTCTTCCTGAAGCAGTTTGCGGGAGGGTTGCCATGGGCGCACCTGGATATCGCCGGCGTGGCCTGGGCCGACGAGGGGCGGCCCTACCAGGCGAAGGGCGCGACCGGCGCGGCCACGCGGTTACTGGCCGAACTGGCGCTCGAGCCGCAGCGGTGGGTGTAAACTGAACGTGTGGCGCCCACCTCGCCCATCCTCGTTCGCGTCGTCGGTCCCGCGACCGAAGAGGTCACGCTCGGCGACGTCCTGATCAACGCACTTGGACTGACGGGCGCAATCACGGTCACCGCGATGGTGCTGGGAATCGTGCTCGGCGGGCTGTTCATCCTCTATCGGCGCCGCCACCCGCACAATCACTTCAACGGCGAAACCAGCGACGAGATGTCGTTGAAGCTGGGGTGAGTCAGTCCTGACTTGCCGCCACGGCAGTCACGGCCTTGAGTGACCGCTGGTAGCGCCGGATTCCCTGAAAGAGAGCTTCGGCGACTCGCTGCCGGTAGGAAGGCGTCTTCAGCAGCTTGCCTTCCTGGCTGTGCGTCATGAACGCGATCTCCGCAAGCACGCTGGGCATGCCGGCGCCTATCAACACGACAAAAGGCGCCTGCTTGACGCCACGGTCGCGCACGTCGCGGTTGGCCTTGGCGAGGTTCTCGACCATGGCCCGCTGGACCAGCGTGGCGAAGTCGCGCGACTCGTCCAGCTTGTTGTTGAGCGTGATCGCCCTCACGATGTCGGGCAGGCTGTGCATCGTGCGGCCCGAGGCCGAGTTCTCGCGAGCGGCGACTGCCTCGGCATCGGGGTTCGACGCGAAGTTCAGGAAGTAGGTCTCCACGCCGCCGGCCTTGCTGTTCCGGCTCGAGTTGGCGTGAATCGACAGGAACAGATCCGCGTCCTGCCGATTGGCAATCGCCGTGCGCTCTTCGAGCGGCACGAACACATCGGTCCGGCGCGTGAGCACCACCTCGACGCCGGGATCTTTCTGGAGCAGGATCTCGAGCCGCTGGGCCACGTCGAGAACGAGGTCGGCCTCCGACACGCCCCGTCCCTTCGTGCCAGGATCGTGCCCGCCGTGCCCGGGATCGATCACGATCCGGCTGATCCCCAGCCCGAGCTGCCGCGACAGCGAGAAACGGCCCTCGACGTTGGCCGACGGCGCCGCCGGGGCAGGCAGCGCCGAACTTGCCGCGACGCCTGAGGCCGCGCGACGTCCCGGCAGCGGCGTGGCCGCGGACGGCTCGCCGGGGCCTGGCGCCACTTCTGGAGCAGGCCGGACCTCTTCCTCGGCAGGCACGCGCACACGTTCGGTGGGCGCATCGGGTACCGCCGTAGCCATGGCTTTGGCCTTCCGGGCAGGTGCTTCCACCAGCGGGACATTACGCGTCACGGGGGCCGAGGCGTTGAGCACGGGTGACGGCATCGATGTCGTGCTCACGGCCGCAACAACCGCCGGCCCTCCCGTGCGCCGGTCGATGTCGACGACGATGCGATAGGGGTTGTAGAGCGTGAAAACGGTGTGACGGCCCGCGCCCTCCAGGTCGAGCACGACGCGCGTGGATCGTCCCGGCCGCGACCCGAGCCGCACACTCTTGACGACCGAGTCTTCAAACGGCGTCGCCGGCGCAACGGTCGACGACACGTCGGTGTTGGCCAGATCGAGGAACACGCGCACGGGGCCCTCGATGCGCTCGTAGCGATAGTCGATCTCCTGATCGAGCTCGATCGCGATGCGGACGACATCGGGGAGCACGGTCCGGCGTATCGCCTGAATACGGGCGATCCCTGCCGCCCGCGCCGTCTCCGCCGGGCCAACGTCGGTGCCGGTGTCGGCCACCGACTTGCTCACGAGCTCAACTGCGGGAGCGGGAGCGGGCAGCGGTGGAGGAGCCGGGGCCGCCGAGACGACGGCCGGCATTGGCGGCGGAGGGGCGGACGCCGCGGCCACGAGGCGCCTGAGCGCAGGGTCGGCGCGCTTGATCAAGGGGCTCGACGGGTAGTCCTTGGCCAGGCGGCGCAGAAGGCGCACGGCGGTGACGCGGTCGACGTCGACCCGATAGCGCGCGAAGGTGTCGGCCGACAGAAACGCCGCCTGCCACAGGGCGTTGTCGGCGTAGCCGTTCCGGGGGAACCGTGACACGAGCCCCTCGTAGCCGACCACGATGCGCTGGACGTCGCGCCTGACGACCTGCTCGGACTTGCCGGCCTCGAGCGCGCGCCTGGCCGTCTGCTCGCGCGACTGCAGCTTCGCGTACATTCCGCGCGCCGTCGTCTGCGCGGACAGACCGGGAGCGGTCACGGCGCCGCCGAGCGCGGCGAGGATGAAGGCGGTGATGACTCGCATGATTCCCTCGAGCTCGTCCCGGCTCAACGGAGCTGGGCGTCCACCTCGTCGAAGTAGTCCTTGGCCACGAGCACCTCGCGCGGCTTGCCGCCCACGGCCGCCGACACCAGGCCCTCGGCTTCCATCATGTCGACCAGCCGCGCGGCGCGGCTGAAGCCGATGCGCAACCGGCGCTGGAGATACGAGATCGACGCCTGCCCGCTCTGCACGACGATGCGCGCGGCATCGTCGTAGAGATCGTCCTTGTCGAACTCGATCGCTTCAGCGCCACTCTTCTCTTCAGCAGTGATCGTCTCGTCGTAGGTTGGCTTGCCCTGCTTGCGCAGGAAACTGGCCAGGCGCGCGCTCTCCTGCTCGGAGATATACGGCCCGTGGAGACGGACGTAGCGCGAGCTGGCAGGAGGCAGCAGCAGCATGTCGCCCCTGCCGAGCAGCTGTTCGGCGCCGTTGCCGTCGAGCACTGTCCGCGAATCGATGCGCGAGGACACGCGGAACGCTATGCGCGCCGGCAGGTTGGCCTTGATGAGGCCGGTGATGACGTCGACCGACGGCCGCTGAGTGGCCAGGATCAGGTGGATGCCGACGGCGCGCGCCATTTGCGCCAGACGGCAGATGGACTCTTCGACTTCGTTGCCGGCGACCATCATCAGGTCGGCCAGCTCGTCGATCACGACGACGATGAACGGCAGCTGCCTTGGAATGCGCTCGGCATCCCTGGGGGCCGAAGAGCCGAGCTCCTCGAGCTGATGCCGGATGTTGCGGTTGTATTGGTCGATGTTGCGCACGCCTTCGGCGGCCAGCGTCTTGTAGCGTTCCTCCATCTCGTGCACCGCCCACCGCAGGGCGTTGGCGGCCAGTTTTGGCTCGACCACGACGGGCGTGAGCAAGTGCGGGATGTCTTCGTACATCCCCAGCTCGAGCCGTTTGGGGTCGATCATGATCAGCCGCACGTCGTCTGGAGTGGCGCGGTAGAGGATGCTGGTCAGCATCGCGTTGAGGCCGACCGACTTGCCGGTGCCCGTGGACCCGGCGATGAGCAGGTGCGGCATCGTCGCCAGATCGGCGAAGTGCGTCTCGCCGTGGATCGTCTTGCCAAGAGCGAGCGTGAGCTTGCTTGGCGACTTGCGGTAGATGTCCGACTCGAGCAACTCGCGCAGGGAGATCTGTTCGCGGATGTGATTGGGCACCTGGATGCCGACGGTGGACTTGCCCGGCAGCCGATCGATGATGATCGACTCGGCCTGCAGCGCCAGGCAAAGGTCGTCGGCCAGCCCGGTGATCTTGCTGTACTTCACGCCGGCGTCCGGCTTGAACTCGAAGGTCGTGACCACCGGGCCCGGATCGATCTGCACGACCGACCCTTCCACCGAGAACTCGCGGCACTTCTCCTCGAGCAGGCGCGCGCCTTCCATGAGCTCTCGCTCGTCGATCTTGCGCTCGACTTTGGGCGCGTCGAGCAGCGACAGCGGAGGCAGCGTGTAGCCGCTCATGCGCCGCTCGACCGGCGTGCGCGCGGCCGCGTCGCTCTCGCCAAGCGGCAGCGACGGCGCCGCCGCACGGCCTCGCGGCTCACGCGAGGAAATGGCGGGCGTGTCCGCAGCCCGGCGTGGTGTCGCGACTGCCGCGGGTCCGATGTCGTCGTCATCGGCCGCAGGTGAGACATCTTTTGCCTTCGCTTTGGCGCGCGCGGCGCGAGCGGCAACCAGGGCAACTTGTGCGGCCTCGGCCGATGCGGGATCGGCGCCCTGCTTCCTGGTGTGCTTGGCAATCACCTCGCGGCGTTGCGCCTCTTTCCGGCGCTCCTCGCGCCACGTGCGGAACGCAGCCCACCCCCGCGAGCCGGCGTCGGCCCCCGCCTCGAAGGCGGTTCGGAACGATCGCCCGAAGGAGAACTGTGTGGTCAGGATCACAGCGAGCACCAGCAGCGTGACCATGACGATGACCGAGCCGGGGCGATTGAGATAAGCCGTCGAGGCGCCGCCAATCCACTCGCCCACGTAGCCGCCGGCTCGGAAGGTGCGCCCGCCGATCTCCGCGTTGCCCAGCACGAGGCTGAAGAGGGCCGACAGGCAGCCGACAAACAGCGTTGCGCCGACCGACTTGGTGTATCCCGCATCCACGGTGCGGCACCAGAAGTAGTTCCACCCGAGCACACCGAGGATCGCCGGGACGAGAAACGAGGTGTAGCCGAGCAGCTGGAACGACACCTCGGCGACAAACGCGCCGACCAGGCCGACAAAGTTGGCCGGGGTGTGCGTCGCGCCGAGGGAAATGAACCAGACCGGGTCGCTGGGCTCGTAGGTCACCAGCGCGATGAGCCAGATGAGCGAGGCGCCGAACAGGGCGACGCCGGCAAGCTCGCTCGTCCTGCGTGACAGCGTTGAGGTCGCTCCCACGATCACATGTCTCCTAGATTTCCATGACGACCGGCAGCACAAGCGGGCGGCGGCCGGACCGTCGTTTGAAAAAGCGTCGCAGCTCGACGCGGATGGTTTCTCGCAGCAGGCCGGGGTCCGTGCGTTCCTCCACTGATAGCGCGGCAATGACTTCCGTCAGCAGGCGCACGGCGTCGGCGGTGAGGGCGTCGCTGCTGGCATCGGTCACCACGCCGCGCGTGATGATTTCTGGTGGTCGCGCCATCTCGCCGTCCTGCTTCCGCACCGCCACCACCGGCAGGACGATGCCGTCCTCGGCCAGGTGCCGGCGATCGCGCAGGACTTCGTCGGCGACCTCGCCCACGCGGGTGTCATCGATCAGGACGCGCCCGGTCGGCGCCTTGCCGATAACTTCGGCGCCCTCGGCATCGAAGCGCAGGATGTCGCCGTTTTCGATCAGCCTGACGTCGACCGGCCGCGTGGCGCCGGCGGTGACGCGCTCGGCGATGCGCTTGTGCTCGGCCAGGTGGCGGAACTCGCCGTGCACGGGCACGAAATACTGCGGCCGGACGAGCGAGTGGATCAGCTTGATCTCTTCTTCGCTGCCGTGACCGGAGACGTGCACGTGCTTGTTGGCCTCGGTGATGATCTCGGCGCCGCGGCGGGTGAGGTGGTTGATCACCCGGCCGATGGCTTTCTCGTTGCCGGGAATCGCGCGCGCCGAGAGCACTACGGTGTCGCCGGGGCCGATCTTCACGTGCTTGTGGTCTTCGACGGCGATGCGCGACAGCGCCGAGCGTGGCTCGCCCTGCGTGCCGGTGCTGATGCACAACACCTGGTTCGGGGGGTAGTTCGGGACCTCGCTGTCGCGAATCTGCACGCCCTCGGGCACGACCAGGTGCCCCAGGCGCTGCGCGATGACGGAGTTCTGGACCATCCCGCGGCCCACAAACGCCACCTTGCGCCCGAAGCGCGCGGCCAGCCGTACGAGGATCTGCACGCGAAACAGACTCGACGAAAACGTCGCGACCACCAGCATTCCGGTCGCCGACGTGAAGATCTCCTCGAAGGCGCCGATGACGTCGATCTCCGAGCCCGTGAAGCCGCGCCGGTCGATGTTGGTGCTGTCGGCGAGCAGCGCCAGCACCCCTTCCGAGCCCAGCGTGGCGAAACGGTGCAGGTCCACGTGCTGGCCGTCAAGAGGCGTCTGGTCCACCTTGAAGTCGCCCGTGTGGACGAGCGTGCCGACCGGCGTGTGCAGCGCCAGCCCGACGCAGTCGGGGATGCTGTGCGTGACCCGCAGGAATTCCACCGTGATCGAGCCGATGGCAATGCGGTCGCCGGGAGCGACCGTGACGAGCTTGTCGCCGGCCTCTATCTGGTGCTCTTCGAGCTTGGGTTCCACGAGCGCGAGCGTCAGCGGCGTGCCGTAGACCGGGCCCTCGAGCAGCGGCCACACGTAAGGCACCCCGCCGATGTGATCCTCGTGTCCGTGCGTCAGGACGAGGGCCGCGACGCGGCGATCCTGCAGGTACGTCAGGTCGGGCACGATGAGATCCACGCCCAGCAGCTCCGGGCCAGGAAACATCACGCCGGCATCCAGCACGATGGTGGTCTCCCCGCAGGAGACGGCCATCATGTTCATGCCGAATTCACCGACCCCGCCGAGCGGGACGATCTCGAGCGCGTCGTTGGACAGAAAACGCCTCCAGCCTGCGCCGCGCCCTGGACGAACACCAGAACACAGCGACACCTGCCCCGGCACGCACCACGTGCGCGACATCCGGGAAAGCCAGTCGACGTCAGCGGGCGCTCACGTCAACGGCGCAGGCCGCTGGGACAGCCTGAAAACTCTTGAAGCGGGAAGGGTCGAACCGCCGGAAACTATAGCACAAAGGCAAGATCTGGTTACTTTTGCCCGGGTTCGCAGGTTCACAGGTTCACTGGTTCTTCAAGCGCTCAGCGCCCGGGCCAGGTCCAGCAGCTGGTCGACCGACAGCTGCTCCGGCCGGTGCCGGGGGTCCAGGCCGGCACGGGCGAGGGCGGCGGCCGGCGTAGTCCCGGCGGCGGCGGCCGGCGCCTTGAGCCCGTTGGCCACGGTCTTGCGGCGGGCCGTAAACAGCGCGCGGACCATGGATTCGAAGGCCGCGGGGACGTCGGGCCGCTGGCTGGCAGGTAGAAACTGCACCCGGACCACGGTCGAGGTCACCTGTGGCGGCGGATGAAACGCGCCCGGCGGCAGCGTCAGCAGCCGCGTGACGCGGGCGTGAAGGGCGGTGAAAATCGTCAGCGGACCGTAGTCCTTCGTGCCGGGCGAGGCGATGAGCCGATCGGCGACCTCCTTCTGCAGCATGAGCGTCGCGTCGGCAAACAGGTTCAGCCGCGCGTGGGCGTCGAGCAGCAGGAAGAGGATCGGCGACGAGATGTTGTACGGCAGGTTGCCGGCGACGCGCGCGCCGGAGGGAAGGCCAAGGGTCGCCAGGTCGACGTCGAGAACGTCGGCCTCGATCACGCTCAGGCGTTCGATGGCCGCTGCGCGCAGAGTGGCTGCCAGGTCACGATCGACCTCGATGGCCACTACGGAGGCGGCACGTTCCGCCAGCCGGCGGGTGATCGCGCCCTGTCCCGGACCGATCTCGAGAAACGTCTGGTCGGGCCGCGGGTCGATCGCCGACACGAGCTTGGCAGCCCACGCCGGCGCGAGAAAGTGCTGGCCAAACCGCTTGCGCGGCCGATGCCGTGGCGGACCCGCGCCGGGGTGCGGCATCGATCAGTCGCCGTCCTTGTCGGGGTCGCGCAGTTCGCCGCCGCTGTACCAGAACTCGTCTTCGATGGCCTCGATTTCGTCTTCGTTCAGCCCGAAGTAGTGCCCGGCCTCGTGAATGAGCGTGAGGCACACCTCTTCGAACATCTCGTCGGGATCCTCGAACGCCTCTTCGAGCGCGCGCTGGTAGATGACGATGCGGTCGGGCAGCGCGTTGCCGTGTGCCCAGCCGCGCTCGGTGAGCGGCGTGCCGTGATAGAGGCCAAACAGCGTCTCGCCGGGCTCGTACCCCATCTCGGCCAGCAGCTCCGGCGCCGGCGCGTCCTCGACGATGACCTCCACGTTTTCGAAGCGCTCGCGGAAGCTGCGGGGGATGAGCGACAGCGCGTCGCGCACGAGGGCCTCGAACTCGGATCTGGTCATCGACGCGGCCGCGCCGGTTTCTTCGTCACCCGCTTCCTGGCCGTTGCGGGCTTCCGGGCCGCCGGGCGTGTGGCGCGCGCCGGCGCGGTCCGCGTCGCGCCAAGCGCGGAGAAGTAGCGGCATAGCGCGTTCGCCGCGCACCGATCGCAGGCCGGCGTGGGCCGGCAGACGCGCCGGCCGTGGAGGATCAGCGTGTCGCTGGCGCGGGTCCACCGCTCTTGCGGAAGCTTCGAGCAGAGTTCCGCTTCCACCGATTCCGGATCGTCGCCGACCGCGATCCCCAGGCGGTTGGCCACACGCAGAACGTGCCGATCCACGGGGAAGCCCGGGATGCCCAACGCATGCCCCAGCACGACGTTGGCAGTCTTGCGCCCGACGCCGGTCAGCGCTGTGAGCGCGTCCATCTCGGCGGGCACTTCGCCGTCATGACGTTCGACGAGCAATCGCGACGTGGCGATGATCGACCGCGCCTTCTGCCTGAAGAATCCCGTCGAGACGATCAGGCGTTCCACTTCGGCCGGAGCGGCCTCGGCAAGGTGCGCTGCATCGGGGAATCGGGCAAACAGCGCCGGTGTGACCTCGTTCACGCGCGCGTCAGTGGATTGCGCCGAGAGGATCGTCGCGATGAGCAGCTCGAACGCGGTGCGATAGGCCAGCTCCGTGTCCGCGTTGGGATGTTGACCTTCGAGCCGGTCGAAGATGGCGCGTGTGGCCCGCGCCGTGAGCGCATCAGGCACAGTGCCGCCTCAGCTCAGTGAACCGGAGCCTTCGGGCCGCTGGCGTCGCGCAGGTGCGCCTGCAACGCGACGACGAGATTCTCGAGGACCGCAAAGGGCAGCACGACGCGCGCCCGCACAGGCGCGGGCACTTTCACTCCTGCGTCAGGGTTGCGGTTGAGCGCTTCAATCTGGTCGTCGTTGAGCGGGAGCACTTCGCAAAACGACAGCGTGACGTCAAACGGTGTGTGCGCTACGGCGCAGAAATTGGCGTAGATGCGGTCCGGCGCCGAGCTCGCCTCGGGCACGATGGTGAAGTTGATGGCTTTCAGTTCGGACATCCCGGCAGTGTAGCGCGAACGCGCATCCTGAACACCGCCGTACCGAGGTCAGTACTTCCTCATCACGCCCACCACCACTCCCTGAATCTGCACGTTCTCGGCCGGCACGAAAATCGGCTGCATTGTCGGGTTGGCGGGCTGGAGGCGCACGGTGTCGTGCTCGCGGTAAAACGTCTTGAGCGTCGCGTCCGACCCGCCCAGCAGCGCGATGACCATCTCGCCGTTGCTGGCGGTCTTGCGGTCCTCGACGATGACGAAGTCGCCGTCGCGAATCTGCTCGTCGATCATCGAGTTGCCGCGAACGCGCAGCACATATGTGTCGCGCCGGCCGACCAGATCTTCGGGAACCGCGATGGTCTCGTTGCCGGCGACGGCCTCGATGGGCATGCCCGCCGCGACAAAGCCCAGCATCGGCAGCTCCACCGCCCGCGTCCCCACGCGCGTCGGTACCAGCTCGACCGATCGGCTGCGGTTCCACGCGCGTTTGATGAAGCCTTTTTCCTGCAGGTTGGTGAGGTGTTTGTGCACTGTCGCCAGGGACGACAGGTTGAAGCGCTTGCCGATCTCCTCCAGGCTGGGCGCGTAGCCGTGGCGCTGGATGAAATCGTTGAGGAAATCCAGGATCTCGCGCTGCCGTTTGGTGAGGGGCATCATGGCGGGGCCATCATACGCAAAGGAAAGGCGAAGGTCAAGACCGAGGTCAGCCGCTGGCAGCCAGGTCCGCCGTGCCGCCGTCACAGCACCAGCGCTGCCCAGAAGGCCAACCCCAGGATTGAAAGCGTGCCGAGGATGACCCCCAGCACCCAGCCATTCAATGTCAGCGGCCGCAGTCGGGGTGCACGGACCGAGCGATCCCGCATGGTTCACCTCGTCCAAGCTTAGACACCGACAAAGTCCAGCCGCTTCATCTCGGCGGCGGCGCGGCTGTGCCTTCGCCACGGGGTGCCGGGCGGCAGCAAGCCCCGTGCTAGCATCCGTGCCGCATGCAGATTCCCTTCGCGCTGGCGCCCGCGGCCAGCCGCCAGTTCGACGTCATCGGGCTCGGGCAGAACAGCGTCGACCAGCTGGCCGTGATCGCCGAATTCCCTCGCAGCAATTCCAAGCACCGCATCGAGAAGTTTGCGCGATTGCCGGGCGGGCAGGTGGCCTCCGCCATGGTGTGTTGCGCGCGACTGGGTTGGCAGGCTCGTTACGTCGGCCGGTTTGGCAATGACGATCTGGGCCGATTCGGACTCGCGAGCCTGGAGCAGGAGGGGGTCGACACGACGGCGGCCCAAACCGTGGAGGCGCGGACGCGCTCGGCCATCGTGCTGGTCGACGGCCCCACCGGCGACCGCACGGTGCTCTGGGACCGCGACCCGGCGCTGGCGCTGAGGGCTGGCGATGTACAGGACGAGGTGTGGCGAAGCGCACGTGTGCTGCACGTGGACTGCGAGGACATCTCGGCCGCCACCAGCGCTGCCAAGGTGGCGCGCGCCGACGGCGCGCTCACGGTGATCGACGTCGAAGCCGTCCAGCCTGGCGTGCCGGCGCTGCTGCGCCACATCGACGTGATCGTCGCCTCGGAAGGTTTTCCGGAGAAGCTCACTGGCCACAAGGACACGGGTTCGGCGCTGGCGGCCATGGCGCGGGAGTACGGGCCGGCCGTCGCCTGCGTCACGCTCGGCAGCTCCGGCAGTCTCGCCATGTGCCAGGGCCGTGAGATCAGGACTCCGGCGTATGACGTCCCCGTCGTCGACAGCACCGGCGCCGGCGACGCCTTCCGCGGGGGGTTCATCAGCGGGTACCTGCAGGCGGGCCCCGAGGCCGAGGTGGCCGACGTCCTGACTTTTGCGACTGCCGTTGCGGCCTTGAAGTGCCGGTCGCTGGGGGCACGCGACGGGTTGCCGCGGTTAGCGGATGTCGAGCAGTTCCTCCGGCGTTGACCCCACTCAACCTTTCGCCCGTCCACGCGGTCTAACCTGATCGAGGCGGGGTTCGAGCTATCGCTTCGGTGCCCTGCACATGCCTGTGAGCCGTGACACCTCGCACCTGTGGACCGGGCGACACCGGCCGGAGTGGCGCCTGACCGTGGTCCGCCGCGACGAGCCGGCGGCCCCATCCCCGACCCTCGAGGGCCTCGCCGATAACGCCTTGGCGGTGCGTGCCGGCATGGGCAATCGCGACGCCTTCGACGTGCTGGTCCTGCGCCATCAGCGCGCGGTCTATCAGGTGTGCTTCAGATTCTTTCGCGACCATGCCGAGGCCGGCGACGCCATGCAGGACGCCTTCGTCAAGGCGTGGAGGGCGTTGCCGCGCTTCAAGGGCGACGCCGCGTTTGCGACCTGGCTGTACCGGGTGACGGTGAACACATGTCTGTCACGGCTTGCGTCCAGGAGGCCGCCGGCAGTCCCGCTGGACGCCGCCGCCATCGTCGCGGACCCGGGACAGAACCAGGCGATGTGGTTACTCCAGCAGGAGCGGGCAGCCGTCGTTCGCCGGGCCGTCGATCGATTGCCCGACCGGCAGCGCGCCACGGTCATCCTTCGGGTGTTCCACGATCTGCCGCACGCCGACATCGCCGCCGCGCTCGGCAGCTCGGTTGGATCGGTGAAAGCCAACTTCTTTCACGCGCTTCGGAACCTGCGCCGCATGCTCGGCGAGGACGGCACGCCATGACCCGCCGTCTCTCCGACGACGAGATCGTCGAGATGCTCAAGGCGACTGACACCGTGCCCGAGCCGTCGCCGCTGTTCTGGGAGCACGCCGCCCGGCGGGTGCGCGCGGCAGTCGACGCGGAGCCGCCGCGTCGGCCGGCCTGGTTCGGCCGGCTCGCGTGGGCGGGAGGGCTGGTGGCGGCATCGGTCGCCGTGCTGCTCGTGCTGCAGCCGCGCCCCTCGCACCTGCCATCCAACGCGACGGCCGTATCGACCGCGCCAACGGCGAACGAGATCACGGGGTTGGACGAAGACACGTGGACCTTCGTGGCGTCGCTTGGCGGAGACCTCGATGTGGACGCGGTTGCACGCGCGGGCCTGTTGGCGCCGGGCGAAGCGAGCGACCGTGCGATGCAGGCGCTCGACGCCGAAGAACGTGCCGAGTTGGCCAGCCTCCTCAACCGCGCGTTGCAAGGACCGGAGATCTGAGAGGTGACGGCGACTGTCCGCGGCATCTCGTTTGCTGACGTGGCCAGGGCGACCACGCTGCTTGTCGCGCTGGCCGTCAGTGTGTGCGCGCAGACGCCTTCACCACCGACGCCGCCGGCGGGGGACCCGGTCGTCGATCCCGATCGGATGTCGCCGCGCGAGGTTCAGCGGCTCTTCGACGCGTACGTCGCGATGCAGGCGCAGGAACGGCTCCAGCTGACCGAGACGCAATACCCGCAGTTCCTGCCGCGGCTCAAGGCGCTGCTCGACCTGCGACGCAGCAGCCTCGCGAGCCGGCAGGCGCTTGTCGCCGAGCTGGGCCGTGCCAGCGTGGGCGGGGCCGAGACCGCCCTTCGCGACAAGCTCCAGCAGCTGCGCGCGTTCGACCAGCAAACGGCCACCGACCTGCGACGCGCCTACGAGGCGATCGACCAGGTCCTCGACGTGCGGCAGCAGGCGCGCTTTCGCGTCTTCGAGGATCAGATTCGAGCGACGCAAGGTCGAGCTGCTGATGCGCGCGCGCCAGAACGTTCGGAACCGCGCGCTCCGCGCCCCCGTGCGATAGGACTTCGGAACCCACGGCCGAGGCCCGAGCGCTGTACTTGAGGCCCGAGGCTGCCTCCCCGTGGTACTATCAGGTACCTGCCAGTCCCTGCTGAGGATTTCCTGCTGATGCGCCACGTACCTGCCTTTGCTCGTGCGGCGACGACGTGCGGTCTCGTCGGCGCGGTGCTGGCGGCCTCGCTCATGGCCAACGCCAAATGGTCGCGCGCCGATGCCGACGCGTTCCACTCCAAGATGGTGCAGATCGCCACCCACGGGCTGGCGGAAAAGCGCGCGGCGAGGAACACGACGCTGCTCGAGCGCGAACTCAACGCGTACATCAGCGTGCACGCCAGGTCAGAGTTGCCCGCCGGTGTCCTCGACCCCACAGTGACGATCCTGCCCGACGGACGCCTGACCGGGCGCGCCACCGTGGATCTCGACGCGGTCCGCGCGTCGCAGGACCGGGGGATGCTCAGCCCATGGGCGCTGCTGCGCGGTCAGATGCCGGTCGAGGCGATTGGCATATTGCGGACGCAAAAGGGTGTGGGCGCCTTCTCGCTGGAGTCGGCGTCGGTTGGCGGGGTGCCGGTGCCCAAGACGATCCTGCAGGAGTTGGTCAGCTACTACTCGCGCAGCGAGAGCCAGCCTGGCGGCATCGACATCGAAGCGCCGTTCCAGTTGCCCGCGCACATCCTGGAAATTCGCACTGCTCAAGGACAGGCGCTCGTGGTCCAATAGCAGTCGCGATGAGCGACCCGGCTGCCTGGCTTGCCACGCCCCTGCAGTTTCTCAAGGGCGTGGGTCCGCGCAAGGCCGCCGATTTCGCGCGCGCGGGCCTCCACTCGGTCGAAGATCTCCTCTATCGCTTTCCGCGCCGGTACGAAGACCGCAGCCGGCTGCAGTCGATTGCGTCGCTGCGCGAGGGACAGACCGTCTCCATCAGCGGCGACGTGATCACCTGCGGTCTGCGCGGCACGCGGCGTCCCGGCTTCCGGATCTTCGAGGCGCTGATGCGCGACGCCTCGGGCACCGTGCGCCTGGCGTGGTTCAACTCGGCGTTTCTGAAGGATCAGATCCGGGCCGGGCAGCGCCTCGTGGTATACGGCACTTTCGAGCGCAATCAGTACAGCGGCCTGCAAATCACCAACCCGCAGTTCGAGGTCGTGGAGGCCGACGAGGTCGAGACGCTCCACACCGGGCGGATTGTCCCGATCTACGAGCGCGCGCGCTCGATCACCCCGAAGATGCAGCGCAAGCTCGTCGCCGAGGCGCTGGAGCCGCTGGGCGCCGACCTGCCCGATCCGCTGCCGGCCGACATGCGCGCACGCCTGCACCTGCCAGCCCGGCACGACGCGCTGCGGCTGGCCCACTTCCCGCCGGTGGAAGCGCCGCTTGACGAGCTGAACCTGTTTCGATCGGCCGCCCAGCGCCGGCTGATCCTCGAAGAGTTCTTCCGCTTCCAGGTGGGGCTGCTCCTGCGGCGCCGCGAGGCGGACGCCGAGCGGAAGGCGCACACCATTCGCGTCGACGATCGCATCCGCGAGGCGCTGCGCGGCGTGCTGCCGTTCAAGCTGACGGCCGGCCAGCGCGCGGCGCTCAAGCAGATCGGCGAAGACATGCAGCGCCCCCAGCCGATGAACCGCCTGCTGCAAGGCGACGTCGGCGCGGGCAAGACCATCGTCGCGGTGCTCGCGGCCGTGCTGGCCATGGAAAACGGATTGCAGGCCGCCTTCATGGCGCCGACGGAAATTCTTGCCGAACAGCACGCGCAGACCATCCGTCGGCTGCTGTCGGGGACGCGCTTCCGCGTCGAGCTGGTGACCGGAGGCGTGCCTGCGGCGACGCGGAAACACGTCGCGCGCCAGATTGCGGCCGGTCAGGTGGATCTGGTCATCGGCACGCACGCGCTCGTCCAGGAATCCACGGCCTTTCATGCGCTGGGGCTGGCGATTATCGACGAGCAGCATCGCTTCGGGGTCTTGCAGCGGGCGACGCTGCGCGCCAAGGGGCTGCGGCCCGATATGCTCGTGATGACGGCCACGCCGATTCCGCGCACGCTCGCGCTGACCACCTACGGCGATCTGGACGTGTCGAGCATCCGCGATCTGCCGCCAGGCCGTCAGCCCGTTCGCACCATCGCCAAGCCAGGCTCGAGGCGCGACGAGATGCACGCGTTCGTCCGCGGTGAACTGGAGGCGGGGCGGCAGGCGTACGTGATCTACCCGATCATCGAGGAGTCGGAGAAAGTCGATCTGCGCGCCGCCACCGAGATGGCCGATACGCTGGCGCACGAGGTGTTCCCCGCGTTTCGCGTGGCGTTGCTGCACGGGCGCATGAAGCAGGACGCGAAGGACCGCGTGATGCGCGCGTTTGCGGCCGGCGAGATCCACCTGCTGGTCTCGACCACGGTCGTGGAAGTTGGTGTCGACGTGCCCAACGCCACCGTCATGCTGGTCGAGCACGCCGAGCGGTTCGGCCTGGCGCAACTCCATCAGTTACGCGGCCGCGTGGGCCGTGGCGGGCATCAGTCGACGTGCATCCTGGTGTACCAGTACCCGATTTCCGAGCAGGCGCAGGATCGCCTGAAGGTCATGACTGACACCACCGACGGCTTCGTCATCGCGGAAAAGGATCTCGAGCTGCGCGGCTTCGGCGACCTGTCGGGCACGCGGCAATCGGGGATGCCCGCCCTGCGGCTCGGGGACCTGCGCCGCGACCATGCGTTGATGGCGCAGGCGCGCGATGAAGCCTCGACGTGGCTGGCAAGCCATCCCGACGGCGAGCGCCTCGACGAGCTCAAGCGCACTTGGATCGAGCGCTTCGGACTGGTGCAGGTGGGGTAGTCAACTTGAAGGCGCAGATCAGGATCATCGCGGGCGCCTTGAAGGGCCGGCGTCTTGCCAGCCCGGACTGGCCGGGGCTGCGCCCGACCTCGGATCGGTTGCGCGAGACGTTGTTCAACGTGCTGGCCGAAACCGTGGTCGGGGCCCGCGTGCTCGACGGGTTCGCGGGCACTGGCGCCGTCGGCATCGAGGCGATCAGCCGGGGCGCGGCGCACGTGACCTTCGTCGAACGCGATGCTCGCGCGGTCGAATTGATCGGCGAGAACCTCGGGCGCTGCGCCGTGACCGGCGGCTATACTATTCTGCGCGCGGACTTGGCCGCGGCCCCGGAGGGAATGCGCGCGGGGTTCGACGTGGTGTTCCTCGACCCGCCGTACGCGATGGCGCCAGGCGATGCGGTCGAGACGGTGGCCCCGCTGGTCGCCTCCGGCGGCCGGTTGGTGATCGAGCACGCGCGGCGCAGCGTCCCGGCCGCGTCGATCGCCGGCGTTGTGCTGACTCGCACACTGACGGCGGGCGACAGCGCGTTGTCGTTCTACAGGCACGACCAGACCGCGGTCGAATCGGCATGAGCATGAACCAGCACGTTGAACGTATCGCGGTGTGTCCCGGGTCGTTCGACCCGCTGACCTGCGGCCACGTGGATCTGATCTCGCGCGCGGCGCGGATCTTCGACCGCGTGGTCGTGGCCATTCTGGAGAACGATCAGAAGACACCGCTTCTGCCGGCAGCTGAACGGCTCGCGCTTGTGCGTGAGGTCTTCGCCGATGAACCGCGCGTGGAGGTGGAAAGCTTTGACGGCCTGCTCGTGGACTTTGCCGCGCGCGCCGGCGCCGTCGCGATCGTGCGCGGCCTGCGAAACGCGGGCGACTTCGAGTACGAGTGGCCGATGACCATCACGAATCGCCACTTACGCCCCGGCATCGAGACGGTGTTTCTGGTGCCGGCGCCCGAGGTGAGCGCGATCAGCTCCCGGTTGGTGAAAGAGATCTGGCGGCTTGGCGGGGACATCAGCGGGATGGTCCCGGGACCCGTGCTGGCGCGTCTGCGCGCCATGAGCGCGATGCCAGGCGCTGCGCGATAGAAGAGAGGACAGCGGCATGCTGGCGGAACGGATGGGGCGCGTATCGGCGTCGCCGACGATGAAAGTGGGAGTGGAGGCCGACAAGCTGCGGCAGCAGGGCGTCGACGTCGTCGAGTTCGGGGCCGGCGAGCCGGATTTTCCGACCCCGGCGCACGTGAAGGCGGCGGCCCACGCCGCCATCGACGGCAACTTCACGAAGTACACGCCGGCCGCGGGCACCAGCGAACTGAAGCAGGCCATCTGCGCGCGCTACCAGGCTGTCTACGGTGTCACGTACAAGCCCAACGAGGTCATCGTCACCGCGGGCGGCAAGCAGGGCCTGTACAACGTCGCGCTCGTGCTCTTCGGCGCCGGCGACGAAGTGATCACCCACGCGCCGTGTTGGCCGAGCCTGCTCGAACAGGTGAAGCTCGCCGACGCGACGCCCGTCATCGTCGAGACGCACGGCGATGAAGGCTTTGCGATCACCGCCGACGCGTTATTGGCCGCAGTGACGCCCGCCACGCGTGGCATCATCATCAATTCGCCGTGCAATCCCACCGGTGCGCTGATGGCGGAATCCGAGATGGAGCGGCTGGTCGATGGCCTCGCGGGCCGCAACGTCTACGTCATCCTGGACCTGTGCTACGAGCAGTTGATCTACGAGCCGATTCCTCACAACCTCCCGGGCGTGCTGGACCGGAAGTGGCGCGACAAGTCCATCCTGTGCGGATCGGCGAGCAAGTCGTACGCGATGACGGGCTGGCGCTGTGGCTGGGCCCTGGGGCCGGCAGAAGTGATTGCCGCCAGTAACGCCCTGCAGAGCCACTCGACCTCCAACGTCTGCTCGATCTCGCAGAAGGCCACGGTGGCGGCGCTCAACGGACCGGCCGAAACGGTCACGGCCATGCTCGGGGAGTACCGCGTCCGCCGCGACCGGCTGCACGCATGGCTCACCGTCGATCCGCGTATCACGTGCGTGAAGCCCAACGGCGCGTTCTACCTGTTCATCGACATCTCGGCGCTGTTGACACCCGACGGCGTCCGGACTTCCGCCGAGTTCGCCGAGCGGTTGCTGCACGAGGCGCACGTCGCGCTGACCGCGGGCGAGGCGTTTGAAGCGCCGGGCTACCTGCGCATCTGGTACGCGACCTCGATGGAGCGGTTGAAGGAAGGCGCCAGGCGGATTCAGGCCTTCGTCGGCAAGCTCGAATCGGAAGGGAAAGTGCCGGCCGTGACGCGCGCGTGAAGTGCTGAGTGCTACCCGAATCATTCGTTGAGGCTATCGCTGGCGTCGTCGGGCCGGAGCATGTTCGGCGCGACGAGGCGTCGCGTCTGGCGTACGGCACCGATGCGCTGAAGCAGGGGCATCGGGCCGACCTGGTGGTGATGCCCGCCTCGGCAGGGCAGATCGCCGCCATCGCCCGGCTGTGTCACGAGATGCGCGTGCCGCTGGTGCCGCGCGGCGCTGGCACGGGCTACACAGGCGGCGCGGTGCCGCTGCACGGCGGCGTCGTGGTCAGCCTCGAACGGCTGAACCGCATCGTCGAAATCGACGAGGAGAGCCTGCTCGCCGTCGTCGAGCCGGCCGTGATCACCGGCGATCTGCAGGCCGCCGTTGAAGCGCGCGGCCTGTTCTATCCCCCCGATCCCCAGAGCCTGAAGGAATCGTCGCTCGGCGGAAACGTCGCCGAGTGCGCCGGCGGCCCGCGCGCGTTCAAGTACGGCGTGACGAAACGCTATGTGCTGGGACTCGAGGCGGTGCTCCCGACCGGTGAGATCATTCGCACGGGCTCGAAGGCAGTGAAGAACGTCGTAGGGTACGACCTCACGCAGTTGCTCGTCGGTTCGGAGGGCACGCTGGCGATCGTCACGCGGATGACCCTGCGGCTGGTGCCCAAGCCGCCGGCCGTCGCGACACTGCGGGCCTGTTTTGCCGACGTTCCGACGGCCGCGCGTGCGGTATCGGCACTGATCCGCCGCCGCATTGTCCCGGTGACCCTCGAAATAGTCGACCAAGACTCATTGAACGCGGTGGCCGCGTACGTGGGTTCGCGACTTGCCCCTAAAGGCACCGGCGCGCTGCTCCTTGTCGAAGTCGACGGCGTCGCCGAAGCGGTCGCCGCCGAGGTCGCGCAGGTGGAGGCCGGCTGCCGCGAGGTCGGCGCGCTCGAAGTGCTCGTGGCGCGCGACGGCGCCGAGCGCGACCAACTCTGGCGCGTTCGACGCGAGCTGTCCTATGCGCTGCGTCCGATCGCGCCGCAGAAGATCAACAACGACGTCGTCGTTCCGCGAGGCCGCGTGCCGGAGCTCTTCACGCTGGTCGATCGCCTGCGTGCCACCTACGGCCTGCGCATCCCGTGTTTCGGACACGCCGGCGACGGCAACATCCACGTCAACATCATGATCGACCCCGCCGACGCCGGCCAGGTCGAGCGCGCCCGGCAGGCCGTCGGCGATTTGTTTGCCGGCGTCGTCGCGCTCGAAGGCTCGATCAGCGGCGAGCACGGCATCGGCTTCTCGAAGGCGCCCTACCTGGGGCTCGAGCTGTCACGGGAGACGATCGACCTGATGCGGCGCGTGAAGCAGGCCTTCGACCCGCACGGGATTCTCAATCCCGGGAAGATCTTCCCTGAACATGACAACCGCGAAGTCACGAAGGATGGCACGAAAGTCACGATGTCGCAGGGGTAGGGTTCTGGCTCGACAAATCGTTCGACTTCGTGCCCTTCGTGTCTTCGTGACCTTCGCGATTTGGCAGTTCAGTCGTTGGTCACCAGCAGCACTCTCTCGAGGTCCCGCGCCTGATCGGGATCCAGCAGCGTCCGCAGCTTGACCGCCGACGCGTTGAAGTAGAGCACCTCGCCCAGCACGCGCGTCCTCAGTCCCAGGGGGCCGGCGATGCGCTCGAGCTCGTCGGCGCCTATCACGCACAACACGGGTGTCGGCGACCGCAGGAACTCGGCGACGCGCTGCTCGGACGGCAGGTCCGTCTGCTGCACCCCGGTATAGAAGATCAGGTTTCGCACGAAGACGCGGTACGTCCCGATCGTCTGGTCTTTCGTGCGGTGCTGACTCACGAGCGCCGCCATGTCCTGCACGGGGTCCCGGCCGGCGGGTGAGAGGCCGTACTGCAGGCCCGCCAGCAGCAACGCCCCGGAGACTGCAATCGCGCCGGGCACCAGGCGCGAGCGCCGGGCGACGGCCGATCCAAAGGCCACCAGTGCGGCCGCGCCGATGGCCGACACGGCCGCGAGTTGGAACATCGCCGGCACCATGACAATCAGCGGGCGAGCGCGATAGAACAGCGCAGCCTGCGTGGCCAGCAGCAAGGCGATCACCGCGGCGGGTGCCTGCAGGACCGGATCGCGACGGTCGCCGTGCACGACGACGCGCCGCTGGATCGCGATCGCCAGCAGTAACGCCAGCGGCGGCAGGATCGGGAGGATGTAGCGCGGCTGCTTGCCGATGGATGCGGTGAAGAAGAGCAGCGGCACCAGCGCCCACACGAGAAGGCGTACGGTCAGCGGCGAGGCGTTCTCGCGGCGCTCGATCAGCGCACGCAGGGGAGGAATGGCCGCTGCACCGAGCGGCGTCCACGGCAGCACCCCGCCGATGACGATGGGCAGATAGAACCAGAACGGCCGGGGATCGTTGAAGCGGCTGGTCGCAAATCGTTCGAAGTTATCGCCGAGGAAGAAGCTGTCCACGTAGGCGCGGCCGTGCACGAGAAACATCGCGACGTACCACGGCAGGCTAATGGCTGCTGCAAGCGCCACGGCAACCAACGCACCGCCGAGCTGGAGCCGGAACCGCGGGCGTTCAAGCCACCACACCGGCAGAATCGCCAGGGCCGCGACCACCAGGCCGACGGGTCCCTTGGTCAGGAAAGCCGCGCCGGCGGAGGCTCCTGCCAGCGCCAGCCAACGCCTAGCCCGCGGATGGTCCTCGAGCGTCCCCACCAGCGTCGCGTACACGGTGAGCGTGACGAAAAAGGCCAGCGGCAGATCGGGCAGCGAGAGCCTTCCGATCGAGAAATACCCGAAGCTGGTCGCGACGATGGCGCCGGCCAGCAGCCCCGTGGCCTCGTCGCGCCAGCGGCGGCCGGCCGCGGCCGTCACCAGCGCCAGCCCGACGCCCGAGAGCGCCGCCCAGAATCGTGCCTGTGCCTCGCCGATGCCGGCGACGGCGTAGGTCCCCCCGATCAGCCAGTAGTAAAGGACCGGCTTCTGGAATCGCGTCTCATAGTTGTAGTAGGGCGTGAGCCAGTCGCCGCGCTCGCGCATTTCGCGGGCGGCCTCGGCATAGAAGGCCTCGTCGGAATCGCCGATGGCCGGACGCCCGAGCCCGGCCAGGAACGTCACGCCGCAAAGCAGCAAGAGAAGCAGAGTCGCGCGCCGCACAACCTGTCGATTGTATATTGGACCGAAAGGGTCCCTTCGCGATGTCGCAGCCCACTCCACGCCGCCGCGTTGCCGTCATCGGCGCATCCAGCGACCGCCGCAAGTTCGGCAACAAGGCCGTCCGTGCGTTCCTGCGGCAGGGATACGACGTCGTCCCCGTCAACCTGCACGACGCGAGTATCGAAGGCTTGAAAGCGTACCGATCGGTGCTCGACGTCCCCGGCTCCATCGACATGGCGACAATCTACGTGCCGCCGGAGGCAGGCCTGGCCGTGATCGAGGAGATCGCGCGAAAGGGGATCGCCGAAGTGTGGCTGAACCCGGGCGCGGAAAGCCCGGCGCTGGTCGCCCGGGCGCAGGCGCTGGGCCTTGCGCCGATCGAAGCGTGCAGCATCGTAGGGATTGGCGAGGTCCCCTAGAATTCTTGACACCCGCGAGATCAGACTCCTATACTGACGGTTAGTCCATCAGCCACCCGCATTCGCGGCGGGCCTTTCCAGCCTCTCCGAGTCGCTGTTTTCGAACGTCAGACCATCCTGTAGTCACCAGCTATGGCCAATCACAAGCGGCAGCCGCCGGCGTCCCGCGGCGGCAACGGCGTCCCCGATCAACCCGATGTCGCGGTCACTGACGTCGCCGAGGCGCCAGTCGGCGAAGGCGGCCGCAAGGGCGACCGGCTGAACATCAACGATCTGAAGGACATGAGCATCCAGAAGCTCACCCAGATCGCCAAGGACCTCAACGTCGCCGGCTTCAGCGGGATGCGCAAACAGGATCTGATCTTTCAGATTCTGAAGGCGCAGACCGAGCTGAGCGGGTTCATATTCTCCGAAGGTGTCCTGGAAGTGCTGCCCGACGGCTTCGGGTTCATGCGGGCGCCCGACTACAACTACCTGCCCGGCCCCGACGACATCTACGTCTCGCCGTCGCAGATCCGCAAGTTCGACCTGCAGACCGGCGACACCGTGTCGGGGCAGATCCGGCCGCCCAAGGAAGGAGAGCGCTACTTCGCGCTCATCAAGGTCGAGGCCGTCAACTTCGAAAGCCCGGAAGCGGCCCGCGACAAGCTGTTCTTCGAGAACCTCACGCCGCTCTACCCGCAGGAGCACCTGCGGCTCGAGACCGCCGCCGAAAACCTGTCCGGGCGCGTCATGGACTTGATGACGCCCATCGGCAAAGGCCAGCGCGGCCTGATCGTCGCGCCGCCGCGCACGGGCAAGACGATGCTGCTGCAGAGCATCGCGCAGTCGATCACGAAGAACCATCCCGAGGTGTTTCTGATCGTGCTGTTGATCGACGAGCGGCCGGAGGAAGTCACCGACATGCAGCGATCGGTGGACGGCGAGGTCATCTCGTCGACGTTTGACGAGCCAGCGCAGCGCCACGTGCAGGTCGCCGAGATGGTGATCGAGAAAGCCAAGCGCCTGGTCGAACACCGCCGCGACGTCGTTATCCTGCTCGACTCGATCACCAGGCTGGCGCGCGCCTACAACACCGTGATCCCGTCGTCGGGCAAGGTGCTGTCAGGCGGTCTCGACAGCAACGCGCTGCAGAAGCCGAAGCGGTTCTTCGGCGCCGCGCGCAACATCGAGGAAGGCGGGTCGCTCACCATCATCGCCACGGCGCTGGTCGACACCGGATCGAGGATGGACGACATCATCTTCGAGGAGTTCAAGGGCACCGGCAACATGGAGATCCACCTGGATCGCAAGCTCGTCGACAAGCGCGTGTTCCCGGCGATCGACATCCAGAAGAGCGGCACCCGCAAAGAGGAGCTGCTCATCGCCCGCGAGGATCTCAACCGCGTGTGGGTGCTGCGCAAGGTGCTCAACCCGTTGTCGCCGGTCGAAGCGATGGAGCTGCTGCTCGACAAGATGGGCAAGACCAAGAGCAACGCCGACTTCCTCAGCGCTCTGCAGAAGATGGGTTAGCCACGCCACAGAGGCTCAGAGACCACAGAGATTTCGCAGGGCAGGAGGAAATCTTGCTGCCAGTCTTGGTGCTGATCCAGAGGCCATGAAGCATCTGTGTTCTCAGCGTCTCTGTGGCCAGAAAAGAGAACCTCTGTGTCCTCCGTGGCTCTGTGGCTAGATCTCTCCGTGGCTCGGTGGCCTATTCGGCTCGCAGCGCGATAGTGGGATCGACGCGCGACACGCGGCGTGCCGGCAGGTAGCCGGCTGCCAGCGCCGTCGCGGTCAGCACCGCGGCGAGCACCGCCACCAGCGTCGCGCTGCTATTGATGACCCCGAACATCGCCGCCTCGAGACCGCGGCCGACGAAGTACGACAGCACCGAGCCCGACGACGATTCCCGTCAAGGTCAGCCGCATCGCCTGCCGGCACGACAGCCGCACGACGTCGCCACTGGTCGCTCCGAGCGCCATGCGCACGCCCATCTCGCGCGTGCGGCGGCCCATGAGAAAGGCCATCAGGCTGTAGATGCCTACCGCGGCGAGGAGCCCCGAGATCGCGGCAATGACGCCCAACGAACGCCCGGCAAACCGCAACCCCACCGTCCGATCCTCGATGACGCCTTCCATTGTCCGCAGCCCGACCACGGGCAGTTCCGGGTCTTCGGCTTGCACTGCCGCGCGCAGCCCGGCAGACAACTGGATCGGATCGGTCACGGTCCGCAGCACCACGTAGAAGTTGCGGGTTGGATCCTGGTCGAACGGCAAGTAGAACGCGGGGCGCAGGGAATCGACCAGCCAGTCCTGCGTGACCTCTCCGACGATGCCGACGACGGTGATGAGCGGGCCGTCGGGCGCGATGCGGAACCGTTTGCCGAGGGCGACTTCACCAGGCCAGAACCTGGCGGCCAGCGCCTGGCTGATCATGGCCGCCGGCACGCCGTCGTGCCGATCGGCCGATGAGATCATGCGCCCGGAGACGAGTGGGATCCCCAGCGCCGCAAACGACGATGGGGTGGCGCGCCGGCTGGCGACCTCTGTGGCATCGGCCTGGCGCGCCGCGACGCCCTCGCGCCAGAAGGACGCCGATCCGTCGTTTGCCGAATAGGGGAGCACGCTGGTCGCGGCGGCGGTCTTCACCGACGGCAACCGCTCGAGCCGCGCGAGAATACGGGCGACGAGTTGCCGCCGCGATTCAGGATCCTGGTAGCGAGCCTCGGGCAGGCTGACGCGGCCCACCAGGACGTTGGTGGGGTCGAAGCCCAACGGCCCCTCCGTCACGCGATACAACGCAGACAGCGACAGACCCGCGGCAACCAGGAGCGCCAGCGTCAGTGCGATCTGCGCGGCGGCCAGGGCCCCGCGTGCGCGCTGCCGTCCGGCGCCGTCGGTCTGGCGGTTCCCCATCCGCAGGCCGGATGCGACGTTCTGGCGCGCGGCGCGCCATGCGGGCGCGATCGCAAAGAGCAGCACCGCGCCGGCGGCGAGCGCCGAAGTCGCCAGGAGTGTGCGGGGCTCGAGCCGAAGGTACGCCCACCCCGGCACGAATCGAATGATCGAGTCCGGGATCGTCGATCGCGTCATCCCCAACGCCGCCCATGCCAGGGGGAAGGCCAGCGCGGTGGCGGCAGCCGCCAGCAGCGCGCCCTCAACGAGCATCTGCCGCGCCAGGCGGCCTCCGCTCGCGCCAAGCGCCAGGCGCACCGAGAACTCGCGTTCGCGTTCCGTGTTCCGTGCCAGCAGGAGATTGGCGACGTTGGCGCAGGCCACCAGCAGAAGCACGAATGCGGCGATCTGCCAAACCGCGATAAACGGGCCCGCGCCCTCGTCGCCAAAGCCCTCGGTGAACGTCCGCACGCTGACTTCGCGCTTGGCGTGGCTCTCCGGGAACGCTCGTCGCTGCTCGACGAGGATCGCCTGCAACCGCTGTTCGGATGCGGCGACGGTGACGCCAGGCGCGAGCCGGCCCACGACCGTCAAGTAGCGGCGCGTGCGATCGGCTTGTGCCTCAGGCGTGAACGTCAGGGCCGCCCACACATCGGCGCCGTAAGGCACGCGGAACGACGCCGGCATCACGCCGACGACCTGGTGGGACACGCCCGCCAGGCGCACATGCCTGCCGAGCACGTCGGTGCGCCCCCCGAACTGACGCCGCCAGAATTCGTACCCAAGCACGACGGCTGGAGTCGGGCTCGTGGCGTCATCGGCGACGAGCGTGCGGCCGAGCAGCGCCGGCTCGCCGACGATCTCGAAGAGCTCCGGCGAAGCGCGGAACCCCGTGAGCTGCTGCGGAGGGCCGTCGAGGAGATACTGCGGGTCCCAGAATTCGATCGCGGCAAGGCGATCGAAGACGTCGCGCGCCTGCTCGCGCCAATCGAGGAAATCGCCCGGCGCCACCGACTCGCGATCATAGAAGCGCTGGTGCGAGTCGGAGGCGACGACAGCGGCGCGTTCGACGCCGGGATACCGGAACGGCCGCAGCACGATGGCATCGGCCTGCGCGAAGATCGTCGCGTTGGCCGCCAGGCCCAGCGACAACATGGCGACCACCGTCAGCGACAGCGCCGGCTGGTGTCGCAACGAGCGCCACGCCGCCCGCAGGTCGTGCCAGAACAGCGACAGCCGGCCGGCTCGCGATTCGGGAGGGTCGGGCATGGAGAGCAGCGCGCTCCGCCGCGGCCCGGTGACGCGGGCGACCGCGCGGTGCGCAGCCACGCCCAGGGCCTGCGTCCAGTACCAGCGTCGGGCGTACGGAAGTCCGTGACGTCGAGCCATGCGCACAAACTCCTCGCGCAGATCG
Organism: Vicinamibacteria bacterium; assembly: GCA_963806705.1. Lineage (GTDB taxonomy): Bacteria > Acidobacteriota > Vicinamibacteria > Vicinamibacterales > JAENWD01 > JAENWD01. The sequence continues at coordinate 244,624 of CAWDZE010000011.1, forward strand.
CCAAGGATGGCGTCGCGCCATTCGGGGTCGCCGACGGCGAGCGCCAGCGCGCGTTCGGCCAGCAGGGGAGGGACCGCCATCATGGCTGCTCGAGGATGGACTCGAGTCCGGTGGCCAGGTTTCGGAGCGCCGCGTGGGTGCTGCGAAGCGCAGCAAGCCCCGTTGGCGTGACCGTGAAATAGCGCCGCGGGCGCCCGCCGCGCTCGACGCTGGCGTCGCGCAGCGCAGACCTCACGCAGCCTTTGACCTCGAGCCGTTCGAGCGCGGTATAGAGCGCGCCGCGGGCGACCGCGCGCTGCGTGCGGCCTTCGATCAACTCACGGACCGGGACGGCGTACGCGGCCTCCCGCAACTGCAGGACGGCCAGCAGGACCGCGTATTCGAATTCACCGAGATAGGGGGGTGGCTTCATGTCTGCAATGCAGGCATTGTATGCCTACATTGCGAACCTTTGCAAGACCAGACCCGATTCTGCAAGTTCACTCGGGTTCACAGGTCCAGGTTCTCACGTTCACAGGTTCACGGGTTCACGGGTGCCGTCGGACCGGCTGTGCTAAGAAATTAACATTTTGCTGGACACGGGGTGGCAGCGGTGCTAGTTTCTTAGCAGTCACGAGGCCGCCGCTCGTCGGCGACCCGTATTTCAAGGGGGACGAACGTGATCTGGTCCAAGCACTCCGTGGTTCTGGCCTTCTGCCTGGCGGCGATGGTGCCCACGGCAGCGCCTCGGTCTACGCCGCACTCCCGGCCGGTAGGCGCCCACCAGCAGCAGGCCGCAGCCGGAACCGCGCTGACCGCCGTCGACGCGCTGGCGCGCGCCCAGGCCGCGTGTGAGATCGGACATGGCGGCACGGCCAACTCGACGCAGGTTTCCCAGCTCGTGCGACTGCTGTCCGACGACACCCGCGTCGAGACGTCCGAGTGCAGCCATAGAGGCTGGGGCTACAACGCCAGCTTCGGGGCCGAGCCGGTCGTGTGCCTCAGCTCGCCGGCGCAGGAGGCCGCACGGGCGCTGGCGCGCATCGGCCGCCTGGCCGTGGCGCCGCTGGTGGCCGCGCTGGCCGACCCCGCCTCGACTGTGCGGCGTCATGCCGCCGTCGCGCTTGGCTTGATCGACGACCACGTGGCCGCCGCACCCGCGATGCCCCGGCTCGTCGCAACGCTCGCCGATGCGGACTGGCAGGTGCGGCGCAACGTCGTCTGGGCACTTGGCGAAAGCGGCGACGGGTCAGTGGTGCCGCCGGTGACGCGCGTCCTTGCCGATACCCATCCCCGCGTTCGGGCGACGGCTGCACACGCGCTGGGCGAGATCGACGACGTGCGCGCCGTCGACGCGCTCATCGGTGCGCTCAAGGACGAGGACCCGGAAGTGCGGGAGATGGTCGCGTGGGCGCTCGGCGAGCTGGAGCAGGCGCGTGCGGTCCCTGGCCTGGTGACCGCGCTTGCGGACGCGGACTGGCGGCCTCGGGCCAAGGCGGCCTGGGCTCTCGGCGAAATCAGCAGCCCCGACGCGATCAACGGGCTGGTCAAGGCCCTCAAGGACGAGCACGTGCGGGTGCGCGAGATGGCGGCCTGGGCTCTGGGCGAGATTGAAAGCCCCCTTGCCGTCGAGGGCCTGGTCGCGGCGCTGAAAGACCCGTCGTGGGAAGTCCGGGCCAAGGCCGCCTGGGCGCTGGGCGAAATCGGCGACAGCCGCGCGTCCGATCCGCTGGCGGCCTCCATGAAGGACACCCACGCTCAGGTCAGGAAGATGGCGGCGTGGGCCCTGGCGGAGGCTCTGGGGAATTGATGAGTGGGAACTTCGGTGGACAGATGGACGTCAATAATGCTAGTTTCTTAGCAGGCGCGGGCCCGGACGGCCCGCCCAGGGAGCGAATCGGCGTGGCCAAGGCATTGTTCGGCAATCTCAGTCGTCGCGAACGGCAGATTATGGATCTGCTGTTCCAGCGGGGTCGCGCCACCGCGGCCGAGGTTCAGGAAGGGCTGCCCGAGGCCCCGAGCTACTCGGCGGTGCGGGCCCTGCTGCGCATCCTGGAAGACAAAGGCCATGTCCGGCACGAACAGGACGGCCCGCGTTACGTCTACATCCCAAAGGCCGACCGTGAACGGGCGCGGCAGTCCGCGCTCAAGCACGTCGTGCAGACCTTCTTTGACGGCTCGGCCGAACAGGCCATGGCCGCGTTGCTCGGCACGGAAGCCCCCCGCATGGCGCCGGTAGAACTGGAACGACTCGCCGCGCTCATCGAGCAGGCTCGCAAGGAGGACGTGTAAATGGCTCTCACGCCCGGCACCCTCACCGTCATGCTCGATACAGCCTGGCGCGTCACGCTGGTCCTCGCCGTCGCATGGGGCGTCACGCGCCTGCTTGGCCGCCGTCCCGCGGCGGTGCGCCACGCGGTCTGGGCAACGGCTCTGCTGGCCGCGCTGGCGGTGCCCGTGCTCGCCGGACTGCTGCCCTCGTGGCGGGTGGCAGTCCTGCCGGCGCCGACCGCGCTTGCCGTCGTGCCCTCTTCACCCAATGTGCCGCCTTCACGGCCGAGGCCGCGTCCGACGCCGACTGCTGCTGTCGCGAAGCACACGCGGCCGGCTGTCGAACTCACCGAGGCGCAGGTGACCGTGCCCGCACAGGAGCCGCCGGCAGCGGTGTCCGGCTCGCGTTCAACCGCGGACTGGCTGGGGCTGTTGTGGGCGAGTGTCGCCGCCGCGATCATCGGGCGCTACTTTGCCAGCGTCGCCTCCGTGCGCTGGCTCACGCGCAACGCCGAGCCGGTGTTCGACCTGCGCTGGCGCGATGCCAGCGACGTCGCGTCAGCCGAGTTGGGCTTGCGCCGATCGCCGGCGCTGCTGGCTTCCGATCACGTCTCGGTGCCTTTCACGAGCGGCGTGCTTCGGCCAGTGGTGGTCGTTCCGGCCAACGCGCTGGCGACATGGACCGACGAGCGGGTCCGCGTCGTGCTGCTCCACGAACTCGCGCACGTGCGCCGGCGCGACTGCCTCGTCCAGGCGATGTCGCAGATCGCCTGCGCGGCGTACTGGTTCAACCCGCTTACGTGGATCGCCGCGCGACGCCTGCGCGCCGAACGTGAGCGCGCCTGCGACGACCTGGTACTCGAAGCCGGCATGCGCGGAGCCGACTACGCGCAGCACCTGCTCGATATCGCGCGCACGGTGACCGAGCGCCGATCGCTGTCGGCCGCGGCCCTGGCCATGGCGCGGCCCTCGGAGCTCGAGGGCCGGCTGCTGGCGATTCTCGATGGACGCCGGGCCCGCCGCGTGATCGGCGCGCGCGGGTCGTGGCGCCTGGCCGCGGCGCTGGTCGCGGTGGTCGTGCCGGTGGCCAGCGTGCAGCCCGTCGCGCGAGAGGCGAGCGTCGTCATCGACGAGGTCGCGTCGCTCGTGGAGCAGGCGGCGCCGGCTCCAACGCCGACGCCGACGCCAACGCCGACTCCCGGGCACGTCAACGTGCCCCCATCGAGCATCTCAACGTCGGTCGCGACGTCGACGGCGACCTCGATCAGCGCCCTGACGGCGGCAGAGTCGGCGCAGATTAGCGCCGTCGCAAGCCGCGTGGTCGGTTCGCTGGTCGCGCAGACAGGAGATGTGGCGTCGGCTGTCGTCGACGCTGTCGCCAGTGGAGCGGCCGAGGGCGTGTCGGAGGGGCTGCGCGAGTTCGCGTTCAGCGAGACCACGGACGAGCAGAACGCGCAGAATGCGCAGAAAGCGCAGAAGTCACAAGCGCGCACAGTGTCGCCGGCCGTCATTGCGGGTCTCACCGAGGCGATGAAGGACTCGGACCCCGACGTCCGCAAGCAGGCGATGCAGGCGCTGACGCGCCTGGGCGCGCCGCTCGCCTACGACACGCTGGTACAGGCGCTGAAGGACGAAGACGCCGAGGTGCGCGAGCAGGCGGCGTTCTCGCTGGGCCAGATGGGCGACAGCCGGGCCATCGAGCCGTTAACCGCCGCGCTCAAGGACGTCGAGCCGGACGTGCGGGAGCAGGCGGCGTTCGGGCTGTCGCAGCTGAAGGCCGTCCAGGCGGTGCCGGCGCTGCAGGCGGCGCTCAAGGACAGCGAGGAAGACGTCCGTGAGCAGGCGCTCTTCGCGTTGTCTCAGATCGGCGACAAGTCGGCTGTCCCGGCATTTATTGATGCACTGAAGGACACCAGCGAGGACGTGCGGGAGCAGGCGCTGTTTGCGCTCTCGCAACTGGGCGACAGCACAGCCGTGCCGGCCATCCTCCCGCTGCTCGCGAAAGACGAGAGCGAAGACGTGCGACAGCAGGCGGCGTTTGCCCTGAGCCAGATCGGCGACGAAAGCGCCGTGGCCGCACTTACCGCCGCGCTCAAGGACGAGAGCCCCGACGTGCGGCGGCAGGCGATCTTCGCCCTCTCCCAGATCGCTGGTGGCGACGAGCGAGAGAGCAGGCACCGCATTTGGAAGACGCCCGTGAAGACGCCGACACCCACGCCGTCGCCGAGCCCCAAGCCCACGGTTGCGCCGACCCCAAAACCCTAGCCGTGCATGACACGGGCACGGGCTGATGCCCGTGCCCCGGTCACTCTCGCCACGCCGAAGCGCGGTCCTCCCCCTACTTCTTCGCCTTTGCTTTCAGCGCCGCAGCGCCCTCACCGATCGTGACCGTGCCCACGCCCGTGGCAGCGTTACCGCTGCCGTCGGTGCACTGCACCGTCACGGTGTAGATGCGTGCGCCGACCGGCCCCGACCGTTCCGAACGCACGCGCACATGGGTGGCGTCCACCACGTCGGTGTCTGACGATGTGTCGCCGTCGCCGGAAGCATTGTCCGGCTCGCTGCTGACGACGCTGACCGCCGCGCAGACCGGTGTCTCGCCTGAGTCGTCGCTGGCCACTACGCCAACCGTGACATCCACCATCTGATGCTTTGGCGGCCAGATGCTGTTGGGCGTCGTCGTGACGCTCGAGACGACCGGCGGTGTCGTGTCCGACGCCACTGGCGGCGTCAGCAGGAACGCGCGCCGTTCGCCGTTGAGCGTGCCTTCGCCGACGATCTGGCCTGCGTCGTTGATCGCATTCGCGCTCAGCAACACCCAGCCGCTGTCGGCCGGCAGCAGACTGTTGAGGTCGACCATCGCCGCGCCCGCATCCGACAGGAAGGCGCGGTACGCACCCGTCGAATCGCGCGCGTAGCCGACGATCTGCCCGTGGTTGTTGATGTCGCGGGCGCTGCTGGTCGCGCCTCCAAGGGTTCCCAGCGGGACCACACTGCCAGAGGCAGGCCACAGCACCGCGACCTCGTTAGCGGACCCGGTGGGGAACGAGTCGCCGACGACGTCCCCATGGTTGTTGATGCCGTTGCCCTCGGACGTGGTGCCGCCGAGTGACGGCAGGTCCGTCGGCAAACCACCGGCCGACCAGGTGAAGGCTCGTTGCTGGCCGCCCGACACGTGCGACCCGGCGATGACGCCGCTGTCGTTGAGCGCGTAGCCGAACGCCATGGTCCCGAAGGAGACCGGGACGCCATTGGTCCAGACGACAGCGTGGAATCCCGAGCCGTCCACGACCCAGCCCGCAACAGCGCCCGACGCGTTGACAGCGCGTGCCGCGCCCATCATCGCTAGTGGCGCAAGGTCAGTTGCGCTGCCTCCCTGGAAGCTCACCGGCTTTGTGAAGAAGCCCACCTTCGACTGCCCCACAGCCCAGCCATCGGGATGGACCCCGAAGGCCACGTCGTCGGTGCTGCCCACGAGTCCCGACAGCAGCTGCGAGCCGCTGCCGAACGGGTTCAGAAACGCCGTTCGCGGCGCCACCGAGCCATCGGTGCCGACGACGGCCGCGCTGGCGTTGACGCCGAGCGCGATGCCACCTGCCGGGCCGGCATCCTGCACCGTGTATGGGCCGTTGTCGGCCCACAGAGTCTGGCTGGTCTGGCCCAGGGCCACTACCAGCATTGCAAGGCCCGCAAGAGCGTTTAGTGACCGCATGCATCACTCCGGGGCTGGGGTATGGCAGCACAAGGGCAAATGCGGTGCCCGGCCCGCGTGGCGGTGTTAACTCTCGACGGATGTTGTGGTTCTGGATTGCGAGAGGGCGTGGCCGCCGACGTGCCGCGTTCCGTAACGGAACACGTCAGGTCAGATCTGAAATGGTGCCCTCGGAGGCCAGCGGCCCCGGAACGGGTGGGACGGCGCGCAGGATCTCGCGCAGTTCGTCGCCTTCCATGACCTCACGTTCCAGCAGGCGAGTGGTCACGGTCTCGAGGTAGTCGCGGCGTTCGAGCAGTGTGATGCGCGCCAGGTCGTGCGCTTCGGTAAGGATTCGCTTGACCTCGCTGTCGATGAGTTGCGCCGTGTGCTCGGCGTAGTGGCCGCGTTCGGGCGCAAGGCTGGCGTCGAGGAATCGCCCGCGACTTTCGCCCGCGTAACTGATGGCGCCAACGGCGTCGCTCATCCCCCACTCGGTGACCATCGCGCGCGCTAGGTCGGAGGCCCGCTGCAGATCGTTTTGCGCGCCGGTGGAAATCTCGCCGAGCGCGATCTCCTCGGCGGTTCGGCCGCCCAACAGAACAGCCAGCTGGTACCGCAGATCCGTGCGCGTCCGGAGGTAACGGTCCTCGAGTGGCAGGTGCATGGTGTAGCCCAGCGCGCCGAAGCCACGCTGCACGATGGAAATCTTGTGCACGGGGTCGAGCCCAGGGAGCGCGGAGGCCACGATGGCGTGGCCCGACTCGTGATAGGCGACCGTCCGTCGCTCGGTCTCGTTCATCACCCGCTTTTTCTCGAGCCCGGCGATGAGCCGGTCGATGGCCTCGTCGAAGTCGCGCATGTCGACGGCCGTCTTGTCCTTGCGTGCCGCGAGCAGCGCCGCCTCGTTGACCAGGTTCGCCAGATCGGCGCCGGCAAATCCGACGGTGCGGCTCGCGATGGTGCGCAGGTCGACCTCTGGAGCGACCTTGACCGTGCGCACATGAATCTTCAGCACGGCCTCGCGGCCGTTGATGTCGGGCTTGTCCACCAGCACCTGGCGGTCAAACCGTCCCGGGCGCAGCAACGCCGGATCGAGCACCTCCGGCCGGTTCGTCGCGGCCATGATGATCACGGCCTTCTTCGAGTCAAAGCCATCCATCTCCGCCAGCAGCTGGTTCAGGGTCTGCTCGCGCTCTTCGTGGCTGCCCATCGGGCTCTGAACTCGCGCCTTGCCCAGCGCGTCGAGCTCGTCGATGAACACGATGCACGGCGATTTGACCTCGGCCTGCTGGAAGAGATCGCGCACCCGCGCGGCGCCGACGCCGACGAACATCTCGACGAACTCGGACCCGCTGAGGCTGAAAAACGGCACCTTCGCCTCGCCGGCCACGGCGCGCGCCAGCAGCGTCTTGCCGGTGCCCGGGGGACCCACCAGCAGCACGCCCTTGGGAATGTGGCCGCCCAGCGTGGTGTACTTCCTGGGGTTCTTCAGGAACTCGACGATCTCACGCAGCTCGTCTTCGGCTTCGTCCACGCCGGCGACGTCGGCGAAGCTCACCTTCACGTCGTCGTCGGCGTAGATCTTCGCGCGGCTGCGCGCAAACGACATCACGCCGCCTTCGGCGCCGCCCATCCGCCGGAAGAAGAAGCTCCAGAGCGCGACCAGGAGCAGCAGCGGGATGACCCACCCAAGAACCTCCGGGAGCCACCGGCTGACGACCTCGCCGGTGTACTTGACCTGGTGCGCCTCGAGGTCCTCGACCAGCTTGGGGTCCTCGATGCGCGTGGTGATGAAGGCGTCGGAGCGCTGCCGTCCTTCGCCGCGCGGTTCCTTGAGCTTGCCGCCGATGGTCTGATCGCCGACGGTGACCTCGGTGACCTGGTTGGCGCGCACGAGCCCCTTGAACTCGCTGTAGGGGATCGAGCGTCCCCCGGTGCCGAGGAACCAGGCTTGCGCGACGGCCAGCAGCAGGAGCAGCCCGAGGACGTACCAGATCGAGAACGCCGGGCGCTGCGGTGTCAGCGACCGGCGTTCGCCGGGCTTGCGCTCGCCGCGCGGCGGCAGCAGGGGAGTTTTGGCCAAGAACGCTCCTGTTAGACCGGGGCGGCCACGCCCGCCTTCCGGAAGACGAGCGCGCCGCCGTCGGCGTCGATCGTCACGGTGTCGCCTTCGCTGAACTCGCCCTCGAGCACGCGCCGGGCGAGCGGGTCCAGCACCAGCTTCTGGATGGTGCGCTTCAACGGTCGGGCCCCGTACGCCGGATCGTACCCTTCGCGCACCAGCAGCTCGCGCGCCGCCGCCGAGAGCTCGACGTGAATCTTCCGATCCTCGAGCCGCTGCAGCAGGTGACGCGCCTGGATATCGACGATTGACGCCAGGTGCGTGCGGCCGAGCGGATGGAAGAGGATCACTTCGTCGATCCGGTTCAGGAACTCCGGCCGGAAGTGCGTGCGCATCACGTCCATCACCTGGCGGCGCACGCCTTCCGCGATGGTGTCGCCGGCGTCGCGCTCGGTGAGGAGGTGGCTGCCAAGATTCGACGTCATGATGACGACCGTGTTCTTGAAATCCACCGTCCGGCCCTTCGCGTCGGTCAGCCGGCCATCGTCGAGCAACTGCAGCAGCACGTTGAGGACTTCCGGGTGCGCCTTCTCGATCTCGTCGAAGAGGACCACCGCGTACGGGCGCCGCCGCACGGCCTCGGTGAGCTGGCCTGCCTCATCGTAACCCACGTATCCAGGAGGAGCACCCACCAGCCGGGAGACGGTGTGTTTCTCCTGGTACTCCGACATGTCGATCCGGACCAGCGCGTGCTCGTCGTCGAAGAGGAACTCGGCGAGCGCTCGCGCCATCTCCGTCTTGCCGACACCGGTCGGGCCCAGGAAGAGGAAGCTGCCAAGCGGCCGGTTGGGATCCTGCAAGCCGGCCCGTGCGCGCCGTATCGCGTTGGCCACCGCCGTGACGGCCTCGTCCTGCCCGACCAGGCGCAGGTGCAGCCGTTCCTCCATGTGCAGGAGCTTCTGGATTTCGCCTTCCATCAACTTGCTGACGGGGATGTGCGTCCAGCGGCTGACCACCGCGGCGATGTCTTCTTCGTCGACCTCTTCCTTCAGCATGCGAGCGCCGGAGGTCAGGTGCACCTCGCGCACCTGGATCTCCTTTTCGAGCTGCGGCAGCCGACCGTACTGCAGCTCGGACGCCTTGGCGTAGTCGCCAGCCCGCTGCGCCCGCTCGATCTCGAGCCGAAGGGCCTCGAGCTCTTCCTTGAGCTTGCGCGTCTGCTGGATCGCGTCCTTTTCCTGCTCCCACTGCGCCTTCAGGCGCCCGCGATTCTCCTTGAGGTCGGCCAGCTCTTTGTCGAGCTTCTCGAGCCGCTCGCGCGATGCCTTGTCCTTCTCCTTGCGGAGCGCTTCGCGCTCGATCTCGAGCTGCATCACGCGGCGCTCGATCTCGTCGAGCTCCACCGGCATCGAGTCGATTTCCATGCGCAGGCGCGCCGCCGCTTCGTCCACCAGGTCGATGGCCTTGTCCGGCAGGAAGCGGTCGGCGATGTACCGCTGCGACAGCACCGCGGCCGCCACCAGCGCCGAGTCCTTGAGCTTCACGCCGTGGTGGATCTCGTAGCGCTCGCGCAGCCCGCGCAGGATGCTGATCGTGTCCTCCACGCTGGGCTCGCCGACGGTCACCGGCTGGAATCGGCGCTCGAGCGCGGCGTCTTTCTCGATGTGCTTGCGGTACTCGTCGAGCGTGGTGGCGCCGATGGTATGAAGCTCGCCGCGCGCCAGCAGCGGCTTGAGCATGTTCGACGCGTCGAGCGACCCCTCGGCCGCCCCCGCGCCGACCACCGTGTGGAGCTCGTCTATGAAGAGGACGATCTGTCCGTCCGAATCGACGATCTCCTTGAGGACCGCCTTCAAGCGCTCCTCGAATTCGCCGCGGTACTTCGCGCCGGCCACCAGCGCGCCCATGTCGAGCCCGATGATCTTCTTGTCCTTGAGTCCCTCCGGGACATCGCCGCGTATGATGCGCTGTGCCAGGCCCTCGACCACGGCGGTCTTTCCGACGCCGGGCTCGCCGATGAGCACGGGGTTGTTCTTCGTGCGGCGTGACAAGACCTGGATCACGCGGCGTATCTCCTCGTCGCGGCCGATGACGGGATCGAGCTTGCCCTTCTGGGCGAGGGCCGTCAGGTCGCGGCCGTAGCGTTCGAGCGCCTGGTACTTGTTCTCGGGGTTCTGATCCGTGACGCGCTGGCTGCCTCGCACTTCGGTGAGCGCCGACAGGATGCGATCGGGCGTCAGCCCGTGCGCCTGCAACAACCGGGCGGCAGGGGAGCGGCCGGTCTCGCCCGCGATGGCGAGCAGGAGGTGCTCGGTGCTGACGTACTCGTCCTTCAGCCGGCCGGCCTCGGCCTGTGCGAGGTCCGTGACCAGCTTGAGCCGCGGCGAAATTGCTGCCTGCGATCCGCCGTGGACCTGCGGCTGCTTGCCGACGGCCGTGCGCGCTTCGCGGGCGATGGCGGCCGGGTCGAATTGCAGCTTCCGCAGAAGGGCCGGCACCACGCCGTTGTCCTGCTCGACCAGCGTGACCAGCAGGTGCTCGGGTTCGATCTGCGGATGGTTGAGCGACTCGGCGAGCTGTTGCGCGCCGATGACGGCCTCCTGCGCCTTTTCGGTGAACTTGTTGAGATTCATTGCCCTGACCCAATCGTCAACCTGACCCAACCCAACCCGACCCAACCTGACCCAACCCGACCCAACCTGACGAACCCGGTTCAGACCCCTGTCTTTGCCAGCGCCTCGAAGTGGTCGCGCTGTTCCGTGGTCACCTGTCGCGGCAGCTGCACGTCGACGGTGGCATAGAGGTCGCTCCGCTCGCCGGCCTTGCCGGCAAGCGCCATGCCCTGACCGCGCAGCCGGAAGATCTGACCGCTCTGCGTCCCCGCCGGGACCCTCAGGCGCAGCGTGCGGCCGCCCAGCGCGGGCACGTCCACCTCGCCGCCGAGCACGGCCACCGTGAGCGGCACGGCCACGCGCGTGTAGAGGTCGCGTCCCTTGCGCTCGAAGGTGCCGTGCGGCGCGAGCTGGATTCTCAGAGTACAGGTCGCCGGCCGCGCCGCCACCCGCGCCTGCTTCGCCCTCGCCCGTCACTCGCACCCGCGAGCCGTCACCGACGCCGGCGGGAATCCGCACGTCCACGGTCCGCGCGTGGCCGTCGTGCTTGAGCGCCAGACGCCGCGTGACGCCCTGGTCGGCGTCCTCGAGGGAGAGCATGATCTCGTGCTCGAGGTCGCGGCCCTTGCGGCTGCGGCCGCGGCCCCCGCGAGGCCGGCGCGCCTCGCCGGGGTCGCCGCCGCCGAAGAACGTGTTGAAGAAGTCCGAGAACGGGTTGTCCGTCCCGAACATCTCACGCATCTCGTCTTCGCTCATCGTGCGGAAGCCGCCGGGGCCTCCGCTGCCCATGTTCACCGACCAGCCGCCGTGATCGAAGCCGGCGCCACCAGGCGTGCCGCCCTGCTCGTACATCCGCCAGTTGGCGCCCAGTTCGTCGTATTTCTTCCGCTTCGCGGGATCGCCGAGCACCTCGTAGGCCTCGTTGATCTCCTTGAACTTCGCCTCGGCCGCCTTGTCGCCGGGATTGACGTCGGGGTGGTGCTTGCGCGCCAGCTTCCGGTACGTGCTCTTGATCTCCTTGTCGGTGGCCGTCTTGGAGAGCCCGAGCGTCTGGTAGTAATCCTTGAAGTCCATCGCGTCAGAGCCCCAGGATCCGGCTGAGCGCCTCGAATTCCCGCGCCAGGTGCTGTCGCGCGTCGGTGCGCCCCATGTGCTCGTCGTGGAGCAGGGGCCGCATGCGCTCGACGACCTCGGCCACCGACAGCAGCCGCTGCACCCCTGCCAGGTTGATGCCCACGTCGTCTACCAGATGCTTGATCAAACGGAGGCGCTCGAGTTCCTGCCCGGTGTACACACGCATGCTGCCGAGGGTGCGGGGCGGCTGTACCAGCCCGAGCCGCTCGTACTTGCGCAGCGTCTGCGGGTGCATGCCGAGCATCCGCGCCGCCACGCTGATCAGATAGAGATCTTGCGCCAGCGCCATGGTCGAACTTGCGTCGGATCAAATATAGACATTGATACGTGCTGTGTCAACTGTGCCGTGGTACCCTCAGTGCATCTGGCGGAGGGCAATCCGGCCCGCGACGCCGATCCCGCAGACGCTGCCCGCCGCCGTTGACCCTAGACTTCGTCCCGTCAGACCTCATCACCATCGCGTTGCTCATCGTGCTCGAGGGCCTGCTGAGCGCTGACAACGCCATGGTCCTGGCCGTCCTCGTGCTGGGCCTGCCCAAGGAGCAGCAGCGCCAGGCGCTGCGGTACGGCATCCTGGGCGCCTTCGCCTTCCGCATCGCAGCCACGGTCTTTGCGGCGCACATGATCCAGCTGCGGCTCGTGCAACTCGTCGGCGGGCTGTACCTGCTGTGGCTGCCGTACCACCACTTCTTCCGCGGAGGCGACGCGCAGGAGCGGCGCACGCCGCCCAAGGCCAGGCCCTGGCTCGGGCTGTCGGCGTTCTGGGCGACGGTGGTGAAGGTCGAGCTCACCGATATCGTTTTTGCGATCGACTCGATCCTGGTCGCCGTGGCGATGTCGCCGAAGCTGTGGGTGATCATCACCGGCGGGCTGCTCGGCATCCTGGCGATGCGGATGGTGATCGGCCAGCTGCTGGCCATCGTCCGGCGCTATCCGGCGCTGGTCGACGGCGCGTTTGTCATCATCGCGTGGGTCGGGATCAAACTGCTGATCGAGTACGCGCACAACCTTGGCTGGATCCATTTCCTGGTGCCGAGGTGGCTCTCGCTCGGCCTGATCGTCGTCATCTTCACGGCGTCTTTCCTGTACGCCCGTACACAGGCGCCGCCAGCCGATGCCGACGTGATCGATGACGAGGCCGACGCGCTGATCAACGACCAGATGAGGTGAGGGCAGTGGTGTCATGACGTGGAACGGCGTGCGCGCACTTGCCGGCAAGCCGCTGCACCTGGCCGTCGCGCTCGTGGCGACCCTTGTCCTCACGCTCTGGGCCCTCGTGACGGTCTGGGGCGTTCGTCACGCGCTGGCCGTCAACCGGCTCGCCTCTGGGGTCGGCGACGTGGTCTTCTACGGCGGCGACGGCCGGCCCTGGTTCAGGCTCGACGAGCGGCGTCGCGACGTGTCGCTCGCGCAGATTGCCCCCTCGCTTCAGCAGGCCGTCCTTGCCACTGAAGATCGGCGATTCTACTGGCACGCCGGGATCGACCCGATCGGCCTTGCGCGGGCCGTGTTCGTCAATGCGCGCAACGGCGAAATGCGCGAGGGCGCCTCGACAATCACCCAGCAACTCGCGCGAACGCTGTTTCTCTCGAACCGACGGACCCTGGGCCGCAAGCTGCAGGAAGCTGCGCTGGCGGTGATGCTGGAGGTCCGGCTATCGAAGGCGCAGATTCTGGAGCTGTACCTGAATCGCGTCTACCTCAGCGCAGGGTTGTATGGCGTCGAGGCCATGTCGCTCGGAGCGTTCGGCAAGCACGCTCTCGATCTGAACCTGGCCGAGTCGGTGCTCATCGCGGGACTGGTCCAGGCGCCTTCGGCGCTCTCGCCGTGGTCGAACCTCGATGGCGCCCGGCGCCGCAGTGACACCGTGCTCGCGCGGATGGTGACCACCAGCGACATCACCGTGGCGCAGGCGCGGAACGCGCGTGCCGCGCGGCTGTCGATTCGGCCGTATCCGTCGTCGCGCGACCCCCGACATGGCTATGCAAAGGAGTTCCTCCGCCAGCAGTTCCGGGACCGCTTCGGCGGCGATCAGCCTCCGGACTGGGAGGTGCACACGACGCTGTTGCCCAAGCTGCAGGACGCAGCCGAACAATCCGTGTCTCAAGGGCTCGCACGGCTGGGCATTGGCGGGCTGCAGGCCGCACTGGTAGCGCTGGACCCGGCTACGGGCAACGTGCTCGCCGTCGTGGGCGGGCGCGACTTTCGACAGTCACAGTTCAATCGTGCCTCCCGAAGCCGCCGCCAACCGGGGTCGGCGTTCAAGCCGTTTGTGTATGCGGTGGCGCTGGAGCAGGGGTTGTCGCCCGTCGCCGAGTTGTCGGGCCTGGCGAACATGGAGCCGCTCGGATCCGAGGAATGGACGCCGCGCAACGTCTCTTCGCGCGTCGAAGACCGCCTGACGCTGCGGCGGGCGTTCGTCGAATCGAACAACCGGGCGGCCGTGGCGCTGCAACAGAAGGTGGGTGCGCGCGCGATTCTCGCGCTGGCCGGCCGCGCGGGGCTCTCCGGGCAACCCGACGTGCCGTCGCTGGCTCTTGGCAGCGGGCTCGTGTCGCCGCTGGCGTTGACCGCCGCCTACGCCGCCTTTGCCAACGGCGGCGACGCGGTGCGGCCGCGGGCAATCCAGCGCGTGCTCGATCAGGACGGCGGCGTCGTGCTGGCCGAGCCCGTGCAGCGCGAACGCGTGCTGTCGGAAGAGGTCGCGTTCCAGATGACGACCCTGATGGAAGACGTGATCGCGCGTGGCACCGGCGCCACCGTGCAGCGGTGGAGCCTGCGTGGGCCAGTCGCGGGCAAGACGGGCAGCACCAACGAGTTCAAGGACGCGTGGTTCGTCGGCTACTCGCCGCGAGTCGTCGTCTCGGTGTGGGTGGGCTTCGATCAGCCCGCCACGATCACCCGCGATGGGTTCGGGGGCCGCATCGCGGCCCCCATCTGGGCCGACTTCATGAGGCGGTCGAACTCCGTCGTTGGAGGCGGGTCGTTTGAAGCGCCGGCCACCCTCGAAAGCGAGGAGCTGTGCCGGGTCTCCTTCAAGCGGCCCGTGGACGGCTGCCCGCTCTACAGGGAATACTTCAAGGCGTCGGACTCGAAACCGCGGCAGCACTGCCAGGTACACGAGGGCAGCCTGCGCCAGCAGGTGCGACGTCTGGCCGAAAAGGCCGTGATCGGGACGCTGCGCAGCGTCTGGAACAAGATCTGGCGCTGACGTCGCTTTCGGGCGCGGCGGCGCAACGTGACGAGGTGTCAGGTGGCACGTGGGTGGGAAAGCAAGTCGGTGGAGTCGCAACAGGCCGACGCTGGGGCAGTGGCCCAGCGTCCACGGCTTTCACCAGAGGCGCGCGCCATCGCCGACAGGCGAGCCGCGCTCCAGCTCTCTCTGGCGAGGGTGCGCGACGCGCTGGGGCGTGCCAGTCAGCCGGCGCACCGGGCGATGCTGGAGCGGGCCGCGGCCGACCTGGCTGCGGACATCAGCGCGCTTTCGTCGTGAACGGCAGGTCCTTCTGTAATCGCCCCGCCCGCGTCCTGGCCAGCCCAGGCAGGGCCGGCGCGTAGTTTGCGCGCATGTCCTCGATCTGCTCGAGGATGACCTGCGCCAGCCGGCGAGGCGCCAGCACCCGAGCGCGCGGCCCGAAGCCAAGCACCCAGGCCACGAGCGCGAAGTCCACGGCGACACGCATCTTGAGCACCAGGCATCCGTCATCACGCAGCTCGACGCTCTGGCTGGCGTGGTACTCACGCTCGGCAACGTAGGGTGCAGCCTCGGGTTGGAACTCGATGGTCACCGACTCCGGCTTGCCGCCCAGAAGGACGCCGAGCGAGTCGGCATGGCGCGCCAGATCCAGCGTCGTGTCGGGCACGAAGCGCTCGTCGGTCATGGCGAGTGTCTTGATGCGTTCGATGGCAAACTGGCGGGCCTCGCCGTAGGCCGGAACGACGGCAAAGACGTAGAGGCCCCCTTGTGCGTAGTAGATCTGGTACGGCTCGATCAGGTAGCTCTTGATCTTCCGGCTGTGAAACGAGTGGTACGTCATCGACACGCGGCGGTGTTCGAGGGCGGCGGTCGTGAGCCGGCCCACGTATGACGGCGCCTCGTTGCCGGCTTTTTTCCTGGGCTCGGGCCTGGCAGCCAGCACCTTCGGGAAGTCCTCCAGGTGCTTCAGCTGTGCCGGCGTCAGGCACTGCTCGAATTTCTCGAAGGCGCTGGCCAGGTCCTGCTTGAACGGCGTGCCGGCCAGAAACTCCATCAACGCCCGGCTGAAGTAGAGCGCGCACAGCTCAGCCAGCGTCAGCCCCGAGTCCACCAGGCCCTTGAACGCCTCCCGATTGAGGCTCCAGGCGCGTCTGGTGTCCCGCTGGCGCTGCTCCAGCGGGAATCCGGCCTCCTGCAATTGCGAAAGGTCGCGGCGGATCGTCCGCGACGTGACGCCAAGCCGTTCGGCCAACTGCTCGACGGTGAGGCCGAAGCGGGCCGCCTCAGTCTCCTTGAGCAACTTCCACTGCCGGATGACTTCCTGTCCACGGGCTCGTTTCAAGGGAAGACCTTTCAGGCCTCATTCAAAGTGTCCTTTCCTGTCCGGCCCAGGAGCGATTGTAGGGCCACATCGAAGGAGGCGGCCATGGCGTTGTCGCTGGTGTTTGCGGGTGTGGCGCTGTTTCTGGCTGAAATGGGCGCGGGCTATCAGCGCGCCGAGCGATTCCTGGGAAAGCCCCGCGCACCGAGGCGCGCGGTGCGGAAGGTCTGTGCCGGCTGCGAGCGGCAGCGCGCGCTCTTCCGCTATCACGGCGTCGTCAAGTGGGACCGCTATCACACGCTGTGCCGCCAGTGTTTCAGGGCGCAACGTGACGCACTCAGCACCCGGCACCCGGCACTGTCACGAGAGCCTGTACGTCTTCCTGACGAGCTCGTACGTCAGCGCTCCGATCATCTCCCTCGCGTCGTCGAGCGAGATGACGTGGCGCGACACCTGCTCGGCGAGGAAGTTCGAATCCACGCGCCGTGCAAGGTCGTGCCGCGCGGGGATTGACGGGAAGGCGCGCGTGTCGTCGTTGAACCCGGCCGTGTTGTAGATGCCCGCGGTTTCGGTGACCTGGTAGCGGAAGCGCGTCATGCCTTCGATGCTGTCGTAGAACCACCACGGCGGGCCCAGGCGCAACGCGGGGTAGTGGCCGGCAAGCGGCGCCAACTCGCGCGAGTACGTGGTCTCGTCGAGCGTGAACAGCACGAGGGTCAGTCGCGGGTCGTTGCCGTACTTGTTGAGCAACGGCTTCAGGTTGCGCGTGTATTCGGTCGCCAGCGGGATGTCGCACCCGCGATCGGGCCCGAAGCGCTCGAAGATGGCCTGGTTGTGGTTGCGGTCCGAGCCGGGGTGCAGCTGCATCACCAGGCCGTCTTCCACGCTCATCCTGGCCATCTCGATCAGCATGTGCCCGGTGAACAGCCGCACATCCTCGGGCGTGGCGCGGCCCGCCAGGGCCCGCTGGAACACGGCCTCGGCCTCGGCCGGCGACAACTCGGCTGTGAACGGTGTCTCCGCCGCGTGATCGGTGGCGCTGGCTCCCATCTGCTTGAAGAACTGCCGCCGTTGCTCGAGGGCCTGGATGTAACGTGCGTAGGACGTGATGTCGAGGCCCGTCTGCGTGGCCAGGCGCCCCATCTCCGCCGGCCAGCCCGGATGCCGCAGGTTGATGGCCATGTCTGGCCGGAACGTGGGTCGTACGGCGCCGGTCCAACCCGATCGCCGGATCTGGTCGTGCCACTCGAGCGAGTCAGTCGCCGTGTCGGTCGTGCAGAGCACCTCGATGCGGAACCGGTCGAACAGGGCGCGGGGCCGAAACTCGGGCCGAGCCAGACAGGCGTCGATGTGGTCGTAGATCCGCATGGCCGACGCGGCGGTCAACGGCTCGTCGATCCCGAACACTCCTTCGAACTCCTGCGACAGCCAGGCGCCGCTCGGCGTTCCGCGAAACAGGTGAAAGTGGTCGCCGAAGATCTGCCAGATCCGCCGCGGATCGGGTTCGGTTCGCCCGCCGTCGACGCGAGGGATTCCCAGTACCTCCATCGGCACGCCCTGTGAGTACAGCATCCGGACGATGTAGTGATCCGGGATCACGACGAGCGTCGCCGGATCGGAAAACCGCTCGTCGAGCGCGAGCAGCCTGGGTTCGACGTGCCCGTGCGGGCACACCAGCGGGTAAGCTGCGGCCAGCTGATACAGCTCGCGTGCGATGTCGCGCACAGCGGGGATCGGGCTGAAAAAGCGATCGGCGTGCAGCATTCGAGGGAGTATATCGAAGTGCCGGGTGCCAGGTGCCCGAGTACCGCGTGTGGTGCCTGGTGCTAGGTGCCTAGTTCTTGGGTGCGGCGATGAAGCGGTAGCCGACACTGCGCACGGTCAGCAGGTGCTTCGGCGACGCGGCGTCGTCTTCGATGTGCCGGCGCAGGCGCACGACGAAGTTATCGATGGCGCGGGTGTCGGTGTCTTCGTGAACGCCCCAGACCTGCTCGAGAATGTCCTTGCGTGAGACTACCTGTCCCTCGCGCTGGACCAGGTATCGCAGGAGGTTGGCCTCCATCAGCGTGAGGGGCAGGGTGCGCCCGTCCCGCCTCAGCTCCAGCGCGGCAAAGTCGATCTCGCGCCCGGCAAAGTCATAACGATCCGCGGAGGTCGCCTGGGCGGACGAGGCCTTGTGGCGGTGTCCCCAGGCGTGGCGGCGAAGCAGCGCTCCGATGCGCGCGATTAGCACCGTCAGGTCGAAGGGCTTCGGCAGGTAGTCGTCGGCGCCCGCCTCGAACCCTTTCACGACATCGTCAGCGCGTCCACGCGCGGTGAGCATAAGGATTGGGACGTAGGAGCCCTGCGCGCGCAGCGTCGTCGCCACCTGGAATCCGTTGAGGCCCGGCAGCATCACGTCGAGCACCATGAGATCCACTGGCGGGTCGGTCACCTGGAGCCGGTCGAGTGCTGCTTCGCCGGTGTCGACGACTTCCGTGTCGTAGCACTCGGCTTCGAGGTTGAAGCGAAGCCCGTCGGCGAGGTGCTGTTCGTCTTCGACGATCAGGATGCGTGTCATGACGCTGGAGCGATCGGCAGTTGCATCGTGAATGTGCTGCCCTGGCCGGGGCCGTCGCTTTCGGCCGATACGCGACCGCCATGCTTGCGCGCGACCGAGCTGACTATGAACAGGCCCAAACCGCTGCCCTTCACCCGCATGGCCACGGCTTCCGGGATCCGGTAGAAGCGGCGGAAGATCCGTTTGAGTTCGGTCTTGGAGATGCCGATGCCGCGATCGCGGACGCGAACGGCGACCCGGCGCGGATCGAGGGCCAGCAGCTCCACTTCCACCTGCACCGTTCCGCCCGAGTACTTGATGGCGTTGTCGATGAGATTCGACATCGCGGCTTTCAGCTCGTCGGCGTCGCCCATGACGGTGGCTGCAGCCTCCGCGTCGACGTGCTCGGCGTAGGTGAGCGCCTCTGCAGGCAGGTGGTGGCGCAGGCGAGCCAGGTCCACGCTTTCCCGCACGAGTGTGCGCAGGTCGAGCCGTGACTGGTGCAGCAGGCGCTGTCGCGACCGGCCGGCGCGCAAGACCTGCTCGATCAGGTCGAGCAGCCGGTCGCTGTCCGCGAGCATGATGCCGTAGAACTCCCTGCGCTTGTCGTTCGGGAGTTCGCGCCGCTGCAGCGTTTCGAGGTAGAGCCGAATCGAGGCGATCGGCGTCTTCAGTTCGTGCGTGACGGCGTTGATGAAAGCGTCGTGCTGCTCGTTCCGCCGGACTTCACGCACGAGAAAAATCGTGTTGAGGACCAGCCCGCCGATGATGACCAGGAAGAAGATGATGCCGAGGACGAGCAGCACCCCGGCACGCCAGTTGATGACGATCCAACTGACGTTGAGCGCGATGGCCAGGGCGACCAGGCACGCGCCGAGGATGATGAAGACCAGGCTCTTGCGAGTGGTCCCAGGGACCATGGGAATTGACGATTGACGATTGACGACTACGAACGGTGGCCCATCCGGCGTTCCCCTGGGGCGATGCCCAGACGCTCACCTTTGCCCGCCTTAATCGTCAATCGTCAGTCGTCAATCGTCAATAGCTAAGCCGCCTGCTGCTCCTGGCGCTTCTGGCGACCGTCGACGTCGACGACGCGGACGCGCTGGGCGACGCCGAAAGACTCGAGCAGCTTGATCTGGAGCCAGGTCGGGTCGAACTCGTACCACGCCAGGCCATGGCGGGCCGAGGTCGGGTGCGCGTGGTGGTTGTTGTGCCAGCCTTCGCCGAACGTCAGCACGGCGACCCACCAGCTGTTCTTCGAGTCGTCTTTCGTCTGGAACCGGCGCGAGCCCCACATGTGGGTCGCCGAGTTCACCAGCCACGTCGCGTGCAGCCCTGCGGTGACGCGGAAGAACACGAGCCAGAAGACCATCGGCCAGCCGCCGAGCGCCAGCGTCACCAGGCCGAACGCCGTCAGCGGCACCCAGTGGTAGGTGTTGAGCCACAGGTAGAACGGATCGGCGGCCAGATCGGGGGCGTACTTCGACATGAGCTTCGTGTCGTTGTGGTGGCCCTGGCCGAAGAGGATCCATCCCATGTGCGCCCAGAAGCCGCCGTGATGCGGCGTGTGGGGGTCGTTGTCGGTGTCGGAGTGCTGGTGGTGCAGCCGATGCGTGGCGACCCAGAAGATCGGCCCGCCTTCGAGCGTCAGCGCGCCGCAGATCGCGAAGAAGTACTCGAGCAGCTTGGGCACCTTGTACGACCGGTGCGTGTGCAGCCGGTGATAGCCCATGCCGATGCCCAGGCCGATGCACATCCAGTAGAAGAACGCCGTGAGCAGGACCGCGGTCCACGAGATATAGAACAGCGCTGCGATGGCGCCCACATGGAAGGCGCTCATGGCCGCAAACGTAATCCAGTTGATCGTGCTGTAACGGCTGTCACGCTTGGCGTGCAGCGAAATCTCTACGCTCACCGGCGATTCTCCTCGGGAGGTACGTCAAAAACCGGAGAGCGCGCGGTTGCCGAACGCTCTCCGGCCTTCTCATCGGCCTCAACCGAGGACAACACTAGCAAGAACGGGCTGAATCGAGTGTATTAGTTCTGTAATTGCAGATTTGTCACCATGTAATCGTCAATCGTCAAATTCCTGAAAGGAGGCGGCCACGGTGGTATAGTCGCGCCATCCGGTGCCGGTGGCGGCGCCGGGCAAGGAGGGCCGGCATGGCGACCGGCAGTTCGACAGGCACGACCCGCATCATCACGTCCACGAGCAACGCGCTGCGGCTGCACGAGGCCGCGGCATTCCTGCACCACTCCAGCTCCGAACAAGAGGTGCTCATCGTTGCACCTTCGCGAGGTGCGGCAGACGACGTGGCGCGCCGCGCGGCCACGCAACGTGGCGGCAGCCTCGGGTGGCACCGTTTCAGCGTGATGCAATTGGCCGCGCGTCTCGGCATCGACGCGCTGGCGGCGCGTGGCCGACTGCCGGGCTCTCCACTTGGCGCCGAGGCCGTCGCGTCGCGCGCGATATTCGGCGCGATTGCCGACGGCGGCCTGCGTTACTTCTCGCCTGTCGCGCAGACGCCGGGATTCCCCCGGGCGGTGGCTCGCACCATCGGCGAACTGCGCCTGGCAGGCATCGCCGGCGATGCTGTGGCAGGTCAGCTGCCGGGCGGGCCTGACCTGGCGACACTACTTGCCTACATCGACCGTGAGCTGACCGACGCCGGCGCCGCGGACCGGACGCTGCTGCTCGCCTCGGCCACCGACGCCCTCGAGCGGCCAACGGCTGTGGCGACGCAACTGGTGGTCGGGCGGCGGTTGCTTCTCATCGACCCCGTGCTCGCGTCCGAGAGCGAGTTGCGGTTCGTAGCGGCCCTGGCCCTTGCGTCTCGACAGACGCTGATGACGCTGCCGGCCGGTGATCAGCACGCTTCGGTGCGCGTGGCCGAGCGATGCGGGGCCGAGGTCGAGACGCTGACCGAATCGCCAGATGAGGGGCTCGCTCGCCTCCGTACGCATTTGTTCCAGTCCGATGTGCCGCCTGCCTCCGACGAGCGGGCGACGGTGCATCTGTTCTCGGCGCCGGGTGAGGCGCGCGAGGCCGTTGAGATCGCTCGTCGCGTGCTGGCCGAGGCTGGCCGCGGCGTACGCTTCGACGAGATGGCCGTGCTCGTCCGTGCGCCGCAGCAGTACCTTGGCCTGCTGGAACACGCGCTGGCGCGCGCCGAGGTTCCGTCCTGGTTCGATCGAGGCACCCGGCGGCCCGATCCTGCCGGCCGTGCGTTGCTCGCGCTGCTCTATTGCGCCGAAGAGGGTCTATCGGCTCGCCG
Organism: Vicinamibacteria bacterium; assembly: GCA_963806705.1. Classification (GTDB taxonomy): domain Bacteria; phylum Acidobacteriota; class Vicinamibacteria; order Vicinamibacterales; family JAENWD01; genus JAENWD01. The sequence continues at coordinate 266,710 of CAWDZE010000011.1, forward strand.
CTTTGCCGAGTACCTCTCACTGGCGCAGGTGCCCGATCCCCTGGAGCCGACGGTGCCTGCGGCGTTGGTGACACCAGATGACGAAGTGTTGTCGGCCGGTGTGACCGACGGCACGACGGCAGACGAACCGGACGCGCCGCCACTTCGAAGCACGGCGGCGCTCGAATGGCCTGTCGTCGACGGATCGCTGCGTGCGCCGTGGCGCTGGGAGGCGCTGCTGGTCGAATCCGCGGTCATAGGTGGACGAGATCGCTGGATCAGCCGGCTCGATGGCCTCGAGCACGAGTACCGGCAGCGCCTCGCCGAACTCGCGGCTGACGAGCCGGAAGCGCCGCGCGTGGCCGCGCTGACGCGCGACCTCGAGCACCTCGGCCACTTGCGCAGATTTGCCTTGCCTGTGATCGAACAGCTGGATGACTGGCGCGGGAAGCCGGCCATCTGGGGCGAGTGGCTCACGAGACTCGAGCGGCTCGCGCCACGCGTGCTGCGGCAGCCCACGCGCGTGCTGCGCGTGCTGGCCGAGCTGCGGCCGATGTCCGAGGTTGGCCCCGTCGACATCGGCGAGGTGCGCAAGGTGTTGGCCGAGCGGCTGCGCCTGCTGGCCGTGGAGCCGCCGGCGCGACGCTTCGGACGGGTCTTTGTCGGCGCACCCGACCAGGCCCGCGGTCGCGCGTTTCGCGTGGTGTTCGTGCCCGGGCTGGCCGAACGGATTCTTCCGCAGAAGCTGCGCGAGGACCCGCTCTTGCTCGACCACGCGCGGCGCCTGCTGGGCGACGCGCTGCCGCGGCGCGACAAGCGCGCCAGCGACGAACGTCTCCAGCTCCAGCTGGCCATCGGCGCCGCGACCGAGCGCCTGTATCTGTCGTACCCGCGTCTCGACGTCAACGAATCGCGGCCGCGCGTGGCGTCGTTCTACGCGCTCGACGTCAAGCGCGCGCTGACGGGCCGCATCCCGTCGCACGACGAGTTGCAGCAGGAGGCCTTCGATGCGGGTGCAGCCACGCTCGCCTGGCCGGCGCCGGCCGACGCTCTCCGCTCCATCGACACGCTCGAGCACGACCTCGCGATTCTGCGTCCCCTCTTGGACGAGCGCGACGGCGCAAGCGTCGCCGGCCGTGCGAGGTATCTGCTCGAGCTCAACGCGTCCCTCAGCCGATCCGTGCGCGAGCGGTGGGCACGACACCAGGCGCAATGGTCCGATGCCGATGGCCTGTTGAGGATCTCCGATTCTGTTGGCGAGGCGCTCGCGTCCCAGCGGCTCGGCCGCCGGCCTTACTCGCTGTCGGCGCTGCAGCACTACGCTGCCTGCCCGTACCGGTTCCTCCTTTCGGCGGTCTACCGTCTTGCGCCACGCGAGGACGCCGTTGCTCTGCAACGCCTGGATCCGCTGACGAAAGGCAGCTTGTTCCACAGGGTCCAGACCGAGCTGCTCCGCACGCTGCGCGACGAGGGCCGGCTGCCGCTACGCCGGGACGGCCTCGACGACGCGTTGACGACGCTCGGGGACACGCTCGCGCGTGTCGCCGACGAGGAGCGTGCGCGCCTGGCGCCTGCGATCGGCCGCGTCTGGGACGACGAGATCGCGGCGATGCAGCGCGACTTGGCTCGATGGCTGCACCTGGTGGCCGAAGACGTCGATGGCTGGGTGCCGCAATGGTTCGAGTTCGGCTTCGGTCTGCCTCCCGACGAAGGCCGCGACGCCGCGAGCCTGCCGGACCCGGTGACACTCGACGGCCGTTTCATCCTGCGCGGTTCGATGGACCTGGTCGAGCGCCATCCCGCTGGCGCATTGCGCGTGACCGACCACAAGACGGGCCGCGCGCGGTGGCCGGATCGGATGATCGTGGCCGGGGGCGAAGCGTTGCAGCCGCTGCTCTATGGCCTTGCGCTCGAAGCGGCCACGGGGCAGACGGTTCTCGAGGGGCGCCTGTGGTTCTGCACCGCCGCCGGCGAGTTCGCCGAGCGCTCGGTGCCGCTGACCGAGACGACGCGCCGCATCGGGTTGGAGGTGCTCGAAATCGTGGATCGAGGCGTCGAGCATGCGGCGCTCGCGCCGTACCCGAAGGCTGGCGCGTGCGAGTGGTGCGACTTCACGGTGGTCTGCGGCACGGGTGAGGAACGTCGCACGGGCCGAAAGATTGGCGGGCGCTTCCCGGACCTGGACGCCCTGCGAGGCAAGTCGTGACGCCGCGCGCACGTGCCCGGGCCGATGCCGCGGACCGCGACCGCATCCGCACCGACCTGTCGCACTCCTATGTCGTCGAAGCGGCGGCCGGCACGGGCAAGACCACGGAGCTGGTGGCGCGCATCATCAACGTGCTTGCGGCCGGGCACGCCGGCGCTACCATCGACAAGATCGTCGCCGTGACCTTCACCGAGAAGGCGGCCGGCGAGCTGAAGCTGCGCTTGCGGGAAGAGCTCGAAGCCGCGCGACAACGGGAGACGGGCGAGAGACGCAACCGGCTCGAGGAGTCCTTGCGGTACCTGGAAGAGGCGCGGGTCAGCACCATCCACGGTTTCTGCGCCGACCTGTTGCGCGAGCGGCCGGTCGAATCGCGTATCGACCCGCAATTTCAAGTCCTGACCGAGGACCAGGCGTCGCGTCTCTACGACCTGGCCTTCGAGTCCTGGCTGCAGGAGCAGTTGCGCGATCCGGGCGATGGCGTCCGGCGATCCCTGCGACGGCCTGCCCGCCGGAACTTCGGCGCCGACATCGACGAGGACGGCCCGGTGGAACGGCTGCGTCGCGCCGGCAAGGCGCTGCTCGAGTGGCGCGACCATCCGGCACCGTGGCGCAAGGACCCATTCGATCGGGAAGGCGAGATCCGCCAACTCGTGACGCGGCTGACCGACTTCGCATCGATGTCCTCGGGACCGGCGTGGGACAAAGACATCCTCTATCTCGACACGACAAGGGCGCGCACGGGCGCCGCGGCCATCGCGGACGGACTGGTGCCCGCAGACGACCTCGACGGGCTCGAGGCGCTGCTGGTCGACCTGCATCATGACCGGGGGTTTGCCAAGCCGCGCAAGGGGAGCGGCGCCGCCTACAGCAAACGGCACACCCGCGCCGCCGTGTGGGACCGCCGGCAGGAGTTGTACACGGCGCTGGGCGAGTTCGAACGGCGCGCCAATGCCGACCTGGCCGCGGCCCTGCAACAGGATCTGCGTGCCAGTCTCGAGCACTACGACGAGCTGAAGGCTGCCGATGGCGCGCTGGACTTCGTGGACCTGCTGCTGCGGGCGCGCGACCTGCTTCGCGATGACGCGGAGGTCAGGCGGACGTTCCGCGAGAGACTGTCGCACCTGTTCGTGGACGAGTTCCAGGACACCGATCCGCTCCAGGCCGAGATCGTCGTGCTCCTCTCCGGCTCGCCCGACACCGATCGCGTCAGCCCGGTCAACTGGCGCGACGTGCAGCCCCGGCCAGGCTCGCTCTTCATCGTCGGCGATCCGAAACAGTCCATCTACCGCTTCCGGCGGGCCGACATCGGCACCTATCGGGTCGTGTGCGATTGGCTCAGAGACCGTGACGCGAAGCAGGCGACCCTCACGACCAGCTTTCGGGCGACACCGGCCATCCAGGGCTTCGTGAACGCGGCGTTCGCTCCGCTGATGACCGACGACGCCGTCACACAGCAACCGCCATATGTGCGGCTGATGCCATCACGCGACGATCATGGCACCCAGCCCGCGATCGTCGCGTTACCCGTGCCGCGCCCGTACGGCGCGCGCTACGTCACGAAGGGTGCGATCGAGAAGTCGCTTCCCGACGCTGTCGGTGCGTTCCTGAAGTGGCTGTTCGACGAGAGCCGCTGGATGGTCACGGAACGAAGCCTGGCGACGGGGAAGCCCGAGCTGGTCGCCATCCGGCCGCGGCACGTATGCCTGCTGTTCCGGCGCTTCACGAGCTTCAACGAGGACGTCACCAGGCCGTACGTGCAGGCCCTGGAAGCGCGCGATATCCCGCACCTGCTGGTTGGCGGCAAATCCTTCCACGACCGGGAGGAAGTGGAGACGGTTCGCGCGGCGCTGACATCGATCGAGTGGCCCGACGACGAGCTGTCCGTGTTTGCCACGCTGCGAGGGGCGCTGTTCGCCATCGGCGACGACAGCCTGCTGGAGTACCGTCATCACTTCGGACGGTTTCATCCGTATCAGGTACCGCAGCACCTGACGGCGCGCCTGCAGCCGGTCGGCGAGGCTCTCACGCTGGTCCGCGACCTCCACCAGCGTCGCAACACCCGGCCGGTTGCCGACACGCTCAACGACCTGCTGACTGCCACTCGCGCGCACGTGGCCTTCGCGCTCCGGCCCGGCGGAGAGCAGGCCCTGGCCAACGTGCTGCACGTCGCCGATCTCGCCAGGCGCTACGAAGCCGATGGCGGGTTGTCGTTCCGCGGATTTGTGACCGCGCTGGGCGAAGCCGCCGACCGGGCCGAGGCGCCCGAGGCGCCGATCCTCGAAGATGGCAGTGACGGCGTGCGCCTGATGACCGTCCACAAGGCCAAGGGACTCGAGTTCCCGGTCGTGGTGCTGGTCGATCCGACGTGCAGGCTGTCACGCGACACCGCCGACCGTCACCTCGATGCGTCGCGCGAACTGTGCGCCGTGCGGCTGGCCGGATGGGCCCCGGCCGATCTGCTCGACCACGAGCCGCTCGAGGTCGAGCGCGACCGTCACGAGGGCCAGCGGCTGGCCTATGTCGCGGCCACCAGGGCGCGGGACCTGCTGGTCGTCCCCGTCGTCGGCGACGGGCCGTTCACCGACGGGTGGGTGAGTCCGCTCAACGGCGCTATCTATCCGAGCCTCGATCGGCGCCGCGATCCCGAGACCGGCGCCGCGTGGCCGCCGTTCAAGCGCGACAGCGTGCTCGAACGGCCCAGCGGCGACCCGGCGCGCGCCGAGACGGTGCAGCCTGGCTTGCATCGGTTCGGCGAGGGCACCGACGAGCCGTACAGCGTCGTCTGGTGGGACCCCGCGATCCTCGCGCTCGACCAGCGCGCGCCGATGGGGGTACGCCACGAGAACCTGATTGGCAAGGGCGCTTCGCGCGCCGTCGTCGACGAGACGCTGGCAGCGTTCCGGCAGTGGGAATCGCAGCGCGAGACGGCGATTGCCGATGGCAGCCGGCCATCGCTGCGCGTGTTGACGGCATCGGAGTGGGCCGCGGGCGATGGCACGTTGCCGGACGGCGCTCCGCTCCCGGACGTCCTGGTCGAGCATCTGCCCGGCCGGCTCGACGCCGAGCGGCCGTCCGGCACACGCTTCGGTGCGCTGGTGCACGCGGTGCTGGCCAGGGTCGCGTTGGACGCCGATCGCGACGCCGTCGACGCGGCTGCCCGCGCGCATGCCCGGTTGCTGGGAGCGACGCCGGAGGACGCGGCCGCCGCCGCCGACGCGGCACGCCAAACGCTGGCCTCTCCCTGGGTCCGGCGCGCCGCCACGGCACGCGCCTGCCGGCGCGAGCTGCCGCTCATCGTCAGCGACGGCGCGGACGGACTCGTCGAAGGCGTCGCCGATCTGGTGTTCGAGGAAGACGGCGCCTCGGTGGTCGTCGAGTTCAAGACCGACGTCGAGATCGGCCGGCTGGGGCTCGAGCGATATCGCCGGCAGGTGGGGTTCTACGTCGCCGCCGTCGCCCGCGCCACGGGCCGAAGTGCGAGCGGCGTGCTCCTCCGAATCTAGGAGCGTCCACTCGAGGTTGCGGTGCCGCGGCTGCGATGACATGCTCTCGATGAGGAGCAACGCATGGCACAAACCGCACGAGCGCATTGGGAAGGCGATCTGAAAACCGGCAAGGGCACGATTGGCCTCGGCAGCGGGGCGTTTGAAGGGCCCTACTCATTCAAGACGCGTTTTGAAGGCGCACCGGGGACAACGCCGGAAGAACTGCTCGGCGCCGCGCACGCCGGGTGCTTCACCATGGCGCTGTCGCTTGGTCTGACGACAGCCGGACATCCGCCCAGGAGCCTCGACACCAACGCGGTGGTGACGCTGGCGAAAGTCGGCGAGTCGTTCGCGATTACCCGCATCGACCTGACCTTGAAAGGCGTTGTACCCGGGCTGTCGGAAGCCGACTTCAAGCGCCTCGCCGAGGACGCCAAGAAGAACTGCATCATCTCGCGCGCCATCTCCAACGTTCCGATGACGCTCGAGGCCACGCTGACGTCTGCCTGATCGGAGCGCCCGAAGGTCCGGATGGTGTTATCCTCTGCGCCGGAGGTGTGCATGGTTCCGCGCGTTGACCCGGCCGATCGTCGTCTCGTGTTGCGTAGTCTGGCGATGAGCGCTGCGTTCTTCTCGGTACCCGGTGCGTTTGCGCAACAGCTCATGCCGACGGCGGCGCAGACGGAGGGGCCGTTCTATCCGGACCATCTGCCGCTCGACACCGACAACGACCTGATCGTCATCAACGATGCCATCACGCCGGCGATCGGCGCCGTGACGATGCTGTCGGGTCGGATCCTCGATGCGAGCGGGCAGCCGGTGCGCAATGCGCTGGTCGAAATCTGGCAGGTGGACAACAACGGCGTGTATATCCACAGCGGCAGCAACGACCGCAAGAAGCACGACGTCAACTTCCAGGGCTTTGGCCGGTTCCTGACCGGGTCGACCGGTGAGTACCTGTTCCGGACGGTGAAGCCTGTGCCGTATCCAGGGCGCACCCCGCACATCCACTTCGCCGTCAAGACGAAGGGCCGCGAGAAGTTCACGACCCAGTGCTACATCAAGGGCGAGCCGCAGAACGAGACGGATCAGGTCCTTCGCGACCTGAAGGACGCCAAGGCAAAGGCAACGCTGATCGTGCCCTTCACGCCGATCCCGACGTCGAAGATCGGCGAGTTGTCGGCAAAGTTCGACATCGTGCTTGGGTTCACCCCCAACGCCTGATCTCGTTATCACGGGGCGCGGAGACACAAGACGCACTGAAACTGGACATATGAGACCGAGACCTTCAGCGGCAGCGTGCGCGGTCGCGGTCATGGCGACCGTCACACCGGCGTGGGCGCAGGCGCCGGCGGGAAGCCCATTCACTGCAATGGTCCGGACCAGCTGGGACGGCATCAAGAAGAACGTCGCGGCGTCGGCCGCGGCACTGCCCGAGGCGGACTACGGGTTCAAGCCCACGCCTGCCGTGCGGAGCTTCGGGCAGATCCTCGGCCACCTGGTGAACGAGCACTACTTGATCTGCAGCGGCGTCAAGGGCGAGAAGAACCCTCACGAGAAGGCCGACTTCGAGAAGACAAGCTCGAAGGCCGACCTGGGCAAGGCGCTCGAGGCGTCAATCGCCTATTGCGATGGCGTCTATGGAGCGATGACCGACGCAACCGCGCTCGCGACGATGGAGCTGTTCGGGGACAAATACACGAAGCTGGCGTTGTTGCACCTCAACGTGACGCACGACAGCGAGCATTACGGCAACCTGGTGACGTACCTCAGACTCAAGGGTGTCGTGCCGCCGTCCTCTGCTCCCGCCAAGTAAGCGGGCGGGTGCCGCTAGGGGGATCTCGTCGCGATCCACTCATTCACCCTCGCCTCGAGGATGTCGAGCGGCACAGCCCCCGTTTGCAGGAGGACGTCGTTGAAGTCGCGCAGGTCGAACCTGGTGCCCAGCGCCTGTTCGGCCCGGCGCCGCAGCTCCCAGATCTTGAGCTCGCCGACCTTATACGCCAGCGCCTGGCCCGGCCACGAGATGTAACGGTCGATCTCGTTGGTGACGTCGAGTTCGGTCTTCGCGGCGTTGTCCATGAAATAGCGGATGGCCTTCTCTCGGTCCCAGCCGAAGACGTGGATGCCAGTGTCGACGACCAGCCGCACGGCGCGCCACATCTGATAGGTGAGCTGGCCGAACTTGGCGTACGGGTCGTCGCGATAGAGGCCCATCTCGTCGCCCAGCGATTCCGCATAAAGCGCCCAGCCCTCGACGTAGGCGGTGAAGCCTGCGTGCCGCCGGAACGTCGGCATCTCGCCAAGTTCCTGCGCGATCGATCCCTGCAGGCAGTGGCCCGGCTCGGCTTCGTGGAGCGTGAGCGCGAGCATCTCCCAGGTGGGTCGCGTCTCGGGCTTGTAGAGGTTGACGAAGTAGTACGCGGGCCGCGAGCCGTCGGCGGCGCCAAAATTGGCGTACGCCGTCGTCGTGTTGGGCGCGACGGCGTCAGGGATGGGAATGACGCCGTAGGGGAGGCGCGGCAGCGTGCGAATCACCTTCACGAGCTCAGGGTCCACCCGCTTGGCGAGCGCACGATACCCCTCGAGCAGCTCGGGGCCCGTCTTGTAGAAGAACCGCGGATCGGTGCGGAGGAAGGTGAAGAACTCGGCCAGCGTTCCGCTGAAGCCCACCTGCGTCTTGATCGCTTCCATCGCGGCCCGAATGCGCGCCACTTCTTTCAGGCCAACCTCATGGATCTCGCGCGGCGTCAGCGTCGTCGTCGTGAACTGGCGCGCGAAGAAGGCATAGCTGGCCTGGCCGCCAGCGGTCTGGGACCAGCCAATGCGGTCGGGACAGGCCGGCAAGTACTCGCCCTCGAGAAACGCGCGCAGCGAAACGAAGGCCGGCTGGACGCGCGCGCGGACCGCTTCAAGGCCCGCCGCGGCAAGACGCGTGCGGTCGGCCGCTGCCACGGCTTCGGGAAATGTCGTGAAGGGCCTGTAATAGCCGCTCCTGGATGGCGGCTGGGTGGAGAGCGCCGCGACTTGCGGCAGCACCTTCGATACGATGATCTTGGGCAACACCGTGTTGGTGCGAACGCCCTCGCGGAGCAGCGCGATGTTCTGGTCGACGTACGCCGGGAACCGATCGAGCCGCGCAAGCCAGTCCTCGTAGTCCTTGACCGACGTGAAGCGCAGGTTGTCGACCAGCTGCTCCGAGTTCTGGACGCCATCGTACGTCGCCGTCCGGATCAGATGAAAACGGTGCTCGTAGGCCTCGACGGTCGTGGCGTATTGGTACTTGAAGACGTCGTAGTGCGTCCGATCCGCCGGCGACAGCGACTCTCGAGGTATGCCCGCCAACTCGCGTAAGACGGCCTGTCGATGGGCCTGCCGTCGTTCGAACGCAGCCAGTCCGACATCGTCCCAGCGATCGTTCCACCGCAGGTCGCCCAGCGTCGAGGCGGTCGTCGGGCTCTCGGACAGCTCCCACTGCCATGTGCGGTCGAAGAGCGCGTGGAGTTGTTCGCTTGGCGTCGGCGATTGCGCTGACAGGACCATGGCGCCGACGGCGAGCGACAGGATCACGAGCGATGGCAGATGCGATCGAAGCATGGGCGGATGATAGCGGAGGTTGCGACCGCTTGATATGATACGCGCCCACCGGAGGCCCGAATGAAACCCACCGTCAGACGTCAGCTCGATCGACGTGACTTCTTCAGATCCGTTGGCGCAGCTGCCGGTGCGGTCGCGGCGGCCCGATACATCGAATCGCCCGAGGCCAAAGCCGAGGCGGCCGCGGCCCTGGTCCAGTCCAACGTCAAGCGTTCGTCGGAGCCGTCAGCGCTGAAGATCACCGATTTGCGCTTCGCGGTCGTCGTCGGCGCGCCGATGACGTGCCCGCTCATTCGCATCGACACCAATCAGGGCATCGTCGGCTGGGGGGAGGTCCGCGATGGCTCGAACGAGACGTACGCGCTGGTGTTGAAGAGCCGCATCCTCGGCGAGAACCCCTGCAATGTCGACAAGATCTTCCGCAAGATCAAGCAGTTTGGCGGCCACGCCCGGCAGGCCGGCGGTGTGTGCGGGATCGAGATGGCGTGCATGGACCTGGCCGGAAAGGCGTGGGGCGTGCCGTGCTACCAGATGCTCGGCGGCAAGTTCCGCGACCGGGTGCGGCTCTACGCCGACACCACGCATGGCGACGACCCCGGCGAGCAGGGCCTGAAGCTCAAGGAACGGATGAACCGCGGCATCACGTACCTCAAGCAGGATTTCGGCATCGAGCTGCTCGAGGGCAAGCCGGGCATGCTCAGCCAGCCGCTTGGCGGGCCCAATCCGTGGGGCGGAAGCCGCGTCCAGCACCCGTTCACCGGCGTCGAGATCACCGACAAGGGCGTCGAGTACCTGTCGGACTGGGTGGGCCAGGTTCGTGCCGTCGTCGGCATGGAGATCCCGCTGTCGTCGGATCACTACGGCCACTTCGGCGTCAACAGCGGCATCAAGCTGGCCCGCGCGATGGAGAAGTGGAACCTCGCGTGGATGGAAGATATCGTGCCGTGGCAGTACGGGGAGCTCTTGAAGCAGATCAAGGATTCCACGACCGTACCCGTGCTGACCGGCGAGGACATCTATCTCAAGGAAGACTTCATCAAGCTCGTCGACATGGGCGCGGTGGACATGATTCACCCGGACCTGGCGAGCAGCGGCGGGCTGATCGAAACCAAGAAGATCGGCGACTACGCGATGGAGCACGGCGTCGCAATGGCGATGCACTTTGCCGGCTCGCCAATCTCCTACATGGCCAACGTGCATTGTGCGGCCGCCACGGAGAACTTCATCTCGCTCGAACATCACTCGCTCGATGTGGCCTGGTGGGAAAGCCTCGTCACGACAACCGGTGGCAAGCCGCTGTTCGACAAGGGATTCGCGCCGGTGCCCGACAGCCCGGGTCTCGGAGTGGAGCTCAACGAGGAAGTCGTGAAGGCGCACCTGCGCCCTGGCAGCGGCTTTTTCGAGCCGACCACGCAGTGGGACACTCAGCGAGTCAACGACCGGCTGTGGAGCTAGCACGTTCGGCACATGTGGCCGACAGAGGGAGTGTGGTCATGCGACAGTTCGTAGCGGTCGGCCTCGCGGCGATCACGGGCCTGGTTGTGGGAGCAAGCCCGAGTCACGGGCAAGGCGCGACTACGGCGACGCCGTCAGCGACAGTTCAAGTGAATCGTGCATCGCGCGACACGTGGACGCCGGTCATGGACGTCCTCGAGAGCCAGCGGACCCCAGTCACCGACGCGCAGCTGCAGCGGTTGACCGAGCTGCCGATCGAAGCGGTGTGGGGCGGCCTGCAGGGCAAGCGCTACCAGCACAGCTTCGTGACCGGGTTCCAGCAGACGCAGCCTGGCGTCAAGCTGGTCGGCAGGGCGCTGACGATGCGATACCTGCCGGTGCGGCCGGATCTGATCGACGCGATCAGCGCGCTGGCCAGGGAAGGGGACTGGGACTTCCAGTACAACGTGCGGGCAGGAGAGGACGCCAAACCCGGCGACGTGATCGTCGTCGAGTTGGGGGGCATGGTGAATCGCGCCACGTTCATGGGCGACGTGACCGGGCTCGGAATGAAGATGGCCGGCGTCAAGGGCGTGATCATCGACGGCGGGCTCCGCGATCTCAGCGAGTTCATGCCCTGGAAGGACTTTCCGGTGCACTACACGGGCTCACACGCGTCGGCCATGGCCGACCAGGTCGGCGTCGAGTGGAACGCGCCCATCAGGCTAGGCGAGATGACGGTGCTACCTGGCGACGTGATCATCGCCGATGCCTCGGGGGTGCTCGCCTTTCCACCGCAGCTCGCCAACGAGCTGATTGCCGCGGCCGAGACCACGGTCTACACGGAGAACTTCAAGCGGGAGATGATGCGGAGCCGGAAATACCGGTCACGCGACATCTATCCGACGCTGAGCCCGGAGCTCGAGAAGGTCTTCGAAGAATGGAAGAAGTCGCACAAGAAGGAAGGCGTCAAGCCGAATTAGGGTTCAGCCGAGGATCCAGTTGGCGACACGGTCGCTGATGCCGTCAAACACCATGGCTGAGGTCAGCCCCGTGGATTTCGGGACGGCAAAGCTGTGGTCGCCGCGCTCGATGAAGTCGAAGTCCACACGCGTTGGCAGCGCCTGGAACACCGGTTCGATTTCTTCGCGTGCGCCGAAGGCGTCGCGGGTGCCGTGGACGAGCCGTATCGGCACGCGGATCGCCGGCAGGTGCGCGGTCCGTGGTTGCTCGGGTTTGCCTGGCGGGTGCAAGGGGTAACCTAACAGCACGAGGCCGGATACGCGGCTCCAGGCCTCGGTCGCGGGTGGTTGAGCCAGCACCATCGAGGCAATACGGCCGCCCATGGACTTGCCGCCGATGACCAGCCGATGGTCGGCGGGCAGGTTGCCGGCAATCGCCTCCACGACCGCGGTCCAGGTCTGTTCGAGCACGGGGCTGCGATCCGGTGTACGTCGGCGCTGCTCGGTGTACAGGAAGTTGAAGGTCACCACGTCCACGCCGTGCGTGGCGATGCCAGTCGCCAGTGCCGTCATCGCGCGATGCCGCTGGTCGGCGCCGGCGCCGTGTGCGAGCACGAGCGTCGCACGGACCGGGGCCGACGCTGAATAGTGGAGCGCCGTGACTTCGGAATCGGGCCCGGCGGCGACACGTCGCACACTTGGCGCCTTCACGGTTTCGTTCCTGCAGGCGTCTCGGGATTCAGCCAGAAGAGCGCGTACTTTTCGTTCAGGCACGGCCCGAAGTTCCGCCGTTCGAAGAACTCGCGGTTGGACGTCACCACCAGCACCTGCGGGATGCCACGCTCTCGGGCCTCGGCGACTGCAGCGTCGGTTAGCGCGGCGCCCAACCCCTGGCCGCGGAACTCGGGCAGGACCGCCAGGCTGCGCAGCTCCGCGATCTTGGGGCTGTAGACCTCGAGACAGCAGCAGCCGACGACGCGGCCGTCGACCTCTGCGACCCAGAACCCATCCAGCAGCGGCGCGATCTCGTCCCGATCGCGCGCCAGCAGCCGATCGGTGTTGGTGTTGACGACGGCGAGAATCGCATCGACGTCGTCGAGTGTCGCCCGGCGAATCATCGCTTCACGCTAGCACAAGCCGAACCTGTGAACCCGTGAACCCGTGAACCTGTGAACCCGGTTCAAAGGTGTGGGAAGATTCCGATCATGAGACTGCCGGTCCAACCAGCCCGGGCGCCCGAGCCCGATCTGAGGAAGACGTACGACGCCATCGTGATCGGCTCCGGCGCCGCGGGTGGGATGGCGGCGTTCGTGTTGACTCGGCAGGGACTGGAAGTCCTGCTGCTCGAAGCGGGACGGAAGCTCGACATCAATGCCGAGCTCAAGTCCATGGAGTGGCCGTACGACCACCCTCGGCGCGGGGACATGCCGTCGAAATACCACGCGCTGTCGCTCAACGAGTACAACGTCCGCACTCCTCCGTATGCCCAGGGACTGCCTCACGAGAAGGTCTTCTCCTACGTGCAAGAGTGGAGCGGCTCCGACTACAGCAAGAACATCGTCGTCGACGAGAAGCAAAATCCGTACACGGGCACCAACTACGCGTGGGTCCGTGCACGCTGTCTGGGCGGCAAGACCAACATCTGGGGCCGGCTCGCCCTGAGAATGGGCGACCTGGACTTCAAGGCCAGGTCGCACGACGGCTACGGAGAGGACTGGCCGATCGGGTACGCGGACATCGCGCCGTACTACGACCGGGTCGATCGCCTGCTGGGCATTTCGGGCGTCGCAGAGCACTTGCCGTATCTGCCGGATTCAGTCTTTCAGCGCCCGTTCAAGCTCAACGCGCCGGAGGCGCACCTGCGCAAGACGCTGCAGGGTATGGGGCGCACGGCGACGCCCTACCGGGCGGGTGTAACCACCGACGGGCTGGTTCACAACAAATACCGCAGTAAGTGCTACGGACGAGGGGCTTGCAGCCGGCGCGCCGGTGGCTGCGACATCCACGCGGCGTTTGATTCACCCACGGGCCTCATCTACCCGGCGCAGGATACTGGCCGTCTGCATATCCGCACCAACGCGACGGCGCGGGCGATCACGGTCGATCCGGCGACGGGGAAGGCGCGCGGCGTGGCCTTCGTCGATACCCAGACGCGACGCGAGTACGAGGCGAGGGCGCGCACGGTCGTCGTGGCCGCCTCCACGCTCGAGTCAGCGCGACTGCTGCTGCTGTCCGCATCGCGCCAGCATCCCAACGGACTCGCGAATTCGAGCGGACATGTCGGACACAACTTCTGCGAGCACCTGATGGGGCCAAGCGTCACCGGCCTGGTGAAAGATCGTGTCGGCGCTCCGCGAACCCTGGACGACGGGCGCCCGGGCGGGTTCTACGTGCCGCGGTTCAGGAATGTAAGCGAGCGACGGAAAGATTTCATCCGCGCCTATGGCTTTGAAGGCGGCAGCGGACTCGGCATGTTCCCCGAAAGCGCTAACAACACCTCGGGATTCGGGAAAGGGTTCAAGAAGACCGTCCGCGATCGCGCCGGCGCATTCATCAGCATGGGCGGCTTTGGCGAAGTGCTGTCGCGCTATGAGAACAGCGTGAGCCTGGACTCGCAGGTGACCGACGCGTGGGGTGTGCCCGTGCTCCGGTTCAACTACCGTTTCGGCGACAACGAGCGGAAGATGGCGGCCGACATGGCGGAGGCGGCCAGAGAGATGTTCGACGCGGCCGGATTCGAGATCATCGAGGTGAGCGGGGAAGTGCTGACCGAGGGGTGGTCGATTCATGAACTTGGCACCGCGCGGATGGGCTCGGATTCGAAGACGTCGGTCCTCAACCGCTTCCAGCAGGCGCACGACGTCTCGAACCTCTTCGTCGTCGACGGCAGCAGCCACGTCAGCGCGTCGTGCGTGAATCCGACGTGGACCATCATGGCGCTGGCCTGGCGGTCGTGCGAGTACCTGGCAGACCAGTTGCGGAAAGGGAAGATGTGATGGCGGACGCGCCGAACCTCACAAGGCGGGCGGTGCTGAAGGCCGGCGCCGCAGTCGCCGCGACGACGGTCACTCCCACAACGCTGTCTGCGTTCACCTTGCCAGCGGACGGCCCCAGAGCGCTGACGCGAGACCAGTACGCGATGCTCGACGAGTTGACCGAGATCCTCATCCCCCTCGACGAACACTCGGGTGGGGGTCGCGCGGCGGGCGTGGCCGCCTATATCGACTCGACCCTGGCCGCCGAAACCGACGCGACGGTCAGGGCGTCGTTTGTCTCCGGGCTGGCTCTCGTGGACGGCCTGGCCCGTCAACGCCACGGTCGCGCGTTCATGGCGCTGCCGCCGGCCGATCGAGAAGGAATCGTCTCGGCGCTGGCGGAAGGGGAGTCGGATCCGAAGACCGACGAGGCGCGTTTCTTCGTGGCGTTGAAGCGCCGGACCGTGCGGGGCTACTACACTTCGCGCCTGGGCATCCACGACGAGATGAACTACAAGGGCAACACGATGCAGGAGGAGTACTCGGGCATCGACGTCACACCGCCACGATGAGGTCGTGCAGGCGCTGAACCGACTTGTCGGCGTCGGGGCTGGCGACCACGAGGCTGATACTGCACTCCGACGAACCCATCGCAATCGCGATCACGTTGATCCCG
The DNA here is from genome assembly GCA_963806705.1 of Vicinamibacteria bacterium. Lineage (GTDB taxonomy): Bacteria > Acidobacteriota > Vicinamibacteria > Vicinamibacterales > JAENWD01 > JAENWD01. The sequence continues at coordinate 282,024 of CAWDZE010000011.1, forward strand.
TCGGTCCCGAGCGCGCCGAAAACGCGGCCGGCCACTCCCGGCGTTCGCTTGATGGCGCCGCCGACGACCGTGACGATCACGACCGGGTCGAGGCTCGAGATGTCCTCGATGTCCCGCCGCTCCAGCTCGTGGTGGAATTCCGTCCGCAGCGCGTCGATGACGATCGGCGCCGACTTGTCCGCCACCAGGAAGCAGATACTCTGCTCGGAGGAGGCCTGCGAGATCATCGAGACGCTCGTGCCGGTGCGCGCGACGGCGCCAAAGGCACGCGCCGCGATACCCGGCACGCCCAGCATTCCCCGGCCCGCAATCGTGATCAGGCTCTGCGCGCGAATCGCGGTGACGCCTTTCAGCCCGCCGCCGACCTCATCGGACCGGCCGACGACGATCGTGCCGGGATGCGTGGGATTGAACGTGTTCTTGATGCGAATCGGAATCCCGCGCTCGAGCGCCGGCAGGATGGTCTTCGGGTGCAGGACCTTGGCCCCGAAGTAGGCCAGCTCCGACATCTCCAGGAACGAGAGCGACTCCAGCGTCCGCACGCCCTGGACGACCCGGGGATCGGCCGTCATCACTCCGTCCACGTCGGTGTAGATCCACACCTCGTCGGCGTCGATGGCCGCGCCGATGATGGCGCCCGAGTAGTCGCTGCCGCCGCGGCCCAGTGTCGTGACGACGCCGTCAGCGGTGGCGCCGATGAAGCCGGTGATGACAGGGACCTCTTGCACTGCCAGCAGCGGCATCAGCTCCTGGGCCGCCAGGCGGCGCGTCTCGTCCATCAGCGGCACGGCTGCCTGGAAGGTGTCGTCCGTGCGCACCACCCGGGAGGCGTCGACCGCGTGTGCCTTGACGCCGCGCGATCGCAGCGCCGCGGCCAGCAGATGAATGCTCATGCGCTCGCCCAGCGCGCCGACCGCGTCAAGGGCGCGCGGCGAGGCTTCGCCCAGCACTCCCAGTGCATCGCAGAGAAGCGACAGCTCGCCGAGACGCGCTGTGATGGGATCGAGCACAAGGTGGCGGTCGTCGCCTTGCAGACCGAGGGCGTTGGCGGCGGTCTCGTGCTTGGAGCGGATCGCCGCCGTGCGCTCGACCACGGGCAAACGCTCGCCCCTGACGGCGGACTGCGCGCTGCCGAGAAGCAGGTCGGTCACTCCGCTCATCGCGGAGGTCACCACGGCAACCTCATTCCCGTCGGCCTGCAACGTGCGGACGATCTCGGCCGCCTGTCCCATTGCCTCGGCGCTGCCGACCGAGGTGCCACCAAACTTCAGAACGAGTCGCTGCCCCATGCGCGCGTATCCGCCTCGTGAAGGAAAGAGCGATTATACCGGCTGGTGATTACGTTCCAGGCGGCGGCGCCGCGCCATCTATCCAGACCGGCTCGATGTCGAGGGCAGACGTCGCGTCGAGCGTCAGGGCCGTGCCCGTGACTACGGCGCCGTTGACGACCCAGTGTGAAAAGGCGGACGTCAGCTCCGGTGGCACCGACAGCGCGACGCGCATGCCGGGGAAGTAGGACCCCTGCCAGCCCGGTCCGACGCGCCGGCCATCGATGACCACGGCGCCGCGCGTGCCCCCGATGCGGCAGGCGACGGCGGGCCCCGTCCGCAGCCAGTCGGTGGCGATTTTCCACGCGACCGTCGGACGACGCTGGAGGAAGACCTTGAGCGGCGTCAGGTAGGCGCGGTCGCGGAGATCGAGGCGCTCGGCCTCGGCGAAATAGTGTTCGAATCGCTCGTCGAGAAAAGCGGGCGTCAAGACGTGGTTCATCACGTCGGTCCACACCCGTTGGAAGTACGCGCGGGTACTCAGGGTCTTCGTCGAGCAGGGTCACCAGAATGCGTGCGCGGGGTTCGTTTGGCCGTCGGCCGCGAGGTTGGCCCGTCCGCGACAGGAGATACCAGAAGGTGTCCTGGTCGGGCTGGCGAAAGCTCTGGTCCATGTCCCAGTTCACCCAGAACCACTGCGCCGACTCGCGCATGGGATCGCGAAACTGGCCGGGACCCTGATACGCGTCGTTGGTGGCGCAGAACACGCTCGCGATGAACCAGCGGGTGAGGTTGTCGAGATCGACCAGGTGTCCGACCTCCGCCATCCGGATGGGCCGCATCGCGCGCACCTGCCGCCACATCTGATTGAACTCGTTGTAGTTCAGGCTGACGGGGTACCCGCGGTGCGCCACGAAGTAGTCGCGAGGATCGAAGTGTTCCGCCAGCACGAACACGTCCTGGAACTCGCCGTTGAGCAGGAAGCGGACTGGACGGCTCGGCGACGCAATCGCCCCGATCGCCGTCGTGATGTCGTAGGCGAGCGGGTTGACCAGGTGCCAGCGCACGCGGTCGCGCCCGATGCGCAGGTCGTTGTGCAGGATGAGCTTCCGTAGCGGATGGCCGTGCGACGGCCCGAACGCGATCTCGCCAGGCAGCGGCGTGGCGCTGTACCGTCGCCGGAAATACAAGCGGAACCCCTGCGGGCGCGGTAACTGCCGGCTGGAGCCGCCGTGCAAACGGACACCCACCCCGGTGCTGTAGACCAGGCGGCCCTTCTCGAAGAACGAGACCCACCCCGGACGTTCCCACTCCGGCCCGTGCTTCATCTTGTTGGCTTTGTTGGCGATGATGCCGGTCACGGGGTCGTGGAGATCGCGAGGCCGGAGGTAAAGCGAGACGGTCGACACCGCCCTGGCGATTTCAGTCGGCGGCACCGCGATGGTGCTGGGCGCGTGCGCGGGCGCCCGGGTGATTCCGAACCGCAGCAGTGGGAACAGGCCGCGCGCCTCGACCAGCAGCCCCAGCGCCATCAGCGCGATGGGCAGCAGGAGCAGGAGCGGAAGCCGGCGTGGTCCCGCGCCAATCACACCGAGCCTGGACGCGACAGGAAGAGATGGAACGTCAGGCCGTCTGCCGTCGCTGGCAGCTCCGCCTGCAGCCGGTCGATCCCCTCGGGACCAAGATTGTGAAAGACGTAGGACAGGACCAGCGTCTCATCCTGACGCGAGAGGCTTTCGAGCCTGGCACTGGCGACGTGCCGCCTGATCGCGTCGGTAATCGCGCTCTGGCTCGTGGCAGAGCTCGAACCGGGCAGCGTCACGACCAGCGTGCCGTCGCGACGATACCGGGCCCACGCGCGGCCGCCGGTCTGCAGCAGCAGCGCGATCAATGCGAAGGCAAACAGCAGCCCCACGAAAGCGAGCTTGAAGGTCGCCGTCGCAATCGACGCGGCGATGACGAGCATGATGAACCCGATCTCCTCGGGCTCCTTGATGGGCGTGCGGAAGCGCACGATCGAAAGCGCGCCCAGCAGGCCGAGCGACAGGGGCAGCGAAAACTGGATGCACACGAAGATCGCGGTGATCGACAGCCCCAGCAGCGGAAACGCGCGGTAGACCTGACTGCCCGTCGCTCGCGATGCGTAGAACTGCACGTAGAGCAGCGAGGCGAGAAGCGACCCGGCCAGCGAGATGACCAGCAGTACCAGAAACGGCACGACGCCGATTTGTTGCATCGTGCCGGTGCTCGATCCGCTGAGGAGGTCGTTGAGTTGTGGGGGCATAGGGTCAGAGCGTCAGCCGTGTCACGGCCTGGTAGCAGGCCAGGTACTTCGAGAATGCGGTTCGCCGGCCGCCGAACCGGACGATCGGAGCCAGGTGCGACGGCAGTTCGAACGAGCGGCTCTTGTACTCGAACACCGCGTTGGTGAGCGCGACGGGAGCATGGCCCTGGACCATCGCGATGTTCACGCCGGTCGCCCGGATGTCCGAATCAAGCGTGAGGCGGGCGGCCGGCGGATCCACGAAGCGGTGGCGCGTGTAAGTCAGGGTCAGCACAGGCATCAACTGAGAGGGCAGTGTCGGCGCCACCTGTCTCAGCGCGGCAAGCAACGCGGGCCATCGCGCATCCCACAGGGGCCAACGCGCCAGATCAGCCGCCGCGACATCGAGCATGACGCGCACCTTGTCACGACGAGTGCCGACACGGTGCTTGATTTCGCCAAAGACCTTCGATGCCCGGCTGTCGCTGGGGCCGTACCACCGTACGCGCACCTTGGTCTTGAGGTAGTCGCTGTCGATCTTCTCTTCGAGAAACGCCAGAGAGGGCGTGTCGAAATAGACAGTCGTGACGCGGGCCGGGGAAGAGCGGCGTCCGGACGGCACACGCTGCCGATCCAGGTCCGAAGAGAGCCGACCGCTGACGCGGGCACGGCAAACTTGATCTCGTAGTCGGCCGGCTCGCGGATCGAGTCGCGCGGGCGCTCGGCCAAAGGCATTTCGATCATCAAACTGACGGGAGAAAGTCTACCACGGGGATCGCGGACTCCTGGTCGGCCTCAGGCGAGGCGTGCCAGACGAAACGGAGCCAGATCGTGCGGCGACGTGCCGGTGGCAACGACCGAGGCCACCGCTTCGCCGATGGCCGGCGCGAACTTGAAGCCGTGACCCGAGCAGGCGCTGCACACGAAGACCCCGGGTGCCTCCGGGTGCCAGTCGAGCAGGAAGTCGCTGTCGGGCGTGTTGGTATAGAGGCACACCGATTGGTCGGCGGGGCCGGCGGGCAGACCGCGCAGCCACCGGCTCGCAAACGAATGGAACGCGTCCCGTTCGGCGGAGGCCACCTGCCGGTCGACCGCATCCGCCGTGGTCGGCCTTCCGCCATGATGCTCGGCGAGCTTCAGACCGTGTCCCTGATCGGGCAACCCGTAGAGCATCCGGCCGTCCGGCGCCTCGAGCAGGAAGACGGGAAGCCGCGAGGGCGAAAAGCGGTCGTCGCCGGCAGTGGCATACCAGGTACTGCACGACCCGCTCGACGGTGAGGGGCAGGGCGAGGCCGCCGAGCAGCGTCGGCAGCCAGGGACCGGCCGCCAGCACCATGCGCTTCGCGCGGACGTGCCGGTTCGACGAGCGCACGTCGACGTGTCCCCCCTCGGACGTCCAGTCGCGGACGGGCTCGGAGACAAACAGGTGCGCGCCAGCCCGCCGTGCCTGGTCGAGCATCGCGCCGACCGCGCGTTCCGGGGCCAGCACGCCGGCCCGGGGCTCGAAAACGCCGACCATGTCCAGGTCCGGCGCCAGCGCAGGCACCCGGCTCAGGAGGTCCTCTGCCTTCCAGGTCTGCACGGGCAGCCGGTGTTCGGCGGCCGCGCGAAGGGCGCCGTCGACGACGGCGCTACCCGGGCGTCCGATCATCAGCCCGCCGCCCGCCTGGAAGAGTCGCGTTCCTGCGCTCGCCTCGAGTTCGGCCCAGAGGGCATACGCGCGCTGCACCAGCGGGACGTACTGAGGATGTTCGAAGTACGCCTCCCGAATGATGCGGCTATGGCCGTGGGTGGATCCACTCGTATGCGGTGGGATTCGCGCATCGAATCCAGCCACCGACAGGCCGCGCAGCGCGGCCTGCCAGGCGATGGCGGCGCCCATTGCGCCCAGCCCGGCGATGGCGAGGTCGACCTGCTGATCCGGCATGGCGCGGCATCATAGCAGCGTGTGGTGTACCGTGGAGACGGCATGACCCTGCTGCTCGGCTACCTGCGTGACCACCGCAAGCTCGTCGCCCTGGCCCTCGGCCTGGCAGCCATCAACCAGATCTTCTCGCTGCTCGACCCGCTGATCTTCAGGCATGTCATCGACGAGTACGCCACGCGCTATCGCGAATACAGCACCGAAGAGTTCTTTCGCGGAGTCGGCCTGCTGCTGGCGGCGGCCGTCGGCGTGGCGTTCGTGTCTCGTGTCGCGAAGAATTTTCAGGACTACTTCATCAACGTCATCACCCAGCGCCTGGGGGCACGACTGTATGCCGATGGCATCCGTCACTCGCTGGCGCTTCCCTATCAGGTCTTCGAGGATCAGCGCAGCGGCGAGACGCTGGGCATCCTGCAGAAGGCACGCGCCGACGTCGAGAAGCTGATCTCGCAGTCCATCAACCTGCTCTTCACGACGCTGGTGGGGATCGTCTTCGTGATGATCTACGCCTTCTATGTGCACTGGATCATCGCGCCCATATTCCTGGCGACGGTGCCTCTGCTCGGCCTGCTCAGCTCGGTGCTGAGCCGGCGGATCAAGAAAGTGCAGACCGAGATCGTCAAGGAGACCACGGCGCTGGCCGGTTCGACGACCGAGTCGCTGCGCAACATCGAGCTGGTCAAGAGCCTGGGACTGGGCCCCCAGGAAGTGGCACGCCTCAACAGCACCACCGATCGGATCCTGCGGCTCGAGTTGAAGAAAGTGCGGTACCTCCGCAGCCTGAGTTTCGTGCAGGGCACCTCCGTAAACGCGCTTCGGACGAGCATCCTGTTCCTGATGCTCTACCTGATCTTCAAGCAGGAGATCACGGTGGGCCAGTTCTTCTCGCTGTTCATCTACTCGTTCTTCATCTTCGGTCCACTCCAGGAGCTGGGCAACGTCGTCAACACGTACCGCGAGACGGAGGCCTCGATGGGCCGGTTCCAGCAGATCCTGCAGACGCCAATCGAGCCAAAGCCTCCGCACCCCGTGCCGATCCATGACCTGCAGCGCCTGGCCTTCGAGGGCGTGCGGTTCACGCATCAGACCGCGTCGGCGCCAGCCCTGGCGGGTGTGAGCTTCTCAGTGCGCCGCGGCGAGACGGTGGCTTTTGTGGGGCCGTCGGGGTCGGGCAAGACGACCCTGGTGAAGCTGCTGGTCGGCCTGTACCGGCCGGCCGCTGGCGAGATCCTCTACGACGGCCACCGGCACGACACCGTGGATCTCGACTCGCTTCGCGAACGGATTGGATTCGTCACCCAGGAGACGCAGCTGTTCTCGGGCAGCATTCGCGAGAACCTGCTGTTCGTGCGTCCCGACGCCACCGACGCCGAGTGCCTTGCGGCGTTGAGGGCGGCGGCGTGCGACAGCCTGCTGGCGCGTGCCGACAAGGGGCTCAACACGGTGATCGGCGAAGGCGGCGTCAAGGTCTCCGGAGGTGAACGCCAGCGCCTGTCGATCGCGCGCGCGCTGCTGCGCCGGCCGCACCTGCTCGTCTTCGACGAGGCGACCTCCGCGCTCGATTCGATCACGGAGGAAGAGATCAGCCAGACCATTCGGGACGTCAACCGCGCCGAGGATGCGATCACTATCCTGATCGCGCACCGTCTTTCGACCGTGATGCACGCCGATTGCATCTACGTGCTCGAGCAGGGCCGCATCGTCGAACGCGGCCGCCACGACGAACTGGTAGCGCTCAAAGGCCTGTACTACGCGATGTGGCGCCAGCAAGTCGGGGAACGCCGGCGCGACGAATCGGCGGCCTGAGACGGTCACGCCGCGCCCGCCTTCGACCAGGCGTCAGCGGGCCGGAGTCGTTCAAGGATCCGCGGATTCTTGGGATTATGTGATTTTCTTGATCGGAATTGCAGATTCGGTGGCACGTCTCGTCGCGAATGACAGGGACACGCGGCGGCCCCGGTCATAGCGGAACCCGATCGACCCGCGGCGAAGCCGCGACAGTGAGACGAGAAGAGGCGGGAAGATGAAAGCCATCCGATTTTCCGGGCTCTCATCTTCTTGCCTCTTCTCGTCTCACCGACCGGCCGCTCTGCGGCCGGTGTCGATCGGGTTCTTCAGCATCCGGCAATCCCGAAAGTCCCCAAATCCGCGGTTCCTTCGCCGCCGCTCATCTGCGGAAGGGATCTCCCGATACAGTCACGGCAGTCAGCGCGCGATCTTGGCTCGACCCTCTGCTGTCAAGCGGCCCGTGGACCGGGCGGCAACGGCACTTCTGACGGCGGATCGCCCGGATAGACGACGCGCGCGAGAAATAAGCCCGAAGCCGGCGCGGTCAACCGGGCCGGCAGTCCGGTCGGCGAGGCCAGCAGCCCGGCGACGTCGCGCGGCTCGAGTCCGCCGCGCCCCACTTCGACGAGCACGCCTGTCATCCGGCGCACCATCTTCCACAGGAAGTGCGACCCTTCGACGAGCAGCAGCAGGGCATCGGCATTCTCGACGAGCTCGACCGAGGCCACCTCGACCAGCGTCGACTTCTCCTCGGGGTCGTCGTCGGTGAAGCCGCGAAAGTCCTGGCGTCCCGTGAAAATGCGCGCTGACTCCCGCATCGCGCCAACCCGCAGATCCTCTTTGACCCACCAGACGAAGGGCTTGGCGAAGGCCGTGCGGCGCAAGGCGATCTGGTAGACATAGGTGCGCGACACCGCGTCGTGGCGGGCATGGAACCGGTGGGGCACCTTCGTGGCGCCGAGCACGTGGATGTCGGCCGGCAGCAGGTCGTTGATGCGGGCGGCCAGCGTGTTCGGCGGCAGCGACGTGCGGACGTCGAGATGGGCGACCTGGCCCAGCGCATGGACGCCGGCGTCGGTGCGGCCCGCCCCGTACAGCTCGAACGTCCGCTCGCCGGTGACTTCGCGTACGGCCCGGTCGATCTCGCCCTGCACCGTGCGGGCATTTTTCTGGATTTGCCAGCCGCTGTACCGGGTCCCCGCGTACTCGATGCGGAGCTTGAAACGAGGCATGCCAGAGGATAACCGGCCGCCGCGCGTCATGAACTTGACAACCTCGGCCGCTTCCCGTCATGATCTTCAGGCGCGGCGATTTCAACGACTTGATGGGCCGCGCGTAGCCGGTGGATCCTCCCCGGGTACAGCCATCTAAGTCGCGCTTTACAAGGGCTCGCGACGACAAGTCGGCGGGCCTTTGTCATTTGTACGCGAGAGGGATGAGTCACCAAAGATGAGCGAACAGACGTACACGTTCACGTCGGAATCCGTTTCCGAAGGGCACCCGGACAAGGTCTGCGACTACATCGCGGACTCGATTCTCGACGCGTGTCTGGCACAGGACCCCCACAGCCACGTGGCATGCGAGGTGCTGTGCAAGGACAACCACGTCGTGCTGGCCGGCGAGATCACCACGAATGCCGCCCTGGACTACGAGGCAATCGCGCGCCAGGCCATTCGCGAGATCGGCTATACCGACCCGGCCGAGCCGTTCAACGCCGACGGCGTGAACGTGAAAGTGCTCATCTCCCAGCAATCCGGCGAGATCAACGCGGGCGTCGTCAAGGCGACCGACGATCAGAAGGAGCAGGGGGCTGGCGACCAGGGCATCATGTTCGGCTACGCGACCTCCGAGAGCACGGAGCTGATGCCGCTCACCCTGGTGCTCGCGCACCGGCTCACCAAGGGCCTGGCAGATGACCGGCACAGCGGAAAGTACAAGTGGCTGCGGCCGGATGCCAAGTCCCAGGTCTCGGTGGTCTACACCGGCAACACCCCGGTTCGCGTTTCCAGCGTGCTGGTCTCAACACAACACTCCAAGGACGTCTCCCAGGCCGAGATTCGCGACTACGTCGTCAACGTCCTGGCCCCGCGCGCCCTGGGCGAATGGTTCACTCCCGACGCCGAATACATCGTCAATCCCAGCGGCAGCTTCGCCCTCGGCGGGCCGTCGGCCGACTGCGGCGTTACCGGCCGCAAGATCATCGTGGACAGCTACGGCGGCGCCGGCCGGCACGGCGGCGGCGCGTTCAGCGGCAAGGACCCGTCCAAGGTCGACCGTAGCGGCGCTTACTACTGCCGCTATGTCGCCAGGCGCATCGTGCAGGCGGGCCTGGCCCAGCGCGCGGAAGTCCAGGTTTCGTACGCGATTGGCCGAGCCAAGCCCATGTCGGTGAAGGTGGACACCTTCGGCACCGGCGACGCGGCCAAAGCGGAGCAGTTCGTGTCGGAGAACTTCGACTTCCGGCCTGCCAACATCGTCGCGGAACTGGACCTGCTCAAGCCGCTCTACAAGGGCACTACCAACTACGGGCACTTCGGCAAGTCCGGCCTGCCCTGGGAGAGACCGGTCCCCGTCGCCGTTTAAGCCACGGACCGCCACACGGTTGCAGACCCCCGTGCGGTTCCCTCGAGGAGCCGCCGGGGGTTTTCTGTTCCAGGCCAGTGGGGCACCAACGGCGACGCCCGCACGATCTGGATCGCGGGAAGGTATTCGTTCTAGCGAGAGGTGGGGTTGTAGGGTTGTGGGGTTACACTCCCACAACCCTACAACGTCGGGAGGCGCCTCGTGCCCACATCAGACGACGTCATGCAGTTGGCCGGCGAGTGCGCGGCTCGCGTGAACCTGCCGCGGCGCCGCCGCCGGTACCCGAACTTCGCCGAAGTCGAAGAGCAGTGTCCGGAGGAATACGAGGAGCTGCTCGCCTTGCTGCACGAAGACGAGATCTACGCGCCGGCCGATCTCGATCGGCAGGAAGAAGTGGTGCGCATCGTCCTGGTCGCCTTGCCCGAGCACCTGCAGCGGCTCATCGACGAGCTCGTCGACAACCAGGCGGCGCAGGTCTGGCTCCAGCAGGAAGGCGCCTTCCACCTTGGCGTCGCCGTCGGCCTTCGCATCGCGAAGCTGGCGCCACCCGCGCCGGACGAGGACGACGAGGACGAGAGTTACCTAGACGAGTGACGGGTGCCAGGTACTGTCAGAGTACGGTCAGCGGCTAATACCCGCGTAACTTGCGCACGGCGCGGCGCTGTTGCTTGTCGGGACGTCCTGCCGCCACCTGGGCGGCGCGGAACACGCGCTCGGCGCGGCGCGCCGCAATCTCGTCGGGCGAGGGCCGTGGCGTGCGGTCCTCGTAGAGCCGCCGCGCGTCGGCCTTGGGAATCGAGCGCTCGGCCAGGCCGACGATCACCACCGATTGCTGCGCACCCAACGGGCGCGAGATCCCGATATGGTCGCCGATGCGCACCATGCGGTGAGGTTTGCCCGCCTGGCCGTTTACGTCGACCTTGCCGCCTTTGCACGCGCGCTGCGCTTCAGAGCGTGTCTTGAACAGGCACGAGACATCCAGCCACACATCGAGGCGCACCGCATTGAGCGGCGCACCTTCGACGGTGTGATCGCCTGCCGCCATGGCCCGCGGTCAGATGAAGATCTGGACCTTGCCCTTGGACTTGAGCTGCTCGACCAGCGCCTTGCTCTTTTGCTGGCGCTGCTCCTGCTCGAGGAACTGCTGAATCTGTCCGGCGGCTTCGACAAACGGCACGACGCGCGCCGGGCGCTTCTCGGTCGCCTTGATGATGTGGAACCCGAACTGCGTCTCCACCAGATCGCTCACCTGGCCAGGCGCCAGCGCGAAGGCGGCCTGGTCGAAGGCCGGGACCATCTGTCCCTTGGGGAAGAACCCAAGGTCGCCGCCCCGCTGCGCGCTCGAGTCCTGCGAGTACTGACGCGCGAGCTTGGCGAAGTCCTGACCTGCCTTGGCGGCCTTGAGGGCCGTTTCGGCACGGCCGCGCAGCGCGGTCCGCGTCTGCACGTTGGCGTCGGCCGGCACCAGCACGAGGATGTGGCTCGCGCGCATCGTCTCGCCCTGCTGGAAGCGATTGGGGTTCTTCTCGTAGAACGCCGCGATATCGCTTGGCTTGACGAGGATCTTCTGGTTCACTTCCTGGTCGAGCAGCTTGCTGACGAGCAGATCGGTGCGCGCGTCTTCGCGCAGCTTTGCCTCGGTGATCTGCTGCGCCTGCAGCGCCGCCTTGAAGTTGGCCTCGGTGCCCATCTGCTGCCTGACGGTGGCAATGCGCGCATCAACGTCCGCATCGGTCACGGTCATGGTGCGCTGCTTGACCTCCTGCTTCAGCAGCCGGTACGCGACCAGGTCGTCGAGCACACCTCGATACACCTCGTCGCGCTTCTCGGTGGGGATCTGGCCGCCCGCCCGCTGTTCGACGCTGCGCACGGCGCCTTCAAACTCGGCCTTGGGGATCTTGTCGCCGTTGCAGTCGGCGATGATCTCGGGCAGCACCGCGGGAATCGGCTTGGCCGGAGGCGTCGCCGGCTTGGCGGCGGCTGCCGCCGGTGCCGCGGAAGTGGCTGGCGTCGCCGCCGGTTTCTGACACGCGACGGCTAAAGCCGCCAGAACGAGCGGACAGACAAGCTTACGCACAGTAGATGCAGTCCTGCGTTGAGAGATACGGTGGCTATTCCTCGTCGGGAGCGTCCGGTTCGAGGCTGGTGGCCGGTTCGAGGCTGGTGGCAAAATCGTCGAACTCGCCCGGCTTGTCCGCGGCGGTGTCTTTGTCTTCGTCGTCGCCAAAGGCGCTGTAGATGCGGTTGTCCGTCTTCGTGCGGATCGGCCCGCGGGGCCCCTGCTGGTCCTTGCGATTGAACGTCGGCTTGCGCTTGCCCTTGGGCGGCGCGTCGGGGCCGAAATTGCGCTCGCGTGACGACGGCGCTCCTCCGGGCCCCCCGGAGCTGAATCCGCCCTCGCGCGGCGGACCGCCGTAAGACCGCGGCGGGCCGCCCGGGCCGGCCCCATAGGGCGGCCGAGGGGCACCGGCACCGGGCCCGCCAAACGAACGCGGTCCAGCGCCAGGCGGCCGGCTCTCGCGCGGCTGCGCTTCCTTCACTGCCAGGGGACGGCCCCGGAACGCCTGGTTGTTCAGCCGATCGATGGCCTGATTCGCATGCGAGTCGTCGGCGTACTCGATGAACGCGAAGCCGCGCATGCGTCCGGTTTCACGGTCCGTGGGCAGGTAGCAATAGGTGACCGGACCGACGGTCCCGAAGTGTTCTCTAAGCTCGGCCTCGGTGGCCTCGTACGACAGATTCCCTACGAACAAACGAACTGGCATGGTTTCTCGGTGATTCTCCGTCCACTGATGGTAGCACCGTTTCGGGCCGCTGGGGAGCAGGCCCACCCCCTGCACTCCGGGGTGTTACAGGTTCGACGCGCGGCGCGATTCGTCGCGTTCGAACGCCAGAACATTGGCCTTTTCGAGCACCGACACGACGTCGGTGCTCTCTTCGGGCACGGGCACCGCAGACGACCAGGCGGTCACGAAGGCCTCCACGACTTCAGCGTCGAATTGCGACCCGGCGTAGCGCCAGAGTTCGGCAATCGCGTGGGTCGGCGTCTGGGCAGGGCGGTACGCCCGGGCGGTGGTCATCGCGTCGAAGGCATCGGCGACGTGGACGATGCGCGCCAGCACCGGCGTGGCATGACCCAGCCGGCCGTGCGGATAGCCCCGGCCATCGGGTCGCTCGTGATGCAGCTCGACGATGGGAATGTGCGGCGTGAGAAACGAGATCTGCCGCAGGATGTGGGCCCCGAGCGCGGGATGTGCCTTGATCATCTCGAACTCTTCCTGCGTGAGCGGGCCGTTTTTCTGGAGCACGCGATCGGCGACGCCGATCTTGCCGATGTCGTGGAGCAGGGCGCCCAGGCGAAGCACGTCCAGTTGCGCGGGGTCGAGGCCCAGCTGCCGGCCAATCATCACCGACAGCGCGCTGACGCGTTCGGAGTGGCCCGCCGTGTAGGTGTCGCGCGCGTCGAGCGCGGCCGCCAGCGCCTTGATGGCGCCCACATACGCCAGCTCGGTCTGCGCCTCCGCGGCCTGCAGCGAAGTCACCATCTGGTTGAATGTATCGGTGAACGCGTCGAGCTCGAGGCTCGTGCCCGTGCGCGGGATCTTCTGGGAGAAATCGCGAGAGTCGGCAATCTGGCGCAGGCGCTGGGACAGCTGGTCGATGGGCGTGGCCAGGGCGCGCGCCAGCCATAGGCTGGCCAGCCCGCCCAGCAACATGGCGCCGATGGCGACAAACGCGAGCATCTGAAACGTGTTGCGAGCCGCGCGGTGTGCGCCAACCGACTCGGCCGCGTAGTAGGCCAGCGGGCCGCCAATGTTGAGGCGGCGCAGGGCATACGGCTCGTCCGCCAGGTCGATCAGCCCGTCGGCGGGCAGCCCGGCGGCGTGGCGGATGAAGGCGCTGCGCACTCCCTGGGTATGCGTGCTGCCGACGATGTCCCCGCCGGCGCTGATGGTGACCTGCGTCCGGAGCATCGTCGACAACTCGGCCGCGTAGCCGTCGTCGATGGCGCGCGTGAGATAGACGTAGCCGAGCGCGGGGTTGACGGCGCTGACATCGACGCCCGAGGCCCTGAAGAGCGCCGAAGGGCGTTGCACGACCTCGTCGAGGCGCCGGCGAGCCGGCATTTCCAGCTCCGAGTGGACCGTGGTGTCTGGGAGCCAGGCCGCGCGGCGGGGTCCGGCGCTGGCCAGAATGTGATCGTCTCTGTCCGCAATCACGAGGGCTTCGGCGGCCAGCTGGCTGGCCAGCCGGTCGAGCTCGCGCTGCAGGAGGTTGGTCGCGGCCGCATCGCCACGATAGCTGGCCACCGCCGCCGTGAGCCCCGGGTTTTCAGCGAGCACGTTGAGCTTCAGCAGGACGTCCTGCTGGCGCTGTTGCTCGAGCTCGCTGAAGACGCGTTGGGCCGAATCCAGGGTGTCAAACGCCGATTCGGTGATGCGGCGCTGGGCGTCCATCGACAACACCACGAACACGGCCACCAGCACGAGACCAATGGCGACCGATGTCGCCACCAGCGTGCGGACGGCCAGGCGCGGCGGGTTCCGAGGACCCTGGGTGAGCTTCACGTGATGCCTGTTGCTGCGGGCCGAAGCCGTGGCGTCCTCCCGCGGCGGCTCCCTCGTCTATCGGTTCGAGTTCGGCCGTCGATGAGTGCAAGAACCGCTGCGCGTAGCAGGGATACCACGGTGTGCAGTTTCCGGGCAAGCGCGAACGCCGGGAGCCTCGCCGCCCACTCGGCAGGGCAGCCTTCCTCAATGGTTACTTCGGACATCCCCCGATTTCGACCGTTATCCACCGCCTTGGCACTTGTGCCTCAGCTTGGATTCTGCTACTTCTGGTCGTATTGATGAGCTTTTAGTGCAAACGTATCAAAAAAATGGAGTTAGAACGTATGACAAGCGCCCTTCGGATGTTCGGCATTGCACTGATTGCTGTCAACTCCTGGGGGTGTGGGGGAGGTGGCAACTCCGCTGCTCCTACGCCGCAGATTCCCAACGTCGCGGGCGCCTACAGCGGCAACACCACCATCACGTTCCCTGAACTCGGCGAGACATTGTCGTGCCCGACGACTGTTACGGTGACGCAGTCGGGGAACACCGTGAACTTTTCGCCAATGATCCTCGGCGGGGCGTGCGACAACCTCAGTCTGCCGCTGGGGCAGACCACCATCGATACCACAGGTGCGCTGCCAGGCCAGGGTGCGATGACGTTCGATGAACCCTCATGCGGCCGTTACAGCGCCGTGGCGAGCGGAGGCTTCTTCGGGCGCAGCCTGCAGATGTCGATGACGGCGACCTCGAGCACCTGCGTCAACTTCAACCTGACGATCAACGTGACGCGGTGACCGCCGTGCCGCGCGGCCACACCAACGGAGATCGCCGCCAAAGTGTTTGGCGCAAAGATCTCCGTGGCATGGAGTCTCATCTTCGCGTCCGAGGCTCGCGATGAGAGGCGAGCGCCCGCCGATTGCGATGCCAAGCGATGGCTTCGTGCGGTGAGATGGTGTGGCGGCGAGCGAGGCGTTCAGCTTGCCGCAAGCAGCGCCTTCAACCGTTCCTTCTTGATCCTCTCGGCGGGGTGTCACGCTGCCGGTGGCATCAGCGATGAAGGTGGCCAAGGGGAGAGTGATCCCGTTCGATCCGCAAGGACGGCTTGCGGAAGTGCTGCGGGGATGGCGCTTCCTCGCCTGATGCATGCGTATTTGGTGCCTGGATGACGGGTGAGGCAGTTCACGGCTTCCGAGGGGCGTGGCAGTCCGTGCTGCTGCTATCGATGGGCGAGAAGATCGAGCGTGTCCATCGAAAAGCACGAGCGAACACCGAAGCGTTGAAGAAGCTCGATCTCCACTGGCACGACCTGCGGCACGAGTGCGCGAGCAGATGGCGTGAGAGTGGGCTTGACCTCGAGGTTTGTCCCGCCGAGCCAAATCACACGCTCACCGGAACATCGGAACTCGCGAGTTTGTCAGGGAAGTGATGGTGCCGAGGGGCAGAATTGAACTGCCGACACCACGATTTTCAGTCGTGTGCTCTACCAACTGAGCTACCTCGGCACGAGGCGGGACGCCGCTGACGAACCCCCAATATACCATGCACGCCCGCCAGTGACGACAACACCGAGAGCGACCCCGAAGAGCGCGCCGACCGCGACATCGAGCGGGTAGTGCACGCCGATGTAGACCCGTGAGATCGCCACCGCCGTAGCCAGAGCCCATGTGATCGCCGCGCGGCGCTTCGTGATGACAAACGCCAGCACCGTGGCTGCCGCAAACGACGTCGCGGTATGCCCGGAGGGAAACGAGTAGGTCTCGGGGTGATAGCCGACGACGCGCGCTCGCGTGTCGGCGACGAACGGCCGCGGGCGCGCGATGATCGGTTTGATCGTCCAGTCGACGATCCCCTGCGCGAGGAGCACGGCCAGTACCACCTGCCACGCCGGCGCGCGCAGCCGTGGCGCCCAGGACGCCATCACGGCGGCGATCGCAATCCAGATGGACCCGCCGACGCCAGCGGCCGACAGCAGCCACATCACCTGATCGAGCCACGGCCCGTGATGTGTGACCAGCCAGGCGCGCAGCGCGGCGTCAGCCGTCAGCAGACGATCGAGCATCGACGAACCCGTGAACCCGTGAACCTGTGAACCTGTGAACCTGTGAACCTGTGAACCCGTGAACCTGGTACAGAGGAAGGGCGGCCACCCGGCTGCGATTCGGGTGGCCGCCCCGGCGAAGAAGCTGCGGGCAGGTGACTAGACCGCCGCAACCTCAACCTCCCGAAGGAGGCCGAGCTCTCTCCGGACCTTCTCCTCGATGGCGCGCGCCACTTGAGGGTTGTCCTTGAGGAACTGCTTCGAATTCTCGCGGCCCTGACCGAGGCGGTCGCCGGCAAACGCGAACCACGCCCCGCTCTTGTCCACGATCTTGTGCTCGACGGCCAGGTCGAGCAGGTCGCCTTCGCGCGACACGCCTTCCCCGTACATCACGTCGAACTCGGCTTCCCGGAACGGCGGCGCCAGCTTGTTCTTGACGATCTTCACGCGCGTGCGGCCGCCGACGACGTTCTCGCCGTCCTTGATGCTGGCGATGCGCCGGATGTCCACGCGCACCGACGAGTAGAACTTCAGCGCCCGGCCGCCGGTCGTAGTCTCGGGGCTGCCGAACATCACGCCGATCTTCTCGCGCAACTGGTTGATGAAGATCAGGCACGTCTTGGACTTGGACACCGCGCCGGTGAGCTTGCGCAGCGCCTGCGACATCAGCCGCGCCTGCAGGCCCATCTGCGATTCGCCCATTTCCCCTTCGATCTCAGCTCGCGGCACCAGCGCGGCCACCGAGTCGACGACGACGACATCCACGCTGTTGGAGCGGACCAGCACCTCGACGATTTCAAGCGCCTGCTCGCCGTTGTCGGGCTGCGAGACCAGCAGCCCTTCCAGGTCGACGCCCAGCTTCTGCGCGTAAGCGGCGTCGAGCGCGTGCTCGGCGTCCACGAACGCCGCGAGGCCCCCGGTTTTCTGCGCCTGCGCGATCACCTGCAGCGCAAGGGTCGTCTTGCCTGACGACTCCGGCCCGTAGATCTCGACGACGCGGCCGCGCGGCATGCCGCCGACGCCCAGCGCGTAGTCGATGCTGATCGCACCGGTCGAGATTGTCTCGATGGGCGCGATGCCACCCTTCTGGCCAAGGCGCATGATCGAGCCTTTGCCAAACTGCTTCTCGATCTGCCCGACGGCCAGATCCAGGGCCTTCAGGCGGTCTTTGATGTCGTCGCGTTCAGGCGGCATGGCGCTCCTAACAAATTCTATGAGAGGGGCTGACCGGCACGGCCAGCGAAATCGACCTATTCTAGGAACGTGCCGGGAGAAAGTCAAGCGAAAGTGACTGGACGTGAGGCTTGTAACATATTGACTTGTATGTAGATACAAAATCGTGGATTCTGTTGCTGTCGGTCGAGGTGGCAGGACCTGCCACAGGTACGATTGCTCGGGATTGCGGAAATTGACACAGCTCCAATCACGAAGACGCGAAGGCGCGAAGGCGCGAAGCGCCAACCGGGTACGAGAGGTGGAATGCCGAGCCCGCTAGGGCATGCGCTCGGGGGGATGGCGGTCGGCTGGGCGATCGCGCCTCGGTTGGGCAGTGGCGTCGCTGTCGCGGGAGTGACCTACGCCGCCATTGGCGCCGCGCCCGATCTCGATCTGCTCGCCGGGTCGCACAGCACGTACACCCACAGCGTCGGCGCCGTGGGGCTGGCATTTCTCGTCGCCCTTGGGGTGACGCGGCGGCCGCGAGTCGCTTCGGCCATCGCGGCCGCGTGGGCGAGCCATCTCCTGCTTGACTGGCTCGGCAACGACACAAGGCCGCCGATCGGGATCATGGCGCTCTGGCCGTTCAGCCGCGAGCACTACCAGTCGAGCTTCTTCGTCTTCGATGCGATCTCGCGCCGTTACTGGCTGCTCGAGCAGTTCGTCTGGTTGAACGTGAAGGCGGCGGTGAAAGAGGTGCTGATCCTGGGGCCCATGACGGGGCTGGCTCTTTGGATCGCGAAGCGCCGGAATTGAAGATCCGGCCTACGAGGTGTACGTGTAGACCCCCTGGCCCGACTTCCGCCCGAGTTGCCCTGCATCCACCATCCGGCGGAGCAGGGGACACGGCCGGTACTTGGGGTCGCCCAGCCCGCGGTGCAGTACCTCGAGGGTCGCCAGGCAAACATCCAGCCCGATGAAGTCGGCCAGCGTCAGCGGGCCCATCGGGTGGTTCATGCCCAACTTCATGACCGTGTCGATCGCCTCGCGCGTGCCGACGCCTTCCATCAGCGCATAGAACGCCTCGTTGATCATCGGCATCAGGATACGGTTGGCGATGAACCCGGGATAGTCGTTGGCCTCGACCGGCACCTTGCCAAGCGCTGTGGTCAGATCCGCGGCGACTTTCATCGACGCGTCGCTGGTCGCCTGCCCGCGAATCAACTCCACCAGCGTCATCAGCGGCACCGGGTTCATGAAGTGCATGCCGAGCACCTTGTCGGGGCGTCCGGTCGCCGCGCCGATGAGCGTGATCGAAATCGACGACGTGTTGGTCGCCAGAATCACGTCGGGTCGGGCGATCGCGTCGAGCCGCTGGAACAACTCGCGCTTGGCGTCCACCGACTCGACGATCGCTTCGATGGCGTAGTCGGCCGCCGCAAGGTCGTCGATGCTGGAGCTGAGCCTGAGCCTTCCGAGGGCGGCATCGCGATCGTCGGCGCTGAGCTTGCCCTTCTCGACGAACTTGCCCAGCGACTTCTCGATGCCGCGGCGCGCGCGGTCGAGCGCGGATTGCTGAACGTCGTGCAGGAGCACGGCGTGGCCGGCCTGCGCGAAGACCTGCGCGATACCGGAGCCCATGGTGCCCGAACCGATGACGGCGATGGTCTGCATGATGGCGTAGCGATATCAGGGCTGTAGCGAGGCTGTTGACGTGGTTACGACCGCGTGGACGGTCGCGCCGTCGGTCACGGTGACACGGGTCGCCCGGCGCGCGATTTCGCGGGCGTTGCCGACCAGGACGTTTGGCGTCGGACAACGGTCGCCGTCCAGCGCCGCGAGGAAATAGTCGCCCGGGGGCATGTTGGTGAAGTAGAAGCGCCCCCGCCAGCTCGCTTCCATGCTGCCGACGGCGGTGGACCACCCGCGCTGAAGCTCCGGATCTTCGGGAAGCATCGCGACGCAACCGGAGCCAGGCAGCCCGGCGATGTCCTCGACGCGGCCGACAATCGAGGACGCGCGTTGCCGGAAGACGACGACAAGATCGCCGGCGGGCTCACGCGAAAAGTCCACCGGTACATTCGTGATGTCCTGTCCGTCGAGCAGGATCGGTCCTGGAATCCAGTAGCTGCGGTGGTCAGCCAGCTGCCACTCGAACCTGAAAACGCGCGGCCCGCCGACGTCGTGCAGCTCGAACGTGCCGTCTTCCGACACGTTGGCCGACTCGCTGGGACCCTGCCACTCGGTGACGGCCAACGCGGCCTGCACGACGATCAGCGGCGGCGGCATCGAACCCGGCCGCGACTCTTCGAAACGAACGCGGCCGCGGACGGTCACACCCGGCGCCGTGGGGATGACGACGCCGCCGACGTCAGCGTCCTTGATGTTCACGACGGCAAAGCCACGTTCGTAGCCCGGGGCGCGATCGTCAGGCCCCTCCAGCAACGGCGTCGCCTCGAGCAGGTAGGTGCCGGGACGCAGTCCTCGCGCCGTGAAATGGCCATCCGGCTTCCTCTCGCAGCTTTCCTCGTTGTTGCCCTCCGGCGTCGGGGTGTTGACCATCACGGTCAACCTGGCAGGGACCGGACCGTTGGAATGGACGACCTTGCCCGTGATCGTGAAGGTCGCTTCAGGCGGCGCCGTCGGTTGGCCTGCGCCCAGCGCCAGCACGATCGCCAGCGACGATCCGCCAATCAGGCCGGCCATGTCTCCACCGCCAGGGCGACGCCGTTGCCGCCGCCCAGGCAGAGCGTCGCGATGCCGCGTCTTCCACCGGTGCGGCGCAAGGTGTAGAGCAGCGTCGTGAGCACACGCGCGCCGCTGGCGCCGATGGGATGTCCCAGCGCGACGGCGCCGCCCTGGACATTGACGCGAAGCGGATCCAGATCCAACTCGCGCGTCACGGCCACTGCCTGTGCGGCAAACGCCTCGTTGAGTTCAACCAAATCGACGTCGCCGACGGTCCAGCCCGTATTGGCCAGGACCTTTCGCACCGCCTCGACCGGCGTCATCAAGACGTACTTCGGGGCGCGCCCGCTGGTGGCATACGCGACGATGCGGGCCATCGGTTTGATGCCCAGCGCTTTGGCCCGTGGCTCTGACGTCACGACGAGCGCCGCGGCGCCGTCGTTGACCCCGGGCGCGTTGCCGGCGGTGACGGTGCCGCCGGCCTTGAACGCCGGCTTCAATTTCGCGAGCGCGTCGACGGTCGTGTCCGGCCGAATCGGCTCGTCGTGGCCCACGATGAGCGACTCGCCCTTTTTCTGGGGCAGCGTGATCGGGACGATTTCTTCGCGGAACCACCCCGCGTCGGTCGCCGCAGCGGCCCGTCTGTGGCTTTCAGCGGCCCACGCGTCCTGTTCGGCGCGCGACACGTGATACTCGTCGGCCACGACCTCCCCGGACAAACCCATGTGGCAGCCTTCAAACGCGCACCACAGGCCGTCGTGGACCATCAGGTCCTGGACCTCGCTGTTGCCCATGCGGAGGCCTTCGCGCAGGCGGGGCAGCGCGTACGGCGCGTTGCTCATGGACTCCATGCCGCCGGCCACGACGACTTCGGCATCGCCCAGTCGCACGGCCTGCGCGGCCAGCATCACGGCCTTGAGCCCGGAGCCACAGACCTTGTTGATCGTGAGCGCGCCGACCTGGTCGGGCAGACCTGCCTTGAGCGCCGCCTGGCGCGCAGGCGCCTGGCCGAGGCCGGCCGACACGACGTTGCCCATGATGCACTCGTCGACGTCGGAGGGTTCGACGCCGGCGCGCGCGATGGCTTCGCGAACGACGATCGCCCCCAGTTCGGGAGCGGTCAGTGACTTGAGGACGCCCAGGAACTTGCCGGTGGGCGTGCGCGCTGCGCTGAGGATGACGGCGTCGTGCATGGTCTTCGGTCAGTCGTGCGCTGAGGTGTCAGCCTTGCGCCCGTGGTTTTCGTCCGGCGTCCGGCTTCTGAATGACAATCGATCGCACCAGCGCCGGGCCCAGCAGTTGCTGCACGCGCGAAAGGATCAGCGCGCGCGAGCGTTCCACTTCGCGCGCCCACGCGGGGTCGGTCGTGCGGACGGTCAGGACGGTGTCGGCAAGGGCCGCCGTCGTCGCGCGCGCGATGGCCGAACCGACCGCCAGCCCCCAGACGAAGGTGACTTTTTCAGCTGTGAGCGGCGCGCGCGCCAGCAGTGCCGGCAGCACCAGCGCGGGCAGTGTGCCGATGCCCTGCATGTCCTCAAAGTGTATCATCGGGCGCGATGCCGATCGTGCTCGCCTCGGGCTCCCCGCGCCGGGCCGAACTGCTTCGCGCCGCAGGCTTTTCCTTCGTCGTCGAACCGTCCGACGTCGACGAGTCGGTGCTGCCGGGCGAAGCGCCCGAGACTCACGTGCGGCGCCTCGCGCGCGCCAAGGCACAGGCCGGCGCCAGCCGCCATCCGCGCGAGGCCGTGCTCGGCGCGGACACGGTCGTGGTCGTGGACGGCCGCATCCTCGGCAAGCCGCGCGACGCCGCGGACGCTACCGCGATGCTCACCGCGCTCAGCGGGCGCGTCCATCACGTTTACACGGCGGTGGCCGTGGCCGAAGGCGGCGCGGTGCGCGATGAAGTGGACGTCTCCGCAGTGACATTCGCGCCCCTGTCGCCCGGCGAGATCGCCGCCTACGTCGCCTCTGGCGAGCCGCACGACAAGGCCGGCGCGTACGCGATCCAGGGATGGGCCGCGCGGTTCATCGAGCGCCTCGAAGGCTCCTACAGTGGCGTGATGGGGCTGCCGGTCGCGGTCGTGCACCGGCTGTTGAAAATCTGAAGGCCACCGGGGCCGTCAACCACGCAGCCGGCCCTTGAGATCGCTGCTGCTGAAGGGACCCGGCTCCGCTATCAGTGCCCGAGCTGCATCGACCTGGCCCCAGGTGTTCCAGAGCAACACCCCGCGGACGCGGCCGTTGGCGAGGTAATAGACCACTCCTTGACGAAACGCATCCGTCCAGTCGGCCACGGTCTCGCCTTGCGGGTCCAGGGCGCCGACGGCTTCATAGCCGAGGTCGAACAGGTCGGAATAAAACGACGGCAGGTGCGTGTACGGCGTCCGGTCGCCGGCCATGGCGCGTCCCGCCGCGTGGCCCATGGTGAGCGCGTTGTCCTCGTGCTCCACACGGATGCGCGCGCCGAGGGATGGCGCCTCGAATCGCGCGACGTCACCCGCAGCGAAGATGTCGGTATGCGAGGTCTGCAGGTGCTCGTTCACCACGATGCCGTCATCGACCAGCAGGCCCGCCGCCGCAGCGAGGTCCGTGTTGGGAACGATGCCGATGCCTGCCACCACGGCATCGACGTCCATTTGGTCTCCGCTGTCGGTCTTGATGACGACGCGCGATCCGTCGCGGCTGATGTGCGTGACCTGTCCCGATCGGACGTCCACGCCCTTCTCGCGATAGTAGTCGACCAGGAAGGCCGCCAGGTCCGGCGGGAAAAGACGCGCGCCAATCCCTTCCCCGGGAGCAATCAGTGTGACTTTGCAGCCCTGCAGCCTCAGCGCCGCTGCGATTTCCGAGCCGATGAAGCCGCCGCCGACCACTGCGAAGCTCTTGCCCTGCTCGGCGAGCGCACGGAGTTTCCGGTAGTCGCCGAGGGTTCGGAAATAGATCACGTCGTTGCCGCCAGAGGTCAGTCGTCGCGGGGTTCCTCCGGTGGCCAGGAGCAGCTTGTCAAACGTGTGGCTGGCACCGGTATCGTCGACGACAGTCTTTCGGTGAGCGTCCACGCTGGTTGCCCGACGGCCGAGGTGGAGGTCCACGCGTGCGACTTCGCTGGTCTTCCGCCACACGCTCTCCACCGGCTCGCCTTTCCACAGCGCCTTGGAGAGGGGAGGGCGTGCGTAGGGCGGATCGGCCTCGGCGCCGATGAGCCCGATCTCACCATGCGAGTCGAGCTCGCGGATGCCGCGGACTGCGGCATCCGCGGTCATGCCGCCGCCGACGACAAGATAGGGGTAATGAGACATCAGACCGACCAACTCCTTGTATTGATCTACCACGGCCGGCAGGTCGGCTGCGCTGCCGTCGGGGTAGGCCTTCCCGACCTAAAGGAGTGCCGGACATCCAAAAGGTGACGCCGCCTCGGCACTTCGTCATCAGCGGTTGACCCGAGGTTTTTCAGGGGACTATGCTGATCAGGTTGGAACACCCATGAACAGCAAAGCTCTGAAGATCGGCCTGACCACCGCGGCGCTCGTGCTGGCTTTCGGCGGTCTCCTCTGGTCGACCCTGCGCGACGGCACCGAATACTACAAGCACGTCGAAGAGGTGATGGTGCAGCCCGACGCCTGGTACGGCAAGCGGCTGCAGCTGCACGGGCACATCGTGCCGGCGTCGATCCTGCGCCGGAAGGATTCGCTCGACTACCGGTTCCAGGTGCACAGCAAGGGCCACGTCGTCCCGGCCACCTACACCGGCATCGTCCCCGACACGTTCAAGGACGAGGCCGAAGTCGTTCTGAGGGGCACGTTGTCAAAGGACGGCTTCCACGTGGAGCCCAACGGCGTCATGGCCAAGTGCCCGTCGAAGTACGAACCCAAGGCCGGCGGAACACCGCGTCCTGGCGTCTGACACTGGCCTCCCATGGCAACCCTTGGCGCGTTCATTCTGCTGGCGACCTTCGTCGTCTGCATCTACGCGGCCGCGACGTCGGTCGCCGGCGCACGCCGTGGCTCGACCCGGATGATCGAATCGGGGGTCGGCGCCCTGTATCTGACCACGGCGCTGATGACGGTCGCCTCTGGCATCATCGTCCACGCGTTCGTGGTTGGCGACTACTCCATCAAGTACGTCCAGCGTTATTCCGATCTCGAGCAGCCGCTCTTCTACAAGATCACGTCGTACTGGGGAGGCCTGGACGGCTCGATCCTTTTCTGGGTGTTCCTGCTGTCGACCTTCGGCGCGCTTGCCGTCGCCACCAACCGCGAGCGGCACCGCGAGCTGATCCCGTACGTCGTCGCCATCATCGCGGTCGTCGAGGCGTTCTTCCTGTTCCTGATGATCATTCACAGGAACCCGTTCGACACGTTCCTCACCGCGACGCCGGCTGAAGGGCGGGGGCTCAACCCGCTGCTTCAGAACCCGTACATGGTCATTCACCCGCCGTCGCTCTACATCGGCTTTGTGGGGATGACGATCCCGTACGCCTTCGGCATGGCGGCGCTCATCACCGGGTATCTCGACGACGCCTGGCTGCGAGCGGTGCGGCGCTGGACGATGGTCAGCTGGCTGTTCCTGACCTTCGGCCTCACGCTCGGCATGATCTGGGCGTGACGAGGAACTGGGCTGGGGCGGCTACTGGGGCTGGGATCCGGTGGAGAACGCGGGCCTGCTGCCGTGGTTCACCGCCACGGCGTTCCTGCACTCGGTCATCGTGCAGGAACGGCGCAGCATGCTGCGCGTGTGGAACGTCACGCTGGTCATCGTGACGTTCCTGCTCACGATCTTCGGCACCTTCATGACGCGCTCGGGCATCGTGCAGTCCGTGCACGCCTTTGGTGAGGACCGCGAACTGGCGTGGATGTTCACCGCTTTCATGGCGGCCATCGTGACCTTCAGCTTCGGCTGGGTGATCCATCGCCTGCCGCTGCTGCGGTCGCGCCACGAGCTTGACTCGTGGCTCTCGCGGGAAGCAGCCTTCCTCGCGAACAACTGGATACTGCTGTTCTGCGCCGTGTTCGTGTTGTTTGCCACGATGTTCCCGACGCTGAGCGAGGCCATCACCGGTGAACGGCTGACAGTCGGACCGCCCTTCTTCAACAAGTGGATGGCGCCCATTGGTCTGATCTTGCTGTTCCTGACCGGCACGGCGCCGCTGCTCGCCTGGCGCAAGGCCACGGCGGCCAACCTGCGCGAGCAGTTCCTGTGGCCGGTCATGTCGGCCGTCATCGTGTCGGGAGCGCTCGTCGCGCTGGGCGTCCGCGTCTGGTCCTCGGGAATCTGCTTTGCGCTGTGCGGGTACGTGATCGCGACGCTGGTGCAGGAGGTCTGGCGCGGCGCGCGCGTGCGGCAGGAGGGCACGGGCACGGACATCTTCACGGCCGTTGTCGGCCTGGTCGGCCGCAACAAGCGCCGGTACGGCGGCTACGTCGTCCACCTCGGCGTCGTGCTGATCTTCTTCGGGTTTGCCGGCGACGGGTTCAAGCAGGAAGAGCAGGTGCTGCTCAAGCCAGGGCAGCAGGTTGCCGTGGGGCACTACAGCGTGCGCCACGACTCGATCCAGGTGACCGACGACGGGCAGAAGCAGATGATCACGGCGCACCTGACCGTGTTCGAAGACGGCTCGGAAATCGGCAAGATGTACCCGGCCAAGTGGTTCTTCCGGAAGCGGGAGGAAGAGCCAACCACTGAAGTGGCCATCCGGCGCGCGCTCGCCGAGGACGTGTACATCGTGCTGCCTGCCTTCGACCTCAAGGACCAGTCGGCCAGCCTGCACGTCGTCGTCAACCCGCTGGTGAACTGGATCTGGCTGGGATTCGGCATCATGGCGCTGGGAACGGGCATCGCGCTGCTGCCCGAGCGCGCCTACAGCTTTGCGGTGGCTCGCGCGCCGGAGGCCACGGCGACATCCACGGTGGCGCTCCTGTTGGTGGCGCTGGTGGGGTTGCCGCTTGCGGCGCCGGTCTACGCGCAGCACGCCGACACTCCGCAGGGCTCCATCGTCGTGCGCACGCCACAGGAGCGGAAGATCGCGGGCAAGCTGGCATGCTGGTGCGGCGGCTGCGCTCGACTGCCCGTGGGGACGTGCCTCTGTCCGCACTGCGAGAAGGTGCGCGACCGGGTCAGCAGCCTGCTGAAGACGGGCATGAGCGAGGAGCAGATCCTCCAGACGTTCGTAAAGGACGTCGGCGGCATTCACGTGCTGAGCGAGCCGCCCGACAAAGGCTTCAACCGGCTCGCCTGGGCCATCCCCTACGCCATGGGGCTTGGCAGCTTCGTGGCGATCGGGCTGGTTGCCTTACGGTGGTCACGACGCCGCACGCCGGATGAGCCCGCGGCTGCGCAAGGCGAGGGCCGAAGCGCGGTCGAGGCGCGCCTCGACGAGGAGCTGCGTGACCTCGACTAGCGTGCGCCGGCAATCAGCTCCCGCGAGCGACCGCGGTCCTCAAGGGGTGCACGTCGGTCCGTTCTTCGTGACAGTCGCCCTGTCAGTCTCGATCGTCGCGTTTCTCCTGCTTCGAGGCCAGCCGCTGGCGGCGTTGACGCTGGTCGCCATCACGCTGGTGGGCGCCGGTCTGACGGCGGCAGCGATGTATCGCACCGTTGCGCCCCTGGGCAGCGAGCTGGCCGACGACACGTCGCTTGTCGGCGGACGGACGCGTGCCGCGCTCGAACGCGACAAGGCGCTCACGCTGCGCGCCATCAAGGAGCTGGAGTTCGATCGCGCGATGGGGAAGGTGTCCGAATCGGACTTCACGGAGATGCGCGACCGTCTGCGTGCACGCGCCGTGCGGCTGATGACGCAACTGGATGGGGCGGCGATGTATCGCGCGCAGATCGAGCGCGACCTGCTCGATGTGAGTGGGTCGGCCGGCGGGTGCTCCGCGTGCGGCACGGCCAACGATGCGGACGCCAGGTTCTGCAAGCAGTGCGGGACGGCGCTGGTGACGGGGTGATGGGTGGAGAAGTGCCGGGTGCCGGGTGCCGGGTGCCGGGTGCCGTGCTGGGTGCCTGGTGCATGGTGCTGGGTGCCTGGTGCATGGTGCTGGGTGCGGCGGCAGTGCCCGCCCTTGCGCAGATGCCCGATCCGCGGCTGATGCACGGGCAGGCCATCCCGGCAGGCGAACTGCCGGACGGCAGCGTTACGGTCCGCGTGGTCCGCGAATCGGTGGGCAACAACCTGGCAGGCGTGGCGGTGGAGCTCCACGGCGCGGGCGACGTCCGTCGTGGGACAACCGGCGCGGATGGCCGCGCGCAGTTTGCGTCGGTGCCGCCGGGGGCTCGCGTGCACGCCAGGGCACTGGTCGACGGCGAGCAACTCGAGTCCACGATCTTCGACGTGCCAGCGGCTGGCGGCGTGCGAACGATTCTGGTCGCCGGCCTCGGGTTGGGCACCGGCGGCGGCGCGCCGGGCGCGGCGCCAGGAGCGTCGAGCAATGCCGGCGGCGCGTTGTCACTTGGCAACAACACCAGGTTTGCGATCGAGTTCCAGGACGACACCATCGCGGTGTTCTACCTGCTCGAGATCGTGAACCAGTCGGGCGCGCCGGTTGCGCCGGCCTCGCCCCTGGTCATCACGTTGCCGGCCGAGGCCGTCGGTGCGGCTCTGCTCGAGGGCGCGTCGCCGCTGGCCAGTGTGAACGGGAGGCGCGTATCGATCGCCGGGCCGTTTCCGATTGGCGTGACCTCGGTGCCCGTTGCTTTTCGCGTGGAGTCGTGGGGCGCGCGTCACGAGCTCACGCAGGCCTTCCCGCTGCCACTCGATCAGGTCGCCGCAGGCGTTCAGCGGCTGAGCGGCCTCACCGTCGAGAGCGCGCAGGCGTCGAATGTCAGGGAAGCAACGCTCAGCGGCAACGCGTTTCTCATTGCCAGCGGACCTGGCCTGCCTGCCGGCACGCCGCTGCGATTGACCCTGGTGGGATTGCCGCACAAGAGCCCGCTGCCGCTCTACACCGCGCTCGCACTGGCGGCGACGGTGGCTGGTATCGGCGCCTGGCTGGCGATGAGGCCAGGGAGTGGGAGCGACGGCAGCCGTCAGCGGCTCGAGGCGCGACGAGCGCGCGGACTGGCAGCGCTGGCGGCGCTCGATGCCGACTACCGCGCCGGACGCCTCCTCGCGCCAGCCTACGAAGAGCGTCGAGCCCGGCTGCTGGCCGACCTCGAACGCGTCTACGGCGCGCTCGACGGCGGCGGCGTGCCGCCCGGTGGTGGCCAGGGGCTGGCCGCGTGAACGTCGATTTCGACGAAGTGCGAGTGTCGGGGGTCAGCCGGCACTTCGGACGTCGTCGAGCGCTCAGCCAGATCACTTTTTCCTGCCGCGCCGGCGAGGTGCTGGGGCTGCTTGGGCCCAACGGCGCCGGCAAGTCCACGCTTCTGGCGATCGTGTCCACGCTGCTGCGACCCAGCACCGGACACCTCCTCTATGGCGCGCACGACCCGTCACGCGCCGGCGCGCCGCTGCGGCAGCGCCTTGGGTGGCTCGGACACGACCTTCAGCTCTACCCCGAACTCACGGCGCGCGAGAACCTCACGTTCTTCGCCCGGCTCCAGGGCGTGGCGGCCGTCGATGCGCGGGTCGCCCGGGCACTTGCCGATGCGCGCCTCGAGTCACGAGCCGACGATCTCGTCTCGGGCTTCTCGCGCGGGATGCGGCAGCGGCTGGCCCTCGAGCGCGCGCTGCTGCACGATCCCCGCCTGCTGCTTCTCGACGAGCCGTTTACCGGCCTGGACGGCCCGTCGACGGCGGCGCTGGCCCTTCGGCTCGCGCGCCTGGCCGGAGAAGGCCGGCTCGTGATGCTCGCCACGCACGAGGTCGACCTGGCCGATGACGTGCTGAGCCGCGCCATCATCCTGCGCGACGGCAGGCTCATTGACGACATCAGCGGAAGCGGCTGGCGGCACGCCTATCGCTCGGCGCTCTCGCGGGAGTCCTGAGCGGATGTTTGCGCGGACAGCCTGGACGGTGTTTCGCAAGGACCTCACAATCGAAGTCCGCAGTCGCGAGACGGTGGCGACGACGCTCTTCTTTGCGTTGTCGGCGGTCGTCGTCTTTGCGGTCGCGCTCGTCAAGGAAGGACGGGTCGTCGCCGACGCGGCGGTGGGCATCTTGTGGGTGGCGATTGCGTTTGCGGGCACTCTCACACTGGGCCGCACGTTCGAGCGCGAGCGCTACACCGACACACTGCGCGCGCTGCTGCTGGCGCCGGCGCCGCGAGCCGCGATCTACGTCGGCAAGCTGCTGGCGGTGCTCGCGATTCTGCTGCTGGTCGAACTGATGCTGGTGCCGCTGGTGGCGCTGCTGTTTGACGCGGCGCTGCTTCAACGCCCGGCGCTGCTGCTGGCGCTGCTGGTGACGGGCACGATCGGGTTCGCCTCCGTCGGGACCCTGTTTGCCGCGATGCTGGTGCGTGCACGCAGCCGCGACGTCCTGTTGCCGGTGCTGTTGTATCCGATGACGATTCCCGTCATCATTGCGGGAGTGCGCGGCACGGCCGCCCTGGCGCAGCAGATGCCAGACGAGCCGATGGCGACATTCTGGGTGATGTTGCTTGCCGCATTCGACACGGTGTTCCTGACGGTCGCCCTCTGGACGTTCGACCCCCTGATGACGGACTGACGAGCTCTGACGTGCTTCAACGAAGCGTTCCGCTCCTGCTCGTGACGACCATCGCCGCCTTTGCCGTGGCGCCGTTCCTGATTCACAACGCGCCCTACGAGTCGACGATGGGCCTGGCGCAGAAGATCTTCTATTTTCACGCGCCGGCGGGCATCGTGATGTTCCTGGGCGCGTTCGTCTGCGGCATCAGCAGCGCGATTTTCCTGTTTCGCCGGCGCGTCGGCGCGGACCGCATCGCCGTCGCCTCGGCTGAATTGACCGTGCTGCTGGGGACTATCGTCATGATTACCGGCCCGCTTTGGGCGCGCAAGTCGTGGGGCGTCTGGTGGCAATGGGACGCACGTCTGACCTCGGCGCTGCTGCTGTGGCTGATGTTCGCCGCGTACCTGCTGGTGCGCCGTTACGGCGGGCCGGGCTCGGACAAGCTCGCCGCGGCGGTCGGCATCTTCGGCATGTGCAACGTGCCGTTCGTTTATGTGTCGGTGAACGTATGGCGGACGCTGCATCCCAAGACGACGGTCGTGCCCACGCTGGGGCCGGGGATGCGCGAGCCCTTCTGGTTCTGCATCCTGGCGTTCCTGTCGCTGTTCCTGTTGCTGTTGGCGCTGCGTGTGCGGCTGGCCGAGCAGCAGGCGGCGCTCGATGCACGGTACCTCGAGCTCGACGATCGCGCGTCGGCATGAGCCTTCTGGAGATCTGCGTGGTGTTGAAACGTCTCTTGTGTGTTGCAAGCCTCGCGGTCGTGCTGACCGCGGCACTCGGCATCCGGGCAGCGTCGGCTCAGCCGGGTGCTCCACCGGCGGCCACGCCTCCGGCCGCGACAGATGGCTTCGTGCCGGTTACAGACCTGCCACCCGCAGAGCAATTGCCGGCGGCGCCGCTCGTCCTGAGCGCCTACGCCATCATGTGGGTCGCCGTGCTGATCTACGTCGCGATGCTCTGGCGCCGCCTGGCGGCGGTGCAGAAAGACCTCGACGCGCTCAAGCAGCTGCCGCCGCGCTGACGGCTATGACCGCCGGGCACTTCATCTTCATCCCCGCCGTCCTGCTGGTGGGTATCGTGATCGGCTGGATCCTGGGCAGCAGGGCCGCACGCGACGCGTATGCGTCGGAGTTGAGGAAGCGCGAGCGGCGCTAGCGTCCCAGCGACAGCCGCTTGGCCAGCACTTCGGGCAGGCCCGCCAGACGGATCTTCCGCTGCGCTTCTTCGATGGGATAGGGAATCCGGAACAGCTCCATCCGCCGTGCGGTGACGTCGACGATGGCCGCGCCGGCGCGCGGGTCGCCGTCACGCGGCTGGCCTATCGAGCCGGCGTTGATCAGGTACTTCGCGCCGGGCGCGAACTCCAGCACGAGCCCCGCCGTGTCGCCCGGTCCGGCCACGATCTCCAGCGCGCTATCGGCATAGTGGAACCCCACTGCCACATGCGTGTGCCCGAACAGGCACACCGGACGGCTCGCCGCCTCGAACGCGCGCAAGGCATCGAGGTCGTCAAACAGGTACGCGTCCTCATCAAACGGCGTGCCGTGACAGATCTCCAGGAGGTCGTCGACAGCTTGCGGTCCAGTGGGCAACTGGGCGAGGTACTCGCGGTTGGCTGGCGTGAGGGCCTCGTAGGTCCAGAGCACGGCGCTGCGGGCGACCGAATTGAAGCTCTCGCCGTCGTCCAGGCCTGCGGCGACCTTGTCGTGGTTACCCCTGATCACGCTGTGGGGCTCGAGCCCGCGCACGCGCTCGATGACCGCGTTGGGGTCGGCCCCGTAACCCACCAGGTCGCCAAGCACCAGCACCTTGTCGTACCGTCCCTCGACGACGGTGAGGACCGTATCCAGCGCTTCGAGGTTGCCGTGAATGTCGCTGATCACCAGGTAGCGCACGGGTCATTTCTCCAGACGGTCGAGCAGTTGCTCGACCAGCGCGTCGACCGCGCGGTCGCCGGCTTCGAGGTGTACGTGGGCGTGCTGATAGGCGGTGCGTCGCGCGTCGTAGAGGCGCTCGAACTGCGCCCGGTCGGCAGCCAGGGGGCGGCGGCCGTCGGCGGGGACGCGGTCGACGATGCCGGCGAGCGGCACGTCGAGCCATACCGACAGGCCGTCGCGATTGATCAGCGCGCGGTTATCGGCGTCGGCAAACGTCCCGCCGCCGGTGGCGACGACCACGTGGCGCACCGGCAACAGGTCCAGGAGGACGCGCCGCTCCACCTGGCGAAAGTAGGGCTCGCCCTGGCTGGCGAAGATCGCGGAGACGCTGCGGCCTTCGCGCGCTTCGATGCGCTCGTCGATGTCCTCGACGCGCCAGTCGAGGCGCGCCCCGAGACGGCGCGCGAGAGTCGACTTGCCGGCGCCCATGAAGCCGACCAGATAGACCTTGTCAGTTGGCACGCGTGAGCGTCGCCAGGATGGCGAAGAAGCCTGGATACGAGACGTCGACCACATCAGCGCCGCTCACCGTCGTCGGGCCGGAGGCGGCCAGGCCAGCGATCGCAAAGGCCATGGCGAGGCGGTGATCGTGCGCGGCGTCGGCGTGCCCGCCAGTGAGGCGCCGGGCGCCGCGGATGTGGAAGCCATCGGGAAACTCGTCGACGTCTGCCCCCAATGCGCGCAGGCCCGTGGCGAGCGCCGTGATGCGGTCGCTTTCCTTCACGCGCAGTTCGCCGGCGCCGGTAACGTGCAACTCGCCGCCGGCGGTGGCCATGGCAGCCAGGGCCGGCAGCTCGTCGATGAGCGCGGGCACCTCGCCGGGTGTAAGGACCAGCGGGCGCAGTTCCGCGTGGCGAATACGGACGCTGCCGCGCGGTTCGCCCTGGCGGCTCTGGTCGATGACGCGATCCACCTGCGCCCCGGCGCGGGCCAGCACGTCAAACAGCGCCGTCCGCGATGGATTCAGCCCCAAATCCTCGACCGTGACGTCCGATCCGGGGAGGGCCGCCGCCGCCACGGCCCAGAAGGTGGCCGACGACACATCGCCTGGGACCTGGGCGTCCACCGGTTGCAGCGGCCGGCCGCCGTGGACGTGGATGGTGTTTCCGGCAGATTCGACGTGCCCGCCAAACGCCGCGACCGCCAATTCCGTATGATCTCGTGTCGGCGCCGGTTCGTGGACGGTGGTTCGTCCCGGCAGGTGCAGACCCGCCAGCAGCACCGCGCTCTTGATTTGGGCGCTGGGCACCGGCGTCGTGTACTCGATCGGATGGAGCCCGCCGCCGGTGATCGTGAGCGGCGCGCAGCCGTTGACGGCCTCGATGCGGGCGCCCATGCGGGTGAGCGGATCGATGACCCGCTTCATCGGCCGCCCGCACAGCGAGGCATCGCCGGTGATCGTGGCGGTGAAGGGATGGGCCGCGAGAATGCCCGCCAGCAGCCGCGTCGTCGTGCCCGAGTTCTGCGCGTTGAGCGTCGCCGAGGGCGCCACCAGACGACCCAGGCCTCGGCCGTGCACGACGATGGTGGACTGGCGGCCGGTGACGGGATCGGCTTCGCGCTGGAATGTCACGCCGAGCGCGCGCAGGCAGTCGAGTGTGGCCGCGCAATCGGCGCCGGGCGAATAGTTCGTGATCCGGCTCGTGCCATCGGCAAGCGCCGACAGCAACGCGTAGCGATGCGAGATGGACTTGTCGCCGGGGACGCGAAGACGGCCCGACAGGCGCCGCGCAGGGACAATATGCGCTTCCAGTGCAGAAGGCATCCGGCCACTATACCATGCAGGTCGCCGCGTCTGGTGCGCGCGCGTGACCGGCCCTGCAGAGGCGCGCGCCGAGGTGGCGCAACTGGCTTGACCATCGTGAGGGCCTGTGCTATCCGTTGCAGTCACTTGACCGAGCAGACGCACCTGGTGCCC
Organism: Vicinamibacteria bacterium; assembly: GCA_963806705.1. Classification (GTDB taxonomy): domain Bacteria; phylum Acidobacteriota; class Vicinamibacteria; order Vicinamibacterales; family JAENWD01; genus JAENWD01. Next base: position 315,728 of record CAWDZE010000011.1, read on the forward strand.
GCCGAATGAGCAGCCCCCAGCCCGACATCGTTCGTCTCGAGTTCTGCAGCGCGTTCGACATGCTCGACTTCGTGCAGGTCGTCAGCGATCACCTGTGCCGGCGCGTGGGCTTTGACGAAGACTCGATGCACTGGGTGAGCGTCGCGATTCGCGAGTGCGTCATCAACGCGATCAAGCACGGAAACCAGAATGACCAGCGCAAGCTGGTACGCATCGAGTTCATCTCCTCGTCGGATCCGGAGACTGGCGGGCTCACCGTCGCCGTGCGGGATGAAGGCGAGGGTTTCGAGCCCGAGGAAGTCGCAGACCCGCTCGCGCCGGAAAACATGCTCAAGAGCAGCGGTCGTGGAATCTTCCTGATCCGCAGTTTCATGGACGACATCCAACTGCGCCGCATCCCGGAAGGCGGGATGGAAGTGCGTATGGTCAAGAAGCTCGCCAAGGCCGCGTTGTGAGCGGCGATTCGCTTCCATCACCATTCCTGGCCACCGCGATCGACGCCGTCAAGCGTGCCGGCGCGATCCAGCTTGCCGCGCTGGGTGGCTCGTTCCAGATTCGCAAAAAGGGCACGATCGACCTGGTCACGGAAGTGGACCTGGCGGTCGAGACCATGATTCGCGCGCTCATCGCCGAGCGGCACCCCGACCACGACGTACTGGCTGAGGAGATGGGCGGGCCGACCGGCGAGACGCGCTCGCGGTTCTGCTGGATCGTCGACCCGCTCGACGGCACGACGAACTTCGCGCACGGACTGCCGCTGTTCTGCTGCACGGTGGCGCTCGAAGTGGATGGTCGGCTGGAGGTCGGCGCGGTGTACGACCCCACGCGCGACGAGTTGTTCACGGCCGAGCGCGGCAAAGGCGCGTTCCTCAACGGCACGCGACTCCATGTGTCGCAGACCCGGACGCTCATCGACGCGCTGCTGGTGACCGGCTTCCCCTACGCCGTCCAGGACAAGATGACCGAGCTTGTCGGCTTGTTCGCCGCGTTTCTCGGAGAAGCGCGCGCCGTACGCCGCCTCGGGTCCGCCGCGCTCGACATCTGCTACGTCGCGTGCGGACGGATGGACGGCTTCTGGGAGCAGGGCCTCAACGCGTGGGACATCGCCGCCGGCGTTCTGCTGGTCGAGGAGGCCGGCGGCCGCGTCACCTCGCTCGACGGCGGTCCCTTCGTGCTCCCCACCGGCAGCATCGTCGCGACCAACGGCCCGATTCACGACGAGATGCTGCGCGTCGTGAGCCGGTTCTACACGTCGCATCCGCCGCGCTGAGCGCGCGGCCTCGGGCCTCGAGTGCCACGTTTTGATCCCGGTCTGCATGAGACGATCGCTGTGCAGAAAAGGGGACGATCGGCGGAGGTCGGCATCGCGCTGGAAACGGCGAGAATGCCAGAAATCCCTCACGAACTCGCGCCGTTCTCGGTTGGCATCGCTCATGCTCTATAGGGTCCAAAGCGCGCGGCGCCTCATGGGCGTGCGGCTTCGGAGGACCTCATATGTGGCGAGTCATCTCGACCGGAATGGTGCTGTTGGGATTGCTGGCATCGGCGGCGCCGGCGCAGGCGCAAGACCAGGGCTTCAGCGTCTCGCTGGGCTACTTCGCGCCGCGCGGAGAAGACAGCCGCGTCAGCGGCGACGTGCTGAACGCCGACCGTTGCATCGACACGGAATTTCTCTGCGAGCCGCTGCTGTTCGACGTGGGTGATTTCGGTGGACTGAGCATCGGCGGCGAGTACCTGGTCGGCATCGGGAAGTACGTGGAGGCGGGCGTCGGTACGGGGTTTTATCAGCAGACCGTATCGGCGATCTACGAGTTTGTCACGCGCCCCGATAACACCGAGCTCGAACAGGATCTCAAGCTGCGCATCGTGCCGTTGACGGCGACGCTGAAGTTCGTGCCAACCGGACGCGACGCGTCCTTCCAGCCTTACATCGGCGCAGGCATCGCCGCGTTGTTCTGGACCTACAGCGAGACCGGTGAGTTTGTCGACCCCGTGACCAGCGAGATCTTTCGCGACAGCTTCAAAGCGGACGGCACCGAGGTCGCCCCGGTGATCTTCGGCGGCCTGCGCGCGCCGGTCGGTGCCAGCATGATGCTGGGTGGGGAAGTGCGCTACCAGAAGGCCGAGGCCGAGCTGCCGGTGGACGATTTCCTGGGCGATCGCCTCGACCTGGGCGGGCTGACGTACCAGGCCACCCTGACGTGGAGATTCTGAAAAAGTGCCGGGGCGTGCAGCTTGGTGGCGAGTGCTTGGTGCGGTGCCGATGCCTGTCGTGCGGGTACCGGCGGTCGCCGCGCCACGCGGGCCGATAGCTCAGCACCGGACGCACGCAGCACCAGGCACCGCACGCAGCACCTCGGCACGAGGCACCTGGCACTACGGAGTGCGAACAGCACGACCCCTCCGCCTTCGCACACGCGCGTGAAGCCGGCAAGAAATGCCGGCTCACGCCGTGCGCGTTCGGCCAGCATGTCGCCGCCCTCGGCGACCTCCTCCATCAGGATCCACCGGACGTGATCGCGCGGGCGGTCGAGCGCGGCGAGCCAGAGGTCGCCGTTGCCTTCGTGCAGGAAGTCGCGTAGCGCGAAGCCGTCGTGCGACAGCTCCTGCATGTAGTGTGCGAGCGAGCCCATACTCGCCATCACGACCTGGTCGCCGCCCGGGGCGGGCAGGCAGCCGGTGACGGCGCGGCGCGCCACGCTCTTTGGCCGATCCCACTGCGCTTCGAGCACCATCGCGGCCCGCGCGTCGAATGGCCGCGTGGTCCACCAGATACCGCAGAGCAGTAAAGCTGCGACGGCGGCTCGCCAGCGGGGGAGCCGACCTACGGCCAGGCCCACCAGCACTGCGCTGGCGACCACCAGCGGCACCATGTAGCGGATCCGGAGCGGGTGGCCCTGGAAGAAGGCGTACCAGGGCAGCGCCGCGACGCCGAGCCATGTCAGCGCGACCACGGCGCTCGGCGCCAGGCCTTTTCGCCACCACCAGTACACGAGCAGCGGGACGGCCAGCGCCGCGGCGCGCGCCAGCACCTCCGAACCCAGCGCGCGCAGCCCCCACCAGACGGCACCAGTCACCGCGACCGCATGATGCTGGTAGATCGGATCGGGGACAAGAAGCCGCCGGTCACGAACCAGGCGCCGACGGTTGCCTTGCTGTGGACGACAAACCAGAGGAGGGCTGCCGCGGGAAGACTTGCCAGCCGTGCCGCGTCGGCAAGCCCCCGCCGGACGCCCGCTCCCTCGTGCCATCGGGCCACGACCGTCGCGGCCATCAGCGCTCCGGCGACCGGCCACGCCTCGTACCTGGTCATCAGCGCCAGCGCGAGCGCGCTTGACGCACGCAGCCACCGGAGGCGCGATCCGTTGTCGAGCGCCTCGATGGTCCACCACAGGGCCAGGCCGATGAGGCCGACGAGCAGCGGCTCGGTCATCGGGGTCGACTGCAGGTACAGCAGATTGGGGTTCGAGAGGATGACCAACACTGCCAGCACCGCGCCGGCGCGCGAGCCTGTGAGCCTGAGGATGAGTTGTGCGGTGCAGTGGGCCAGTAGCGCCATGCCCGCAATCGAGATCGCGATTCCCGAGGCGCCCGTGCGGTACCACGCGTCCACCTGCACGGGCAGCAGGTTGAGCAGATGGGGCAGGGGCAGCCAGACGGCCCCCAACTGCAGCCATCCGGGCGTCAGGCTGTCGAGCACGCGGCGGGCGACGACCAGGTGCCCCTTGGCGTCGTAGTGGCTCAGCGTCAGTCCCTGCTGCCAGTACACGATCGCCGCCACCAAGCCCCATCCGAGCGTGAGAACCGCGAGCCAGAGTGACAGGGGTGCGCGTGGAGGCCCGGCGGGTCGGTCGGCTATACTTTTCTCAGACGGGTCGCTCATGAGGCGTTACTGACGTGACTGCGGGGCGGGACGGTCGAAAGCGGGCTGATGAAAACCTTCGTTGCGTGGATTCAGGCCTTTGCCGCCACCATTGGCGGGCCTGGCCTCTTCATTATCGCCTTTCTTGATTCCTCGTTCGTCTCGCTGCCCCAGATCAACGATCTGCTCGTGATCGCGATGGTCATCCAGCACCCGTACTGGATGCTGTACTACGCCGCGATGGCCACGGCCGGATCGGTGGCCGGGTGCCTGGTTCTGTATGTCATCGCGCGCAAGGGCGGCGACGCGCTGATTCGCCGCCGGTTCCACGGACGCACCCTCGACCGGGCCACGCGCCTGATTCAGAAATACGGCGTCCTGACGCTGGTGATTCCCGCGATTCTCCCGCCACCGGCGCCCTTCAAGCTGTTCGTGCTGCTGGCCGGTGTCTCCGGCGTCAGGCCCCTGGCGTTTACCCTGTCGATTGCGGCCGGCCGGGGCGTGCGCTACTTCGGGATCGGCCTCCTGTCGGTCTGGTACGGCCAGCAGGCGGCGATGTTTCTCCAGACGCACGGCAAGTCGGTCGCCATCGCCATCGCCGTGCTGACGGCGGTGGGAGTCGCCGGCTGGATGGCCCGTCGCCACTACCGCCGGCGTGAGCCGGCTTTGACCTCGGCCAGTTAGCCCCGATATCATGCCGCCGCAGATGGCGCCGCCGGCGCCAGTTGTTGTCCGATGATCCCCGACCTGTCAGTCGTCATTCCGATTCGCAACGAGTCGCCCAACGTACGCAAGCTCTATGAAGAGTTCGTGAGCGTGCTGGGCGCGTGGGGAAGACCGTTCGAGCTGGTGATCGTCGATGACGGCAGCACCGACGACAGCTTCGCCATCCTCTCGCAGCTGCAGGCGCGCGACCCGCGGTTGCGCGTGATCCGGTTCCGCCGCAATTTCGGCCAGACAGCCGCCTTCTCTGCGGGCTTCCGTTTCGCCCGCGGCCGGCTGATTGCCACCGCCGACGGCGACCTTCAGAACGACCCGCGCGACCTGCCTCGGATGGTCGATCTCATCGATCAGGGGCACGACATCGTGTGTGGGTGGCGCAAGCACCGCAAGGACACGCTCGTGACGCGCCGGCTGCCGTCGATGTTCGCCAATCGCCTGATCTCGTGGGCGACCGGTGTCAGGCTGCACGACTACGGCTGCTCGCTGAAGGTCTTTCGTGCCGAGGTCGTCAAGCCGCTCAAGCTGTATGGCGAGATGCACCGCTTTCTGCCCGCCATCGCGAGCGAGATCGGCGTCAGCATCACCGAGGTCGTCGTGAACCATCGCGCGCGCGAGCATGGCGTTTCCAAGTACGGCCTCTCGCGCACGGTTCGGGTGATCCTCGACCTGATCACGGTGAAATTCCTTCTCAGCTACTCGACCCGCCCGCTGCAGATCTTCGGCCTCATCGGCGGCGTCATGTTGTTCAGCGGTCTCGTTGTCTCCTCGTATCTGGCGTACCAGCGGCTCATGGGCTACCAGGCCCTGTCCAACAGGCCGTTGCTGCTCCTCGGTGTGTTGCTGATTTTCACCGGCGTGCAGCTGGTGACGATCGGCCTGCTGGCCGAACTGCAGGCGCGGACCTACCACGAATCGCAGGACAAGCCGGTTTATGTGATTCGTGAAGTCCGCGAGACCAACGCCGGAACTGAAGTTCCGGCCTACGTGCCGTAGGGGTCGGCCTCAGTACCGCCACGGTCTACCGCGCGCATGCGGCGCCGACGTCTGGCCCAGCCAATAGTGCACGGCACGGATTCGTACGTCGGCGTCAACGCTTCAATAATACCGAAGGCCGGTGACATAATTGGCCCGTGGCCCATGCTGCCTCCGACGCCGCGCCGCTGCGAGTCGTGCTGTTTTCCGGCGGCCGCGGGTCCGGTGCGCTCACCACGACGCTGGTACAGACGCCCGGCGTCTCCCTCACCGTCGCCATCAACGGTTACGACGACGGGGCGTCGACCGGCGAGGTCCGGCGCTTCCTGCAGGATGCGCTGGGGCCCTCGGACTTCCGAAAGAACGCCTCGCGGCTCGCCGATGAGCTCGCGACGGCTGCACCTGGCGTGGTGCGCGTGCTCGACCGTCGCCTGCCGGTGGACGGGGCTCGTGCCGCGCTCGATGCGCTGGTGACGGACCTGTCAGCGGCCAGTCCGCGCGATGCGGATGTGGCCGCGATGCCGGAGCCAGTCCGGGCCCTGTTGCGCGCGCGGCTCGTTGCCTTTGCCGGGGAGCTCAACCGCCGGGACTTCACCTTCGACGACTGCAGCATCGGCAACCTGGTGTTTGCCGGCAGCTACCTCCTGTCGGGCCGTCGATTCAACGACGCAGTCGACGACTACGCGGCCGTGGTTGGTCTGCCGGTCGGGCTGATAGACAACGTCACCGATGGCACCAACGCCCATCTGGTCGCCCTCGACCTCGACGGTCACGTGCTGGGGCGCGAAGCCGACATCGTCGACGCCAACCGGCAGAACCGGATTCGTGAGATCTTCCTGCTGCCGACCGCGCTCGACGCCGCCGCGTGCGCTGCGCTGGCACGCGAGGGCGCCGACCAGGCTGCCGCCGCGCTCGCCGCCCGCAGTCTCCAGCCGCCCATGAATCCGCGGCTGGCGGCCCGACTGGCCGATGCCGATTTGATCGTCTACGCGCCGGGCACCCAGCATTCGAGCCTGTTTCCGTCGTACCTCACCGCGGGCTTGAGCGATGCGATTGCGGCCAATACCCGCGCCGTGAAGCTCCTGATCACCAACATCCAGGCCGACGCCGAGATTGCCGGCAGCAGCGCCGTCGACATCATCGAGCGGGCAGTGTTCTACCTGAAGGACAAGGGCCATCGGCTGACGCCGACGCCGGCGCTGGTGACCCATTACCTGCTCAACGCGCCGCAGAGCGGCGACGCCGGTGACACCTACGTGCCGCTGGGCCGCCTCGACGCGCTGCAGGACCCGCGCCTGGTCCGGGTGGGGCAGTACCAACGGCCCGGATCGGGCCGGCACGACGCAGCGAAGGTGCTGGGGCCGTATGTCGCGTCGCTGCTCGCGCGGCGGCGCCAACGGCGGCGCGTGGCGATCCTCCTGCACGACGCCGGCTCGGTCGACAAGCTCGCTCAGACGCTGCTCGAGATGGTTCGCGGCGGGCTGGCCGATCAGCCCGTCGACGTCACGGTCTTCTGCGAGACGGCCGAGCCGCTCGACCGCGGGTTCGTCTCGGGCCTGCCTTGTGCCGTCACCGAGGTCGCCTCGCTCGACGATCCAGCCGACGATCGACGGCTTCGCGCGGCGCTGGTCGAAGGCGGCTTCGAGCATCTCATGCTGTTTGAGTCCTCGGGGATGTACAACGGCGAAGACGTGCCCTGGCTCATCTCGCATCTGCTGGGCGGCAGGTTGGACGCGGTGTGGGGGAGCCGGCGGCTGTCGGTCCGCGACATCGAGGAGTCGTACCGCCTGAAGTACCGGCAGCACCCCGTGATGGGCTCGGTGAGCCGGCTCGGCAGTCACGTGCTGAGCCTGGTGTATCTGTTGCTGTACGGACGTTACGTCTCCGACACGTTGTCCGGTGCGCGGGTCGTGCGCCTGGCCGATGCCTTGCGGGTGCCGGTGGCTCTGGTCCACAAGCAGGCCAATCAATACCTGCTGTCGGGGCTTCTGCGCCGCAAGGCCGAGATGTTCGAAGTGCCGGTTCACTTCTACTCGCTCTCGCCAGAGCAGGTCCGCCGCACCACGGTTGCAGACGGTGTGGCGGCCGTCGGCACCATCGTGTGGCGGCGATTCGGTCCCGCTCCGGTCGACGTGCCGGCGGCCAGGCACGAGCCGGCCGATTCAGCCCGGCCGGTAGCCTAGCGTGACCTCCGCCGTGCGTCGCGTGCTGGTCGTCCCCGCGGCAGGACGCGGTTCGCGACTTGGGGGTTCGGTGCCGAAGCCGCTGGTCGAGGTCGCGGGCCGGCCGATGCTGGGCTGGCTCCTCACGCTCTACCGCCCATGGATCTCCGCGCTCGTCGTCGTCGCACATCCCTCCACGCGAGAGGCGATCCAGGAGGTCGTCGACGGCGGCGACGTGCCATCGGCGGTGGTCGTTCAGGCCGAGCCGACGGGGATGCTCGACGCGGTGCTGATCGGGTGCGAGGCGGCCGCGCGCTGGTCGCCCGATCGAATCTGGGTGACCTGGTGCGACCAGATTGCGGTGCACCCACAGACCCTGACGCGACTTGCGGAGGGTGAGGGCACGTCATCGGTGGCCCTGCCGCTCATCACCCGTGACGCGCCGTACATTCATTTCGACCGCGACGCCGCCGGGCGCATTGTCGGCGTGAGGCAGCGTCGCGAAGGCCATCGCATGCCGGCGCGGGGCGACAGCGACATGGGCCTGTTTTCGGTGTCGGCACACGCGGCGAGCGTGGACCTGCGGGCCTTCGCCGGCACGGCGACCTCCGATGCCGGGACCGGCGAACGCAACTTCCTGCCGTTCATCCCGCACGCGGCCGCCCACGGGACCGTCATCACCATCCCGGCGACCGAAGACATCGAGGCCGTCGGCGTGAACACGCCCGAGGAGCTCGCGCGTGTGGAAGCCCACCTGACGTCTCGCTGACACCGATGCCCACGTTGTCGATCGTCGTTCCCGCGTACAACGAAGAGCGCTTCATCGGCACGCTGCTCCAGCAGGTGCGTGCCGTGCCCCTGCACACGATCGGGGTGGACACCGAGATCATCGTGGTCGACGACTGCTCGGCGGATCGCACGAGCGATATTGCGCGCGGCGTGGACGGCGTGCGCCTCTTCCGTCTGGCGCGCAACAGCGGCAAGGGGGCGGCCGTCCGCGAGGGAATAGCGCAGGCAACGGGCGACTATCTCATCATCCAGGACGCCGACCTCGAGTACGACCCGCAGGACTACGTGCCGATGATGCAGGCAATTCTCGACCGGCGCGCGGATGTGGTCTACGGCAGCCGGTATCTTGGCAGGGGCCGGCACGCCGGACAGGGGCTGGCAGCCTACCTGGGCGGCCGCAGCCTCAGCCTCGTCATGCTGGCGACAACCGGAGTGTATCTGACCGACACGGTCACGGCGCTGAAGCTGTTTCCACGATCGCTGCTGCCGGCACTGGAGCTCGAGACCAGCGGCTTCGAGACGGATCACGAGATCACCGCAAAGGTGCTGGCGCGCGGTCTGCGGATAGTGGAAGTCCCGGTGACCTACAAGCCGCGCAGCAAGGAGGAAGGCAAGAAAATCGGCCTGCGCGACTGGTTCATCGGAGCGAGGACGTTCTGGACGTACAGGAACGGGTGAGGACGATCAATTGACGACTGCAGATTGACGATTGACGACTGCAAATTACGCAGACTCTGCTTACCGTACTCGATACACCTGTACTTCGCCGTTGTCGAAAACCGGAGTGAAGTAGCCTGGTGACGCGGCCAGGATCGCGGTGCCAGCGGGTACGTCCTGCGCTCGGTGTCGTCCACCCAGAGGTAATCGATCCCAAGTCGGCGCGCGTTCAGATGCGCCTTGTCCCCGTCGCGGCTGTCGAAGACCCCGCGCACCTGTTGTGACGCCCGCTGGTACTCCGGGCGTGGCAGCAAGGAGATGGGCAGTCCTGCCGCCATGCGCCGGCCCGCGAAGGTCGGGATGAAGCTCCAGTGGCCACGGCCGCGCGCCAGGGCATCCATCTGGACGACGGCTCTTGGCGGCGTGTGTTGCTTCACCCAGGCGAGCGCAGACTGCTGGCCTGGTGTCACCGTCAGCGTCCACCGGAACCCGGGCCCCTGAGCCAGGTTCGCGATGTCCGATGCGTTGTAGGTATCGGCGACGACAGTCGGCGTCCCGATGGCGAGGATGCCGGCAACCAGCGCCGCGGCCGCGCCGCGTGAGATGGGTGTCGTCGCCCACGCGCCGATCATCGCCAGCAGCCGCGCGAGCGGGATCGTGATGAGCGCCAGCAGGATCTGGCCCGCACGAAATCCCACCCACGACGCGTCCGAGAGCACGACGAAGTAAAGCAGCCAGAGGCCGACCAGCAGGCCGCTCACGGCAACCGCAACCGGCGGTGTCGGCAGGCGGCGCGTCGGCACGAGGCCCACGAGCGCCGGGACCAGCACCGGTCCGAGCGACATCAACAGCGTCACGACGGGCGCGTGGCGGGCGTGGCCCGCCCAGGCGATGGTCACGGCGTCGCCGGCTCCTTCCCCCATTGCGTTGAGCGTGCCCCACAAGGCCGCCAGCGCCGGCGGCGCCGCGGCGACGGCGTGCCGGAGGACCTGCGCGACCGACGAGCGCGTTCTCACCGCCTCGGCGAGAATCGCCAGGCCGTAAATCAGCGAGAAGGCCGCGCCCAGGAACGGGTTGACCGTCGTCGACAACCCCAGCAGCAGGCCGCTGGTGGCGATCGATCCGAGCCGGCCGGATGCGCCCGCCAACGCTGCCGGTACCAGAGCCAGCAGTCCCAGGGCGCACGACAAGCCGTGCTGTGGCGTGTAGAACATCGTGCGGTGCACGCCGTCGATGCGGAGCCCGCCGTACTTCCACGCGGTGATGGCGTCGACGTTGATGTCGCGCAGCCTCGACAGCGGCGACCCGGTTTGCAGAAGGTCCTTGATGGCGATCGCGCCTTCCGCACTGGCGGCGAGCACCACGAGCATCACTGCGAGGGCAGTCGCAACCGCGCCGGCGCGGGCGGACCAGGCGAGCAGGAAAAACGCCGCGATGAGCACCGCAGCCGTCCCGATCGCGTTGACTTTCAGCGCGGATTCGACGTCTCGCGTTGCCGGAGGGCCTGCCGAGGCCGCCGCTGCCGGCACGAGAAAGTAAGTCCAGTAGTAGTGCAGCGACTCGCGCGCCATGTAAGGGTTGCGCGGCGGCATCTGAAAACGGCCGAGTTCGGCGGCGAGCGCGGCGTGCCAGACGAAGTCGGCCGTGAAATACGCGCGGTAGTGCTTCGTGCCCTCGGTGTTGGCCCCGCCGAGATTGCGATAGGGCGCCGCCATCAGCAGCGGCACGAGCAGGAGCGTCACCGCCAGCGCCGCGCGGTCACGCGGCGTCAACGGCGCCAGATCGATTGCCGGTCCCGCTATCCGGCGTGACGCCAGCCAGAACAGCGCCGCCTCGAGCGCCCATGCGCCGGCCAGCGTCGCGCTCGAAACAGCGCCAAGGGCGATGAGCGCCCAGACGACCAGGCACGAGGTGGTGTAGCCGATTGCCAGGCCCGCCACCCAGCCGAACGCATGCCTGCCGGCCAACGAGCGCCCGAGAGGCACGCCAGGCGCGGCGGCAAGGAGCAGGAACGGCACGTACGCCAGCCCGCTCAACCCCGCGACCCACGGGATCAGGACCGCAAAGGCTGCGGTCGCGAGCCACGGCAGCCCGCGCGTCATCATGCCGGGCGGCGTCCGCCCATGGCGTACAGGACGCCGCCCGGCAGATTGCCCAGGATGCCCAGGGCGATGAAAAGGATCGAGAGTGCCAGCGCCTCCGGCTTGCCCACGCCCGCGGCGCCGAACGTCCACAGGAACGCTGCCTGGCCGGTGCCGAGGCCGTTGATGGTGATCGGCAGCAACATGATGAGCAAGACGACCGGGATGGCAACGAAGTAGACGGCCAGGCCGGCCTCGATCCCCATGGCTCGGCCCAGGCCCCACGCCTGCAGCACCCGCAATGCCTGGACCGCGAGTGAGGCAGCCAGCACGCCCGTCAACGCGGCGTGATGATGCCGATAGGTGCGAACCGCCACCAGCAACCTGGCTGCGACCGCGCGAACCGGCGCGCCCGGCAATCGCGCCATCAGCCGGCCGACCAGATCGCCCACCGGGTCGACGAAGATCACCGATGCCAGCGCCACGCTGGCGGCGCCACCGGCCAGCAGCACGACGTAGACGCCCAGGGGGACCGGCACGGTGAGCGCGATGAGCGACACGAGACCCACCAGCAGAATCGCCACCACCCCAAGCGCCCGATCCATCACCACCGACGCCACGGCGGCGCTGCCGGGGACGTCGTGATCGCGCAGGCTGTATGCGCGGACCGCATCGCTGCCGACGCTGGCGGGAAGGAAGCTGCCGACGAACGAACTGACGAAGAAGACACGCATCACCGCACCGACCGGCGGCGGCGTGCTCATGACCGGCCGGAGCAGGGCGAGCCAGCGCCACCCCATCAGCGCCCGATCGACCACGACCAGCGCGCAGGCCGCCAGCAGCCACTTCGGGTCGGCGCCCGTGACAGCGCGCGCGATAGCTCCAGGGTCGTTTCGCCAGAGGAGGTACGCCGTGAGGCCGACGGCGATGGCCAGCCGCACGGTACGGCTGGCGAGCAGGCGAGTCACCGCGTGGCGGGGAGGGTCTCTAAGTGCCGCTCCGGGTTGTGCTTGACCCGGTAGGCGCGCACCAGGAACTTCGCGTATGGCACGAACTGTTTCATCGCGCCGACGTTGACCTGGCAAGGGCTCAGGCAGTTCTTGCAGATGCCGTCTTCAAAGCCGGCGCGCGCGGCCAGGTGCTCGGCCTTGAAATAGATCTCGTCGGCCGACTGGTCGAGCACGTTGCCGAGCAGGTCGGAGTTCTCGCAGTAGAACAGGTCGCCGTTGGGGTTCAGCAGCAGCCCCTGGCTACGGAACGGGCACGGCATCGTCCGCTTGTAGCCATTTGAGATCATGTCCGCGTAGTGCAGGTACATGAATGCCTGACCCGAGAGCACCGACTCTTCCTGGACGCGCTCGAGGAAGAACTGCCGCATGAAGGCTTCTTCCTTTTCGTGGAAGCCCACCTTCTCCTCGAGGTCGCGATTGCCGAGCATGTTGTCGGTGAAGCGCAACATGTTGAAGACGATGTCGAGCTTCTTGGCGCGCGCCCAGGTGAGGATGTTCTGGGCGTCCTCGAGGTTGGTCGCGAAAATCGTCGAGGCGATGCCGAACGAGAAGTTCGAGTGCTTGGCGGCCAGCGCCTGCATGGCCTCGATGGTCTGGCAGGCCTTCTCGAACCCGCGCTTGACGTCACGCACCTGGTTGTGGACGTCGCCGATGCCGTCGAGCGACACGCGAATGCTGATCAGCAACCCCTTGGCAGCGCAGAATTCGACGATGCGCGTGAGCATCGGGATCGCGCGCTTCGGCGTCAGGCCCGTCGTGTTGATGCCGATCTTCCGCAAGCGGGGGAGCCGCTTGTGGAACATCTCCACCATGTCCGGCAGGTCGTTGCGCGTGGTGGGCTCGCCGCCCGAGATGTTGAGGTTTTCGACCGCGCCCCAGAACTCGTGATCGAAGACGCCGTCCACCTGCTCCAGCACCATGTCTTCCTTGCGGTTCCCACGCTTCCAGTTGTTGCACATCTGGCAGCGCGCGTCGCAGACGAAAGTGCAGTTGTAAATGAGGACGGTGGGCCGAATCGGCTTCAGCTTCGAGACGATCAGCGTGTTCGCCAGGTCGCGCGGGACGCCGGCCGCGGTCTTGGCAAGGTAGCTGAGACGAAAGCTGTCGGTGGCCATGCACCCTCAAGTATACCACCCGGGTCCGTGGTGGCGGCCCGCGCCGCCACGTCGGCTCGAGGCGGCCTCTATGCCATTCGTCTCGGTTTATGGGCCCGTTTTCCCAGATGATCCCCGAGTCTCAGCGCAAGCGCCGCCAGCGTCAGCGTCGGGTTCGCGCTCGACGCTGAAGGGAAGACCGAGGTCGAGAGCACGAAGAGGTTCTCGAGGTCGTGGTATCGGAGGTCTGGGTCGACGCACCCGTCCCTCGCGCTGTCGGCCATGCGCGTCGACCCGAGCCAGTGGAATGAGGTCGGAATCGAGCCGACGTGCTTGGCCGTGCCCTGTCGAAGTTTCGATCGGACGAATGAGAGGGCGTGGTCGACGCAGGCGGCGAAGTACGTGGGGTATCGCAGCGCAATCTTCGGCACGCACTGCCCGGTCGGCTTCGATTCGGTCGATACCCACGGTCTGGCTCGCCATGGGCTGCGGCTCGACGAGAAACCAGAGATCCAGCGTCGAGCGCCAGGCGTCGGTGAAGCGGCGTCGAAGCGTGCCCTCGGCCGCCCCGGACACGGCCTCGGCCAGCAGATCGCGCGTGAGCAGATTTCGCATCAGCTCGCCCGAGGGTTGCGAGAGCGAGCCCGAACGGACTTCGGCCAGCATCGAGACAGGTAGCGCGTCGGAGGTGCGCTCGAAAAACGGCACGAACATGCCGGTCTGCGCGCTGTCGCCGTAGCCGGGCCGCGCGTCGACACCCGATCCGTAGATCGCGATCTGAATGATCGGGTGATCCATGAAGTAGCGCCCCAGGCTGGGCAGCGCCGGGACGTCGGGCGACCGTTGCAGCAGCAGGCACGAGTCCACGCCGTTGCACGCGAGGACGAACTGCCTGGCGTGGATGCGGCGCGTCCGGCCCTTGGCGTCGACGGCCGTGACCGCGTCCACACGCCCTCCGGCGCAGTGAATCGTCGTGGCCAGCCATCCCGTTTCAAGCGTCACGCGGTCGCGGATCGCCGGCAGGACGGTGTTGAGGGCCGTGCCCTTGGAATCGATTGGACAGAGGTTGCACTGGTTGCTGCCGCAGCACGCCGGTCTGCCGCCGACGGCTCGCGAGGGCCTGACGTTTGGCACTTCGATGACCGAGTCTTTACCAAACAACGTCTGGCACGCGCGGTCGGACGGGCAGAGCCTGTGCGGCGGCAGGGGATAGTCGAACCGCCCCTTGAACGGCGTGCGCGCCGCGCTGCCGGCGACCTCGAGGCGACGCTCGGCCTCGAGGTAGTACGCCTCGAGATCGGCATACGTGAGCGGCCAATTCCGGGCGATGCCTCCGGCAAAGGCGGGCGCGTCGAAATGCGCCGGGTGAAACCGCGGCATGTTGCCGAAGAAATGGTTCGTGCAGCCGCCCAGGTTGTACACCGGCCAGTAGGGGTAGTCCCGGTCCCATCGAATACGCGGACCGACCGGCGGGCGCTCGTGTGGCAGCCGATGCGGACTGCGGTTGAAGGGCAGCGGGTCGTCGTGCGAGCGCTGGCGCAGTCGCTGCTGGGCGGTCAGCGGCGTCCCGCGCTCGACAAGGAGCACCCGCCGGCCCAGCGACAACGCGCGCTCGGCCACGAGCATGCCCGCGATGCCGCCGCCAAGCACGCAGAGGTCGGCGTCACTCTCGAATGAGTCCATCACACGCGGTCAGGCGGTTTGGCAGCTGCCGGTAGCCGACGTACTGAAAGAGCCGCTCACGCCGGCCGACCACTTTGTAGAGCAGATCGATGGCCTTCGGCGACGGCGTGGCGCCCGAGGTGAGCGAGGCGAGCAGCGTGCGCTGCTCCAGCGCTGTCAAATCGTCGAGCCAGGCGACCTCCGCGGCTTCCAGCCCCAGCACCCGTGAGAGTCGGTCGCGCGGCGCCTGGCCACCATCGGCCGGCCGCGCGACCGCACCAAGCGTTGCCAGCGTCAACCCGAGCGATTGGCAGAATCCACGTCGGTCCATTGGAAGCGGTCCACGAATCGGTCTCATCATCGCAGCACGCACCCCGGCGGCACAAGGCATCTGTCGCACGGCGCGAGCGCTCATTTCTTCGCGACGTGCCACGCGTACAGCCCGTCCCACCGCGACACGTGCACGGTCGGGGCCCAGTCAGGCTGCCACGATGGCTGTGGCGGCTCGGACGCGCCGAGGACCAGGACAACGCCTTCAGGTGGAGCCACGGCCGCAAACGTCCGGGCCTGCGGGCCCAGGGGCTCGAGGCGTGCGACCGGCGCACCCGGTGCGCCGACGGGGACGGGGGTGAGTGACGCCTCAGGTGACGCCAGTGTCGCGCCAGCAATCAGGGCCTCGGCACACCGCTGCTGAACGGGCCCGGGCACGCGGGCGAGGAGGCAATCCTCGCAATGAAAGGTCGTGCCTACCCCGAAGATGCGGGCGAGCAGGCCCTGTGCGAAAAACGCCCCCGGTTCGTTGTCGCGCGTCGACGGTTCCGGCAATTCCGCCGCTCCGATGGGTTCGCTGTCGACGACGAACTTGCCGGTGCGCCGCGAGACCTCGCCCAGCTCCTGCACGCGACTCACACGATCCCAGCGATCACCAGCCCGGGCGACATGCGCGACGACGTACGTGCCACCGGCCATGTCGTCCGATCTGAAATCCCGAGCGGCGCCCCACGCCACGGGCAGGTTCTCGGGCACGTCGCCTTGCAGCCGGCGCATGCGCACGCCGTCGTCGAGCGCAGCCTGCGTGCAGTGGTACGGCTCGTTGGCGAGTTCGAGCACGCAGTTGTCGGCCTCTGCGCACGCCTGCGCGACGGCGTCCACCTGCTCGTGCAGGAACGCGTCGCTGCTGAACTCCGGCACGCCGGTCCCCGCCAGCGCGACGACCTGCACGTAGAGCCCGTGCGCGCTCGCCATTGCCAGCGTGCGGGGCAGCGCCTGACGGCCATCGGCGGGGGAGAGGTCCATCCATCCGCGATTCATGGCCAGCACCCTGACGACGGTGAACCCCGTGCGAGCGGCCCATGCCATGAAGGCCTGCGCCTCCGCCTCGCGCTTGTCGGCGACGAGATCGACCAGGCCGAACGCCGTAACGCCCCGCCAGCGGAATCGCGAACCGTCCGGTGCGCACAGCGCGCGGCCACAGGTGTCCAACCGGCCCGGGGCCGGAGCCGTGGCGGGATCGAGACGGCCGACCGACAAAGATGCCAGCAGCATGCTTCCGATGAGCAGGCGGTGCATATCTCATTGTGACGCACGCCGCATCGCAAAAGTCTCAGCACGCTGCCGCAAGACTCTGCCATTCGAACGTTTCGATATAATCGCGGCACGTGCGGGCCTTCAGGTTGTCCGGGATCGTTCACCCATCACAGCGCCACATTCCGATCCTGCTCATCCTGGGGGTGGCCGTCGCCTTGCGGCTGCTCTACATCACGGCGCCGCTGCTCGACGCCCATCGATGGCGCCAGGTCGACACCGCGTCGATCGCGCGGACGTTCTACGAAGAACGGTTCAACCCCCTCAGGCCGGAGGCGAACTGGGGTGGAGCCAACGGGGCCGTCGAAAGCGAGTTTCCGCTGCTGCCGATGCTGGCCGCGCTGCTGTACTCGGTGTTCGGCCCCAACGAGATGTGGGGGCGCCTCATCGTCGTGGTGTTTTCGGTCGGCTCGGTCTGGCTGACCTACGTCCTCGGAAAACAACTCCTCGACGACGCCGGCGGCCTGGCCGCCGCGACTCTGGTGGCCGTGTCTCCGGCCGCGGTCTTCTACGGGCGGGCCTTCATGCCCGACTCCCTCATGATCTGCTTCTCGCTGGCGGCGCTGGTCGGCTTCCTTCGCCACGCGACGACGGGCGCAACGCGGCCGCTGGTCCTCGGCAGCATCGCGCTGGGGCTGACGATTCTGGTCAAGCTGCCAGGGATTCTCGTCCTCGCGCCCGTGGCGGCCGTCCTGTGGCACAACAAAGGCTGGCAGGCGCTTCGCGATCGCAAGCTGTGGGTCGCCGTGGGCGTGCCCGTGGCGGTGGCGGCGGCCTGGTACTGGCACGCCTACCAGATCTACCTCGAGACCGGTCTGACCTTCGGCGTCATCGGGACGACCAAGACGTACCCGGTTTTCGTGGCGACCAGCGAATGGACCACGGCCTTCCCAAAATGGAGTTCGGTGGAACTGCTCACGACCGCTCCGTTGTACGACCTGATGCTCTCGCGGCTGTACTTCCTGCACCTGACCCCGCCGGGCTTCGCGCTGGCGTTTGTGGGCGTCGTGCTCTGGCGCGCAAAGAAGTGGCGGCTGGTCGTCGACGCCTGGCTCGCTGCCATGGTGGCGTTCATCCTCGTGGCCGGCGCGGGCCACATGGGACACGACTACTACCAGCTTCCGCTGGTGCCCATCTTCGCGCTGTACTTCGCCGCCGCCGCGCGTCCGGTATTCGATGCTGGCTGGATTGCGGCGAAAGTGGGACCGGGGCTCGCGCCCCGCACCGGTATTGCGCTGGTCGTGGCGGCCGTAGCTGCCATGAGCTTCTGGCACAGCGGCGTCATCGCGCGTCACTTCCGGCCGGCCGCGCCGGATGTGCGGATCCTGCGAGCAGGAGCAGCCATTCAGCGAGGTCTCGCTGAGCCCGGGTTGATTGTGGCGGTGGACGACTACGGCGTGAACTCGCCGATGCTGCTCTACTTCGCGCACGCGAAAGGCTGGAGCTTCGACGCCGACACGGTGACGGCCTCGGTCGTGCGTACGCTCGAGGCCCAGGGCGCCCGCTACTTCGCGTCCACGAAGTGGTCTGCCGTGCGCCGCAGGCAGCCGGACCTGGCGGCCTACCTGCAGACGCGCCACGAGCCGGTGCTCGTGGGCGCGCCTGCAGATACCGTGTTGTTCGACCTGCGCCGGCACAGGTGAGGGCCGCGCGGCCGCCTCAGTTGCAGCTCGGTCGCGGGCTGTACGCTTTGAAGTGCGAGCCTGGGCCGTCTTCGGCCCAGGTCAGCTGCAGCTCCTTGCGGAAGTTGTCGTAGTCGCGCGCGATGTCGTAGCCGTACGTCGAGCCGCGCTTCTCGGCGATGAAGTCGATGCTAAGGTCCGGTCCGCCGCGCTTGAGGTTCCAGCCCAGGTTGAGCCCGCCGCAGATGCCCGCCTCGATGATGCGGTTGCGCAGGAATTTCATGTTCGCCTGGCGCTGATCGAGGTTGCCCACGGGCCGTCGATACGAGGCGTACTTGGCGGCGATGCAAGTCGACGATGAAATCGCCGTTTGACGACGCGCAATTGCCCGGGTTGCCGCCACTACCACCGCCCTCGCCACTATCACCGCCGCCACCACCACCACCGCCGCCGCCACCACCGCCAGCAGGGAGCGGCCGGCGTCTTGAAGAACTGCGTGCTCGACCACGGCCCGGTGATCGCGCCGTCGGAGCCGCGAACGCGGTAATAGAGGGTCGCGCTGCCGGGCAAATTGGAAGCCGGCCCGACGGTCGTCTCACCATCGGCGCCGCCTTGTTCGCCGCCGGCCCACGTGGCCACGTCGGAGGTGAACGAGTCGTTGAGGGCGATATCGACGACGTAGCTGACATTGCCGACGCGGCCCGAGCGCGGGGCGTTCTTGAACCGGAAAGACGGGCTGAGGTCGCCCACGGTCTCGCCGTTGACCGGCGACCGAGGCGAGGGCGCCTGCAACCCGGCCGGCGTGTAGATCGAGAACCTGACCACCGGCGACCACGGCCCCTGATTCGCGCCGTCCCCGCCCTTGGCCCGCCAGAAGTACGTGCGGTCGCTGGTGAGCTTCGACGGCAGTTGGAGAAGCGTCCGGCCGTTGGGCCCGGGCTCGACGCCCGCCTTGGTGAAGACCTTGGTCGAGAAGCCCTCGTCGGAGGCGACCTCGATCTCGAGGGTCACCGGCCGTTGACCGTTACTGCCCGGGTTCTCGATGAGCAGCGCCAGCGGCTGCTTGTCGTTCGAGACCTCCCAGTTGGCGCCTGGCTCGAGCGGCTTTGGAGCGGAAATTTCCACGCCCGGAATAGGCCCGGCGACTGAGGGACTCAGGGGGTTGGCGCTCTTGTTGGACTCGCAGGCCACGGCGAGCACCAGGACAGCGAGCAGCCCCCCGACACGCGCAGTTGGAACCATCATCACGAACTCCCGAAAGAGAGACATGCCCAGGCGATAGACCCTTCCCGTGCAGTTATGTGTATCGGCCCAACTGACCGAAAGGTTTAGAGGTGGCTGGGAGTGCCATCCGGGCGCGCTGGGGAGGAGCTAAGGATACTCACGAAATGGACGATTTCAGACTGCAGATTACGAAGGCCACGCCTCCGTAATCTGCAGTCTGCTCTGCCGTCAGACTATCTGTTCGCGAAGTCCGGGCGCGGTCGGTTTGACAGCCACACCTGCTTGGCGACCATGCCCGGAACCGTCGCATCGTTCGGCGCCAGCCGCGGCCGGTGGGGGGCCCCGACATACGCCAGGTGCGGATTGGGGTCGTAAACGCCGCGGTAGGTCTTGCCAAAATTGTAGATGACCGTGCCGTCGGCGCCGCCCTCACGAATCGTCAGATTGAACCGGCCGTCGCCCCATCGCGCCGTCCAGAGATACCACTTGGCGGGATCGAAGTGCCTGCTTGACTCGCTCTGCATTGCCCACCGTGTCGATCTGGTCGCGGCTCGTGATCACTCGCCAGGCGATGGCCCCGGCAGGGTTTCCGCGTTTTTCGATCGTGAAGCGCCGATCGTTGGTCGTGATGCAGCACCGCCCCTCGCGCATCGACATTATCTTCGTCTTGCCGCCCTCGGTGTTGGTCGGAACATTGGTGACCAGCATCGAAAACTCGCCATCGGCGACGGTCTGCCCCAGCACGTACTCGATGTAGCTGGTGAAGCCGACCATCTTGGCGCCGGTGTTCGGGAGGAACTCGACGGCGCCGATGGGCTGGCCCACGGTCTTGCCTGTCCACAGCGGGTCGTAGACTTCGCCGCCGGCGATGTAGCCTTCCGGGATGTCCGGTGTCGTGAGCGTCCACGTCGCCGACCATGGGCCGAAGTTCTGCCCGTTCTGCCCATTTCGGCGCGACACCGCCAGCCGTAGGTAAGGTTGAGGTCGAGGCCGGTGACATTCCATTCGGTGGAGGCCGGGGTGCGGAACTCCCTCACGACCTGCCCGTTGAGCAGGAGCTGGAACCTGTAGGCGAACTGGGTCGCCTGCGGCGCAAAGAGCCCGGCGACCGGGTTGACTTTCAGCGTCGTCTCGAACTGCTCCAGACGCGGCACCGTTGGCCGGCGCGACCTGCTGCGGGGGCGGGACCTTCAGCGTCGATCCGTCGGCCAGCGCGCCCGCGTCATCAACAGACGCTCCCGCGCTGGACGGGGCCGCGGGACTGGGTGACTTCTCGCTGCAGGCCATCGACGTGGCCAGCAGCGCGACGACGACCAGGAATACCTTCTTGCTCATGCCTCTCTCCTTGCGATCAAAACAACAAACGATGGCGCTGCGCCTGTCAGAAGCGCACTCGCAGACCACCGGCAAATTGAAAACCACCTGACATCCAGACTGAGTGACGACCCGCGGGCGATGGCGAGATCGGCCGAACCGGCCGCGTAGCGGAGCAGCACGCCTGCGCCGATGCGTCTTGGTGACCATGTAGGTCAGCGTCTGCGCCGAAGTTGACGCCGACCGGCGAATCGCTCAGCCTCCGCCACGACGGGCGCGATCGTCGGCGTGGGTTCGGTCACGGTCGACGGTCTCGAGGGATCAACTCCTGCTTGACCGAGAAGAACGTCGGGCCGATGCCCACCGAGACATCCATCTTGGGTGACGCCGCAAAGCGATAGAACACCTGCAGGTGGACCGCATCCTCGGAGTGGTCCAGGCCATCGACCGCCGCCGAGGCGCCTCGCGGCCTGATCGGTGACAAGGGGGTCGGGAATCTGCGCGGCCACGGCGGCGACGCCGTCGCCGGCCGTGTGCGAGTAGCTCAGGCCGACGCCGATGTTTCCAAACACCGCTCACGGCGCCGCCAATGTCAAACAACGGCGCCGTTCTCGTAGTCCTGAGCGATGTCGATCGAAGCCGGTTCAAGGTAGATGGTCGGCGTGATGTGCTGGGTGAAATCCCCCGAGCTTACCTGCGCGCCGAAATTGATGCTGGCCGTGATACGGCCGCTTTGCGCCGAGGCCGGACTGGCCGCCAGCACGCCAGTCACGACAGCCAGGTACGCTACACACGAACGAAAAGAGGTCATCAACCTTCCTCTGGGATTTAGCCGAAAGCCAACCGTGCACACCGCCGTGTCAACCCGATCGTTCAGGAGACCGATCAGGGCCCGGTGTCTTGCCGACGCGCTGGGACGCGGCGGAATCAAACGATGATGCTGGCGGGGAGGGGCGGGTTTACGAGCCACGGACCACGTAAACGACCGCTCCGGTGAGGGAGAATATCATGATCAACCCCGCGCCAAGCAAAGAAATTACCAATGCCGCCTCGATGGGCAACCCCAATCGGGTGAAGTAGAACGAGAAAGTCGCCTCCCGAAGTCCGAACCCGTTGACCGACAGCGGCAGCATCTGCACCAGGAACGACACGGGCACGAGGACCGCCATGTGCCATGGCGAAACCGCGATGCCGATCCCGTGCGCGATGGCCGCGTAGAACCCCACGAGGATTCCCTGGACCAGCACCGCGCCGGCGAAACACCCTACCAGTGCTATCGGCGCCTGCCTGAAATTCTCCAGCACCCCGGCTATCCGATCCAGCCGGGCGCCGACCCATTCCGGGTTCAGACGCCGCAACGGCCGCAACAGCCGGATCACCTAGGTTTGGAGCCAGCAGGGCCGGCGCCGCGGCCAGGCTCGCACCGACAAAGCCCGCCCATAGCACGGCTCGCGTGGCACGGGGCTGGCGCCGGCGTCGCCGACCACCGAGCCGGCCACGGCGGCCAGCAGCACCAGGCCGAGCAGGCCGATGCCGCGATCGACCAGGACCACCGACGTCGCCAGCGTCTTCGATCCGGCAGGACGAGCCGTGTCGGCAATGCGAATGACGTCGCCGCCGATGTTGCTCGGCAGGAAGTTGTTGAAGAAGGTCGCGACGAGGAACGACCCGGTGAGCGTGCGGGCCGGCACCTCAACGCCTTGCGCGCCAAGCAGCAGCCCCCATCGCCACGCGCTGGCGAGCACCATCAGCAGATACAGTCCCAGCGCCAGCCCGAGCCAGGCGAGCGACGCGGTTCGCACGTACGCCCAGAGGCGGGGCGCGTCGCTGCGCGAGATCGAGCAGCGCGAGCAGCCCGACGCTGACGACCGCTTTCACGACAAAGAGGAGCGTCTTTCGCGTCGACGATGGCTGCGGCGCGGCCGTGTCCAGGCGGAGTCGCCGTGGCGGCTGCGGGGGGAGTGGATTGGGGCAACCCCTGAGGATACTATGGGCCTTGCAGCGCTGTCCACGTCCGGCCGGCGGCGACGTTGACGCCGCCGCGATGGCTCTCTAGACTTGAGGTTTGGGCCTGCACATCCTCATGATCGCGCCGGAGCCGTTTTTCGAGCCCCGGGGCACCCCGTTCAGCGAATACCACCGCATCCGCGCGCTCATCGAACTCGGGCACACGGTCGATCTGGTGACCTACCCGTTCGGCCACGACGTGACGATGCCGGGCCTGCGCGTCTTTCGCTGCCTGCGACCGCCGTTCATCTCGAATGTCCGCATCGGGCCGTCGCTCGCCAAGGTGCCGCTCGACGTGTCGCTGGCGGTCTCGGCGCTGCGTCGCATCGCCGGCACGCGCTACGACGCGGTGCATTCGCACGAAGAGGGCGCCGCCATCGGGCTGGTCCTGGCGGCGATGCTCGGGGTGCCTCATCTCTACGACATGCATTCGAGCCTGCCGCAGCAGTTGGTGAACTTCAAGTTCAGCCGATCGCGCGTGCTGCGCTGGGCGTTCGAGGTCTTCGAGCGGCAGGCCGTTCGGCGTTCGCGCGTCGTCATCGTGATCTGCGCGGAGCTGGAGCGGCAGGTTCGCGAGATCGCGCCGCAGGCGGCCCCGGTGCTGATCGAAAACGCCCCCGGCGCCGGTGAAGTGAGCCGCGACGGCGGGCGCGAGGCGGTACGCGCGGAATTCGGAATCGGGCCGACGACCCCGCTGGTGCTCTACACGGGGACCTTCGAGGCGTATCAGGGACTGGACCTTCTCTTTGACGCCGCGCGGTCCGTGCACGCGGCACGACCGGACGCGCGTTTCCTGCTGGCGGGAGGGCGCCCCGACCAGATCGCCGCTGCGACACGCGAGGTGGCCGCCCGCGGGCTTGGCGCCATCGTGACCTTTGCCGGCGAGCGGCCCGCCGACCAGATCCCGCACTTCCTCGACGCCGCCGACGTGCTGGTGTCGCCACGAAGCCGCGGCACGAACACGCCGCTCAAGATCTACCAGTACCTGCGGGCGAGCCGGGTCATCGTGGCCACGCGGCTGCTCACTCACACGCAGGTGCTCTCCGACGAGGTCGCGATCCTCACCGAGCCGACGCCCGAGGCCTTTGGCGACCGGTATCCTCGACGCCCTGGCCGACCCTGCGCGCGCTGCGGACATCGGCAGGCGCGCCGGCGAACTGGCCGCGAGCAAGTACAGCTACGAGGCGTATCTCGGCCGAACCCGCGAAGCGATCATGCGCTTGAGCGGGCCGGTGGCGACGCAGCCGGCCACCGGAGGCGTCGTTTGAACCAGGACCCCGGACGCCGGACGCCGGACCATTACAGCTACACCGTCTATGCCGATCCGGAGCATGGCCGATCGGTTCGATCGCGCGCGCTTCAGCGGTCCGATTGGCGAGTTGCTTGCCGCCACGCAGGCCTCCGTGCTGCGCGAGTATGCGGGCAACGGCGGTGGCGGGATGGTGCTCGACGTCGGCACCGGTACCGGCCGCGCGGCGCTGGTGCTGGCCGAGGCCGGGGCACGAGTGACGGCCGTCGACGCGTCGGCCGAGATGCTCCGCGTCGCCGAAGCGCGGGCCACGGCGCGCGGTTCCAGCATCGCGTTCGGGATCGGCGACGCGCATCACCTTGCGTTCCAAGACCGGAGCCTTTGACACGGTCGTGAGCCTGCGGGTGTTGATGCACACACCCGATTGGCGCCAGTGCGTCGCCGAGGCCTGTCGCGTGGCGAAGGCTCGCGTGATCGTCGACTACCCGGCCGCGACCAGCCTGGCGGCGATCCAAGCGGCCAGCCGCCACGTGGCGCACCGCCTGGGTGCCCGCACCGAGCCGTATCGCGCGTTCACCGGCCGCCAGATCGGCGACGAGTTCCGGCGCCACGGCTTCCGGATCACCCGCGAGCATCGCCAGTTCGTGTTGCCGATTGCGGTCCACAAGCGACTCAACTCCCTTCCCGTCACCACGGGGGTCGAGAGCGCGCTGGCCAAGGTCGGGCTGCTGAAGCTGGCCGGTTCGCCGGTCACGGTCCTGGCGGAGCGGTGAAGGTCCTCGTCACTGGCGCGACCGGCTTCACCGGGGGGCATCTGGCCCGGTACCTCGCGTCGCAAGGCGATGAGGTTCGCGCGCTGGTGCGCGAACCCGCACGCGCCGGGGACCTGGCGGCCGCCGGCGTCGCGGTCGTCCGCGGTGATCTCCTGCACGTCGAAAGCCTGCCGGCCGCCGTAGCCGGCGTCGACGTCGTCTACAACGTCGCGGCCCTGTATCGTCAGGCCGGCCTGCCCGAGGCGACGTACCGCACGGTGAACGCGCACGCCGTCGGATGGCTCGTCGAGGCGGCGGCAAAAGCAGGCGCGCGGCGGGTGGTTCACTGCAGCACGGTGGGAGTTCACGGCGACATCGAGCACCCGCCGGCCAACGAGGATGCGCCCCTCCGCCCCGGCGACATCTACCAGGTCACCAAACTCGAGGGCGAGCGCCTGGCCGCCGAGGCCGCCGCCGCCAATGGCGTTCAGCTGGTCATCGTGCGGCCATCCGGCATCTACGGTCCGGGCGACCGGCGTCTGCTCAAGTTGTTCCGCGGAGTCGCCCGCCGGCGATTCATGATCCTCGGCGACGGCAAGATCTTCTACCATCTGACGCACATCGACGATTTGGTCGAAGGCTTTCGACTGGCCGGCGCGGTGCCGGCCGCCGCCGGGCGCACCTACATCCTCGCGGGGGGCGAGGTGACGACGCTGAACGAACTGGTGGCGATCATCGCCGGCGAAGCCGGCGTCCGGCCGCTGGAAGTGCATCTGCCCGTGTGGCCGTTCTGGGTCGCGGGCGCCGCGTGCGAAGCGGTGTGCGCGCCGCTCGGTCTGGAGCCGCCGCTCTATCGACGACGGGTCGACTTCTTCACCAAGAGCCGCGCGTTCGACATCACCCGTGCGCGCGCGGAACTGGGTTATGCGCCCGCGGTCGACTTGCGCTCGGGCACGCGAACGGACGCTGGCGTGGTATCGCGAACGGGAGTGGCTGTAGACGTGGCGACCGGTATTCCGCGCGCGCAAGACGAGCTGTCTGCGCCTGGCACGTCAGCGCGCCAGAAGTACGCCCGCCTGGTCGTGGGCCGCGACGGCCTGGGCGCGCTGCTGGCGTACGAGTTCGTGCAGCTGGCCTCGCAGTGGGTGCCAGGAGCGCTCGGCCTGGTCCTGCGCAAGATGCTCTATCCCTGGGTGCTCGGACAGTGCGGCCGCAACGTCGTCTTCGGGCAGCACGTGGTGCTGCGGCATCCGCACAAGATTCGCGTCGGCGATAACGTGGTGATCGACGACAACTGCCTCATCGATGCCAAAGGCGACACCAACGCCGGCATCACCATCGGGCCGGGCACCTTCATCGGCCGCAACACGATCCTGTCGTGCAAAAACGGCGACATCGTGCTCGGCGAGGGCGCCAACATCGGCTTCAACTGCGAGATCTTCTCGGCCGCGCGCGTGGAGCTGGGCGCACGCGCGCTGCTGGCCGCCTACTGCTACGTCATCGGCGGCGACCACGACTGGAAGGACGCCGGCCGGCCGGTCCTCGAGCAGGGGCGCCGCGCGTATCGGCGTAACGGTGGGCGCCGGGGCGTGGCTTGGCGCGGGTGCGAAGGTGCTCGACGGCATCACCATCGGCGCCGACGCCATCGTCGGGGCCGGGGCGGTGGTGACCTGCCGATGTGCCGGCATCGGCCATCGTCGTCGGCGTGCCGGCCAGAGTCGTCGGATCGCGCGTGCAGCAGGCTCAGGCATGAGCCGGAGACTCAATGTCCTGCAGGTGTGCGATCACCTCGGGTGGGAAGGGTCCCGCATGCACGGCGTCAAGCGCCTGTTTGCGTGGATGATCCCGAGGTTCGACCCGGCCCGCTTCAACGTCTCGCTCGTCAGCCTGAGAAAGAAGGATCTGTCGGAAGAGACACTCGACAGCCTTGGCGTCGACATCGAGTACCTGCACCGATCGAAATTCGATCCCGCGACGCTGCCGGCGCTGCTTGAAGATCATCGACCGCAAGCAGATCGACGTCCTGCACCTGCACGGGTATGGCGCGACGACATTTGGGCGGCTGGCCGGCGCCATGCGCAAGCTGCCGACGATTCTGCACGAACACGCCAACCTCACGGACACGCCCTGGTTCCAGAAGGTCGCCGACAAGCTGCTCGAGCCGTCGACCGATCTGGCCATCGCCGTGTCGAAGAGCACGGCGGAGTTTGTGGAGCACGCGCGGCTCGTGCGGCCGGAGAAGATCAAGGTCGTTTACCTCGGCGCGCCGCTCGAGGAGTTCGGCCGGCCGCGGAGCGCCGAGGAGCTGGCGGCGGCGCGCGCCGCGATTGGCGCCTCGCCCGACGACTTCGCCATCGGCACCATCACGCGGCTGCACGACTCAAAGGGCAACGAGTACCTGGTCGAGGCCGCGGCGAGAGTCGTCGCCGCGCACCCGCGCGCGCGGTTCTACCTGGCGGGGGAGGGCCCGTTGCGCGAGCCGCTGGAAGCGCAGGCGAACGCGCTGGGGCTTGGCGACCGTTTCGTGTTCCTTGGCTTCCAGAAGGACGTGGCGCAGACGCTGTCGGCCTTCGACCTGAGCGTCTTCCCGTCGTTGTGGGAGGGCACGCCCCTGACGGCGTTCGAGACCCTGGCGATGGGCAAGGCCATCGTGGCCACCGACGCCGACGGCCTGCTCGACATTCTCGAGCGCGACGTGACTGCGTGGATCGTCCCGCGTCGCGATGCCGACGCGCTGGCGAAGGCCATCGGCCATGCGCTTGCGCATCCTGACGATCGGGCCGCCATGGCGGCCCGTGCGCGGCACGCCGGCCGGCAGTACGACATCGCGATGTTCGTGCGCAAGATGGAGCGGCTGTACACGCTGCTCCACGCAGTGTCGCGTCCCACGGGCCGGCGCGGAATCCTGACGGAAGACCTGTCGTTCCTCACGACCGGAGTTGGCGTGTGACGGCAACGCCCGCGTCCTCCCAGGTCTCGCCGCGGCCGCTCGATGTCACGCCGGGCTTGATCGTCGCGGTGCTGGTCCTCGCCGTCTATGGCGGCCTCGCGTTGTCGGTGGACTTCCCTCGCGCGGCGGCCGGCTTCAAGAGCGACGAGGCGACGTACTACATGATGGCGCACAGCCTGGCGCACGACGGCGACCTGTCGTACAGCCGCCAGGACCTCGCGCGCGTGTGGCACGAGTTTCCGGCGGGGCCGACCGGCGTGTTTCTCAAGAAAGGCCGCGAGGTCCGACGTCGCTCGTCAACGGGCAGTTCCCGTTCGTGCACCTGCGATATCAGCCGGATCCCGACGCGGCCCGCCTGTACTACGGGAAGTCCTACATGTACCCGCTGGTCGCGGCGCCGTTTGTGTGGCTCTGGGGCACCAACGGGTTCGTCGTTGTTCCACGCCGTCCTGCTGGCCGCGCTCGATCTTTGCGGCGTACCTGTTCCTCGCGGCCCGCTCGCCAACGACGGTGGCTCTGCTCGTCGGCGCGGGCTATTTCCTGGTCAGCGGTCACGCCCGGCTACGTCGTCTGGATGACGCCGGAGCTGTTCAACCTGGCCATGGTGACGCTGGCCTATTTCTGCTGGCTCTACAAGGAAGTCGCGCCGGCGGCGTTGCCGCGTGGCCTGCGATGGCTGCGCACCCATTGGTCCGACGTCGCGGCCGTCGTGCTGCTGGCGGTCGCGTCGTTCTCCAAGCCGCCCAACGCCGCGCTGGTCGGGCCCATGGTGCTGCTGGCGTGGTCGCGCCGGCGTTGGTCGTGGGGGCTGCTCGTCGGCGCCGTGTTCACGCTGCTGCTGGCGGGCCTCTTCATCGGCAACCTCGCGATCACCGGCGATCTGAATTTTCAAGGGGGCGAGCGGCGCACGTACTACACCGGGTTTCCGTTCATGGACCCGACGATGGGGTTCGAGGTCGGGATGGGCCGGGCGACCAACGAAGTGCTCACCGACATCCTGTTCGACCCGGACGTGTTCTGGTCGCGCCTGGGATGGAACATCGTCTACTTTTTCGTCGGGCGGCACTCCGGCATGCTGCCGTATTTCTTTCCGGGACTGGTCGCGCTGGCGGTGTTCCTGTGGCCGCGCACGCGGCGACTGGGCTGGCAGTGGCTGGTCTTTGCCGCGGTGGTGGGCGAGACGCTGCTGCAGCTGGTGTGGCTGCCGTACACGTACTACGGCGGTCCGGGCGTTCTCGGCAGCCGCTACTACATGAACATCTACGGGCTGCAGCTGTTCCTGCTGCCCGCGTTGTCGTCGGTGGTCGTGGCGTTGGTGCCGTGGGTCGTCGGCAGCGTGTTCACCGCCAAGATCACGCTGAACCCGTTCTATTCCTCGTTCCAACCCCACGAACACGCCAAGGCCGGCCCGCTGCGCTGGCTGCCGATCGAGCGGACGCTGATCAACGATCTGCCGATCAACGTGCGCGTGGACCGCGTGCGGCAGCTCTTCGGCCAGGGCCCGCGCTTCCAGATCTACTTCCTCGACGACAACGCGTATCCGCGCGACGGCGACTCGTTCTGGATCCGTGGGCGCTCGCGTGCCGACCTGCTGTTCAAGACGCCGGAGCCGGTGCGCCTGCTCCGGCTGGCGGTCGACAACGGGCCGGTGCCGACCAACGTGCGCGTCACCGTGGACGGCCGGCATCGTGGAGGCGACGCTCGGCCGAAACGAGTCGACGGTCGTGCAGGTGCCGGTGGGGCCGGGCTCGCCGTACGTCGGGACGCGGGTCTGGGTGGTGACCATTGCCGTCGACAGCGGGTACGTGCCGCTCTTTGACGTCGGCGGCGAAGACGTCCGTTATCTCGGCGTGAAGGTCTCGCCGCAGCTGCTGCCGTGAGCACGCTGGCCGTCGTCACGTCGAGGCCGCCGTTTGTCGAGGGCGGCCACCTCGTGATCGCGCGGTCGCTGGTGGCGGCCTTGCGCGAAGGGGGCCACGAGGCCGATCTCGTGGTGACGCCGCAGAACCGGCTGGGCCGGCAGGCGGCGGCGTATCTGGCGACGTGGCTCACCGACGTCGGCCGGACGCACGACGATCGGCCCATCGACCAGGTCATCTCGCTGCGCTATCCAAGCTACGCCGTGCGACATCCCCGGCACGTGTGCTGGCTGCTGCATCCCGTGCGTGAGTACTACGATCGATGGGAGGCGTTCAGCCGCCCGCTGTCGTGGAAGGGCCGCCTCAAGGAGAACGCGCGGCGGCGTCTGGTGTGGGCCGCCGACCGCTACCTGCTGGCGCACCGCGTCTCGAAGCTCTTCGTGATCTCGGCGATCGTGCAGCGGCGTCTCGAGACGTTCGGCGGCATCCGGTCCGAGGTATTGCACCCGCCAGCGCCCCAGCGTGCGTACCGCGTGGACGACTACGAGCCGTATCTGTTCGCCGTCTCTCGCTTCACGCCCCTGAAACGGATGTCCCTGATTGTCGAGGCACTGGCGCAGCCGGAAGCCGCCGGGATTCGTGCCGTGCTGGCAGGGGAGGGCGAGTCGTTCGACGAGGTGTCACGCCTCGTGAGGGAGCGTGGCCTCGACGAGCGGGTGTCCCTGCCCGGGCGCCTGGATGAGGCCGCGCTGGTCGATCACCTGGCTCGCTGCCGGGCCGTCGTGTTTCCGCCCTTCGACGAGGACTACGGGTTCGTGACGGTCGAGGCTTTCGCCGCCGCCAAAGCCGTGATCACCTGCACGGACAGCGGCGGGCCGACCGAACTGGTGCAGGACGGCGTCTCGGGCCTGGTGAGCGAACCGACGCCTGCGGCATTGGCGCGAGCGTTTCGACGTGTCATCGGCTCCCGCGATCTTGCCGAGCATCTGGGTGCGGCCGGGAACGTCCGTGGCCGCGCGCCTGACCTGGCCGGCAACGGTGGCGCGGCTGCTGCTTCCGGTAAACTGATCGCGCATGGGCGCCGCCTCACGGCACTCGCGCGCGTTGCCGTGAGCACAATCGCCGTCATCACCTCGAGCCCGCCGCTTGTCGAAGGCGGCCACCTCGTCATCGCGCGGTCGCTCGTCGCGGCGCTGGCGCCGAGGGCCACCAGGCCGATCTCGTGGTGACGCCGCAGAACCGGTTCGGCCGGCAGGCGGCGGCCTATCTGGCGACGTGGCTGACCGACGTCGGCCGGACGCACGACGATCGGCCCATCGACCAGGTCATCTCGCTGCGGTATCCAAGCTACGCCGTCCGGCACGAGCGGCACGTGTGCTGGCTCAACCACACGATGCGCGAGTACTACGACTTGTGGGATCGATTCAGTGCGACGCTGTCGCCCCTTCAGCGCGTCAAGGAGCACGCGCGTCGCCGCGCGATTCATGCGGCCGATCGATACCTGCTCACGAAGAACGTCTCCGCCCTCTTCGTGCAATCGGAGACCATCCGTCGTCGGTATGCGGCCTGGCCGGAACTGCGGGCCGAGGTGCTCTACCCGCCCGCGCCACCGCGGCCCTACCGCGTCGACGACTACGAGCCGTATCTGTTTGCGGTCTCACGCTTCACGGCGCTGAAACGCATGCACCTGATCGTCGAGGCCCTCGCGCAACCCGCCGCCGCGGGCATCCGCGCGGTCCTGGCGGGCGAGGGAGAGGCGTTTGCCGAGGTGCAGCGGCTGGTCGCCGAGCGCGGCCTGGCCGATCGCGTGAGCCTGCCGGGCCGGCTCGATGAGGCGCAACTGGTCGACCACCTGGCCCGCTGCCGCGCCGTCGTCTTCCCGCCACTCGACGAGGACTACGGCTTTGTCACCGTCGAAGCCTTCAGCGCGGCGCGGCCGGTCGTGACGTGCGCCGACAGCGGAGGGCCTGCCGAACTGGTCGTCGACGGGACGTCCGGGTTCGTGGTCGAGCCGACGCCCGCGGCGCTTGCCGCCGCATTTCGCCGGCTCATGGACGACCGCGACCTGGCGGCACGTCTCGGGCAGGCTGGCCTCGCCGTCGCCTCGCGCCTCACGTGGCCCGAAACCGTCCGCAAGCTGGTCATTGTGTAAACTGGATCGAAGCATGGCATACCGCACTCCGCTCGAAGCCCGCGTCGCGAAGAAGACGACAAAGGCGATCCTCGACTACCGGATGATCGAGGACGGCGACCGCGTCATGGTCGGCCTGTCGGGCGGCAAGGACAGCTGGGCGCTGATCCAGATCCTCGACGTGCTGCGCGAGCGCGCGCCCATCGACTTCACGCTCGTGGCCGTCAACGTCGACTCGGGCTACGAGGGCTACCAGCACGACCTGCTCACACGCACGTGCGCCGAGCACGGCTGGGAATTCCACCACATCACCGACGACCATCGGCGCGACCATCGACGACAAGCTCGACGCCGACGCCACGCCGTGTTCGCTGTGCGCACGGCTGCGCCGGGGCGTCCTGTACCGCCTGGCGACCGACGTCGGGGCGACAAAGATCGCGCTGGGACATCACGCCGACGACTTCATCGAGACGCTCCTGCTGAACGTGTTCTTCGCCGGCGCCCTCAAGGCGATGCCCGCCAAGCTGGTGTCCGACGATGGCCGGCACACGGTGATCCGGCCGTTGGCCTACGTGCTCGAGGAAGAGGCGCGCGCGTACGCGAAGGCGTCGGCGTTGCCCATCATCGGCTGCTGCTGCCCGGCCTGCGGCGACCTGTCGCTGCAGCGCCAGCGCATCAAGCGGATGCTGATGGAGCTCGAACGCGAGCACCCGGGCGTGAAGGCCTCGCTGCTCAAGGCGCTGGCCAACGTCGCGCCGCGCCACCTGCTCGACCGGCGGCTCAATCCGCCCGACGCGCCGCTCCGGCGCGAGGTCGCCCAGCGTCGAGGGCGACGGGCCGATCGATCTGGCCTCGCGCATCATCCCGCTGCTGCAGCGCCCCTCCTGATCGCGTGCGCGCCGTCCTGCAACGCGTGTTGTCGGCGGAGGTCACGGTCGACGGCCGCCGCGTCGGCGTCATCGGCGCCGGCCTGCTCGTGCTGCTTGGGGTCGAGGCCGGCGACGGCCCGCTCGACGTGGCTTACACGGCGGACAAGATCGCCGACCTGCGCTGCTTTGCCGACGAGGCCGACCGCATGAACCGCTCGGTGGTCGACGTCGGAGGCGGCGTGCTCGTCGTCTCGCAGTTCACGTTGTGCGGCGACACGCGGAAGGGCCGCCGGCCATCGTTTGACGCGGCCGCGCCGCCGGCCGAGGCGCGCCTGCTCTATGAGGACGTGGTCGCGGCACCTGCGCACGCGCGGGCTGGTCGTCGA
This sequence comes from Vicinamibacteria bacterium, assembly GCA_963806705.1. GTDB lineage: Bacteria > Acidobacteriota > Vicinamibacteria > Vicinamibacterales > JAENWD01 > JAENWD01. Next base: position 348,687 of record CAWDZE010000011.1, read on the forward strand.
GACCGGCGAGTTTCAGGCGATGATGGCGGTCCACCTGGTCAACGACGGCCCGGTGACCTTCCTGGTCGACAGCCGAAAGCGACTCTGATGCGGCCGGCCGGCGTCTGCGCAGGTCGTAGCGTGCGCCATCGCCATGGCCATCGGCGCCGGCGTGCGCGCGGAGGCGCAACAACGGCCGCTGGTCACGCAGGATCCCGAAGTCATCGGCGACGGCCGCCTGCTGGTCGAGTCCGGCGTCGAGACCGGCACCAATATCTGGTATCCGGTATCCGGCCTCACGGGTGACCGCCTTGCCGTCCCCGTCGGCGTCAGCCTCGGGCTTGGCAGCGTGACCGAAGCTGCAGATTGACAGCGGCTACCAGCGGCTGGCGATCGAGCGGCGCGACTTCGCGCCCGCTGGATTTCCGCGTCCATCCCGGCGATCACACTTCGGACGTGATCGACGTCACGCTCGGGATGAAGGTGCGCGTGCTGGCAGAAGGCGCGCGCCGTCCCGGCCTGGGCCTGCGCTTTGCGACCGAGCTCCCCAATGCCAGCAACGAGAGCGGGCTGGGGCTCGACACGCTCAACTTCGTCGGGACGATCCTCGTCGGCAAGACGGTCGGCGCCTTCCGCCTGGTCGGCAACGCCGGCGTCGCGCTGCTGAGCGACGTCCTGCAGGGCAGCCTGCAGCACGATGCCTTCGTCGGGAGCGTCTCGGTGGCCTATGCGCTGCGGCCGTCGCTCGATCTGGTCGGCGAGCTGGCGGGCCGCCAGGTGCTCTTTGCCGACCAGCCGCCGATTGGCGCCGAGCCGCATGGCCAGGTACGCGCCGCGGCGCGCTACACGCGCGGCAGGTGGCGTGCCGATGCGGGCGTCCTCATCGGCACGACGCGTCAGGACCCCGACGTTGGCCTGTCGGTCGGCCTGACCTGGATCGGCCAGGTGCAGCTGAATCCACCCGGCGTCGTGACATCGGCACTCGTCAGCGTCAATCTTCCTCCGAAGCGCCGCGCGTCCGTAATGCAGGCATGACGCCTCGCATCATCTTCCTTCTCGCGATCCTCGCGGCGGCGGCCGCCCCGCACGCGCAGGATCCCGACCCGCAGTCGGCCATTCAGGTCGACCTCCGCGTCGGCGCCACACCCGTACGTGGTGTCGGCGCGCGGCACGTGCCTGGCGCAGCCGCACGGCACCCTGTACGACGTGCCGGCCGCGCAATGGAACGCGCGGCACCGCGACGACCAGCGCTACGCCAACCTGGCGTTCTGGCGCGTGCGGCAACGGCGGCGACATGTTCAACCTCGGCGTGTTGCTCGGCTCGACCATGCATCGCATCAGCACGGTCAAGGTGCAGGGGAAGGGCGACGCGCACGGCACGGGCCGCGTCACACTCACACCAAACGGCGGCGGCGGCACCTTCACCATCGACGCAACGGCCGACACAGGCGCTCGCATCACCGGGCACGATCACGTGCGGCGCATTTGCGAAGCCGGATGGAAGACAACGGATAGAAATTGCAGATTGCGATTGACGACTGAGGTCACCCACGTGAACCGGCAGGTAGAACTCTTTGAGTCCCTGAATCTCTTCCTGTACCCGCGACGAGCTCCATCCGAGCTCCTCGCGCGCAATCCCTTCCACCTTCAGAATCGCCTCGTCGCCCGGGTAGCCGGCCGAGCCCAGTCCCGTGCGGCGCAGCACGATGTCTTCGAGCGTCAGCGCCATCTCGTTGCGGACGGCTTCGACGATCTGCGCGCCGACGATGGGCAGGCGGTCGACGATGCGCTCGCCCAGGGAGGGTGAGGCCTGGACGAGCGAGGCGACGCGGGTGGCCTGGTCGCCGTACACGCGTTCCAGGTGATCCCACGCGCCCTGGTCGAGCCCCGCACCGGCGGCGGAGTGCCCGTCGGCTCATAGCCGGGAAGATGCGCACTGGCGGTCGTCGACGGCGCGTGTCGACCCAACTGCGCCGTCACCAGCGTCACGGCCTGCTCGGCCAACGCGCGCGCGGTCGTGTACTTCACGCCCATGAGCGAAATCGCGCCGTCGACGCCGTCGTGCCGATGCTCGCGAAGCAGCGGACGGTCGGCCAGCGTCACGTGCTGCCCGAGGCCGACGGCCGGCACGACACCGCGCTGCACCAGCGTGACGTCGTCTGCGGTGAGCTTCAGCGCGGGGAACGCCTGGTTGACGCCGGCCAGGAACGCGTCGAATTCCTGCGGTGTCACCATCGCGGCGTCGGCGCCGCAGGGCTCGGCGCCGTGCCAGGTGCCGATCGCCAGCTGTCCTTGCCACGGCAACGCAAACAGGAGGCGGCCTTCAGCCGTCGGGGCCCCGCAGGCCACGCCCGGCGCCGGGCGTCGCGTGACCAGGTTCATGGCCTTGACGAGCGGCGGCGACTGTCGCACACCGAAGCTCGCCCATCAACCGGCCGGCGCTCGCGCCGGTGGCGTTGAGCAGCACGCGTGCGCCGATCGGTCAGCTCGGCGCCATTGACGTGGTCGCGCGCGATCACGCCGGCAATCGTCCGGCCTTGCCGAATCGGCTCGATCGCGTCCACGTAGTTGGCCAGCACCGCGCCGGCACGCACCGCGGCGATTGCCACGCCAAACGTGAGACGTTCGGCGTGCGTCGTACAGTAGTCGTGCCACACGCCCACGGGCCCATCGCCCAGGAGCGTGCCCGTGTCGAGCCCGACCCGATCCTCGCCGTCCACGATGCGGCCGGCGGGCAGGCGCAGGCGATCGCGCACGCCGGTGTTGCGGTCGGGCGTGAGCGCGGCGTCGAGTGCGAAACCGGCGCGGAGCAGCGCCCGCCGGCTTGCCGTCTGGCCCGCCGGCCTGCACGGCAAACGCCTGGCGCTCGATCAAGTGCGGGGCAATGCGCGCCCACGTTCGCCGCTCGCGAGCCGACTGCCGCAGCCGCGGCAGGTTGGCCGACTGCAGGTAGCGCAGACCTCCGTGCAGCGTGCGATGGTGATTGAAAGACGTCGCGCTGCCGAAGTCGTGCCGCTCGATCAGCGCGACGTGCAGGCCTCGGGTCGAGGCGTCCCACGCCGCCATCAAGCCATGAATGCCGCCACCGACGACGAGCAGGTCGAAGGTATGCGAGCTGAGGGCGTCGAGGTCGCGGAACATGGGTGAGGGAGCGGCTGAACCAGCTGCATTATAGTTATGGCCCGTGTCTGAATCACGCGCACTTCAGGAAGCCGGCGCCGCGGCCGCCTGATCGCGTCAACCGCCGGGTTCGCAGTTACTGGAACGAGCACATCCACGATCTGGCGATTTCGCGTCACCAACCGGGTTCGGCCGGGTTCTTCGACGATCTCGACGAGTACCACTTCGACAAGCTGCATCACCTGCTTCGCCTGGTGCCTTTTGACGGGCTGGCCGGCAAGGCGGTGCTCGACCTTGGCTGCGGCACGGGCGTGGATCTCGTGCGGTTTGCACGCGGCGGCGCGCGGGCGACGGGCGTCGACATCGCGGATTCGGCAATTGCGCTGGCGCGCCAGAACATCGCCCATCGCGGCCTTCACGCCCACCTGCTGGTCGCCGACGGCGAGGCGTTGCCGTTTCCCGCCGGGCACTTCGACTACGTCTTTGCGCACGGCGTGGCGCAGTACACCGGCAACGGCCGGGGGCTGGTGGAAGAGGTGCACCGCGTTCTGAGGCCGGGCGGCGAGGCGGTGTTTCAGGGCTACAACCGCATCTCGTGGCTCAACGCGCTGTCCAAGCTGATGAAGGTCGATCTCGAGCACGAGGGCGCGCCCGTGCTGCACAAGTATTCGCCCGCCGAGTTTCGAGCGCTGGTCGACGTCTTTCCGAGCGTCGAAATCGTCTTCGAGCGGTTTCCGGTGAAGAGCCGGCTGCACGGCGGTTGGAAGGGGCTGGCCTTCAACACGTTCTTTGTGGGCGCCTTCAACGCGTTGCCGCGCGGACTGGTCAGCCGCTACGGCTGGCACCTGCTCGCCTTCTGCCGCAAGTCGTCCACATGATTGCCTTCACCAAGGCACACGCCTACGGCAACGACTTCCTGTACGTGCCCGCCGCCGACCTGGCGGGTGCGGACCCGGCGGCGTGGGCGCGCCGGCTCTGCGATCGCCATCGCGGCGTCGGCGCCGACGGGCTGATTCTCTACACGCTCACCGAGCGTGGCGCGACGATGACGCTGCTCAATGCCGACGGAAGCCCATCGGAGCTCTCCGGCAACGGGCTGAGAGGCCTGGCGGCGATCGTCGCGCGCGACTGGCGGAATGCCGGACGGCTGACGGATCGCGAGATCGTCGTCGAGACGACGGCCGGGTCCAAGCGACTGATGCTCGAAGAGGTCTCGGGCGCATCGTACCTGTTTGCGGCCGAGATGGGGCAGCCCAACCGGCATAGTCGAGCGCCGTCTCGACGTGCTGGGCGAGACGGTGACGGCAACGCGTGCTTGCCGATCGGCAACCCGCAGTGCGTCGTGCTGGGCCCGCTGCCGGATGACGCGCGGTTTGCGAGGCTGGGACCGGCGCTCGAACATCATCCGGCCTTTCCCAATCGCACCAATGTCGAATTCGCCGTGGTCGAGTCGCCTGGACCGCGTGCGCATTCGCATCTGGGAGCGCGGCGTCGGTCCCACCGAGTCGTCGGGCACCGGGTCGTGCGCGGCCGCGGTCGCCGCCGCCAGCCACGGCGGTGCGTCGCGCGATGTCGAGGTGGTCGCGCCTGGCGGCACGCAGCGCGTGGTGTGGACCGAGGCCGGCATCACGCTGACCGGGTGGGCCGAAATTCTGGCAGACGGGACTTATTGTGCGCAGCTTTAACCAGGCCATCGAGGCGGCCGAGGTGTATTCGCCGGCCGAGGAACAGTTCAACCGGCGCCGCCGCACGATCGGCCTGTTTCTGGCGCCGGCGGTGATGGCGGCGATCTGGCTGGCGCCGCTGCCGCTGGAAAGCCCGGCACACCGCATGGCCGCCATCATGGGCCTGGTCGTCGTGCTCTGGGTCTCGGAGGCGCTGCCCATGGCCGCGACGGCGGTGCTGGGCCCGATCCTGGCCGTCGTGCTGCGCGTGGCCGACGCGCGCGCCGCGCTCGCGCCGTTTGCCGACCCGATCATCTTCCTGTTCATCGGCAGCTTCATCCTGGCCGAGGCGATGTTCGTCCACGGCGTGGACCGCCGCATCGCCTACACCGCCTTGTCGTGGAAATTCGTCGGACACAGCGCGCCGCGCATCCTGTTCGTCTACAGCCGCGGTGGCGACCGGGCATCTCGATGTGGATCAGCAACACCGCGACCACGGCGATGATGTTTCCGATCGGCCTGGCGCTCGTCAGCCACCTGATGAAGAGCGGGCCCGAAGGACGAGGCCAGCCGAACCGCCGTTCGCCGCTTTGCGCTGGGCCTGATGCTGATGACGTCGTTTGGCGCGTCGGTGGGCGGCATGGCCACGCCCGTCGGCACGCCGCCGAACCTGATCGGGATCGGGATGCTGGAACGGATCACCGGCACCCGCATCTCGTTTTTCACGTGGATGGCGATCGGCATGCCGCTGGTGCTGGTGCTGTTTGCCGCCCTCGTGACGCTGTTCACCGTGACGACGGCGCGCGGCGTGCGGATGGTGGAAGGCGGCGCGGACCTGGTGCGCGCCGAGCTCCACAAGCTTGGCGCGCATGTCGACCGCCGAGCGCAACGTCCTCGGCGCGTTCGGCGCGACGGTGCTGCTGTGGACGCTGCCGGGATTTCTCGCGCTGGCGGGTCTGGATGACTCCGCGTTCTCGCGGGAGTATCAGAAGGCGGTGCCCGAAGGCGTCGCGGCGATGATCGGCGCGCTGCTGCTGTTCGTGCTGCCCGTCGACTGGCGCAGCGCGGCGCTTCACCCTCACGTGGGACGAGGCCGTCCGCATCGACTGGGGCATCGTCTTGCTGTACGGCGGTGGGCTGGCGCTGGGCGCGCTGGCGTTTCAGACGGGCCTGGCCGAGGCGATGGGCAGGGGCATCACGGCGTGGCTGCCGTCGAAGACCTCGCTGGCACTGACCGTGATCTTCACCGCGTCGGCCATCCTGCTGTCGGAGGCTACGTCGAACACGGCGTCCGCCAACATGATCGTGCCCGTCGCGATTGCCGTCGCCCAGGCCGCCGGGGTGCGCGCGGTCGAGCCCGCACTGGGCGCGACGCTGGGCGCGAGCATGGGCTTCATGATGCCGATCTCCACGGCGCCCAACGCGATCGTCTACAGCTCCGGCTTCATCCCCATCACGGCGATGATGCGCTACGGCATCGTGCTCGACGTCGTGGCCTTCGTCGCGATCGTGGCCGTGGTGATGCTGCTGGGCCCCGTCCTCATTCACTGAGCGCGCGTCACAGCTCGACGCTCTCGGAAAGCTGCGTACTCGTGTGTCGTCGTCGATCGCAGAAGTTGCGATGTCGGTCAGCGTCCGCGCCGGGTGGGACGTGGGGCGGCTGTGGCCGGAAGTGCCTTTTGGGCCGCAACTAACGTGTCGCGGACGCCTTGCAGACGCCGGCGCGCTTCGAGGTAATCCTCGGTGGCAAGCGCCTTGCCTGCATCGTCAAGGGCGGCGCGTGCGTTCTGGACGGCGGACTGCAGCGCGACGACGGCAGGCGACGGCTTGCGCGAGGTTTCGGCCGCCAGGCGCGCGCTGGCCACGGCCACCGCCGACGTGACTTCGGCCAGCAGTCGCTCGGCCGTGCTGCGCACCTCGGCCTTCTGGCTGGCGGCGAGCTTGGCGGCGTTTTGCGCGCGCTCGCGGCTGTCGAGCGCCTGGCTGAGCGCCAGCCGATAGTCGCGCTGACCCACCGCCGCTTCGGCGCGGGCCAGCGCGTCGACGGCGGCCGTGAACTCCTCGGTGGCGTAGCTGTCGGCGCCGGCCGCGCGCGCAGCGTCGATGGCCCCCTGGGCCTGATGGAGTTCCTTGTTGGGCGGATCGGCGCAACCGACCGCAGCGGCGGCCACAAAGGCAAGCAGACACGAGACGACAAGGCGCGGCATCGCGCCTGAGTATACGCAAGGGCACTCGCTTTGGCAGCATCCGTCATCTCGCTCGAGCCCGAGGATCGGCCCCGCGAGAAGTTCATTCGCGTGGGCGCCAGTGGCCTGGGCGACAACGAACTGCTCGCGCTGGTGCTCGGACACGGCACACCGGCGATGAGCGCACTCGAGCTGGCAACGGCGCTGCTGGCGCGCGCTGGCGGAGCGCGCGGCCTGCTGCGCCTGACCGAAGTGGAGTTGTGTCAGGTGCGCGGCGTCGGGCCTGCACGGGCCGCGCAGGTGCTGGCGGCCCTCGAACTGGGACGCCGGACCGTGATGCCGGACGTCGACGAGCGGCGGCAGTTCACGACTCCGCGCGATCTGGCGCTGTGGCTGGTGCCGAAGTTCGGCGCCCACCCGGTCGAGCAGTTCGGCATCGTGCTGCTCGACACGAAGTACCGATGCCTGGCCACGCGGATCATCTCGAGCGGCGCGCTCGACCGCAGCCCCGCGCCGCCCCGAGACGTGTTTCGCGAAGCGGTCGCCGTCCGCGCCGCCTTCGTCGTCGTCTTCCACAACCACCCGTCCGGGGACGCCTCGCCCAGCGAGGAGGACGCGGCGCTGACGATCCACCTGACCGAGGCCGCCGAGTTACTGGGCATCGGGCTGCTGGACCATCTGATCCTCACCGCCACGGGGTACTTCAGCTTCAAGGAGCGGTCCGACGAGGGCCAACGGTCCGTGCTGCGGCCTGCGGCGGCAACGCCCCGGCAACCGGCCCCGGCGGTGACTGGGCTACAATTGTCGTTTCGGACCATGAGAATTCTCTATTTCGACTGCTTCAACGGCGCCTCCGGCGACATGATTCTCGGCGCGCTGCTTGACGCAGGGGTCCCGCTCGACGGGTTGCGCGCGGCGCTGGGCAGCCTGGCCATCGACGGCTACGACATCGCGGCCGACCGCGTGCTGCGAGCCGGTGTGTCGGCCACGAAGTTTCGGGTGATCGAAGGCGCGGCCGCCAAGGCTTCGCATACCCACGACCACCACCACGATCACCACCACGACGGACACGACCCCTCGCACGAGCACTCGCACGAGCACGCGGCGAAGCCGAATCCGCCGAAACACCATCACCCCCACCGCAGCCTGCCGGAGATCGCCGCGCTCATCGACCGCTCTGCGTTGGCCCCGGCGGGGAAGGACCGCGCAAAGGCGCTCTTCGAACGGCTCGCGGTCGCTGAAGCCGCGATTCACCAGATGCCAGTCGAGAAGGTGCACCTGCACGAGGTCGGCGCGCTCGACTCGATCATCGACATCGTCGGCGCGGTGTACGCCCTCGACAGCCTGCGCGTGGATCGCGTGGTCGTGTCGCCGATCAACGTCGGACGCGGCATGGTGCAGTCGGCGCACGGCGTGTTCCCCGTGCCGGCGCCCGCGACGGTGCGCCTGCTGGCCGATGCGCCGGTGTTCTCGCGCGGGCCTGAAGCCGAACTGCTGACGCCCACCGGGGCGCTGCTGCTCACGGCGTACGCGCACGCATTTGGCCCCATCCCGGCGATGCGCGTGGCGGCGACCGGCTATGGCGCCGGCGATCACGAGTTCGCCGACACGCCCAATGTGTTGCGCGTCCTGGTGGGCGAGGCTGCCGACGGTCATGCCCACGGCGATCGTGTGCTCGTCGTCGAAAGCGAGATCGACGACATGAACCCCCAGTTGTTCGGGTCGGTGATGGACCAGCTCTACGCCGCCGGCGCGCTCGAGGTGTTCTTCGTCCCGGTGCAGATGAAGAAGAGCCGCCCGGGCACGCTGGTGTCGGTGCTGGTGGCGCCGTCGAGCAAGGACGCGATCGTAGACGTTCTCTTCCGCGAGACGACCACCATCGGCGTGCGCTTTGCCGAGTGGCAGCGCGAGTGCCTGGCGCGCGAAATCGTGTCGGTGGCGACGCCCTATGGCGACGTGCGCATCAAGGTCGCGCGGCGCCAGGGAGCGGTGATGAACGGCCAGCCCGAGTTTGACGACTGCGCCGCCCGTGCGAGAGAGCATGGCGTGGCGACAAAGGACGTGCATGCCGCGGCTATGAAGGCCTGGCTCGAGCACCGCCCGTAATCGTCAATCGTCAAACTGCAATCGTCAATTCTCAATGTCCTTCTACCTCACGACAGCCATCGACTACGTCAACAGCCGCCCGCATCTCGGCACCGCGTACGAGAAGGTCACCGCCGACGTCATCGCACGCTACAAGCGGCTCACCGGCGTGCCCACGCGGTTCGTGATGGGCAACGACGAGCACTCGCAGAACGTGTTCCGGAAGGCGCGCGAGCTCGGGCTCGATCCGCACGTCTACTGCGATCAGATGGAGCGGGCGTTTCGCGAGGTGTGGGCGAAGCTGTCGATCTCGTTCGACGACTTCATCCGCACGACCGAGCCACGGCACCGGGCCGCCGTGCAGCGGATGGCGCAGGCGTGCTACGAGCGCGGCGACGTCTACGAAGGGCACTACGAGGGCTGGTACTGCGTCTCCTGCGAGGCATTCAAGCAGGAGAAGGATCTGGTCGACGGCAATTGCCCGATCCACCTGACGAAGCCGGACTGGATCCAGGAGAAGAACTACTTCTTCAGGCTGTCGAAGTATCAGCAGCCGCTGCTCGAGCACTATCGCGCGCATCCCGAGTTCATCCAGCCCGAGATCCGCCGCAACGAGATCCTGCGGCTGGTCGAAAGCGGGCTCGAAGACATCTCCATCTCGCGGGCCGGGCAGAGCTGGGGGATCCCGCTGCCGTTTGACCCGTCGAGCGTCGTCTACGTCTGGTTCGACGCCTTGATCAACTACGCCGCGGCTGTCGGCTACGGCACCGACGACGGGCAGTTCGCCCAATGGTGGCCGGCCAGCCTGCACGTCGTCGGCAAGGACATCACGCGCTTCCACTGTGTCGTGTGGCCGGCGATGCTGATGAGCGCGGGGCTGCCGCTGCCGACCTCGGTCTTCGGGCACGGGTGGGTGCACTTCAAGGGCCAGAAGATGAGCAAGTCGCTCGGCACCGTGATCGACCCGCTCGAAGCCGCCGACCACCTCGGCGCCGATCCGCTGCGGTTGTACCTGGTGAAGGAGATTCCGTTCGGCGGCGACGGCGACTTCTCGTGGGAGCGGTTCGAGGAGCGCTACAACGTCGACCTGGCCAACAACCTGGGCAATCTGGTGAGCCGGGTCACGGCCATGGTGGAGAAGTACCGCGGGTTGTCGCTGCCGGCGGCCCCGCTCGAGCCCGGTCGGCTTGCGCGAGTGTCGCCGAACAGGCCGTCAAGACGTATCGCGACGCCATGGAGCGCTTCGCCATCCACGAGGCGGCGTTTGCGGCCTTCTCGATCGTCGATGCAACCAACGCGTTCATCGCGGCATCTGAACCCTGGGCGCTGGCGAAAGACCCCGCCAGCGCCGAGACGCTGACGCAGGTGCTGTGCGACGCCGCAGAGGCGCTGAGAATTGCGGCGGTGCTCTTGTTGCCGGTGATGCCGACGACGGCCGCCGAGATTTTGCGCCGAGCCGGCGAGCCGCACGGCGGCCGGCGCGATCACGTTCGATCGTGACACCGCGTGGAAGGCGACCTTGGCGCGAACGCTGGTGAAGGGACCCGCCATCTGGCCGCGGCTCGATGGCAGTAACGCCGCGGCACCCGCGGCAGGAGTGGTGACCGTGACCGACCCAACCGCACCGCCGGCCACGCCGCCGGCAAACACGCCAGAGGCCGTCGCACCTCCGGCGCCGTCGGCGCAAGCCGACGGCGCGGCGACCGCAGCGCCGGCCGACTCGCGCATCGGCATCGACCAGTTCATGAGCGTCGAGCTGCGCGTCGCCAAGGTCCTCTCCGCCGAGCGCGTGCCAAAGTCGAAGAAGCTGGTGCAGTTGCGCATCGACGTGGGCACCGAGGAGCGCACCATCGTGGCCGGCATCGCCGAGGCCTACGAACCCGACGCGCTGGTCGGACGACTGATCGTCGTCGTCGCCAATCTCAAGCCCGCCAAGCTCATGGGCATCGAGAGCAACGGCATGGTGCTGGCGTCGAGCAGCGAAGGCGGAAAACCAATCCTCGTTGCGCCGGGCGAAGGCGCGGTGCCCGGTGACCGCGGTACCGATGATCGACACCCATTGTCATCTCGCCGACGAAGTCTTCGAGGCGGATCTCGACGCCGTCGTCGCTCGTGCGCGCGGCGGCGGGTCTGACAAGTGCGATCTGCATCCTCGCGGCAGGTGACCAGGCCGAGGCAACGCGCGCCGAGCGCGTGCGGAGCCTGTGGCCCGAAGCGGCCTTTGCCGTCGGCGTGCATCCCCATCAGGCGCACCAGTGCGCCGGGCGGCCGGGGCAGGCCGAATCGTGGATTCGCGAGGGCGCGTCTCGAGGGCGCTGTGTGTGCCGTCGGGGAAATCGGCCTGGACTACCACTACGACTTCTCGCCACGCGACGTCCAGCAGGCGGTGTTTGCCGAGCAGCTTCATTGCGCCCGCGCGATGAACCTGCCCGTCGTGATTCACACGCGCGAGGCCGACGAGGACACGTTTGCGTGCTGGCGGCGGAAGGCGCGGGCGTCCGGGGCGTGTTCCACTGCTTCACCGGGGGCGTCGACCGCGCGCGGCGCGCGCTGGACCTGGGCTTCCACCTGTCGCTGGCAGGGATCGTGACGTTTCCGAAGGCCACCGATCTGCACGAGGTCGCGGCGTTTGTGCCCGAGGACCGGCTCCTGATCGAGACCGACAGCCCGTTTCTGGCCCCCGTGCCGTACCGCGGGAAGCGGAACGAGCCGGCCTGGGTGGCCCACGTCGCCGACCGGCTGGCGACGCTTGCGGCGCATCTCGCGCGCGGCGGTGGTCGAACAAACGACCCGAAACGCCCTGCAACTCTTCGGCACACAAGCTCTTGCGCGCGTTGACACCCCGCGCGCAAGTATGTTGTGATGGACGAGCTTTGAACCGTTCAGTCGACAGCCCGCCGCCAGACCTGCTGCGCCTGTTCGAGCCTATCCGCGCGGATCTCCAGAAGGTCGAAGACGCGTACGCCGAGCATCTGCAGTCGCGCGTCGATGTGATCCCCCGCATCGGCCGCTACATCCAGAGTTCCGGCGGCAAGCGCGTGCGGCCCGCGGTGCTGCTGATGGCCTCGCGGCTGTGCGGCTACGCGGGCGACCGCGCGATTCTCCATGCGGCCGTGGTCGAGTTCATCCACACCGCGACGCTGGTCCACGACGACATCATCGACGATGCGGAAGTGCGGCGGGGACGTCTGGCGGCCCACTCGCAGTGGGGCAACGACGTCACGGTCCTGCTGGGCGACTTCCTCTACATCAAGTCGATGTCGCTGGCCCTCACCGAAAACTCGCTCGACCTGGTTCGGCTGCTGTGCGACGTCACGCTGCGGATGATTGAAGGCGAGCTGTACCAGCTCACCAAGAACGGCGACATCGACATCACCGAAGACGAGCACTTCGACATCATCCGGCGCAAGACGGCGCACCTGTTTGCCGGATGCGCCGAGATTGGCGGCCGGCTGGGCACGTCGACACCCGAGCAGTGGCAGGCGCTCCGCGAGTACGGGTTCAACCTCGGCATCGCGTTTCAGTTGATGGACGACCTGCTCGACTTCACCGGCGACGCCGAGGCGCTCGGCAAGCCCGTGGGCGGCGACCTGCGCGAGGGCAAAGTGACCCTGCCGCTGATCCGGCTGCTGGCCAGCGAACCGACCGCGCGTCCCCTCATCGCGCGCATCGCCGACGACCGGACGGCCACGCGCGAGCAGTGGGCCGAGGTGACGCGGCTGCTTCGGCACACCGGCGCGCTCGAGTACGCCCAGACGCGGGCCCGCGACCACGCCATGGCCGCGCGGCGCCAGCTGGCCATCTTTCCGCCCAGTCCCGAGCGCGAGGCCCTCGAGGCGCTCGCCGACTACGTGCTGCACCGGGACAGATAGTCCTCGGGCCTCGGACCTCCGGCCTCAAGCGCCCGCGTGACTCCCGCCGACCGCATCGCCGCCCTTCGCGATCAGATTCGCCATCACGAAACGCTGTACTACGATCGGGACGCGCCCGAGATCTCCGACGCCGAGTTCGACGCGCTCATGCGCGAGCTGCGTGCGCTCGAAGAGGCGCACCCCGACCTGCTGACGCCCGATTCGCCAACCCAGCGCGTCGGCGGGCAGCCGGTGGAGGGCTTTGCCACCGTCGCGCACCGGGCGCCGATGCTCAGCCTCGACAACGCGTACAACGTCGACGAGCTGCGCGCCTTCGACGAGCGAGTCAGGAAGGGCCTGGGCGTCGCCGATGGCGCGATCGACTACGTCGCCGAGCTCAAGATCGACGGGCTCAGCATCGCGCTGACCTACGAGGACGGCCTGCTCGTCCGTGGGGCGACGCGCGGCGACGGCGAGCGCGGCGAAGAGGTGACCGCCAGCGTCCGGACGATCCGCGCCATTCCGCTCGCGTCTGCAGCAGGCGCCGCCGGGACGCTTCGAAGTCCGCGGCGAGGTCTACCTGCCCCGGGCCGTGTTCGCGCGCGTCAACCAGGAACGCGAGGAGGCGGGCGAGCCACCCTTTGCCAATCCTCGCAACGCCGCGGCCGGCGCCGTGCGCCAGCTCGATCCGCGGCAGGTCGCCGAGCGACGGCTGAGCGCGTGGATGTATCAGGTCGTCGGCCTGGACGTCGGGCCGACGCACGCCGGCATGCTCGACGCGCTCAAGGCGTGGGGCCTGCCGGTCGAGCCAACCGGGAACGGCTTGCCGGCATCGAGGCGCTGGTCGCGTACTGTGCGCGCTGGCAGGACCAGCGCGCACGGTCTCGACTACGAGACCGACGGCGTGGTGATCAAGGTCAACACGATCGCCGACCGCGAGCGCCTGGGGACGACCTCGAAGTTTCCGCGGTGGGCGATTGCCTTCAAGTTTCCCGCGCAGCAGGTGACGACCCGCCTCAACGACATCGTGCTGCAGGTGGGCCGCACCGGAGCGGTGACGCCGGTGGCCGTGCTCGAACCGGTGTTGCTGGCCGGGTCCACCATCGGCATGGCGACACTGCACAACGCCGACGAGGTCGCGCGCAAGGACGTCAGGGTCGGGTGACCGGGTGGTCATCGAGAAAGGCGGCGACGTCATCCCGAAGGTCGTCCGGGTGGAGAACCCGGATCGCGCGGATCGGGCCGAGCCCTGGCAGATGCCGTCGACCTGTCCGTCGTGCGGCAGCGAGCTGGTGCGCGGCGACGGCGAGGTCGTGTGGCGATGCGAACGCAGCAGCTGCCCGGCCCGCCTGCGCCGCAGCCTCGAACACTTCGCCTCCCGCCACGCGATGAACATCGAGGGGCTGGGCGAGGCCATCGTCGATCAGCTCGTGGACCTGGGCCTGGTCAACGACGTCGCCGACCTTTACACGCTGACCCGGGAGACGCTGGAAGGTCTGGTCGTCGCGCCACGCGATCCCAAGTCCGAGCGCGCGCGACCGCGCAAGCTCGGGAAGGTCGGCAGCAATCTCGTCGCCGAGATCGAGCGCAGCCGTCAGGAACGAGCTGTGGCGATTGATTCACGGCCTGGGCATCCGTCACGTCGGCGAGCGCGCCGCCGAACTGCTCGCCCGCGGGTTTGGCAGCCTGGAGGCGCTGGCCGCCGCCGACGTCGACGGCTTGCAGCGGGTGCCCGAGATCGGCCCGGTGGTGGCGGCCTCGGTGCGGAAGTGGTTCGACGACGAACGAAACCGGGCGCTGGTCGACCGGCTGGCCAGCCAGGGCGTGAGCACCGAGGCCACCGAGGCCGAGCGTGCCGCTCCCGCCGGCGGCCCGCTGGCCGGCAAGACATTCGTCCTCACGGGAACGTTGGACGGCCTGACGCGCGAGGAGGCCACCGAGGCGATCGAGCGGCTGGGCGGCAAGGTCACCGGGTCGGTGAGCCGCAAGACCAGCTACGTCGTCGTGGGCGCCGATCCGGGCAGCAAAGCCGACAAAGCACGCCAGCTCGGCGTGGAAACCCTGGATGAGGCCGCGTTGCGGCGTCTTATAATGACCTCATGAGCCGCCGTTTCGCGCTGGTGACCGTCGTCCTGGTGGCGACCGCTGCGTTTCTGGTCGGCTTGATTGTCGCCGGGTCGATGACGCCTGCGCCCGCCGACTCGCGAACCACGCGGCCCACGCGGGCGGCCAGCGCCGTGCGCACCGCGTCGCTGGCGCCGGCCCTGGTGAACTTCGCCGACGTCGCCGAGCAGATCAACCCGGCGGTGGTCAACATCGACGCGACCTCGCGCGGGGCACGCGACCAGTCGCGCGACGAGCGCGCGAGCCCGCCGTGGGAGTCCGATCGCAACGACAGCTCGCCCAGGCGCGGCACCGGCAGCGGCGTGATCATCGAGGCTGACGGCCACATCCTCACCAACCACCACGTCATCGAGCGCGCCGAGCGCATCCTGGTGAAGCTGGCCGACGGCCGCACGCTGCGCGCCGAGGTCGTCGGCAGCGATCCGGACACCGACATCGCGCTCATCAAGGTGAGCTCGCCGCAGGCGTTTCCCGTGGCGCCGCTGGGCGACTCCGACGGGCTGCGCGTGGGCGAGTGGGTGTGCGCCATCGGCAATCCGCTGGCCTACGAGCACACCGTGACGGTCGGCGTGGTGAGCTACATCGGCCGCAAGCTGTTCGACAACAGCCTCGACAACTACATCCAGACCGACGCGGCCATCAACTTCGGCAACAGCGGAGGCCCGCTGATCAACGCGCGCGGCGAGGTGATCGGCATCAACGCCGCCATCAGCTCGCGCGCCAGCAACATCGGGTTTGCCGTCCCGGTGAACCAGGCGCGCGCGGTGCTGCCGCAGTTGAAGCAGCGCGGCCGCGTGGCGCGAGGCTATATCGGCGTCGCCCTCAAGGACGTCGATCCCGATCTGCAGCGGTCGCTGGGGCTGGGCAGCACGCGCGGCGCCCTCGTGCAGGACGTCACGGAGAACTCGCCGGGCGAGCGCGCCGGGTTGCGGCCCTACGACCTCATCACGGCCGTCGACGGCCAGCCGGTGACCTCCAACGACGAGCTGATCCGCCGCATTGCGGCCACCGAACCGGGCACGGCCGTCAACGTCGACCTGGTGCGGGACGCCCGCGCGATGCGGCTGCTGGTGAAGCTGGCCGAACGGCCGGGCCGCGCGGTCGAGCCCGGCGAGTCGGGTCAGGACGGGCAGCCGTCGTCGGTCCGCCCCACCAGCGGGGGATCGCCCCTGGGGCTGGCGGTGCGCGATCTCGACCGCGAGGACGTCGCGCGCCTGCAGTTGCCGTCCGACGTGCGCGGCGTGCTCATCGCCCGCGTGGATCCGATCGGGCCCGCCTTTGACGCCGACCTCGAACGCGGGCAGGTGATCCTCGAAGTCAATCGCCGCCCCGTCGCCTCGGCTCGCGAGTTCCAGCAGCTCACCGGCGCGGTGCGGCCGGGCGATGTGCTCGCGCTGTACCTGTATCTGCCCGATGAGGACCAGCGCGCGTTGCGCACCATCCGCATCGACCAGCCCTGATCGCCCGGCCCAACGATGAAACCACGGATTCTGGTGATCGACGACGAGTCGGCGATCCGCGACTCGCTCAAGATGATTCTCGAGTACGAGGGCTTCGACGTGCACGGCGCGGCCACCGGGCAGGATGGCCTGACGCTGGCCGACCGCGAGCCGGCGGACCTGGTGCTGCTCGACATCAAGATGGCCGGCATGGATGGCCTCGACGTGCTGCAGCGGCTGCGCGCGACCCACGAGGCCCTGCCGGTCATCATGATTTCCGGGCACGCCACGGTGAGCACGGCCGTGGAAGCGACCAAGCTGGGCGCCTTCGACTTCATCGAGAAGCCGCTGTCGACCGAGCGCGTGCTGGTGAGCGTGCGCAACGCGCTCGACCAGCAGAAGCTCACGCAGGAGGTCGTCGCGTTTCGCCGCACCGAGACGCTCAAGCATCAGCTCGTCGGCGAAAGCGCCGCGATTCGGGGCGTCCTGGAAGCCGTCAAGCGCGCGGCGCCGACCTCGGCCACCGTGCTCATCACCGGCGAGAGCGGCGTGGGCAAGGAACTGGTGGCCCGCGCCATTCATCGCAACAGCCTGCGCGCGCGCGAGCGCTTCATCCAGGTCAACTGCGCCGCCATCCCCGACGACCTGATCGAGTCCGAGTTGTTTGGACACGAGAAGGGCTCGTTCACCGGCGCCACCGAGAAGCAGATCGGCAAGTTCGAGCAGGCCGATCGCGGCACGATCTTTCTCGACGAAGTCGGCGACATGAGCCTCAAGACGCAGGCCAAGGTGCTGCGCGTGCTGCAGGAAGGCGAGGTCGAGCGGCTCGGCTCGGCCCGCACCATCAAGGTCGACGTGCGCGTGATTGCCGCCACCAACAAGCGGCTGGAAGAAGAAGTCGAGAAGGGCCTGTTCCGCGAGGACCTCTATTTCCGGCTGAACGTCATTCCGATTCACGTGCCGCCGCTGCGCGAGCGGCCGGGCGACATCGGCCTGCTGGTGAAGCACTTCCTCGAAAGCGCCACGCGCGAGAACAACCTGCGCCCCAAGCGCATCACGGACGGGGCGATGGCCGTGCTGGAGCGGCACCGCTGGCGCGGCAACATCCGCGAGCTGCGCAACACCATCGAGCGGCTGGTCATCATGACGCCGGGCGACGCCATCGACGTCGCGCACCTGCCCGAGGGGATGCGCGTTGACGCTGGCGGGCGGGCACCCGATAATGAAGTGTTGCGGGCCGGCACGCTGCGCGAGCACAAGGAAGTCGCCGAACGGGCCTTCCTGGTGCAGAAGCTGCGCGAGACCGGGTGGAACATCTCGAAGACCGCCGAGGTCATCGACACGCCCCGCAGCAATCTCTACAAGAAGCTGGAGCAGTATCGGATTTCGCAGGAGAGTGACGGGTAGGTGGATTGCAGGTTGACGGTGCGAATCGCGCAATCGTATGCAACCGTCAACGAATCGCAAGGTAGTGGCCGCAGCCAGGCCAGACGATCGCTGTCGGCGGGAACCACGCGCGCGGTCATTCGCGCGCGTGTAGTGTCGCCGGGAGAGGAAAGTCCGAACTCCATAGGGCAGTGCGCCGGGTAACGCCCGGGCAGGGTAACCTGACGGACCAGTGGCACAGAAAATATACCGCCCGCCTTCGCCCGACTGACTCGGCGTGGGCGGCTTCGACGCAGCAGCCGCCCACTCCCAAGTGAGCCGGTAGCTGGCTCGCCGGGTGAGCCCGAGGTGTGCGAGGCGGTAAGGGTGAAAAGGTGCGGTAAGAGCGCACCGCGCCGGCCGTAAGGTCGGTGGCAGGCAAAACCCCGCACGGAGCAAGACCAAATAGGGAGGCGCTCGAGGACGGCCCGTCCGAAGCCTCCGGGTAGGTCGCTGGATCCTGCCAGTGATGGCAGGGCAAGAGGAATGGTCGTCTCGCCGAAGTCCGCCGAGGCCCGAGTGGCAACACTCGGGCTATGGCGAGACGAAGGCGGACAGAATTCGGCTTATCGGCGTGGCTGCGGCTTTGTCATCGCACATCCGAACTCAGAACACAAACTCCACGCGCAAGGCGTGTGCTCGGGCTGACGCTCGCTCTGGCGGGCGTCAGTCCTCAGCGGTGCGCCGCACGCGCAAGATCTCGGCATCCGCCAATACAAGCCGAAGTCCACCCTCGTGGTCGCCGAACATCCGGTGCCGCGCGCCAAGTACCCCGTCATCGACATCCACAGCCACCACGGGCGCCTGACGCCGGAACGCTGGGCCGAGATCGTCAAGGAGATGGACGAGCAGCACCTGCAGGTGCTGGTGAATCTCAGCGGTGGAACCGGCGCGCGCCTGGAAGAGGCCCTCAAGATCATCGCCGACAGTCCCGCGCCCGATCGCATGGTGTTCTTCGCGAACCTCGACTTCTCCGATCTCGACCAGCCCGGCTACGGCGCGCGCGCCGCCGCGCGACTCGAGGCCGACCTCAAGGCCGGCGCCCGCGGGCTGAAGATCTTCAAGAACTTCGGCTTGTCGGTGAAGCGCGCCAACGGCGCTCGCGTCACCGGTGGACGACCCCGAGTTCGATCCCGTGTGGCAGACCTGCGCGCGACGCCGCGTGCCCGTGCTGATCCACACAGCCGAGCCCGAGCCGTTTTTCGAGCCGGTCACCGAGACCAACGAGCGATGGCTCGAACTGCAGGTCCACCCCGAACGCCGGCGCCCGGCCGGCGAGTTCCCCGGATTCGAGACGCTGATGGCCGAGCGAAACCGCCTGTTTGCCCGGCACGCGAAAACGACTTTCATTGCCGCGCACTTCGCGTATCACGCCAACGACCTGGCGCGGCTGGGCCGGCTGCTGGACGAACATCCGAACGTCCTTACCGAAACCGGCGCGATCCTTGCCGAATTGGGGCGGCAGCCGCGCGCGGCGAGAGCGTTTTTCGTGAAGTATCAGGACCGGATCCTGTTTGGGAAGGACTCGTACGTCCCCGCGGAGTACCCGTTCTTCTGGCGTACTTTCGAGACAGCGGATGAATATTTTGACTACTACCGGGACTATCACGCGTTCTGGAAACTCTACGGCCTGGAGTTGCCCGACGTGGTGTTGAGAAAGCTCTACTACGGCAACGCGCTTCGGCTGATCCCGGGCCTGCGGTCGACGGCGTTTCCTCCCGATCGTCGGAGCCGCTCGCCCACCGGAGCGAGATGATCGATGGCCCGCTGGCTCGTTACAGGCGGCGCCGGGTTCATCGGCTCGCACCTGGCCCAGGCGCTGCTCGACCGCGGCGAGTCGGTGCGCGTGGCCGACAACCTCAGCACCGGCAAGCCGTCCAACCTTGCCGTCCTCGACGGCCGCGCTGAAGTGCTCATCGGCGACCTGGCCGACAGCGCCTTCGCGCGCGAGGCGGTCGCCGGCATCGACCTGGTGCTGCATCAGGCGGCCATCCCCTCGGTGCCGCGGTCGGTCAGCGACCCGCTGACCTCGCATCGCGCCAATGTCGACGCGACCGTCGCCTTGCTCGTGGCCGCAAAAGACGCCGGCGTCCGCCGCCTCGTCTATGCGGGCTCATCGTCTGCGTACGGCGACACCGCGGTGCTTCCGAAGCGCGAGGACATGCCGGCCAATCCGATGTCGCCGTACGCGTTGCAGAAACTGGTGGGCGAGCAGTACCTGCAGATGTTCACGAGGCTCTACGGGCTCGACACGGTGACCACGCGCTACTTCAACGTGTTCGGCCCGCGGCAGGACCCCTCCTCGCCTTACTCCGGCGTCATCGCGCTTGTTCACGTCACGGTTGCTGGCGGGACTGCCCGCAGTCATCACCGGAGACGGCGAGCAAACGCGCGACTTCACCTACATCGACAACGTCGTCGATGGCGTCCTGAGAGGCGGCCACGACTCCCGACGCCGCCGGGCGCGTGATCAACGTCGCCACCGGCCGGCAGATTTCCATCAACCAGCTCGCGCAGACGATTCAGCGCCTGGTGGGCTCGAACCTCGCTGCTCCAATACGCCGAGCCGCGCGCAGGCGACGTCCGCGACTCGCTCGCGGACATCGGGCTGGCCAGGCAGGTGCTGGGGTACGAGCCGTTGGTCTCCTTCGAAGAGGGCCTCCGGCGAACGGTCGACTGGTATCGGTCGAGCTGACCGCGGCAACCGGGGTTGACCGTCGATCGCTCCGCGAGGCGTAAGCCGGCAACCCCCGGTGTCATCCGGCACGGTCGCTTCCCATCGTCATCGCACGTGACGTCCCGCGCCTCGCGCTCTAGTCTCATCGACTCAACACGTTCCACGCACATCGGCGTCCGGCCGCTGACTGGGCATTGTCGTTGCCCTGGGGCTGGCGTCCGCGTGACGGCATCCTCGAGAGCCCGACCTCCTCTCCGGCACGTCGTTCGCGGATTTGTCGGCGGGCCGGGCCGGGGTGCGTGCCGCATCCCGGCCGCCGCCACGTAAAAGGAGGCGTGCCATGGTCCGCAGATTCGCCGTTTGGAGTGTCGTTGTCAGCCTGGCGGCCGCGTCGGCCGCACCCGCGCTGGCCCAGCAGAGCCCGAACGCCGTCGCCGAAGCCCTCGTCGAAAGCCGAGGCCAAGGCCGACGCGGTCGTCAACCTCAACACGGCCAGTGCCGCCGATCTCGAGTCGTTGCCCGGCATCGGCAAGAGCACCGCGCAGCGCATCGTGGAGTACCGGCAGAAGAGCGGGGGCTTCAAGAAGATCGAAGAGCTGATGAACGTGAAGGGCATCGGCGAGAAGAGCTTCCTGAAGATCAAGAGCCGGCTGACGGTGGCGGCGCCAAAGGCCTGAACGCTTCAGCGTTCCGGTGTCGTTCCCGCCTCGCGGCGGGAACGGCGCGGGGCGTGCGAGCGACTGCACTGCGAAGAGAGCCTGAGCAATGAGGGGGTTCACGCTGGTAGAAGTCCTGACCACGCTGGCCCTGGTGCTGGTGGTTTCGGCAATCGCGCTGCCTGTCACCGATCGCATGCGCCAGGAAGGGCAGGTACGCGGCGCCGCCTTCGCGCTGGCCGCCAGGTGCGGCCGCGTGCGGTTCTCCGCGGTGCATCGGGCGGCCCGCGTCGGGTTGCGGTTCAGCGCCAGCGGCGACACATGGGTCGTGCAGTCGTTCGTGGACGGCGACTGGGATGGCGTTCGGCGCCGCCGACATCGCCAGTGGCCGCGACCCTTCGATCGACGAGCCGATGCCCGTCCAGGCCTTGTTTCCGGGGGCCCACTTCGGCTTCGTCGCCGGGTGCCCGTTCATCGACGGCACGGCAGTGCCAGATGGCGCCAACCCCCTGCGAATCGGCACCGCCCGGACGCTCGTGTTCACGCCCGATGGCGCGTCGAGCGGCGGCACGTTGTACCTGCGTGGCGGGGCGCTCGCGAGTGGCTATGCGGTCGTCATTCTTGCGGCCACCGGACGGACGCGTCTGCTCCGGTGCATGCCGGGGACTGGCGCCTGGAGCAGCGATGCGAGATGAGCGGAGGCGATGGCCGCGCCAGACGTACGCCGATGGGCGGCTGCCGCCAAGCGCGCGCGTCCGTCCCGGCGACATCGTGACTCTGGTCAACTTGTCGAGCAGCGGCGCGCTGGTTGAAAGCGGCTTGCGCCTTCGCTGGGGCACGCGATGCGACTTCGAATGGACGATCGGCGATGGGGTCATCAGCGTCGCCGCGCGCGTAATTCGCTGTTTCGTCGCGCGCCTCGAGGCCTCGGCCGTCCGTTACCGCACGGCGCTTCGCTTTGACGCGCTGGTGGTGCAGCCGGCTGAGCAGGATCTACTCGCCGAGTATCAGGTTCCCGGCGGCTTCGCGAGGATTTCAGCCGACGGGGTAGTGACTGCCCGAGTGGCAGACCGGACACGTCCGCGGATCGCTGCAAGGCCCCGGAACGTGGCCCGGGCGAAGGACTCGACATGGCACCGACCTTGAAGACCGCGCCAGGCGTGGGTGTTCGTCCCCGACAGACCGGAAGCGAGGCCGTGGCGGAGGCGTCGTGGACGCCGGCGGACGAGCGCGTGCTCGCCGCTCGCCGTCGAGGTGATAGACGACGGGGTCTGGCTGTGGTGTGCCAGGCGCTGGCGGCCGGCCTGATGCGAGAAGAGGGTGATGCCACGCGCGCCCGCTTCCTCGATGGCGTGCGTCGGGTCCTGCCGGCCGCTGCAAAGGTCAGCCTGCGCGACTGGCGCGTCGGCGAGACACCCGTCGCGGCGCCGGCAGAAACACGGTTGTTGAGCGTCGATGTGCCGACGGCGGATCCTCGCATCGTGGCTGCGCTCGACGCCGTGCCGCTTGATACACGTCGGTTCGACGACTGGGATCTGCAAGTGCTGACGCTGGCCGGACGGCTCGCGGGCGTCTTGCTGGAAGTTGAAGCCCTCCGCCGCACGCAGCGGGCAAGCGCCTTTCGAGTCCTCCCTGGGAGGCCCGACGGGGCCGCGCCGCTCATCGGCTCGACGCCGGTGATGCGTGCGTTGCGGGATCGCATCGAGCGTCTGGCCGCGACCGACTTCACCGTGTTGATCGAGGGCGAGTCGGGCACCGGCAAAGAGCTGGTCGCGCGGCAGATCCACGAGTTGAGCCCACGGCGTGCGGGCCCGTTTGTGGCTATCAACTGCGCGGCGCTGGTCGAGTCACTCCTCGAGGCCGAGCTGTTCGGGATCGAGGAGCGGACGGCGACCGGTGTCCGTGGGCGGCGCGGCAAGTTCGAGCACGCCGACACGGGCACGCTGTTTCTCGACGAGGTCTCGGACCTGTCGTTGTCCGCGCAGGCAAAGCTGCTTCGGGCTATTCAGGAGCTCGCCGTCGAACGTGTTGGTGGCCAGGGGGCGCAGCGGGTCGACATCCGGATCGTGGCGGCGACCAATCGCAGCCTGCGATCGCTTGTCGCCGATGGGGCGTTCAGGGCCGACCTCTTCTACCGTCTCGGCGGCGTCGAACTCCACGTGCCGCCCCTCCGCCATCGCCAGGCCGATATCGTCGAGCTCTCACAGTATTTCCTGGAGCGGCATCGAGAGACACGGCGCCTGACGCTGTCGCCGGAGGTGGTCGACGGGCTGTTGACGCACGACTGGCCCGGCAATGTGCGCGAGCTGCAGCGGGTCATCGAGAGCGTCATCTGTGTGGCCCGCGGCGATCGTGCCGAGTTGAACGATCTGCCGCCGGTGTTGCGGGGCGATGCGGAGACCGTGCTCTGGCCGTCCCTGAAACGCGGCGACACGCTGCGGGAATGGGCCAGCCGCTATGTGCGACTGGTGTGGCAGCGGCACGCGCAGAACAAGCGCCAGGCGTGCGTCGCGCTGGGCATCAGCTATCACACGCTGCAATCACACCTGCGCTACGGCAATCGCATGCTGTGGGCCAGGGAGCCCCGGTCGGCGTCAGCAGCGCCCCGGGTGCGGGCAGATTGAGCCGAGTGCGGCACGATGGTGCCGCGGCGGGGCCGGGCGCGGTGCCGGCCGGAACTTGCAGACGTCACGCAGGTGGTCAGCCACCGCGAGGTCGCGCGTCTGCCACTGAGCGGCCTTCGGGCCGGTCGTGGGGGACGTATGGCGCGAATGTGGTGTCTGGGAGTCGGAGTGCTGGGCCTGGTTCTGGCTGCCGCGGGTGTTGCGGTTGCGACGCCGGTCGAAAAGTCGTTGCGGCCCGTGCGGCTCCTCCAGGATCTGCCGGAGCTCGGCCTTTCTGCGGGCGTGAGGATGGAGGCGGATGGAGCGTTGGCGGTGAGCGCGACGGCCGGCGAGCTGACCGTCCGCAAGCAGGTCTACGCCGATGGCAGGTTCGTCGTGCGCGTGGCCACGCAAGGAGACGATCGGTTGCTCATCAGCGGCACGGCCAACGGGCTGAAAGTCACGTACGGTCGTGAGGCGGCCCTCGAACTTCGCGCCGATCGCGACAGCGATTACGACGGCAAGGCCCGGAGCGTGCGGGGGTGGCTGGCGCGCTCCGATGCGGTCCAGCGGTTTCGGCAGATCGCCGAGGCGTTGGAGCAGCAGGACGCGATGTCACCCGAGGCGCTGAGTTTGCGCGTGACCGGCGCGCTGGTGGCCGAACTGCTTGGCGATCCTGGCGCCGCGCAGCGAGCTGAGCCGATCGATCACTGCGAAACTGGCTCACCGGCTCCGCAAGGCGCAGGCCGGGCACACGCCGACATGCTGGAACACCTACGAGCGGCTCGTCGTAGCGGCCGCCAGTGCGTTGCAAAGCTGCCTCAATAGCTTTGCCGTCTACAACCCGATGCGCAACTTATGCGCGTTCGTCTGGACGCTGCAAGTGGAGTCGGCGTGGTTCCAGTTCCTCAGTTGCTCGTCGTTTCCGGTGAAGTGAGCAGTTCGAGGGGGCGCGCAGGTGCGCGCCTCTTCGCCGTGACAGTGACAAGGAGGCCCCATGTCGATGAAAGTGCCAGGCGTACTGGCTGACCTCGTGATCGGACTGCTGGTGGCGGGGGTGATCGTCGGCGCCCTGGTGCCCGCGCTGGGGGCCGCCATGGGACCCGCGACTGCTGTCGGCGTTGCCGCGGCGTCGGTCGTGGGTGCGCTGGTCGTGGGGCGTGCGCTCCGGCGATCCAGGAGCAGGGGGGCCGGCTGACCCCCCGGTGCGGCGGTCGCCGCCTTGACCTGATCCAACGTGCATAGTACCGTTAAGTGTTTCGTCCCTCACGCACACGCGTTTCATGGCCCAGGTCGAGTCGTCTGCCCTCCGTCGCACGCCGCTGTACGCCCGCCACGTCGCGATGGGTGCCCGCATGGTCCCGTTCGGGGGCTGGGAGATGCCAGTCGAGTACAGCGGCATCTCCGACGAGCATTTGGCCGTCCGGACGCGCGCCGGGCTGTTCGACGTCAGCCACATGGGCCAGATCGAAGTGGCCGGACGCGATGCACTGGCCGGCATCCAGCGCATCACGAGCAACGACGCTGCGAAACTGGCCATTGGCCAGGCGCAGTATGCCGCCCTGACGACCGAGCGCGGCACCTTCGTCGACGACTTGCTCGTCTACCGTCTCGCCCCCGACCACTTCATGCTCGTCGTCAATGCCTCGAACATCGAGAAGGATTTTGCCTGGATCGCCCAGGGCGTGGCGGTTGCAGGCGATGCGGTCGCCGTCAATACCAGCGCGCGGTACGCCCTGATTGCGCTGCAGGGGCCGGCTTCCCGCGAGGTGTTGCAGTCCCTGACGGGCGCCGATCTGGGGATGAAGTACTACTGGTTTGCCACCGGCGAGGTCGCCGGGGTAAGGGCCACGATCTCGCGCACCGGGTACACCGGCGAAGATGGCTACGAGGTGTTCGTGGCGCCGCAATACGCCGCGCGTGTGTGGGACGCGTTGGTCGAGGCTGGCCGGCCGGTCGACCTGCGCCCGGCGGGCCTGGGAGCGCGCGACACGCTGCGGCTCGAGGCGGCGATGCGGCTCTACGGCAACGACATCGACGACACAACCAGCGTGCTCGAGGCCGATCTCGAGTGGGTCGTGTCCTGGAGCAAAGGCGACTTCATCGGCCGCGACGCCCTGGCCGCGCAGAAGGCCGCCGGAGTCCCGCGCCGGCTGGTCGGTTTCGAGGTGCTCGACCGCGCCATCGCCCGGCACGGCTATCCCGTCCTCGTCGAGGGCGAACCGGTGGGCGTGGTCACCAGCGGCACGCAGACGCCGTTTCTCAAAAAGGCGATTGGCATGGCATACGTGCCCTCCTCGACGGCCAACGACGCCGAGGTCGCCATCGACATCCGTAACCGGCGCGTGCCTGCGCGCCTTGTGCCGCTGCCGTTCTACAAGCGGCCGAGAAAGTAACGCATGTATCCCGAGACCCTCAAGTACACGAAGGACCACGAGTGGATTGCGATCGAGGATGGGGTCGGGCGAGTCGGGATCACGGACTTCGCACAGAAGCAGCTGGGCGATGTCGTCTATGTCGAGCTGCCTGACGTCGGCACCGTGGTGACGCAAGGACAGGCCTTCGGGACGATCGAATCGGTCAAGGCCGTCTCGGAGCTCTTTGCTCCGGTGTCTGGCGAGGTCGTCGCGGTCAACGACGGGCTGAAGGACAGGCCTGAACAAGTGAACACCGACCCGCACGGTGCCTGGATGGTCGCTATCCGATTGGCGTCGCCCGGACAGGCCGACGAGTTGCTCTCTGCTGCCGCCTACATCGACCTGGTCAAATAGCTTCCGCCCGTTATCACCGATGAGCTTTGAACATCCCGATCGTTTCGAGTACCGCCACCTCGGGCCCGGCCCCGCCGAGGTTGCAGAGATGTTGGCTGTCATCAAGGCCCCGTCATTCGATGCCTTGATCGACGAGGTCGTGCCGCCAGCTATCCGGCTCGACCGGCCTCTGTCGTTGCCGCCTGCGCTAACCGAGTACGACTACCTCCGGCAGTTGCGAGCCACGGCGGCGCGGAATCGTGTCTGCCGGTCGCTCATCGGGCTCGGCTACGCCGACACGATCACCCCGCCGGTCATCCTGCGCAACGTCTTCGAGAACCCCGGTTGGTACACCCCCTACACGCCCTACCAGGCCGAAATCGCTCAGGGCCGGCTGGAATCGCTGCTCAACTTCCAGACCATGGTGAGGGACCTCACGGGCATGGACGTGGCCAATGCGTCCTTGCTCGACGAGCCGACCGCCGCGGCTGAAGCGATGACGCTGGTGCATCGGATGCAGCCGAAGCGCGCGGCGGTTCGCAACACCTTCCTGGTGTCCTCGCGTACGTGGCCACAGACACGGGCGGTGCTGCGGTCACGCGCCGAGCCGCTCGGCCTGACGGTGCGCGAGGTGGAACCGGCGGCGGTGACCTTTGGCGAGGACGTGTTCGGGCTGCTGGTTCAGTACCCGGACGAGTGCGGGCGGGTCGACGAGCTCTCTGGTCTCATCGCGCGGGCGCACGAGGCCGGCGTGCTCGTGACCGTGGCAACCGATCTGCTGTCCTTGACGCTGCTGACGCCTCCCGGCGAGTTCGGCGCCGACGTCGTTGTCGGCAATTCGCAGCGGTTTGGCGTGCCGCTGGGATATGGCGGACCGCACGCGGCGTTTTTTGCGACCAGGGACGCGTACGTCCGGCAGGTGCCCGGGCGCATCATCGGCGTATCGGTGGACAGCAGCGGCCGGTCGGCGTACCGGATGGCTCTGCAGACCCGCGAGCAGCACATCCGACGCGAGAAGGCGACATCGAACATCTGCACCGCGCAGGCGCTGCTCGCCAACATGGCGGCGATGTACGCGGTCTTCCATGGCCCCGACGGATTGCGCGCCATTGCCACCCGTGTCAGGGCGCTGGCGTACGCGCTCGGCACCGCGCTCGAGACGCTGGGCTACCGTCAGCGCAACCAACAGTTCTTCGACACGCTCCACGTGGCGACCCCCGGTCGCGCCGCGGCGATCGCGGCGGCGGCGACGGAGGCCGGCATCAACCTTCGAGTGATGGACGCCGACAACCTCGTCATCGCGCTCGACGAGACGGTCAGCGCCGAGGATCTGTCGACGCTGGTCGAGGTGTTCGCGGCCGCTGCTGGTGTCGCGCCGGTGCCGCTGGTAGACGCCGACGCGCCTGCCTATCCGCCGGCGCTGGCCCGCCGGACCCCGTACCTCACGCACCCCGTCTTCAACGCGCATCACTCGGAGACAGAGATGATGCGCTACATCCGCAGCCTCGAGCGAAAGGACATCGGGCTGGGCGAGTCGATGATTCCGCTGGGCTCCTGCACGATGAAGCTCAATGCGGCTGCCGAGATGCTGCCGGTGAGCTGGCCCGAGTTCTCGCGGCTGCATCCGTTTGCGCCGGCCGATCAGGCGGCCGGCTACGCGCAGATCTTTGCCGAGCTCGAGCGTGCGTTGTGCGAGGCCACCGGATTTGCCGCCGTGTCGCTGCAGCCCAATTCAGGCGCGCAGGGCGAGTTGGCCGGTTTGCTCGTCATTCGGGCCTGGCATCAGAGTCGTGGCGAGGCGCACCGCACGGTGGTGCTCATCCCAAGTTCGGCGCACGGCACCAATCCGGCCAGCGCCGTGATGGCCGGAATGCACGTGGTCGTCGTCGCCACCGACCCGCGCGGGTACGTGGACGTCGCGGATCTCCGAGCCAAGGCCGAAGCCCATCGCGACGACCTGGCGGCGCTGATGGTGACGTATCCGTCGACGCACGGCGTCTATGAAGAGACGATCCGGGAAATTTGCGCCATCGTGCACGACCACGGCGGACAGGTCTACATGGACGGCGCGAACATGAACGCCCAGGTGGGGCTGACCAGCCCCGCTTCGATCGGCGCCGATGTGTGCCACCTCAACCTGCACAAGACGTTTGCGATTCCGCACGGCGGCGGCGGCCCCGGCATGGGGCCTATCGGTGTGGCGGCCCACCTGGCGGCATTCCTGCCGGGCCACCCGCTGACCAGCGTTGGAGGCGAGCACGCCATTGCGCCGGTTGCCGCCGCGCCCTGGGGCAGCGCGAGCATCCTGCTCATCTCCTACGGCTACATCCGGATGCTGGGCGCCGAGGGCATGACCAACTCCACGCGTGTGGCGATCCTCAACGCCAACTACATCAAGTCGCGCCTCGAGGGACACTACGACGTGCTGTACACCAACGCGCGCGGGCGCGTCGCGCACGAGATGATCTTCGATCTGCGGGCCTACAGGGCCGGCGGTGTCGAGGAAATCGACGTGGCCAAGCGGCTGATGGACTACGGCTTCCACGCGCCGACCGTTTCGTTTCCCGTGCCGGGCACGCTGATGATCGAGCCGACCGAGAGCGAACCGAAGGCTGAGCTCGACCGCTTTTGCGACGCGATGATCGCAATCCGTGGCGAGATCGCCGACGTGGTGAGCGGCAAGGCCGACCGGAAGGACAACGTTCTCAAGAACGCGCCGCACACCGCTGCCGCGGTGACCGACGACGAGTGGAGCCACCCGTACTCGCGTCGCCAGGCGGCGTTTCCGCTGCCGTGGGTGCAGGCCAGCAAAGTCTGGCCCGCCGTTGGCCGGATTGATAACCCTTACGGCGACCGCAACCTCTTCTGTGTGTGCCCGCCGCTAGAGGAGTACTCGACCACCGGATAGCGCTACCGGCCCACTAGCACCTTCACCGCCACTGAGAAGCCGCCGAGGTCCGACTCGTCGAAATCGGCGGCGATCCCGGGGGCGCCCAGCGCGTCGGGTACCGACGCATATCGCACTTCACCGGATACGAACAGCCAGCGCGTGGCAGCATACTCGACGCCGCCCACGGCGTGATAGCTCGTGAAACGCTCACTGACGTTCTCGTCCGGATCGGCGAAGTCCGATGTTTCCTCGAACTTGAGCGAGCCGACCCCGCCGCCCAGGTAGGGGACGCTGCGGGCCTTGGCTGGAAACCGGTAGCCGGCGGTGACGACCAGCGGCGTCATCGTGATGCGATCGGGAATGCCTACGCGAACCACGTCGCCCTCGAAGACGAACGCCCGCTCGCCGGTCTTCTCGAACCGGGACACGCCGACATCCACGTAAATCGGGCCGAAGTAGACCTGCGCCCCGCCTCCATAGAACAGGCCGCCCGACCTATCGAGGATGGCCTTGAAGCTGTCGGCTGCCGTGAACCAGGTGTACGCCCCTTCGCCGTAGCCACGGATGCCGAAGCGTGGCGTCGGACGGGGTTGAGGGGCAGTCGCGCCGGCCTCCTGCGCCGCCGCTTGTGAATGCACCGGGAGCGTCGATAGCGCGGGTCCACTGACGAAGGCGACGTGGCCTTCAAACACGAAGCCGCGCTGGTCTCCCGGGCCGGCGACCGTCTCTGGCAGCCGGACTTCGATCCACTGTGCGTCGCGCGCCACCGCGTCGAGCGCAAGGCCCTCGGGCAAGGTGGCGATGATGCGGCTCGGGTCGCGCGCCCAGACCAGCACGCGATCGCGCGTGGTCCTCACGACGGTCGTGGCGGCGGCTTGAGCGGCCGTTACCGAGGGTTGGTCAGGCGTCTGCGCTTTGACCGCCGATGGGCCGGCGAGCACGCCGCCAAGGACAATGGCGCCAACGACAAGAGCGCGATGACTGGCGTTGCGGCGGATCATCGTGCAAGCCCAAGTCCGCGCAGCGTCGCGCGGGGATTGATGAGGCCGTACCCGTACTCGCTGTCGCGGCCCGAAGGTCCCAGGTCGGTCGCGAAGGCCTTGAGCGCGGCCTCAACCGCCTTCGGATCGGTGATGCCCTGGTCGATCAGCAGGGCGGCCATGCTGGCGACATGAGGCGAGGCCATCGACGTCCCGTTGAGAAAGAAGTAGCCGAACTCGTTGAACCGGCCTTCCGCGACGGCCTCGAAGTCGAGCGTCTGCTGCAGCACGCCGTCGCCAAAACCGTCCCCGTTGAGGTCGGCCTCCACGTTGCCGCCGGGAGCCGCAATCTCGAGGTAGTCGTTCACGTTGGAGTACGGGGGCCTGCGTTGGGCGAAGTCGACCGCGCCGACGGCGATGGCCCCTTCGATATCCATTGCATACTGGGCCGGGTACGACGGCCGGTTGCCCTCCTCGCCGTCATTGCCCGCCGCCGCGACCACGACCGCGCCCTTGCCGACGGCGTAGACTACGGCATCGCGCTCCGCGGTGCTGGTGTCGAAGCCGCCGACGCTCAGGTTGATCACTTTCGCGCCGTGGTCTGCCGCAAACCGGATGGCCTGGGCGACGGTGGCCGACGTGCCGACGTTCGGAGA
Source organism: Vicinamibacteria bacterium (assembly GCA_963806705.1). Taxonomy (GTDB): domain Bacteria; phylum Acidobacteriota; class Vicinamibacteria; order Vicinamibacterales; family JAENWD01; genus JAENWD01. The sequence goes on from CAWDZE010000011.1 coordinate 379,772, forward strand.
CCCGAGAATGAAGTCCCAGTCGTCGCTGATCGCCTTGATGGGCATGATGCTGACGTTGAAGGCGAAGCCGGCAGTGCCCGTGGCATTGTTGGTCGTCTGTGCGATCGTGCCGGTGACGTGCGTCCCGTGTCCGTTGAGGTCGACCGGTGTCGTCATCGTCCCAGATGAAGTCGTAGCCCGGCACGAACCGCGTTCCGGCAAGGTCTGGAGCCTGGGCGAAGGCGCCCTCATTGAGGTACGCGACCCCGCTGTCGATAACTGCGACGATGACGGCGTTGCTGGCCCCCGTGTTGATGTCCCAGGCACGCTCGAGATCGAGCTGGTGCAGGTTCCATTGAAACTGGTACAAGGGGTCGTTCGGGCGGTAGCTCGCATAACGGCGCACCAGCGGTTCCGCGTAGACCACGCCGGAGTCGGCGGCCGCGCGCGCCGCCGCCTCCGCGACATCGATGCCGTCGGCGAGGGTGACGACGGTGAAGTCAGCGTAGGGGAGGGTTCGACCGCTGATGCCACCTGCCGTCGAGATTGTGCGCGCCACCTGTCGCTCCGACAGGCCCTCCGCAAATTTGACAACGAGCACGCCAGGAACGATATCGGGCCGTGAAGCGTCTGTGGTTCCGGCGCGCCTGGTTTGACGACTCTGCAGGCGATCGGCAACCAGTGCGATGGACGCTGCGCCGCTGAGCAGCGAGCGCTTCGGTTCGGTATTGGCCGCCTCCCGGACCCTGCCCAAGGGATGGCCGGTGGAGATGAGAACCGCTATCGCCGTTGACGCACCCAGCAAAGCCCGCTGAACGTTCCGGTGTGACATCACCCGCCCCCTGTGAAGCGCGATCGCGCCGACAGGGTGACAGCAGCCGCCAGTCGGGTCAAGGGATCTGTATCGATTGCGTCACACAGCCGTGGCAACGCGCTGGCGAAAGGCCTCGAGGAGCCGCCGGGTGACCGCACCAGGACGTCCACTGCCGACGTCGCGGCCGTCGACGCCAACGATCGGCACGATCTCGCGCGTGGTGCTGGTGAGGAAGGACTCGTCGGCAGCCAGCAGGTCGGTCTGGTCGAGAACCGACTGCTCCGAGGCGATGCCGAGGTCGGCGCACAGCTCCAGCACGAACGCGCGCGTGATGCCCGGCAGCAGGCCCTGGCCAACTGGCGGTGTGCGGACGACACCGCGGCTCACCACAAAGAGGTTCGATTGGCTGCACTCGGCCAGGTGGCCCTCGTGGTTGCGCATCACGGCCTCGAACGCACCCCGCGCCAATGCCTGCTGCATCGCCAGGGCGTTGTTCAGCAGGTTGTTCGACTTGATCTGCGGATTCAGTGCTTCGCGCCGATTGCGCTCGACGTCGACGAGCGCCACCTGCACGCCGGTGTCGTACACGTGCGGCGGCGGCGGGTTGTGCGGGCGAGCGATGATGACCAGCGACGGCGTCGGGCAGGCGCGCGGATCGTAACTGAGCTCGCCGACCCCGCGCGTGAGCAGCAGGCGCACGTAGGCGTCCGGCATGCCGTCGCGCCACGGCGTCAGCGCCGCGGCCGCGAGCGTCTCGTCGATCCGGGCGCCCAGCGCCGCGTCGTCAAATGGCACGGACAGCGCGATGAGGGCGGCCGAGGCGCGCAACCGCGAGAGGTGCCGCGCGATCAGCCGCACGCGGCCGCGGTACGTCCGGCAGACCTCATAGACCCCTTCGCCGTAGAGGAACCCGTGATCGAAGACGGGCACAACCGCGTCGGCCTCGCCTGAAAGCCGTCCGTTGACATAGACCGCACCTGGCATGGTGCTCGATCCTAGCGTATGCGGCGGGGCACGGCGAGCCCGCGAGGTGGCGGGACTAGTGCTAGACTCGCGCCGAAGGCGAGATCAACGACTGCATGCGCATTCTCAATAGCGCCCAGATGCGCGAGGCCGACCGCCGCTGCACCGGCGACATCGGCATCGCCTCCATCGTCCTCATGGAGAACGCCGGCCGGCAGGTGGTGGCGGCGATGGAGGCGATGTTCTCCGACCTCGCGCTGCGCAAGATCGTGGTGCTCTGCGGCCGCGGAAACAACGGAGGCGATGGGTTCGTCGTCGCGCGGACACTGGCGCAGCGCGGCGTCGACGTGTCCGTCTTTCTCGTCGGCGCCACCGACGAGGTCAAGGGCGACGCCAGGGCCAATCTCGACGTTCTGGTGCGACTTGGCCACACGGTGATCGAAATCACCGATGCAGCCGTCTGGGAGCTCCAGTTTCCCGACATCCGCAGTGGCGACCTGCTGGTGGACGCGCTGTTTGGCACGGGACTCCGCACGCCGCTCACCGGGCTCTACGAGACGATTCTCGCCGACATCAACGCCAGCGACCTGCCGGTGGTGGCGGTGGACCTGCCGTCGGGCCTGTCCGCCGATACGCCCGATCCCATCGGTCCGTGCATCGACGCCACCCTCACGGTGACCTTGGGTGCGCCGAAGTTGCCCCTTGTGCTGCCGCCAGGCGAGGCTCACTGCGGCGACGTCGTCATCGCCGACATCGGGATTCCCGACGCGGCCATCGAGGCAGTCGAGGGCCCGCACATCGAGCTGCTGACGCGCGAGCCGATGCGCGCGCTCATCGAACCGCGCCCGGCCGACTCGCACAAGGGCGATTACGGGCACGTGCTGATAGTCGCCGGCTCGCCGGGCAAGACCGGCGCGGCCCATCTGGCGTCGCTGGGCGCCCTCAAGTCGGGTGCGGGGCTGGTCACCATCGCCACGCCGCGTGCGTGCCAGCCGGTGCTCGCCGCGATGGCGCCGGAATACATGACCGTCGGGCTTGACGAGAGCCCCGACGGCATCGCGCCCGATGCCCTTGAGCACGTGCTGGCGCACCCTGCCGACGTAATAGCGGCCGGCCCGGGATTGGGTACAGGGCGCGGGACCGTTGCGTTCGTGCACGGGCTGCTCGAGAGAGCCGGTGTGCCGCTGGTGCTCGATGCCGATGCGCTCAACGCGTTTGTCGGTGAGCCGGACCAACTGGTCGGGCCCGAGGGCCGCGATGTCATCATCACGCCGCACCCGGGCGAGCTCGCGCGGCTGATGGGCATCACCAGCGCCGATGTGCAGGCCAATCGAGTGGAACTCGCGCAGAACTTCGCCGAGTCGCACCAGCTCTATGTCGTGCTGAAGGGCCATCGCTCGGTGGTGGCCACGCCCGAGGGCCACGTCTTCGTGAACCCGACCGGCAATCCCGGCATGGCGACCGGCGGCATGGGCGACGTGCTCACGGGCATGATCGCGGCCTGGCTGGGCCAACTGCTCGATGCCGAGGCAGCGTGTCGGCTGGCGGTCTATCTGCACGGAATGGCCGGCGACCTGGCCGAGTCAGCCGAGGGCGAAGTCGCACTGATGCCAAGCGACCTGGTCGCGCACATCGGGGACGCGATTCTCGAACTGACAGCCAAGCGGAAAGTGGAACGCCCCTCGTAGGGCCAGATGGCCGCGGTGGGCTTCACTGGCCGCTCTCATCGCATTTCTGCGCGTCAGCCCTCGATGGTGATGTGACGGCCAGCGGGTTGATGCGCCAGGGCGACGCGAATCGCCGGCTGTGGCGGCTCGCGCGGCAGCCGTTCGGCCCACTCGATTGCCATGATCGTCGTCTCGTCCAGGAGATCGTCGAGCGCGAGGTCGCGCACTTCGGCGGGCGAGAGACGATAGAGGTCCACGTGCTGCAGCGTAAGCCGCGGCCCACGGTATTCCTGCACGATCGTAAAGGTGGGGGAGCTGACCTCGTCCGGCTCGATGCCGAGGCCTTCGGCAAGACCCCGCACGAAGGCGGTCTTGCCCGCGCCGAGATCGCCGTAGAGCAGCACGGTTGTCCCCGGCGCAAGGCGTGCCGCCAGGGCGCGTCCGGCGGCGATGGTTTCGTCCTCGCTCGCCGCGACCGTCGTCTGTGCGGTCATCTGGGAATAGGGCGAACCAGTGAACCCGCGAACCTGTGAACTGTGAACCGTGAACCTGTAGAACCCGTGAACCCGTGAACCTGGTTGTTATTCCGATCGATAGTTCGGCGCTTCCTTCGTAATCGTCACGTCGTGGACGTGGCTCTCGCGAGCGCCCGCCGGCGTGATGCGCACCAGTCGCGCGCCGCGCTGCAGGGCAGGGATGGTCGCCGCGCCGCAGTAGCCCATGCCGGCACGAAGGCCGCCCACCAGTTGATGGATCATCGCCGCGACCGAGCCTTTGTGCTGCACGCGGCCCTCGATGCCCTCGGGCACCAGCTTGTCGACGCCGCCGGCGCTGAGATCGAACTCGTCCTGGAAGTAGCGGTCGCGGCTGCCACGGCGCATGGCGCCGATGGATCCCATGCCGCGGTACTCCTTGAACTGCCGCCCCTGGTAGATGATCATCTCGCCCGGGCTCTCGTCGGTGCCGGCAAACAGGTTGCCGATCATCGTGGTCGCCGCTCCCACCGCGATGGCCTTGGTGATGTCGCCGGAAAAGCGGATGCCTCCATCCGCGATGACCGGAATGCCGTGGCGGGCCGCCGCCTGCGCGCACTCCATGATGGCGGTGATCATCGGCACGCCGACTCCGGCGATGATCCGCGTCGTGCAGATCGAGCCCGCGCCGATGCCGACTTTCACCGCGTCCACGCCCAGGCCGATCAGCGCCTCGGTAGCTTCGGCCGTTGCGACGTTGCCGGCCACCACGTCCACGTCCTTGAACTGGCGCCGGATGCGCTTGACCATGTCGAGGACGTTCTGCGAATGGCCGTGCGCGGTGTCGATGACGAGCGCATCGACGTGCGCGGCCACCAGCGCTTCAGCCCGCTCCATCGCGTCCTTGCCCACGCCGACCGCGGCCGCGCAGCGCAGGCGCCCCAGCGCATCTTTTGACGCAGCCGGGTACTTCACCATCTTCTGGATGTCCTTGACGGTGATGAGGCCCTTCAGGCGGAAGTCCTGATCGACGACGAGGAGCTTTTCGACCTTGTGCTGGTGCAGGATCTCCCGGGCGTCCTCGAGCGTGGTGCCCACTGGCACGGTGAACAGCGGGTCCTTCGTCATCACCTCCGAGATCGGCCGGGTCACGTTGACCTCGAAGCGCAGGTCGCGATTGGTGAGGATGCCGAGCAGCCGGCCTTCCTTGCGGCCGCCCTCGGTAATGGGTACACCGGAGATCCGGTACTTCGTCATCAGCTCCTGGGCCTCGAAGATCCGGTTTTCGGGAGCCAGCGTGATCGGGTTGACGATCATCCCGCTCTCGGAGCGTTTCACGCGGTCCACTTCGGTGGCCTGTTCCTCGACCGACAGGTTCTTGTGGATGACGCCGATGCCGCCATGCTGCGCCATCGCGATCGCCAGCAGCGATTCGGTCACCGTGTCCATTGCCGCGCTGGCCAGCGGGACGTTCAGCGGGATGTTCCGCGTGAACTTCGTCGTGACCTCCACCTGGGTGGGCACGACCTGCGAATGCTGCGGAATCAGCAGCACATCGTCGAAGGTGAGCGCGGTGACGATGGCGGTGCTGAGGTCGAGGGCGGAGGGCGCGGTCTTCAGGTCCATAGCGGGTGTCCGTCGCGGCATCAGTATGACAAAGGCCGACACGGGTCGGCCTTGACGGGGAACAACGTTGGAGACGGCATGCAGCCGCGCGGCCTGCCGGTCACGCGCCGACTCCGTGGCATTTCTTGTACTTCTTTCCGCTCCCGCACGGGCACGGGTCGTTGCGGCCGACCTTGGGCTCGTCCCGGCGCTGGGTCCTCACGACCGCGTCGTCGCCGCCCACCCGCGCCGGCTTTGGCGCAAACGGGTTGGCCGGCTCGGCCACCGCCGCCGGGGCACCGCCGCCAAACATCGACGGGATCGCGCTGGGGTCGTTGAGGATGAGCGGTGGGCCGCGGCGTGGCGCGGGGCGCCGGACCGGCGCCGGCGGCGCGCCGTCCTCGCTGGGCATCGCGCGCAGGTGCCAGAGGTGCCGGACGATGTCATCCTCAATCCGTGCCTTCATGTCCTGGAACAGCGCAAAGCTCTCGCGCTTGTATTCGACCAGCGGATCGCGCTGCCCGTATCCGCGCAGGCCGATGCCCTCCTTCAGATGATCGAGGCTGTAGAGGTGGTCCTTCCACTGCTGGTCCACGATCTGCAGCATGATGTCGCGTTCGACGCGGCGCATGAACTCGCCGCCGAGCAGCGCTTCCTTGTCCGCGTGCGCCTTCTCGATGCGGGCCCAGAGCGCGTCGCGAATCTCTGCGGTGCTCAGCTTGTCGAACTCGATGCCGATGAGGTCATCGGCCTCGAAGCCGTAAACCCGGACGATCTCCTGCTGCAGCGCCGGCAGGTCCCACTCCTCGACGTCCATGCCGGCACCGGCGAAGCGCTCGACGATGTCATCCAGAACGTCGCCGGCGAGCGCCATCAGGTACCCGTGCGCGTCGGCGGTCTCCTCGTCTTCATCGAGCTGAATCTTGTCTTCGAGCAGCGAACGGCGCAGCGTGTAGATGTTCTCGCGCTGCTTGTTCATGACGTCGTCGTACTCGAGCAGGTGCTTGCGGACGGAGAAGTTCTGCGCCTCCACCTGCTTTTGCGCCCGCTCGATGGCGCGCGTCACCATGCCGTGTTCGATGGGGACGCCCTCTTCCATCCCCAGGCGCTGCATCAGGCCCGCGATGCGGTCGGACCCGAAGATCCGCATCAGGTCGTCCTCGAGCGACAGGTAGAAGCGTGAAGAACCCGGGTCGCCCTGACGGCCGGCGCGGCCGCGCAGCTGGTTGTCGATGCGCCGCGCCTCGTGCCGCTCGGTGGCGATGATGTGCAGGCCGCTCAGCCGGACGACCTCGTTGTGGTCCTCGTCGCACTGCGCCTTGAAGTGACTGAAGATGCGATCCCAGTCGGGGCGCGGCACGCGGTAGAAGCTGTCGAGGTGGAAGAAGTAGACGAACTCCTCGTCGTCGACGAAGCGCGCCTGCTCCTTCGGCAGCCGCTCGGCGACCTCCTCGGAGAGCGCCTGCTGGCGCGCCATGAACTCGGGGTTGCCGCCCAGCAGGATGTCGGTGCCGCGGCCCGCCATGTTGGTGGCAATGGTCACGGTCTCGCGCCGGCCGGCCTGCGCGACGATTTCGGCTTCCTGCGCGTGGTACTTCGCGTTGAGGACGACGTGCTTCACGCCGCGTTTCTTGAGCAGGCTGGACAGCCGCTCCGACTTCTCGATCGAAACCGTGCCCACCAGCGTCGGCCGGCCGCCGGACTGCTTCTCGATGATGTCGGTGACGATCGCGTCGTATTTCTCGCGCTCGGTGCGGTAGACCGTGTCGGGCTCCTCGACGCGGAGCAACTCGCGGTTGGTCGGGATGACCATCACGTCGAGCTTGTAGATCTTGGCGAACTCTTCGGCCTCGGTGTCGGCCGTGCCGGTCATGCCGGCGAGCTTCTTGTACTTGCGGAAGTAGTTCTGGAAGGTGATGGTCGCGAGCGTCTGGTTCTCGCGCTCGATCTTGACCTGCTCTTTCGCTTCGACCGCCTGGTGCAGCCCGTCGCTCCACCGCCGCCCAGGCATCAATCGGCCAGTGAACTCGTCGACGATGACGACCTGGCCGTCCTTGATCATGTAATCCACGTCGAGGCGGTAGAGCGTGTGGGCACGAAGCGCTTGATTGACGTGGTGGAGCAGCGGCATGTTGGCCGGGTCGTACAGCCCGCCCGGCTGCAGCCGGTGCGCGAGCATTTCCTCGGCCTTGGCCATCCCGCTTTCGGTGAGCGTGACGGTCTTGTGCTTCTCGTCCTTGATGAAGTCGCCGGTGGCTTCGAGCCGATCGCGGTCCTCGCCCTTGGTGTCGCCCCGCGTCACCGCGCCCGGCTTGAGCTTCGGGATGATGCGGTCCACCTCGTAGTACAGGTCGGTGGACTCCTCGGCGGGTCCCGAGATGATGAGCGGCGTCCGGGCCTCGTCGATGAGGATGCTGTCGACCTCGTCCACGATCGCGAAATGGTGCCCGCGCTGGACGAAGTGCGCGAGGTCGAACTTCATGTTGTCGCGCAGGTAGTCGAAGCCGAACTCGTTGTTGGTCCCGTACGTGATGTCGCAGCCGTAGGCGACCTGGCGTTCCTGGTCGTTGAGATCGTGCTGGATCACGCCGACCGTCATGCCGAGGAAGCGGAAGATCTTGCCCATCCACTCGGAGTCGCGTCGCGCCAGGTAGTCGTTGACCGTGACCACGTGAACGCCCTGGCCGGCCAGCGCGTTCAGGTAGGCCGGCAGCGTCGCGACCAGCGTCTTGCCTTCGCCCGTCTTCATCTCGGCGATGCGCCCGGTGTGGAGCACGTAACCGCCGATGAGCTGCACGTCGAAGTGCCGCATGTTGAGCACACGGCGGCCGGCCTCGCGTACGACGGCAAACGCCTCGGGCAGCAGGTCGTCGAGCGTGGCGCCGCCGGCGAGCCGCTGACGGAACTCGGCGGTCTTCTCCCGGAGTTGGCTGTCCGTGAGGCTCGAAACCGACCCGTCGACGGCGTTGATGGCCTCGACAAGCGGGCGGATCTTCTTCAGCTCACGCTCGTTCTGCGTGCCGAAGACCTTGGCTAAGAGAGTACCGAGCATGGACAGATGAAAAGGACCGTAACTACGCGGGTATCCGACGATTGTACCCGCCGCTGGGAGGAGCGGTCAAACTGAGGACGCGCCGGCCACGGCGCTCCGGCTCACGGCCGCGCGCGATTCAGCAGGAACTGCAGGGGGTTGAGGTGCCGCCCGTAGACGAGGACTTCGTAGTGCAGGTGGCTGCCGGTCGAGCGTCCCGTCGAGCCCGCAAAGCCGATGACATCGCCCCGGCGAACGGCGTAGCCCGACTTGACACGGAAGCTGTCTAGGTGCGCGTAGCGGGTGGAAATGCCGAACCCGTGGTCGATCACGACCATGTTGCCGTAGGCGCCCGACCGCTGGGCGCTGCTGACGGTGCCGTTGGCCGTCGCGACGACCGGGTCGCCACGATCCGCCGAGATGTCGAGCCCGGGATGATAGTCCGCGCTGCCGTTGAACGGGTCGCGCCGGCTGCCGTAGCCGTCGTTCATCCAGCCGCGTGCGGGCCAGATCGACGGGGTCGCAGCCGCGAGCGCCTGGCGCCGCTCCAGGCCGGGCTGCACGATCTGCAGGCGGTTCTCGAGGGTGTAGAGCAGGTCGCGCAGCACGCCGAAGGTGTCCTCCGGCGACCCGCCGACGCGCGGCGAGAACAACGAGCGCGACGACGGCAGACTCACAATCGGGCCACCGGCCGCACGCGACTTCACCACGGCGGGGAGCCGATCCATGGCACGCGCAGTGTCGCTGTCGACTGAAGCTTTGGCGCCCAGCTCGCCGACCACGGCCTGCAGGGACTGGAGCTGGGTCGCCAGCTCGCCGGTCGCCGCGCGGAAGTTACGATTTTCGAGGTCCAGCCGCTGCGCCGTCGATTGCAGAGAGCTGATCTCGGCTCGCGCGCTCCACTTCAGCCCCATGCCGATCAGGACCGGAAGCAGGAACAACAACGCCACCGCGGCAAGTGCGGGAACCGGCCGTACGCCGAACCGGCGGTACGCGCCAGTGCGACGGTCGGCAACCACGATCGTAAAGCGACGGGAACGTGTCACGCGGAACTCCGACTCTACCACACAGAATCTGTCGACCGGAACTCCCCGGGACGGTAGTGAGTGAAGATAAGGCGAAGAAGCGCACAGTTCACGAGGGTATCTCACTCCTGAACTGGAGGGCCTCGGCGACATGGGGCACGTCGATGGTGGGCTCGCCAGCAAGGTCCGCAATGGTCCGCGCGACACGCAGCACGCGATAGTACGCCCGAGCGGAAAGGCCCAGTCGTTCGACGGCGTGCAGCAGCGCGATGCGGGCGCTGGCGCGGACGCGCCCCTCTCGCAGCAGGTAGCGGCCCTCCAGTTGCGCGTTGAGGCGGGTGCCGTCGCGAGCCAGTTGCAGGGTTCTGGCCGCGAGGACCCGGGCCCGGACCTGCACGGAACTTTCGCCGGGCTCGGCCGCGTGGAGCGTCGCCGCGGGCAGCGCCGACAACGGCACCACGAGATCGATCCGGTCGCGCAACGGCCCCGACAGTCGTCCGGCATAGCGCTGCACCTGTGGCGGCGTGCAGGTACAGGCCCTGCGAGGATCGCCGAAGAACCCGCACGGGCACGGATTCATGGCCGCCACGAGCGCGAACCGCGCCGGGAAGACCGCCGTCCGCGCCGCGCGCGCCACGACGATGGTGCCGTGCTCGAGCGGTTGGCGCAGTACCTCGAGCGCGCGACGGTTGAATTCCGGGGCCTCGTCGAGGAAGAGCACGCCGTGATGCGCGAGGCTGATCTCTCCAGGCCGAGGCAGGCTTCCGCCGCCCACCAGGGCCGTGTCGGAGATCGTGTGATGCGGCGCCCGGAAAGGCCGGTGCGTCATCAGCCCCCCGTTGGCCGGGAGCAACCCCGCCACCGAGTGCACCGTCGTCACTTCAAGCGCCTCGTCGAAAGCCAGCGGCGGCAGCAGGCCCGGCAGGCGCCGCGCCAGCATCGTCTTGCCCGCACCGGGCGGGCCGACCATCAGCAGGTTGTGGCCGCCGGCCGCGGCAATCTCGAGCGCCCGTCGTGCCAGGTGCTGGCCATGGACCTCGCACAGGTCGGGTTCTTCCGGGGCGGCCGGTGGCGGCGGCTGCCGCGCTCGCGGGCGCGCGCGCGTGGGATCGTTCAGCACCTCCACGGCTTCGCTTAACGAGTCGGCGGGGAGCAGCGTGAGGCCCGCGACCATTTCGGCCTCGGCCGCGTTGGCCGCCGGCAGCACGAGGCGCGTGAAGCCTCGATGCCGCGCAAGGGCCGCGACCGACAGCGCGCCTCGCGTGGGCAGCATCGAGCCATCGAGCGACAGCTCGCCGACGATGAGCGTGTCAGCGATCGTCGGCGTCGTCACGACGCCGGTCGCGGCCAGGACGCCGAGCGCGATCGGGAGGTCGAATGCCGTGCCGGCCTTGCGGACGTCGGCGGGCGCGAGGTTGACCGTGACGCGCTTGAGCGGGAACTCGAAACCCGAATTCCGGATGGCCGACCGCACGCGGTCCCGGCTCTCACGGACGCTGGCGTCCGGCAGGCCGACGAGCACAAGAGCGGGCAGCCCGAACGTCACGTCGACTTCAACGTCGACGGGTATCGCGTCGAGGCCGAACAGCGCCGCCGATCGCAGAGAGGCCAGCATGGCTGGAGTGGCTGGCCTGCAAGCCTCGGGACACCCAGGACGGGGGAGGGTTTCCGGGCAGATCTTGTGCGACGGGCAGCCGGAGACCAACTCCGCTCGCAGGAACTGCGACGCGCGTCACGGCTGGAAAGGCAGAAACTGCGACGGGACTATCGTTCGGCGGCGGTGTAGACGGTGAGCCGTTGACCGGGGTTGATGCGGTTCGACCGCAGCCGGTTCCATTGCTTGATCGCCGAGACGCTGGTCTCGAACAGGCGCGCAATCGACGACAGCGTGTCGCCGCGCTTGACGCGATACACCTGGCGGCTGCGGCTCGACGATTCGGCGCGAGGCGTTCCCCTGGCCATCGTGGCGCGTTCCACATCCGGACGAGCCTCTGCCACGGGCGTCGGGCGATCGGGCTGGGCCGCCATCAGGACGGCGGGCGCACGCGGGATGACGAGCTTCTGGCCGGGGCGAACGCGCGAGCGCACCGAAATGTAATTTGCCTCGGCGAGGTCCGCTCGGTTGACGCGCAGTTTGCGGGCGATTGTCGCGATGCTCTCGCCTGGCCGCACGGTGTGCCAGTTGAGGGCGCCGCGTTCGGCTGCGTCGGACTCTTCCAGCCGCGCGCGCAGAACGTCGGCGCTGCCCGGTGGCACCGTCAGCTCGTAGGCCTGCGCCCGCACGGGCGTTGTCCATCGACGCAGCTCGGGATTGAGCTGCTGGATGGCGTCAACAGGCGTGGAGGTCCACTCCGCAACCCGACGCAGGTCGAGAGGGCCTGACACGGTGACTTTCTCGGCTGCAGCCGACGGGGTCGGCTCGGGAAGCGTGAAGCCGTATTGCGCGGGATTCCGCGCGATGATGACCGCGGCCAGAATCATCGGCACGTACTCGCGGGTCTCGCGCGGCAGCCAGCGAGGATTGGCCGACAACGTCCAGAAGTCGTCGCGGCCGTAGCGCTTCATGGCACGTTGTACGCGGCCGGGCCCGCCGTTGTACGAAGCCAGAGCCAGGTGCCAGTCGCCATCGAACATGCGGCCGAGGGTCTTGAGGTACTTGGCCGCGGCTCGCGTGGCCTTGTGCGGATCCGACCGCTCGTCGACATACCAATCGTGCTTCAGGCCGTTTTCGATGGCCGTCGGGCGCATGAACTGCCAGACGCCTTTCGCGCTCGCTCGCGACAATGCGTTTGTCTTGAACGCGCTTTCGATCAGCGGCACGAAGGCCAGATCGAGCGGCAGCCCCTCGGCACGAAAGACGCTCTGAATCATCGGCAGATAGTCGCTGCCGCGGTCGAGTCCTTCCTGGATGAAACCGCGCAGCCGGCCCTGAAAGAGCTCGACGTAGCTGAGCACGCGGGCGTTGAGCGGAATGGGGATGTCGTGCGAGGTCAGCGCGAGATCGGTTTCGACGGCGGCGGTGAGCGCGGCCGTCGGTGATTCCTCGCTCGCCGGCGCCAGATCGAACAGCGCGTCGATGGACGCCGGCTCGCTCGGCTTCTCCGAGAAGCCATCGCCTTCGGCAAGCGTCGCCACTTCGAGGGCGCTGATGCGATCGACCAGGCGGTCGAACTGCTCGCGGAGTCGCGGCTCGGTGCGCGCGCCGCCGGGCGCGGTCAACAGCACCTCGATTGCGCGGTCGAACTCGACGCGGGCGCGGTCGAGGTGGCCGAGCTCGAGCTCACGCTGGCCTGAAAGGTAGTGATTCTGAGACTCGTCGATAAGGGCCTGAACGGGGTCTGGAGCCGGGGCGGGCTGAGGCGGCGGGGTCTGGGCGACCGGGGGGGGCGGCGTTACGCGGGGACGGTTCTCCCGCGCAGCCGACCCGCAGCCGGTGGTCACCAGAGTGAGACTTGCGACCGCCAGCGTCGGCAGCCAGGAAAACTTCAGCATCAGGGCGCTCCGCGAAAATGTCCGCAAGATCCAGGCCAGAATCGCCAAGCACGGGGCCTCCATTGGGCCCCGCAGCTCTGAAATGGCTCAACCCGAAGATGTATCGGCACTTCGGGCGCTGGCCAATGTCCGACAGAGGGTCGCGTGGGCGACCGCCGACGGCGTCGGTAATTGCCCCAAAGGGGCTCGCGGTCTGATAAAACCCGGAACTTCGTCTTCCCGGCCCGGTGGGAGCAATGGTCGGGCCGAGCTACCCTAGCATGCGACTTCAAACCCAGTCAAGTCTGTAAGTCCAGTATCATCAGCAAGAAGCAGAAGTCACTGCCGGGTCGGCCCGGTGGTGCCCATTTGCCGGAAAACCCGCTGCGCCTCGCCCAGATCGCGGGCTGCTGGCGTAACGATGGTCTTGTCATTAATCGTCAGCGTCTGACCCGCTCGAATCGCCTGCCGCACGTCGTCTTCGCACACGAAGGCGACCGGCTTCTCGGCAGGGGGCTTGGGCAGGTTCGATGAGTTGGACGCTCCCGACTGAGCCGTGGTCGGGGGAGGAGCCGCTGCCCTGGCCGGCGCAAACCCCCTGGCCTTCAGATAGTGGTCGATGCGAGCCCCCAGGGCGGCGCTGCTGATGCCTGACATCTCCGCCGGCCGCGGCGTCGCTGCAGGGGATGCGGCGGGCGACGAGCTGACCGTGGCTGGGCGGAGTTCGTACGCCAGCCGCTTGATGTTCAGCAGATGGCGGGGCGAGATGTTGTCCGACGTGATGTTGCCGCCAAACCCCCCGCACCCCAGTGTCATCGCCGGGTCCAGCCCGGTCGTCAACCCGATCGATCCGTGCGTCGTCGGCGTGTTCACACAGATGCGGTAGGCGGGCTTGTGCAGCCCGAACTCGAGAATCACGGCGTCGTTGCGCGAGTGGATGGACATCGTGTGGCCCATTCCGCCGTAGCGCAGGATCTCCTTGCAGCGCTCGCAGCCTTCGCGCCAGTCCTTGACGACGTAATAGGAGAGCACCGGGCAGAGTTTCTCGATCGAGAGCGGATGGTCGCGGCCCACGCCCTGGAGGCGCGCGATGAGCACACGGGTGCCTGACGGGACGCGCAAGCCGACTTTCTCCGCGATGACGATCGCGGACTTGCCGACCAGGGCAGTATTGGGCAGGCGCTGCGGCGTGACCAGAGCCTTGGCGAGCAGGTCGGCTTCGTCCGCCGAGAGGAAGTGCCCGCCGTGCGCCTGGAATTGCCGGGCGACCTCCTCGGCGACCGACTGGTCGACGACCACCGAATTGGGTGACGAGCACAGCACGCCATTGTCGAAGCTCTTGCCCAGGAGGATGTCCTGGGCGGCCTTCGAGAGATCGGCGGACGCCTCGATGTAACACGGGGCGTTGCCGGGTCCGACGCCATAGGCGGGCTTACCCGCGCTGTAGGCGGCACGCACGAGCCCCATGCCGCCGGTGGCGAGGATCACGGAGACCTCGCGCTGCTTCATCAGTTCCTGGGTGCCTTCGAGCGTCACAGTGGTCAGCCAGCCGATCGCGCCTTCGGGCGCGCCAGCCCGGGTGGCCGCCTCGGCCATGATCTCGGCCACGCGCGTGATGCATCGCGCGGCGGACGGGTGCGGGCTGATGACGATCGCGCAACGAGCCTTCAACGCGATCAGGATCTTGTAGATCGCCGTCGAGGTCGGGTTGGTCGAGGGCACGATCGCGGCCACGACGCCAAACGGCTCGGCGATCTCGATGACCCGTTTGTCTTCGAACCGCGCGACGACGCCGACCGTCTTCATCGGCTTGATGAAGGCGTGCACGTGGTCGCTCGAGAAGAGGTTCTTCTGGACCTTGTCGGCGACCACGCCAAAGCCAGTCTCTTCGACGGCCAACCGCGCGAGGGCTTCTGCCTGCGGTCGCACGGCGGCAGCCATCTGGTCCACGATGGCGTCGATCTGGGTTTGTGAGAGTTCTCCCAGCACGGCCTGAGCGGCCTTTGCACGGCGGGCGAGCGCGCGGGCCTCAGCTATGGAGGCGAGATCGCGATCGGCGGCTGGGTTGGGCGCAGTCGAGACGGCCATGGCGCGGGGCGCGGCGCGCTCGGTCGCGGCCGACGCAATTGAGCCCGGACTGTACCATATTGCCCCGGGGGCGACAACGGCGGTATCATGCCGTGCGACTGCACTTTGCAGGCGATTCCCCACACGCAGTGATGTTCCACACGATGTCCCGACTGACAAAACGTCTCTTGTTTGCGCTGGTTATGAGCGCTCTGCTGGCGGCGTGCGGCCGAGGCGAAGACCCCGGGGCCGCCAGTGGCCACTGCATCGGTGAGCTTCGCGAAGTCCCGCGCCGCGCTTGGCAGCCCCATCCAGGTCACCTACAAGTTCCAGGTCGCCGCAAACGCGCCGGCTTTCGACCAGGACTACTGGGTGTTTGTTCATTTTCTCGACGGCGATGAAGAGCGGATGTGGACCGACGATCACGATCCGTCAGTGCCCACCAGCCAGTGGAAGCCCGGGCAGGCGATCGAGTACACGCGCACGATGTTCATCCCGGTCGTGCCGTACATCGGCGATGCCCAGGTGCAGATGGGTCTGTATTCCACGCGCGACCAGCACCGCCTGACGCTGGCGGGGGAGGACTCCGGGCAGAAGTCGTACAAGGTCGCGACGCTTTCGCTCCTGCCGCACTCCGAGAACGTCTTCCTGCTGTTCAAGGACGGCTGGCATCCGGCCGAGGTCGCGCCCGAGAACACGACCGTCGAATGGCAGTGGTCGAAGAAGGTCGCGACCTTGTCGTTCCGGAATCCGAAGAAAGACGTCGTGTTCTACCTTAACGCTGACAATCCCGGCTCGTACGCCGAGCCGCAAAGGGTGGCGGTGAAGGTCAATGGCGCGGAGGTCGACAACATCGCGGTCACGCCGCGCCAGGAATTCCTGCACAAGACCCGCATTACGACGGCGCAACTGGGTACGACCGATATGGTGGACGTCACTCTCGAGGTCGACAAGACCTGGGTGCCGGCGCTGGTGCCCGGCGCCAACAACCGCGATCCACGGGAACTCGGCGTCCGCGTCTTCCATGCCTATGTCGAACCGGTGTCCTGATCAGCCATGACACGACGCGTCGCCCGGTGCGTCGTGCTGGGGCTGATGGCCGCGGCCTTTCCGGCCGCGGCGCGGGCTGAAATCGTCCACCTGTCAACCGGCAGGACGATGTCGGTCAAGAGCCACCGCCTGGAAGGCGGGTGGGCGACCCTGGTGCTGCGCGCCGGCGGCGAGATCACCTGCCCGGCGAATCTGATCGTCAAGGTCGTGCCCGACGAGGTCGAGCCGCTAACAGACCCCCTCCCTGTCGTCTCGTCCGCCCAGGCCCTGGCGCCCGCCGTCACGGCCGGCCCGTACGCGGCGATGATCGCAAGCGCGGCGCGGCGTCACGACGTTGATCCGCTGCTGGTGCAGGCGGTGATCCGGGCCGAGTCGAACTTCCATCCGCGGGCCCGGTCGCGCCGGGGCGCGCGGGGGCTGATGCAGTTGATGCCGGCGACGCTCCGGCAGTTCGCCGTCGACAATCCCTACGACCCGGCCGCCAACATCGACGCCGGCACGCGCCACCTCCGTGGCCTGCTGGACCGCTTCGAGCTGAGGGAAGCGCTGGCGGCGTACAACGCCGGAAAGGGCGCGGTCCTCCGGCATGGCGGCGTGCCGCCGTTTGCCGAGACGGAGGCCTACGTCGCGCGGGTCCTTCGCGAGCTGCCCGGCCCGCCCGCCGCGGGCCCTGCGACGTCCAATCCTTGAGGCGGCGTCGTTTTGCGGTGCGCCGCCGGGCGCGGCCGACCAGCCCGGGCGCCCTCGGCAACCCTGCTATAATCCGCCCAGTTTGTGACCGCCGAACCGTGCCGCCAATGTCTTGTGTGACAAGCGCTTGCGATGGAATTCCGCTGTAAGCTCGGCACGCCGGGGGGCCAGATCGTCGAGGCCGTCTATGCCGCCGAGAGCGAGGCACACCTGCGCCGCGATCTCGAGGACAGGGGGCTGCTCGTCTTGTCGCTGCGCCCAAGCGGGCTGCTTGGCGGCATCGCGCCATCGTTCGGGCGGCGACGCAAGATTCGCCAGCGCGACTTTCTCGAGTTCAACCAGGAACTGGCCACGTTGATCAAGGCGGGCATGCCGCTGGTTCAGTCGCTCGACCTGCTGCGAGGCAGCCTGGTCGACCCCGTGTTCAAGCCCGTCGTCGATACCGTGTACGACCGGGTCAAGGCCGGCGCGCAGATGTCGGACGCCTTTGACGAGTTCGGGGAGCTCGTGCCTCGAGTCTACGTGGCGTCGTTGATGGCCGGGGAGCGCAGCGGCAATCTCGAGACGGTCCTGCGCCGTTATGTCGCATATGCGAAGCTGGTCGCCAGCGTTCGCCGCAAGACAATCTCTGCGTTGATGTACCCGTTGATCCTGGTAACGCTGGCGGTCGTCGTGGTGGGCATCATCGTTTTTCGGCTGGTCCCGGCCTTCTCGGAGTTTTACGCGAGTTTCGGCTCCGAGCTGCCGACGCTGACGCTGGCGATTCTGTCGCTGTCGAACTTCGCGCGCACCTACTGGCTGGGCCTGCTGCTCGGCGGCGTCGGCCTCGTCTGGGCCCTCATGACCTGGTTCAGCCGCCCCGGGCAGCGCGTGCGCATCGACCATGCGATGCTCGCGCTGCCGTGGGTTGGCCCGATCGCCCGCAAGTTCGCGACCTCGCAGATGGCGCGCACGCTGGCGACGCTGCTCGGCGGCGGCATCCCGCTGGTGCAGGCGCTCGACGTGTCCGCGCGGTCGGTGAGCAACCGCTTCATCGCGCGCGAGCTCGAGACGGTGGGCCAGGCGGTCCGGGAAGGCCAGAGCCTGGCGGGCACGATGCGCGGGCGCGGTGTGTTTCCCGACGTCGCCGTGAAGATGACCGAGGTGGGCGAGGCCACCGGATCGCTGCAGGACATGCTGAACAGCGTGGCCGATTTCTATGATGAGGAGCTCGAGACCAACCTCGAGCGCTTCGTGACGCTGGTCGAGCCGGTCCTGCTCATCGTGCTCGGCATCGTCATCGCCGGGTTGTTGCTCGCGTTGTACTTGCCGCTCTTCCAGCTCTCGTCGGTGGTGCATTGATGGAAAGTCGATCGGAAGCCGAGCGCGCCGCTCAAGCGCTGGTCCAGGAGACCTCGACCGCCGTGGACCATGCCGCGGAAGCGGCCGAGGCCCGCCGCCTGGCAGAGCGCTATCGGCTCGAATTCGTCGACATGGACCAGTTCCACATCGACGGCGAGCTCTTCCGCGCGATCCCGGCCGACCTGATGCTGCGCTACGGCTTCGTGCCGTGGCGGCGGGACGGCAAGTCGCTGGTCATCGTCGTCTCCGATCCGCGCGACCTGCCGATGATCGACGAGCTGGCGGCTCTTCTCGGGACGCCGGTGCGGGTCACCGTCGGGACGCCGTCGGCCATCCGCGGGATGCTGAAGAAGAGCGAGAGCTCACAGCGTGTGCTGGACGAGGCGACCGAGGGCTTCGAGCTGCAGCTGCTGAAAGACGACGAAAACGGCGAGGACAGCCTCACCGTCGAGCGGCTCACCAGCGACATCTCGCCGATCATCCGCCTGGTCGACTCGACCATTTACACGTCGCTGCAGCGCCGTGCCAGTGACATCCACATCGAGACGCAGGAAGACGGCGTGCACGTGAAGTACCGCGTCGACGGCGTGCTGCAGCCCGCGATGCGGCCGCTGGCCAAGCAGTTCCACTCGCCGATCATCTCGCGCATCAAGGTCATGGCCGAGCTCGACATCGCCGAGAAGCGTGTGCCGCAGGACGGCCGCTTCAAGCTGCGCGTGCCGGGCAAGACCATCGACTTCCGCGTGTCGATCATGCCGAGCGTGCATGGCGAAGACGCCGTGATCCGCATCCTCGACAAAGAGTCGATCAGCGAGCAGTTCACCGAGCTGCGGCTCGACATTCTGGGGTTTCCCGACCTGGAGCTGCGGCGCTTCCGCAAGTACATCACCGAGCCGTACGGCATGGTGCTGGTCACCGGCCCCACCGGCAGCGGCAAGACCACGACGCTCTATGCGGCGCTGTCGGAGATCAAGACGATCGAAGACAAGATCGTCACCATCGAAGACCCGGTCGAATATCAGCTCCGCGGGATCACGCAGATCCCGATCAACGAGAAGAAGGGGCTGACCTTCGCGCGCGGCCTGCGATCGATCCTCCGGCACGACCCCGACAAGATCATGGTCGGCGAGATTCGCGATCCCGAGACCGCGCAGATCGCGATCCAGTCCGCGCTCACGGGCCACCTGGTCTTCACGACGGTGCACGCCAATAACGTCGTCGACGTGCTGGGGCGCTTCCTCAACATGGGCGTCGAGCCCTACCAGTTCATCTCGGCGCTCAACTGCGTGCTGGCGCAGCGGCTGGTGCGGTTGATCTGCACGCACTGCAAGCGCCCGGCCGCGGTCACCGCGGAGATGCTCGAGGAGTCTGGAATGGAGCCGTCGCTCGCTGCCACGGCGCGCTTCTACGAGGGCGGCGGGTGCATCGAGTGCGGCGGCACGGGCTACAAGGGACGAACCGCGATCTGTGAGCTGCTCGACCTGTCCGACCACATTCGCGACCTGATTCTGGACCGTCGCCCGACCTCGGAGATCAAGAAGGCGGCGCGCGAGGAGGGCATGCGCTTTCTCCGCGACTCGGCCGTCGAGCAGGTCCTGATCGGGCGAACCACACTCCGTGAGATCAACAAGGTGACCTTCGTCGAATGAGTGTCATCAGCCGCCTGTTCATGCCGCCCAGGCCGACGGTGGCGCTCGAGATCGCCGCCCGGCACGTCTCGGCGTTGCGCGTGCGCGCGGGGACGCCGCCGTCAATCGAGGCGCACGCCGTCGAGCCGTTGGCCGAAGGAGCGGTCGCGCCTGCGCTGGCCTCGTCGAACATCCTGGACCCCGGGGCGGTGTCGGCGGCGCTAGGTCGCGTGCTGGCGCGAGTGGGCGGCACACGCCACGCTGCGCTGGTCGTGCCCGATGCGGTCGCCAAGGTCACGCTGGTGCGGTTCGACCAGGTGCCCTCCAGGCCCGCCGACCTCGACGCCATGCTGCGGTGGAACGTTCGCAAGAGCCTTCCCTTCAAAGTCGACGACGCGCAGGTGACCTACGGCGAGGGCGTGCCGGTCGAGGGAGGCGGGCGAGAGTTCGTCGTCGCGGCCGCCAGACGGGATCTGATTGCCGAGTACGAAGGCGTCTGCACTGCCGTGGGAGTACACGCGGGCGTCGTTGACCTGGCGACCTTCAATCTGATGAACCTCCAGTTGACCTCGTCGGCTGGCGGCGGCGACTGGCTGCTCGTGCACCTTGCCGTCGACTACATCACGATCGCTATCGTGCGCGACGGCGCGCTGATCTTTTACCGGCACCGCGGCGCCGACGGCGACGAGAGCCTGGCCGACCTGGTCCACCAGACTGCGATGTACTACGAGGACCGTCTCTCGGGCCGCGGCTTTGGACGTGTCCTGGTCGCCGGGGCCAGCAACGGGCCCGAAGGCGCCGCCGGCGCCGAGAGCCTCCGCCGCTCACTCGAACAGCGGTTGGGCGCACGCGTCGAAGCCGTGGACCCGCGTGCGGTCGCCACGCTCACCGATCGCATCAGCGCCTCGCCAGAACTACTGGACCACCTTTCGCCGCTTGTGGGGATTCTCCTGCGGGAGCCGGCGGCATGAGCTTGCGGACGAATCTTTCGACGCGGCCTTTCTACAACGAGCGCGCCGTCCAGGCTGTCATCCTCACGCTGGCGGTGCTGGTCGTTGCGGCGACGGTCTTCAACGTGTGGCAGCTGGCCTCACTCACGAGCCGGGATCGTGCGCTCGGCGCCGAATCCGGCGCCGCAGACGCGCGCGCGCAGACGCTGCGGCGGCAAGTCGCGCAGGCGCGGTCGGGCCTGGACGGCGAGCGCCTCGTGGAAGTGGCCGCGGCCGTGCGCGAGGCCAACGCCGCGATTGACGGGCGGACGTTCTCGTGGACGACCGTGTTGAACTGGCTCGAGTCCCGGCTGCCGCCCGACGTGCGCATCTCCGCGATCACGCCGCGGGTCGACGTCACCGGCCGCTTCCTGCTTGCGTTCAAGGTCGAAGGCGAGAGCGTCGACGCGATCGACGGCTTCCTGAGCGCGCTCGAGGGAACAGGCCGATTCGACGAGTTGCTGGTTCGGCATGAAAAGGAGACCGAGGAAGGCACGATCGAAGCCACGGTCGAAGGCTTCTACCGCGCGCCCGCGGCGCCGGTCGTGGCGGCGGAGGGAGCGTCCCGATGACCGCGCGCGGCTTGATCGCCCGTGTTCTCGTCGAACACCGGCGCGTCCTGCTTCCCCTGGGCATCGCCGCCCTGGTGAATCTCGGCGTGTACGTGGTGGTCGTTTATCCGTTGTCGCTGAAGGTCGCCTCGTCCGAGCGCCGCGCGACGACCTCGCGGATGCAACTGGCGGCGGCGGAGCGCGACGAGAAGACGACGCGCGCCTCGATGGGCCGCGCCAAACAGGCCGACGCCGACCTGCAGCGCTTCTATCGCCAGACCCTGCCGACCAGCATCGAAGGGGCGCGCCGCATGAGCTATGCGAAGCTGGCGAGCCTCGCCGATCATCACGGCCTGGTCATCGAGCGCCGCAG
Source organism: Vicinamibacteria bacterium (assembly GCA_963806705.1). GTDB lineage: Bacteria > Acidobacteriota > Vicinamibacteria > Vicinamibacterales > JAENWD01 > JAENWD01. Next base: position 401,489 of record CAWDZE010000011.1, read on the forward strand.
TTACGATCGCGACTCCGGCTATCGTGGCCGCCTGCACAAACTGAAGATCACCATGGCGCTCAGCGGCGAGTACCCGGGACATCCGGGCGTTCCTCCACGCGCTCGAGACCTCGCCGGATTTCATCGTCATCGAACAGTTGTCACTCAACCAGGGCGCGAGCCCCGGGGCGCCGCTGTCGCTGGGTGTCGAATTGGCGACGTACTACGCTGGAGCCGTGGATGGCGCGTAACTCGCGCCGGCAATTCGGGATCCTGGCAGGCCTGCTGGCGATCCTGCTGGTGGTGCTCGTCTACAACCGGGAGAGCGACCCGGTGATCGCCACGACGGGAGGGCGACCGGGCGGCCCGATTCGGGCGACCCAGGCTGTCGATGTGGAGGTCGTGCGCCTCGCCGCCTTGACGCGCGAGCGGCCGGAGATGCAGGCTGGCAGCCGCAACCCGTTTCGCTTCCAGCCGGCCGCGGCAGCGCCGTCGCCAGGGAACTCACCTGCCGGGCCGCCCAACGCCGGCGGGGTGAGTCCGGCATTCCCCGCGGGCCCGCCAGTGCCTCCGGGCCCGCCACCGCCGCCGCCGATTGCTCTAAAGTTCATCGGCATCGTCGAGCAGGCGCCCTCGAGCCTCAAGCTGGCCGTCCTCAGCGACGGCCGGAACGTCTTCTATGGCAAGGAAGGCGAAGTCATCGAAGGTCGCTACCGGATCGAGCGCATCGGAGTAGAGTCCATCGAGATGGTTTATGTCGACGGCCGTGGGCGCCAGACGTTGCGTCTTTCCGGGTCGTAACGGAGACTGATACTAGTGATCACACGGTTGTCCAGGCTGGTCGCCCTCGCGCTGGTGGCCGCAACCCTTTGCGGCTGCGCCGCGGCCATCTCCTACCGCAAGGGATTCGACGCCGCGCAACGCCGCGACTGGGACGCCGCCGTCGGGCACTATCGGCAGGCGGTGCAGGACGATCCGGACAGGCCCGAATACCGCATTGCGCTCGAACGCGCGATGGTGGAAGCGGCCTTGATCCACGCCTCGGCAGGCAAGGAGTTTGAAGCCAAGGGCGAGCTCGACGCGGCCTTGCGGGAGTTCAAGCGAGCCGCCGAGTACGAACCGGCAAACCGCCAGCTTGCCGCCAAGGTCGCCGAGCTCGATCGCGTGATCCGCCAACGGATCGAGGCGTCTCAGCCGCGCTCGCGCCACGCCGAGATGCGCGACAAGGCGCGGCGGATGTCGCCCGAGCCGATTCTCAACCCGGCGTCGCGGGACCCGATCAACTGGAAGTTCGGCCCATCGGCAAGCGTTCGCGACATCCTGAATTTCATAGGCGCCGCCTCCGGCATCAACGTCACCTTCACCGGCGACTACCGCGAACCGCCCGGGTACACGGTGCAGCTCGACAACGTCACGGTCGAGCAGGCGCTTCAGCAGGTGCTGTCGGCCAACGGCCTCTTCTACAAGGTGCTCAACGACCGGACGATCCTGGTCATCCCCGACAACGTGCAGAACCGCGCGAAGTACGAGGAACAGGTCATTCGCACCTTCTACCTCTCGCACGCCGACGCACAGGAGATGGTGCAACTGCTCAACGTGATCGGGCGCGTCCAGGGGTCGCCAATCGTGCCGGCCTTCGTCGCCAACAAGAACCAGAACTCCGTCACAGTGCGCGCCACGGCGCCGCTGGTCGCCATCATGGAGCGGATCATCGAGTCCAACGATCGGCCGCGGGCTGAAGTGATCGTGGACGTGCAGATCCTCGAGGTGAACCGCTCGCGGGCCAAGCAGTTCGGGCTCGAGCTGAGCAACTACTCGGTCACCGGCATCTTCTCGCCCGAGAGGGCTCCGGTCACCGACGACGACGGCAACCCGTTGACGCAGCAGCCGCCCTTCAACCTCAACACGATCACGGCCGGCATCAGTGCGGCCGATTTCTATCTCGCCGTGCCGACCGCCGTCGTCCGCTTCCTGGAGACCGACTCGCAGACCAAGCTGGTCGCCAAGCCCCAGCTGCGCGGTCGTGAAGGTGAAGAGATCAAACTGAACCTCGGCGATCGGTTCCCCGTGCCGTCGACGACGTTTGGATCGCTCGGCGGCGCCGGCAGCGTCGCGACGCAACCGATCTCGTCGTTCAACTACGAACCGGTCGGCATCATCGTCAACATGACGCCGAGGGTGACCTTCGACGGCGACATCGTGCTGAAGCTCGTCGTGGAGAGCAGCACGCTCGGTCAGGACGTGAACATCGCCGGCCAGAACCTGCCGTCGTTCGGCTCTCGCAAGGTCGAGACGACGCTGCGGCTGCGCGACGGCGAGTCGACGCTGCTGGCCGGTCTGCTGCGCGAGGACGAGCGCCGGACGCTCACGGGCTTTCCGGGCCTGATGCGCCTGCCCGTGTTCCGGCAACTCTTCACCAACAACGACCTCGCGTCGGGCCAGACCGACATCGTCATGCTGCTCACGCCGCGCATCGTGCGGTCGCACGAGCTTACCCAGGACGACGTGAACCCGGTGTATATCGGGTCGCAGCAGCAACTGGGCCTGACCGGTCCGCCGCCCCTAATCGCGGCGCCTCCCGCAGCCGAGGAGCCGGCGCCGGCGCCGCCGCCGGGCGCTGTCGGGCAGCCTTCGCCGATGCCTCGCGAGGGCACGCTGCCACAACCAGGCATTTTGCCCGAGCGCACCGCTCCCTCGCCGACACCGCCGCCGCCGCCCCAGCCGCCGCAGGGCGACGCGCCGTTGCTGCAGCCCGAGCCGACGCCGACACCGCCGGGCGCAGTCGATCCGGCAGCGGCCAATGCCGTGCGGCTGATCGTGACGCCTCCAGGCCCTGAGCTGGTCATGGGCGGGGGGCCGTACACGGTCCCGGTCTCGGTGAGCAACGTGCCGCGCGTGTCGACGTTGTCGGTGACGATCACCTATAACCCGGCGCTGGTCCGCGTGCGGTCCGTGCAGGAAGGCAGCTTCATGCGCCAGGGCGGCGTGACGGCGAGTTTCAGCCAGCAAATCGATCCCGTCGCCGGCCGCGTGGACATCACGGTCGTCCGAAGTCAAGACGTCGTCGGCGCTTCGGGCACGGGGCTGGTGGCCGCGCTGGTGGTTGAGCCGGTGGCGCCCGGCAGCACGAGTTTTGGCACGGCCGGAACGGCCTCCGCGCCCGGCGGCGCGCCGATCGCCGTGACCTCTACCCCCGTGGCGGTGACGGTCAAGTAGGGCGAGGCCGTAAACCAGGCAACCGATTGACGCGAGCAGCAAGGTGAGGTTGACGCGAAACCGTTGGCAGGCGCTGCGGCACGTCGAGCGTGGCTTCACGTTCGTAGAGATGCTCGTCGTCGTCGCGCTCGTGGCGGTGCTCGCCTCCGCGGTGATGCCGCTGGCGAGGGTCACGATGCAGCGTCAGCGCGAGGGCGAGCTGCGTCACGCGTTGAGGGAGATGCGCACGGCGATCGACCGGTACAAGGATGCCGTCGATCAGGGCGCGATTCCCGCCACGCGCATCCGTCCGGGCAGCGAAGGCTATCCGCCGGATCTGGAAACGCTGGTCGTCGGCGTGGAGGCGGCGGGGCAGGGGACCACCGAGCGCAAGCTCAAGTTCCTCCGCCGTGTCCCAATCGACCCGATGACGCGTGAACCCGTCTGGGGCTTGCGATCGTACGAGGACAGGCCCGACTCCAAGTCGTGGGGAGGCGGCAACGTCTACGACGTGTACAGCAAGAGCGACGGCACCGCGCTTGACGGCACCAAGTACGCCGAGTGGTAGCAACGATGATGAGCCGCCTGATGACCCGGTTGCGATCGGCGCGTGGCTTCACGTTGATGGAAGTCCTGATCGTGATGTCGCTGATCGTATTGCTCAGCTCCATCGGGATGATCGGCTACCAGACCAGCGTGAAGCGTGGACGCGAGGCCGTGCTGCTCGAGGACCTGTACCGGATGCGCGATGCGATCGACCAGTTCTACGTCGACAAGGGCAAGTACCCGGTCGACCTGAGCCGAGCTGGTGAGCGGTGGCTACCTGCGCGCGGTGCCCGTCGACCCAATGACCAAGTCGGTCGATTCCTGGCAGATGATTCCCGCCGAACCCGACCCGAACAACCCCTCCGCCGACATCGGCATCTACAACGTGAAGTCGGGCTCCGAAGAACAGGCGATCGACGGATCGAAGTACGCCGACTGGTAAGCCGCGGCTCAGCTCGGCGTCACACTCAACGCGGAGTGACCGCGACGGGTGGCACCGGCGCTGGCGCGACCGCGATCACCAACTGCAGCGTCTGGACGTTGTTGGCAGTGTCGGTGACAGTCACCGTGACCGTGTAGGTATCGTCCTCATCGTATATGTGCGCGACGGAGGTCTCGCCGCCGGTGGAGGGGATCGACGGCGTTCGCGACTCGCCGTCCCCGAAACTGATCCGCAGTCTCTGCACGAGATTGCCGTCGTCCGGGACGTCGACGTTGATGGTGAACGTCACCGGCTGGCCAACGACAGGTGCATCGGGCGTGACGTTGACTGAAAGTCCTATCGCGGCGTCGACGGTCACGGTTGTCTCGCCTGACTTGGCGCCCACGGTCGCGGTGACATCCGTTGTGCGCGCTGTCGTCAGGATGGACCGCGCCTCTCCGTTGGCGTCTGTCTGCGCGACCCCCGCCGACATCGTGCCCGCACTCGCGGAAAACGCCGACCGACGCGCCCGAGAGAGCATTACCGGCGAGGTCGCGGACGAGTGCGACGATCTGGGTCGAGCCGCCGCCCGGTCCGAGCCGTGCAGGTTCCGCGCGCACGATTACGGTTTCCGTCGCCGCGGATCCGACCGACAGCGCGAGCTTCTCCTCGTCGGTCGTGCCGCTGACCGCGCCGCCGGAGAATGCCGTGATCAGTGCGGTTCCCGATCGGCCGTCGGCGATGAACTTGACGGTGACCTTGCCGTTCCGGGTGCGCGCTTCAGAAGGCTCGATGCGGCCCAGCGTCGTCGTAAAGGAGACGACGGTCCCGTTCTGCACGGCGGTACCAGCGGACTCGATCACGGTGGCGATGATGTCGGTCGAACCAGTGGACGACACCGACGTGGCCGTCGCAAAGAGCGTAATCGTCGATTCGCTGGGCGCGGTCAGCGGCACCTTGTCGCAGGCCGTGGCCGAGAGCGCCGCAGCGGCAAGCGCGTAGAGCGCGCGCGACAGGGTCGGTCGGAGCCTCCGTGCTATCATCGCGAAAAGCATAATGAAGCCATGCAGTTAGCGCAAGAGACGCGATCGAGGGAACGCGGTTTTGCGATGGCGGGCCTGCTCGTGGCCATCGCGCTGCTCAGCCTCGGTTTGTCGGTGGCCATGCCGACCTGGAAGACGATGGCCCAGCGCGAGAAGGAAGAAGAGCTCATTTGGCGGGGCCAGCAGTACGACCGGGCCATTCAGTTGTACCGCAAGAAGAACGCCGCGCCGGGCGCGCCAAGCGTCGACAAGCTGGTGGAGGGGCGATTTCTTCGGAAGAAATACAAGGATCCCATCACCAACGGCGACTTCGAGATCGTCGGCGTCAGCCAGGCCGCCCAGGCCCCTGGTGTGCAGCAGCCAGCGCGCGGGTTCGGACAACTGGTGGGTGGCGTGCGCAGCAAGAGCAAGGCGAAGTCCCTTCGAGTTCTGAACGGCCGGACGGTCTACAGCGAGTGGCAGTTCACTTACGTGCCATGGAAGCCCCCCGGGCAGCCCACCGCGCCTGGAGCGCAGACGCCCGGCGGAAAGCCTGGTCAGCCCACGACGCCAAGAAGCAGGCCCGGGGGAAGCAGTCCGGGCTCGGCGCCGCGCGGCACCGCAAATCCATTCCAATAGACGTCGGCCCTGGCAGGGCGGCCGGCCTCAACCGGCAAGCGCCGTCACAACGGCGTCGTGTACCTGTGGCCGCAGACGCCGCAGCGCGTCGTCGCGATCGGCCGGACGCGCGGGGTGGACGCGGTTGGTCAGCAGCACCACATACAGATCGCGCACCGGGTCGATCCACAGCGACGTGCCCGTAAAGCCGGTGTGCCCGAACGCCGACCGGGACAGGCGCGTGCCACACGACGAGGTCGGCCGCATGGTGTCCCACGCGAGGGCGCGTGAGCTGCGCGGCACGTTACTTATGCGCAGGAATCGTTTCAAGAGCCAGGGCGCCCCCAGACGAGTGGGCCGGCCCAGCGTTTCCAGGACGAGCCGCGCATAGGCGCCCACGGCCGGCGCGGACCCGAAGAGCCCCGCATGCCCCGCGACGCCGCCAAGCGCGGCGGCGTTCTCATCGTGCACTTCTCCTGTCAGCAGCCGCCCGCGCCACGTGGCGTCGTCTTCAGTGGGCGCGATCTCCGGACGTCGATTGGCCGGGGGCCGGAACAGCATGCCCGTGTCGCCCAGCAGCGTCTCGAACTGCTCGTCCAGCGGCTGTCCGGCGCGCTCGGCGATGACGAACCCCAGCAGCAGGAAGCCGAGGTCGCTGTAGATCGATCGCGTACGAGGCCGGTACTCGAGCGGCAACTCGCCGATCTCGTGGGCGAACTCAGTTGCGCTGCCGTTTCGTTTGTAGAGGTCCCACCACGCCGCCAGTCCCGCGCAGTGCTCCAGCAGATCGGTGACGGTCACGTCGTGCCGATCCTGGCCGCGCCAGGCCGGAATGAGGGTGCGGACAGGCGTCGACAGAAGCAGACCTCGCTTCGCGACCAGCTGCATCAGCAGTGGAGCCGTCGCGATGACCTTCGTCAACGAGGCAAGGTCGAAGATGGTGTCGGTGGTGGCCGGCGCCGCGCCGGCGTCGTAGGTGAGGCGGCCCGTCGCGTGCTGCCATAGCGCACCGCGACACCGGCCCACCTCGATGGTCGCGGCGGGAAACGCCCGCGCCGCCCGCGCCTGCTCGAGGAGCCGTACGACGCCGGAAAAGTCAGGACGCACGGTCATCGACTACGCGGCTGGCCAACGAGCCGGCCGTGAACGTCGTCAACGATCCGATCAGCACGTACCACTGCCAGTTGATCGGCGTCAGCAGCTTCACCGCCAGCATTACGGCGGCACCGGTGGCCATGCCGACAAAGGCGCCACGGCGCTGAACGGAGGTGGTGAAGGTGCCGAGGAGAAACACTCCGAGGATGACGCCGTTGGTGAACGAAGCGATGCCGAGGACTTCGTCCACGACGCGCCTCGACAGCGTGATGGCAGCCAGCGCGACGGCGATCTGCAGCAACCCGAAGGCGACAGTCGCGGCACGCGACACGTTCAGGTAATGCCCCTCGGACCTGCGCTGGCCGGTTAGCGGCATGTAGAAGTCGGCGACGGCCGCCGCGGCCGAGGCGTTGAGCGAGGACGACATCGCCGCCGCGAGGATGGCCGCCGTCACGAGGCCGGCCAGCCCCGTTGGCAGATGGCTGACGATGAACTGCGGCAGCACGCGGTCGGTTTGCACGCGCCCGCCGATGGTGATGGCCCCAAGCTCCGCTGCGGCGTGTCCCATGTAGAACACATAGAGCAGCAAGCCTATGACCAGGAAGATGAAAAACTGCGCCAGCACGAACACACCGCTGACCAGCAGCGCTTTTCTCGCGTCGCCCGGCGAGCGGCTGCAGAGATAGCGTTGCACCATGAACTGGTCGGTGCCGTGTGTCGCCGTGGTCAGGAACGCCCCGCCGATGAGGCCTGACCAGAAGGTGTATCCGCGCGTGACGTCGAAGGCGAAGTCGAAGATATCGAGCTTCCCCTGTGCCGAGGCCACGCTCATCACCTCGGCGACCCCGCCCGGGATGCTCTGCAGCAGCACGACGATGGCGGCCCCGGCGCCGATCAGATAAATGCCGAGCTGAATGACGTCGGTCCAGATGAGCGCGGTCATGCCGCCGAGAAACGTGTAGACGATCATCGCGGCGCCCAACACCACGACCGAGGCAATGAGAAGCCCCATCGCCGGATCGACTCCTGGCAGCCAGGCGCGCGCGACGTCAGCTGAGCCCGGCAATGCGAGGAACAGCGCGCCCAGCACGAGGCTCGTGGCAAAGAGTCGAAAGCCGTCCGAGAGCGTGCGCGTGACCAGAAAGAGTCCCGACGCCAGTTGCTTGACCGCGCCGCCGAACCGGTCGCCCAGCAATTGGTAGACCGTCAGGACCTCGCCGCGGAAGTAGGCGGGCACGAAGAGCAGGCTGACCAGAAACCGGCCCACCACGTAGCCCAGCGGGAGTTGGAGAAAAGTGAAGTCGGTGCTGAATGCGTAGCCGGGAACGCTGATGAAGGTGACGGCGCTCGTCTCCGTCGAGACAATCGACGCCATCACGACCCACCAGGGCAGATTGCGATCGCTGACGAAGTAGTACTTGAGGTCGCGTTGCCGGCGCGTGAACCACGCCCCAAACAGCACCGTGCCGGCCAGGTAGGCCGTGATGATCGTGAGATCGAGATACGACATCAAGTCAGGGCGTGAACGCGGCGCGCCCGATACTGCCCAGCGTGTCCAGCCCTCGCGGGGTCTGGACGAGGCTGTCGTAGGAGAAGAGGATCACTCCGCTGGCGCCCAGGCGCCGCGCGGTCTCGATGTTCTCCACCGTGCGAGCCGTCGTCAGCCGGTACGCGCCGATGCCTGCCCAAACCGGCCGGGCACCGGCGACCTGGCGCGCCGACGTGATCTGCGCGTCAAACACGCTCGCGTCCTGCGTGTAGGCCATCGGGCAGACGACGTCGAGCCATCGGTTCTCCACCCAGAAGCGCCAGTCCTGAAAGCGCCTCGCGGCCGCTTCGGTTGCGTCCGGGAAGACGGCTGCACTGAGCACGACGCCGGGCCGGCGCTGCTTCACCGCCGTGCGGATCCGAATCACCAGCGCGTTGAGACGAGAGCGGCGGAATCCCGCCCAGCGTTCCGGATAGAGATCGGTCAGCGCAATCAGGTCGCCGACACTGCGCGGGTCGAACCGCCGGCGCTCCGCCTCCGGCAGCCGCGGCTCGAGATCCGCGCGGAACTCTCGCAGCACGCCGAGGCTGTAGTCGAAGTCCGGACCCGGGTAGCGCAGGTAGTCCAGGTGCACGCCGTCGACCGGGTAGCGCGCGACGAGGTCGTCGATGACCGCGACGGTGTGGGCGGCGGCCTCGGGCAGGCCCGGCGAGGCAAACAGCCCCTCGACCTCCTCGGTCGCACGCGTCCAGCGCGCCAGCCGCCCGAGAAACTCCGGGCTCCGTGATCCGGCACGCGCCAGCTCCACGGCCAGCGGCTTGGGCACCATCAGCCATTCGGGATGCCGATAGACGATGTGCCCGCGGCCGGCGGGAAGTTCGGCCGCCGAGGCGACCAGGTTGACGTTCACCCACGCATGAACGCGAAGGCCTTCGGCGCGGGCGCGGGTGATGACGGTCTGCAGCGGGTCGAAGTCCGCCCGCTGGGACGCCAGGCCGTCGGCGCGCGGTTCGAGCCCGTCGGCGAAGTAGGCGTCCCCCCGCCCTCGGACCTGCACGAGAAGGGTGTTGAAGCCGCTGGCGCGTGCCGAGCGCACCAGCGCGCCGATGGACTCGGGCGACGTGAGGCTGACGCGGGTGACCCACAACGCCCGGACTTCCGGCGAGGGTTGGGCCCGGAATGAACCGGAGGCGGCCAGCAGCAGCGCCGCCAGGGCCACGATGTGAACCCGGAACAGTCGTGAACAGCGTGACGGGGGAGGAGGAAGTGCTGACGTGACTGACGACATCGCGAATGATTGACTGTACCGGTCCGATCCGCACGTGTCAACGAAAGTCGCGGCTCGCGCGGCACGAGTTGACAGTAGGTCGGCCGCCTTTCTATGCTGCCAAGGCCTGCGCGCCTCGATCCTGCCGCCGCCGCAGCACTCCCGACCATGTTCGTACTTGGCATCGACGCTGGAGGAACCAAAACCGTCTGCCTGCTGGCCGACGGCGGCGGACGGGTACGCGCGTCGGCCCGCGGACCTGGCGCGAACCTGCAGACGCTTGGCGAGCTGGAAGTCGAAAAGGTGCTTCACGAGGTGATGGACAGCGTGCTGGCCGACGAGCGAGCGGCGCCGGCCGCGATCTGCCTGGGCATCGCCGGCGTGGACAGGCCGCACGACAACGCGATCATCCGCGGCATCATGCGCCGCATCGGTTACAAGGCACCCCTGCTGGTTGTCAACGACGCGTTGGCGGCGCTGGTGGCCGGGGCCGGCGACGAGGGCCCGGCCATCGTCCTGATCGCCGGGACCGGGTCGATTTGCTACGGCCGCAACGAGGACGGGCGCGCCGCACGGGCCGGTGGGTGGGGCTACATCCTGGGCGACGAGGGCAGCGGCTGGTGGATGGGCCGCCAGGCGCTGTCCGCGGTGATGCGGGCCGGCGACGGGCGCGGACCGGCCACACTGCTGACTGCCGGTGTGCTCGAGCATTTCGCTTTCGAGCAGGTCGGCGAGCTGGTGCAGGAGATCTACTACCGCGATACCGGGCGGCGCGCCGTCGCCGGCTTGTCGCGCGTCGTGAGGTCGGCTGCCGACGAGGGAGATGTAGTCGCGCGACAGATCGTCGCCGGCGCCGCCGACGAGCTCGTGCTGGCGGTGCGGTCCGTGGCGACGCGACTCGAGATGCGTGGCTTGCAGTTTCCCCTGGTCCTGTCCGGCAGCTTGTTCCGCCTCCTCCCGACGCTGTTGTCCGATGTGCTGGTGCGGTTGGCCGAGGTCGCGCCGCGCAGTCAACCGAAGGTGCTCGAAGTCGAGCCCGCGATGGGCGCCGTGCGTCTGGCGCTGGCCGAAGCGCGTGGTGGCGCGCGCATACCGCAATACCTCTGATCGGATCCGACCGCTGAGGACGGGCCCTCGGGCCTGCTAAAGGAGCCCGCTGCCGTGAAGGTGCGTATTCTCAAGGACGACAAGGCCGTGGCCCGCGCTGTCGCGGCACGTGTCATCGCAGCCCTCACCGCCAGGCCCGCCGCGGTACTCGGGCTGCCTACCGGGCGCACCCCGGTGCAGCTCTACGCGCACTTGCGTGCGGCCTACGCCACCGGACACGTGGATTTCGGGCGGGCGACCACGTTCAATCTCGACGAGTTCCTCGGGCTGTCCGGCGACCACCCGGCCAGCTACCGGGCGTTCATGCGGACGCACCTGTTCGACCACGTGAACCTGTCGCCCCGGCGGATCCACTTCCTCAACGGTGTGGCGCCTGACCCGGTGGCCGAATGCGCACGGTACGAAGCGGCCATCAGGCGCGCGGGCGGCATCGACCTGCAGATCCTCGGCATCGGCTCCAACGGTCACATCGGCTTCAACGAGCCGGCATCGGGACTGATAGGCGATTGCCACGCCGCGCGCCTCGCGCCGGGTACCCGACGATCGAACGCGGATCTGTTTGACGGACGCGTGCGGGACGTACCGCCCAACGCCTTGTCGATGGGGGTCGGCACCATCCTGCGAAGCCGCGCGATCGTCCTGGTTGCCACGGGCAGGGGAAAGGCGGGGGCCATCAAGGCCACGCTGCAGGGACTGGTGACGACGCGGGTGCCCGCTTCGTTGTTGCAACTCCACGGTGACGTCGAGGTGTTTCTGGACCCGGCGGCGGCGTCGATGCTGGGATGACAGTCAGTCAGCCCTCGAGGCTGCAGGTCCCAGCAGCTCGCGCAGGTGGGTCTCGATGTCCTCGCCAAGCGCCTCGCGCAGCTGCCCGTTGGCTTTCCGGATGCGGGTCACGGCCTTTTCGAGCGGCAGCCCCGTCTTCTGCATGACGACGGCGGCCTTCACGTTCCACTTCGCCTTCCTGAGCAGCGCGTCGGCGGCGTCGTAGTCGAGGCCGGTGATGATGTTCACCATGCGGCGCGCGCGATCCTTGAGTTTCTCCGAGCCGCTGCGGACGTCCACCATCAGGTTGCCGTAGGTCTTGCCCGTGCGCACCATGGCCGCTGTGGTGAGCATGTTGAGCACCAGCTTGGTGGCGGTGCCCGCCTTGAGGCGCGTTGAACCGGCGATCACCTCGGGACCGACCGCCGGCGCGATCGCCAGGTCGACGAAGGTCTGCAGCTCGGTCTTCGGGTCGCAGGTCACAAACAGGATCGTCGCGCGGGCCGTGCGTGCGCGCGTCAACGCGCCCCGCACGAACTGCGTCATGCCGCTGGCCGAGACGCCGATGACGATATCCTTCTTCGTGGGCTGCAGCCGGCTGACCGAGCGCGCCCCTTCCTCGTAGTTGTCTTCGACGCCCTCCTCGGCCTTGATCGTCGCGTCGCGGCCCCCGGCCATGACGGCCAGCACCAGCGACGGATCGGTGCCGAAGGTCGGCGGCATCTCGGCCGATTCGAGAACGCCAAGCCGGCCGCTGGTGCCAGCGCCCACGAAGACGATTCGCCCCCCGCGCTGCAGGCTGGCCGCGATCATCTCCGCGCCGAGCGCGATGCGATCCTTCTCGCGCTGCACGGCGGCGATGACCTTCCGGTCTTCGGCGCACATGAGCTCCACGATGTCGGCGGCGGAGAGTTTGTCGAGGGCGAGCGTGGAGGGGTTGATGGCTTCGGTGGGCAGCGCCTCCCACTTCGAACGGATTGGCATACGGCCTCGCGCCGATTGTAGATCACCTCTGATGACGCTGATGGCCCGCGGCGACGCTGGTATATGCTGACCGCGGGTGGTAACTGGCCCTCCAAGGAGCAGACGAGTGACACGACTTTCACGACGGCGTTTCTTCGGCGCGACCGGCGCCGCGGGCCTTGCAGGCCTGATGAGCGGCACGCGCGTGGCGGGCCAGCCGGCCGCCGCCGCGCCGGGCGTCAAGCCGCTGATGATCTCGAGCGCGAACGGACTCGCCGCGCTGAAGACCGGCATGGCGATTCTCCGAAAGGGCGGTCCGACGGCGCGGCTGGATGCGATCGTCGAGACCGTTGCCATCGTCGAGGCCGACCCAAACGACGACAGCGTCGGCTACGGCGGATTGCCAAACGCCGATGGAGAGGTCGAGCTCGACTGCTCGATCATGGACGGTCCGACGTACGGGGCAGGCGCGGTCGGCGCGCTGAAGTTCATCAAGCACCCCTCGCGCGTCGCGCGCCTGGTGATGGAGCGGACGGGCCGCGTGCTGATCGTCGGCGACGGCGCGCTGCGCTTCGCCCTCGCGCACGGGTTCAAGAAAGAGGATCTGCTGACCGAAGCGTCGCGCGAGAAGTGGCTGCGCTGGCGCGAGCAGATGAGCGACATCGACGACTGGGGCCCGCCCAGGCAAGGGACCGTACCAGCCTATGACGCGCCGCCCAAGACACCGCAAGCCGCGCTCGATCCGGACCTGGAACCCCTGACGTGGCCCGAGAAGCGCTGGGGCACCATCAATTGCCTGGCCCTCGACGAGGCCGGCGACCTGTCGGGCATCACGACCACCAGCGGGCTCGCTTTCAAGATTCCCGGCCGGATCGGCGACTCGCCGCTGGTCGGCTGCGGGCTGTACGTCGACAACGCCGTGGGCGCCGCCGGCTCCACCGGTGTCGGCGAAGAGTGCATCAAGATCGTCGGCGCGCATACCGTCGTCGAGCTGATGCGCCAGGGCCTGCATCCGAGGGATGCGGCCACGGCGGCGATCAAGCGCGTGCTGTCGAAGCACGGGCCCAATATCACGTGGAACCTGAATTTCTACGCGATGAACAAAGCGGGGCAGCACGGCGGGGCGGCCATTCAGAGCGGCAGCAACTACGCGGTGCACGACGCCGATGGTGCGCGGCTGGTGGAGTCTGCGTGGGTCCTCGAACGCAAGCGCGGCTGATCCCGCGCGGAGCCATCCGATCGTGAAGGCGGGCGAGGCCGATCCGGCCGACGCACCGCTGGCGCCGGCGCCGCTGGTCGATGCCTGGCTCGATCACCTGCGCATCGAGCGGCGGCGATCGCCGAATACCCTCGACAGCTACGCGCGCGACCTCGAGAGCCTGCGCCGTTTTGCCGCCGGCCGCTCGACCGTGCTCGAGGGACTGGATCGCCAGGCCCTGGAGGCGTTCGTACGCGAGCTGATGGCGCGGGGCCTGTCGCCGCGTTCGGTGGCCCGCGTCGTGTCGTCAGCTCGCGGGTTCTATCGCTACCTCGTCGTCCATCGTCACGTGCACGACAACCCGGCGGAGGATCTGCAGCCGCCGAGGGCGTGGGCGGCGTTGCCGAAGTACCTTTCCGTCGAGGAGGTCGATCGGCTGCTGGCGCTGCCCGACGTCGCCACGCCGAGAGGTCTTCGGGACCGCGCGTTCATCGAGCTGCTGTACGCGACGGGGTTGCGCGTTACCGAGCTGGTGTCGCTCGGCGCCTCCAACCTGAATCTCGAGGGCGGCTACCTGACGACGAAGGGCAAGGGCTCCAAGGAACGAGTGGTGCCGATTGGCGACGAGGCCGTCGCCTGGGTATCCAGGTACATGCGTGACGGCCGGCCTCAACTGCTCCGCGGACGCACTGCGAGTCGACTGTTCGTCAACGCGCGCGGCGGCACGGCCCTGAGCCGCCTCGGCGTGTGGAAGATCCTGAAGGCGTACGGCGCGCGGGCCGGCATGGGACGGCGCTTGAGCCCGCACGTGCTGCGGCACTCGTTTGCGACGCACTTGCTCGAACGCGGCGCCGACCTGCGCGCGATCCAGATGATGCTCGGCCACTCCGATCTGTCGACCACACAGATCTACACCCACGTGCTCGAGGCGCGACTCCGCGCCATTCACGAGCGCTTCCATCCGCGGCCGTAGTCGAGCATGCGCCGAGCCCTGCTGTTGCTGACCTCGCTGGCCCTCGTGCTCATCGCAGTCGTTGCGGCGCTTGCGCCTCGCGCGAGCACGCACCTGTCCGTCGAGGCCGATCCGCGGGTCGCGCGTGGCGCGATTCACGTCCACACCACCGTCTCGGACGGCGCGGGCACGCCCGATGAAGTGGCGGCGGCGGCCTCACGCGCACACTTCGATTTCGTCGTGCTCACGGACCACGGCGATGCCACGCGGACGCCGGAGCCCCCTCGGTACGTCAATGGCGTACTGCTCATCGATGCTGTCGAGATCAGCACGACGGGCGGGCATTACATCGCCCTCGGCCTCGGACGGTCGCCTTATCGGCTGGCCGGTGAGCCTCGCGACGTCATCGAGGACGTCACCCGCCTCGGCGGTTTCGGGATCGCCGCGCACCCGGATTCGCCCAAGGGCGAGTTGGCGTGGCGCGAATGGCAGGCGCCGTTTGAAGGACTGGAATGGCTCAACGCCGACAGCGCGTGGCGCGATGAACGGCGGCCCGCGCTGGCTCGCGCACTGGTCGGATACTGGCTCCGGGGGCCTGAAGTCATCGCGTCGCTGCTCGACCGTCCGGCAACGACGATGGCGCGATGGGACGCGCTGACCAGAAGACGTGCCGTAGTCGGCCTGGCCGGACACGATGCGCACGCGCGCGTGGGCGCGCGAGGCGATTGGGAACCGGCCGACGGCGGCTACAGCCTGCACCTGCCGTCGTACGAAGCGGCGTTCCGCGCGTTTTCGCTCTCGGTCGGCCTCGCGACGCCGCTCACTCGACGTGACGCCGACCGGGACGCCCGCGACCTGGTCGCGGCCGTCAAGGCGGGCCGCGTGACCACCGTCATCGACGCCATGGCCGGACCGGCACGGCTCGTCTTCGCAGCGTCGCACGCTGGCGGCGAGACGGCGATGGGCGGGGAAGTCGGACCCGGAGTCGACGCCTCGCTGACCGCGGCGTTGGTCCCCCCGACGACGGGCGCGGAACTCCGCCTGCTGAAGGACGGGGTCGTCGTCGAGCGGTCACGTGAGGGCGCAGTCGCGTTTGCGCACTCGGCGAGTTCAATGCCCGCCGTCTACCGGGTCGAGGGCGTGTGGCCCGATGCACCCGGCACACCGCCGGTGCCATGGGTTGTCGGCAACCCGATCCGCGTGGGCTTTGCGCCGCCGCGCGCGCGGATACCGCTGCTGCCGCCGGCCAGGTGGGCCCGGCCGGTCCCCGTCCAGGGATGGCGGGTGGAGCAGCATCCGGCCTCGGTGACCCAGTTGACGCCAACCATCCTGACACCGACCAACACCGCCTGGACGCTCACGTGGCGGCTGGGCGGCGGAAGACCGGCAGGTCAATACGCGGCGATGGCCGTCCCGGCGCCCCCGGGGCTGCTGGCCCGTGCCGATCGTCTGTCGTTCACGATGCGAAGCGGCGCGCCGATGCGCGTCTCCGTGCAGCTTCGCCTCTCGGCGAGCAACGCGCGATGGCACCGATCGATCTATGTGTCGCCGTCGCCGGCGGAGTACAGCGTCGCGGTGCGCGAGATGACGCCAGTCGACGTGCCGGCCGGTAAGCCGCTGGACCTGACGAAGGTCGGCGATATTCTCCTGGTGGTCGATACGGTCAACACCGCTCCGGGATCGGCGGGTGAGGTGTGGATATCGGAACTGCGCGTTGAAGGGGTGGAGAATTGACGATTGCAGATTGACGAAACTGCGCAACGTAGGCCGGAACTTCAGTTCCGGCGTTGCGTCAGGTCCGGACGGTCAACAGCAGGTACGCCGCGCCCGCGCCGAAGATCAGGTTCGGCGCCCACGCGGCCAGCATCGCCGGCATCATCCCCGCCGTGCCCACGGCGCTGAAGGCACTGCTCGTGATCCAGTACACCACCGCCAGCACGATGCCGACGCCGATGCCGTAGAGCGCGCCCCGTTTGCCGGTGGTGACCGCGAACGGCACGGCGATGAGCGTCATGATCAGCGTCACGAAGGGGAACGAGACCTTGCGGTACAACGCCACCGTCTGGGGCACGACGTTGACGCCGCTGGCCGACAGATCCGCGATGTAGTGCTTGAGCTGCCCGTACGTCATCCGGTCGGGCTCCTCGGCTTCGGTCGCGAAGTACTCGGGCGCCTCGAGTGCGAGCTCACGCGCCGGGAACGTCACGAACGTCTTCAGGTCCGTGCCCTTGGTGAACTCGCGCACCCAGCCGTTGGCCGACTTCCACTTCTGGCCCGATGACGGCACGAAGCGCGCCCGCCTGACGTAGATGCGCGTTTCGAGGTCTCCGTGCGTCTTGTCGAAGTCGTAGATCGACAGGCCGTTGAGTTCGCGCCGGCGCTGATCGTAGTACGTGTAGTTGTAGATGCTGCCGTCGCGCGCCATCAGCCACTTTCGATTGATGACGTCGAAAGTCCGGGGCGTGCCGCCCCGGATCACGTGGCGAAGCGCCTGCGCGCGCCGGTTGGAGAAGGGCAGGACGCGATCCTGCAACAGGAACATCGATCCGCTGGCGACGATGGCGAGCATCACCATCGGGACCGCCACCCGGTACAGGCTGATGCCGCAGGCCTGCATGACGACCAGCTCGCTGTTCTTCGTCAGGATGCCGATGGTCACCATCACCCCGATGAGCACCGTGAGCGGGATGATGAAGAAGATGAACTCGGGCGTCTTGTAGTAGAAGAACTCCGCGAGCATCGCGGCGGTCGTCTGGCCCTTGAAGAGCTTGTCGGACAGGTCGATGAACGTCGAGATGTAGAAGATGCCGAGCAGGCCGACGAAGGTGAGGGCCGCGACCTTCAACGCGAGCTTGCACACATAGGTGTCGAGCAGCCGCAGGACCGGCAGCTTCCAGGCGGGCAGCCGGAGCACGACCACCGTGCGCGACTTGGAGTCGGCACTACCTGCGCCAGTCGCGGCGCCGCGCCGGCCCAGGCCCTTCCACCGCGCCGGCAATGAGAGCCGGATCGACCGGTCAGCCCAGCGAGCGCGCCACAACAGCAGCGCCGCGCCGGCGATTCCCAGCACGATGTTGGGGAGCCAGACGGCGAGCCAGCCCGGCACCAGCTGGCCCTTGGCCATCTGCCGCCCGCCATATTCGATCACGTAGTAGACGAACACCACGATGATGCCGGGCACGAAGGCCGCCAGCTTGCCCCCGCGCCCGTGCTGCACGCCGAGCCCCAGGCCAATCACTGCCAGCACGAGGCACGCAAACGGCAGCGCGAATTTGCGGTGCAGCGCCATCTTCGGGCCGTGCACCGACAGCCCCTGCGCGCGCAACTCGACGGCCCGCGCTTCGAGCTCGGGGATGGTCATCTCGTTGTCGCCCTTCAGGACGTCGGTTGCGCGGAACACCGTGTTGGGGTCCAGGCCGAGGATCAACTCGGCGAAGCGCGCAACCTCGTACTTCGCCGGGTCGGATAACGTCGCCCCGTGGCGCGCGCCCCTGGTGAGGACCATGTCCACCGTCCGTTTGTCGCGGTCGATTGCCAGCCGGCAGGTCTCGGAGGTGAACACGGTTGGCTGGTCGGGCTTGGAGGTGTCGGCCAGGAAGCACTCGCGCCACCCGCCGCCGGCCGGGGCGTCGCCCACGTAGAGGACGCGATTGGGAAAGTCCTCGAAGAAGACGCGAGGCTTGATTTCGTTTTCCGCGCGGGCGGAGATGACGCCGAAGACGATCTCGCGAAACGTCTGATTGGCCGACGGGACGGCCTCGATCATGATGTACAGACGTCACCGCCCAGGTGAGGATCGCCAGCAACAGGACGGGTCGCAGGAGCCGATAGATACTGATGCCGCACGCCTGCATTGCCACGGTCTCGCGGTCGGCCGACAGGCGTCCGAGCCCTATGAGCAGGCCGATCAGCAGCGCCATCGGGATGGTGACGGCCAGCGCCTGCGGCACCAGCGTGCCCAGCACGCGCACGACGATGCCCCACGAGACGCCTTTGGCGATCAGCTGTTCGCTGTAATCGCCGAGCGGCTGGATCATCAGCAGGAAGGTGAAGACGACCAGCCCGAGGAGGAAGGGCAGGATGAGTTCGCGGGTAATATATCGGTCGAGAATTCCGAACATCTTGTCGACGGGGATCCTGCCCCGAAGCCTATCACACGCATTTTCGGGCGTTCCCGGCCGCTACGCTTCATGACCAAGGTCGCGCTGCTCTGGCACATGCACCAGCCCTTCTACCAGGATCTGGTGACGGGCGAACACATCCTGCCGTGGGTGCGGCTGCATGGCTTGAAGGACTACTACGGCATGGTGGCGCTGCTGCGGGAGTTTCCCGACGTCACGCTGACCTTCACGCTGGTGCCTTCGTTGCTGGTGCAACTGGAAGCGTTTGCCGCCAACCAGGCACGCGACCGGACACTGGCGCTGAGCCTCAAACCGGCCAGCCAGCTCACCGACGAGGAAAAGCGCTTCATCCTCGCCCACTTCTTTCACGCCCAACGCGCGCGGATGATCGAGCCCTATCCACGGTACGCGGAACTGCTGCGGCGCGCCGAGCAAGCCGGGGGAAACGGCGGCGCGGCCAAGGCGCTGTCAGAGGCCGACTTTCGCGACCTGCAGGTTTGGCACAAACTTGCGTGGGTCGACCCGTTCTGGTGGGACAGCGATGTCCGCGTGAAGGGCCTGCTGGCCCAGGGCCGCGGCTTCAGCGAAGAGGACAAGCTGGTACTGCGTGAGGTCGAGCTCGAGATCCTCGGCAAAGTCGTGCCCGAGTACGCCGCCGCCGCGGCGCGTGGCCAGGCCGAGATCGCGGCCTCGCCGTTCTACCATCCGATTCTTCCGCTAGTGTGCGACACCGATATCTATCTGCGGACGCATCCCCATTCGCGGATGCCGCGGCAGCGGTTCCGGCACCCGGAGGACGCGTTGGCGCAGATCGAGCGTGCCGCGGTGTATCACGAGCAGCTGTTCGGCCGGCGGCCCGTGGGGTTGTGGCCCTCGGAAGGTTCGGTGTCCGACGCGATTGTGCCGCTGGCGACGCAGGCCGGCTTCACATGGATCGCGACCGACGAGGCCATCCTCTCGCGCACGTTGAACACCGGCCTGACCCGCGACGGGTACGGCCACCTCGAGCAGCCCGAAGTGCTGTACCGGCCGTACACGATTCGCACCGGCGGCGGGGAAGTCGCCTGCCTGTTCCGGGACCACGTCCTTTCGGACCTGATCGGCTTCACCTACGCCAGCTGGAATCCCGCGGCCGCCGCCACCGATTTCGTGGCGCGCCTGGTCGAGGCGGGCCGCCGCTTCTCGGCCCGGACCGGCGGCGCCGAGGCGGTGGTGCCCATCATCCTGGATGGCGAGAACGCGTGGGAGCACTACGAAGGTCAGGGGCGCCCGTTCCTGCGCGCGTTGTACGGTGCGCTCTCGGCACACCCCGAGCTGAAGACCGTGACCATGAGCGAGGCGGTCCAGGCGCCGTCCTCACCGCTGAGCGGCATATTTCCCGGGTCGTGGATCAACGCCGATTTCTACGTCTGGATTGGTCACGCCGACGACCACCGGGCCTGGGGCCAGCTGGCCGATGCCCGGCAGGCACTCGAGGCGCCGGGTCCCTCGGCCACGCGTGATGGCATCATCCGCGCCCGTGAAGAGCTCTACATCGCCGAGGGCTCCGACTGGTTCTGGTGGTACGGCGACGACCATTCCTCGGACCACGACCTCGAGTTCGACGACCTGTTCCGACGGCACCTGCGCAACGTCTACAAGAGCCTCGACAAGCCGGTGCCCGAAGAGCTCTTCCTTACCAACATCACGACCGAGCCACCCCGTATGACCGCGCACCCTCCCAGCGGGTTCCTGACGCCGACGCTGGACGGCGAGGTCACCAGCTACTTCGAGTGGGTCGGCGCGGGGCAGCTCGAACTCGAGTCCTCCGGCGGCTCAATGCACCGGGTCGCACCGACGCGGCAGTCGGTCGTCACCGGCCTCCAGTTCGGGTTCGATGCGACTCAGCTGTATTTCCGGGTCGACTTCACTCGCCGGGCCCAGGACGTGCTGGCCGACAAGGGAGAGGTCGAGCTGACCTTTCTGACGCCGCCGGACCGGCGGGTCCGGGTGCTGGCGGAGGGAGCCGCGACGGTCGCCAGGTTCGAGCGGCGCCTATCCCCGGGTGCCTGGACCTCGATGCCCGAGGCCGACGCATCGGCCGCGGCGGGTCAGATCCTGGAAGTGTCGCTGGCCTGGGGGGCGCTGGGCATCGCCGCCGGCGGACGCCTGACATGCTTCATCGCCGTGCTGCAGGACGGGCACGAGCTCGAGCGCCATCCAGCCCACCAGCCGCTGGAGCTGACGGCGCCCGGCACTGACTTCAGCGCCCGCCATTGGTCCGTCTGAGACACGACCTTTGAGCTCCTCGGGTTCCGACTCCTGAGCTTCGACGCCCGATAGGGCATCCAGTCGAAATCCAGCCCGCAAACCTTCCACAGGGGCATGTTCCTCGGGTTTTATTGTGAGTCCGATAACACATATTATGTTTACCAATAGGGTTGTGATGGGGTTCTTCAGGACCTCATTTGGTCCTCGACGGTAAGGTCCTCGTCTTCCCAGGGCCGGCCGCGAAACATACTCGCGACGCTTCCCGCCAGGTCCAAACGTCTCGCAGTCCTTCAGGGCTACGCTGAGGCGCCCGGGTCGAAGAACCCTTGCGGCGTTCTCAGTTTCCGCTACGGAGGTCGTCGAGGATTGCCTCGAGCGCAGCGATGATCTCGCCGCGCTCGGCCTTGCCCTTGCGGAAGCTGAGGCGCAGGTTGAAGGCCTTCGTAGGCGGCCGATAGCTGAACGTGAAGGCGCGAGGACGGCCCACCTTGGGCCTAGCGGCCTGTTTGCGGACTTCTTCGCGAGTGGCTCCGCCCTGGCTGGTGATGCGCTCGACGAGGGCGATCATTTTCTGGGGGTCGCCTTGTCTAACTATCTGTAGTAGCAATGACTTAGAGCTAATGTCTGCCAGCCGACAAAGGTTCTTGACCTCCTCGGGCATCCCGTTGAGCGACAAGGACTCGGTCACGGCGACGCGTGACTTCCCCAGTTTCTTCGCCAGCATCTCGTGGGTGTAGGCGCACCGCTGCGAGAGGGCCTGCATGGCCTCAGACTCTTCAAATGCCGTCAGATCCTTCCGCTGAAGGTTCTCGACCAGGGCGACCTCCAGGACCTCGTTGTCGTCAGCGTCGCGGATCACCCCGGGCAGTTCGCGAAGGCCGACCTGTACGGCCGCCTGGTAGCGACGCTCGCCGGCGATGATCTGATAGCGCTCGCCACGCTGACGAAGCACCAGTGGCTCGATGATGCCCTTCTCGGAGATCGACGCCATGAGCTCGGAGAGGTCGCCCATGACCTGGCGCGGCTGGTTGGGGTTGGGGTCGATGAGATCGATGGCGACCATCCGGCCCACGGGGACGCCGCCAGGCGCGGTCAGCGCTTCGACGTAGTGGGAGTCGTGACGCATTCTGACGGTTTCAGGCAAGCCTCGCTTCGGCACGGTCCATTACCTCTTCACAAAGCATGTAGTACTCGCTCGCCCCGGTCGAGTCGGGCGCGAACGTGAAGATCGATTCCTTGTAGGCCGGGCTCTCTTCCAGCCGGACGCTCTTGGAGATCGTCGTGCGGAACACTTTGCTGCCAAACACCTGCTGGATCTGCTCGCGGATGTCCCGGGCCAGCGAGGTGCGGCGGTCGTGCATCGTGATGACAACGCCCAAAATCTGCAGGCCGGGATTGGCCCGGCTGCGGACCTTTTCAATCGTCTCGAGAAGGTCGTCGGTGCCCTCCAGCGCGAAATACGACGACTGGATGGGGATGAGAAGGTGCGTGGCGGCTACCAGGGCGTTCACGGTCAACAGGCCGAGAGCCGGCGGGCAGTCGATGACGATCTCGGTGAACCGCGACCGGAGCGGCTCGAGCCGGTCCTTCAGCTTGAAGTGCGCGTCGAGCTCCCCCACCATCCGCGCCTCCAGCTTCGCCAAGGCAATTCGCGCCGGAGCGACGTGAAGGTTAGGGATATTGCCGGGCAGGACGATGTCCTCGAGCTTGCCGTTGGGCTCGGCGATCACGTCGAACATGCTGCGGGGACCGACGTTCCGAAGGTCGAGAAACGACATCGTGCTGTTGGCCTGGGGATCGAGATCGATGAGCAGCGTCTGGCGCCCGCGAAGGGCGAGGGCAGCGGCGAGGTTGATGGCCGTCGTGGTCTTCCCCACTCCGCCTTTCTGATTCGCGATGGCAACAATCATGAGTATGCGGCTGCGGTCCCGGGAGGCAGGGGCATATTAGCACCCCGGATTGAAGATTGACGATTGCAGATTGCAGGCTGTGGAAATTGCTCGGATTTGCACACGATTACACGGTTTTACATCTTGTATTTGCCGAGGTCGTCGCTGTCGAGGCTCTCGAGCCACTTCTGCAGCCGCTCGCTGTCGGTTCGCTCCGGCGTGCCGTCGAGCGCCTTGGCGTTGTCGATGACGTCCTCCTCGACGTAGATGGGGGCCTTGGTCCGCAGGGCCAGCGCGATGGCATCGCTCGGGCGCGCGTCGATGAGCACGGCCTCGCCGCGGACCTCCAAGTGGATCACCGCGAAGAACGTGTTCTCCTTGAGCTCGGACACGACCACCTTCTGGACGCTGCCGTCGAGGTCCTGGATCACGTTGCGAAGCAGGTCGTGCGTCATGGGCCGGGGCGTCGCGACGTTTTCGATCTGCAGCGCTATCGCGTTGGCTTCGAAGATCCCGACCCAGATCGGCAGGACCCGATCACCGACTTCATCGCGGAGGATGATGATCGGCATGTTGGTGACGGGATCGACCATCAGGCCTTTGATCGTCATTTCAATCTGCATGGGGACGCTCCACCTCACCCCAGAGGCTGTACGGTCCTGCGCGACGAATGACGACCGGCACCAGCGTGCCGATGCGTGAGACCTCGCCGGGGAAATTCACCACCGTGTTACCTGTCGTCCGGCCCGACAGCTCCGTGTCGCGCCGGCGACTGCCTGCATCGGCCAGGACCTCCAGCGTCTGGCCGACCAGGCCCGCATGCAACTCCAGCTGGACGTCACGCTGCAGCGCCTGCAGGGCGACAATCCGGTGCGTCTTCTCGTCCGCTGAGACGTTGTCGGCGTGTCGCTTCGACGCCAGAGTGTTCGGGCGTTCCGAGTACTTGAACGAGAACATGCTGTGAAAACGGACGCGGGCAGTGAGCGATAGCGTATCGTCAAAGTCACTGGCCGTCTCGCCGGGAAAGCCGACGATCATGTCCGTGCTGAGGGCGATCCCGGGCACCGCGGCGCGCAGCTGGTCGACCAGCGCCAGGAAGGCCTCCCGCGTATAGCGACGGCGCATCTGCTTGAGCACCCGCGACGAGCCCGACTGGACGGGCAGGTGGAGGTGCTTGCAGACCTTCGGGAGGTCGCGAATCGCCGCGATCAGCCTGGGCGTCACATGCCGCGGGTGCGGGCTGGCAAACCGGATCCGCTCGATGCCCTCGACCTGCTCAACCTCTTCCAGCAACGCAGGGAAGTCGCAGACGGGATCGTCGGGCGCCTGGTAGTGATTGACGATTTGCCCCAGGAGCTGGACTTCCCGCAAGCCCCTGGCAGCGGCGTCTCGTACCTCGGCAAGGATCTCTGCTTTCGGCCGCATCCGCTCGTGGCCGCGCGTGTACGGCACCACGCAGAAGCTGCAGGTACTCGTTGCAGCCCTCGATGATCGTCACCCACGCGCGAACCGGGTCGTCACGCCGTGAGACGCCAAACGGGAAGGCGACGTTGTCGTGGGCACCGAGGTCGATCTGGGCAACGTGGGTGCGGGCCGCCTGCTCCACCAGCACCGGCAGCATCCGCAGGCGCCGCGTGCCGATCACGACGTCGACCATCGAGGAGCGTCTGAGCAGCGACTCCCCTTCCTGCTGCGCCACGCATCCGGTCACGACCACCATTGGGTCATGGCCGGTGTCCTGCGCCTGCACGCGCAGCTCGCCGAGGCGGGTATACAGCTTGTCCTCCGCGTGCTCCCGCACGCTGCACGTGTTGATGACGACGACGTCGGCGTCGCCGTCGTCGGAGGTGCGGTCGAATCCGGCGGCGTCCAGCAACCCGGCCATCTGCTCCGAGTCGTGATAGTTCATCTGGCAACCGTAGGTTTCGATGAAGTACTTGCGGCTCACGTGCGTCCTTTCGCCTTGCGACCTTCGCTTTCGCCTTTCGGCTTTGATTCGCCTTTCGCCCTTCCGCGCTCCTCGAGCATCTCCCCTGCGCTGGCCAGGACACGGTCGGTCACGGACTGCCCAGCGATCATCCGCGCCAGTTCCTCACGCCGGCCGTTAGCGTCCAGGCGTTCCACCCCGGTGACCGTTCGCTGACCGCGCACGGTCTTGGTGATCCGGTAGTGCTGATCGGCGGCCGCGGCGATCTGGGGCAGGTGCGTTATGCAAAGGACCTGGGCTTCGGCGGCGAGGCCCTGCAGCCGGCGTCCGACCACGTCTGCAGTATGACCGCCGATGCCCGCGTCGACCTCGTCGAAGATGAGTGTGGCGCCCTTGCCTGTTCGGCTTGTCAAGGTCTTGATCGCCAGCATCAGGCGCGAGAGTTCGCCGCCGGAAACGACGCGGGTGAGAGGGCGCAGGTCCTCGCCGGGATTTGGAGATACAAAGAACTCTATATTGTCAAGTCCTCTGGAGCCCCAGGCCTCAGGCGCCAGACGCTCGAAACGGACCTCGAACCGCGTGCGGCCCATGGCGAGATCCCCGAGGGCCGACACCAGTTCCCTGGCAAACCGCCCTCCTGCTGTGCGTCGCGCGTCGGACAACTGCTCTGCATGGCGCTGGTAGTCGCCCTCTGCGGCGTGCAGCAGGGCGGCGACCTCCGCCGCGCGTTCGTCGGACGACTGCAGTGCGTCCAACCCGTCGCGGCACGACTCGGCGTGCGCGATCACCTCGGAGAGTGTCGGCCCGTACTTCCGCTTGAGGCGGTCGAGGAGGCCAACGCGATCGTCAACTTCCTGCAAGCGCCTGGGAGAGGCGTCGATGTGCGCGGCGTAGTCGCGCAGGAAGAAGGCGAGGTCCTCCAGCTGCGAGGCGACGACCGCGCGGCCGTCGAGGTACGGCTGGGCCCGTGGGTCGACTGCCGCCAGGTCGGCGACGCGTTTCCACACGGTGTTGAGGGCGCTCAGCACGGCCTCGTCGCGCTCGTACAGCAGCTCGTACGCCTCGGCGCTCAGCCGCTGGAGCTTCTCGGCGTTGGCGAGCACCTGCCGTTCGGCCTCGAGCGCTTCGTCCTCGCCCGCGCGCAGTCCCGCCTTCTCGATCTCGTCGCGCTGGAACGTCAGCAGGTCCTGGCGCGCCAGCTTCTGTCGCTCGTCGAGCCGCAGTGTGTCGCGCTCGGCGCGCAACGCGGTCACGCGCTGGTGCAGCGCCGCCACCTCGTCGCGCGCCTGCTCGAGCCCGGCGTAGCCGTCGAGCAGATCGAGGTGGCTGTCGGCGACGAGCATCCCCTGATGTTCGTGCTGCCCGTGCATCTCCAGGAGGCGCCCGGCCAGATCGCGCAGGGCGCCGGATGTCGCCAGTGCGCCGTTGACGAAGGCGCGGCTGCGGCCCTGCGCGGTGATTTCGCGGCGCACGATCACTTCCTCGCGCGTCGTGTCGAAGATCGCCTGGATCGTCGCCACCTGCTCGCCGGTCCGCACGAGATCGCTTGACGCGCGCGCGCCCAGCAACAGACCCACGGCTTCAACCAGGATGGACTTGCCAGCGCCGGTCTCTCCGGTCAACACGGTGAAGCCCGCGTCGAACTCGATCTCGAGCCGTTCGATGACGGCCAGGTGCTGAATGCTCAGATACCGCAGCATGGCGGGAGCCCGAAAGACTGCGGTCGTTTGGTGACGCGCGTTTTGAGGAAATGCCGCAAGTCTCACTGTAGCATACCCTTGAAAGCGTTCACGGTCAGGTGTTACCCTAGCGCATCCGCGCTGTCCCAGCGGCGCACAACTTCGATTCGCGGAGGTCTTGTTGCGCACGCTAGGTCTGTACGCCTTGTCCCTTCAGGTGCAAGGCGCGACGGCCGCCGACCCGGCGGCCAACCACGACATCCTTTCGCTGGTGGCACGATCGAGCCCGCTATCAAAGTTTGTCCTGTTGATCCTCGTTCTCTTCTCGGTGATCTCCTGGGGAGTGATCCTCTACAAGCTCTGGTCGCTGGGCCGCGCGGAGCGCCAGTCCGCCGCGTTTCTCGACGTCTTCCGGAAGAGCAGCAAGTTCTCCGAGGTGCAGGCCGTCTGCAAGAACCTCAACGACAGCCCGCTGGTCGGCGTATTTCAGGCCGGCTACGCCGAGCTCAACACGCAGCTGCGTCAGTCAACAGCAGCCGTGCCGGCCGGGGCCGCGCCGCGGTCGACGCTCAAGAGCCTCCCGGCGCTTGACCGCGCGCTGCTGCGCGCGGCGACGGTGGAGGTGAACCGGCTCGAAGAGCGGGTGGGGTTTCTCGCGACCACGGCCAGCATCACGCCCTACATCGGGCTGTTCGGCACGGTGTGGGGCATCATGTCGGCCTTCCAGGGCATTGGCGCCACCGGCTCCACCAATCTCGGCGTGGTCGCTCCCGGAATCGCCGAGGCGCTGATTGCGACGGCCGCGGGACTGTTTGCGGCTATCCCGGCCGTGTATTTCTACAACCACTTGACCGCGCGCGTGAAGCTGCTCTCATCGGAGATGGACGACTTCTCGCTCGAGTTCCTCAACATCTCCGAACGGAACTTCAGCTAGGGACGGGCGGCGCGATGGCCAAAGTCGAATCGCTCGAAACCCAGCAGGGGGCACGTCGTGGACGCGGCCGCCGGGTGACGACCCAGTTGGCGGAAATCAACGTCGTGCCGCTGGTGGACGTCATGCTCGTGCTGCTGATCATTTTCATGGTGGCCACGCCCATGATGCAGCGCGGAGTCGACATCAACGTCCCGGTGGCAAGCCGGGCCGCGCCGCTCGTGAGCGAGCGGGTTTTCGTCACCGTGCCCCTCAGCTATCGGAAGACCCGGATCGTCTATATCGACGACGACCCGATTCGCGTGGACATCCTCGAGGAGCGGGTGCGCCAGGCGCTGCTCACCAAGACCGGCAAGGAAGTCTTCCTGCGCGGCGATGGCGGCGTGCAGTTGCAGGACCTGCTCGAGGTGATGGACCGGCTGAAGAACGCCGGCGTCGAAAAGGTCGGCATCGTCGCGAAGCTTCCCGGAGAGCGTTAACGGAGATACGTGGACGCGGTTACTCCGATCCTCGTCGAGCGCGCCCGGGCGCGAGGCGGCCTCTGGTCGCGGATGGGCTTCTCTGCCCTGCTGCACGCTGTCGTGCTGCCGATCGTCCTGATATTGATGGTGGCCGGCCCTCCGGAGTCTGAGGCGCCGAGAGCCGTGATGACGGTCAGCCTTGGGGGCCCGCCGGGACCGCGCAGCGGAGGCATGACGCCGATGAGCGCACGGGCGGCCGAGGCCGCGCCGCCGACACCCAAGCCGCCACCGCCTCAGCCGCCTGCGGCAAAGGCGCCGGAGATGGCGCTGCCAAAGGTCGACGCTCGCAAGACGCCTCGCGAGGCGCCGCGGAAGGCGCCAGAGGACACCAAGGGGCGAACGACGCCAACGGCGCCGCAGGCGAGGCAAGGCTCGGCCGTTGCGGAAACGGGCGCCCAGACCGGCGCGGCCTTCGCCGGACTCACGACCGGCGGCGGCGGCACCAGCGGCTACCTGGACGTCGCCAACTTCTGCTGTCCCGATTACCTGGCCACGATGATCCAGTTGATCCAGCGCAACTGGACTGCCAAGCAGCAAGTCGCCGGCGACACGCTGGTAAAGTACACGATTCAGCGGGATGGACGGCTGACCAACGTGGA
Organism: Vicinamibacteria bacterium; assembly: GCA_963806705.1. GTDB lineage: Bacteria > Acidobacteriota > Vicinamibacteria > Vicinamibacterales > JAENWD01 > JAENWD01. The sequence continues at coordinate 430,023 of CAWDZE010000011.1, forward strand.
GATCGAGCGTTCGAGCGGCTATTTCGCGCTCGACCAGACGGCGCAGCGAGCCTTGCTCGTCACGCGGCAGTTGCCGCCGCTGCCGCCGCAGTTCACCGAAAGCACCCTGACGGTCCACCTCATTTTCCGATACGAGCGCTGATGCTGCGACGACCTCTCACTCTGTTGATCCTGCCGGTGGCCCTGAGCGCGACGCTGCTGGCTACCCAGAACCCGCCGGCGCAGCCCCCCGCCGCGCCGCCCGCCCAACAAAGCGAGGTGCAGCTGGTCATCAGCAGCGGCACGGGAGCTCCGCCGAAGTACGCGGTTCCCGATTTCCTCGCCTTGTCGGGTGACAACGAGACCAAGGCGGCGGCCGCGACCATCGCCCAGGTGTTGTGGGACGACCTGGACTTCGAGCGGGAGTTCTACATGATCCCGCGCGACGCCTACGGCGCCATTCCCGCGGCGCGCTCGGTGACCGACGTGCCCTTCGATCGGTGGCGCGAGCTGGGCGCCGACGGCCTGCTGGTCGGCACGGTGCAGAAGGAGGGCTCGGGCCTGAAGATCCAGGTCCGCCTGTTCAACGTCGTCAGCCGGCAGGCGGTCTTCGCGCGTGAATACACCGGGTCGGCAGGCAACCCGCGCGCCTACGCCCACACGACAGCCGACGAGATCCACCAGCAGCAGCGCGCCCTGCGCGGCATCGCGCGCACCAAGCTGACGTTCTCCTCCGACCGCGATCGCGAGAAGATCACCAACACCGTCGAGAACCGCGACGTCAAGGAGATCTACATCGCCGACTACGACGGCGCGAACCAGCGGCGCATCACCGTGAACCGCGCGCTCAACATCACGCCGACCTGGGCGCCCGACGGCCGCTCCATCGCGTACACTTCGTACGCGCGTGGTTTCCCCACGCTCTTCATCTCGTTCATCTACGAGGGACGCCGCGACGAGCCGACCAGGGGCAGCACGCAGAACTGGCTGCCGGCCTGGTCGCCTGACGGGACCACGATCGCCTTCACCTCGAACCGCGATGGGAACCCGGAGCTGTACGTGATGAATCGCGACGGAGGCGGGATGCGCCGGCTCACGAATCACCCGGCCATCGACACGACGCCGACCTGGTCGCCGACTGGCGTCCAGGTCGCCTTCACTTCTGATCGCTCGGGATCCCCCGCGATCTACCTGGTCGGCAGCGATGGACTGAACCTGCGCCGCATCTCGCGCGTGCAGGACGGCTACTGCGACCGGCCGACCTGGTCGCCAGCGCCGTTCAACGAACTGGCGTTCGTCTGCCGCACCGGCCCGGGCTACGATATCAAGGTCTTCGACTTCGCCACCGACGAGACGCGGCAGATCACGTTTGGCGAAGGCAGCAACGAGAGCCCGGCGTATTCTGCCAATGGCCGGCATCTTGCGTTCACCTCGACGCGGGCGGGCCGCGTGCAGGTGTTCACCGTGGGTCGGGACGGAAAGAATGTTCGACAGGTGACCAAGTTGGGCAGCAATTTCACACCGGACTGGTCGCACTGATTCAGGTTGATCGGGTTGATCTGGGTTAAATGGTTGGTTGGTCGTTGCTTGAAAGGGAGTGCGAGACGATGACTGTTTGCATGGCTGCCCGGCGAGTGGTCCTGGCGGTGCTGGTAACCGTGGCGATTGGCGCAGGTGCCTGCGCGAAGAAAGAGCCGCCGGTGGCCCGGCCGATGCCGCCTCCGCCTCCGCCGACCGAGTCCCCGCGACCGCCGGCGCCTCCTCCGCCGGCCGAGCCGGCGCCCGTGCCGCCGGTGCCCGTGACCGACGATGCCATCGGCAGCAAGTCGCTCGACGACATCAACCGCGACTCGCCGCTCAAGCCGCTGTTCTTCGGGCTCGACCAATCGGAGGTCGACGCAGCCGGCCAGCAGGCGCTGCAGGGCAATGCGGACGTGCTCAAGAAATACGGGTCGTGGCAGATCACGGTCGAAGGCCACTGCGACGAACGCGGCACGGCCGAGTACAACTTGGCGCTCGGCGAACGGCGCGCCGTGTCGGCGCGCACTTACCTGGTGTCGCTCGGCATCGCCGCCGATCGCATCAAGACGGTCAGCTACGGCAAGGAGTTTCCGTTCGACGCCGCGCACACGGAGGCGGCGTGGGCGAAGAACCGGCGCGCGCACTTCGTCGTGACAGCCAAGTAGCTCACGACCCTAGCGGAGAACCACGACCATGCGACGAATCACGCTGTCGCTTGTGGCGCTCGCCCTGCTGGCGGCTACTGCGCCGGCCGGAGCGGCCAACCGCGAGCACGATCAGATCCTGGCCGATATCCGGATGCTCCAGGAGCAGAACCAGCGGCTCCAGCTGGCGCTGGTGACGCTGGCCGAGGCGCTCAAGACCGTCAGCGCGAAGATCGACGAGTCCAATGCGGCCACCCGCAAGGGGTTCGCCGATCAGAAGCTGTTCACCGATGGCGTCGGCGGCGACCTGCGAGTGCTGCGCGAGAAGCTCGACGAGACCAACGTGCGGCTCACCTCGCTGTCACAGGACGTCGACGGCCTGCGCGAGATCATCCCCCGGCCGGCTCCGCCGCGGCCGGGGCGCCGGCACCGGTCGACCCCAACGCGCCGCAAACCCCGGGGCCACGACCCCGTCTGCCGGCGCGACCGTGCCAACGCCGGTGGCAGCCATGCCGACAGGCACGGGAACGACGCCCAAGCGCCTCTACGACACCGCCTATGCGGACTACACCGCCGGACAGTGGTCGCTGGCGGTGCAGGGATTCGAGACGTATCTGAAGAGCTACCCGAAGTCCGACCTGGCCGACGACGCGCAGTACTACGTCGGCGAGTCGCACAGCGGCGACTCGAAGTTTCGTGAGGCCGTGGCCGCCTACGAGCGCATGATCCGCGATTACCCTCAGAGCGACATCCTGCCCGAGGCGTGGTACAAGGTGGGGATCACCTACGAACGACTGGCGCAACCGGACAAGGCGCGCGCCGCGTACGAGTTCGCGGTGAAGACGTTTCCGGAGTCCAACGACGCCGTGCGGCTCTCCAAGCAGAGGCTCGACGGCCTCAACCGGCGACAGCGCTGAGCGTGACGACCGCCGCCACCGCCCGCGGAGGACGCGGGCGCGAAAGGATCCAGGACGAACATGGGCAGTGTGAACAAGGTGATACTGGTCGGCAACCTCGGGCGCGACGCCGAGTTGCGCTACACCCCGGGCGGCGCCGCCGTGGCGACGCTGAACCTGGCGACCACCGAGACCTGGAATGACAAGGAAGGCCAGCGGCAGGAAAAGACCGAGTGGCACCGGGTCATTCTCTGGGGCAAGCAGGCCGAAACACTGAATCAGTACCTGCAGAAGGGCAAGCAGATCTACGTCGAAGGCCGCCTGCAGACCCGTCAGTGGGACGACAAGGACGGCAACAAGCGCTACACGACGGAAGTGCGCGGTGATCGCGTCGTGCTGCTGAGCAGCGGCAGCGGCGGCGGACAGCGCGGCGGCGGCATGCGCAGCGAGATGCCCCACGGAGAGCCCTCCGACGTCGCACCGGAGCTGTCCGAGGACGATATCCCCTTCTAGTCAATCACAGAGGCACAAAGACACAAAGACGCACGAAGGAACTCTTGGGCACGTCCAAGAGATCTCCGTGCGTCTTTCGTGTTTCTGTGCCTTCGGTGATTGACGACCGTCAGTTCTTACCTTCTCGTCCGTATCGATCCTCCAGGCGCACCACATCGTCGAGCTCCGGCGTCGAGACCTCGACGACGTCGCAATCCTCGATGGCGGTCATGCGATGCACGGTGCCCGGCGTCACGTGAAAGCGCTGAAGCGGCGCGACCTCGTGCTGCACCAGCTTTCCGTGCTCCTGGATCTCGAACAGGAGCTTGCCCGACAGCAGCATGATCGTCTCGTCCTTCTTGTTGTGGTACTGAAGGCTGAGGGCGTGCCCCTTGTCGATGTGAATGATCTTGCCGACGTACCGGTCGGTCTTCGCCCAGTGCAGCTCGTAGCCCCAGGGTTTGTCGACGCGCGGGATCTCTGACACGGATGGTCTCCTAAGGTTTGGCCACTGGCTCGGACGGCGCAGCCGCCTGTGCCAGGGCGTGTTCGACGTGATGTTCGAGTTCCGCGAGCAGGCCCGTACGCGCTGCCCCGCGTGCCATGCGCCTCAGCGCGCCCAGATCGCTCCGCTCGACGACGCGCCGCGCAGTGGCGAGCGCCGTCGGCGTCATGCTGAATTCCCGCACGCCCAGCCCCATCAGCAGCGCGAGCATCGTCGGCTGCGAGGCGAGCTCGCCGCAGACCGAAACGGGCACCCCATGGCGCGCCGCCAGGCGCGGCAGGAGGCGCAGGAGGCGCAGCAGCGCTGGATGGACGCCACTGACGAGCGCGGCCAGGCGTTGATCGGTGCGGTCGGCGGCCAGCAGGTACTGCACGAGATCGTTGGTCCCGACGGCCAGGAAGTCCGACACTTCAGCCAGGCGGTCGGCGGCCATGGCGGCTGCCGGTACCTCGATCATCGCGCCGAGCGTCACACGGGGCGGCTGCAGGCCCTCGGCGGCAAGTCCCTGCTGCGCCAGCTCGAGGCGCGCGGCGACGTACCCCATCTCGAACGGCGCCGTCACAAACGGCACCAGGATCCGCACCGAGCCGCCGGTTGATGCCGCCCGAAGGATGGCGCGCAACTGCGTGTCGAGCAGTGCCGGCTGGCTCATGCCGAGCCGGACGCCGCGAAGGCCGAGCACGCGATGACGGTCCATCTCCGGTCCGGCGTCGACCGAAGCGCGGCCGCTGGCGGCCTGCCCCTCGTCGAGATCGAACGTGCGGATCGTCACGGGCCGCGGCGCCATCTCGAGGATCGCGCGGCGGTAGACATCGGCTTGCGCGCGCTCGCTCTCCGGCCCGGTCAGGCCGGGCAGGCCCTCGCCGTTGAGGAGCAGTTCCGAGCGGAAGAGGCCTATCCCATCGGCGTGCTCACGCCGGGCGACGGCGACGTCTTCGACGCGGTCCACGTTGGCATCGAGCCGGATTCTGACGCCGTCGCTCGTCAGCGCCGGTCCGCGTGTCGCCGGCGCGGGCAGCGGCGCCGCCGCCTGCCGGTCGGCCCGGGCGCGAAGCTCCTCGGCAATCGCCGCCGAGGGTTCGACGATGAGCTCTCCGGCCGTGCCGTCGACGACGACGGGCATCCCGGGCCTGACGTGCAGGGTCGCCTCGCCGAGCCCGACCACCGTAGGGATGCCGAGCGATCGAGCGAGGATCGCGGTGTGGGAGGTGCGGCTGCCAGCGTCGATCGCCAGCCCGGTGACGCGCGACCAGTCCACCTGCGCGGCCACCGAGGGTGGCGGGTCGTCAGCGACGAGGACAAACGGCCCCTCGCCGCTGTCGAGCACGTCCTGCCAGCCGCGCGTGCCGTCTCGCAGGTTCATGCGAACGCGCCCGGCGACGTCGGCGACGTCGCCGCGCCGATCTCGCAGGTACGGATCGTCGATGTCGTCAAAGAGCGCGGCAACCTCGTCGAAGGCACGCTGCACCGCCCATTCGGCGTTGACCTTCTCCTCGCCAATCAGCGCGCGCGCCCTCCCGACGAGCAACGGGTCGTCGAGCATCAGCAGCTGCGCGTCAAACAGCGGCGCCAGGTCGGCGCCCGGCCCCGTGCTGAGCCGCGCCCGGATGGCCGCGATCTGCTGCCGCGATCGTTCTCTGGCGCGTTCGAGCCGCGAGACCTCGTCGCCGACTCTGGTGTCGGCCACCGGCACGCGAAGGGCGCGCCCGCGGCGCACCAGCAACACGGCCTGACCCGAGGCAATCCCGGCGACCACGCCCGCCCCTGACAGGCGACGCATCACACACCCTCCCCGAACCCGGAAGCCACCAGCGCGGCCAGCGCGTCGAGCGCGGCTTCGGCGTCGGGGCCTTCGGCGTCAATCTGCAATGTCGATCCCTGGGACGCCGCCAGCAGCAGCACGCCCATCAAGCTCTTGCCGTCCACGGCTCGTCCGCCGCGACTGACGCGGATCTGCGCGGCAAACCGCGCGGCCGTCTGCACGAACCTCGCGGCTGCGCGCGCGTGCAAGCCCAGCGCATTGGGGACGACTACCTCTCGCGTCATCGTTCAGCCACGGAGCCACGGAGAAGGACCTGCCACAGAGGCACAGAGAACGCAGAGGCTCTTCTCGGGGTACGTGACTCCGCATGTTGTCACACGGTCGGAAGAGCGTCGTCGGGTTCGGCTGTCCGGCATCCACCATGTCCCGCCGTTCGGGTCAAGAATGAAGGCATGGGTCGCGTCCGCGCGACCGCAGCGTGACACACCAAAGAGAGTCTCTGCGATCGCTGTCCCTCCGTGGCCAAGCATCTTCGGTGGCTCGCGGCTACTTCTTCTGCAATAGCTCGGAGGCCACCCACACGGCGCCCTGCCCGTGCTCGCGCACGAGCCGTGCGACCCCGTGCAGCGTGTCCGCCCGCCGCAACGTCGCCAGCTTCAGCAGCATCGGCAGGTTGACCCCGGTGACGACCTCCACCCGATCCGGCACGAGGAAAGTCACCGCCAGGTTGGACGGCGTGCCGCCGAACATGTCCGTCAACACGAGCGTGCCTGCCGGCGTGGCCACGCGCGCGATGGCCCGGCCGATTTCCTGGCGCGCATGCTCCACGTCGTCATGCCAGCCAATGGAGACGGCCTGTACGTGCGCCATGTCCCCGACGATGGCTTCAGCCGCGTTCACCAACTCGACCGCCAGCTGGCCGTGCGTCACGACGACCACTCCGACGAGCAACTGCAGCGCGCTCATAACTCACTCCACATCGCGATGGCGCACCTGGACGCGTACCCCGTGCACCTTGGTCAGCGCTGGCTTGAGCGCCTCGGCCACCATCACCGAGCGATGCCGCCCGCCGGTGCACCCAATCGCGATCGTCAGGTAGCTCTTGCCTTCGTGCACATACTGCGGCACCAGGAACAGCAGCAGTTCGCGCAGCCGGTCCAGAAACTGCCCGGTCAACGGGTGACGCTCGAGGAATTTGACGACGGCGGGGTCGCGCCCGGTCTTCGGGCGCAGCCGATCGACGAAGTGCGGATTCGGCAGGAACCGCACGTCGAAGACCAGGTCGGCGTCCACGGGCAAGCCGTGCTTGTACCCGAAACTGAGCAGCGTCACCGCCAGCTTCTGACGCGAGCTACGCGCTTCGGAGAAGCCCAGGAACCGCTCGCGGAGCTGGTGCACCGTCAGATGCGTGGTGTCGACGATCTCGTCGGCCAGCTCGCGGATCTTCTGCATCTGCCGCCGCTCGGATCGCAGCCCCTCGACGACCGACCGGCCGTGAGCCAGCGGATGCGGCCGCCTGGTCTCGCTGAAGCGCCGCACCAGCGTGTCGTGACTGGCCTCGAGGAATATCAGCAGCGGGTCGAGCCCCGGTGTGGCCTTCAGCCGCTTCCACACACGCGGAAAGTCGCGCAGGAAGCTGCCCTCCCGGACGTCGATCACCAGGGCGACCTTCGGCAGGTCGGCGCTCCCCCGCTTCGACAGATTTGCCAGCGTCGGGATGAGCTGCGTCGGCAGGTTGTCGACGCAGAAGTACCCCAGGTCCTCGAGGGCGCGGATGGCCTGCGACTTGCCCGCTCCCGACAGACCCGTCACGACGATGAAGCGTCCGCGCGGTACCTCGCGCCGGCGCCGGCGGGCGGCCGTCAACCTTCCGGCTCCGAGCTGGCCGTCGGCGCACGTTGCTGCCCGGCCAGTCGATCGGTCAACTCGCGCGCCGGATGATAGCCACGGGTCTTGAGCAGCTCGTTGCGGGCGGCAACCTCCACCAGCGTCGCAATGCTGCGCCCCGGGGCAACGGGCATCCGGACCAGTGGGACACGCACCCCCAGCAGCTCGTGCCGGTGATCGTCGAGCCCCAGCCGCTCGTATTCCCGAGTCGAGTCCCAGCGTTCGAGCTGCACCACCAGGCCGATCTGTTTGGTGCGTACACGTCGCCGACACGCCGTACAGCGCCTGTACGTCGATGAGACCGACGCCGCGCACCTCCATGAAGAAACGCGCGGTCTCGGGCGCCGACCCGTCGAGAAATGACTCTCCGCGTCGCCGAACGTCGACGACGTCGTCGGCGACCAGCCTGTGGCCGCGCGCGATCAGGTCCAGCGCGCATTCGCTTTTGCCGATGCCGCTTTCGCCGAGGATCAGCACGCCCAGCCCCAGCAGGTCCACCAGCGACCCGTGCACGGTCGTCCGATCGGCCAGGTAGTCCTCGAGCCGCGCGGTGATTTTGGAAATGGCCGTGCCGGTCGAGGTGGGGGTCACAAGCAGCGGCACGCCGGCGGCGTCGCAGGCCGCCACCAGCTCGGGAACCGGGTGCAGGCCGGCGGTGGACAGGATGCAGGGGATGTCGTGCTCGAGGAGCCGGGCCGTCAGCGCCCGGCGCTGGTCGGGCGTGCGGCTTTCGAGGAATCGCACCTCGCTCTCGCCAAACACCAGCACGCGGCCCGGACGGATGTACTCGGGGAAGCCGGCCAGCGCCAGGCCGGTCTTCTGGACGTGCGGGCTGCGAATCACGCGGTTCAGCCCCGGGCGCCCTGCCAGGACCTCCAGGCTCAGTTCGGGCGAATCCGGCCGCGCTTCGAGCAGGATGCCAACGGCGACCTCGAGGGGCAACGACATGAGGACGTCAGGCCTGCCCGGTCAGCGGTTCGATTCGAGGAGGCCGAACTCGCCGCCGCGGCGACGCAGCAGCACGTTGAGGGCGTCGGTTTCCGCGTTGCGGAATACGAGGAAGGGTTCTCCCGTGACCGACAGCTCCAGCGCCGCGTTCTCCACCGTCATCGGCTTGAGCTGGGCGCGCGTGACGCGAACCACGCGCGGACTCGCGGGGGCCGGGTGTCCGTCGATCGGCACGGCCCCGGGCTCGCCCGAGCGCCGGGTTGGCGTGACGCGGCGCTTGCGCTCCTTCCACTTCCCCTTGACCTTCACGCCCTGCCGCTCGATCTTGTCCACCACGGTCGTGAGCGCCGAGCTCCACGTGGCGCCGGTGGCGCGGCTCGCCAGGATGTGGTCGCCGCGCATGTGCACCGTGACATCGGCCTCGAGGCGGTCCTTTTCGCGGACGCACACCACCTGCGCCGACACGATGGAGTTGCCCAGCAGTCGCTCGAGGCGCACCAGCTTGCGGTCGACGAGAGTCCGCAATCCCTGGGAGATGTCGAGATGCCGGCCGGTGAGTACGAGTCGCATGGAGGCCTCGCCCGGGTTTGGGTGCGTTGAACGCCGCGACCCTAGTAGAGGACTTTCCGCTGATTCGACGTCGGGATCTTCAGCTCTTCGCGATACTTGGCGATCGTGCGCCGCGCCAGCACGAGGCCTTCACGCTGCAGGATGCTGACGATCTTCGAGTCCGACAGCGGCTTCTTCGCGTCTTCTGATTCGATGATCTTCTTGATGCGCTGCTTGATCGTCACCGACGACACGCTCTCGCCGTAGGACGAGCTGATGCCGCTGTGGAAGAAGTACTTCATCTCGAACACGCCCTGGGGCGTGTGCATGTACTTGTTGGTGACCACGCGGCTCACGGTCGATTCGTGCATGCCGATGTCGTTGGCGACATCACGAAGCACGAGCGGGCGCAGGTGCTCGATTCCCTGGTCGAGAAACTCCCGCTGGAAGTTCACGATGCTGCGGGCGACCTTGTAGATCGTGTTCTGCCGCTGCTGCACAGACTTGATGAGCCAGCGCGCGGCGTTGAACTTGTCCCGCACGTAGGCGCGGGTCTCCTCGCCGTGGTTGCCGTCTTTGTCGAGCAGCCGGCGGTAGGTCGGGCTGATGCGCATCTGCGGCAGCCCGTCCTCGTTGAGGAACACGATGTACTCGTCGTCGATCTTCTCGACGAAGACATCGGGGGTGACGTACTGCGACGGCGTCGGGTTGAAGCGCAGCCCGGGCTTGGGGTCCAGGTGCCGGATCACCTCGACGTGTTCCTTGAGCTCTTCGATCGATATCCCGAGCTTGCGTGAGATCTCGGGGATCTGATGGTTCTGCAGCGCGCGCAGGTGCTCGGTGACGATGCGCTCGGCCGGCGTGCCCTCGAGGCCGAGGTGCCGCAACTGCAGCATCATGCATTCCTGCAGGTCCCGCGCCGCGACACCTACCGGGTCGAATCCCTGCAGCATCCGCAAGGCGTGCTCGACCTGATCGAGCGGCCACGGGCCCATGGCCGCCAGTTCGTCGAGCGAGGCCACCAGGTAACCGTCGTCGTTGAGGTTGCCGATGATGGCTTCGCCGATCTCGCGCACCGCGGTGTCGTCGGTTTGCAATGAGAGCTGCCACAGCAGGTGATCGGCCAGCGAGCTGGTGGTCGACAGCGTGTTCTCGATCGGCGGCAGCTCGCGGACTTCCTGCGGCGCCTTGGGGCGGTAGCCGTCGTCGAGGTACTCGCCGAAGAAATACTGGTAGTCGGCGTCGTCCCACGAGTCGGTCTTCTGCGCCTCGGGCTTGGCTTCCGGCTTCTCCTCGGTCGTCTGGGCCTCGGCGGCCTGCGTGTCCTCGACTGGAACCTCCTCGAGCATGGGGTTTTCGACCATCTCCTGCGTCAGCAGATCACGCAGCTCGAGCGTCGACATCGGCAGCAGCTTGATCGCCTGCTGGAGCGATGGCGTCAGAATCAGCTTCTGAACGAGCTTTGTGTGGAGTTTCTGCGAAATCGCCATGGAATCGAGGGCCGCGGCCCAGAGGGGATCTTAATCCAATCTAAAGTCGGCCCCCAGATAAATCCGCCGCACCTCATCGTCGCCGGCCAGGGCGGCCGGTGTCCCGCTGCGGAAGATGGAGCCGTCGGTCACGATGTAGGCCCGGTCCGTAATCCGGAGCGTCTCGCGCACGTTGTGATCCGTGATGAGGACGCCGATGCCGCGCTCCTTGAGGTGGAAGATGATCTTCTGGATGTCGGTCACGGCGATGGGGTCGATGCCCGCGAAGGGCTCGTCGAGCAGCATGAACTTCGGCGACATCACCAGGGCGCGCGTGATCTCGGCGCGGCGGCGCTCGCCCCCGGACAGCGTATAGGCCGGCGAACGCGCGACCGTGTTGAGCCCCAGCTCCGTCAGCAGCTCGCGTGCGCGGTGGCGGCGATCGGCGACGCTCAGGTCGAGCGTCTCGAGAATCGCCAGGATGTTCTGCTCGACCGTGAGGCCGCGGAAGATGGAGGGTTCCTGCGGCAGGTAACCCAGGCCCTTGCGGGCCCTCACGTACATCGGATCCTCGGTGACGTCCTGTCCGTCGAGCGTCACGCGACCCGCGTCAGGCGCCGTGAGGCCGACCGTCATGTAGAAGGTCGTCGTCTTACCGGCCCCGTTGGGCCCGAGCAGCCCGACGACCTCTCCCGACGCGACGTCGAGACTGACGCCCCGAACGACCGTCCGCCCTCCGTACGACTTGGTGAGTTCGTGCGTGTTGAGCGTCGCCATTCACTTGGGGGCGGCCTGCCCGCACGCACCACCGTCGAGCGTTTGCGTTCGACGTTCCTCGATGCCGTCGACGAGCACTCTATCAACCGATCTGTAGAAAGTCAAAGTTTTGCCAGTAGTTTCGCGGCATTCCTCGGTGATGCTCACCGGCGATCCGGTCATCAGGTAGCGCTCCTCGGCGGCGAAGTACGTCATGCGCTGTCCCTTGGCTACGCGCGCATCGGCCTTGAGTGACACCTGGTCGTACGCCTCGGCCTTCTCGAGGGAGCCGCCGCCTTCGACCAGATACAGCTCGATCTTGACGGCGCGCAGATCGCCCTGCGGGCCGTTGACATGCGCATCCGTCGTGTACGTCGCTCGACGAACTTTGTCCTCGTAGTGCATGTCCTTGGCCGAGGCGATCGAGGTGACCTTCTTCTTCTCGTTGGTCTTCGAGTCGACCTGCTCGAGCGGAAGCGTCGAGCGGACCTGTTTCGCGTCGCGCGCAAACAGGTCGCCGGTCCTCTCGTCGATGGTGATCATGTCGGCGGCAATCGCGGTGTCCTTCTGCCAGAGCCGCGCGCCGCCGGTGTAGATGGCTTTGTCCAGTGCGCCGTCGTAGTCGAGCGCGGCTGCCGTCACGTTGGCGGGCTGGTCGTCTTTCAACATGCCCGGCACGTGCGTCTCGCTCTTCGAGTCGCCCTTCTTTGCCGGCTGGCTGACGCTCTGCACGTTGCCCTTGGCGATCATCTTGGGGCCATCGAAGGTCAAGTCGATGGTCGTGGCTTCGACCCTGATGCGGTCGTCGCTCACCGTCGGCGGCTGGGTCTTGATCTCGCCAGACAGCAGCAGCTGGCCACGTGCCACCAGATACCTGGCCTCGAGCGCATCGGCCCTGGTGACGCCGTCCTCCATACGCGTGCCCCCGGCAAAGTGCGCCTCGTCGACGCCGCCGTCGGCGCCCAGCACCATCGACAGGGTCCGGGATCGCACGACCCGCGGCGCCGCGCCCTGGCGCTCCTCGCGGAACTCCACGTCGCGGTTGAACTGCGCGCCGGTGAGCCCCTTGCCGCGCTCGCCGACGCCGTTCATGTTCACGGCGCGAATCACGCGCGCGGGCGCGTCCTTGGTCGCGGGCAGGGAAAACTCGACCTTGTCGCGGACGACGAGCGATGTGACCGCGCCGCCGGGGTCCAGCGTGACGTCGATGACTTCGCCGGCGATACGCCGCCCCGGTTGGCCGCTGGCGCCGGCCAGCTGCATCACACCCCCGCCGGCGAGCACGGCGTGTTCGAGCGTCTCGCCGTCGGCGCCGTACTCGAGGTTGATGTCTTTGGCATCCATCGACCGCAGCCCGCCCTCGATGGCGCCGCTCATCTCGATGTGCGAGTTCCCGCGCAGCTCGAGCGACCGCAGCTTCTCCTCGTCGTCGGTCAGGTACGCCATCGCGGAGTCGGCCGAGAGCTTGCGGCCCTCGCGCGTGGCCGTGAACCCGCGCTCGAAGCGGAAGTATTTATCGCGGCGGGCCATGCCGGCCTTGCCTGCGGCGATGGCGAGGCCGGGGTCTTTGCCTTTGTCGGGCGCTACCGCAATCTGCACCTTGTCGAGCAGCCACATCACCTCGCGTGACTGGTCGTACGTCATGCCGATGCCGGAGCCGGTCAGCCTGCCGCGTGAGAACGAGATCTTGCGCGGCACGCGGACCATGGACTCGCCGCTGCTGTAAGTAGCCTCGTCGGTCTTTGCCTGCAAGCCGTCGCTCGCCGTGAGCACGACGTCGCCGTTGACACGGACGTTGGCCTGGTCGGGACCGACGGTGCCGTTTTTGGCCTGGAGCAGAAATTCACGGCCGGCACGGGTCGTCGTGACCCTCGGCTCGACAAACCGGACCGTGCCATCCTCGTAGGAGAAGCTGCGCGTGAAGTCGATGAAGCCCGGGATGCGCATGCCATCGGCCTGGGTCATGCTCCCGTGCGAACTCTCCACCACCGCTTTCCGGTCGGCACGAGCGACCGTGGCTGCCACTGGTGGCGTTTGACGCTTTCGAACGGTGACGACCACGCCGGCGATCGTCGCAAGGGCCACGCCGACCATGACCAGCCGCGCCGATTTCTGCCACTTCATGACGCCGGCTCCATCGCGACCGAGATGCCGGCACTCTCGTTTGCCGGGGTCGAGGGCCGGACATCGGCAACCACCAGCTCGAGATAGGTCTCGCCGTTGAACTCGTTCTGCTCGAGGGAGTACGCCAGGTCAATTGGCGCGCGATGGCTCTCGAGAAAGCCGTAGCGCTCGACGCCGCGCCAGGCGATCGCCCGCAGGACTCGACCGCCCTGCCGCAGCGCCATCTTCAGATGGCGCTCCTTCAAGCGGCGAGGGCCGTCGGCGATCTCGACGCCTGTGGCGGCAAAGACCGGCTTCGGATTGCCGGCGCCAAACGGGGCCAGCGCCACGATTTGCGCGGCCACCGGCCCGGTCAGCTCCCGGAAACCGAGGAAGTCGTCGATCCGTTGCCGGGGACGCAGGTCGTCGGGACCGAGCAGTGCGTCGGCACAGTCGTTGACTGCACCGCGAAACTCGCGAATGCGGGCGCTGGAGAGCGCCAGGCCCGCGGCGATCTTGTGCCCTCCAAATCGCCCCAGCAGCGGCGCACACGACTCGAGCGCCGCCAGCATGTCGAATGACGGGATGCTGCGGCACGATCCCTGCGCGACGTCGCCGTCGATCGACAGCACCACCGCAGGACGGTGATACGCGTCCACGAGCTTGCTGGCGACGATGCCGATCACGCCGCGATGCCAGCCCTCGCCCGCCACAACCAGCACGGTCCTGGCGCCGATCTCGGGATCGCTCTCCACGATCTTGCAGGCCTCGGCGACGATGGCCGCCTCCTCCTGCTGCCGTCGCACGTTCTCCTCATTGAGCTGCCCGGCCAGTCTCCGCGCCTCCCCGGCCAGCGCCTCGTCGGAGGCCAGCAGCAGACGGGTGGCGATGTCGGGCGTCGCCATCCGTCCAGCCGCATTGATGCGCGGCGCCAGGACGAAGCCGACGTCGTAGCCGCTGATGCGCTTGCCCGACAGGCCTGAGACCTCCAGCAGCGCGCGGAGGCCGATCTTGTGCGGGCCTTTCGAAAGCAGGTCGAGCCCGACCTTGGCGATGACGCGGTTCTCTCCCACCAGAGGTACGACGTCGGCCAGCGTCCCAAGGGCGGCGATCTTCACGAACGCCGGCAGCCAGGCGGCCTTGCCGGCACGGCTGCAGAGCGCCTGCACCAGCTTCAGCGCGACGCCGACGCCGGCAAGGTGCTTATCGGGGTACGAGCAGTCGTGGCGCTTGGGGTTGATGACGGCGAGCGCGACCGGCAGATCGGCCCCGGGCTCGTGGTGGTCCGTGATGATGAGATCGAGCCCGAGCTCGCGCGCGCGGACGGCCGCTTCGTGCCCCCGGATACCGCAGTCCACCGAGACGACCACCGAAGCGCCTTCCGCGTGCAGCCGATCGATCGTGGACGGCTGCAGCCCGTAGCCGTCTTTCAGCCTGTCGGGAATGAAGTGCCCGACGTTGCCGCCCAGCATCTCCATCGCCCGGCGCAGAATCACCGTCGACGAGATACCGTCGACGTCGTAGTCGCCATGCACGACGATTCGATCGCCGGCCGCAAAGGCACGCTCGAGCCGCGTAACGGCCGCGTTGAGCCCCGCCAGCCGACGGGGATCGTGAAGATGATCGAGCGATGGCTGAAGGAAGCGGCTGGCCTCATCGGGATCGGCCAGTCCGCGCTGGACCAGCAGACGCGCGATGACCGGCTCGAGGCCAAGCGCGCGCGACAGCCGTTCCGAGGCCGCCTGGTCGGTTGCGGCGGGCTGCCAGATTGGCGGGATCATTCCCCGACTGCTGCGGCGTCGGTGAACGCGTCGCCGAGCCGGCCCATCTGGCGGAATTTCTGATAGCGCTTCTCGAGTCGGTCGGCGGTGTCGAGCGCGCCGATGTCGTCAAGGGCCCGACTGAGAAAACCGTCGAGCATCGTCGCCGCTGCTGACGGGTTGTTGTGTGCGCCGCCCACCGGCTCGGGGACGATCTCGTCGATGATCCCGCGGGCCAGCAAGTCGGGTGCGGTGAGCTTCAACGCCGCGGCCGCCTGGACCTTCCGCCCTGAATCACGCCACAGGATGGCCGCACAGCCTTCCGGAGGGATCACGGAGTACACGGCGAACTCGTGCATGATGATGCGGTCGCCGATTGCCAGCCCGAGCGCACCGCCGCTGCCGCCTTCGCCGCACACGTTGACGATGATCGGCACCTCGATCATGGCCATCTCGCGCAAGTTGAGTGCGATCGCCTCGGCGATCCCACGCTCCTCGGATTCGATCCCCGGGTATGCCGCCGGGGTGTCGACGAAGACCACCACGGGCCGCTTGAACTTCTCGGCCATGCGCATGGCACGAAGCGCCTTGCGATAGCCCTCGGGTCTGGCGTAGCCAAAGTTGCGGAAGATGCGCTGCTTGGTGTCGCTGCCGCCCTTGTGGTGTCCGACCACCAGCACGGGGTCGCCCTTGTAGCGCGCCATGCCGGTCACGATGGCGTGGTCGTCGCCGAAAAGGCGGTCGCCATGGATCTCGGTGAACTCGGTGAACAACATGTTCACGTACTCGAGCACGCTGGGCCGCTCGGAATGCCGGGCCACGAGCACCCGCTGCCAGGGCGTCAGGCGCTTGTATAACTCGCTCCGGATCGACTCGCCGCGCCGTCGGAGACTTTCGATCTCGGCCTCGCGCTCCACGGTCACCGGCAGCATCGACAGCGCCTCGATCTCCCGTTCAAGGACGCCGATGGGTTCTTCGAATTCGAGCAGTTCGGGCATATCGCTTTGCTAGTTTAACGGAGCGCCACGGCGCCGGCGCCGCAGATCTTCTCCACTTCCCGCACGAGGGCGGAGGTCGGCTTCACGCGGATTTGCGCCGATACCTGGGCGCGCACGCGGAGCTGCCGCCCCTGGTCCCTGACGAGCAGTTGAAACGTCACGGGCTTGTCGCCGCGATGATGGGCGAACAGGTCGGCCAGCGCTTCAAACGTCTCGCGCCCGTGGGGCGGCACGGCGACGGTGATGGCCATCTCCCGCGCCAGCCGCTCACGGAGCGTCCCCATCCCTACCACCTCGGTGGCCAGCACGCGCACGGTCTCGTCGTCGCGTTCGAGCTTGCCGCGGACCACGACCATGGCGCCGTTTTCGACCAGTGGCCGCGCGGTCTTGAACGTCTCTGGAAACACGACGATCTCAATGCCGCCATGCCGGTCCTCGAGCGTGCAGACGGCCATCGGATCGCCCTTGCGGGTCTTCAGCAGGCGCGTAGCCGAGATGATCCCGCCGACCGAGATCTCCTCGCCGCTCCTGGCCGGCGGCCGGCCCGGGGGCTGGTCCACGTCGAGTTCGGCCGGCGGCTCATCGGGCGCCAGCAGGTCGGCGATCGTGCGTGCGCCGAATTCCTTGAGGTCGGCTGCGTGCGCGTCGATCGGGTGCCCGGTCCAGAACAGGCCGAGGGCTTCCTTCTCGGCCGTCAGCAGTTCGGTCTCCGTCCAGGGCGTCGCCTCTGGAAGCGGCACCGCGGCTACCCCAACCGACTCGTCTTCGGCGGTGACCCCAAACAAATCCGCCTGGCCCAGGTCGCGGTCGCGCTGCACTCGCGCGCCGTGCTCGACCGCCGAGTCGATGGCGCCCATCAGGCGCGCGCGCGTCACGCGAAGCGGCGCCGGTTCCGTGCCGGCAGCCGGTGGAGGCGCCAGTGAATCCAGGGCGCCAGCCTTGACCAACGCCTCGAAGACGCGCTTGTTGACGAGGCGCAGATCGAGCGTCTCGCACAACTGGTGCAGGGATCGAATCGTCCCGCCCAGCTCCTTGCGCACGGCGAGAATCGACTCGATGGCCCCCTCGCCGACGTTCTTGATCGCCGTCAGGCCGAAGCGCACGCCGCCGGACGTCACGGTGAAACGCAGCTCGCTCTCGTTGATGTCGGGCGGCAGGACCGGCACGCCGCGATCGCGGCACTCGCCAAGGTAGATCGCGACCTTGTCGGTGTTCTGCGCTTCAATCGTGAGCAGCGCCGCCTGGAAGTGCCACGGGTAGTTGGCCTTCAGGTACCCGGTCTGGTACGCGAGAAACGCGTAGGTCGTCGAGTGCGACTTGTTGAAGCCGTACCCGGCGAAGTGCTCCATCAGGTCGAAGATCTTGCCGGCCTTCTTCTCGTTGAGGCCGTTGCCGACGGCGCCTTTCACGAACTTCTCGCGCTGCGCCTGCATCACGGCGGGGTTCTTCTTCCCCATCGCCTTGCGCAGGACGTCGGACTGACCGAGCGAGAAGCTGGCCAGCGACGCGGCGATGCGCATGACCTGTTCCTGGTACGCGATGACGCCGTAGGTGTCGCTCAGGATGGGCTCGAGCTGCGGCAGCTCGTACTTGATCTCGGTCTTGCCGCCCTTGCGCGCGATGAAGTCGTCGACCATGCCGCTGCGCAGCGGGCCGGGGCGATAGAGGGCGTTGAGCGCGATGAGGTCGTCGAGCCGCTGGGGCCGGGCCTTGCGCAGGATGTCTCGCATGCCCGAGCTCTCGAACTGGAACACGCCGTAGGTCAGGCCTTCGCCAAACAGCTCGTACGTCTTGCTGTCATCGAGCGGGATGTGGTCGATGTCCAGTTCGGTGCCCGTCGTGCGCTTGATCTCGGCCAGCGCGTCCTGAATCAGCGTCAGCGTGCTGAGGCCGAGGAAGTCCATCTTGAGGAGGCCGACACGCTCGATCTCCTTCATGGCCCACTGCGTGACGATTTCATCCCGTCCGCCCTTGTAGAGCGGCGCGTAGTCGGTGATCGGGCCGGGCGCGATCACGACGCCTGCGGCGTGTGTCGAGGCATGCCGCGCCATGCCTTCAAGACGGCGCGCGACGTCGAGCAGCTCCTTGACCTTCGGGTCGCTGTCCTCCAGCTCCTTGAGGGCCGGCGTCTCCTGCACGGCCTTCTCGAGCGTCATGTCGAGCGCCGCGGGAATCAGCTTGGCGACCTTGTTGGCATCGGCCAGGGGAATGTCGAGGGCGCGCGCGACGTCGCGCACCGCAGCCTTGGCCTTCATCGTCCCGAAGGTGATGATCTGCGCGACGTTCTCGCGGCCGTAGCGCCGCGTCACGTACTCGATGACCTCCCCGCGGCGCCGCTCGCAGAAGTCGATGTCGATATCGGGCAGCGACACACGCTCGGGGTTCAGGAAGCGCTCGAAGATGAGGTCGTATTCGAGCGGGTCGACATCCGTGATGCGAAGGCAGTACGCGACCAGGCTTCCGGCCGCCGACCCACGGCCGGGGCCCACCGGAATCCCCTGCTCGCGCGCGTACCGGATGAAGTCCCAGACGATCAGGAAGTACCCGGGGTACCGCATCCGCCGGATCATCTCGACCTCGTAGGAGAGCCGCTGCTCGTACTCCTCGATGGTGTGGCGGAGCGATCCCGCGGAGGCCAGCGTGCGGAGGCGTTCGAGCCGCTCGGCAAACCCCTTGCGCACGATGTGCTCGAAGTAGCCGTCGAGCGTGAAGCCGTCAGGTACGTCGAAGTTCGGCAGGTGGTTCTCGGTCCCGGTCAGGTCGACGTTGCACCTCTCGGCGATACGCACGGTGTTGCTGATGGCGTCGGGGAACTCGCCCCCGAAGGTCTTCACCATCTCGTCGCCCGTCTTCAGGTAGAACTGGTCGCCGTGATAGCGCAGGCGGTCCCGGTCGTTGACGTTGCGAGCCGTCCCGATGCAGAGCAGGATGTCGTGCGGCACGTGATCGCCGTGACGCAGGTAGTGCACGTCGTTGGTGGCGACGAGCGGAAGGCCAAGGTCCTTTGCGAGCGGCGCAAGGCCGCGATTGACGACCTTCTGGTCCTCGATGCCGTGCCACTGCATCTCGAGGAAGAAGTTGTCTTTGCCCAGCAGGTCGCGGAACGTTGCCGCCGAAGCCATCGCCCGGGCGGTCTGTTCCGCGGTCAGCGCCTGCGGGATCTCGCCCTTGAGGCAACTGCTGAGGCCGATGAGACCCCTGGCGTGCCTGGCCAGCAGCTCTTTGTCGATGCGCGGCTTGCGGTAGAAACCTTCCGTGTAGCCCGCCGAGGCCAGCTTGATCAGGTTGTGCCAGCCCTCGCGCGTCTCGGCCAGCAGGACCAGGTGGTTGTAGTTCTCGCTGATGGGGCCGCCGCGGTCGTGCCGGCTGTTGGGGGCGACGTACACCTCGCAGCCGAGAATCGGGTTCACGCCGCGCTCACGCGCATGGTCGTGGAACGTGATTGCCGAGAACAGGTTGCCATGCTCGGTTACCGCGACGCCCGGCATCCCCAGGCTCTTCACTTGATCCAGCAGCTCGTCGATGCGGCACGCGCCGTCGAGCAGCGAGAACTCGGTGTGCAGGTGGAGGTGGACGAACTCAGTCATTGACGGACGCCGATTACTCCCACTCTATTGTCGACGGGGGCTTCGACGAGATGTCGTAGACGACGCGGTTGACGCCTTTGACCTCGTTGACGATGCGCGAGGAAATGGCAGCGAGCAGTTCGTGCGGCAGGCGTGCCCAGTCGGCGGTCATCCCGTCCCGGCTCTCGACCGCCCGGATGGCGATGGTCGACTCGTAGGTTCGCGCGTCGCCCATCACGCCGACGCTTTGCACGGGCAGCAGCACCGCGAAGCTCTGCCAAAGCGTCTTGTAGAAGCCCGCGCGCCGGACCTCTTCGGTGACGATCGCGTCGGCTCGCCGCAGCAGGTCCAGCCGCGGCCGGGTGACTTCACCCAACAGCCGGACAGCGAGGCCCGGGCCCGGGAACGGCTGGCGGACGACGAACTCTTCCTCGAGCCCCAGATCGCGTCCCAGGCGCCGCACCTCGTCCTTGAACAACTCGCGCAACGGCTCGACGAGCTTGAACTTCATCTTCTCGGGCAGCCCGCCGACGTTGTGGTGGCTCTTGATGGCCGCCGAGGGGCCCACCACCGACACCGACTCGATGACGTCAGGATAGAGCGTGCCTTGCGCGAGGAAGTCGAACGCGCCGAGGCTGCTCGCCTTCTCCTCGAAGACTTCGATGAAGGTCTGCCCGATGATCTTGCGCTTGCGCTCGGGGTCCGTGACACCGGCGAGCCTGTCGATGAAGAGATCCGCTGCGTCCACGAACTCGAGCGGCAGCTTCAGCTTCTCGGCGAAGCGGTGCCGGATCTGGGCCGCCTCGTTGAGTCGCAGCACGCCGTTGTCGACGAACACGCATGTGAGCCGATCGCCGATGGCGCGGTGGATGATCACCGCCGCGACCGTGGAGTCCACTCCTCCGCTGAGCGCGCAGATGACCCGGCCGTTCCCTACATGCGCGCGAATCCGTGCCGTCGCCTCGTCGATGAACGAGGCCATCGTCCAGTCGCCGGTGCAGCCGCAGACGCCAAACGCGAAGTTCCGCAGGATCTCGAGGCCGCGGTCGGTGTGCGCGACTTCCGGATGAAACAGCAGGCCGTAGAGGCGACGCGAGCCGTCCTGCATGGCCGCGACCGGCGCGTTCGCGCTGGTGGCGACGACGGCAAACCCATCCGGCGCCGCTTCGACGTAGTCGCCGTGGCTGGCCCACACGCGCAGCTCGTCGGGCAGCGAGTCGAATAGCGCCGCCCCCGGCGAGGTCACGTGCACCATCGCATGGCCGAACTCGCGATGAGCGGCTGGCGCGACACGGCCGCCGAGCGAATCGGTCATCAACTGCATCCCGTAGCAGATGCCGAGCACCGGCGCGCCAATGGCAAACAGGGCGGCGTCGCACTTCGGCGCTCCGTCCTCCGAGACGCTCTTGGGCCCGCCCGACAGGATGATGCCAACCGGGGCGCGCGCGGCGATGGTAACGGCCGGCGTGTGGAACGGGAGGATCTCGCAGTAGACGGAGAGCTCCCGCAGCCGGCGCGCGATCAACTGCGTGAACTGCGAGCCGAAATCAAGAATCAGAATGGTCTGATGGGACAATGTGTCGATCCGTTGGAGGGCACGCTCTCGCGTCGACGGACGCGAATGGAAGTATTATAGCGGTAACCTCATGTGGCTACGCATCTTCCGCGCGCGCCACCCGGGTTCGAGTCCTGCTGCGTGCGAATCCGCCTTCCCCTGCTGGCCTGTGCCCTGCTGATCGCGTTCCCACTTTGCTCTCACGCGCAGCCGCGGCCGGGTGCGGGTCGCGCGCGACCGGCCGCGCGCAGTGCGACGACGCCCGTCGAGCTGATCTTGCAGCCGACGCTCGAGGTCGCGCTCGACGCGCAGCCGGCCGCGCCTGCCGCCTTCGACGCGGCCTCCGCGTACCTGCCGCTCAAGGGCGGGCGTCTGGTCGCCATCGACTTGGGCACGGGCCGAGTGCGCTGGACGAGCGAGTTGGCGACGCCGTGGGCGCCCAGCGTCGATGTCGGCCTGGTCGTCGTGGCCGGTGACGAGCTGCTGACGGCCCTCGACCCCGCGACGGGCCGCACCCTGTGGCGAGTCCCCGTGACCGGCGGGTTTTCGGCGCCGCCGATTGCCCTCGGTGGATGGGTCGTCGGAGCCTCGGTAGGCGGCGACGTTATCTCCATCCGCGCCATCGACGGCCAGGTGCTGTGGACACGCAGCCTCGGCTCGCCCGTGCTCGTGCGCCCAGCCTTGAGCGCGACCGGCGTCTACGTCTCGCTCGACGACGGCCGCGTGGTGTCGCTTGACCTGACCTCTGGCGCGCCCCGGTGGGAACGCGGACTGAGCGGCAAGCCCGGCGAATTGCTTGTGCTCGACGACCGGCTGTTTGTCGGCGCCGACGACAAGTTCTTCTACTCGCTCAAGACCGGCGATGGCGGCGAGCGATGGAAACGGCGCATTGGCGGCCGCCCGGCCGGCCCGGCTGCCGTGGATGCCAAGCGCGTCTATTACGTCGCGCTCGACAACATCCTCTACGCGCTCGACGTCAATAACGGAGGACTGAAATGGCACGCTCAGTTGCCCATGCGCCCCTCTGGCGGTCCGCTCGTTGTCGGCGACCTCGTCATCGTAGCCGGCGTCGCGGCCGAGATTCATGCCTACCGTGTGCTGACCGGTGATGAGGCGGGCAAGTCCGAGTCACAGGCCGATCTTGCCTCCGCGCCGCAACTTGTCCCTGGCGACCTGCCGGCGTTGACCGCGGTCGCGCTGGTGACGCGCGGAGGCGTCTTCATGATGATGACGCGCCGTGTCGAGCCGGCGGCCACGGCACTGCCCTATCCCCTGGGCACCGATGTCCCGTTGTCGCGACTCGTCACCGACTGAGCGTCGAGCTCGCCGCGAATCGCGCCTGCCAGGCGCGCGACCCCTTCCTGGATGCGCTCGTGTGTCGGGTGGGAGAACGACAGGCGCAACGTGTTGCCGCCGCTGCCATCCACGAAGAACGCACCGCCGGCGACGTAGGTGACCGCGGCGGCCAGCGCGCGTGGCAGCAGCGCGTCGGCATCGACTGACGGGGGCAGGGTCGCCCAGAGAAAGAACCCGCCCCGCGCGGGCGCGCAGGTCACTGTCCCGCCCATCTCGTGCTCGATCGCCACCTGCATCGCGGTCCGCTTGGCCTGGTAGCGCGCGCGCAGCTGCGGCGCCAGTTCCGCGATCACCCCTTGCACGATCGCCTGATGTACCACGCGCTGATCGAGCGCGCCGGTGCACAAGTCGGCCGCCTGCTTGGCGATGTCGAACTTGACGGCGATCGCTTCCGGGGCGACGATCCAGGCGGTGCGGAATCCGGGCGCCAGCGTCTTGGAAAAACTCGAGAGATACACCACCCGGCCCGCGTGATCGTCGGCCTTGATGGGCCGCGTTTCTTCCGCGGTCGCCGAGTCGGGAAAGTACAGGTCGCCGTACGGGTCGTCCTCGATGATGAGGACGTCGGCGCGCTCGGCCCACTCGAGCAGCGCGCGGCGCTTGTCGAGCCCGATGAGAAGCCCCGTGGGGTTCTGGAAGTTCGGCACCAGATAGAGCAAGCGCACGCGCCGGCCTTCGGCCCGCAGGCGCCTCACCGTGTGATCGAGCGCGGTCAGGTCTACCCCGTCGTCCTCCTGCGGCACTCCGATCAGGTCCGCCAGCGCGTTCCTGAATGCCGAAATCGCGCCGGTGTAGGTCGGCAGCTCCACCATCACGGTGTCGCCTGGATCGATCAGCACCTTGGCGACCAGGTCGAGCCCTTGTTGCGACCCGCTGGTGATCACGCGTTGCTCGAACGCCGACGTGATGCCGCGCGGCGCCAGGATGCTCTCGAGCGCTTCGACCAGGGGTCGAAACCCGCGCGTGGGCCCGTACTGGAGCGCGGAGCCATCGGCCCCGCTGAGCAGCGACGCGGCGATCGCCCGGAATCGCTCCCACGGAAATGTGGCGGGATCGGGATAGCCGGGCGCAAACGAGATCAAGTCCGGAATCCGCGTGCCCAGCGTGCCCATCTTGCGGATCGCCGACTCGCGCATCTGCCCGGCAGCGTGAGAGAAGAATCGTTCGTAAGTCATGGGTGCCAGGTACTGTGAAGAATGTTAAGCGTGTAGTGACGGTAAAGGGTCAATTGACTCTTTGACATCCTTAACAGTACCCTGGCGCCTGCCGTACCACACCGGCGTAGGCGCCAAGGGCCGCCAGGCCGAGGAACTGGAACAACAGCCCGCGTGCGAGCCAGGCCAGCAGCTGCAGGGGCAGCACGGCAAGGCCGACGATCGGGACAAAGCCGATGAAGCCCAGCGCGGCGGTGGCCAGTACCGACGCGACCGTCGCAAGGAGCACCAACACCAGCATCACCAGGAAGAGTCCGCCAATCAGCCGGCGCTCGCGCACGAGCAACGGCGGCAGCGCGCGTGCCGCGGTCCGCACTCCCCAGTCGTTGGACACCACCAGCACCTGCGCCAGCACGTACACCAGATTGACCACGGTGAGCCAGGCGGCGAAGAGTAGTGAGGCGGCCGCTGCGGTTATCGAGCCAACCAGGGTCCACATCGGATCGGTCGTCCACCGATAGGCGGCCATGACCGCGATCAAGTACGCCGCCCCGCTCAGTCCGTAGACAAACAGGAGCGACAGCCCCAGCCGCAGGAAGCGCCGCGAAAACCGATCGCAGCCCTCGCCAAACCGATCGAGGGAGAACCGGGCGGCCTGACGCACGCGCGCCAGCGTCAGCGGTGGCTGCTCGATAGCCGGCGCGTCGCGCTCGGCATCGACCAGGATGCCAACGGTGCCTCCCTTGATCAGGAACATCAGCACGGACCCGCCGATGACGACGACCAGCAGGCCCGTCAGGTATGCGACAAGGGCGCCCGGATGCACGCGGAGTCTCGTGATGGCGATCCCCAGCGCGTCTTGCACGCCGCCGTCGAGCAGGTCCAGCACGCCGCCGCCGACGAGCAGCGCGAGCAGGAACGCCGCGCCGACGACGGGGACCGTGAGCAGAGCCTTGAAGGCCGACTCGGCGACGAACTGAATGACGACGACCTCCCAGTTGGCGGCGGTGACCAGGGCGCCGCGTTTCAGGGAGGACTTGATGGCGGCGTGGAACATGCTGGGAGGTGATCAGTATAGCTGCAACCCCTCGCCACTTCGGCACTTCGGGTATTCTGCCAACGTGACGCGTCCTGCCGGCCTGCACGTGATGCAACCGCCACAGGGCGACATTCGTCGTCGGCTCTGGCGCGTGGCCGGTTGGGGTGCGATTGCGACCCTGCTGGTCTGTGGCGTCGGGCTGGCACTGGAGCGGTTGTGGCTGGGGCCCACCGACCAGACGGCACTGGCGCACGTCGCCACCGACGTCCAGGATGAGTTCGCCAGCCTCACCCGCAGCCTGGCGACCACCGCGCAGCAACTGGCGCGTCAGCCGGACCTCACCGGCGGCGGTCCGACCGATGTCGCTCGCACGCGGGCCTTATTCGACCTGGCGGCGCGGCTGCTGACCGCGTCTCGCCCATCGCTCGACGCCGTGTCGGTCTACGACAGCGCTGGCCGGCCCGTCGCGTGGGCCGGCAGGCCGTTGACACCGCCTGCCGACCGATTGGCCGGCAGGTTCGCAGTGTTTGTCGCGCCGTCGGCCCTGGTCCTCCGCGTGGTACACGTCGAACCGGTCGTCGCCGGCGGCGACGCACCCCGGCGCATCGGCGCTGTCGTTACCGAGGCCATCCTCCCGCGCGATGGCCGCGTGCGCGATCCGGGCGCGTCTCCGATCTTCGAGTCGGCCCTGGCCCCGCTGACGCTTCGCGAAGTCTATGGGGGCGCCGACGAGACGCTGTCGCCGTTCGGCTTCAGGTTGACGACGACCAGTGGCACGCCGCTGCTGACGGCGACGGTGCCGCCACGCGGCCTCTCCGACCTGAGAACGGCCTGGCGTGGACGAACCATCGGCCTCGCGCTGCTGGTGATGGCCGTCACCCTCGTCCTGGTGGCGCTGGTCCTTCGCGACGCGCAGGAGCGCGAGCTCAACGCAGGCCGCTTTGCGGCACAACTCCTGGCGATCGTGGCGCTGCTGCTGTCGGCACGCGCGTTGATTGCCTGGGCGATTCCAGCCGGATGGCACTGGTCTCCGCCGCCACCGGCGCTGGACTCCACGTGGTTGCGGTCGCCGGTGGATTGGCTCGCCACTGCCCTGCTGGCGCTCACGCTGGTCGCCCTCCTGTTCGACCTGGTGGCGCGCGGCCGTCTGGCGCGGCGCGATCGCGCGAGGCATGCCGAGCAGCAGCCGGTGTGGTTCTGGCCGGCGCAGGCGGCGGCTGGTGCGCTGGTGGGCGTCGTACTGGTCGCGCACGCGAGGCTGTTGAGCGGTGTGGTCCGCGCGTCCGACAGCCACGGCCTCAGCTTTGGCGTGTATCCCTTCGACGCCAGGCGGCTCGTCCTGGCGATCGGCCTGCTGTGCGCCAATGCCGCCGCGCTGTGGCTCGCGGTGGCGGTGCTTCGGCTTGCGGCCTCCTGGTGGCGCGTGCGACGTGGAGGCTACGGCCGACGCCTTGCGATGGGTGCCGTCTTTGTCGGCGCGGCCCTGTACGTGGCGGGCCGGATGGGCTCGGGACCGCTGGCGCCGCGCCTGATGGCATTGCTGCCGCCGCTGGCGCTGGTCCTGGCCGCCACGGGCGCGTCGCGCTGGATCATTCCCCGTTATCGACATGCCTCACAGGCCGCGCGCCTCACGGTGATCTACCTGGCTCTCGTGCTGCCAACCGTCGCCCTGTATCCGGCATTGGTCAGCGACGAGCAAGCGGCGCTCGAGCACACCATCGCCGCCGAGTACGCGCCAGAGGTTCTGAATCATCGCGACGAGCTGCGCGCGCGGCTCAGCCGCTCGCGTGAGCAGCTGGATGCCGTGCCTGTCGTCGCCGCTCAGTTTGTCGCCGACGTCGCACAACCCGGCGCGCCTCCCGACGCCAACCGCGCTTTCTTCCTCTGGTCGCAGACCGAGTTGGGGCGGCAGCGCCTGACCTCGTCGGTCGAGCTGTACGATGCCAGAGGCGGGCTGGTCAGCCGCTTCGCGCTGAACCTGCCGGCCGAGTTTCTGGCGACCGAGCGGCCCGTGGAAGCCGAATGCGCCTGGGATGTCTTCGGCGAAGCGCAGGCGTCCACCGACGATCAGGTGCTGCTGCATGCCGGCCGGGCTGTCTGTCTGCCCGACGGCACGAAGGTCGGCGCAATTCTCGTACACGTCGTGCTCGACTACGGGACCCTGCCCTTTGTCGCCGACCGCGATCCGTCTGCCGCACTCACGCGCAGCGCCGCTGTCCACGATCACGCGACGCACGGCCGGCCCATTGCGTTTGCCGTGTACGGCTGGGGCCGCACGCCGGTCTATCCCACGGCGGGCACCGCGTGGCCGATCAGCACCGAGTTGCTCCTCAGAATCTATCGTGCGGATCGGCGTTCATTCTGGGAGGTGCTCTCGCGTGGCGACCGGCGGTACCGCGTGCTGCTCAACAACGATCGGGCCGGCATCTACGCAATCGGCTACGCCTTGCCCAGGCCGATCGACCATGCCGTCACGATGGCCGAGATCGCGACGCTCGCGGGTCTGACCTTCGTGGCGTTGCTGGCGATGGCCGGCGGCCTCAGCCGGCTGGCCGGCCGGCATCCCGTGACGGGCCGCGAACTGCTCCGCGAGATTCGCCGCAGCTTCTATCGCAAGCTCTTTCTGTTGTTCGTCGCGGCTTCGGTGGTTCCCGTGCTGGCGCTGGCACTGGTCACGAGGAACTATGTCGCCGGCCAGCTGCGCGAGGGCCTCGAGACCGGTGCGGTGAGCACGGCCTCGGCGGCGCGCCGCGTGATCGAGACCGTCGTGAGCCAGCAGCGACGCGATCGCAACGACCCGGTCACCGCCGTCACCGACGAGATCATGGTGTCGGTGAGCCGCATCATCGACCAGGACGTCAACGTCTTCGTGCGCGATGTCCTGGTTGCCACCAGCCAGCGCGACCTGTTCGCCTCGGGGCTGCTGCCCACGCGCATGCCGGCCGAAGTCGCCCGGGCCATCGGCCTCGAGCGGCAAAGCAGCTACGTCGGCGACGAGCGGCTCGGCAGCCTGGAATACACCCTGGCCGCAGTGCCCGTGCGCGACGGCGAGTCCGGAGCCATTCTCACGGTGCCGTTGACGCTCCGCCAGCAGGAGATCGAAGGCGAAGTGGCCGCACTGGACCGCAGGGTGGTCCTTGCGGCGGTGCTCTTCATCCTGCTGGGCGCCGCCATCGGGTACGTCACGGCCGAGCGGCTGGGCGACCCGATCCAGCGGCTCACGCGCGCGACCGGAAGGATCGCTCGCGGCGACCTCAGCGCCCGCATCCTCACCGCCCCGGCTGACGAACTGGGCCGCCTGGTCGAAGCCTTCAACCAGATGGCTGAAGACCTCCAGCGTCAGCGCGCCGAGCTCGAGCGGACCAATCGCCTGGCGGCATGGGCCGACATGGCGCGACAGGTCGCGCACGACATCAAGAACCCGCTGACGCCGATCCAGCTGCAGGCCGAGTTCCTCAAACGCGTGCATACCGACAGCGGCGCGCCGCTTGGAACGGTCGTCGACACCTGCGTCGCCGCGATTCTGTCGCAGGTCAGCCTGCTGCGTTCGATCGCCGGCGAGTTTTCGAGTTTCGCGTCGTCACCGGTCGCGCGATTTGCACCGACTCAGCTCGACGAGGTCATCCACGAAGTGCTCGCGCCGTACCAGACGGGCTTGCCCGACAGGGTCGCGTTGCAGGTGAAGCCCACGCCTGGCGTGCCGATGCTGTGGCTGGACCGGGGTCTTCTGGGGCGCGCCCTCGTGAACGTGATTGAGAACGCGCTTCACGCGATGCGCGGCGGCGGCACGCTCACCGTCATCAGCCGCCCGTTTGACGGCGGCGCGCAGATCGTCGTGCGCGACACCGGGGTTGGGATGGAAGCCGACGCGCTCGAACGACTGTTCGAACCCTACTTCTCGACGAAGGCGACTGGAACGGGACTCGGTCTGACCATTGCCAAGCGCAATGTCGAGCTCAACGGCGGGACGATCAGCGTCACCAGCGTCAAGGGACAGGGAACCGAGGTGACGATTACTCTGCCGGCTCCGCGCCGGGCTGGCGAAGACGCGACACCAGCCCGCCAATAAAGGGAGACATCAGGTACGTGTAGGCCACCACGACCAGGACTTCCTGCGGCCGCGTGACCAGCGCGGCGATGAACAGCGCAAAGAAGATCAGGAGCCGGAACGGGTGACTCGAGTTCGTGTCGATGCTCTTGAAGCTGCGAAAGCGAATGGTGCTGACCATCAGCGCCGCCGGCACCACCACCAGCAACACGAGCGGCGCCGCAAAGTGCAGCTCGGAAAACCCGGCCGGGTAGGCGTAGACGGTCGCCGCGATGACGCCGGCCGCGGCCGGGCTCGGCATGCCGATGAAATACCGCTTGTCGGCGCTGCCCGCCTGAACGTTGAACCGCGCGAGCCGTAATGCGGCCGCCGCGACGAAAAGAAACGCCGCTGCCCAGCCCAGCCGGCCAAGCGAGCTCAGGCCCCACCCGAAGGCCAGGATCGCCGGCGCCATGCCGAACGAGACGATGTCGGCCATCGAGTCGAACTGCACGCCGAATTCGGTGGCGGTGCCCGTCATGCGCGCGATGCGGCCATCGAGCATGTCGAGCACGACCGCGATGCCGATGAGCGGCGCGGCGGTCTCGAACTCGCCGCGCATGGCGTACACGACGCACGCGTAACCGCAGAACAGGTTTGCCAGGGTGAAGAGACTCGGCAGCACGGACACACCACGCCGCGGACGCCGAAGCGCGACAGGTGCTGTCGTGTCCGGAATCGGTGGCGCCGGCGCGATTCTCACCGCGCGTGGGCCCGTGCTCGGTTCCATCACCCTTACTCCTTCTGCGGGGCCGGCGGCAGGATCGCCAGCACCGTCTCACCGCTGCGCACCCGCTCGCCAGGCTTGACGCGCAAGGTCGTCCCCGGTGGCAGATACAGGTCCACCCGCGATCCGAACTTCATCACCCCAAACCGCTGGCCGGCCGAGACCCTCGTGCCGCGGCCAACACGGCACACGATGCGCCGCGCGAGGATGCCCACCACCTGCCGGGTGACGACCACCTGGCCGCCCCGGTCGATCCACACCTCGTTGCGCTCGTTGTCGCGCGCCGCGTCGTGGTGGTATGCCGGCAGAAACTTGCCGGGGTGATACTCGACCCGCGTCACCTCGCCGGTAACCGGGATGCGGTTGACGTGGACGTCGAGTGGAGACAGGAAGATGCTGATCTGGCGCCACGCACCCGGAGGCGGCACGCCCGGCTCGGGCTCGCCGGCCACCATCACCTTGCCGTCGGCCGGCGACACCACGTCATCAGCGCCCAGGACGGCGGACCGATCCGGATCGCGAAAGAAAAACAGGAAAAACGCGACGAACACGAGCGGGACGATCGCCCACAGGCGATGGCCGAACACGGCCAGACCCAGGGCGACCAGGGCCGCGACGCCAATAAAAGGGTAGCCTGACGGGTCGATTCGCATGCCTCCGGCTGATTGTACGCCGGCCGACGTTGCGCCGAGCCTGCCACGCCGAAGCCGCCAGGCGGCGAAGGCGGGCCGTGCCGACAGTTCAGGCGTAAAGGTGCTGTCGGACAATATCTTCCATTTTGTCCTTCAGCCTGAGCTTTTGTTTCTTGATTTGTGCCTCTTCGAGCTGTTCAGGCTCGGTGAGGAAGTGGCGGGTCGAAAGTTGGTGGAGCCGTTCGTCGAGTTCGTGATGCCTGGTGGCAAGGTCACGATATTGGTGATCCGATTGCAGCAGGCGCTCTTTCAATTCGTGCGTATCGACAGCCATATGCCGCCTCCTTGCAGGGGTATGCGAAGGACCTATACGCCGCAAGATCGAATCCGGGCATCCGACCTCTCGAGCCCACCCTACTACAAGGCCAGCGCCCCATCAACCGTTTTGTCCCGGCTGACTCGAGTCGGCAGGATCGCGCCACAAAATCAGTGCGTCTTCCACCGGATCCTGGTAGTAGTCGTGCCGGACGCCTTCCAGCCGGAAGCCCATCCCTTCGTACAGCTGACGCGCGGCGTGGTTGGAGCGTCTCACTTCGAGCGTGGCCCGCTGGCACCCGGCGCCCCGGGCGGCCTCGAGGACCGATGCCAGCAGCACGCTGGCCAGCCGTTGCCGCCGGGCCGCGGGCCGGATCGCCAGGTTGTTGATGTGCAGTTCCCCTGGCAGAAACCACGTGGCGCAATACCCCGCCACGTCCTCGCCGGTGCGGACCAGGAAGATCCGCGTGACCGAGGGATTGCGAAGCTCGGCTTCGTACATCTCGCGCGTCCAGGGACGCAGGAACGACTCGGCGTCGACCTCCAGGATGGCGTCGAGATCGGCGGCCGACTCGAGCAGCGTCACCGTCGGCGTCATCGCGGCTGGCGGTACATCGGCGCCATCCGAGGCGAGGTGCCGACCTGAATCTCTCCCATGATCTCGAAGCCGTGCCGCAGGTACAGCGAGATGTTCCGTGGATTGGACGACTCCAGATAGGCCGGCACGCCGTCGCGGTCGCTTCGTTCGAGCGCGTGGCGCATCAGCGCCGCGCCATGTCCCTGCCCCTGGCATGCGGGATCGACGCCGATGAGCGGCAAGTACCAGTGCGGCTCGTGGGGATGGAACTCCCCCATTTTCTCGAACACCTTCATCAGGTCCGGCAGGACGTCGGCCGGCGCATGTTGATGAAACAGCGATAGCAGCCGTTCGGAGTCAGGTTCGGCTCCCGGGGCCAGCCAGAGCGCGGCGCCGCGAAAGCCGTCGATGCAGTACGCGCTCTGCGAGCCGAAGGCCGGCTCGCCGAACGCGCGCACCACCGAGGGCATCACCTCGAGGTACGCTCGCGGATTCGGCAGCGACCAGCGCGCCATGGGATCCGCACTGAAGGCCAACGTGATGACGCCGACGATGGCGTCTGCTTCCTGAGATGTGCCTGGACGGACCGGTGTGGACATCATCGGCCTCGAGAGCGTGGGAGCAGGAGCATATCACCTAGCGTCGCCCGGTGAAGACGTCCCGCTTCCACGGGTCCACGCGGCTTGTCGCCGAAAATCCGGCGCCGTGAATCCAGTCGAACCAGGCAGCACGGGGAAACAGCCCGCTGCGATGCAGGTCGCGCTCGACATGGGTCGTCCCATCCGGTTCGCGCAGGGCGAAGACATAGAGCGTCTCGAAGGTGTCGTCGGACGGCTCCGGATCCCAGCTCCATTCCATGTAGCGCATCGCACGTCCGTCGTTGCCGTCCTCGCCGCCGTGATCGGTGTCCGGTTCGAAGGTCTCCTTCACGCAGTCAGGGCAAAGCACCGTCGCGCCCCCGGTTCGGCAATGTCTGGCCGCGGTTGCCAGCGCCGCCTGAACCGACGCCGGATCGGTGGCGTACATGATGGCGTCGTGTATCAGTACGAGATCGAACTGGCGTCCGAGGTCGAGCGTGCGCATGTCGCCCAGCACGTGCTCGCACTCGGGATTGGCCGCGCGATTCACCTCGAGCATCTGCGGCGATCGATCGGTCAGCGTCAGGCGGAAATGGCTCTTCAGGTGATACGCGAGGCTGCCGCCGCCCGAACCGAGTTCGAGCAGCGTCCGCGGAGGTGCATCGGCAGCGGCGAGCAGCGCCGGCAGCAGGTCCGCAGCCTCTTCGACGTAGTGGCTCGGCGGCGACATCAAGGGCCACCAGGCGGCGAGATCGCTGTACAGGCGGAGCGGCGGGTCGGTCATCGTCGATAGCAGATTACCGCATGGCCTCCCGCGCGCGCAGCCACGTGCGGACTTCGTGCACCAGCGTGCGCGGCCGTGGGTAGCCGAGGTGCGGTACCTTGACTGCGGTCTCCCCGTCGATCTCCACGCGGAGCTCGCCCAGTTTGCCGCCTTGGTGGGCAACGTCGAGTGTCGAATCTTCAGCGAGCATGGCCGCGACACGCGCGGCGATGTAGCGCTTGCCGAGTCACACAGGACAGCAGTGAATCACGACCCGTCGCACAGCACCCTCCCCACGGCGCGTCAGCGCCGGGCTTTTCGTTCCCGCGCCAGTTCGGCGTCTGAGGCCCTGACGTAGATGGGACGCAACGCGTGCGGAGCGCCGGCCTGGCCTGCTCTGGCGGCCAGCGTGCCGAGTCGCGCGACCAGCGGCCCGAGCAGCGGCGTTTCTTCGACGACCTCGCCGAAACCGATCCGGTCACGGTAGCGCAGGACGCCCTCGCCTATCCAGTGAGACACTGTCGGATCGCCTTCGCCCCATTCCGCGGCGACCTCGGCCGGTGGCGCCGAGACAGGCTCGCCAATCGACCGCACCCCGAGCACCGAATCGGGCGCCAGAACGTATCGCACGGCAAAGACTTCGCTACGCGCCGCGTCCATCCAGACGCCCGCCACGGCCGACGCCTCGCGGCCATCGAGGGCTGCAACGCCAAGTGCATCGAGCGCCGAGATGCCGACGATGGGTCTACCGGTGGCGAAGGCGAGCCCCTGCGCAGCCGCGATGCCGACCCGCAGGCCCGTAAATGCTCCAGGTCCCAGACAGACGGCGAATACGTCGACATCGCGCAGGGTCAGTCCGGCAGGCGCCAACAGGGCGAGCGCGGCTGCCGGCAACCGGGTCGCGTGCGGGCGGCTGCCGTCGCCTCGCGCAGAGGCGATCACGCCGCCATCGCGTGCCAGCGCGACGCTGCCGTCGCGTGTCGCGGTTTCGAGGGCAAGGACGATCATCCGGGGTGATGTAAGGATATACTGCCGATACCCGCATGCCTGCGTCGCGCACCCTTGATGGCCGTTCCGCCCCACGACACTGCTGACGCGCCTCGTCCGGCTCCGCTGACGCCGGCGATGAAGCAGTACCACGACGCCAAGCGGCAGTACCGAGACGCCATCCTCTTCTTCCGGATGGGCGACTTCTACGAGATGTTCTTCGAGGACGCGCTGGTCACGGCGCGTGCGCTCGAGCTGACGCTCACCTCGCGGTCGAAAGACAGCGCCGGCGGCGCGATCCCGATGTGTGGCGTGCCCTACCATGCGCTCGACGGGTACCTCGCCCGGCTCGTCCGCAAGGGCTACCGCGTCGCGATCTGCGAGCAGGTCGAGGATCCCAGGAAGGCCAAAGGCGTCGTCAAGCGCGAGGTCGTCCGCGTCGTCTCCCCAGGCACGCTGCTCGACGCCAACTACCTCGAGGCGCGCGAGCCGGCGTTTCTCATGAGCGTCGCACCGGATCGCGGCGATCAACTCGGCGTCGCGTTGATCGACCTGACAACAGGCGAGTTCAGCACGACCGAGTACCCGGGCGCCGGACGCTGGCAGGCGCTCGAAGACGAGGTGCGCGTGCTTCGGCCGCGCGAGTTGGTGGTCGCCGAAGGCGCCGACCTGGCAGCCCTGCCCGAGCCGGCGCGCATCGGCGTGCCTCTCACACGGGTTGAGCCCTGGCTGTTCGATCGCGACGGCGCCCGTCGCGCGCTGGTCGAACAATTCAGGACGCGCGGCCTCGAAGGCTTCGGCCTTGACGGCCACGATGCGGCCATCGCGGCGGCCGGTGCGCTTGTCGCGTACCTGCGGAACAGCCAGAAGGCGGACCTTGCCCACGTCCGGTCGATCGGCTTCCGCCAACAGGCCGGGCACCTGCTGGTCGACCCGGTCACGCTGAAGCACCTCGAGATCCTCGAGGGCAGCGACGGCGGGCGCATCGGGTCGCTGCTCGACGAGATCGACCAGACCATCACGCCTATGGGCGGCCGGTTGCTCCGCTCGTGGCTGGTTCGCCCGCTGATTGCGCTCGAAGCGATTCGGGATCGTCTCGATGCGGTCGAGGAACTGGCCTTTCGCGGGGTGGAGCGCGCGAAGCTGCGCGATGCCCTCAAGTCGGTGCACGACCTCGAACGGCTCGTGGCGCGAGCCGCGCTGGGCGTGGCCGGACCGCGCGACCTTGTCGGGCTGAAGCAGTCGCTTGGCGCGGTCCCACGCGTCCGAACGGTGCTCGACGGCCTGCAGGCGCCGCTGGTGGCGAGCCTGGTGGCGTCGCTCGACGATGTCCCGGCGCTGCGGACGGCCATCGAGCACACGCTGGTCGACGAGCCGGGCGCGCTGGCCCGCGACGGCGGCATGATTCGTGACGGCGTCGACCCGGAGCTCGACGACCTGCGGCACATCAGCCGATCGGGCAAGCAGGTGATCGCGGAGATGGAAGAGCGCGAGCGCGCGCGCACCGGCATCAACTCGTTGAAGGTCCGCTTCAACCGCGTGTTCGGCTACTACATCGAGATCTCCAAGGCAAACCTGCACAACGTCCCGCCGGACTATCACCGCAAACAGACCGTGGCCGGCGGCGAGCGCTTCATCACGCCCGCGCTGAAGGAGTACGAGGAGAAGGTGCTGGGCGCCGACGAGCGCATCCTCGAGCGCGAGCTCGAGATCTTCGAGGCGCTGCGCGAGACGGTGGCCGCCGAGGCCCCGCGGGTCCAGGACACCGCCCGGGGGCTGGCCGTGCTCGACGTGCTCGGCGCGCTGGCCGAGACCGCCGCGGTTCGCAACTACACCAAGCCACACATTCACGACGGCGACGAGATGGTGGTTGTCGACGGCCGCCATCCGGTTGTCGAACGTCACGCGGAGTCGGCATTTGTCCCCAACGACATCACGCTCAACGGCACCTCGCATCAACTCGTCGTGCTGACCGGCCCGAACATGGGGGGCAAGTCCACCTATCTGCGCCAGACGGCACTGCTGAGCCTGATGGCGCAGATCGGATCCTTTGTGCCGGCGCGGGAGGCAAAGCTGGCCCTTGTGGACCGCATCTTTGCCAGGGTCGGCGCGTCAGACAACATCGCCCGCGGGCAATCCACCTTCATGGTGGAGATGCAGGAGACGGCGAGCATCCTGCACCTGGCGACGTCGCGCAGCCTCGTCGTGCTCGACGAGATCGGGCGCGGCACGGCGACGTTTGACGGGTTGAGCATCGCGTGGGCTGTCGCCGAGCACCTCGCCTCGAACGCGCGTGCGCGGCCGAAGACGCTCTTTGCCACGCACTATCACGAGCTCACCGATTTGGCCGATGCCCTGCCTGGCGTCGTGAACTACCACGTGACGGCGCGCGAGTACCACGACCAGATTGTGTTCCTGCGCAAGATCGTGCCCGGCCGATCGGACCGGAGTTACGGCATCCAGGTCGCGCGCCTGGCGGGACTGCCTGCCAACGTGGTCGCGCGCGCACGCGAGATTCTCGACGGCCTCGAGCAAGACGAACTGGCGCGTGGCGGACGGCCAACGGTGACCGGAGCGGGGCGCGAACCGGTGCAACAGCTGGGCCTGTTTGCGCCCACCTCGGCGGCCGAGGACCGGCTCTCCGCGCGGCTGAAGGAGTTGGACGTCAACCGCCTCACCCCGCTCGACGCCCTGACACTGCTGGCCGATCTCAAACGCGACGCCGAGAGCTGATGCGGATCCAGACGCTGCTTGCCGTGCTGCTGGGCCTGCCACTCGCCGCAGCGTGTGGCGGAAGCCGCGACACACCGCCAGACGTCATCACGCTCGCGGTTTTCAGCTCGCCGAACAACCTCGACCCTCGCGTCGGCACCGACGAGGTGTCGCAGAAGATTCAGCAGCTTGTCTTCAACACGCTGCTGGCGCTCAACGACCGGCTCGAGGTGGTCGGCGGTCTGGCGACGGGTTGGCAGTCGCCCTCCCCCACCACCTACGTCGTCACGCTCCGCCAGGGTGTCAAGTTTCACGACGGCCACGAGCTCACGGCCGACGACGTCGTCTACACGTTTACGAGCTTCCTCGATCCGAACTTCCTTTCGCCGCGCAAGGGCGCATACCGGATGCTGCAGGGTGTGCGTGCGGTCGATCGGTTCACGGTCGAGTTCACGCTCAAGGAGCCGTTTGGGTCGTTTCCAATCAACCTGGTGATGCCGATCGTGCCGAAGGGCGCGGGCCCTGGCCTTCGCGGACAAACCTATCGGCACCGGTCCCTATCGGTTCGTGTCGTTCGCCGTGGACGACCGCGTCGTCCTTGCGCCGTTTGCGGACTACTTCGACGGCGCGCCGCAGAACGCCGGTGTCGTGATCAAGGTCGTGCCGGACGACACGATGCGAGGGCTCGAGCTGCGCAAGGGCACCGTCGATCTCGTTGTCAACGACCTGGCGCCCGACACCGTGTACCAGCTCCGGCAGGATCCGATGCTGCAAGTCGTGGAGGCGCCCGGGACTGACTACGCGTACGTGGGCATCAACGTCCGCGATCCGGTCCTGCGAGACGTCCGCGTGCGCCAGGCGCTCGCCCACGCCGTGGACCGCGACGCCATCGTGAAATACCTGCGCCGAGGGCTTGCCACGCCAGCCGTCGGCATCCTTCCCCCGGTGTCATGGGCGTTCACGCCGGATGTCGCGACGTTCCCGTTCGACCCGGCGCGGGCGGAGCGCGCTTCTCGACCGAGGCGGGCTACCGCGATCCGGACGGCCCGGGCCCCGAACCGCGGCTGCAATTGACACTCAAGATGTCCAGCATCGAGTTCAACCGGCTGCAGTCCTCGGTCCTCCAGCAGAACTTCGCCCGTGTCGGCGTGGCACTGGACGTTCGTGCCTACGAGTTTGCGACGCTCTACGCGGACGTCCTCAAGGGCAACTTCCAGCTGTTCACGCTGCAGTGGGTCGGCGTGTCCGACCCGGACATGCTGCGCCGCGTCTTTCACAGCAAGCAGATGCCGCCGAGCGGGTTCAACCGCGGGTTCTTCAGCAACGCGGCGGTTGATGCCCTCATCGATGAGGCGACGGTCTCCAACGACGACACGCGGCGGCGGGCCCTGTTTGCCGACGCGCAACGGCTGATCAGCCAGGAAGTGCCGTACCTCAGTCTTTGGTACAAGACCAACGTCGCCGTGGCGCGGCGCGATCTGGCCGGCCT
The DNA here is from genome assembly GCA_963806705.1 of Vicinamibacteria bacterium. Classification (GTDB taxonomy): domain Bacteria; phylum Acidobacteriota; class Vicinamibacteria; order Vicinamibacterales; family JAENWD01; genus JAENWD01. The sequence continues at coordinate 467,829 of CAWDZE010000011.1, forward strand.
GCGGTTGTCGCCGGCGGCAGACTTTCTGTTCCTGCGTGGTGTGACACGCGTGTCGCCGCCGCCCGACGCCCCATGAGCGCGGCCGGCTGGACGCTGGTCGCCGTGCTGGCACTCGGCAGCCCCGTGCTGGCAGGGCCCTACGACCCTGCCCTGCGGTTTCTCACCCATCGCACGCCTCATTTCCAGATCCACTACCACCGGGGCGAAGACGCGCTGGCGGCCCGACTGGCGTCGATTGCAGAGACCACGCACGTTCGGCTGTCGTCGGCCTGGGCCTTGCCGGACGCGCGCATGACCCACGTGGTCCTGGCAGATCAGACCGATCTGTCCAACGGATCGGCCACCGTCGTCCCGTGGAACGCCATCGTCATCTACCCCGTGCCTCCCGGTGGCGCGTCCACCATCGGCAACACCCACGACTGGCTCGAGTACGTCTTCACCCATGAGTACGCGCACATCCTGCACCTCGATCGATCGCGCGGCTGGGCACGGCTGGCGCGCGGGTTGTTCGGCCGCAGCGTGATCGGGTTCCCCAATCTCACGTTGCCGTTGTGGCAAATCGAAGGTCTGGCCACCCTGACCGAAAGCCAGGACGGTGCGGGACGGCTGCACGCGGGCGACTTCCTCGAGGTCGTGAACACGGCTGCGCGTGCCGGCCGGCTCGAGCCGCTCGACCGCGTCAATGGGGGCCTGGTCGACTGGCCATCGGGCCAGGGCTGGTACGCATACGGCGCGCGGTTTCACCAATACCTGCTCTTCACCTATCGGCCCCGACAAGCTCCGCGAACTGTCCGATCGAACCGCGGGCCGGCTGCCCTTTCTCACCTCCGGGGCCTTTCAAAGCGTCTACGGCGCCTCGCTGGGCCAGTTGTGGTATCAGTTTCAGTCCGCCGCCAAAGCGGAGACTGTTTCCGCGCCGAATCAGGCGGCGACTCCGATCACGCGCCTCGGATTCCTGATCGAAGGCCCGCGCGAGGCGCCAGATGGCGCGATCTATTTCACGGCTACTGACCCGCGTCGCTTCCCCGGGATCTACCGCATGAAGCCGGGCGCGACGGACCCCGAGCGCGTCGTCTCGCGCTACGGGGGCGACAATTTGTCGGTGACCGGGCGCGACGTCCTCTTCGACCAGCTCGAAGTCGTAAGGGGTGCGGCGCTTCTCAGCGACCTCTATCTGTACGAGTTTGCGACCGGCCGCACGCGCCGGCTGACGACCGGCGGGCGCCTGTCCGAGGCCGACCGATCGCCTGACGGCACGCGGATCGCGGCGGTGCAGATGACTGCCGGCGCACGCCAGCTCGTTGTTCTGGATGCGACGGCATTGCTCGCTGCGTCACGCCCGATCGCGTCGCAGGCCCTCCCAGTGATTTCCCGCGACGCGCGCGGCGACGTCGTCTATGCGACGCCGCGCTGGTCGCCGGACGGCCGCACTATCGCCGCCGAACGGCGCCTGCGCGGCGGCGTATCGACGGCGGTGCTCCTCGATGGGACGACGCTGCGCGAAATCGCTTCGATCGCGGCGTCGCACGGAGGCCGCATCGTCAACCCGTCATTCACACCTGACGGCTCGACGATGATCGTCGCCGCAGGTGAGGGCGATGAGCCGTTTCAGCTGAAGGCCGTGGACCTCGGTCCAGGTGGGCGTGTGACCGCTCCGCGAGCCGTGCTGGCCGTTGCCGGGGGCGCGCGGGCGCCACTTCCAATGCGTGACGGCCGTATGGTCTTTGTCGGTTACACCGGGACTGGTTACGACCTGTTCGAGGTGCCGCAGGCTGGTTGGCAGCGAGACGCCGAACCGGCGGAACCCAAGGAACCCGCAGAACCAAAAGGACCTGTAGAACCAAAAGAACCTGTCGAACCCGTTGAACCCGGGTCTTACAGCCCGTTTGCGACGTTTGTTCCCCGCGGCTGGCAGCCCGTGGTCGAGTCGCGCGACGAGCGGTTGCGCGTTGGCGGTGCCGTGACGGGCGTCGACGTGCTCGCGCGCCACGTCGCATCGGCGAGCGCGACCTGGGCCGTCACGACCGGCGAGGTTGCGGCCGACCTCGCGCCAAAGGCGCGTCCTGACTGGGACGCCTCCTACACGTATCAACGGTGGCAGCCGGCGTATTACGCCGCCGCGCAGGATCGCACATCGCTGTTTGACGCAGTGACGTCGGCCGGCGCTCGCGTTCCGGTTGCTCAGCGCGAGCAGATCCTCGACGTCGGCGTGTGGCGGCCCTTTCGCCGGGTGCGGTGGGTGCACACCGCACTGGCGGCCTATCACGTCGAGCGGTTGACGACCGACACGCCCACGACCACTGACACGCTCATGCGGGCCGGTGTCCGCACAGCGTGGACATTCACCTCGGCGCGGCGCTACGGCTACTCGATCAGTCAGGAAGACGGCGTGACGCTCGCGGTCACAGGCGAGTTCGCCCGCCCCGGTCTTGGCGCCGACGCGACGGCGAACGCCGTCACAGCGGATGTGCGCGCGTTCCTGCCGCTCGGGTGGCCACATGCGGTGCTGGCCGCGCGCGCGGCGCTGGCTGCGTCCACGGGCAGTGACGACGTGCAACGCCGGTTCCGCCTTGGCGGCTCCGACGGCAACCCGTCAGCCGGTGCGTTCGGCAGTGACGCGATCAGCCTGCTGCGCGGATTTCAAGACGATGTGTTTGTCGGGGAGCGAGTCGGCCTCGTGAACATCGAGGCAAGGATGCCGCTGCTCTCAGTACAGCGCGGCTGGGGGACATGGCCGCTGTTCCTGCGCACAATCCATGCGGCCGCGTTCGCCGACATCGGCCACGCCTGGACGGGCCCGGCCCACTGGTCCGACCGAAAATTCGGCTACGGCGTGGAACTGTCGACCGATGTCGTAGCGGGATTCGGACTGCCGCTGACGTGGACGGCCGGGATCGGCTGGGGCCACGACGGCGCCGGGACGATTCCCGACACGCGGGAGATCTACTTCAGGGTCGGGCGGTCGTTCTGATGACGTACGTCATCAAGCCCCGGGCTTGATCGTCTCGAGCAGCTTCTTGGCGTCGGCGGCGTACGGCGACGTCGCAAACTCCGTCGTCACGCGCGAAAGCGCCTGCTGCGCCTCCGTCTTCTTGCCTGCAGCGACGTAGGTCTGCGCCAGGTGGACCAGGATCGCGTCGACTGGCAGGTCGCCGCGCGCGTCGAGCGAGAGCTCCCGCAGCGTGGCGATTGCCGGGTCGAACTTGCCGGCCTTGACGTCCAGTTCAGCGACGCCAAGCCGTGCCATCCGGCCGTAGAGCCCGCGCCCGTCGGCCGCGATGACCGCCTCGTACTGCGTGCGCGCCTCCGCCGGCTTGCCCTGGGCCATCAACGCAGCGGCCGCCTGATAGCGGGCAGAAATGCCGGCCTGCGTGCTCGGGTATGCGTCAGCGGCTGCCAGGTACTTGGGCACCGTCGCGGCCAGCTTCGCAGCCTCCGACGGATACGTTCCCGCAGCGGCTGGCGGCGCAGTCTGGCCGGGCGCCGGTGCGATCGGCGGCACCACCTGGGCCTCTGCAACGACGAGGGCCTGCGCCAGGAGCGCGCCCGCCCTGGCTTCCTTCTGAGCGGTGAAGTACGAGTAGCCGCCCCAGATGGCGGCCACGGCCAGCACCACGCCGGCAACCGTGAGGATGGTCTTCCGATTCCGATCGAGCTGGAGGTAAGCCTCCTGCAGCGTATCGGCGACCTCGTTGTGTTTCAGTTCGTGACGTTCAGTAGTCTTCATAAGGGCAACCTGAAATGTTAGCACGGGGCCCGGCGAAGTGGCGCGTGCGAGTCCCCCACAACCTCCGTTCGCGGCCGCCCGCGGTTTTGTTGGTCCTTTCAGGACGACTCCTGGAGCCGCCGAGGCTGGCGGACGTGTATGCTCAGGCCCGGGCTCTCAGGTCCGTCGTCGCCGGGCGCCAGCGGGGCGCGCGCTGGCGCGCCGGGTGGAGGCGCTCAGACCGTGAAAGGACGAGCAATGCGGATTCGATCGCGATCACTGACCTCGGTTGTGCTCAGCATCGGCGCGCTCGTGTCATTGCACGGCGCAGCGCTCGGTGGTGGCGGCGTGCTCCGCATCGGCGGCGCGGTCCCTCAGCCTTTTACGGTCACGTCCAGCGATTTGGCCAGTATGCCGCGAACGACGGTCACCGCCAGCGCGCATCACGTGACTGGAACGTGGGACGGCGTGACCGTGCGCGAGCTCCTGTCCCGCGCGGGTGTGCCGTCGGGCACGCAGTTGCGCGGCGCCACGCTGGCAGCCTCGGTCGTCGTGACCGGTGCGGATGGCTATCGCGCCGCGTTTGGCCTGGCGGAGTTCGATGCGCAGTTCACCGACCGCGTGGCGATCATCGCGGACCGGAAGGACGGCGCGGTGCTCCCCACGAATGCGGCGCCCTTTCAGCTGATCATCACTGGAGAAAAACGCCCGGCGCGATGGGTGCGACAGGTGATCGCCATCGAACTGGTCTCACACTAGGCGACGTCCCGAGGCGAGGCGATTGCCGCTCGTCCCGCCACACGCCATTACCTGCGCGTGAACGTCAGCTGTGATCGTCCCATCCTGCAACCGACCGGCCGCGCTGCCGATCAACTCCATCCAGGTGCCCGGAGGAAGCCGCTCGACGATGTGACCACCGTGACCGTCATCGTTCTCGCTCGACAAGTTCTGGCTACCGAACCATGGACAAGGGCGTCGGGACGCAGCCGTTGCATTGCGATATGCCGATCGGCCTGCTGTTGGTCATACAGCGGCGCTGGGGGGTCATACGAGTGGCTTAACCTCACTCTTTTCCGCACACGCTTGTGAGGGGTATCCACTCCCATTCAGTCTTGAAGAAGGAGAGCATCATGAATCGAGAACGAGCTCTCAAGGTCGTCTTGGTGTTGGTGGGATTGTTGTTTTCGGCTGTCATTTTTCCCATGGTGATCATGGTAAGGATCGTATTGCAACCGCACAACGAAAGTGCCCTGCCAATCGCCATCAACACGGCCAACGAGGCGATGATGCTGAGTCTTTATGCGACGCTCGGGGTTTTCCTGCTATTGGCAGCACGCGACCCGTCGGCGCATCGCAGCGTGATTGCCTTTGCTGCGTGGTCGAGTTTTGCCCACGCCGCCGTCATGGCTGTCATGTCCATCCAGGTTCCAACCGCACGCACCGAGTGGTTGATCACCGCTGTTGCGCTTGGCGTCATCGGCGCGCTTCTGATCGTGTTGGCTCCGGGAAAGCACATAGTAGCCCGCGATGCCGCTGTCTAACGAGCAATTGCTGCTGACGGCGCCTCTGTCCGAAGCGGCTGGCTCGCGCCGCTGCTATCTCGGCTCGTGGGGCGAGGCGGCGACCGTTCTGGCGCGGGAGCGGCGGTCTACGGCGTCGCTGGCGCGATAGGCCGAGTCCGAACGCCGCGCTCGACCAGTTGATTGCCGGTTCGAAAAGGACGCGAACTACAACATCGCCGGCACCCACGCCTTTCGCGGCGAGGCCGACCGCGCCTTCGAGCGGCTCGAGAAGGAGCGCACGGACGGCGGCACCTTCGCTGAGATGTGTTGGACCCTCTCTTCGCCAACCTGTACGACGCCCCGCGCTGGGTCCGCTTCTGCGTACGATCGGCAAAGCGCCAGAGCAGCTCGCGAAGACTTCGTTCAAGGTGACGCCGCCGGAACAGGAAACGGAACCATCCGCTCGCGATCGGCGAGCGTGAACACGGCTATGACATGGGGGTGTCCGCGCTCGGACCATAGATGCCAGGCACCTTACCGCCCATCGCACGCAGATAGGCGCTCAGTTGCCCACGGTGGTGAACCGAGTGCTTCAAGGCCAATGAGAGAAAGCCGACCGCCGGCAGTCGCATGACTCCCAGCATGTCGATTGTCCGCACGAGGTCCTCGCCGCTCAGTGCCTTCACGCGCGCCATGGCCGGTGGAATCCTCTCGTTGTAGCGGGTGATGGCGTGCTGGGGCGTCGCGATCCCGCACGCGTCGGAATCATCCGGCGGCGGCACGAAATGCCCATTGGCGATTGAACTGAGCAACCATTCGTCTTCCAACGTGATGTGCCGCAGAAGCCCAATCGCGGTCTTGGAACTGGCGTCCGGTCTGTAGTCCAGCCCGCCTTCGGGCACGGCGTCGAACACTCGGACCGTTGTGGACGCCTCGTGAGCCATCTCACCGAGTAGAAAAGCAGCGATGCTTCTAGCCTCTGTAGGGTTCATGCCTGTTCCTCTTGTTCATCCCCGGCCGTGTCGGCTTCCACGCCGACCCGGTCTCATGTGCAGCCCACGGTTCGGTTGGTTCCCCAAAGAAGGGCGTCTCACGACGGCCCTTCGCGCGTGATGCGTGTGACCGGTAAGCCGGACCGTATCCCAATAAGCCATTGGCATGCAATAGAATCCACCTCAGCGGACATTAGTCGCCGCCACGGATGAACTCGGGTCGGACGCTCCCAAACCTTGCACAAGTCATCGTGGCGAGGATGACGAAACTGGCGCATCAGGCGCCGCTAAAGGGCTCCGTCGTCGCAACCAGAGACCTACGAGGCGGACAGACGAGAAAGCGGTCCCAAGAGGCCGTCAGGCAACTCCAGAAGGCCACAAGGCACGAGATGGTCGCCGAGATGGCCGAACGGGACGGCGACGCGCATACGGCCATCCTGGAGCGCGGAGACGGCAGGCGTGCGCGCGACGAGGCCGAGCCCCTACTTGCACGCGTGGGCGACACGGGACGCGTCCTCGAAGGGGCTGGTGACGCGGCCATCCTCGACCGAGGGCCGCAGGGCATGACGCTGCACCCCAACATCTGCACAGCCCTCGAGTATCCGAACTCCATTGCCATCGAGGCATCGCAACGCCGGATGGAACTGGCGGTCGGGGCCGAGGCACTTGAGCCCGCGCTCGACGCAGCCGTTGCTGGGCAAGCGTCGGGGTCACTCGAGCGAATGCTCTGTCACCAACTCGCGGCGCTCCACGTTCACATCATGAAACACCTCGAGCGGTCGATGTCCGACAGGCTACCAGCCGTCGAGCAGTGCCGCTATACGAACGCGGCGGCTCGCATGACGGACTGCTACCAGAACGGCATGCTGGCCCTCCGACGGTTCCGGACCGGCGGCACGCAGACGGTAATCGTCAAGCAGCAGGTCCAGGTCACCTACGGCGGCCAGGCGGTGGTCGCGGCGAACGTGGTGCCCCGGGGGCTCAGGACGAGGGGCAGGTCGAAGAATTCCACAAAGACCCCATGAGTCCCCCGGAGGACCGCGCTGGTCCGGAAACTAACGCAGGGCCAAGCAAAAGGACGGTGAACAGCCCGCAAGGACGTGCCGAACTCACGAAATCCCCCGCCGCATGGCTTGGACGAGCGCCGCGGTGCGGGGCGCGAAATCGCTGACAATTGGCTACGGCGCTCTTCGCGTCACGTCGGGCGCGCGTGAGTCGTGGTCTCGGCGGGCTTCTCGCCGACGGCGACGACCAGGTAGCCATGACGTCGCAGCCTGGAAAGGCGGCCGTCGAGCCAGACAAACGGCGCGACGAGCGCAGCGGTGACGACGGTCAACGATCGGGCGCGTGTATGACACCACAGGTCCAGCATCCGCAGCCATCCTGGCATGAAGAGGATGCCTGTGTCGGAGCGGACCTCGAGTCCGGCGGCTTCGAGCATCTTTCGCAGTGAGCGGCGGGAGTAGCTCTTCTCGAAGCCGTACGCGTACAGCCCGAGACGCGAGAGCGCGGCCACGAGCAGCGGCCGAAGGAACGGATCGTGACGGTTCGGAACGCCCAGAATCAGCCGTCCGGACGGTTTGAGGATGCGGGCCAGCTCCGCGACGCTCGCTTCCGTCTCCACGAAGTGCTCGACGGTGCCCATCGAGTAGATCGCGTCGAACGAGTCGTCGACAAATGGCAGGCTCCGCACGTCGCTCACCACGGGTCGCAGGCGGCGCCCATCAAACGCCGCGCGTGCCTGGTGGACGATGGGTTCGGAGATGTCGATGCCTACGACCTTTGCCCCCTGCCCGGCCGCCCACTGCAGAATCCGCGTGTTCTTGGCCTCGTCCCAGAGATCGGTCTTGAGCAGCGTCATGCCGGCCAGAGTCGGAAACGTCTCAGTCAGCAGCCGTTTCTCGTTCGCGAAGTAATACTCGGTCGACGCGGCGCCGGTCAGCACGGGGAAGGTTTCGCCCGTGTGCTCCCAGAACCGTCGATAGGTTGCGTCGCCCGCCACGGTCCCCTCCACCGGCAGCCAGGCGACGACCGCGAGCGCCAGCGGGATCGCGAGCGCCCACGCCCGGACGCCGAGCGCGTGTGGATGGAGGCCCCCCACGGCCAGCGATCCCAGGAGAATCAGCAACGCGATCTGGGAAGCCGCGAGAGTCCCAAGCCCCCGCACGAGCGTCGCCCAGCGTCGTCCGCCCGTCATCGCCACCCAAAGACCCAGTGTCAAGCCAATCTGAAACGTGGGCAACATCGCGAGCGCGCCCTGCTCGTCGGCGGGCGTCGAGAAGCTGATTTGGGTGGCCGGCAGTACCCACTGCACAGCCTCGGCAAGTCCGAGCAGCATGACGCGCCACGCCGGACCAACGGCAAGCGCCCCGACGGTTGCTGCCCCGAGCGCCTTCGCCGCGCGCGCCGAGACAGTGCGCGCTGACTCGCCTCGGAAGGCCACATGCGCCGCGACGACGATTGCCGCGCAGCCGGCAAGGATCTGGTAGAAGCCGTGCGCCAGGAACATCGGCCGCTCCGCGATCGCGGGCGGCAGCGCGAGGACGAGCAGCCGCGTGATTCCAAGCACGAAGAAGAGCGGCACGCCAAGCGCCACCCACGCGACGCGCGCCGACCGCTGCAGCGGCATTGAAAGGACCGCTGCGATGTACAAGGGAATCAGCGGTGTGAACAGGCATTCCTGCGTCACCTGGAATGCGCCGCGCGGCGTGATGAGCACGTTGCCCGTCGTGCTCACGTGGCCGCCAAGCGATGCGAGTGTCGACCCCGCTGCTGACGCCGTCCACACGCCGACGGCTTCCAGGGCGGCGCTCGTGAACACCCACGGCGCCGCCGCGGCGTAAGCCGTCAGGCCGCCAAGCGCTAGCTTGAAGAACCGCAACCACCCGTCGCCGACTGCCGACGTCCTGCGCTCGCTCCATCGAATCCAGAGCCACACGTACGCGACCGCCGCCGCGACGAGCGCCGCCGGCCACACGTAAAGGTGGAGCAAGGTGAGCGTGTCCGGCGATGAGGCGACGGCATAAAGAGACGCGACGCGGACTGTGTTGAGGACAACGATCACCAGCAGGCCCGTGAGCGCGCCCGCGATCCGGTGCCGCCATGCCACCGGGTACGACAACGTGATGGCCGCGCAGAGGGCCGCCACATCGCTGCCACTGCAGCTGGCGTCGACCACCAGTCCGTGGTTCGGCGTCGCGCCGTACCAGAAGATCAGCGACGTCTGAAAGTGGATCAGCGCGCCGATGACATGATCGGCGACCCATGGCCATCGGATCAGACCGACCAATCCGATGTTCCACAGGATCGCGCTGGCAATGAACGTCCGGACGGACGCCACTGCGAGACCGGCCCGGGCGTCAGGTTCGGCCATCGGTCTTCACGCCTCCACATGCGCGGCGCTCACCAACGCAACTGACCTCCGGAGCCGGGTTCACGGGCCGTCTCCAACAGCCGTACTGCTCCAGCGTGCCGATTTGAACATCACGGTGAGCCATCGCGTATCGCGCGACCGTATACCGTCGGACGGTCGTACGGGCGCGCCGGTTGCACTCAACACAAGCAGGTGGTCGCCAGGCGGCACGACCCAGGGTCCGGCCGTGCCGTCGTGCGCGTTGGTATCGACGTCCACGCGTCCAGCCGGACGGCCATCCAGCGTCAGCACCAGCGTCCGCGGTTCGCCGATGGACGCCACGCGCAGCGCGAGCGTCACGTGTCGAGAGCGTGCGGTCGTGTTGCGAATCGTCCATTGCGCGTGCGGTCCCATCCATCGCCACCCCTCGGACTCCAGTTGCTCGTATGCGAAGAAGCCCTGCGACGAAACCGTGACCACAGCAGGCGACGCGCCGCTGACCGCGTACACTCGCGAGTCCGGAAACCGTGCCACGGCGGTCAGATACGCGGCGCGCTCGGAAGGACGTGACGCGTTCGACCCAATCTGAACGACTAGATGCGTGTACTTCAATGCCGACAGCCGCTCACCGATCTGCGGGTCGGCGCAGGCGGTGCGACCGTCTGCGAAAGTCACCGGCCGATTCATCAGCCATGGCACCGCGGCTAGGTGCCCAGCCGCCGGCGAACAGTCGAAGATTCGCTCCTGCCCCGGCTGCCTGGCCAGCCAGCGGTGCCCGGCCGTCGGAAGCACGTCGTGCGCCCGCCAGGGAAACGGCGAGTATTCGAGGGCGCCGATGACGAGCAGGCTCGCGGCCACAGCGAAGCCTGTGCGTGAACGCCGCGCGAGGATGACGGCTCCCGCTCCGGCAGCAATTGCGACCGCCAGATCGACGACGATTGCAAAGCGCGCATAGGATCGAAACATCGGCGCGACCTGATAGACGAGGCACGCGGGCGCCCAGGAGCCCGTCTCGCAGGAGCGGGAGAAGGGGCCGAGCGACACCAGCGCTGCGGCGATGCCAACCGCGACGATCGAGACGATCGGCCGCCACTGCGGCTCTTGCCGCCAGCGGGCAAATGCGGTCGCCGTCGCGATCGCTGCGAGGACGAGTACGGCGTATCCAAGATAGATTTGCTGTTCGACGATCGACTGCGCCTCAGCTCCTCTTGCGAGCAGCCCCGCCGCCCAGTCGCCGGCAAGCGGGTGGTCGACTGACGGGACGAAGTACGCCCACCAGTGCGCGCAGTACCGGGCCACGTCGCTGACGGCAAAGGCGAATCGCGACGGGCTGGCGACGACCTGGGGATACCGCACGGCAACGAGCGTCAGGCCGGCGGCGGCGAGGGCAGTCACGATCGCCAGGGCGACCGCCAGCGACCTCCAGCCGTAGTCCGTCCGTCGCGCCGCCCAGTACGCGACGAGCATCACGGGCGTCACGAGAGCGCCGATCAATCCGTTGTAGAAGTTCGAGAGTACTAACGCACCGCATGCGAGCGCCGCGCCGAGAACGCGCGGCCAGGACGCCCGCTCGATCAGGGCGACGAGTGCCAGCAGATACAGCGGAAGCCATTGCGTCTGCACGATGTGCGGGTGGTAGGCCGCATGCGCCAGACGCACCGGGGCGAACGTGAACACGAACGCGGCAACGAGCGCAGCTTCATGCGACGCGGTCAGATGGCGTGCCAGGGCATACGTCGTGGCCGCCGTCAAGGGGAAGCTCAGGAGGACGAGCAGGTTGTACGCAGCGACGGGATTCAGCACGCGGGCGAACAGCCAGCCGAACCGGTCGGTCAGCGGTTGCGCGTACGGTTCGGCGACGCCGCTGCCGGCGATTTGCAGCATCACCGTGTAGGCATCGTGATGCCGACCGGCAATCTCGTGGCCATACGCCAGCTCGCGCGGGTTGGTCACGACCGGCCATGCGATCGCAATGGTGGTCACCGTGGCGAGGGCGACAGTCAACAGGAGCCCTCGACACCTCCCCACTCCGATCGAGTCCTTCAGCGGCTCGGGTGCGAACTGTCGAGTTGGTTTCGGAGCGGGTGTTTCCGAACACGCCGCGCTTGGTCGCGAAGGCGCTTCATCGACGATTGACGACGGTACGCTTGAAAGGACCACTCGTGTTCCGGCTCGAAGACACGAACGTTCTCGAGCCCCACAAATCGGCGCGGCGCCTTGCCGCGCCAGTCAGACTGGATGTGCTTGGTGCTAGTGACCCTATCACACCGTTCGCCCCGTCGGCGTGGCGTTTCTGGTCATAATACGAGCGTCCGAATCGGAAGCTGGACAGGGACAAACGGACCAGGACGGAAGCGAGGAGACGCATGCGGATGCTCATGAAGATTCTGCGGATGCCGGTCTCGGTGCTCTCGCTAATCCTGGCCTCGGCCGTTCCCGGCTCAGCGCAGACCCAGGTTTTCGTAAATGGGAACACGTCGTTCACCGTGACCTGGTCGGGCCCGAAAGAAGGCTTCGTTCTCTTATCCCAGGCCACGTTCACCGTCAGCAACTTTTCGCCCACGTCATTCGTGATGACGGTCACCAACGTCGCGAACACGATGCCGACAAGCCCCGACATCAACGCACGGCTTACGGCGTTCGGATTCGGCCTGATGCCGGAGGGCACATTCAGCAATCTGGTGCCCTGGAAGCATCTACCAATGGGCGTTCACGAATTTCCCGGCGTTTCAACGCGTCGATGTGTGTTTGACGACCGGTAGCGGCTGCGCCGGCGGAGCGTCTGGAGGTCTCAATCAAGGTCAAAGCACGCCCGATAGCCACTCTGTCACGATTACTGGTAACTTCACGAATGGGGTCACGATCGTGCCGATCCCCGCGAAATTTCAAACCAGCCTCGGGTCCCTGGAGACCGATGGGGTCGTGATCGACCAGCCACAGGTGGGTGCGAGCGACCTCACCATTGCGAAGATGCACAGCCCGAGCATCGCCATCCCCGGGGAGACCGTCACGTACACCGTGACGGTCACAAACGTCGGGGACTTGGCGTCGAGCGGCACGGTGACCGTGACCGAGACGCCGCCGCCGGGCCTGACGGTTACGGCGCTCTCTGGCACCGGCTGGAGCTGCACAGTCTCAACACGGACCTGCACTCGAAGCAACCCGCTCGCCCCGGGGGCGAGCTACCCGGCGATCACGGTGACGACGAGTGTCGGCGCCGGTGCGGCGCCTGGGGCGGTGACGAACACCGCCGTCGTTTCAGGCGGCGGCGACTCGAACTCGACCAATAACACGGCTGAAGACCCGACGATCATCGCCGCTCCGGCTCCGGGGATGGACCTGACCATCACGAAGGACCACAGCCCATTTACTGTCGTACCAGGACAGACGTTCACGTACTTCATTACCGTGTTGAACGTGGGGAGCTCGCCGTCGAGCGGTCCAGGTGACCGTGACCGAGACGCCGCCAGCGGGCCTGACCGTTACGGCGCTCTCCGGCTTCGGCTGGACCTGCACCGTCGCGACACGGACCTGCACTCGAAGCGACCCGCTCGCTCCGGCGTCGAGCTACCCGGAGATTTCGGTGACGACGAGTGTCGGTGCCAATGTGGCGCCTGGCACGGTGACGAACACCGCGGTCGTATCAGGCGGCGGCGACCCGAACAACGGCAACAACACGGCGACAGATGAAACAATCGTCACCTCTCCGGTATCAGGAAGCGACCTCACGGTTACGAAGACGCAGACTGGGGGAGTCGTCATGGCGGGGCAACCAATCACGTTCACCCTCAGGGTGACGAACATTGGCGACTCGCCGACGAGCGGCACCGTCACCGTGACGGAGGTTCCGCCGCCGGGCCTGACCGTTACCGCGCTCTCTGGCTCCGGCTGGGCCTGCATCGTCGCAACGCGGACGTGCCTTCGCGCTGATCCGCTCGCCCCGACGGCGAGCTACCCCGACATCACGGTAACGGCGATTGTCGCACCCGGCGCGACGGGCACGCTCGACAACGGAGCGGTGGTATCAGGCGGCGGGGATTCGAACCCGGGCAACAGCACGGGTTCAAGTCCGATCACAATCGCTCCATTGCCAGTCCCGGTCCTGCCTCTATCGTTCGCGATTGGTTTGATGAGTGCGCTGCTGGCGATCGCGGTTTCGGCCTTGCGTTCACGTCGTTTCCGGTCGGGTGAAAGGAATCCCACAATTCCTAATTAACGGCGGGTTTAGATAAGAGCGACTACAGTGTCGCCCACATTCATCACCTCAATTCGCGCGGCCGGCTTGTCCGCTGCGACGGCAAATGCGGACGGTGCCCGAGTGTCCCGCACCATAAAACCGGACACGTCAGCGCGATGGGTGTGGGACATGCGGGCCGAGGTCTGGATAATCCTCGCGCGCGCGAAGCTCCGACGACGCTAGAATGGAACGGCAATGGTTCAAACGGTGATTGCCGCAGTAATCCTGGCCGGCGCGCCTGTGCTGGCGCAGGCACAATCTGCTTCTACGCTTCTGATCGTCACGGCGACCGTCGTCTCTACCTGCCAGGTGGACGTACCGCAATCGGCAGCCGCCTCGACCTTCCCGACCTTCCCGGTAGCGGTGACCTGCGCGAGGCGCGGTACCACGCCGCGCGTCCAGCGCCCGATCGTGCCTCGCCGCAGCGCAGTTCGCGACGCGGTCCTGATCATCGATTTCTAAATCGCCTCAGAACAGGATTCGCACCGGCACGTCGTCGGCGTAAGGCCGGCTCTGACATCTTGCCGACCGAAGATGCGCCCGAACGCCGGCACGATCGTAGAGGGGAAAACTCAGCGGCCGCGTTTCGATCGTGCAGGAGCGATCTGGGGTTCGTGGGTTCGGGCCAGACAGCAGGCCGCGCGGAAACTGTTCGTCACCGGTGATCGGACGGGCACCGATCAGCAGGACTACCGCCATCGTCGCGATGAACAGCGACCGAGCCGGCGTCACCGTGGTTCCTCCACACACGGCACCACGCCGGCATCCGTCAGCGGCGGCGCGTTGTCCGGCATCTGAATCGTCGCCCGGCACTTGCCAGCCTTCCAGCTGGCAACACCCTCATGATCGCCTGGCGGCAGATCCTCGAAATAGAACTCGCCCACTGCGTTCAACGGCGAACTGAACTCGGTGTCGCCAACGGTCACCGACAGGGTGCCGTATTCCGGCGCCTTGCCGCCGACGTCGAGGCGGCCGGCCAGGGCTCGGATGACGGTGGCTTCGAAAGCCACGACGGCACCGCCGCGATAGGGGACCGCGACGTCCTGTGATGTCGCACCCAGCTTCATTTCAACCGGAAGATCGTCCTGCTCGATCCCGATCGGGCTCGACAGGTCACGACCGCAGGTCGGGGACGAACAGCGATCCGCGCCGTCCCGTGCGCCCGGACAACTGATTATTGGCGAGCACGCGCACGCCCGGTGACTTCGGCACCTTCACGAGCGCAAACCCATCGTCCACCGGCCGGGACAGCAACACCTCGCCGCCGATGGCGACGCGGAAACCGAAGCCGGGCCCCAGCGGCAACGATCGCTGAACGTTGACCGACGTCAACGCGTTCCCGGCCGCATCGACTGTCGTCACCGCGCTGGCCATTGTGCGCCAGCCAAGCGCCAGGGTCAGCGACGCAAATCCCTCCCAGGTGACGGGGGATCCCACCTTGTCAACGCGGGTCGCGTTCACCGACAGCTGTGCGCGTGACGTGACGTTGACGCTGTAGCCTACTCGCAGCAATTTGTCGTGCTGAGTCGCGAGCGCATCCTGCAGTTTCCTTCTCAGCTCGTCGGGGAGGCGTCCGATCAAATCCGGATAGATTTGCGAGATGCGCGCGGCGATAGCCTCCGGGCCGCCCAGCGTCCCGCCGACAGTGAGCGAACCAAGCCGGCCGATTGAGACGCTGGCCGACCCGTCGGCGTTCACATGTCCCTGGTCGGCCGGCAGGAGAAAGAGATTCTGGAACTTCGGCCCGATCCACGTACCGCGCACCTCGGTGCTGAACCAGTTCGCCATGAAGGAGTAGACGCCGGTTGCGGCGAAGCCCTGTTCCTTATAGGCGGCCTGGCTGGCCAGTCCCTCGGCGCCAAACGTTCCCAGCTGCCAGAGTTTGGCGTTAAAGCCGGCGCCACCCATCACGAGATCCTTTGCGCCTTCAGCCTGGAAGCCGATCGTCAGCCAGTCGGCGAGGCCGAAGTTGTGGAGCGCCGTGCCCATCGCGCGCCCGTACTCGACCGTTGTGCGCTACGTCTTCGGCGACGCCATCGGCGAGAAGGTCAGCGACCCGAAAAAAGCCTGGGCGAAGACGTGCGAGCGCTCGGGTATCACGGACCTACACTTCCACGATCTTCGGCACGAGGCGGGCAGCCGGTTGCTGGAAGCGGGCTGGCCGCTCCACCACGTGCAAGAGATGCTGGGGCACGCCGCCCTGAAGCAAACGAGCACCTATCTGAACGTCACGCAGGTCGGGCTCCAGGACTCCATGCGGCGGTTCGGGACGACGCCGTTGCACTCTGTTGCACGCGACCCCGAATCGGAGCATCCGCTAACTGGCAACGACCAAGCGGCCAAACCGACGCAAACGACTGTCAATTGGGGCTTTGAGGATGGCGCGCGTGCCCGGACTTGAACCGGGGACCTTCCGCTTAGGAGGCGGATGCTCTATCCAACTGAGCTACACGCGCACGTCCCTATTCTAGCAAGGGCGCACCTTCGGCGCCGGAAGGGCGCTCGGCTCCCGCCTCGCGGGAGGCGCCCTCTCAATCCGCGTAGCGGACGACCGTGTGGATTGACTCCCCTGCCAGCTTCTCGCGGCCGTTCAGGAATTCCAGTTCCACGAGGAACGCGAGCGCATGCACGGTGCCTCCGAGCTTGCGGACCAGCGACGCGGTCGCCTTGGCCGTTCCACCGGTGGCAATGACGTCGTCGACGATGAGCACGCATTGGCCGGGCACGACCGCGTCTTCGTGAATCTCGAGCGCGTCGGTGCCGTACTCGAGCGCGTAGCACTCCTTCACGGCTTTGCCCGGCAGCTTCCCGGGCTTGCGCACTGGAACAAACCCCGCGCCCAGCGCCTCGGCGACGGCGCCGCCCAGGATGAAGCCGCGACTCTCGATGCCCACGACCAGATCGATTGCCTGACCCTTGAACGGCCCCGCCAGGGCGGCGATGACCCCCCGAAAACCCTCGGGATCCCGCAACAGCGTCGTGATGTCGTAGAAGAGGATTCCGGGCTTCGGGAAATCGGGGATGTTGCGGATCTTGGCTTTCAGCTGGTCCATGGTGGTGGCTGGGTCTGCGCTTACAGGTTGACGGTTGACGGGTGGCGAGCGTTGACTACGGCAGAATTCGGAAGTCGGGCACGCCCGCACCCGGCGGACCGGGTTCGACGTGCACATCCTGTACGCGAGCACCCGCGGGGCCCCGACGCAAGGCGATCTCGAACCGGGTCATCGCCTCGGCCTCACCGCAGGCGACCACTTCCACCCGGCCATCGTCGAGGTTCTGCACGGTGCCGGCAATGCCCTCGCGCAAGGCCGCGTCGCGCGCGAAGTAGCGAAATCCGACGCCCTGCACACGGCCGGCCACAAGGAATCGTTTTCCAACGAGCATGAACCCTTGATTATAGACGCGCTCGTGGAGAAAATCGCCGAACACGCAAGGCTTCCCCGGAAGGATCGCTGATGAGCGCCCAGAACGACTCCAAGGTTCCTCGACGCCAATTCCTCCAGACCGCAGCGGCGGCCACGGCCGGCTTCACCATCGTTCCGCGCCACGTCCTGGCTGGCAGCGGCCAGGCCGCGCCGAGCGACCGCTTCAACATCGCCGGTGTCGGCATCGGGGGTATGGGCCGCGCCAACTTGATCAACCTGGCCAGCCAGAACATCGTCGCGCTCTGTGATGCGGACTGGGGCTATGCGGGCGCGGCCTTCGACAAACTCGGCGCCGACGCCGCGCAGATGGAACAGCGGCTCTCCGCTCCGCCGGCCACGGCGGCCGCCGGTGGCGACCCCGCAGTCGCGGCACGGCAGGCCCAGATGCGGCGGGGCAGCATCGAGCAGGTGGCCAACATGAAGCGGCTCTCGGAGGCATACGGCAAGGCCGCGAAGTATTCCGACTACCGCGAGATGCTCGAAAAGCAGAAGGACATCGATGGCGTCGTGGTCGCTACGCCCGATCACCTGCATGCTGTCATCGCGCTGGCCTCGATGGATCTCGGCAAGCACGTCTACGTGCAGAAGCCCCTTTCATGGTCCGTCGACGAGGCGCGCCGGCTCGCAAAGAAGGCAGCCGACACGAAGCTGACCACGCAGATGGGCAACCAGGGCCATTCCTCAGACGATGCGCAGCTGGTGAACGAGCACATCTGGGCCGGCACGATCGGGGAAGTGCGTGAAGTGCATGTCTGGACGAACCGCCCGCTCGCGTACTGGCCGCAGGGTATCCCGAGGCCCGAGGTCGGCAAGACGGCTGCGTCAGACCTGCGCTGGAACATGACCGGCGTGATGGAGCGGCTTGGCACGGCAATGGCCGGCACGTTCCCTGTTCCAGACAAATTGAACTGGGACCTGTTCCTTGGGCCCGCGCCGTTTGTGCCGTACCACCCGGTGTATCACCCGTTCAACTGGCGAGGCTGGGTGGATTGGGGCTGCGGCGCCATCGGCGACATGGGCGCGCATCTGATCGACCACCCGTTCTGGGCGCTGGACCTCGGATTGCCCACCAGCGTCGAGACCGTGTCGACGCCGTTCAACAAGGCCACCTACCCGATGGCCACGACGACCTACTATCAGTTCGACGCGCGAGGAGACAAGCCGGCGGTGAAATTGACCTGGTACGACGGTGCGCTATTTCCGCCACGACCCGAGGAACTGGGAGAGACGCGGCTCAATCCCACCGGCGGCGTCCTCTACTACGGCAGCAAGGGCAAGTTGATGCACGACACCTACGGCTACAACCCCAAGTTGCTGCCGCAGGCGCTGGCCGACTCGGCGCCGACGCCTCCGCAGAAGCTGCAGCGCATCAAGACGAGTCACGAGATGAACTGGGTCGACGCGGCCAAGAGCAAGACCGAAGCCTCGTGCCCGTTCTCGTATGCCGCGCGGCTTACCGAGACAATGCTGCTTGGCGTTGTGGCGCTGCGCGCGGGCACGAAGATCCACTACGACGGTGCGAACATGCGCGTCACCAACAACGCCGCGGCCAACGACTTCCTCAAGCGGGACTACCGCCAGGGCTGGTCGCTGACCTGAGCGCTCCACCGGCGGGCGTGGCAGATGCCGCGCCCGCCGCACCGCCCTGCCTTGCGCTGTCCATCGCGTAACTTCGACTCTCGCGTCCCCGACCTGACACGGTTCAATCGACCTCGAGCGTAAGAATCCGCACGGGCAAGGCGGGCGAGCGCCGGCTCATGAGCGGCAGCGACACGTTGTAGACCGGCGTCGTGCCCCACACGCCTTCCGCGGTTCCGCCATGGGCGTGGCCATGGAAGACCGCCGTCACGGGATAGCGTGCCAGTGGTTCGGCAAGGCGGCTGCAGCCGAGGTACGGAAAGATCTCAGGCGGCTCCCCGGCGACGGTTTCGACCACGGGCGAGTAGTGCATCACCGCGATCTTGTGCGGCGTGCGCAGTCGTGCGAGTGCGCTTTCAAGCTTCAGCGCCTCGGCAATGGCCTCCTGGACGAACTGTTTGATCACTGGTTCGCCCCAGGGGCCGAGCGCCCCGCGCCCGAAGCCGCCGGCAAAACCCTTGATGCCGGCAAACCCGATCCCGAGCACTTCGCAGGTGTCGCCGTCCAGCATGTGAACGCCGACGTCACCCATTGCCGCGGCGACTTCGCTCGACTGGTCCGACTCGAAATCGTGGTTGCCGAGCACAGCGACGATTGGGATCGACAGCGACGTGGTGAGCTCGCGCGCCAGCTCACGCGCTTCCTCCACGCGGCCGTAGTCGGTCAGGTCGCCGCACAACAAGAGCACATCGGCGGCGTCGGCAATCAAGCCCATCCACGAGATACCTGCCTGCCCACCGCGCTTGTAATGAAGGTCGCCCACGGCTGCCAGGCGCACCCGTCCGTTGGTCGGCATATTCTCCAGCGCAGCAATCGCCGTACCGGGTCGTGGCATGTGGCTTGCTCGGTTGGCCATATGGCGCACACCGCGGCCGAGCCCGTTCCGGCGGTCACTTCGCTGCCGCGCCGCGGATTCTATCAGCGCGTCCTCCGCGCGCTCTCGCGGCACGACGTCCCGTGCCTGATCGGCGGCACCTACGCCCTCGAGGCGTACACCGGCATCCGTCGCGCCACGAAGGATCTCGACCTTTTCATCCTCCGGGAAGACTGGTCCGGGGTGACGGAGGCACTGGCCTCCGACGGCATCGCCACCGAGCTGACCTTTCCGCACTGGCTCGGCAAAGCGGGACAGGGGCGGCACTGCGTCGATCTCCTTTTCGGCAGTGGCAACGGCGTGTGCCCTGTTGACAGCGAGTGGTTCGCGCACGCGCGGCAGGTGCGCATGTGGCGGGTGCCGGCGCACCTGTGTCCACCCGAGGAGATGATCTGGTCCAAGTCGTTCGTGCAGGAGCGCGAGCGTTTTGACGGCGCCGACGTGCTTCACCTGCTGCGCGCGCAGGCCCCGGCCCTCGACTGGCCGCGTCTGCTCGATCGCTTCGGTCCGCATTGGGAGGTCCTGCTCAGCCACTTGGTACTGTTCGGGTTCGTCTTCCCCGACGAGCGCAACCGTGTGCCAACAGCGGTGATGAGTCTCCTGGTGGATCGGTTACAGGGGCCGCGTCCAGACGGTCCGAGGGCCTTGTGCCGCGGGCCGCTGCTGTCCCGAGAGCAGTACCTCGTGGACATCGAGCACCGCGGGGATCGCGACGCCCGGCTCCATCCGTACGGCACGCTGTCGCCAGCGGATTTGCTGCCATGGTCCGCACAGATCCCCGCGGCCCGGCGGGCGGGCCTCACGCGCGGGCGCTTCATTCCGGACCCACCTGAGGGAAGCTGACCGGTCGGGTTTGCGCCTACAATGCCGCCACGCCTAGTCGAAGGAGACTTGCTGGTGGCCGCACCGATCGTCCTCGTGACCCTGCTCATGGCGGGCCTTGCCGCGCAACAGCCACCGGCCACGCCGCCGTCGTCCAAGCCCGAGCCCGCACAGGCGAAGCCCGAGCCGGCGCCATCGACCGCGGCCTTCGACGGCCCCGAAACTCCAGTCGTCACTCATCACGAACTGCGTGCCGGCGGCAAGACGCTCCGATACACGGCGACAACGGGATTTCTGCCCATCCGCAGCGCGCAAGGCGAGATTGAGGCGCGAGTCTTCTTCATCGCGTACACGCTGGATGGCGTCGCCGATCCGTCCAGGCGTCCGCTGACCATCTCGTTCAACGGCGGTCCCGGCTCGTCCTCGGTCTGGCTGCACCTGGGTGCGCTCGGCCCCAGACGCGTCGCGATGAACGATGACGGCACCATGCCGGCGCCGCCGTACCGCCTGGTGGACAACGAGGCGACCTGGCTGGACCAGACCGACCTGGTGTTTGTCGATCCGGTCGGGACCGGCTATAGCCGGGCCACCAAGACGGAACTGGGCAGCAAGTTCTGGGGCGTCCAGGGGGACATCCAGTCGGTCGGCGAGTTCATCAGGCTGTACGTGACGCGATACGGGCGCTGGCGATCGCCGCTGTTCATGGTCGGCGAAAGCTACGGCACGACCCGCGCGGCGGGGCTGGCTGGCCATCTCATCGACCGCGGCCTCGCGTTCAACGGCATCCTCCTCGTCTCGTCGATCCTCAACTTTCAGACCGCGCGCTTCACCACGGGCAACGACCTGCCCTACGTGCTGTTTCTGCCGACCTACACGGCGACCGCGTTCTACCACAAGCGCCTGTCGGCGGACCTGCAGCGCGATCTGTCGGCGACGCTGCGGGAAGCGGAGTCCTGGGCGGCAGGCGACTACACGGTCGCGCTCGCAAAAGGTGATTCGCTGACGGCGGCGGAACGCGCCGCGGTTGTCGAGAAGCTGGCCCGCTACACGGGGCTTTCACGCGAGTACGTGGGGCGGGCGAACCTGCGCGTCGAGATCCAGCGCTTCTGCAAGGAGCTTCTGCGCGATCAGGATCGAACTGTCGGCCGGCTCGACAGCCGATTCGTCGGCTTCGACAGGAGCGGCGTGGCCGAGCAACCCGACTTCGATCCGAGCCTGACGGCGATCCGGCCGCCGTACACTGCCGCGCTCAACGACCTCGTGCGCCGCACGCTGGGCTTCGAATCCGACGCGCCGTATCACATCCTCGGCGGTGGCATCGGCCAATGGGATTGGGGGTCTTCGGGAAGCGGGTTTGCCGACACGGGCGACGCCCTGCGCGATGCCTTCGCGAAGAATCCGCACATGCGCGTCTTCGTCGGCTCCGGCTACTTCGATCTGGCGACACCGTACTTCGCCACCGAGTACACGCTCGCCCATCTGGGGCTGCCGCCCAACCTGGCGGCGCGGATCACGAGACGTTACTACCAGGCTGGCCACATGATGTACATCGACGTCGACGAACTGGCGGCGCTGCGACGCGATGTCGCGGCCTTCATCGCCGACGCGTTGAAGTAGAACATCAACCCGTCATCAGATTTCGCTCGTCGGATCGCAGGCACTCGAGGCGGTGGAGCTCGAAATGCTCGTACCGCGCATCGATGCCACCCACCAGGTTCCAGTACCCCATCGCCTCGCCTGCGGCGTGCGAGATCAGCAGCAGCGGCAGGAGCGCCCACGCGGCAGCCGGCACGACCAGGTCCGCGGTGCCGGACAACGTGCGCCACGTCCGCCAGAGGCGCACGGCTGGCACCAGCGGCGCCAGCGCGGTCCGGGCGGCCTTTTCGAGGACACCCATGGCGCGCGAGCGGTAGGTGCCAAACATGATCCCGCCAAGAAATGCGTGACCCACGGCCTGGCGGGGCACCGAGATATTGAGGTGAGCCTGCCGCGCATGCGGGTCGTGCAGGATCACGTGGCCGTCTTCTCGCAGCCGATAGTGGAAAACGCGCTCGCTCTGATAGAGCGTGAGCAACTCGTCGCGGTACTGCCGCAGGACGGCGGCCTTGTAGCTCGTGTTGTGTCCCGGGCCGCTGTCGACGGGCCCGGCGGGTCGCTCGGCGATCGCGTCCGAGAACGACGCGACGAAGTTCGCCCAGCTGATCGCGGTGGCCGGATTCGCATTGGCCAGACGCGGCGCCACGGCCGCGGAGGGCCGACGGTGCGCTGCCAGGACCGCGGCCGCCCACCCGGGCTCCAGCAGAACGTGATCCTCGACCAGCGCGATGACGTCGCCAGTGGCGGCGTCGAGCGCCGCGACGAATCCGAATGCGACGGTTGGAATGCCGTCGACCGGCACCGCGACGAACCTGCGGAATCTCGTGAACGCGCCGCGGTCGATGTCGGCAGCGTGCGCGGGCGTGTGAACCAGGACGACCTCGATGGCGTCGCAGCGGGTCTGTGCCTGCAGGTGGCGGAGGGCTTCGGCCATCTCGGCGAAGCCCCGGGGCATGATGAGGACGGCGGTTAGTGTGTCGACGGCCATGCAGCCGATCATTGTTGCGCGGGGACGCGCGGCTGCGCAACAACGCGTCCCCACACCGGCCTGCGGCCGGGCGATCGGCAGCGCCGATCGCGGCGGTCCCTACATCGCAGTCTTGGCTTTCGCTGGCGCGGTGTCCGCGTCGATGTCGATCGTCACCATGAAGCCGTTGGTTCCCTTGTACTGGTACGCCTTCGGCCCGAGACGATAGGCTTCCACTTCGTTGGGCATCATCACGAAGCCGTCGTTTCTGGGCGCGCCGAAATACCGGAGGTTCTTGATTACCACGGGCTCGTCGGTGTTTCCCTGCAGGCGCTTCAGGACGACTTCGGCGGCCTTCCCGCCGTCGAGTTTCGCCACGGCGCGATCACGGCCGCCAGTCCACTCGATGGGCGCGTCCTTGCCGACCTCGAACGACTTCCACCGCACCGGGAACAAATGTCCGAGCACGTCGACGATGCCGTCGCGCTGAGCCTTCGAGACGTCGGGCGCATAGTGGATCACCGCCCAATCGAACTCGCCGTCGGAAAAATCCGCCCCGAGGTCGCCGGCAACCCAGAATATCGCGCCGTCCAGTTTGGTCGCGCCGTGATGGCCCCGGTTCACTTTGTAGACGTTGTTGAACTTGCAGAAGTGGCCCTTGCCATGCCCCGCGTGCTCGGCGGCATCGGTATGCTCGGTCGGCCGCGGGTTGAAGTAGCACTGGCAGAACATCGTGCAAGAGCACGCTTCGATGACCGAGGCGTTCATGGCCCAGGCTGGTGCCGCGGGGTGGCCGATGGCGGTGAGGGAGTGAAGACTGACAAGTCCGGTGACGACTGCGACGCCAAGCAGGGCATGTTTCATGGCCTCTCCTTTCGAGTGTGCCTGGGCCCGCTTCGATCCGTGAGACGGCCGGATTTCCTACTTGTCCCGAAGTGTTATCTCACCTGCCGTGAGGCGTGCGCGCAGCTCGTACGACCCGTTGCCGCTCCAGAGAAACGACCGGAAGACGCCGCCCTTCGACCCGTTGAAGGGCGCCGCCTGAATCTCGCCAGCCAGCACCGATGCGTCGACGGCCCGATAATTGGCGGCCGGGCCTACCCCGATCGTCAACTCACCGGCCCAGGCCGACACGTCCTTGTGGCCCTCGATGCCGCGAATGGTCAGTTCGCCCGCGCTCAGGCGTATCAACAAGTCGGATTTGGTCGGCACGGCGATGGAGACGACAAAGCCGTTGGAAGGGCCGTCGGTGTGAATGGTCGCTGCGGTGCCGTCGACATCCACGCGCGCCTGTACCCGGCGGGCCGCGCTGGCCTCACGCGTCTCCCACGCCAGTCGAATGCGCTCGTCGGGTGAGTTCTCGATGGTGTATTCCCCCGCTGAAAGCCGCATCGTCACCTTGCCGCCCTGCCCAAAGGGGCGCTCGATGACAGGCGGCGTGATGGCCGTGTCCCCCCGATCGGGACGGCCGCAGGCAGCGGCGAGCGCTCCGAAACCGACGACGAGGACCCGGACCGCCGCACGGCGAAGCTTGGAAGGCATGCGCGTGTCTACGGATGTCTCTGAGCGCGGGTTTCGACGATCTGTAGTGTTGTTGACGCCGCTCGTGACAAAGCGTGTGTTTTCTTCACTGTCGTTGTGTGGACAGGCCTCCCCGCAAGGCTCTCCCGGACGTCAGAACTGACTGTAACCCCCAGAAATGACAGGGATTCGATGCGTTTCGCCGGCACGTCGGCGGCAGACCCGCTTCGGCACGACGCTTGCGCTGGGAGGGTGCCGACAACCTCGGGCGTTCGCGCCGTGTCGGGAGGCCTGTGGGCCTGGCCGGACGTTCGTCAGCACTGACACTCAGGGGAGTGAGAGGCACGAACATGCAGTCGTGGGGTCGGACTCTGGGATACGCGCTTGCCAGCGCAGTTGCCATCAGTGTGGTGGCGACGCCGGCCGCCGGTCAAACTCAAACGGCGGCCGGCAATTACAAGATCCTCAAGCGACTCGGTGGACGCACCAGCAGCATCTGTGCGCCGCTCCGAGGACGTGAAGATCTCAAACGCATGGGCGAACACGTACAGGTCCAGCAGGATCTGCGCCTCGTGCTGACCGACGCCGGGATGGCAGATGTGGCCGACGAGGTGATCGCCGTCCTGAAAAGCGGCGACCAGTCGGTCGTGCGCGAGGTGGACTTCCCCATCGGCGGGCGCCTCGAATGGATGGCCTATCGCCGTCGAGGCAAGGCCACCGTGCTGCGCATGGTGCAGTGGGGCGGCGCGGCCCCCATCAAGTCGTTCGAGTTCGAGGTGGAGGGGGACAAGCGGATCTACACGTTCCTCGTGCCGCGGCCCTGCGGCAACCTGTCGCTGGTGAGTTCGCGGGCGTTGCCGCCGCCGCCCCCGCCGCCGACGCCGGCCGTCGTGGCGCCGCCGCCCCCGCCCCCGCCGCCACCGCAGCCGCCACCCCCGCCGCCACCGGCCCCCGTCGCGGCGCCAGAGCCGCCGCCGCCGGCCCCGATCGACACGGTGCATCCGTTCATCGCGGGCTACTACGGCAAGGAGCGTCGCCTGCGCGAGGAGTTCCTGGGCGGCCGGTGCGCGCCGCTGTTTGGCATCAAGGGCGGCGTGTTGTGGGACGTCGGCAGTTGGGCCATTGGCCCCGCCGTCGGCGTGGCCGTCAACCTGCGCGACGAAGACAACACGAGCCTGTTTGCCGAGGTCGAGGCCAACTATGTGACCGCCAACAAGGCGTACATCGGCACGGGCCTGGGCATCTGGGACATCACCGACGGCGACACGGTCGCGCCGACGGTGCTGCTCAACTTCGGCGTGCCGATTTGGAAGAGCTCGACGACGGAAGGGCGCCTCTTCCTG
This sequence comes from Vicinamibacteria bacterium, assembly GCA_963806705.1. Taxonomy (GTDB): domain Bacteria; phylum Acidobacteriota; class Vicinamibacteria; order Vicinamibacterales; family JAENWD01; genus JAENWD01. The sequence continues at coordinate 493,804 of CAWDZE010000011.1, forward strand.
ACCGGCGAGTCGCGGCTGTTCCTCGACGATCTCGACGAGATCGACAACAACTACATGTTCTGGGGCGGCCTGCGGTATCAGTGGCCCTAGGGGTAGACTAAGCGTCTCGACGCGCGACGGCGGCACCGATACCGCCGTCGCGCTGCTTCTTCCCTTCCAAGGAGCCCCTGGTGACCTGGCGTCCTCTTCTCAGGTACTTTTGCGCTTGCCCTGCTCTGCTCCGCTCCCGCCCGCGCTGACGTCCTCCTCGTGCCCTACATTGGACAGTCCTGGAGCGGCATCATCAACGACGCCAACGCCGGCTATCCCATCACCTACGGCGCCCGGGTCGAGTGGTTCGGCAACAGCATCATCGGCGTGGGTGTAGACGTCGCGAGGACCGAGGACTTTCTGGCCGACGCGCAGGGCCGGGTGCGCGACAGCGCCGTCTCGACGGCCATGGCCAACGTGATCGTCGGTGGGCCCCTTCCCGAGGGACGCGGGTTTCGGCCGTACCTCGCCGGCGGCGTGGGCGTGCTGCGCTACGACGTGACACGCACCAGCGGTCTGGAGGCTTCGAAGACCGACTTCGGCTTCAACATCGGCGCTGGCGCCAGCGTCCTCTTCAGCCGCCACGTCGGAGCCGAGATTGACTTCCGCTACTTCCGCAATACCGAGGACTTCACGCTTGGCGGCCTGGATTTCCCTGAGAACATCCTCGAATACGCCCGCTGGTCTGCTGGCGTAGTGGTCCGCTTCTGATTTGCACGGATAGGCACGCCCTCAAATCTATCGTGTAGAGAATTTACACGCCTTGAGGTAATCTGCTTCGGCAAGACGCGAGGGGTACGGGCCTGTAGATGAGCTGGCTCGCGCCTCGTGTCAGATAGCGGACTTCGGTTCCAAAGGGCTGACGTTCGCTAGATGACTAACCCATGGGAGTGAGAGGCACGAACATGCAGTCGTGGGGTCGGACTCTGGGATACGCGCTTGCCAGCGCAGTTGCCATCAGTGTGGTGGCGACGCCGGCCGCCGGTCAAACTCAAACGGCGGCCGGCAATTACAAGATCCTCAAGCGACTCGGTGGACGCACCAGCAGCATCTGTGCGCCGCTCCGAGGACGTGAAGATCTCAAACGCATGGGCGAACACGTACAGGTCCAGCAGGATCTGCGCCTCGTGCTGACCGACGCCGGGATGGCAGATGTGGCCGACGAGGTGATCGCCGTCCTGAAAAGCGGCGACCAGTCGGTCGTGCGCGAGGTGGACTTCCCCATCGGCGGGCGCCTCGAATGGATGGCCTATCGCCGTCGAGGCAAGGCCACCGTGCTGCGCATGGTGCAGTGGGGCGGCGCGGCCCCCATCAAGTCGTTCGAGTTCGAGGTGGAGGGGGACAAGCGGATCTACACGTTCCTCGTGCCGCGGCCCTGCGGCAACCTGTCGCTGGTGAGTTCGCGGGCGTTGCCGCCGCCGCCCCCGCCGCCGACGCCGGCCGTCGTGGCGCCGCCGCCCCCGCCCCCGCCGCCACCGCAGCCGCCACCCCCGCCGCCACCGGCCCCCGTCGCGGCGCCAGAGCCGCCGCCGCCGGCCCCGATCGACACGGTGCATCCGTTCATCGCGGGCTACTACGGCAAGGAGCGTCGCCTGCGCGAGGAGTTCCTGGGCGGCCGGTGCGCGCCGCTGTTTGGCATCAAGGGCGGCGTGTTGTGGGACGTCGGCAGTTGGGCCATTGGCCCCGCCGTCGGCGTGGCCGTCAACCTGCGCGACGAAGACAACACGAGCCTGTTTGCCGAGGTCGAGGCCAACTATGTGACCGCCAACAAGGCGTACATCGGCACGGGCCTGGGCATCTGGGACATCACCGACGGCGACACGGTCGCGCCGACGGTGCTGCTCAACTTCGGCGTGCCGATTTGGAAGAGCTCGACGACGGAAGGGCGCCTCTTCCTGACCGGCGAGTCGCGGCTGTTCCTCGACGATCTCGACGAGATCGACAACAACTACATGTTCTGGGGCGGCCTGCGGTATCAGTGGCCCTAGGGCAGTGCCCGAACTGACGTTCGGGCCCGCGGACTACCGGGTGGGCGGCGCGCGCGCCGCTCACCCGCATCGCTAGCGGTGCTTTGCGACCCACTCGGCGACGGTGCCAACCGGCGCCACCCATATTCCCCGCTCAGGCGTCTTCAGATACTCGGCGAGCGCTCGCAGAAAAGTAACGCGCGTCGTGTAAGGCTCCGACTGCGTGCCGATGTCGTGGCCGCCGAGCACCAGCCATCTCCCCTGTTCCACCGCGCCGTCCAGCATCGGCTTGAGTTGCGACAGCTCCTTGTCGTCCATCGGCACGGCGTGGACCTGACTCAGATCGACAAATGACGGGTCGTTGGCCAGTTCGCCCATCCAGAGGCGCCCCACGAGGAATCGCTTGCTGATGAGCGGGACGTAGCTGGTGGTGGTCGGTCCCCGGCCGACAAAGGTCTGCCCGCAGGGATAGGCGAACGTCGTGGGCAGAACGCCCGTGAGCCGCTTGATCTCGACGCCGGCCTGTTCGAGCTCCGCATCCAGGCGCGCGAGCGTGTAGTCCTCGAGCGCCTTCTGCCGCGACCACGCGAAGTTGCCGGTGCAGGCGTGCATCAGCGAGTGGTTGCCGATTTCGTGCCCGGCCTGTGCTGCCGCCCGCCACGCCGTCTGGCGCTTCTCGATGGCGGCAGGCACGACATAGAACGTGACTTTCAGCCCGAGCTCGCCCAGCACGGGCAGGCCCGCGTCCATCTGGGTCGGACGCCCGTCATCGAAACTCAGGCTGACTGCGGCGCGCTTGCCGTCTGGCCAGGGAAACGATGGCCGGGGGATCTGGGCACCGGGTGCCTGGATGGCCCACAGCGCCACGAGCGCAATCAGCGGAAGCAGTCGCATCCGCGGATTCTACGCCAGCGTCGCCGCGTACTCCTCGTAGTTGCCCTTGAAATCGCGAATCGTGCCGTGCTCGAGATGCCACACGCGGGTGCCGACTTCTTCCATGACGTCCTGGTCGTGGGTCACGAGCAGCACCGTGCCCTCGTACTTCTGCAGCGCGATGTTGAGCGCATTGATGGACTCGAGATCGAGGTGGTTGGTCGGTTCGTCGAGGACGAGCACGTTGGGTTTCTGCAGCATGATGCGGCAGAAGAGGAGCCGCGCCGTCTCGCCGCCAGAGAGCGCGTCGGTGGGCTTGCTTCCCTCCTCGCCGCTGAACAGCATCTGCCCCAGCAGCCCGTGGATATCCTGCCGCGCGGCGTCGGGGTCGAACTGGTGCAGCCATTCCACTGCCGTCATGCCCTTGCGGATGACGCCGTTGTGGTCCTGGGGAAAGTAGCCGACCGAGGCCTCGTGGCCCCACCGCACCGATCCGGTGTCGACGTCGCCAGGCGACGGCGGCAGCCCCGGCGCATCGGCCAGCAGCGCCTTGAGCAGCGTCGTCTTGCCGACGCCGTTGCGGCCCACGAGGACGATCTTCTCGCCGCGGTTCACGATCGCGCTGAACTCGGGGACGACCGTCGTCCGGTCGAACCCCTTGCTGACGTCCTTGAATTCGAGCGCCATGCGGCCCGAGGGCCGCGCCATCTGGAAGCGGATGTACGGGCGCTGGATGTTGGAGCGCGCGAGGTCGCCGGTCTGCAGCCGTTCGACTTCCTTGCGCCTCGACTGCACCTGGCTCGAGCGCGTGCCCGCCGAGAAGCGCGCGATGAAGTCGTTGAGCTGCGCGATCTTTTTCTCGCGCTGCGCGTTGTCGGCCTCCAGGCGCGAGCGGATCTGCGTCTTGGCCAGCACCATGTCGTCGTATCCGCCGGTGTAGGTGATGATCGTCTGGTAGTCGATGTCCGCGATGTGCGTGCACACTTCGTTGAGAAAGTGCCGGTCGTGCGAGATCACGATCAGCGTCCCGTCGGTACTCGACGAGAAACTTGCGCAACCAGTGGATCGAGTCGAGGTCGAGGTGGTTGGTTGGCTCGTCGAGCAGCAGCGCCTGTGGATGTCCGAAGAGCGCCTGTGCCAGCAGCACGCGCACTTTCTGACCGCCCTGGATCTCCGACATCTTCCGTGTGTGCAGGTCGTCCGGGATATCGAGCCCCTGCAGCAGAATCGCGGCGTCGCTTTCCGCTGAGTACCCGTCTTCCTCGCCGACGATGCCTTCGAGCTCGCCCAGGCGCATGCCGTCGGCCTCGGTCATCTCGGCCTTGGCGTAGAGGAACTCCCGTTCTTCGAGCGCGCCCCACAGACGCTTGTTCCCCATGACGACCGTGTCGATCACGCGGAACTGGTCGAAGGCGAACTGGTCCTGGCTGAGGACGCCAAGCTTGCTGGGCCGCGCGACCGTGCCCCTCTGCGGGGGCAAGTCGCCGGTCAGCAGCTTCATGAACGTCGACTTGCCGGCGCCGTTGGGCCCGGTGAGACCGTAGCGCCGGCCGGTGGTGAAGGTCGTCGTGACGTCCTCGAAGAGCACCTTCGAGCCGTAGCGCATGGAGACATTGCTGACAGAGATCATCGTGGGTACGCCAATCGGTGCCGGCCGTCTGGTGGCCGGGAACCCTCGATTTTAGCGCGATTGTGCCTCCAACCTCAACGATTGTGGGGTATTGTGAACCGCCCAGCTTGCAGAGCAGCAACCGAGTCGTTGAAAGTGCGTCGGAGTGATCGTTCAAAGCTTCTGGACCGCTGAACTGAGGCATCCTCGTCGACTCGCCCCGCCATTGCTGGCGACCGGCCTCTTCACGCTGCTGGCATGCGCCTGCTCGTACCCGCTCGTCCTGACGCTCGACTCGGCGATTGGTGTGCACGGCGACTCGTTCTTCTCCGTCTGGCGGCTGGCCTGGGTCGCCCACCAGATTCGCAACGATCCGAGCCGGCTGTTTGACGCGAACATCTTCTTTCCGGAATCCACGACGCTCGCCTATTCCGACGCGATGCTGGCTCCGGCCCTCGCCGTCGCGCCGCTCAACTGGCTGGGCGTCAGCCCTCTGCTCGTCTACAACCTCACGCTGCTTGCCGCGTTCGTGACAAGCGGCATCGCGGCATATGCGCTGGTGCGTTATCTCACCGGAAGCACGGCCGCCGCGGTGCTCGGGGGGCTGGTGTTCGCGTTTGCGCCGTACCGGATGGAGCACTTCGACCACCTCGAGTTGCAGTTCGCTTTCTGGATTCCGCTGGCTGTCCTGGCCTGGCACCGGGCCGCCGATCGTGCCGGCCTGACGGACCATCTCAAAGTGGGGGCGCTGGCGGCCGGGCAGGCCCTGAGCAGCATCTATTACGGCATCTTCCTGGCCACCTGGCTTTGCTTCATCACCGCCCTCTGGCACATCCGCGCGCCGCGGCGCGCCGTCAGAGCGATCGTCTGCAGCATGGCGCTCCCCCTGGCCGTGATGGCGATTTACTCGGTGCCCTACCAGAAGAGTCACGAGGCCGTGGGCGACCGCAGGCGCTCGGAGGTCGCGGAGTACAGCGCGCGTCCGTTGGACTTCCTCAGCGCTCCCGCGGGCAACCGGCTTTACGGCGGAACTGCTCAGTGGGGTGCCAACGAGCGTTACCTGTTTCCTGGCGCCGTGGCGCTGGGGCTCTCGGTGTTGGGCCTCTGGTGCGCCGCCTCCGACCCCCGCCTCCGGATCCACGCCGCAGGGCTCGCCTTTTCGCTGGTGCTCACGCTGGGCTTCAATGCAGGACTCTACTCGCTGCTTTACGACTGGGTGTCGCCCTTTCGAGGGCTGCGAGTGCCAGCGCGAGCCGGTATTCTCGTCCTGCTCGGAATCGCCGTTCTCGCTGGCGCCGGGTTCGCGCGTGTCCTGGGCCGTGCGCGATCGCGCACCCTCAGAAGCGTCGCGGCTTTCGTGGTTATCGGCGCGTGCGCGGCGGAGTATCGCACGTCGCCGGCACTGGTCGCGGTCGATCCGCGGCCGACGGCCTTGTATGCGACGTTGCGCGACATGCCCGATGCCGTTGTCTTCGAGTGGCCGGTCACCGTGCCGTCGCGCCTCGACGTCATGCACGACGTGCAGTACATGTATCGCTCCACGGAGCACTGGCGGCCGTTGCTGAACGGCTACAGCGGCAACTATCCCAGGTCGTATCTCGAGCTGTTGAACGAAATGCGATCGTTTCCCCGTACGCGGGCGCTCAGATACCTGCGCCGCCGCGGCGCGACGGTACTGGTTGTGCACGAACACCGGGACAGTCGGCCGACCTACGATGAGGTGTTCTTCCGACTCTTCCGCGATCCGAGTATCGATCTCATCTCCGAGAGCGGCGATGGCGGCTCACGCGTGGCCTTCTTTCGGCTCCGGAGCGCACCGCCAGTCAGTCCGTGATCGGACCAACCCCTACAACGGCGGTCATGCGGTGGTGCGAGCCCGGCTCGAGACTCACGGCCGCGTCGCGCACATTCGCGGTCTCGATGCACAACATCGACGGCCACTCGTCGTCGCCGAAATCAGGCATCGCGCGCGCCTTGTCGATCCAGGGGTTCCAGAGGATCGTCGATTGTGAGCCCGTCTTGGCGATCTCGATCCGTCGGCGAAGCCCCGGGTCGTGGATCGTGCAAGTGCTTTCGGTCTCGAGGTAGACACGGTCGGTTTCCCCGGCGAAGCGGATCGGCGCGTCGCCCTCGCGCTTGCGTCCGAAGGAGGCGACCTTGTCGAGGTACTCCGCGCCCGAGAGACCCGTCACGCCGACCTGTCGAATGTCCTTCACCGCGAAGTAACTGTGAAGCGCCGCCTCGAAGGTCAGGGCGGCGTCGCCGGTGTTGGTGACGTCGAGCGCCATCGCCAGACGATCCCCGACGGTGATCCGATAGTCGGCCGTGAACCGGTGCGGCCACGCCGAGCGTCTCGACGTGTCGTCGTCGATCAGCCGGAACGTCACCTGGACTTCGCCGTCGCGATCCTCGGCGCCGCTGAGCGTCCAGTCGCGCAAGCGCGCGAAGCCGTGCATCGGCGCGGAAGTATCGGTGGCATGGGCGGAAAACCAGGGGAAACAAATCGGGACGCCGCCACGAATCGGCTTGTCGGGGTGGAACTGGCTGTCGGCGCTGACCCAGATCACCGGGTCAGCGCCTCCGGGTTGCCAGGCCGTCACGTGCGCGCCGTGCAGGTACACCTCGGCGGTGGCGCGGCGGGTGGCAATCGCCAGACGCGTCATGCCGTTTCGGCCCGGCCCCAGCCGGACGGATGCAGGAAGGGCGGGGGTCAATCCAGTAGCCTCTTCGCTTTCTTGGGGTTGTCGCACACGACCGCGAGCTCGACCAGATTCCCGGACGCGCCGGTCACATAGATGCCAAGCAGGTTCACGCCGGCCTCCGACAGGCGGCTGCTCAACGAGGCCAACTCGCCGGCGCGGTTTTCGAGCAGGACGGTGATGACTTCGCCCTCTTCGTACCGGATGTTGCTCCCCTCGAGCGCCGCGCGGGCGGCCTCGACATCGTCGGCGATCACGCGGATCATCACGTGGCCGTCAACGGCCAGGCCTGCCAGCGAGCGGATATTGACGCCGTGGCGTGACAGCGCGGTGGCCACGCGTGCCAGCTCACCCGGCCGGTTTGTCAGGTGAATCGCAAAATCCCGCATGTCTTCTCCCTCGACCGCATGCTACGCCGAATGTCTGCCCATCGCGACGAACATGGCGCGGCGGCCGGCCCGGTCTCACAGGAAGCGCTGGAGGAAGGCGATGATCTCACGGCGGCCTTCGGCCGTTTCCTGGTGCCCGACATCGTAGCGCAGCAATTTCCACCGTTCGGGGTGGCCCTGGTCGGCATACACCTTCTGCAGCTCGCGGTCGATGAGGTCGAGGCCTTCAACCGGTGTCAACTTGTCCTGCAGACCGGCCAGCCCGAGGTGCGCCCGTGGCGCGATGAGCGCGTTGATCTGGGCTGTCGTGAAGTGCTTCAGCAGGCGCGGCACGTAGTAGTAGACGCCGTGTGCTGAAAGGTTCTTCTTGGCGAGCAGCGTCTGGAAGTCCGTGAGGCAACAGATGTCGACAGTGACCTTGATGCGATCGTCGAGGGCCGCCAGCCACCATGCCATCGTGCTGCCCATCGAGATGCCGAGCGTCGCGAGGCGCTGGGTGTCGACGTCTGCGCGGCCCACGAGCCAGTCCACCGCGCGCAGGCTGTCGTAGACCATCATGCCCCAGAGCACCTGGCCCTGCCACAGCATGGCCTTGAACATGTCGCCCTCGGAGGTGTGGCTGCGCTCGCCGAAGACCCAGTGGTCGATGGCCATGGCGACGTACCCGATGTCGGTCAGGGCCTTTGCGTACGGCATCGGCTGCAAGTAACTGCGGCCATCGGTGAATTCCTTCTTGCCGATCGTGTAGCCGCCGCCGTGCGAGTGATTGAAAATGACGGCGGGAGCCCGGCCGGTGAGGGTGCGTGGCCGGGCGACATACGCAGGCACGGCCTCGATGCCGTTGAGATCCAGTTCCCACGTCTCGAGGACGTAGCCGTCGCGTTCGTCCTCTCGCAGCTTCCGTCCGCCGATTGGCCGGTGGCGGTCGGGCAAATCCCCCATCAGGTTGTAGAGCTCGGCCCGCCGGCTGGCCGGAGCCGCCGTCCGGCTCGCCTGCTGGCCCCGGCCGACCGGCCCCAGAAGCGCGCTCATCCCACCAAGTGCCAGCACGTCGCGGCGTCCCACAGTGCCCATGATGGGCCGAGGATACGCCAGAAGAGCCGGCCGGTGGAACCCGCCGCCGCTGCGTGCCCGACAAAGGCGGTATGTTATTTAAATAGCAGTTGTGTTATAAAGGTCGCATGCCGGTCACAGCCATGCACGCCGTCCTCACGAAGCGCGAACGCCAGATCATGGACCGCCTCTATCGGCTCGGCCGCGCCACGGCGGGCGAGATCCTCGAGGGCCTGCCGGGCGCGCCCAGCTACTCCACCGTGCGCACCCAACTGCGCGTGCTCGAAGCCAAGGGGCACGTGCGGCACGAGGCGCAGGGGCTGCGTTACATCTACATGCCCACCGTCCCTCGGCATTCGGCCCGTCGGTCTGCCCTCAAGCACCTGGTCGAGACCTTCTATGACGGCTCGAACGCAAAGGTCGTGGCGGCGCTGCTTGGCGGCGAGGCCAGCAAGGTCACCGACGAGGACCTGGACCGGATCCTCGAGCTGGTTCGCAGCGCGCGCGGAGAGTCACGATGACTGTCATGCTCGACATCATGCTGAAGTCCTCCGCCATTCTGGGCGCAGGGCTTCTCGCCCTTCCCTTCCTTCGCCGTCGCTCCGCGGCGCTTCGTCACAGCGTGCTCGCCGGAGCCGTGGCGGCTTCGGGCATCGTGTTGCCGCTGTCCTGGGCTCTACCTGCCTGGACGGTCCAGGTGCCAGAGGCGGTGGCCGTGCCGCTGCCGGTTTCCGGTAAGGCCCCGACGGTGGCCGCCGCGCCAGCAGTGGACGCCGTCGTTGTTGCGGCGCTTCCTGAACCGGCGACTCTGATGCTCGTGTGGGCCATCGGCGTTGGCGCCGGTGCCGTAGCGCTGGCGCTGGCGTTCGGACGGTTGCGGCGCGTTGTCTTGCGCGCCGTGCCGGTCATCGATGGTCCCTGGTCTCGCGGCGCTGCAGACGTGTCGGCCCTGGTCGGGCTTCGGCGGCCCATCACGCTGCTGCAAACCGATGCCCCCGACATCCTGGCGACCTGGGGCCTGGTCCGTCCACGCATCCTGCTTCCCTCGCATGCGCACGAGTGGAGCGATGCGCGCATTCACGCAGTGCTCGGCCACGAGGTCGCTCACATTCAGCGCCACGACTGGCTGGTGCAGATCGCCGCCGAAGGTATCCGCGCGCTCTACTGGTTCAATCCCCTGTTCTGGCTGGCGTGTCGTCGTCTGCGCCGTGAAAGCGAGCAGGCGTGCGACGACGCCGTGTTACGCCTGGGTGTGCCGCCACGCGATTACGCCATGCACCTGCTGGACGTTGCACGGAGCTGCCGCTCGTCATCGCTGCCGGTGGCCGCGGTCATGCCGATGGCTCGTCCTTCAACCCTCGAGAGGAGAATCGCCGCCATGTTGAATCCAAGTCTTGGCCGCCGCGCGTTGTCACGCTGGGCGGCCGCCTTCACGGTTGTCGGGTTGCTCGGCCTCGCACTGCCCATTGCTGCCGTTCGCGTCGCCCAGAGTGGACCGCTCGCGCTGTCGGGGGTCATCTACGACCCGTCCGGAGGCGTGCTGCCCGAAGCGGCGTTGAATCTTGAAGACGAGCGGCAGAACAAGTGGCAGGCCACCAGCGACTCGACCGGCCGATTCGAGTTTCCTCCCGTCGGCCCGGGCAAGTACGTCCTGGAAGTCTCGCTGGCCGGATTCCGGCCGCTGCGCCAGGATCTCGAGTTGACTGCAGCTCGTGATTGGACGCGTGCCGTCACGTTGCAGGTCGGCAATGTCCGCGAAAGCATCACAATCCGTGAGAAGCGCAGCAAGCCCGGCTCGCGGCGCGGTGTCTTTGAGCTGCCGGTCCGCGTCGGCGGCAACATCCGTCCGCCCACCAAGACCAAGGACGTGAAGCCTGTGTACCCGGCCTCGATGCGTGAGGCGGGCCGCGAAGGCAGCGTTCCGCTCGAGGCGATCATCGGTCGAGACGGCACCGTGCTGTCGGTCCGCGTCGCCACCGCGCAAGTGCATCCGGACTTCGCGCAGGCCGCGATTGACGCCGTGCAGCAGTGGCTCTTCACCCCAACCATGCTCAACGGCAAGCCCGTGGAAGTCGTGATGACCGTCAACGTGGACTTCGAATTGGAAGACTAGCGAGGCCCGCCCAGGGGTAATCCGGCCTTGACGCTGTAGACCGGACCTCGTTGGGTGAGCACGCTCTCCACGATCTGAATCAACGACACGCGGTCGGCCCGGCCCTCGGCGTGCACGAGGGCTTGGGCCACCTGGTCGCCATCGTGTCGCGTCGCATCTCTTCGAAAGCGCGCGAGCGTGACGTGCGGAGCCCGGGAGGGTCGAACGCCGGGCGCGATCGGCTGCACGGCCGAGGACAATTCAGCCGTCAGCGCGCACACTTCGTCGGCGCCCTGGCCGAGTGCGGCACAAACCAGGCGTGGCCGCGCACCGGCCCGCAGCACCCCCGGCTTCGCGAGCTCGATGTCAAAGCCCCGGTGGCGCTGCGCGACAGCCGAAGTCAACGTTGCCAACCGATCGAGGGCCTCGTCGGCAAACTCGCCGACGAATGCATAGGTCACGTGTGCCGTTCCCGGCGGAGTCGCCCTGAGGCTGGTCCGATGGCGCGTGACGAGTTGCTGCACGAACCGATCGTAGAAGCCCCGATTCGACTCGTTCAGGAACGTACCGAGGAAGATACGCATCGAGAGAGGGCTCAGCTTCTCGGCGTCAGCCGCGGCAGAATCAGGCCAAGCACGAGCAGCAGGACACCGCCAAAGACCGTCTGACGGCGCCTGCGGGCGCCGGCGTCGCGTTCGCTCACTGTATGGACGTTGCCAGGCGTGTCACCAGGCACAGGCACTGCGACGCCGAAGGAGAACGTGCCCTGCTGGGCCCCGCCGCCTCCCGCTGGTCGCGCCCACCAGGCCACGCGATACAGACCGGCGGACAAGATCCGCCTGGGCGTGGCTTCGATCGTGCGCTGCTCAGCATCGTCAGGAGCGAGGCGGCTGACAAGTTCGACGTCTCGCGGAAACTCGCCGCTCTCGGGGTTGCTCGCGAGGCGGATGAGCGAAAGCGAGGACCCGGGGTCGAGCCTGGTCGCCAGTGTCACGCGCAATGTCCTGGGGCCGCTCGCCAACGTGACGCCGGGCGCCGGCTGAGAACCGATGTAGGACGCCTGGGTCCGCAACCCGGCGGCCGCTCCGAAGAGCAGCATCAGAGCCCCGAGCGCCCCGAGCCCCACACGCGCAGCCTGCGTAACGATACTAGGTAGCGCAGACGCCGACTTCCACCCATGTGGCGGGGCCTGCGCGGGGGCATGTGCGGATCGCCCGATGTGCGCCTCGGGCGCGTCCGGCGATTCGTCCATTGCGAAGTATCCCGCCGCCGCACCTGATGGTCGGAGAAACATCATCCAGGCGAGCATTCCGAGTGTAGGCGCGATCAGGACGAGCGCGGTACGCGACAGGATCCCACTGACCCAGGTCAACTCGTCGCCGACGCGTAGCACTTCCGCGTCACCGCTTGTGGCCATCGCCGTCAGCGCCTTCGTCGTCAGCCGTGCAAAGATGTCGACCGCGATCCAGCCTGTGAGCACCAGGGCCACCTGGCAAATCGCGCCCATCGCCAGCAACGTGGGAAACAGCCGCCTCCGACCCCCGAGCAGCGGCAGCAGCGTCAGCGGAAACGCGATGGAGAATGCCGTGGCCGCGGTAAGCAGAAGCGGGACCATCAGCGCGATCAGGATCGGGAGGAGCACGATCCCGCCGTACGGATCCGGCCGAGCCACGGCGTCCCAGAATCCGATCGCGGACAACTGAACCGCGATGCGTCGCCACAGGGACGGCAGTCCAGAGCCTGCCACGGCCGCCACGACTGGAAGCACCAACAGCGACATCCCGAGCACCAGCGGCCAGGGCCACGTCGGCTCCACGGCGACGGTAGCGGGCGGCACGCGCCAACGCCGGGCCAGCATCAAGAGCAGGCCTGCGACCAGGAACGTGCCCGAGATCACCAGGCCCTTGGCAATTGCCTCCTGGAGCCAGGGCACCGCGGCCCCGCCCGCCGCGGCAAACCCCGCGCCCGAAGCGGCCCCGAACGCAAGGGCCTGCAAGAGGAAGACGATTCGAGCAATCCCGAAAAGGAGGAGCAGTAGACGTTCGAGGCCCGTGCGGAGGAACAGCACTCTATGGGGAACTATCGGCCGGCGGCCGGGCTGTGTGCAGGCCCGGCCTCCTCAGTAACGCCCGGCCTCGAGATCCTTGTAGACCTTCTCGATATTTGCGCCGACCGACCCGGCGAAGCGTCCGTCCATGCCGGCCTCGTACTTCGGCGAAAGTGCCGCCGCAACCGACTTGGTCGCCTGTTCGAGCGAGTCGCCCCGCTCGCGGGCACGGCGGACCTCGGTCAATGAGGTCGGCGAGATAGTTCCGGAAGAATCGCAGGTGGGCCTTCGGCTTCACGCCGCCGTGACCGCCGATGATGTGGTCGAAGTCGAGCTTGTCGAGCGCGTCGAGCGTCGCGACCCATTCCGGTGGATAGGAGTCGCCCATGAAGGGCATCCACCCGTGCAGCAGGTCGCCCGTGGCCACCACGCGTTGCTTCGGCAGGTACGCCACGACGTCGCCGCTGGTGTGCCCCCGCCCAAGGAACAGGAGGACGACGTCACGGTCGGAGCGATGCAGGATCAGCGACTTGTCGAAGGTGAGGTCGGGCAGCGTCAGCTCCAGGCTTCGGACCTCGGCGAGGTACTCCTCCTGCTGGCGCAACTCCTCCTTGAGCGCCGCCTGCGCGGTCGCCTCCTGCGCGGCTGCGAGCCGGCGCTTCACGTCTTCAATCAGCCGCGGCCCGTTGTCTATCTGGTCCTTGACGCGTTGCATCCCCAGGTTCTTGAGGTTTTCACGCGTCGCTTCCGACGCCACGATCGCCACCTGCTTCGGGAACGCCACCGGGTAGGCGTGGTTGCCCTGCGCGTGGTCCCAATGGAAGTGCGAGTTCACGGCGTAGCGCACGGGCTTGTCGGTGACGCTCTTGATCTGCTGGATGAGCGCGCGTGCGCTCGACGGGCGGGAGTGGGTGTCCACCACGAGGACACCTTCGTCGTAGACGATGACCGCCGCATTGCAGTTGATCGGCGTGCGCGGCCGCGCGAGGGCGGCGTAGACGCCGTCGGCCACCTTCTGGAGCTCGAAGAGCTCCTGCGCTCGTGCGACCCTCGTGCCAGGCACGAGCGCCGCTGCCACCAACACCGCACACGTCGCCTTCGTCACGCCGGGCCTCCTCTCATGGACAGCGCAGTCTAACAAGGCGGATGGCGGAACGAAACAGGCAGGGCGCTCTAGCGGTACGCCGCGGCCTGGATGCCATAGAGATCGGCATACTGGCCGCGCTTTGCCATCAGCGCGTCGTGCGTGCCGACCTCGACGACGCGAGCGCCGTCGAGCACCACAATCAAATCGGCCATCCGTACCGTCGAAAAGCGGTGTGACACGAGGATCGTGATGCGGCCATCCTGGCTTTCGCCGCGCACTGCGCCGGCATAGCGTTCGAACAGCGCGTGCTCGGTCTCGGCGTCGAGGGCCGCAGTCGGCTCGTCCAGCACCAGCACCAGCGGGTGATCGCGCATGAAGCCGCGCGCCAGCGCAAGCTTCTGCCACTGCCCGAAACTCACCTCCACGCCGTTGGGCCACGTGGGCCCAAGTTGTGTATCGAGCCCGGCTGTCAACCGCAAGACGACATCGTCCGCTCCGGCGCGGCCAACGGCCCTCACGACCGCAGGCTCGTCGTCGAGACGCGGCACGTCGCCCACGCCCACGGTATGACGCGCGATGAACTCGAAGCGGAAGAAGTCCTGGAACGCCCCGGCCAGTCGGGCGCGCCACGCGTCCGCCGGAATGCGGGCCAGCTCCGTGCGATCGATGAGAATGCGGCCTGCCGTCGGTTCGTACAGCTTGGCCAGCAGCTTCACGAGCGTGGTCTTTCCCGCACCGTTGTCGCCCACGATGGCGACCACGGTGCCCGCCGGCACATCGAGGTTCACGTCGTCGAGCACCAGGCGCTCGGTTCCGGGGTAGGCAAACGAGACGTGCTCGAAGTGAATGCCTTCCGACAGTCGCGCCGGCACAGGCTGGTCGGCATTTGACATGAGCGATGCGGCGTAGTCTTCGAGCCAGGCCAGACGTCTCGAGCTGTCCATCCAGACGCCGCGCAGGAAGCCAATCTCTCCTACCGTGCCGCCGATGTATGCAGAGAGCCTCGCTCCAGCCGCGAGCGCGAGCAGAATGTCGCCGGCAGGCGCATCGGAGCCCTGATGAGACGAAGACAATGGCGCCCGCGTAGGCCGCGCCGAAGACGGACCAGGCGAGCGTATGCCACGCCGCCGACCGCCAGCGTGCACGAGCGATCGGCCGGTGCCAGAACTCCCAGGCGAGGCGGCGCTCCGCGATCAGACGATCGCCGATGCCGGTGACGCGGACTTCCTTGCCCGGCGTCGCGGTCGTCGCGATATCGAACAGGTGACGAGCCAGCCGATTCGCCTGCGCTCCGCGTTCGTAGGCGCTGCGTTCGACGCCTGGCCGCCACGTCGACGTCACGACCGTCGGCACGGCGAAGACCGCCAGCAGTGCGAGCGCGGGGTGGATGGACATCAGCAGCGCGACGGTGACGCCCAGCCGCAGAATCCACCCGCACGTGGAAAACAGCGACATGTACATGTGGTCGAGCATGAACACCTGATTGCGCAGCACCGCGAGCCGATCGAGGTACTCGGGCCGCTCCTGGTGTGCGATCGTCGCGATGGAAGCCAGCAGGCGCGCCACATGCGATTCGAGCGCGATGGTGACCTTGTCGCGGAAACGGCGCTGCACACGCGCGCTGACCGTCGCGAGGAACCATGTGGCCGTGGCCGACACGCCCATCGCCACGGCCGCGAACCGGACCAGGCGCCAGTCGCCCTGGAGCACGCCATCGCCGAGCAGCTTGAACCAGAGCGCGAGCAGCGCGTCCGGCAGTGCCCAGAGCAGCGAGAGGGTGAAGGCGGCGACCAGCAGGCCAGGTTCGTGTCTGTACCCGAGCTTGCACAGCCGCCACATCGAGGAGAGCGCGGGCGGCAGGCCGCCGGGCCTACCCGCGCGTGGCTTAGACGAGGACGTCATAGCTCTTCCCTTCTTCGTCCTCGGCACCAAAGCGCTGCGCCTGCAGATCGAACATCGTGCGGTAGCGGCCTCCCTTGGCCATCAGCTCGTCGTGCGTGCCGAGTTCGATCACCTTGCCGCGCTCGAGCACGCAGATCCGATCGGCCTGGCGGACGGTCGAGAAGCGATGTGAAATCAGGATCGTCGTGCAGTGGCGCGTCGCGGCAAGGACGCGCTCGAAAATTGCCGCCTCCCCACGGACGTCGAGCTGGGCTGTCGGCTCGTCGAGCAGCACGACGCCCGCCCCGAGCTTCACGGCGCACAGCGCGCGCGCCAACGCCACTCGCTGCCATTGTCCGCCAGACAGATCCGTGCCGTCGTCGTAGCCGCGAGCGAGGATCGTCTCGAGTCTCGCGAGCTTCGATGCGCCGGCGGCCTCCAGCGCTTCGAGCACGACGTGATCCGGCGCGCCCCCAGGTGCGACGTTGTCGCGCAGCGGCAGCTCGAAGCGAATGAAATCCTGAAAGACCGCGGTCACGCGCGAGCGCCACGACGACAGGTCGAGCTCGCGCATATCGACGCCATCGACCTCGATCGCGCCGGCCTGCGGGTCATACAGCCGGCACAGCAGTTTGGCGAGGGTCGTCTTTCCTGCGCCGTTCTGTCCGACGATGGCGAGGGATGAGCCGGCAGGTATGGTGAGCTCGAAGCCTTCGAGGACTGGCGTACCGCCAGGGTACGCGAATGTCACGTCCCGGAGCCGAATGTCGCGCGCGGGCAGGCCATCTGCCAGACGACGTCCGAACGATAACGCGCCGGCGGGCGCCATCGCGGGCTCGAGGCGAAGCACCGCGGCCACGGGCGCCGCCGCTCCGTCCATCGCCCAGTTCAGACCGCCAAACGCGATTAGCGAGGTGCCGACCGCGCACTGCGCGTACACGACGAGCCCGCTGAGATCGAGGCCGCCGGCTGCCGCGGCGCGTGCCAGAGACCAGAAGACGATGACGTTGGCGCCAGTGACCAGCAGCAGGCACCAGAGCAGCGGACGCTCGCGTAAACGGGTCGCGTGGTACTGGAGTTGATGAAGCTTCGTGCGGCGCGCGATGAAGCGATCGAGCGTCCAGCCGACCAGGCCGAACAGTCGCAGCTCTTTGCTGCCCGGCGGATCCACGGCCAGCCGATACGCGTAATCGGCGTCGCGTTGCGCGCTGCGGACTTCGTCGGTGTTGCGGTCGTGCCAGACGGCGCTCTCGCGCAGGAACCAGTGCGTGGCGAGCCAGGCGCCGGCGAGCACGACCGGCGCCCACCACGCGTAGCCAAAGAGCACGGCGGCCGCAGACAGACCCCCGATCATCTCCACAATTCCGCCGGCGATGAAGTCCAGCCCGTAGGACAGCGGCGGCCCTGTCATGCCGAGGTCGAAGTCGCGCGCGACGGTGAGGTCGGCCGTCAAGCGTGAGTCCTCCAGGTGACCCATACCGGGAGGCCGCACGCACGCGCGGGTCAGGCGGTCGTAGAGCCAGGCCGCGGTACGGTCGCCGAGATTGTGGCTGACGGCTGTCTGAATCGGGCCCAGCACCTGCAGGAGGACGAAAACAATACCGGTGAGCGCGAGCGGGCCGATCAGGCTATCGCCAGCCTGCACGCCCGCGACGAGCGCGCCCATGGCGATTGCGAAGACCGCTGGCAGGACCCCGCGGAGCAGGAGGACGACCCACCACACGACGGCGAGGGGGCGGTCCGCCCTTGGCAGCACCGCGAAGAACTTCCATTCGTTGCGTTCACGAAGGCGCTTCCACATGACTCGAGCCGCCTATCGTCTTGCCCTGCCGGCTGGCCGCCGGCCTTTCTTCCTGGCCGCAGCGGCGCGCCACCGTTTCATATACGCGGCTGCTGCTTTCGGATCACGCGTGGCGAGATCGAAGAGGCGCCTGTGCGCTTCCGAGCAGAAAGAATGCGTCCGCCGGTGGTCGCGAGTCGCGAAATAGAACCGCCGGCATTCGTGCCAGTCGCACCGGCGGAGTCGTCGCGCGTAAGGATCGTGCGCTAACAGCATCACGACGGCGAGGAGCTGGTCGGCTATCGCCTCGAGTCCAGGCCCAGACGTGAGATCCCAAGTGGCTGGTTGTTCCTCGGGAAGCTCCGGGGCTCTGGCCACAACCGCCGTTCGGCCTCGCAGGATTCGAATCGCAAGCGGGGGCAGCGCGATATCGGACGGTGGGCCTGGCGCTCCGGGCCAGATGCCCGGGCCTCCCTTGATGACGTCGGTGAGCGCAGCCTGGACCTGGTGATGGACCACATGGACGAGCTGCTGGTCATAGGGCGTATTGGCCACCTGAAGGACCAAGTCCACCCATTGCTCGAGCAGCTGATGCTGCCACGTCATTCGCGCATATTCGTATTTGGCGCCACTACACGCAAGGCCTCAGTGTCGATGTGGTGGCGCTATCACGTAGATATTCGCACCACGAAGGAAGTGATCTGAGGCAAAACTCACGGATCTCACGGCGCAAGCGTCAATCGCTCCTCACCTCGTGAGGTGCCGGAGCGTGCACGGACAGATTGCGGGCTTCGGCCTTGCGGTTGCCAGACTGGCCAGCCGCACTCGAGTCGAAGGCTTGGCTGGCTCGGGGTGGTAGGCGCATAATGCGGGCAGTACGTCCGCGCACTGAGGGACACCATGCCCAAATTTGTCATTGAGCGAGACTTACCCGGTGCTGGCAAACTGACAGAGGAAGAGATTCGCGAAGCCTCGCTCGGCTCGCTCGCCGTGCTGCGTCAGCTGGGGCCGGAGATACAGTGGATCCACAGCTACGTCACGGATGACAAGATCTACTGCATCTACTACGCGCCCGACGAATTCATGATCCGCGAGCACGCCCGGCTTTGCGACATCCCGGCCGACCGTATCAGCGCCGTGCGCCGCTTGCTCGATCCGGCGAACTTCGCGGCGTCGTGAGGCCTGTCGGCGCAAAGTCAGGTCGCGCGTGCTCGGACGGCATTCTGCGCGTAGGCGATCATTTCCGGCAGCGTCATCTTCGAGGCTCTTGCCCAGCTCGCTTCCGACCATCGGGAGTCGAGCGCACGCGCCGACTGGATGGCCTGTGCGATCTTCGCCTGCTCGCGCGGACGCGCGGGGGCGCCAATCCTCTGGCGAAGCGCCGATGCCGCTCCGGCGAACATCAGGACCCGCTCCGCATCATGCTGTTGGGCGAACAGCGTGGCTAGACCTTCGAGTACCGTCGCTATCCCGCGGCGGTGCCCCAACGTCAAGAACAACTGCAGCGCCTCCTCGAAATTGGCCAATGCCGCAGGATAGTCCTGCTGCTCGGAGGCGAGCTCACCCAGATCGGCACAGGTTCTGGCGGTGCCCCACGGATCGCCCCGCGCCCGGAACGCCTGCGCCGCCTCTTCGTAGCGTCGACGAGCTTCCGCGTTATGGCCGCTGGCGCGTGCGACATCGCCGAGGTGATTGAGCGACCACGCGATGCCCCGATGATCGCCCAGGTCGCGAAATTCAGCCAGCGCTTCCTCGAACAGACGGCGTGCCGCGACCTCGTCGCCCTGCGCGCTGACAACGTCGGCAAGGTTGCTGAGGACGGCGGCGGCGGCGGCCCGGTCGCCGGCTTCGCGTGCGGCGGCGAGGCTGCGCTCATGCCACGTCTGCGCGGCAGCCCAGTTGCCCTGTAACCGCTCCACGACCGCCAGCGCGTTCAACAGCGCGATGACGCCCTTGCCATCGCCAAGCTCGCGAAAGATGTCGATGGCGGCATGGTTCAGTGCAGGGACGTTCTCGAAGTCGCCCTGCACCGTGGCAAAGGCGGCCGCATAGGCGAGAGCTTTCGCGCGGCGCCACGTGCGATCCGCCGCCGCCGGCAGGCCCAGAACCGCTTCGGTCCATTCACGGCCCTCGGCCAGGTATTCGCAACGCTCCCAGAAGGCATACAACGCCAGCACGAGACGGTAGCCCCACTCCGCGTCGTCTCGTTCGACCACCCATTCGAGGGCCGAGCACATGTTGTCGTGCTCGGCCTCGCACGCCGCCAGCCACGCTTCCCGCTGCGAATCGGTGAGCTGACGGTTGCCCTCTTCGGCAATCACGAGGCAGGTACGCGGCGAGCGCCCTTCGTGTGAAGTCGGCCTCGCCCCTCTCCTGTAGCAGCTCGGAGGCGTACTCCCGAATCGTTTCGAGCAGGAAGAAGCGAGGCTCGCCCTTCGACTCTGCGCGCTGGACGAGGCTCTTGTCGAGCAGCGAGGCGAGTCCGTCCTCTACCGGGATCTGGAGATCGCAGCGCGCGTTGCAGACGGCTTCAACCGACTCGAGCGTGCATCCGCCGCGGAACACCGACAGGCGTCGGAATAGCCGTTGTTCCGGAAGGCTCAACAACCGACAGCTCCAGTCGATCGTGGAGCGCAGATCCTGTTGGCGCGACGGCGCATCGGCCGGTCCACGCGAGAGAAAGTCCAGGCTCTGCCCGAGCCGCGCGCCGATCGCCGACGGCGTGAACATCTTGACCCGCGCCGCCGCCAGCTCGATGGCCAAGGGCAGACCATCGAGACGCGTGCAAATCTCGACGACGGTTTCGGCATTGTCTCCGGTCAAGACGAAGTCGGGCCTGACTGCCGCAGCTCGCTCGAGAAACAGGGCGACGGCGGGGTTGGCCGCCAGCGTCTCGATCGACCCGAGGTCTCTCGGGCTGGGAAGCGCCAGGGGGGCGACCGGGAATTCGCACTCGCCGGACACGTGCAACACCGCCCGACTGGTGACGAGAATCCGCAGCGGTTTGCAGACGTCGAGCAGCCGTCCCAGTGCGGGTGCCACGCCGATCACGTGCTCGAGGTTGTCGATGAACAGCAGGGTCGGCTCGAAGACCGAACGCTGGAGGTGCTCCTCGAGGGCTTCAGTGGCCGGTTTCCCGCCGGTGTGCCGGACGCCGAGCTCGTGCGCGATCGTGGCGATTGCCGCGTCGGCCGACGAAACGGGCGCGAGCGCCACGAATCCAATGCCGCCGGGGAACTCGTCTGCGAGATCGCGACAAACTTCGACAGCCAGCCGGGTCTTGCCGCTTCCTCCTGGCCCGGTGAGGGTCACGAGCCGGACGTGGTCCTGCCGCATCAGCCGCTGCACTCCCGCAAGCTCCGCCGCCCGGCCGATCAGCGCGTTACGGGGCGCCGGAACGAATCGCAGGGTCCGGTCACGGACCGGAAGCTCAACCAGTCCAGGGGTGAGTGCGAGCCTCGGCGAAAGCGTCGCGAGGCGGAACGCCGGGACGTAGCCGCCCTTCGCCAGGACAATTTGAACGGTGTCCTCCCGGCCCTCACGGTCGTAATACTCCTGCAGCTTCGCGCGGAGCCGTCTGGCCTGCACGCGGACGATGGTGTCGATTCGCGGATCGAATGACGCCCCTCGGTCGAAGACTTCAGTGCCGAGCGTGTATTCCTTCAGCTCGTTGTCGCGCCCCTGCACAGTGCGCTCGACCACGTGTTGCAGGAACCGGCGCAGGACGGGGGCATTTGCGAACGTTCGGCTGCCGAGAAGGCGGGCCAGCGCCGCGCGGACCGCCTCGGCTCCCACCTCGGGGTCTCTTTCGTTGACGCCGCGTTGCGGGTCGTGCTGCACGCTGGCCTCGGCTTGGGGCCGCAGTATACCGTGCCGCGTTCACCGTGAAGTCACCGCCGGTCACTTCCGCGACCAAATCCCATGAGGGAGACTACCCGCAAGTCCAGAACGCAGGTGGGTTCTCGTGCGAAGGCGCGCTGGCGGCCCTATGCAGCCGCCGCGTCTTGATGGAGGGTGCAATGACTTCCGAACGACAGCTGCGGGTGCTGGCGGTCGCCGTAATCATCTCGGTCCTGACGATTCCCTCACGATTGTCCGCGAACGGTCCGGTGCTGCTGGTGAGCGATCTCGAAGGCGGCTCGGGCAGCACCATCGGTCCGGGAGGTGCGTTGTACGTCACCGAAAGCGCAGCCGGTCGGATTTCGCGCATCGATCCGCAGACGGGCGCCGTCACGACGTTCGCCAGTGGTTTGCCTCCGGCGATCGTCGGGATCGGTGGAGCCATCGACGTCGCGTTCATCGGGAGCACAGCGTACGTCCTCGTGACCCTGGTGGGCCCCGATGTTGGCGGCAACGATGTCGTCGGAATCTATCGGGTGGATGGTCCGAGCGAGTTCACCGTGATTGCGGACATCGGCCAGTTCGCCTTGAACAATCCACCGAGCACGCCGTTTGATGTCCCGACCGGATTGCAATACGCGCTCGAGCCGTATCGCGGTGGGTTCCTGGTTACGGACGGTCATCATAACCGCCTCTTGCACGTGACGCGCGACGGCGCAGTCTCCGAGCTGCGCGCGTTTGACAACATCGTCCCCACGGGTCTGGCTGTGTCGGGTAACCGTGTGTATATGGCGGAGGCGGGCGCCGTTCCGCACCTGCCGCAAGACGGCAAAATCGTCGTGTTCGAACCACAGTCCCCGACGGTGACGGAAGTCGCGACTGGTGCCCGCTTGCTCGTCGATGTGGAATTCGGCCTCGGTCGCACGCTCTACGCGCTTTCGCAGGGAGTGTTTCCCGCCGGCAGTCCCCCCGGGGCTCCCGCGTTACCAGACACCGGCGCCCTCGTACGGGCGAACGAAGATGGAACCTTCGAGGTGATCGCGGACGGCCTCAACCAGCCGACCTCGCTCGAATTCATCGGAAATACTGCCTTTGTGGTCACGCTCACCGGCGAGATCTGGAGGATCGATGGCGTGTCGGATCCGCCGTACGGCACGGCAAGATGAAGTGCCCGCCGAAAGCGATGTCGTACTCCCCACGGAAAGAAAAAGGGCGCCAATGCTGGCGCCCTTGACGTTCCCGGCTGCAATTCCGTTGCAAATCCGGAGGCGAAAGTTGGTTGAACAGCCGCACGGCATTCACCGAGCGCCGGCATCTGGACCGTTCCAGTTGAGCACGACGCGCACCGAACGCGATGGGCTTTCTTCGGCCGGACGCACCAGCAGGAACCGTCGCGAGATCGGGTCGACGTGATAGCTGCGTCCGGACTCGATGCCCGAACTGTAGATGGCATCGAAGAGCGGCCGCGCACGTCCCACACGGAACGCGCTCCCCATTTCTATTCGAGCGGCCATGAGGCGGTTGCCACTGCGATAGAACAACTCACGACCGTCCGCTGACCAGTTCGGCTCCAACCCGCCGCTTGACGTCACCTGCCAGCGGCCGCTGCCACGCAGATCCCGGACGTACACCTCTGGCCGCCCGGTCTCGTCCGAGTTGTACGCGAGCCACTCGCCTCCAGGGCTGACCGCGCCGGTGTACTCGTTGGCGCTCGTCGCGACCAGCTTCTCGGCAGCGGCGGACGACCCTGGCTGCATGCGGACGATGTCGCCGCGGTCCGAGAGCGGGTTGCCGATGTCGAGGATCAGGCTGCGTTCGTCGGGGGATACCCAGACGAGGTACGCGCGGCCGGGCGACGTACCCAGCGACTCGGCATCGCCGCCGCCATCCGAGCGCTTCTTCCACAGCGTCGAGGAGGCCCCGTCCGGCTTGAACGCCGAGTAATACACGAAGCTGCCGCTCGCGTCCCACATCGGCGCGGCGTTGGTCGCGGTGAAGGTCAGCCGGCTGAAGTTGCCCGACTCGAACTCGTAAATCCACACGTCGCCGCTGCCCGCCGTGCCGTGCAGCAGCGCGGCACGCTTGCCGTCCGGAGAAATTCGCGGCTCCTGAAAAGGCCCGGCGGGCAGTGGGACCGGCTGTTGGCGACCGCTGTCGTCAAACCACGTCAGCTGCCGCTGCTCCCCGCGCGATGACCCGGGCACGAAGGCCAGCGTGCCGTCGCTGGCACAGGCGAAATGCGCGGCGCCGGTGCTCGCGTCACGGGCGACCGCCGACAGCACTTGTATCGGACTTCCTGAAGTCGTCAGGTGGCTGGGGTCGAAGCGTATCGCGAAGAGCCCCGGGCCCTTCGAGGTACATCAACCACCCGTCGCCGCAATAGTGGGCCATGGCCGCCGCGGCCAGCACGACGTGGCGCGCGCCTGAGGCCAGATCGACCGCCTCCACGGTCGCGTTGTCGTAGGCATCCGGGCTTGCGACCGACCCTACCGTGAAGAGCGCCGTTCGACCGCCTGGCAGCGCATCGACCCACCGGTGCGTTCGCTCGCCACCGGCCAGCGTCGTCAGGGGCTGCAACTGTCCGCCGCTTGCCGGCATGCGGGCCAGCGGGGCCATCGCGTTCCGGCTCAAGATCAGCGTTTCGGCATCGAGCCACGACAGTCCCCGCACATCGGGCGCGTCCGCGATTGTCATGGCTTCCCCGTCGATTGGCGCTTTGCGCACCTTTGCGTCGGCGAAGAAGGCGACCCACCGGCCGTCGGGCGACAGCGCCGGGTTCGACCCGCCCTCGCTGCCTGGAATCGCACGGGCCACCGCGTTCTCCCGCGTGCGCACATAGACGCGATCGACACCGTCCGAGGTCGCCACGAACGCCAGCGTCGCGCCGTTCGCCGACAGGGCGACAGTCGGCCGAAACACGAGTGTCAACGTGGCAGCAGGCTCCGGCGCCGACACGTCGAAGCGAGTGATCGCCCGAGCACCGCCGGCTGGGCGCCCACTCGCCTGCCACAGCCAGACGGTCGCCACTCCCAACAGGAGCAGCGAGATCACCAGCACTGGCACAACGGCACGACGCCGGCCGAGCCTGGCAGGCGGAGGGGTCAGCCCGGTTGCCGTCTGCTGCGGGTCCTCGAGCGCCACACGCGCCTCGCCGATATCGCGGAGGCGTCGTCGGCGGTCCTTGTCGAGGCAGCGGCGAATCACGCCGCTGATGGCCGCCGGCACGTCCGCGGGCAGCGCGTTCCAGTCGGGTTCGCGTGTCAGCACTGCGGAGAGCACATCCGTCACGGTCTCGCCCGAGAAGGGCCGTCTGCCCGCGAGCATCTCGAACAGCACGCAGCCGAAGGCCCAGATATCGACGCGTCGATCCATCGCCTTGCCCCGCGCCTGCTCGGGGGCCATGTACGCCGCGGTGCCGAGGATCACGCCGGCTTCCGTCAGCGCTGGCGAGGTGATGGTCGGAGACTCCTCGATGGCCGAGGACAGGACCCGGCTGGGGTGGTCCGCGGCCATGGCCTTGGCGAGGCCGAAGTCGAGGACCTTGACCGTGCCATCGGGACGAACTTTGACGTTGGCAGGCTTCAGATCGCGGTGCACGATGCCCTGCTCGTGCGCGTACTCCATGGCCTCGGCGATCTGCCGGGCGATGTCGAGCGCGTCGCCGAGCGGCAGCGGGCCCGACTCGAGCAGGTCTGCCAGCGTGCGCCCGTCGACGAGTTCCATCACCAGGGCCGTGATGCCGTCGCCGTCTTCGAACCCGTAGACGTGCGCGATGTGCGGATGGTTGAGCAGCGCCAGCGTGTGCGCTTCACGCGAGAACCTGGCGATGCGTTCGGGGTCACTGGCGACCGCCGCGGGCAGCACCTTGACGGCGACCTCACGATTCAGGGAACGGTCGAGTGCGGCGTAGACTTCGCCCATCCCGCCCGCACCGAGGCGGCGGGTGATCTGGTACTGCCCGATGCGCGAGCCGGCGCCCAAGCTCATGTGAGCCGAGTTTATAGGAGGTCGCAGGACGGCCGAGCGAAAAGGCGGGACAACTTCTCCCGAGGCGCGTACAGCGAAAAGCCCAGCGGTTGCTGGGCCTTTGCGGGATTTGAAGTGGTCGGGGCGAAAGGATTTGAACCTTCGACCCCTCGGTCCCGAACCGAGTGCTCTACCAGGCTGAGCCACGCCCCGACAGACCAGTGATGTTACATCACCGGTCGATCATTCGCCAAATGCCTGCGTCTACGAGGCATAAGCCATGACCGGGACCGCCCGCAGGAACGGGCCAGGCGCCACTCGCCGCGGCGCCGCCACCGTCGCGGGCGCGCCAAACAGCGACGTCGGTCCTTCCCTGCCTTCATCCGTGCCTCGCGGGCGATGCAGCACCCCCAGGCCGAGCGCAATGGCCACGCCTCCGCCGACCACCCAGGGGCCGCCCACGACGACGTAGATGACGGTGCCCAGCAGCACGAGCAAGGCGTTGGGGTTCAGACGGTGAAAGTCGACCATGGCGTAAGCCTCCCGCAGGTAGCGGTTTCACTCTGATTCAAGAACTCTTTGACACCGTTTCCCGTCGAAAGTTCCGAGCGACCGGAGACCCACCGAAAATGTCCTTCGCAGACCTGCTGACCGACGCCAGGCACGCCATTCGAGCGTTTTTCAAGAGCCCTGGCTTCACTCTCGCCGCCGTGGGTGCGCTGGCGCTCGGCATCGGCGCAAACACCGCCATTTTTTCCATCGTCAACGCGGTGCTGCTCAAGCCCATCGGGTATCCCGACCCGGATCGCATGGTCATCTTTCAGACGACCTCGCCCCAGGGCAGCTTTTCCGGCGCGTCGCCAGCCAAGTTCACCCACTGGCGCCGCCAGGCCGACGTCGTCCAGGACGTCGCCGCCTACCGATCCAACATCGTCAATTTCACTGGCGCCGGGCTGCCTGAACAGCTGCGAGCCGAACAGGTGTCGGCTGAGTACTTCCAGCTCTTCGGTGTGCCCATTGCGATGGGACGGCCGTTCACCGCGGCCGAAGATCGGCCGGACCAGGCGCATGTCGCGCTGATGAGCCATGCGCTGTGGGTGCGTCGCTTCAATTCCGACCAGCAGATTCTGGGCAAGACCATCGAGCTCAGCGGCGAACCGCACGTCATCATCGGCATCGTCGGACCCGGATTCGACTTCGGGGAGTTCGGTCCGCAGCCCGAGCTGTACATCCCGTTCCAGATAGACCCGCAGACTTCCGACCAGGGTCACTACTTTCAGGCCGCAGGCCGACTCAAGGCCGGGGTCGACACTCGATCAGGCCAACGCCAGGCTGAAGCTTTCGGCAGCCGAGTACAAGCAGCAATATCCGACCGCCATCGACAACGACAGCGCGTTTGGCGCGCGGCTGCTGCAGGAAGAACTGGTGGCCGACGTCCGCTCCACGCTCTGGGTCCTGCTGGGCGCGGTTGCGCTGGTGCTGCTGATTGCGTGCGCCAACGTCGCCAACCTGCTGCTGGCCCGCGCGTCGGGGCGCAAGCGTGAGATTGCCATCCGTGCGGCGATCGGCGCGGGGCGCGGCCGCATCATCCGCCAGTTGCTGACCGAAAGCGTCCTGCTCTCGCTGGCCGGCGGCGTACTTGGCATGGCGCTGGGCATGGCGGGCATCCGCGCGCTGCTCGCCGTGAACACCGCTGGTCTCCCCCGTGTCGGCGAGGCCGGATCCATCGTGACGCTCGATTGGCGGGTGCTGGCGTTCACGATGACCGTGTC